>CAUWBF010000025.1:0-1842 GCA_963557785.1 uncultured Clostridia bacterium | reverse complement strand
CTACTTTTGCTACATTCTTCTCTACTACCACTGCTAATTCTATACTAAATCCATTGCTAGATTGTATTGTTCCTTTTGCTGTCCCTTCACTCTTTCCTGTTACTTTTCCTTTACTATCTATCTCTGCTACTTCTGGATTATTTAATGTATATGTTAATGTTGCATTCTCAAATGTATATAGGTTATATCCTTGCATTAAGTATGATGAATCTACTGCTACATTTATTTCTTCTCCTACTTTTATGTGTTGTACTTTTATTCTTTCTCCTACTTGTCCTAATCTTACTGCATAGTTATATACTCCTATTGTTGTTACTTTTTGTAATTGATTACTTGTGTTTAGTCCCCATCCATATACTGCTCCATCTGATGTTATTACATATGCTGTTGTTCCATATACTGATGAATTTACTATTTTATCTATATCTAATCCTGTATTAAATATTTCTTTATTTACATCTTGTACTTCTGTAAATCTATTAACTCTTGCTGAGTTATTATTTCCTATTTGTCCTTGTTCTCCATTTCCTGTTGCATATATTGTATTATCTTCTGTTACTACATATGTTGTATATCTTAATGTTCCTATTCTTTTTATTTCATTTGGTTTACTTACTTCATATGTTATATTTCCTTGTTCATCTTTTCTTGGTAATTCTATTTGTATTGGTGTTGCCACATTTGTAGTTGTTCCATTTCCTATTTGTCCATATCCGTTATATCCTGTTATCCATACTGTTCCATCCTCTTTTGTAAATATTGTATTTCCATCTGATGCTACTATATCTATTACTTCTGTCATACTTCCTCTTTGTGCTGTTTGGTTACCACTATCTCCTGTTGTAACTTTATTTCCAAATTGTCCTTCTCCATTATATCCACAATTCCATACTGTTCCATCTATCTTTAATCCTACTGTTCTTCTATATCCTGCTTCTACTTTTATTATTTTTTCATATATATCTGATCTCCATGCATATGGAATATTATTTCCTGCTCTTCCTAATTGTCCATTTGAATTATTTCCAAAAGTCCAAACTGTTCCATCTGTCTTTAATGCTACTGTATGTATATCTCCTGCTGCTATATCTACTATATTTTCTAAGTATGTATTTGCGTCTATTTTTACTTGTGTTGCATATACTTTTTCTGTTACTGTTCCATCTCCTAATTGTCCATATCCATTATATCCCCAAGTCCATACTGTTCCATCTCTTTTTAGTGATACTACAAAGTTTGGTCCTGCTGATATATCTATTACATCTGTTAATGCTTTATCTTCTACAAATCTTGTTGCTGTTTCTCCTGTTTCTTCATTTGTTACATATGTTTCATATTTTCCTTGTTTTACTTCTACTGGATCTATTATGTTACTATTTGTAGATACTCCATTTCCTAGTCTTCCATTTGATTGATTTCCCCATGCCCAAACTGAGCCATCTTCTTTTAGTGCTACAGTAAAGTTTTCTCCATTTACTACTTTTGCTACATTTTTTTCTACTACTACTGCTAATTCTATACTAAATCCTGTAGTTGATGTTATTTTTCCTTTTACTGTTCCTTCTTTTTCTCCTGTTACTACTCCTGATTCATTTACTGTTGCTACAATATTATCTTCTTCATTATTTAATTCATATTTTAATGTTGCTTCTTTTTGATTGTAGATATTAAATCCTTCTATTAAATCATCACTATTAAGATTTAATTCTTTATTTTCTCCTTCAATTATATGTACAACTTTAATTGTCTCTCCAACTTGACCTAATCTTACTAAGTAATTGTATACTCCTATTGTTGTTACTTTTTGTAATTGAGCATAGTTATTAAGACCCCATCCATACA
>CAUWBF010000024.1:0-6001 GCA_963557785.1 uncultured Clostridia bacterium | reverse complement strand
ACTTTAGCTCAGCTGGTAGAGCAACTGACTTGTAATCAGTAGGTCGTCCGTTCGATTCGGACAAGTGGCTCCATATACTTAGAGTTAGGCTTGTATAAACTTGTCTAACTCTTTGTTTTTATATATTTGTAAGGAGATATAAAATGGAGTTTTTGAATGAAAAGATAGTAATAGTAACTGGTGGTTCAAGAGGAATAGGAAAAGAGATAGTAGAAGAATTATCAAAAGAAGGTTACAAAGTAATATTAAACTATAATAAATCTGAAAAAAATGCATTAGATATAAAAGAAAGCTTAGAAAAAGAAAACATTTATATAGATATATTTAAGGCAGATGTATCTAAAAGAGAAGAAGTTAAAAAATTAATTAATTTTACAATTAATAAATATGGAAAAATAGATATATTAATAAATAATGCAGGAATAGATCAAGTAAAATTATTTACAGATATAACAGATGAAGATTGGCAGAATATGATGAATACAAATTTAACATCAGTATTTTATACAACACAAGAAACAGTAAAATATATGATAAACAAGAAAAATGGTTGTATTATAAACATATCTTCAATATGGGGATTAATAGGAGCATCATGTGAAAGCCATTATGCAATTTCAAAAGCTGGAATAGATGCTATGACAAAATCATTAGCAAAAGAATTAGGACCATCAAATATAAGAATAAACTCTATAGCTCCAGGAATAATAGATACCGATATGAATAAAAATTTAAGTAAAGAAGATATTAAAAATATAGAAGAAGAAATTCCGTTGGGAAGAATAGGTAGAACACAAGATATAGCAAAATGTATTAAGTGGTTAATAAAAGATGAATATACAACAGGACAAATAATATCTATAAACGGGGGATGGGGAATATAAATTTAAAAAGGTACACATTTTAAATGTGTACCTTTATTTATTAATCTTCATTAGTAACTTTTCTTTTATAATTACCAGATATTAATTTTGGTAAGTATGTTATTATTTTATAAACAGCTAATTTTAATTTTTTATTCCATATATAAGTTCTACGTAAACGTCTAGTTTTAGCTAGAGATGTATTTTCATCTGCTACAACTAAATCTGTACAAACTGTTTCTATAGGGAATGTATAATTAGCATTAAAATTATTATCCCAATTATTATTTGAATCTCTAAAGCAGAAATTTAAAGAATCAGTTCCTGTTAATGTTAATTCTGTTTGGAAACCTAATTCTGTCCTTTCCATTTTTAATTCATTAACATTTTCCCATAGTAAACCGAATCCATAATGAATATAAACTTCTTCAGCATTATTTTGAAAGAATTCGCCAGTATATGAAACTTTTACAGTAGCTCCTTCAACTAATTTATCTGTATTAAAAAATATATTTTTTGTTAACTCCATTTAAAATTTCTCCTTATTTATCTTTTGATTATACAAAGGTATTATATTATTTATTTTTACAATATTCAATACTTTTTTACAAAAATATATTAAAAAAATAAAAATTATCTAAGAATTTTACCAATAATATAAAATTTATCAAAATTTTTAATTTTAATATCAGGATAATCAGGATTATCTGCTTTTAAAGTATATGAACTTTGCTTAATCATTAATTTTCTAATTACAATTTTATTCTCATATTGGAAAAGACCAATATCATTATTTTGCATAGGAGAATTTAATTCAACATATGCATAAGTATTTAAATCAAAAGTATTTAACATTGAATCATCATTTATTTTTATAGCAAAACATGCAGAAGGATTATGAGTAGGACAATCTATAAAATTGCTAAGACTATTTATATCATCAATAGCTAATATTTTTCTGTATGATATATGGGATATAATATTATTATTTATTTCATCTTGAGTTAAATCTTTATCATATGTGTATAACAATGGTTGATAAGGAATATCTAGAACTCTGCAAATACGCTTTAATGTTTTAATACTTGGATTTCTTTCACCTTTTTCAATATGTGTTAAATGTCCAATATCTATATCAATAAGTTTTGCTATTTCAGATTTAGTAAAACCTTTATCTTTTCTAATTTTAGCAAGCATAGCACCTATCATAGAAATCTCTCCTTACATAAATTAATTTATTAAATTATATTATAATATAGGATATAATGTCAAAAAATAAATTACTACTATCATAAAAAAAACACTTAGTATTGACAAAATTCTAATAAAAAGCTATAATAAAAAGGTGCAAAAGCACCATTAGCTCAGCTGGTAGAGCAGCTGACTCTTAATCAGAAGGTCCGCGGTTCGATCCCGCGATGGTGCACCATGAGAAGACATTCAAATAAAAAGTGGGTGTCTTTTTTATTTTGAAATAATAGAAGGGGTGATTAGAGATGATAAGAATGTACAGAACGAATGTAGAAACAAATAAAATGGAAAAAGTAAAAGATATGGAAAGAGGAACATGGATTAACCTGATTAACCCGACTGATAATGAGATAAAATATGTATGTCAACAAATAGATATAAAAGAAGATTTCATAAGATATGCATTAGATTATGAAGAAAAAGCCAGAATAGATATAGAAGAAAATGATGAAACAATACTTTTCATTATAGATGTACCAATTACAGAGAAAACAGACAATACAGAAGTATATACAACAATGCCTATTGGTATGATTGTAGTAAGAGATGACTATTTTATAACAGTAGCTTTACATGAAACAAAATTAATAAGTAATTTTGAACAAGGAAAAATAAAAGGATTTTTTACATATAAAAAGAGTAGATTTATTTTACAAATAATGTATAGCAACTCATCAGAATATTTAACATACTTAAAAAGAATAAACAAAGAAACAGAAATAGCAGAAAGTGTATTAAAAACATCAATGAGAAATAGAGAATTACTAAAATTACTAAGTTTAGAAAAGAGTTTAGTTTATATTACAACATCACTAAGATCAAACGAAGCAGTTATGGAAAGAACACTAAAAGTTAAAAATATAAAGTTATATGAAGAAGATGAAGACATCTTAGAAGATGCAATTATAGAAAATAAGCAAGCTATAGAAATGAGTAAAATATATAGTGATATTTTAAATGGAACAATGGATGCATATGCATCTATAATATCAAATAATCTAAATGGAGTTATGAAATTTTTAACATCAATAACAATAGTATTAGCAGTTCCAACAATGATATCAAGTTTCTGGGGAATGAATGTTGAATTACCATTTCAACATAATCCATTAGGATTTATAATAATGCTCGCAGTAGCAACAATAATTACATTTATAGTAATTGCTTGGTTAAGAAAAAAGGATATGTTATAAACATATCCTTTTAATTTTATAATTCCCAATTTAGAACTTTTTGAACTCTTTCTAATTCATTTTTATAAAAATTATAATTAGAAGAATTAATATATTTACTAGAACCGTTATTATAATTATCTAATTCTTTTTTTATGTCGATTAATTTATATTTCTTTGAAGTTCCAGAAGTATAACAGTAAATTGGAATATAATTGATATTATCAATAGTAATAGTATTATCAGCTTTTTTAGTAACTGATAAATTAAGAATAATTGATGTTCTAGTATTTTTTTTAACTTGTCCTGAGACGAAATTACCAAAAGAATAAATTACAAAACATTCTTTATTCTCTCCATCTACAGTAGTAACATTAACTTTTTCCATTTTTTCTAATACATGAGGATGACTACCAAAAATAATATCTACACCATTTGTAAAAAGAAAATTAGCTAAATCTTGTTGCTCAGCATTAGGACTATCTAAATATTCAACACCCCAGTGCATACTAGTACAAATTAAATCAACGTTATTTGATTTTGCATTTGCAATATCTTTTAATATTTTTTCTTTATCAATTAAATTAACAGAAAACGGCTTACTAGAAGAAACAGGAATACCGTTAGTTCCATAAGTATAACTTAAAAAAGCAATTTTAATACCATTTACATCTTTAATTAATACATTATTACTTTCTTCCTCTGTTCTATAAGTACCCATATGATCGATGCCAACAGAATCTAAAACATCTAAGGTATTTACCAATCCTTTATTTCCTGTATCCATACAATGATTATTTGCAGTAGAAAGAACATTAATACCAAGTTCTTTTAAATCCGTTGCTAAAGCTTCTGGAGTATTAAAAGTAGGATATCCTGAATATGATCTTCCTGAACCTGCAAAAGTAGTTTCTAAATTCCCTATATTTAAATCATTATTTTCAAAGTAGGGTGCAATTTCAGAAAATACATAAGAAAAATCATAGGTATTTGTTGAAGAGTTAAAAGCATCTTTAAACTGAGTATTATGACACATAATATCTCCGATAATAGACATCTTTATAGTAGTATCCTTTTTTTCTTCAACAGGCAGTTCAGAAGAAGTTTGAATAGAATCATCTTCAGCTATATTATTTTTGTTAGAAAAATAATTAAGTAAAAATATTATTAAAATGATAGATAAAATTAATATTAATGAAGATCTAATAAATTTAAACTTATTTTTAATTTTTATATGTTTATGAGAAGACATAAAAAACCCCCCTTACACAATAAAATAACACAATATAAAAATAAATTCAATTAGATATTAAAAAACAATGAAAATACCGTACGCGTAAGTAAATAAAATATTTTAATTGAAAAAAATATATAAATAGTGTATAATAGCGAAGTAATAAAAAAATAGGAGGAAAGAATAATGTTATCTGCAAACGGAGTTACCATTAGATTTGGTAAAAGAGTACTATTTGAAGATGTAAATATAAAATTTGGAAAAGGAAACTGCTATGGAATAATAGGAGCAAATGGAGCAGGCAAATCTACTTTTTTAAAGGTATTATCAGGAGAGATAGAACCTAGTAAAGGTGATGTATCTATAGATAAAGGAGAAAGAATATCTGTATTAAAACAAGATCACTTTGCATTTGAGGATTATAAAGTTTTAGATACAGTAATAATGGGAAACGAAGAATTGTATAAAATCATGAAAGAAAAGGATAGCATATATTCTAAACCAGATTTTTCAGAAGAAGATGGAATGAAAGCTGCAAAATTAGAAGAAAGATTTGCTGAGTTAGACGGATGGAATGCAGAATCTGATGCAGCAATGCTATTAAACGACTTAGGAATATCACCAGATAAACATGAAAAAATGATGAGTGAAATAGAAGCAAAAGAAAAAGTAAAAATACTTTTAGCACAAGCTTTATTTGGAAACCCAGATATATTATTATTAGACGAGCCTACAAACGATTTAGATTTAAAAAGTATAAACTGGTTAGAAGAATTTTTAATTAATTTTGAAAACACAGTAATTGTAGTATCTCACGATAGATATTTCCTAAATAAAGTTTGCACTCATATAGCAGATGTTGATTTTGGAAAAATTAAGGTATACCCTGGAAACTATGATTTCTGGTATGAATCAAGCCAATTAGCATTAAAACAAATGAAAGAGCAAAATAAAAAGAAAGAAGAAAAAATTAAAGAATTACAAGAATTTATTGCAAGATTTAGTGCAAATGCTTCAAAATCAAAACAAGCAACTTCTAGAAAAAAATCTCTAGAAAAAATAGAATTAGATGAAATTAAACCATCAAACAGAAGATATCCATATGTAGACTTTAAACCAGATAGAGATGTAGGAAATGATATATTAGAAGTTAAAAATTTATCAAAAACAATAGATGGAGAGAAATTACTTGATAATGTATCTTTCTCAGTTAAAAAAGATAACAAAATTGCATTTTTAGCAGATAATGAAAATGCAAAAACAGTACTATTTAAAATTCTTGCAGGAGAAATGGAACCTGATTCAGGAGAAATAAAATGGGGAACTACAATAACAACAACATATTTCCCAAAAGATAATAATTATCTATTTGACGTTGATTTAAGTATAACAGACTGGTTAAGACAATATTCAAAAGATCCTGATGAAACATATGTTAGAAGCTTTTTAGGAAGAATGCTATTTTCAGGAGAAGAAGCATT
>CAUWBF010000023.1:0-1981 GCA_963557785.1 uncultured Clostridia bacterium | reverse complement strand
TACTGCAAAACGTATGCAGTGAGTTTGCAGCGAGCAGGTTGAAACAGAATAGTGAGTGAATAGACTTTAAAGGAGAAGTATATGACTAATGATATGAAAGTGCAGTATTGACTATGCTAAGTTCGTGTTTTTTTAGGCAAAGGCATGAGTGCATGGCTCTTTTCTAAATCATGTACTATAGTCATATCCATTACATTCGTATACACTTGTGTGGTTTTAACACTTTTATGCCCCAACAATTTTTGCACCGTTGTAATGTTTACTCCATTATAAATCAATAGAGTTGCATTAGTATGGCGAGCGGTGTGAAATGAAATCTTTTTTGATAAACCGGCTAGGCGGGAAATCACAATTAAATTTTTGTTCACATTAGAGTTATCCCTTAAATGAAAGAAGCTTTGTAAGTCATCCCGATATTTGTCCAGAATAACAAGCCCTTTTCCTTCGAATAAGAGATAAAGAGGTAATCTGACTTCTGTACTCGTCTTTATGGATTTATAAATTAGCCAGGTTTCTTGACGGATCTCCACGATGTTATCGGGTGATAAACTGATAAAATCAGAATATCTCATTCCTGCATAGCAACAAAACAAGAATGCATCTAAAGTCTTCTGCAATTTAGTATATCTGCCAGCCAAGCTTAATTTCTCCAACTTCTCCAGCTCTTCAGGAGATAAGTGCGTATGCTTGTTTTCTATAGTTTTAATCTTGTACTTTCGAAAAGCGTATTTTTGTATCTCTATATAATCCTTGTTGATGGCGACATTTATATGTCGCTTCAGATGCTTCATATGTTTGGCTATCGTATTTGTGTGATAGCCTCTTGATTGCAAGAAATATTCAAAGGAGGATATGAATTCGAATGTTAAATCAGAAAAGGTTACATCCTTTTTGAACTGTTGTAATAATGAAAGAGTGGAGAGGTGATTTCGTTTTGTACTTTCTTTCAGAGCAGAGTTTGCTATCTCTTGTCTACAAAAAGAAATAAAAGAGGTTTTGTTTTCGTTTGTGCTCAAAACCTCCTTTAGTAACTCTAATGAAATACGCCTTCCTTGCTGCCACAATTCCAACTCTTTTTTTTCTATCATAGCCATAAATTCATATATCAATCTATTCAGTGCATCCGCATTAGGATGATTCTTCACGATAAGCTTTTTATTGTCCCATTGTTCTGGCTTTAGATAAACTTTGGTGGAGAAATACTTTTTCTTTCTGTCCAAATAGGCTTCTACTTGCACTAACGCCATTCCTTTTTTATTCAGGCTTCTTTTTCTGTTGTACACTAGATTGTAAATAATTTTACTCATTTTGTTTGGTTTTAATTAATACTAATAACAAATAAGACGATATTCTGTGCTCAGTGAGAATAGAATAAGAATTAATATCTCTAAAAAGTGTCTTTTTGTGTTTAGCTATTAATTGGTATTTAATCTCCGGAAATTCTCATTTTGTTTCAAAATCAGGTATGTTTTTTGTTTTAGCAGCTTGTTTATTAACCATTTTGTTTTAAAATATGTGTATTTCTTGGAAAAATCACCTTGAAAGAGGGAATCATAGTGATAGTAAACATAAGCCGGTTTAGGTTTTTTAAGTATGAAAAATCTGTTATTAAGCATAAAGTAGCGTATTTAATTAACAGATTGATAGATTTACAAGGTTTTTTCAATAAAATAGTTGTTCGTTTCAGTTTTATTAATATATTTGCACTTTGTTAGAGTAAAGAAACAATTAATGTAAAGTTAAACTTTAAGAGAGAATTTATGAAAAGAAAATTAATGCTGTTATTGGCCTGTCTTTTTGTTGGAATAGGCCTAGTAACTGCCCAAACCCAGAAGGTTACAGGTGTTGTAATTTCTGAAGAAGACGGGCAGCCAGTTATTGGAGCCTCTGTATTGGTAAAAGGTACACAAGTTGGTGCTATTACCGGTGTAGATGGTGATTTTACATTACCAAACGTACCAAGTTCCGCGAAAACTCTGGT
>CAUWBF010000022.1:0-2477 GCA_963557785.1 uncultured Clostridia bacterium | reverse complement strand
TTGACTTTAATGATTTTAATGCCGAGCCACAATTATTAAGAGATATTCAAGATGGTAAGGCTATTGCATTTTATTCGTTTGCACACTTATTATTAAACGCCGATGGCACGCCTTATACAATGTCAAAAGGTGTTCAATTAAGTGGAAATTATGACACTTTAAACGCTTTAAAAGCAGCGTTTCCGAAAGGAAATAGTAATCTTTATATCGTTAATGAAGATAGCAAAATTTACTATTGGAATGGAGCAGATTGGGTTGTAGGTGGAGGAATTAACGTGAATTATGCTTCTACTTTGGAATTAGACAGTCCATCAGAGTCAACAAGTGGAACACTTACTTCAACTCAATTAGACACATTAAAATCAAATACGTTTACTCAAATTAAACTTGGAAATTTCATTTATAGAAAGCAAGCAGTTGTTGGGCAAACTAAAATGATTTATAAAACATTTACTGATGACCACATTTCTATTTTGTCAGTTAATGTGGAAAGTGGTGCGTGGACAAAAGAAACATATCCTGTTAATGTTCCATGGACAGTTGATGATATTCCTAACAATAGTATTAGCGATAATAAATTAATTAATAATTTCGTACGTTCAGATGTTAAAGGACTTAATGTAATGTCTTTCCATATGGATGCTGGCTCTCATAGTTCTACTAAAGATAGAATTAAAATCAATTTAAAACAAGGTAAGCTGTATAGAGGTTATGTTTATGCACCTACTGTAAATTCTGGTGCTCAATTATTCGGCGTTTTATCAAATGGCAATGATGAGCTTATAAAAGGCGTTACAATTGGAAAGTATTTTTCATTAATTCCAGAGAAAGACTTCGTAGAATTAGGGTTATATATTAACTCTTCAGTTCCAACAGATGTTAACTTATACATAGAATACATTCCTAACTTTAATACTTCCGATTTTAGGTTAATAGAAAATGGTGCTGTTGGCGCAATAGAATTTAGTATAAAAAGTGGTGTTTTCCACTTTAGTAACGATGATCCTTTATTATGTAATTTAGAAGAAGGAAACACGTATAAAGTAATTATTAAGGCGTCTAAACCAGTTAATATTGGTCATACAACTTGGTCTTATCCTGCTGATGAAAATATTAATGGAAAACCTTTTGTTAATGGATATGTAGAGTATGATTTCGTAGCACCTGCAAATATACAAGGGTTAGGATTTAGTATCGCAGCGCCAACAGAAGATATTAAAATTCAAGCTTTTGTTTATGATAAGAGATTTTATAAGGAAGCAGAAAAACCATCTAAAAATTATGATTTTGTAAACTCTTCTCCAATATTTGACATTAATCAAGAAACAATTAATGCTTTTAATGATGCTTTAGTTCAATCTAATCAATTCAACACTTTTTTATTTTTCACAGACCCACATTGGTATAATCCTACTATTAAAGGAGGCACTGCAACACGTGAGAAGGCTTTCAATACATTAGAATATGTCTATAATCGTACTTGTTTACATTCAATCATATGCGGTGGTGATTGGTTAACTCATTCAGATATTTCAAAAGCTATTGGAGATACATCAAGTATTGCAGGTATTACAAAAGCAAAATTTGGAAATAATTATTATCCTATTTATGGCAATCACGATAATAATTATCAAGGAAATGATGGACAAGGTGGTTCTCAAGGTAGCGGAACAATCAATGAAGGGACATTAATTAACACCACTTTTGCAAGATTCGGTAGTAAATATTATAGTTTTGAGCAACCTAATAGTACTGAAGTATATGTCTTCGATACAGGAACTGATTGGGTACCAACAATGGACGAATATAGGTGGGAACAATTTGATTGGTACGCTAATAGGCTTTTAAACAATACCAAAGAACATATCATTATTGCATTACATATCTTAACTAATCAAGAGCTTAACCAAATAGAAAGTGAAGGGTTGTCTACACAAATGTTGGCTGAATATGTTTTGCAAGTATCTCAAGCATTTAATAATAAAACAACTTATACAGCTAATGGTAAACACTATGATTTTAGTAATGCTAAAGGAATAGTATCATTTATGATTTGTGGACATTCGCATTTTGACTACAATTTGACACATAAAGATATTCCAATAATTATGACTAGAGATGCACAAACAAATGGAAGTGAAACACCTGCGTTTGATATGTGTATAGTTGATTATCAAAAAAAGCAACTTAAAACCTTTAGAATAGGCACTGGTAGTAATAGAGTTATTACTATATTATAAGGATTTATTATGAATTTGGATTTTAATCCGCCAACTCAAATTAGATACTTTTTGGATGCTTAATTATATGTTATCTACATTTATCTTACTAGTTACACTATTACTCTTTTAGGGGGACATTCGTCCCTTTTTTTAAGCATAAAACTTATTTTGTTTTACGCTTCTCTTTATATAAAGAAATATTTTTTATGCTATAATTATTTTTAGCAAAGGAGTTTTTACAATGGGCAACAAAAT
>CAUWBF010000021.1:0-3467 GCA_963557785.1 uncultured Clostridia bacterium | reverse complement strand
TTATGGTCATAATATGCCCATAATATGGTGTAACTTTTGGTCATATCATGTAACCTGTGGTTACATTGTCATTGCTTTACATCCTGTCAAGCAAACTTAACAACCTTGTTAACCAAAGTTTACCTATATGTAGCGTCCTAGAGTTTACATATATGTAAACCCCTAGGCTTTACATATACACCCGTCAGGGTGTATCATTTCCCCTCACTAGCCAAAATTGAGCCAGTCCCTCGGACTGGCTCACACTCTTACAATTCAAAATCATCATTTCTCTTTTTGTCTTTTCTGTCGAAATAATCGAATGCAGCATCAATCTGCTTCTCTCTGAAATCCTGATTCATTTGTTGATTATCCAAAGACATTTTCATTCTTTCGACTGGATAACGACTTTTTTCGATTTTATTTTCACCCAGTGCATTCACTACTTGCGTAAATGTTTTCCCCACCATAGACCATAATGTTTTACCACTATTATTTTTCCTTTGTTCCGCTTTTTCTTTAAATTCTGTCAGTAAAGTTCTTTTCAATTCATCAATGGTATAAGGTTGTAAAACTCTCTCTGCTTCCTCTATCATTTTTAAATATGATACTTTTGTTTCCTTTGCATTTTGAGTGGTTTCTCTTGCCACATTCAGTTCCAATGCAACCGTTTCTTTTTCTTTTTCTACTGCAAGTTTTTGAGCTTCTAACTTATCTTCTCTATGTTGAAAATCTTGTTCCTTTTCTTGCTGTTCTTTTTCTTTTTCTTCGATTGACTCTTCTCTCAATTTTAATTCATTCCTGAAAATTTCTAATTCCTGTTTTTCAGTTTGAATTTCTTCTTCTCGTTTCGATAATTCCTGTTCTGTTTCTTCAATCTTTTTCTTTTTCAAAGACATTTCTTTTTCAAAAGTTTTTTTCTGGTTATCCATACTAACTTTTTCTACAATTCCATCTGTAATAATTTTCGTATAGTCTTTAACAGCTTTTTTCAAAGCTTTTTCAGCTTTTTCTGTTTCTTGTTTTAATTCATATTCCCGAACTGACAAATGAGCCCTGTGTTCATTTTTCTTCTCTCTTTGAAGATTTTTCTCTAACATAATTTCTTCAATTCTATCTTTGATAGAATCTCTAAATTTGTTCAGATTCGTAGAATTATTATCTGTTTTATATCCTAATTTCCCTAATCCTTTATTCAAAGAAATCCGTGTTCCAAGACCTACCTTTTCACCTTCTGTATAAACAGAATATCGAAAATCTAAATGAACAGTTCCGTTTGGTTCGTCTGCATGAATTATCAATCCATGAACTAAAATCCCGTCATATTTTCCGTCTTTATTTTCTTTGATTTCCTTTGCAATCTGAACCAAACATTCTTTAATATCTTCATTCTCTTTTGAAGTGTTCTTATGCTGTATCACATAGTCAGTTGCTTCTTGCATCTTTCCATCTTCTTTGAGCTTTCGCCAATGTTCAACATCAAAGGAATCGTCAGTCACTCCATTTGTATCTCTATTTCCAATTTGGATAACATCATGATACACACACTTCTCTTGTGTCTTACCTGAGCCATAACCCTCACGTCCACTTTGTAATGCATCCCAATAATCATAATCTTTCTTTCTGTCATTTCTTTTTTGTTTTGCATTGTATGCTGTTATTGATGGTTCGAAAAACTCATTGAAATGGGTTTTATCATCACCACAATCATAAATAATTACGTTCTCTTGTGCTAATCCTCTATCAGCACTTTTCGGAACATAGGAACGTCGTGAATGTTCTTCCGCATGAGTATCTGTTGATACACTCACTGTATATGTATCACTCATAGTCATTCTCTCCTTTCTTAATAATCTTCATCTATCTTCTTATCAATTATCTTATCATCATTCACAACCTTTGTCAAAGGTTGCCCAAAATAAGTTCTGACACGTGCCGTATCAGAGCCTTACCGCTTTCACTCCGTTTCGCTTTTTGGGTTAGAAAACCTTGACGCGGTTTTCTAAAACTTTCCACGTGGAATCAAAATTAAAAATGATACCCCCTTACGAGAGTATCATTTTTAATTTCGATTTTAATAATTGCCGTTCATATTTGTAGAATTTGGATTGTACTGTGTTTGCTGTTGAACAGGTCTTTGTTGTTCAGGTTGGAATGGTTTTTGCATTTGTGGTTGTACCTGTGGTTGTGCTGATTTGAATTTTTCTTGTCTTGCAAGTTCCAAGATTTTTTGAAATTCTGCTGTTAAAACATAATCATCAATATTGAAATCTTTGTTATCAAACTTCGTTAAAATTTCAGGATTTAATTTTAAGATAGCCTGTCCAATTTTAGCAGTTCTTCTTTCATCCTCTTTCTTCTTTTTCTTTTTCAGGTCAGCAACTTTCTTTTGAAGTTCCGCCATTTGTTCATCGTATGATTTACTCATAATTCATTTCCACCTTTCCTTATTTATTTCCTTTAGCTCTATTGTGACTCTTACATAACATTTCACAATTTGAAATGTCTGTTGCCCCACCATTTGACCATGCTGTTACATGGTCTGCATCCATTTCATTCTGCTTATAAATGCGTGTCGCATTTGCATTATTTCCACAAGCACATAATGGACAGTTTGACACACCTTTTGCTTTCGCTTCTTGTGTCTGTTTATGATAAACTGATGTGATGGTTTTCCTATCGAAAACACGAATATTCAAGAGTGTAGTATCTTCTTCATTTCCAAGAATAAATTCAAAGATACCTTTCTTATTTGTGACCTGTGGGTCTGCCAATAATTCATCAACTCTAGCAGATACTTTTGTCTTTGAATATGGTTTTCCATGATACAACTGATACAAGCGACCCCATTCCAAACCACGAACCTCTGACCCTGTATATTCAAATACACTATCGACCCAATCCATTACAGTTTCAAAATGATTTACAAGCTCATTTACATCCGTATCATTACGATGGAGTGACATATAATCTTCGATATTATCATCACTCACCCACTTCAATGCAACTTCCAAAACTTCCTGACGTTTTGGGTCACCCTTTACATACGTTTGCCAACGGCTCATATTCGCATTTGAGCCATTCGAGAATACTTTTCTAGCCTCATTCACAAATGAGCCGTGATACGCTGCATTACGCAGTTCCTGTGGTGTTAATTCCACACCACCTTTATTGATAATCTCAAACCATTCTTGAATCTCTGTTGGTGTACCCTCACAGACATAAATGGTCAAAGGTGTATCTGTAATCTTTGATTTTAAATCATCAGATAAGGAATCAAAATAATGCATTTTCCCATTGATTTCTAATGGGAATTGCCAAGATTGATTTACATATCTTGCAAATGATGTGATACGCTGCTGTCCGTCTAATACTTCCAACATACCATCTTTATTTTTGACAAAATACATCAGACCCAATGGGTATGATTTCAATAAAGACTCCACAACAGCAACGTCCTTTTTACCATCACCATAAATATAATTACG
>CAUWBF010000020.1:0-3884 GCA_963557785.1 uncultured Clostridia bacterium | reverse complement strand
GGATAGTAATTTATTCTATATCTAATAATTATCTCTTTTGAAAAAGAGATAAAATCGTTTTTCTTTAAAACTCTGCCCACCCGGTCATTTTTTTCCTCCCTTTTTTATATTCCAAAGACTTCGCTTCGCGCATCACTCAAGATTCTATATTTCTATCCATCTTCCCTAAAACTCTGAAAACAGCATGCAGCTGTTCTGCAAGCCGAATAGGTACACTCTGTTTTACTATCTTCTTTCTTAGAACTCTGCCCACACCACAACGTTTGAGCCGGTTCTGCTTTTCAGGCTGCTGTCCTTCTTGCCTAAAGTCAAGACAGACGGCAGCCTCGCAGAACGAAAGCAAAAGGTGAGGTTCGATTCCGTTTCACTTCATTCTCACTTCACCATCCGCTTTCTGACGGCCCAACCGTTGTTCCCTCCCTGTTTTCTATATTTCCCTTACTTTTTGTATTAACTATATTACCATAGAATACCATATTACAAAGTAATAGAGGTAATAAAAGTAATAAAATAAAGGGAATAAAAAACTTTTGGAAGCAAACGCCAACCCAAATTGCGCCCAATTTTCCAGGCAAAAAAACACCTCTTTTATATGAAAATAAACGTATGTATATTTGCATACATGGAAATAATTTTGTATATTTGTATTACCAAAGAGGGAGAAATACTCTCTTAACTTTAACCCCTTAATCCCTTTTTGTTATGAGTAATTTCGTCAGTCAGATTTCAAAATGTGATGCAGATTTTGTAAAATCATTTGTTAATTTCGTTAATGGAAAAATGTCTTCTAAAAACAATACAGGCAAAGAGCTGGCTAAAGCTCATCGTTATTTGCAGCAGGAAATGTTTGAAGTTTTCTTCTGTTTTATGAAGGAACTGGCTTATAATTATAAAAATGGTAGATATGATGCTCGTAATGAAATGGCTGCTCGCTTTTCAGCAGAAGCCTATCAACGCCTCATTGAATGTGATTTTGTTTTTGATCCTAATTTTCCGAACCATTAAATGATAGAATTATGGATGAATATGATTTTCCCGAATACGGCAGACAATGTGAGTTGATAACCCCTTGGCGAGGCTACCACCGAGGAACTATCGTAGCCCTCTCTGAACATGGTTTTGTGGTTCAGTTCAGCAGTGGTGCAGAAATAGATGTTTATAAAGACGAAATAATTTTGGATTGATATGTGCAGACTTATGACAACGCAGTTGGAGGAAGCCTTGAAAGGCTTTCCTCTCTATTCCCAGGACGGCAAGGGAAAGGAAGCTATTTGCCGTGCCATCTTTGCACTCGGAGGAGTGCGGTGGTTCATTCTTGAAGGTGAAAAAGAAGGCAACGATACGGTCTTGTTTGGAATAGTTGTTGGCTTGATAGAAGATGAATACGGCTATTTTTCTCTCAATGAACTCTCAGATATTCAGGTTGATTTGAGTAGGTTTGGTGGAGAAGGCTTTTTGAAAGTAAGGCAGCAGCCTAACTTTACTCCTGTTCCTTTGAAACGATTGCAAGATAATCGCTTACAAGAGTTGCTTTTTAAGTTTGAGTAAATGAAAAAAGAATGCTTGTACAAAAATACACGCATTCTTTTTTTTCTCTATATGACCTATACGGAAAAGTCAAACAAGTTTTCATTTCCATCAAAAGGAATACATTCAGCCCATGTCTGATGGTGAGGAACCAAAGTCATAAATGGATATTTAGGGTTGTTGGGATCGCATTTTTCAAATATGCCATATTGCCATTTCGATGTAGGGGATTTTCGAACTAAAACTTCTTCAAACTTTTGCAATTTGTCAGCTGCAAATTGCTGAAGAAATATTTTCTTGAAAAATTTCTTGCAGTCTACTATATCATAGCCTTTTTCTATATAATTCTCAATATCACCGAAAGTTCCTTCTATGGGGCATAGAACGAAGCGGTTTTTTCAATGATCGGGGAAAATGGGTGAAAAGCTTTGAGAACCAAAGGGTTTAGGCATAGTCGGGAAAATGGGCTGAATATTTCGAAGCGGTTTTTTCCTTTACATGGGCTTACATCTGCTTTACGTTTGAGGGGCTTTTCTTCGGATCTTCGGGCGATTGCTTTACATTGGGCTTGCAGATGGGGCTAAAACGGTCAGGAAGGGCTTTATTCTCGGCTGTGTGGCCGTTTTTTGTGCCTATTGGGTGATATGACGCATGTGCTTCCTCATTAGAAGAACTTGCTGATGCTTCCAATGACTTCAAAGACATTCATGATGCGTGATTTGTCGAATTCCTGCTCATCGTAGTCCTCTGTATTAATGGGAATGAAGCGCAACTTGCTTGGATCCGGCGACCTGCGCAGGATTTTAATGGTACGGATAGTGTCCAGTACCACTGCATAGATTTCTCCATACTGGATGTCGTTGAGTGTGCACTGTCGCAGGGCGATGATGTCGCCATGGTTTATTTTGGACTCCATGGAGTGCCCGGTAACATTGCACCAGAGGCTGGCTTTTTCAAACCCCCTTATTACGATGTTGGTGGCGGGTATGTTTACCTGAGAGTTGAACACCTCATCGAATCCCCCAATAAAGTCAACATCGTAGTATGGTGTGCCGACAGATGGGTTCATAGATGTTGTAGGCAGAGTCGAAGGATTGGCTTCGTCTGCTGTTTGAATGCCGTTCAAATCATCTTTCAACATGCTACCTGCACCAGTAAGTAACCAATCGGCAGATAATTCTGGATAGGCTAATAGAATTTTTTCAATATTCATTGAGCTCATACCTTTGCCAGACACCTTTGCTTTCCCGATAAGTCCAACAGAAAGACCGGCATTGACAGTCATTTGATTGTCATTTATGCCCTTTTTCTCCATGAAGTATTGAAGCCTTTCTATAAAATTCATGCCTTTATATTGATTTTCTTCCATATTTAGTTTGGTGTATTGAAATAATTCTATATATTTGCAGCGTGTTTAAGATGTAAACAGCGCGCCAAATATACAAAAAAGGCGTGTGATTAGCGAATTTTAAGTATAAGATTATGAAAGAGACATTATTGAAAAAGGTAAAACCGGAAACATTGGAAAAACTCCTCAGTGCGTTTGGTGATGTTCTTGATGAAATCAAGGATGCAGTACCTAACAAGGATGAAAGGTTACGAGATGAATTATATACATCTTTACTCGTGATGAACTATGATGCGTTTCAGACACTAAGGTGGCACGAGCAGAAGAAACAAGAGGGCAAAGAGATTGCCGGATAACTGGCAGCCCGGAAAGACGGGCAGGGGCGGCAGGCACGGCCGGAAAGTTGGTAAATAGAAAATGAGAAAGCGTAGAAAGCCGTCGGGGTTCGATTCCCCGCGCCCCACGATATAAACCTCTAAAATTTAGATTTATGGCAAAGAATTTCAACCAAGGAAGAAGGGCTGAACGCCAGTTCAAGCAGAAGCTTCGCACGATGATAAGCAGTGCGGCCCATACACAGAACATTGCCGACCAGGCTATGGATTTGGCCGGACAGTTCATGACAGAGGATGCGATCAGTAACTCGGATGCCTACCGGGTGATAGAGAATGTGAGCTGTGCGTGCGAAGAAGCCATGCAGGTGCTGATTGAGGAACTGAAAAAGGGAACACGCCTTTACGAGATACTTCCGGATGATTCGGATGACATCAAGCGGAAAGCGATTGAGGAATTATAAATGAGCAATAACGACTAAAAAGCAAGCGATATGAAAGGATATATTTTAAACGATCAATACGCGACTATCAGTATAGAGAATTTGAAAAGCATCCTGGGTGATGCGTTGTATCATCAATTTGCGATAGGTACCCTAAAGTACGGATACCGAACCGGTGAAAAGGGAGAACGTCCCGTCTTCGTGTACAGCATCCCGATGGAATGCCTGAGCCGG
>CAUWBF010000019.1:0-5819 GCA_963557785.1 uncultured Clostridia bacterium | reverse complement strand
ATAAAGACTCCACAACAGCAACGTCCTTTTTACCATCACCATAAATATAATTACGCTGATATTCAGGCTGGATAATCAACTGACCATCCAACCCGAAAAGACCTTTACCTTCATTTTTGTCAAAGGCAAAGCCTTTGCAAATATCACCGACCGTCCAGTCAGTATGTAATGTCGTTTTCATTACGGATTCACTCCTTTCTTGTGTTTGATAAGAATACGACCATACGGAACGATTGGCTTACCATCAAAATACATCACTATATGTTTCCACCCCTCACGAACCTGACCCGTACCACCAGAACTATAATAATCATCAACAAATTTAGCAGAACAAGGATTACCACCACACTCAATAAATAAATCACCCTGACTAAATCCTAAAATTTCAAATTGTTCAGGATTATATTTATCTAAAAATGTAATCGGAACACCCATAGCACCATCATAATCACTAGGAATACATTCCGTAAAAGGAACTTCGATAGCATCATAATTATCATACAATGGATAAGACACCACACCATTTGAATCACAAAATTTCTTTTTCAGTTTCTTGTTATATTTCAGGTTATGAGCCTTTGTATCAAGAATTAAAGGTTCGTGACGACCACAATGGTCAATGTTGGTAAACCAACGCACACCCTTTACCCGAATAAACCTACGACCCTGTTCATCAACACCACAACCAGCAGCATTCAAAGGGTAATCATCAGGAACGTAAAAAGCTCTATCTCCTGAATGAATACTATACCCAAGCCATACAAGATTTTCTTTCAGGTAGGGAAAGAACTCTTTGTATGTAATCGCATTGACATTACCAATGATAATAAACTGTTTCTGTGCTTCCATAATCCATGATACAAACTCACGAAATAAGGAAAAAGGTGGGTTGGTAATGATGATATCAGCCTCATCACGAAGTTTAGTGACTTCCTCAGAACGGAAATCACCATCACCCTCCAAATAACGAGCAAATACCATATCATCTTCATCAACAGAACCATTTCCGTCTGTATCAACCTCAAGAATGAACAATTTACCGCAGGTTTCATGCTTAGCAGCATCATACAATGGTGAATTAGCCTCTAAACGGGTCATATTCGCATTTCCTGAGCTAAAGGCATAAGATGTACTAATAAGCTTCTTTAAACCAAATCTGACGAAATTAGAGGCAAAATAACGGGTAAAATTTGACCACTCAGGGTCATCACAAGGTAACAATATTGTTTTATCCCGAAATACATCAGGATTGTAAGTAATATACGCATTCATTTCAGCTTCAATATCACTATATTGAGTATAAAACTCATCCTTTTTAGCATTCTTTGCAGATGCTAAATTACTGTTTTCAGCCATACAATACTCCTTTCTTTAAATCACCACAGGTGGTGTATCATTTATCATATCTTTCAACAAATCCTCAAATTCCTTTTCAGGCAGCATTTGAGTAATCCTTTGTTGTTTCCTACAATCTTTCCATGTATTGTCTGTGAACTTCTTTGTGGATTGATTGAATCGGTTAATCCAAGCAACTTTATCACCCACAGAATGCGAAGCATCAACCAAATATGGAATTACAACAGGCTGGTTATTATTACACTTCAAAGGTACACCAAGCCTAAAAGCCATAATACAGGAGAACAACTTCGTCCACTCATAATCCTTGATATTACGGCGAACACCATCCTTTTTCCCACGGATTTTATTAAAAAACAAATGCCAATCGTTGGAAGTTCTTAGAACTTTACAAGCACGACCAACAGATTTGAAATATTCAAATTCTTGTGGTGTTTCATAAGGTTCTGTATCAAAACAAGCAATTACACCCACATCATCAGGAAATACCTTTTGAACATCTACCAAGGTAGACTCAATCGGTTTTCGCTTTAAATCGAAATCCATCGACAAATATCGAACCAATTCGCTAGTGGCGAAGTCTGTTCTATTGACCTTTTTCGCCAAATTTCGGAATTTTTCGAAAGATGTCGTGATAGTTTTGATACGTCCACCCCTTGTCATGGTTTCATGGAAAAAGTGACTCCTATCTTCCAAAGAATCAGGCACAAAACCACTTACATAAGAGTTATGAGCCATAACACCAGCTTTCAATCCTTTTGAACTATCACCAACATTCATTGATGCATTCCCACGGGTTGTGAGGTTCAAAAGGTCATTTTGTTCGTGTTTCATAGACCACATTTCATCTGAACCAGTCAAAAGAATACGTGATTGCTTAAAATATCTGGCAAGACCAAATAAATCAAGGCTTTTCAAAATAGACTCAGGAACATCAGAAATAAAACCATCTGTGGTCACAGAATACACATTGTAACCCAATGATGTAATCTGATTGATTGATGCCACCAAAACGGCACGTACACCAGCCGTAATCAAACAAGCATGAGTAGGTGAGGTAATCCTTGACCCACCAATATTTTCCATACCCTCAGTCATAGAACTCCAAGACTGCTTATCAATAACATCTTGTGCAGCCTTTCCATACAGACCATTGTTTGACAGTTTCATCAACAAATCCATCAACGAACCTTTACCAAAAAGCTGTTTTGCCAAGTTTCTATCATTGATGAGCTGTTTTACAACATGATACAAAGAATGCGAAGCATTCCCATTTTCATCGGCTAAAATCGTACCAAAATACAGACGTTTTACCCGAACAGTAGCACCCAATTTCAAAGCAAGCCACAACTCAGGAGCTGAAGCATACACACCATCCAAATCTCCTGAAGTTCTAGGATAAATCAAAGAACCATTAACAGTAACAGGAATACAAGGAACTACAACATCCTTTGGAAATTCAAAGGTCACATACGCAAATACAGGGTCAAATGGAGTTCGTATCATCGTAGAATTTAAAATCTGATTTGTAACCTCAAATGTAATAGGATTTGACCAATCAACGTCAGGAACCAAAGCCATACACGTAGGGTAGGCATTTTCCAAATCATAATCAAAAGTATCTTTCTCGTAATAACCAGGCTTTAAACAACCATTAAAACCACCCTTATATGCATTACGGGCAAATTCTTGTAATAACCAAGCATCATTTGAAATAGGCTCTAAAGCCGTATTTTCCAAATAACCGGATTTCGCCCAAGGGGCAATAGAAAGACCCTTTTTCACCTTATGTAAGCCACGATACACACGATTAAAACCAGCATCATCATCTTCTTTCAAACCTAAAACCTGTTTGATAACAGGAACAGCCACACGAGTAGAAGCACTCGTAATAGTCACAGGAAGAACCGTATTGTAACCCCATAACTCAGAGGAGTATAAAAGAGTAATTGTAGCATCGTTCACCGCATATTCAGCAAAATCAAGAACATCTTGTAGCATAAATGACAACATATCATCTTTTGTGAAAGGTGCTGGAACATCCAATTTCGGAACACCAATTGTCTTTCCAATGGTGTATAAGGATTTTGACTTATCAGAAGCAAAACACATCGTATCTCGCACACTCACACGGAAAGGATATAAATTCCAATATTTTGAGGGTTGTGGATTATGCGTATAAAATTCTTTCAAGGTCACCAAACCACCTTGAACAGAACTCACCTTTTTCATTAAATCCTTTTCATACAAAGCATCCACATCCAAAGTGGTCAAATCCGCAGTACCTGAGTGACATATCAATGTCACAGGAATCGCATTTTTATTACAATTCGTGTAATCATTGTCATAACCCAAAGGCATCCCGTTATAATGCGTAACAGGAAACTTCTCTGAATGACCATTTAACCCATCCACATACTGATACTGACACTTTCGTGTCTTTCCAAAGGATAACAAAGCATTTTTATAACCAACATCATCACAATGATTGATAGCTTCGTCAAAATCAAAGAATTTCCTAAGCTCATAACAACCCTTTTTCTTATTCAAAACAGGAACTTTCCAACATCTTGTAGAGTAATAAGAAACCCCGTCAGCAGAACTAAGACCAAAATGAGAAGCAATACACCATTTTTCGACAATGTAAGACATAATCAGAGAAAAACATAATCGTTTTTCATCAGCAGCCATCACAAGAACTTCCACAATTTCATCAGGCTTCTCAGGATGAACAAATGAAAATTGCCATGATAAAATATGCCTTTGATTATCATTGTCATAATAAAATTCGGTATCAAAACCCACTAGAAAACTAGCATCTTCAAATCTCATTTGCATCAAAGATTGAAGCTGTGTAAAGGACGCAACCCCACCCCCGACAGCACCGCCCGACGGCGAAGCGGCGGGGGCGAAGTTGCTATGGGTCACACCCATAGTGGATTTCGCCCCCGATATTGAACCGCCTGTTTTTCCTAGATTTGACGGGGGTTTTCCGTTATTTGAAGAAGTCGTTATTTTCTGCATTTTCGAAAACGCAGAAAATAAGGGGTTGTTTTTCGACCTATAAAACACATAAAATGGTTCAGTTTTTGTTATTCTCGGTGCTGTCGTTTTTATGGTGTCAAACGTCCACCCATTTGAAATTAGTTGATTTATGAGGTGTTTATTTTGGGAAATGCTATTATCTGCTTTTGCCTTTGTTAGATATTGTGGTTTTGCCATGCTTTTCTCACCTCTCTTTCATACTACTTTCCGTATTTCCATAAATACGGAATTACGTAAATACGGAATTATGGAATTCCGTATTTACATCTTTTCATACATCCATTCTCTTACAAGTGCTGATACAGTTTTTCCCTCATCAATAGCCAGTTTTTTCAGTTTATTGCTTTCTTCTTGAGTCATTGATAAAGTCACTTTTACTCTTTTATCATTTACAACAGGACTCGTATCCATTGCCTGTTGTTTCAATTTTTCTAATTCATTTTTTCTTTTCTCTTGAGCTAATAATGGATTTACTCTTTCTTTCTTTGTTGCCATTTTCATTCACTCCTATCTTTTTTCATACAGCATATCCATGATTACTTCTCTGAATACTCTCATTTCTACCGCTGATTTACTGTGTTTCTTATGCTGTGTTACGCTGATTCCAAAACTTGTTGCCTGTCTGATTACTTCTGAATCAGATAATGTTATGGTTTTTTCTCTCGGATAGTTATTGAAAAACCATTCTTCGAAGTCTGCACAGGCTGTGTATCTGTTCCATTGATTTAGAACTACTAATACGTCTTTTCCCATCATTTTCCATGGTTTTACAATTTCTAGCATTGTTTCCAATGCTGGTATACAAGCCGTTGTCATCAATGTTGGTATAATAATCAGGTCTGCATCTCTGATTGCTTCTTGTAACCCTTCGGTCAATGCCCCTGGCGTGTCTATAATGATTAGAGCTGGGTCTTTTTCTTCTTTTGGTTCGTGTATGCATCCACCTTGACCATCCATATCTCTAAATGTGTATGGTAATGCTGCTTCTTCGCACATAAAACATAGCTCATCGGCTATAAAAGTTTTTCCTACACCACCTTTTTGATTTGTAATCAAAATGGTTTTTGTATTATATGTTCCCATAAAACAGTCTCCTTTCTTATATGCCGTGTGTAAATACACATTTCCGTATTTACGTAAATACGGAAATATGGAAATACTGAATTACGGAATTACGGAATTCCGTATTTCCGTAATTCAGTATAGCATTTTGCTTTCATCACTTCAATAGATTTTCGAAATTTTCCTTACGGGAATTTTACGACCAATATATGCCCAAATCGTGTTACATATTTTGGTCATAATCTGTCCATTGTTGTCTTATTTTGGTGTTATTTGTCGTAACTTGTGGTTATGTGACGTGTTATGGTCATAATATGCCCATAATATGGTGTAACTTTTGGTCATATCATGTAACC
>CAUWBF010000018.1:0-12875 GCA_963557785.1 uncultured Clostridia bacterium | reverse complement strand
TCCCTGTCTCTCCGCAAGAAATAGCGTAACAAGTTGTAAAACAACAAGTTACGCTATTTTTCGTTTAAAGTGTGCGCCAGTTTTGCGCCAAAGATTTAATAGATATGTTTAACCGGCATCTTTTATACCGAAATCGCGGATTTTAAAAGATGTAAAAAAATGTGTCCTAAATTTCGTACAGGTAATACTTCATCTATCGTAGGTTATACTTTTCCTACTTTACACAAAGGTACAAGATGGTTCGTGGATTTCTTTGCTTTTGATCCTGCAAAGAATGAGATGCGGCGTAAAAGGTATTATATCAATAGTGCATTATCTGTGGCAGCTAAAAAGAGAAGAGCAGCTGAAATTATAGAGGTTCTGACTAAACAGCTTAGTCAAGGTTGGAATCCATGGATTGTTGTTGATGAAAGTCGCGGATTCGTACCCTTAGAGGATTGTTTAAACAGGTATTTAGACTATGTGGATCGTATGGAACGTAAAAAAACTCGTCAGAGTTATTCATCCCATATTAAAATATTGCGTGATTACATAGGAACGTTGGTTACTCCTACAAAGTTTGCTTATCAATTTGATGCATCTTTCTGCAATGATTTCTTAGATTGGATATATTTGGATCGTGGTAGTTCTCCAAGAACAAGAAACAACTATAGAGCATGGTTGTTTGGATTGGCGGAATTTATGATTGCCAGAAAATACATAAGTGTGAATCCTGTAGAGCATATCAAGGTTATGCCGGAACATGATAAATTCCGCAAAGACTTGTCGGCTGATATGCTGAAAAAGATGTCTGTATATTTGGCGGAGAATGACAAGTTGTTTTTGCTTGCCTGTATGATGCAATACTATACTTTGATTCGTCCTACAGAACTTAGTTATTTAAAGGTTGGTGATATTTCATTAAGGAATCAGACTGTTTTTGTTTCCAAGGATTTCAGTAAAAACCACAAAGATGCGGAAGTGGGTTTGAATCGTGCGATTATCAAATTGATGATTGACCTGAATATTTTTAACTATCCCTCTGATTTTTATTTGTTCGGGAGAAGTTTAAAACCAAATAAAGAAAGAGGTAATGCAGATCAATTTAATAAGAGATGGCAGAAAATGAGGAAAGTTCTAAAGTGGGACAACTGTTATCAGTTCTATAGTCTGAAAGATTCTGGTATACGGGATTTGGCAAACGCTCAGGGTGTGGTCGTTGCTCGTGACCAAGCAAGACACAGTGATATATCCACAACGAATAAATATATTCAGAAACATGGGGTTCAGAAATCCACCTTGGATTTCGATGGTAATATAGTTTATGATTGAAAAATTATTTTTTTAATATATGAAGTATGTTTTTTTTGGTTGTAGCGGTGTAGCAGAATGATTTATTAATATGTAAAGTGTTGAATATTAATGGTTTTAATTCTGATACACGGTGTAGCAAACGGAGTTTTTCGCTACATTTTCATATTATAACTACCGCTCTATCCATCATAGAGCCGATTCTATTCGCGCATTTTTCCATTTTTGTATAAATGCAAGAATGGGCGAACGCGCTCATAGAACGCTGTGGGTCGGTGTTGTTTCTCCGTTTTATTTTAGGGGGGCAGCTCGCGCTTGCCCTCATCAATTCACTGACCCTTACAACGACTCTATGATTATTCCACTCTATATTAATTGTATGGCTCGTATAAAATATTTTTTCGAATATATTAGATATGTCTTTTTTAGTTGTAGCGGTGTAGCATGGCTGTTTTACTATAGCTGAAACCATTGATAATCAGCTGAAACTATACGGCTACATCGTGTGTCTACAGCCGATTCTCGCTACATTTAATCTTAAAACTACTGCCCTCCCTATCATAGTGTCGGTTCTGCTTCTATGCTTTCTGCCCCTCTCGTCTTAAAAGACAAGAGACGCGGAAAGCTCGCAGAACGCAAAGCCAAAGGTGGTGGCTTCTGTTACAATCCCAAGGTCAGATTTCATTTGCCCTTGTCCTTTACACTTCGGCCATCACCTTCCGCTTTGTGGCGACTCTATGATCTGTACCCACCCTTTCATTATCGTGTTCAACCGTTAATACTATATATATTCTATTACATCAGAATGCTGTATTATCTGTGTTACTTCGTAATACAAGTAATATGAATAATAAGGTAAATAAAGGGAAATAATTACTCTGATGCAATGGGATTGGTGGTAAATAATAATTATAGATTGTGGTAAAATTGTAGTGTGTATATTTGCATACATAAAAAGTTTTTCGTATCTTTGTAGTACCAAAAAGGAAGAAGCAATCTTTTAATAATCGACTTAAACGTCTATATATTTTTAATAAGTTCAATCGAGGGTGAGCAATTGCCCTCATAATAAATCAGTTGGAAATGAAACAATACACAGTATATTTCAATGAACCTGTATGCCATAAGTATCTTGGCGTTAAGTTTAATCAAGAACTCAAAGAGTGGGAACATGATGTTGAATGTGAAGAAGTAAACGATACATTTACATTTGATTCTCTTGCTACTGCAAAGAAACTCATCAAAGCCAATCTTGACAAGTACAAAGGCTCGTGCATCACAAAGACTTGAGCTAACGGAGATTGGGAAAACCTTGGTGAAATAAATATCAAAGGTTCAAATAAAACCTTTGTGGCAAATACCAAACAGAGAGTATCTAACTATTAAATAGCAAATTATATGATTAAGACTATAAAAGCAAAAGCAATAGTAAAAGTCAGTACCGAAATGGGTTATTGGTGCTTGGCTGAAATCCGAGGTCTGAAAGAGGAAACGGTTTTAGAGGGCAGATATAATCCTATAAACAAAGCGTTCGATTTTACTTTCAACGGTCAAGACGCAATGTTATGGATTGGACAGAATGGAGAGTTAATTAGTGAGTAAGACAATACACAATTTTTATAGAGAATAACAAGAGAATATGGAAAAGATATTAAGATTGCAGAGATTGGGAAGAAACTATTGGGGTAATATTGCCTATGAGGATAAGGAGAGTGGAAAAATATACTTTGACATCGAGGACGGTCATTCTGATAATCCGCAGCTTTATACAAGTTCCCCATCCGATGATATTGACGGAGAACCGAACTTTCCAATAACAACAAAATATGAAATCGTTAACCCGGTTACAAAAGAAGAAAAGTTGCAGGAGAAATTTAGGCACGAGTACATGATGCTTTCACGCTTAAAGGAAGACTGTATAGGCTATCTTACGGATGGAGATTGGCGTTATCATCAAGTATCTCGAATTTGGGCAAATGATGAAAGAGAGCATATAGATGAGATGCGCAGATTATGGAATATGTTACCGGTAAAGCCCGAATGGTTGACAATGGAGCAAATCAATGAATATGCAGCACGGATGATTAGTACCTCTCATACTCCGAGTCCTTTTTATACTGCAGAGATCTGACGGACTATAACGAAATCCCCTCCAGCTGGAAATAATAAATTATTTCTCCCAATGGCACAACCCCTGCCATTGGGAGATTATTTTTTTAGAAGAATACCTATATTCTTAAAATTATCCATATTTCATAGTAATATCGTCTATAACAACTGCATCACTGTTCCTAATATCTCCGCTGAAAAAAACAGTTGTTTTATAGTCCTATATATTCTGCCCACCCAGTCATTCTGATTCATCCCTTTCTATTTTCCAAATACTTCGCGCTTCGCAGAAGTTTCTATATTTCTATCCACCTTCCCTAAAACTCTGCAAACAGAATGCAGCTGTTCGGCAAGCCGAATAGGTACACTCTGTTTTGCTATCTTCTTTCTTAGAACTCTGCCCACACCACAACGTTTGAGCCGGTTCTGCTTTTCAGGCTGCTGTCCTTCTTGCCTAAAGTCAAGACAGACGGCAGCCTCGCAGAACGAAAGCAAAAGGTGAGGTTCGATTCCGTTTCACTTCATTCTCACTTCACCTTCCGCTTTCTGACGGCTTAACCATTGCGCCCCTCCCTGTTTTCTATATTTCCCTTATTTCATCTATTATCTATATTACCATAAAATAAGATATTACTGAGTAATAAACGTAATATAGAACAAAGGGAATAAAAACTATTCAATGCAAGTGGCATTCAAATTTGCATCCAATTTTCCCAACAAAAAACTTCATTTTTTACTAAAATAAACGTAGGTATATTTGCATACGTGGTGATTATTTTGTATCTTTGTATTACGAATTATATAAAGCTATTATAGAATACATTTATTATTGTTATGGATAAAAAATATATACTTACAGAGGAAGCAAAGGACATTGTTTTATCGGATGGCTTGTCAAAACGTCTCTATAGGATTATGGCTTTCCGGGATTTTGGTAGTGTCAAGGTCGGACAGCTTGGTGGTTTCGTAGAGAACGAAAGTAACCTTTCTCATGAGGGTGAGTGCTTTATTTTTGATGATGCTGTAGTGTGCGAAAATGCAACAGTAGAGAAAAATTCATTGATAATGGATAATGCAATGATTTTAGGCAACGCTAAAATTACTGATTTTGCTTTAGTTGTTGATTATGCTATTGTGACAGATAATTCAGTAGTAAGCGGAAATTGCCAAATTACAAATAATGCTGTTGTGAAGGGAAATGCGCAGGTTTCGGATAATGCGTTAGTTAGTCAAAATTCAATAATTAAAGATAAAGCCCAAATTGAAGATTATGCTGAAATTAGAGATAATTCTATTATTTCTGGAAGTGCAGTGATAAGGGATAATGCCTTGATTATGGATCATGCAGTAGTAGGTCAAAGTTCAGTTGTTGAAGACAATGCTGTTGTGAGTGGCAATGCTGTTGTAATGGGGACTTTAGTATGTGGTAATATGATTTTGTCTAAAGGTTCCTTTGAGTAGACAGGTTCTTACATAATTATATTGGTTGTTGATTGACCGGTGTCTGAATGTATTTTCAGTGCCGGTTTTTTTGCAATAAACTTTATCATATAGATGAAAAGTATATGGTAAAAACATTAAAAAAATAGGAACTATCATCATATAATGATAATCCCTATTTTTTATTACAATTGTTTGATAATACTTATCATAGTGTCTTTACAGCTTAGTATAGCTGCAAGGAAAAATGCTGCTGCCCAGCCTTCTAAGCCTTCCCCCATAGAAGGGAGAATTATGGATATTGCGAATAGAATACTTGCAATACTAATTGCAATTGCTTGAATCCTTGTAATCAGAATTCCGGTGCATTCTTCTAAGAATTTTATTTCTTTTTGAAGACGAGCCAACGTATATTGGCTTTTGCTGATTTGTTGTGTTTTAATCATTTTGTTGCTTGTTTGACGTTTTGATATAAAATGGGCACCGTCCGGTGTCAAACAAGCAAATTTTGAATATAAAAAAATAACTTGAACGGACGATGCCCTTTTATGAATAGTTTATATTTTCTGGGTACAATTCACCCATAAATGGGTTTTATGTGAATGACACTTGCGTGTCTATGTTGCTTGTTTGACGTTGCAAAGATAGTAATACTATTTGAAATGACAAAATAAATTACTGGAAAAATATACACATTAATATTGAAAATGTTCCATATATAAAGTATATAGAATATAAAGTAATAATGAAAATAGAGAGTAAAAGTAATTCAATGCAAGTGGCATTCAAATTTGCATCCAATTTTCCCAACAAAAAAACTTCATTTTTATACTAAAATAAACGTAAGTATATTTGCATACGTGGTAATTATTTTGTATCTTTGTGTTATCAAAGAAGGAGAAAAACTCCTTAATAAATCAACTTAAACCAATTATATGGTTTAGTTCTGACCCATCCGCGAGAACCGACCAGAGCGTTGGCCCACCGAAGTTGGTTCGCTTACTCGGTTTGACTCCGAGGTAGGCTTCAATTTTTCAATAATCACTTTTAAAAAAACTGGTGGCAACAGGTAAAATTCTGCAGGTAAAACAATGAAAAATTCAAACAATATTCAGACCATGAACAACGAAATGATGAATCAAGCCTTAGCCGATTGGAGTAAGGGCGACTACAGTTTGTTAATCGGTGCGGTTTGCACATTCAACGCTGACCCCTTCCTCGTGGAATACGATGAACTTGCCCAAGATGTGGCAGAAGAAGTCTTACAGGACGGTGTGACCTTTAAAATCTTCGAACGCAAAACGTGCATGAAAACTGATTCCGGCCAGCGAGAAGCCTTTATTGATATGTGCGAAAAATTAGAATGCCTTGAAGCGCAGCGCATCGTATGCTTTTACTCGGCCAATCAAGCCGAAATGCTTTTGGTTTGCTTTGCGCAAGACATCGAAGGAGATGAAACGCCCGAAGCATATGAGCAGGTGTACAGCGTAGGATATTCAACCGACGAGTATGATTTTTGCAAATACACCCATTTAACACGCGTCAAAGCGCAAGATTTGTTCGAGCAGCTTTGCGCCGATGTGCACGGCGAAGTGTACACCAGTTTGGCGGATCATTGTTCCGGAGGCGAAATTTGGATATGCGACGATGTGACCGAAGAACGTATTGAAACGTTCTTTGTGAAACCTAAAGAAGATTAGCACCTATGTGCTTACACAATAAAGCGGCTGGAAAAAGTCGTGTTTTCTAATTCAACTTTTTTAATAATTTTTGCTCTGGCCCATTTGGGAGAACCAATCAGAGCGTTGACCCACCGAAGTTGGTTCGCTTACTCGGTTCGACTCCGAGGTGGGCTTCTACGGCATTACAATTTTCTTTTAATTATTTCAAAACCTGGCGGCAACAGGTAAAATTCAGTCATTAAAAAAATGAAACAGCATTTTGTAAATCAACAAACTTTAAAGCAGCTGGCCTATGATAATGGCCTTGATTTGGTTCCTACTTGGGAATTAGACGAAAATCTGCAAACTCGTTACGCACTAATAGGTTTTAAGAGTGAAGCACAAATCAATCATGTGATGTCCCTATGCGATAACTTTGAGCGCGTGGTGATAGTTCGAAAGCCGTTTGATAACTGCTGGCGACTTTCTGATTTTGAAAATGAGATCATCGTTGATGAATCCTTGTATGAAAATGCCGCTGACGGTATTTCATTTTGCTACGACACTTCCTACTTTGAAGATTTGTTGCAGGATGAAATGTATATGGAGGCGGATGGCGTTGATGAACATTCTGTTTGCGAAATCATTGAACGCATTCAGGCGTTGAAGCCCGGCGAAGTGGTGGTGGTTGCAGGTAACGACCATTTCGTTGAGACACTGCAGACTCATGTACTGAACTATCGCGATAGCAATGGATGGCTGTGGGCAGTGGCGTTGCGATAAAAAAATAACTGTGGAAGGATATGGCTGACGAAATAAAGTATATTGGTGAGCAGCTGCGGGCATTAAGGCTGTATCATGGATTGATACAGATGGCGTAGCTTATGCCGAAGTTGATAGTCCTATACCTAACCTTTTTTCGAGGTAGTTGAGCAGTAAACATTCTTTGATTACTTATAATGATTATATTATGAAATTGTATAAAAGTCGAACTTCACAAAAGGTTTTTAGTGTAGAAATCTCTGAAACAGGTTTTGTAACATTAAGAACCCCTGATGGCAGAATTTATAATAATACAGGTTCTGTTATAGGTTCTATGGGAATGGAAAATTTTTTATCTAAATGTTTTGATTATAATGGTACTATAGATGATTATATAAGAGAACAGACTGCAATGACAGAAAAACAAAAAGCAGCACAATTTGCAGCTGAGATAAAACGTATGGAGGTTCAAGAAAAAGAGTTCGTAGCCATGATTCAATCCCGTGAATTAATCCCTTATACTCGTGAGAATGTGCGAATTTTAATGGGGTATCTGACGCGAACTAATTGGGGCTTCTGGGAGTTGCCTAAAATGGAGGTAGGTTATACGGCTTCACAATATGAAACTGAGAATGGTCGGACTTTTGTTAATGTGAAATTTGATAGTGGACTTAAAGTATCAAATGCTCCTACGACATATTTACACAAAGGTTACGTTCCATTGCGATCTTTGGACGAGAACTTGAAACCTTAAAATCCCCACCCAATGGCTGAGAACTATGCCATTGGGTGTTTTTATATGATGTTCAACACTCGCGTTTCTTATATTACTTATAATATTTATATTACTTTGTAATATGTGCTATATCAGGATTCCATTGCTATGCTGAAGTTGTCTGCTTTCAGCAGACAGAAGCTTGTTCTATTTTTATTATCTTATATACTCTGCCCACCCATTAGTACACCGCCCTTTTCCTATATTTCTACTAACTTTACATCGCTGACGCTTTTATTCACTTTCCCTAAAACTCTGCAAACAGAATGCAGCTGTTCGGCAAGCCGAATAGGTACACTCTGTTTTGCTATCTTCTTTCTTAGAACTCTGCCCACACCACAACGTTTGAGCCGGTTCTGCTTTTCAGGCTGCTGTCCTTCTTGCCTAAAGTCAAGACAGACGGCAGCCTCGCAGAACGAAAGCAAAAGGTGAGGTTCGATTCCGTTTCACTTCATTCTCACTTCACCTTCCGCTTTCTGACGGCTTAACCATTGCGCCCCTCCCTGTTTTCTATATTTCCCTTATTTCATCTATTATCTATATTACCATAAAATAAGATATTACTGAGTAATAAACGTAATATAGAACAAAGGGAATAAAAACTATTCAATGCAAATGACATTCAAATTTGCATCCAATTTTCCCGACAAAAAAACTTCATTTTTATACTAAAATAAACGTATGCACATTTGCATACACAAGAATAATTTTGTATCTTTGTAATATCAAAGAGGAAGAAAGAATTCTTCTTGAACTAATTAACGAAGTATTATTTAAAATATAAGCAATATGAAAAAGATTGAGAATAGCTTTTCGGTTTCTGGTTTTGTAGCTAATAACGCTGAAATTCGCAATTTTACAACATCGTCAGTAGCACGTTTCTCGTTGGTTCTTGGCCGACAGGAAAAAGTTGGTGAAGAAACCATTCGTGTTTCTGCATTCATTGGTTGTGAGGCATGGCGCAAGAATGAGAATCTTGAAGATTTTAATCAAATCAGTAAAGGAACTCTGCTGACTGTTGAAGGGTATTTCAAGCCTGAAGAATGGACTGACAAGGATGGTGTCAAACACAACCGTGTAATCATGGTGGCTACTAAGTTCTATCCGGCAGTTGATAAAGAAGATACTTCTACTAAGTAATCCTTCTTGCTATGAAGAGAGTGGCTTTGTAGTATCAAAAAGGAGAAACAAACCCTCAATAATCAATTTAAACATAAATATAAAATATGGAAGTTTTACTAATTGGCATTCCTAAATGGAATATAACAGAGTTAAGTGGCTATGAACCTATAACCACTTTTTGGCAGGACTTCTCTATTGCCGACAAATTGGGCATCAATGATATTGAAGAAACCTATGAGTGTATAAAATCTGAATGGAAAGATGATTTTAAATATTGGACGGAACTTTGTCTTGTCCTCAATCACAAGATATGGCAATGGTATGAGAGAGATAATCAAAAAGCTGTTCTCTATGATAAGTTATGGAGGGAAGCGGATGAAATGACCTCTGAATGGTCGGACGAAAAACAGGAATATTATTTTCAAGTAACAGATTAAAACCACTTATGGGGAAATGTAAAAAGTTTCCCCACTTTAAACCCTTGCAAGATGACTACCCAAAAACAAATACAGAAAGTAATTGAAATTGCCCAAGAAAAGGGTTGGTACGTAAGCGTGGATGACAAAAAAATGTCGAACATTTCATTTGAGTTTCAACGTTTCACTAAGTATGGACAAGATTTTAATTTCTATGCCGAGATGCAGCAAGGGAATATTGAGACCCTTATTGCCGATATAAAAGAGTATTACGAGGATTTTGACCCAGATTATGAAGCCTATCTGTGGATTGGTGAAGACGGACATGGCAAAAAAGGCGCACCCTATCACATCAAGGATATAGTGGCGGATATGGAAGACGCAGAAAAAATGATATATGGTTTATGGGAGGCCTTGTCTTTTGTTGCTTAGCAAAGCCAATTATATGTATAGATATAAAAAAGAGAGGAATAGTTATCTATATCCTCTCTTTTTTTAACATAAGAAATTTACCATAGGGTAACTTTTCCAATAGCACCTAAATCTAAAGAGGCCGTAGCAATACCTAAAGCTCGAAAAATTCGACTCATTGTCGGGAGTGTAATAACGCATTTACCGCTTTCAAGTTTCGATATTTGGGATTTTTTTACTCCAACCTTTTCGCCAAGCTCTTCTTGTGTGAGATTTTGTAGTTGTCTCACTTTCTTTATAGCTTCTCCAACAAAGTAGGCATTTATCTCTTCTTTTAGTTGGGCTTCCATTGCATCGCGTTCGGGAGTTCCCATTTTTCCCCAAACTTCATCCACTAAATCATCAGCCGGTGTGAAATTCATTTTTGCCATATCTGTTATTTTTTATCGTTAAAGTATTCTTTCATTATCGCTTCGGCTTTGGCAATTTCCTTTGAAGGAGTTTTTTGTGTCTTTTTTATTATCCCATGAGTAACTATGACTAAAGCTCCTTCATCATTATCCCAAAAAGATAACAACCGATAGCAAATTCCATTAAACAAAGTACGCAATTCCCATATATCAGTATCATCCAACTTTTTGAATAGTTCTTTATCCATAACTCCACCCTCTACTTTTTTGATATTATAGACTATTTTTTGTTGTGCTTTAAGAGGTTGAATTTTGATAAAGTTTTTAGCATCATCACTTAATACTATTTTTATAGTTCTTTCATTCATAGCCTTTAATTTATACAACAAAGGTATATAAAAGTTTCCATATAAGCAAACTTCTATGCTTTTTTTCAATGTTTTTGGTATCATAATTTTGTTTTTTTTCTTCGGGCATCTGCGGGTGAATCCAAAAGTATAGGGTATCATTATACCCTCCTTTCATTCTATATTTTCAAAATATATCATATTTACAAGTAATAGAAGTAATACAAGAAAGAAATGAAAAATACCTCGTAAAATTGACCAGATGTTTTGTATTTGATTTTACCGAAAATAAAAAAAATATTGTGTGTTCATTTGCATACAATAAGTATTTTTCGTATTTTTGTAGTACCAAAAAGGAAGAAATAAGCCCTCATTTTATTTTCCAATGGTAGGGTTTACTACCATTGGAAGTTTTTATATGATGTTCAATACTCGCGTTTCTTATATTACTTATAATATTCATATTACTTTGTAATATGTTCTATATCAGTCAGAATTCCTTTGCTATGCCGAAGCTGTCTGCTTTCATCGGACAGAATCTCGTTCTATTTTTATTATCTTATATTCTCTGCCCACCCAATAGTACACCGCCCTTTTCCTATATTTCTACTAACTTTACATCGCTGACGCTTTTATTCACTTTCCCTAAAACTCTGCAAACAGAATGCAGCTGTTCGGCAAGCCGAATAGGTACACTCTGTTTTGCTATCTTCTTTCTTAGAACTCTGCCCACACCACAACGTTTGAGCCGGTTCTGCTTTTCAGGCTGCTGTCCTTCTTGCCTAAAGTCAAGACAGACGGCAGCCTCGCAGAACGAAAGCAAAAGGTGAGGTTCGATTCCGTTTCACTTCATTCTCACTTCACCATCCGCTTTCTGACGGCCCAACCGTTGTTCCCTCCCTGTTTTCTATATTTCCCTTACTTTTTGTATTAACTATATTACCATAGAATACCATATTACAAAGTAATAGAGGTAATAAAAGTAATAAAATAAAGGGAATAAAAAACTTTTGGAAGCAAACGCCAACCCAAATTGCGCCCAATTTTCCAGGCAAAAAAACACCTCTTTTATATGAAAATAAACGTATGCACATTTGCATACATGTAGATAATTTTGTACCTTTGTAGTACAAGATAGGGAGAAACACTTCCTTCGGTAATCAACTAAAACCTTTAAACGTATGGGCAATAAATTTGTTTATATTTTGGACTTTTGTCTTGGCTGTTTAAATATTATTGAACTGACAGATGAAGAACAAATAGAATCTGAACAATATGATGATTTTGAAGATTTCCTCTCAACAATCGAAGATAAATATGGGTTCAAGCTATCAAACTGTCAATGGATGGTTTCAGATGAATTAAAAGTCTATAAATACGCAAATGGAGAGGAGGTTTACGATGCCTAATTGGTGTGATTGTACCTACAAATGTGTGGGTGATTTGAAAGAAGTAAAGGCTATATATAAAGTCTTGAAATCGCTTGATAAGCGAAAGACTTCAATAATAGAGAATGGCTTTGGTAAAATGTGGCTTGGCAATCTTGTTACCAAACTTGGAGGTGATTGGGAAAAGTATAGATGTCGGGGCGCAATAATAGATTATTCTCTTGATGACGAAGTTCTGACAATAAACCAATATGTTGCGTGGTGTGAACAAGAAGGAGTAAGAAATATAATAGAAGAAAAATTCCCTTCTGTTAAAGTTTACTTCATAGAGGAAGAATCAGGTTGTGGTGTTTTTAGCACTAATGATACTAGTGGCTTATTTTTTCCAGAGAAATATTGGGTTGAAACAGATTGTGAGTCAAACTATTTTGAAACTATGGAAGAGGTTGCAAATTGCATCTCGGAAATAGTTAATCGTGAGATTTCTCCAACGATGAAGGATTTAGAGGAAGCAGTATCTCAATACATGGATGACAATGAAGATTGCTATATTGCTATTCATGAAATTTCGTTTGTTTAATTATTATTGTCAGTATCTATTTATTAGGTACTGACAATAATTCGTTTATTAAACCTTTTGGGACTATTGATGAAATAAGGTTTATGTGTTATATATTCTCATTCATATTGGATAGTAATTTATTCTATATCTAATAATTATCTCTTTTGAAAAAGAGATAAAAT
>CAUWBF010000017.1:0-22353 GCA_963557785.1 uncultured Clostridia bacterium | reverse complement strand
AATATGGTTTAGTGAACTTTTTTACAAAATTTACCATTTCCCTTTGTTACTATTATATACAGATAGATATAAAGCGTATCCGTAATAAAATCGACTAGCATTTGTTTTGACATCTAATACGCTAGTATCTAATATATATGATGTTAATCTATAAACATCATCATCATCCATTTCTATAAATCGTTGACTACAATTAAGGATATTTTTATTATAAGCTCTCGCAGCTTTACCATATATTTTTAGTTTTGATAAATACTGTGGACTTAATTCTTGTATTGCATAATAATGTAGAAACACCTCGTATCTTTCAGGATGTTTTATTCTATATAATGTATTAACTAACCAGTCATTGTCTATTTTTGTATAGATTGTTCTATTAGTATTATCCAATACTTGAGCATAATATCTTGTAAATACAATCTTTTGAAATATTCTAATAATGTATTTATTTTCTTCAAACAAATATCTTTTCTTGTTTGGAATTTTTATTTTCATTTGGTCTTGAGTGAACTCAACATCTGAAGTTTTCATATTAAATATGTCATCTGACGATATCCCATGAAAAGCTAAATAGATTACGCATTGATCTATCTCTTGCTGTGTAACGGCTATCATGTCTGTGTTTATTTTATAATTAGTTTTATTCTCCATTTCATATTGAAGACGCTTATCTTTATCATACACGACATATTCGCTAACACATTCTGCGTATGTTGCAACAAAATTAGCTCTCTCTTTTGATGCGTTAATGCTAACATTGACATCTAAAGCATGGTATGTTTCATATAAGTAACGCTGGAAGTCGTTAAGATATTTAAACAATCTATGCGGCACTTCAAACATTGCGTCTTTTGTATGCTTACATATAACATGATAATATTCTGTCAAATCAACCTTATATATAGGAACTTGACTTTCTTTCTCAATTTTGTCCACCACTTCAAGTAAGCTGTTCTTATAAATATCTATTTTAGGATTTTGTTCAATCCAATCATTTAAATATGCTTTTGTTTTCATAGTACATTTCCCTTCTATATTAAAAAAGCATATCAAAAAAAATCCATATTGTCAACTTTTTTTAAAACTTCTTTTTATTTAATTCAAACTTTCCTTTAATCCCATTTATTACTAAATAAGATTTTCCATACTCTTCATAAGTATTAAACTTTGCACTTTCAACATTTCTAAGAGTTAATATATTAGCTCCACCAAATTCTCCTTCGCACATCAATGTGATCCCTTTGTTGTATCTCTTTATTTGATTAAAGAACATTTTAGAAGATATCTCTGAACTGTCTTCGTGATATGTAATGGGCATTGAATCTTTTAATATCTCTAATAATCCCATATTCTTACCACCTCCTTGTCAATATAATAACATCCGAACATATGTTCGTCAATAGTAATTTATTAAATTACATTTAGTTTATTTTTGACAAGCGTATCTTTCCATCTAAATAATGCTGTTGTACTATTAAAATCAGGTATCTCATCAATAAATATATCAAAATCAAATAAAACATCAATTACAAACATTTTGTCTGATAGAGTTGGAGGTTGTTTCATTCTTTTCATATCATATTCACTCATAATATCACTTCTCTTTATGCCTTCTGACACCTTTCTACATTCATCACAGCAAATAGGATATTTATTTTTCTTTGCAAATCTGCTTCTGCTTCTTCTAGCATCATATTCAAACTCTTCTCCACACACTATACACTTTCTAGCAACTATCATTAATCATAATCTCCTTTCATTTTTTTGCATTAAAAAAGAAGGGATATTAAATCCCTTCCATAAATCGTTGACTACTAATTGTTTTCACTTTCTATATAATCAAGTAGACTTAAATCATTTCCATAACACTCAATAAGGTCTTCGTTTTCATCAATATATGATACTAAATATTCTTTTACATTGTATTTTTTATCTGTAATTTTTTCATATTCATTATCATACTTTTCTAATTCAGAAGTAGCTTCTTCGAAACTATCAAACTCTTTAATTGTGTTATCATCTATACAAGATGTTTCATACTCAAGACATCCTCCGTAATTATAAGCTCTTGCTTCATAATTTCTTTCAATTAATTTATACATATTATTCCTCACTTTCTTCGTCCCATTCCCAAGGTTTACATCCACATTTCTCAATAGGTATATGTCTTAATTTAATCTTATTACCATTTCTATCTAATCTTGCAAATCCATTTCTTATTAAGAAATCTCTTTCTAACGCAAAGCAGTTTATTGCTAAATCATCTTCGTCATAATAATCATCTAGTAAATCCTGATATTTAGCCGATGCTTTTTTTGCTGTGACTTTTTTAATATCTGTAGCTAAAATATGATATGGTAATCTTGTACCCCAATCTCTTATTCCATCATTATACGCATAATATTCTCTTGCCATATCAGCCGTTGTATATTCGTCTCTTAATGGCGTAGGGCTATCAAACCCACCATACATAAAACATAAAGTTCCTACTAACATTGCTAATCCGCCATCCATATTAATTAACCCCTTTCTAACATTCTCTTTCTCACATATTTCATCATAAGATCACTAATTTCATCTTCGTTTGTTAAATATGTTGAAGCTTTTTTAGAATAAACAATTTCTCCCAGCACAACTTCTGTAGGTTCGTTCATAGGGATGCATCTCATCTCTCCACCACTAAAACCGTATGTTGCCGTACACCATAAATCTTTCCCGAAGTCGTCTAATTCCTCTATCCACATTGGAGATGTAGTTTGTTTAACCCACAAATAACACTTCTCATTATAATAATCTATTGGTTCTTTAATTGTTTTTCCATCTATATATCGTTTTGCTTCATTAAAACAAATAGCTTCTTTCATTTCATAACAATGGAAGTTATATCTTTCTGCAAATTCTTTTGCGATATTTTCTTTTGTTGTTAAATATCTTGCTACCACTTCCTCAGTATATTCATCTTTTCTTGAAAATTCTACTACAATATACATTTTTAATGTTTTTTTCATATTATCACCTCACTTCTATATTATAATGCAAACGTTAGTCATTTACAATATCGCTCGTCATAATACTCTCTAATAATTTTGTGATTTCTTCATCTTTCATTCTCATAAACATTTCTCCCTAATTAAATTCTGTTGTTACAATTTTATTAGCTTCGTTGGCTTCAATAAACCATTCGTATCCATCATCTGAAGTGTACTCATTAATAAGATACTCACGTGGGTTATGAATACCACAATCTGTCATATAATGGAATAGCCAATTCTTCTCAGTGACAACTATTAATTCATTGAAGTTTGCTATACCATAACTTTCTGGTTCTTCAAACATTTCAGATGCGACAGTAAACGCAATCAAATCTTTATGTTCCCCAAATTCAAGATAAGGGTTAATATTATTTATAATTTGTTTTTTAATATTATTCATCTTTATTCTCCGTAAATTTTATCTAACTCTTTAACAACTTCTTGTACTTCTACTTCACCAGTTAACTCTACCAAATCATATAACAAACTAATTAATTTATCATATGACTTCGCTCCCCAAGTAGTTATTTCTCCATCAACACCAATAGGTCTTTTACAATCCATATATTCTTGCAATATTTCTTCTAAAGTCTTCATAACTTACATCTCCTTAAACCACACTAAGTAACATTCTTTATCTGTAATAAATTCAGCACTACAATCAGCTTTAAATTTTGATTCGCCAATAACTAATGCGTCTTTATCTGCTAAATCATATAATAATTTACAATCGCTTCTTTTAATACATTTAACAATCTTTAAAGGATTAACAAACCTACATTCATTAAATCCTATTTCATATGCAATATCCCCTCTATCACAATTTGCTTCATCTATACAATATTCTACTGTTTCATAAGCACTGCCTATGAAGCATTTATACCAATCATAATTCTCAATCAAAGCGTCTTCTACAAAGTTGCATAAAAACTCTTCTTCATCTTTTTCCACTGTGAAAAGATAATAATTGAAACTATCTTCACAATTTTTAACAACCGCCTCTAACCTTATTGTCTTTGCTGCTAAATCACAACATACATAAAAGTCGTAATAAATATCATTATCTTCACTAGGTATATCGCATCCTAATTTAACCCTTAAATCGTTTACCATGTTAATTAACTCATTATTACTCTTGATAAACAAATTTATATTAGCATCGTCGTCCCACATAGCCCAATCATTATCATTAAAATCAATTTCAATATTTTTAAATCTCATAATTTCACCTCCTATACTAAAATACACATATCGTGAAATACATTAGCTGTATATTCACATTCCCATTCTAATGGCAATTGTTTTACTATATCACTTACCATCCACTCAAATCCTTCTTCGTCAAATCTACTTATGATATCATCGACTTTTAACTGTATGTCAACAATCGAAACATTGTCATTAACAATTAACTCTCCATACGTACACCCACGTGCTATTCTATCCAACACTCTGTATCTCATACTATTAATCCTCCCTAATGTCTTTTAAATATTCTTCTTGCAGAATTTTATTCTGTAATAATGACAATATATACTCTTCTTCTAAATACTCATTGTCTAAAAACTCATCATAACAAGCATACAATTCGCCATTATATCCATACTCTTCAATATAGTCTTTGTATGAATACTTACTATAATCATACAAGTCAAGATAATAATCAATTAAATATCTTTGCTCTACCTCACCTGTTATATTGTGTAATATCTTCCAGTCTTCTTTGTATAATTCATAACATAATTCTCTAATGTTCATTGTTATCTCCTTTATGTGCTTCCTTATAAATCATTTTTAATATCTTATCTATCTTTTTACAATCTCTTTCACTCAGCTCATCTCCATCTTCAACTAGGTTTTCCATCCAATCTTCCCAGCCAGTATCATTAATGTAATCTCTCACATCATCATATTTAGCACTCACTTCAAGCTGTCTATCTAACACTTCTTTTTCTAAATCGTATTCTAACAAATCATATCTGTTCATTTTACTCTCCTCTATTCTTCATCTCTATACCCATCTAAAACTTCTCTTGCACATTCCATTTCTATATCTATAACATCATAAAATACACGTTCTTCAAATGCTTCTGTAATAAAAAAGCAGACTTCCTCATTGTCTAAATACTGCTTAGCAAATTCATAATCTTCATCATTCTCTGTTAGACATTCAATAGAGTAATGTCCATTTTGTGATTTATCTAGATGTCTAAACATCGTCATCTCATCCAATGATAAAGTAATAACTTTACCATTTCTTTCAATCTTAAACCCCTCGTTCATAAAACTGTTTAATGTGTTTAACTTATCTTTTATCATTGCCTACTCCCTTCCATATCTATCGAGATAAATCTTCAAACATTCATCTTTAATTTCACTTAGCTCTTCAAAGCTTACATTTTCAAACGGCGTATATTCTACCTCTAACAAAGCTCCATGACAAAACTTTTCAGAATCAAGATGTTTTGCAGCAGACTTATATTCATCATTTGACTCTATTAGTCTTTCCATATCTGAACGAATATCTGCAAGAATATCTAATCTGCTAAACTGATACATTTCATCTTTTGTTAAAGTAATAATTTCTCCGTCTCTCTCAATCTTAAATCCCCCATTGATAAAACTTTTTAATGTATTTGAATTTTCCATAATCCACCTCTTATTTTTTTGTACTAAAAAAGAGCCTGTATTTTAGGCTCTTTCTATTTACTCTTTATTATCTCTTACTATCTGTTTAACATCCCAATACTCATTAAAATTCCAACTTATACATTCGATTTCATTTTTCTTGTAATGAGAATTTTCATATACAAACGAATCGCTTACATATACGGGATGTATAACTTTGTCATACGAAGTAATAGTATATGAATAAGTCTTCGCTAAGTAATCATCTTCTTCGTCTTCCAACTTTCTTTCTTCTCTATCAAATTCTTTTATAGTCCATTCAGCCGCCGAATCCATCTTCTTAAAATCAGTATAATAATAATCATACACAGATGAGTCATAAACTTGAACTCCATCTTCGTTTAATACTTCAAACGACATTATTATACTCCAAAAGTTTAATTCTGGTTGAGAGTAGTCATAAGCTCTCTGATCAATTTCAAAACCTTCTTCTGTTCTAATTCCAGGGGTTGTATACCATGTTGAAGAAACAGCCTCTCCTGAGTGCCATTGGTCAATGTAAATTTCACTTATTCTAGCGTTTCTATCAATATCAACAGAATCTTGCATTACAGTTTTCTCTTGTGGTTCAAGAACTCCGCCAAATCTTCTTATTAGATTATACGCAAACGTTTCATCTAATTCAAATCCTTCTTCCATCATAATGTTAAACTGCTCGCTTGTAAAATCTACTCTGTAAATTTCATTGATATATAATACTACAGGCATTTGTATAATAACGTCTTCATTATCCTCTAAATATTCACGAGGAATAAAATCTTTAGTATAAAATTTAGAATATCTTTCATTTATTAAATCATCTTTTGAAACACCACGTACTTCATAATACGGTAAATAATTTGAATAATAATCATCTCGGTAACTAAACTTTGTAATTTTGCCCCAATCTGCATATTCACTCATATTAAATTTATCAATATCTAAAATCAAATATTCATTTCTTACTTTCCCCATATAATTCTCCTTTCTAATGTTTACATTATACTACATTAACACCTTCTAAACAATGTAGTATTAGACAACACATATAGATAATCATTCGATACCCAATGGTCTCCTTTTTTCTCATACCATTCATCGTAGTCAAATTCTTCAATATCAATCTTTCCTTTTTGTTCTTTCACTTTTTCATACATAACCCTAAGAGCTTCATCTGTGAACCCTTTATCTTTACTTTTTTCAATAAATTCTTTCATTTCTAATGCTTTTTCACTCATACGCAACTCCTATTCTACAATATACACCTCATTATATATATCATAACGTCCTAATCTTTTAGACACATTATCGTCTAATATATCATCATTAATAAAATTTGTATATCCAGCATATAATACTTTTTCTTCCTTATTATATACCTTTACAAAATCTCCTTTACTTACAACCTGTCTTAATTTCATCATATTTTCCTTTCTTTTATTATAAAGCCTACGCCATTACTGACGTAGGCTAACTTATCGGTTAATCATTCAGAACACTTACTTCATAATATAGACATTAGTATGATAGACACCTTTAGCATATGCTTCATCGTGACTATTAACTAATACATCTACTTTATTGCCTATTACACCAGTATCTTCGGCATAATAAACATTTCCATTAATAAGAAGTTTAGAACCCAATGGAATAACGCTTGTATCAACAGCTACTGTTCTTCCTACTATCATAGGTTTGCCACTAGCTGTACGATTAGCATTACCAGGATTACAAGTTCCACAAGAACAGTAATGTGTAATCTTAAATTGTCCTAAATTAGTCCAACCATTTGAGCTTACTTTTTGTTTTTGAGCTTTCGCTCTTCTTTTCTGCTCTCTTAGTTTTCTCTCTTTAGCTTTGCGAGCTTTCTTAGCAGCCTTTCTCTTTCTTTCTTTCTCTTTAAGATACTCATTAAAGTCATCAACTGCTGATGCATTGACATCGCTTATCTCTTTAACGATTTTATCATTAGCTTTAGGTAGCTCATGTCTAACAAGTGCTCCAGTTGGTACTGTTGGTGTTGGCACTGATAGTGCTAATGCGAAAGCTAGACTTATAGCCGATTTTCCTATTGCCACATAATCACATCCTTTCTCTTGTAATGATATAACCGAATATATAATTAACGCTTAGTAGCGTAATTATCATAAGTTAGTAACAATGTCGTTCACTTGCTACTTACTTATTGTATATGTATGCCTCACTCAGAGGCATACTAGGTAGTGTCCTAATTAACCAACCTTAATTCATTAGTAAAACTAACGAATAGAGAATTTAATTCTCCAATTTCGTCAAGTAGAATGTTTATATTTAATAGCCTTGTAATTGTTGAACGACACACATAAGCTATTCATTCTCTAATTTCTTTTAATGCAATACTTCAATGCATTAGGAATATCTACATTTGATTTAATAGATAATTTTCTAACTATATTTGTTGTTTTCTCTTTTTCAATATTGTAATGATAATTCAATCTTCCTAAAATCTGTTGAGCTTCTAATATAGGAACTTCTTCATTTCTCAAAATTCTATTTGCGAAATTCCATAGAGTAGCACTTAGAACGTCTCTTCATTATGTCCTAAAGAGATTTCTAAATCTTGATTAATTAATAATCCTAAGTGCCAATTACTCCCATTGATACTTGTATATCTTGTCTTATCACTATTAATTTTGAATGGAGCATTAAACTTTTCAAATACTTTATTAATCCATTTTTCAACATCAATAGCATTACCTTCTTCATCTTGTACTGGCGAATATTTCACACCGTCTTTTTTAATTGATTTAAAATCTGTTCTACAGCTAATTACCATGTCATCTGCGTATCTTGTATAAACAAGTTTTCTTCTTGTTTCATATTTATCAACTGCATTATATTTATAAGTCAAACCATTCTGTATTTTATGGTCTATTGGTATCATCATAATATTTGTAATAATAGGACTGATTGGTGTTCCTTGTGGTAATTTTCCATCAAGGAAACATAAACTTAAACATTTCTTTAACAAGCTATCTCCTTCAGGATTCTTAACTATTTCACAAAATGGATATATCTGTGAGAACATATCATATACAAACTTTGGAGTTGTACTTCCAAAGAAATCTTTAAGGTCTAATTTTAAATACCATCTTGAACCATGCTTCTGATGTTTCTTTTCAGCATCTTTAATACTTCTTCCTTTAACATAAGCGTATGCTGCTGTATGATTACTTCTTCCTTCCATTAATTTATCAAATATATCGCTTAATTCTTTTAACGCTTGCTTAAACATTGGTGTTGGTGCGTCAATTCTTCTCCATTTAATATGTCCATTCTTCTTTTTCTTTTTGGGAATAAAAAAAGTATTGTATAGTTCACAATACTTCAATCCTCTATTGTTTAATTCCTTTTCAACTTCTTCTTTAACAAGCAAATCTAAATTTTCTTTACTTCCATTAAATCCATTATTCTTTATATCTTTTTTAAGCTTGCTCTGTAATTCAACTTGTAATTCATAATTATATTCCTTTGTATTGATTTTATTCATTAAATCCCCATACTTGTCAAACCACACTCTTAACATATTTTTGTATTGAGCAATACTTTCTTCACAACCTAACTCTTTAGGTAGATGATTATATTCATAAGTTCTGTTAAAAGTAACAGCCTCATAATTTGTTCTATTTAAAAATATATCCATTAATGATAATTTAGGTTCTTTTACATATTTGCTTACTACATACATTTTGTTTCTCCTTTCAATATTTACGAATAATTCTTGATATATATTATGCTGTATATGATGATTCTTATATGACGCCTATGCCTGCTGGTCACTTTTTGGATCATGTTGGAATTTGAACATTCGGGTCTGAAGATTCAGAGCAGCTTGACCAAAAACTGCTTTCATGAGGTTGTTTTGTTTCAACAAGCCTATAAGTCAAGTAAAACTTAACCCTTAATCTTACTTTTGTAAAATTAATATTCAATTATTCGCACTTTAATTAATAACTTATTTAATACTTACTGCGTCTGAAATAAATTCAAACGGTCTTTTAACTACCATCGTTTGCAATTCTTTACCTAATAAATAGTTGATTAAATTACTTACGCCTGCACTACAAACTTCTCTAATAGTAGGTACTACTGATAATACTTCATTGCAACCACCTCTAGGTGTTACTTCCATAGCTTCTTCGTGTGTGAAGTTTTGGTTTGCAATAAAAGCGTCTTTGTGTTTAATATTGCTCCATTCAGCGGCGAAGTGTTGTCCTTCCCATAGTGCCAACCTTGTTTCAAATACAACTCTTAACATACTGTTGTATTTATTTTTCTTCACAAATTCTTTATGAGTTTCTATATTATCTATACATAGATAAACATAATCTTCTAATACTTCGCCATTCCACCCTTCGGATTTAATCTCCAAATCTTTTTCTAAATCAGGATTAATATCGCATAAGATATCTTTTAACGCTTCAACTTTAGGCTTACCAATATCAATATATCTATATATTTGATTGGCAATATTCTTATCTTCTACAATATCAAAGTCCCATAATGTAATCTTCGTAATACCAAATCTTACTAATAATTCAGCTATTGTACCTCCTGTAGCCCCACATCCTAAAATATGCACTCTTTCATTGAAATCAGACGGATTAAATATATCTCTACTCTTCACTAAATTCATAATTAATCTCCTTATCTACACAATTAATATTCTTTTCACTTTCAATTCTGAATTCTACTAATGTTTTATCTCCAACAATTACATCGTATTCTACATCATCATACTTTATTAGCTCATCATTTTCTTTGATATACACTCTGTAATCACTTCCGCCAAATTGATTAGCCACAACAAAGATATAATAACTACCATTCGGTAATTGTTGTGCGTGTCCTTTTTCAGTTTCTTCATCTTGATGGCTTCTAAACACATTCATCTTTACGTGTGAATGTCCACTAAACTTAATTTTATTGTATATTTCATCTGGAATACTTGCTGTCCACTCTAATATATCTTCATCATTAATTCTGACTGAAGCAGATGTTACGTTTTGTGGGTGAACTAATATATCTTCTATAACAAAAGTTTCATCATCGATTCTATCGACCAACCCATACCAACATACCTCGTGGTCATGAGTTGCAATCAAAGCATTTTGTTTTATAAAAGCTTCTGCTTTAAATAATATCCTCATCGTATTCTCCTTTTTTTATTCTATTTATTACTTCTTTAACGGTTAATTCTTCATTTGTTTTTGAGTCTACAATTAATTTATAATCATAATTTGAACTGTTTAATAATACATCTGCTAATCTTTCTGTCACTGGAGAATCACATAGATTTAAAGTATATGCCGAATTTGCCGTTTGCATTACTGCGTCAGCATATCTGTATTCATGCAAATACTCTTGAATAATCTGTTTTGACTCATCCCAGCAGTCATAATAGCCAATATGTATATTCGGCAACCCTTTATCTGATGTTGATGTTTGACCGCCTATGATATTATCTGTATCATAAAGAATAGAAAACTCTTGAATTACTTTAATTTTAAGTCTTCTTTTTTCAAATATTAACCTATATAGCTTTTCACCTACTCCCTTAGAACTTACACGATTAATAATTCTTACAAATGGCAATGCTGAAATATTTTCCATTGTCTTTTGTAGATATTCATTTTTCCATATTGAATAAAAGCCTGCAACGCTAAATGTAAAAGAGTCATCAGTAATATCAACCATGTTTATATTATTTGAGGTTTGAACAACTTCGATAAGTTCTTCCATATATTCTGCGACTTCATTTTCTTTTGCCTCATAACCAATTAAAGCTAATTCTTTTTCGTGTAATTGTGAATATAATTTATTCAAAGTATTTTGACGTTCTTTAATTAAATTCTTAATAGCTGCACAATCATTTATATAAGCATTTTTTTGCTTTACAAATATTTTTTCTTGGATATTTGATAACTTACTCATCATAAACTCTTCATATTCAGTTGAATGTTTAAGTTTTGTTTCTAAATTCAAATATCGTCTTTCGTCAACATCTACTGTTGTTAAAGCTTTTTCAAATTTCTTTGCTATATTAGGTACTGCAAATCCTTTAAATTTATCAGGCATGAGCAATGGCAGAATACATATTTGTCGCAAAGGAGGTAGCCCTTCAATTATATAGCTATTAGTAGTCGTATTTTCGCTATATGATATATTTGTATCTAATAGTTGTATCAGCCCGTCTATACATTCAATCTGTATCTTACTCTCACTTCGTACAATAAAACAGTTCATATACATATTAATTTTAACTTCATCTGTAGATATATTCTGCATATCATCATACAAATAAATCATATCTAATAACACGTTTCTTTGACTTATATATGAATCCATAAATGCTATATTTATATTAAATTTATCTTTAACATACTTATTTAAAAATTCTTCAAACATAACTTTAATTCCTTTCTATTACCTTGTACTAATTATTGTTATACTCCCTGTATGAATACGCTGAACGCCGTGGTCGATCGGGGGCGAATTGTTAGAATTTCAACAATCATATATTTCACCAGCATTTGGAGTCGTGCTTCTGGTGCTGCTGTAGGTAGTGTTTTCTATAACAAACCTAATAGTTAAGTAAAACTTAACCCACTCTTAAAGAGTAATTCTACAAAGTAATTATTTAATTTAATTGAGAGTAGACACCAAAGCATCTACTCTCTTTGGAAAATATGATTAATTAATTTTGGTCTGTCTTTACTAATGCGTATAAGATACAGTTATCAGCACCATTTGTTAATTCATCAAATGTGCAATATAACTCATCTGTACTTCCAAAAGGTACTCCATTCATTGATAATGTAGCTCCCATTGGAATACCGCCATGTTCTTCTAAGAAATCATAAACTGTTGTATTCTTAGGTGTAATTTCTGTAATTCTTTCAACTGAACTTGTATATTTAACTTTAATCATTTTAATTTCTCCTTTACTATCCTCAAATGTAATCTAATAATCTCTCTTCTATAGTTCGATAAACTCAATATCTTCCGCCCATGATTCAATATCGCTTCTCATCTCTTCATAAGCAAGCTTTACTTTATCTTCAATGACATTTAAATTGCTAATCACTTTACCATATTTCTTTACAATCGCTTCTGCTGTAATTTCTTCATCATCAGCAAATGGCAATCTTGCTACTGCTTTCTGTGATGGTCTACTATCATCAAATACAATGCCATAATTGCTAATGCTATCTGCTTCACCAAAGCATACTCTAAAATACTCTTCTCCATCTTCATCTTTCAAAGTTAATGCTGACGGATTGTATCCTTCAACATCCTGATATTTTTCAATAGAATGTTCACTTACTAATAAAACTTCGTTTCCTAATACTTTAATCTTCATAGTTACTTCTCCTTTAAAATCTCTAATTTTTCTTCATCTGTTAACTTCTTATCTTCTGCTAGTACGTGAAGCATTTCATTAAAAGCTTCTGATAATTTATCATACTCAATCAAACTATTTACCATCTCATTTCACTCCCTTCTTTATCATCATCTGCTTTTATTTCTTCATATGCTTCTTTATAACTATCTGTTGTACAGAAGAACTGTCCATTTTTATATACTGTATAATATCCTTTATCGTGTTTAATTTTATACATACAACCAACTCCTTTCTTTTTACGCACTAAAAAAGATGGAGATTAAACACTCCATCTCTCTTTATGCGTGAGATTATAGTTTGATTTGATAATTTCTAATTAATTTTGCGTACTAAAAAACGAGGCATTAAACAACCTCGTCTTAATACGCTGTGTATAATGTATAGTATAGTTTATAGTGTATTTCGTAATTATTTTGAGTCTATCCATTGTGTATTGAATGAAACATGCAGTCTCACTCTTACATCAAGGAAATTTTCTACATTTATTGTACTAAAAGCAAACTGATCACAACTTGTAAGTATGTAATCCCATTTCTTTTTAAATTTCTTTATTGTACTTATTTCATTTCCTTCTGCTACAATTATTATATCTGCACATGTTCCACTAAATTCATATGATAACTCCATAGCATTATCATAAAAATCTATATTATCATTAAAGTAATCTACTATTTCAGTAGCATACTCCCAACACCTTTTAAACTTCTCGTATTTTTCATCTGGTAATACACAATCTTTATCAAGCATATCACTCCAATATTCTACGATTTTCTTTTCTAATTCTTCATCTGTAAATACGCTTTCTTGATCTAATGACTCTTTATGTCTTTTTATAATTTCTCTCTCTATTTTCTTATCCATCCACATCATTCCTTTCATATATCGAGGACGACAGGAATTGAACCTGTCTAATTATACACACCTTAATCCTCATATTATTGTATATTAATTCAATTAAATAATCAAGGAACAATGTGAACATTCACATTCATATTAACTTCTATAATCACCTCCTACACTGCATAGAACACCAGTTCGTTTATTAAGCTATCAAAGTAGTCGAACTGCATTTCTTCAAATCTTGTAATTTCAATCATTGTATAATTATGCTTAAATCCACTCTGTGTATGGATAATTATACGGTCTTCATCTAATAATATTGTTAATAAATTATCATACTCATCAAATTCATCAACTAATATTTCTATAAAATCCCAAGCCATATTCTCTTTGGCTTCATTAAATATATCTTTTCTACACATTGTTTAATCCCATTCATTACTATCAAGATACACCCATTTATGAATATTTATTTTGTCACTATATTTGCTATCCAAAAGCATTTCAATTAATTCATCTACATTATCTTTGTCGGTTTTCAATAATGTTTGCAATGTTTCTATTACATATTCTTCATCGGCGTCCCAATGACTATAAATATTTTCTAAATCATAAGTGTCTATAATATATTGATTAATCATATAAGGATCGTTAGTGTAATATATTTCACACCCACATTCTTCAGCAGTATATATTAATTCCGCATCAGGTAGGTATTCGTCAAGCAACTTCTTCCACATACGCAACATCGGCGTCCAAGCTGTCTCGGTATCAACTAATAATTGATTATCAATAATTTCCAAGTACGTTATCATTCCTCTACATCTTAAATCTGTATTAGGATTTTCATCTACGGTACCTATACCAGAATTACCAACAATATTACCTAGCCAATAATTCCCAAAACCATTTTTCTTATAATCTGTTTTACACCACTGTTCAATTTTATTATATAAATCAACTACTTTATTTTCATCTTCGTGAGTAATTGTTATTCTTGTCTGGCACCAATTTGGCATATTATACCTCCATTATTTTGTCATATTCTTCTTCGCTACAACCTAACTCTTCAAGCAGTTCTTCCTTGTTATATCGTTCTTCAAGTCCACCTAAAACTATTGCGTTATATGCAATAGTTAACATTCTTTCTAATTTATTATCGGTCATTTTCATTCACCTCCGCATATTCTAATACAAACCCTTCAACAAGATATCCTGTTGTATTGCTAATATAATCAGCTACCTCATCGGCTTTGATATAACTAGGTATATATATTTCTTTAGGTAACCACACTGGCAATTCCTCAGCGGAATAATATACGATATCCACAGCTTTTTTTTGAATACAACTAAGCTCTTCTACAGATAAAGTTTTTATAGTATCCAAACATTCACCATCGAACTCATCTTCACAATCAATAACCTTATCAATATCAAAATTATTTTCGAATTGTTCGAATGCCTCTAATAATGTTTCTTTATCAGAATCGTATTCGATTTTTCTAATTGCAAGATTTGCCCCTTTTGCGTCTGGATTTCTTTCGTCAATATACTCGACTTCACACAATTCTTTAATTTTAATAATCATCCTTATTCTCCAATTCCTTTGATTTTTCTAATTCATTTTCCAAATTTAATAGGTAATACAAATCACTTTTGCCATACCCACAACATTTCATTTTATTTTCTTCATAATTTATTTCTTCTTCTAATTCTATTATTCGTTTGTCTATGTCGCTCACTGTTCTTCTCCTTAGTTATTATCATTCTTTACAACTGGCAATAAGATTGCACACTCACCATCTTCGCCAATCAAATAAATTGAACCTTTGCCTCGTTTATCAGCATATCCTTTTAATTCTTTCACACCTAACACTTCGTATATAGCTTTTAAATATTTAGCATTTACTCTTAAAGTTGGATGTGTATTTTTTGGAATTAACTCCTTTTCCAATCCATCTGCAACAGATAATTCTAAATCGATGTATGGAATTTTATTATCATACACTCTGTCAGGATTTGCTTTTAAGTCCTTTATGAACTCATCATAAGTTGGAACGTCTACATCGTAACAATGCGATTCATATATTTGATTTATTTGACTCATAAAATTTGGATAATCGCCTTTCTTTTCATCTTCAAATATTTTCGCTCCTAAGGAATCGTTCAATACCATTAATGAGTATCCATTGCTTGCAATGTATTTAGTTTCACCGTTAATTTCTCTACGTGAAACACAATCCATCCATTTGTATTGTGAGTTTTTTAAATATCTCTTTAAAGCTGTTACTGCTTTCTTCTTACTAGGTGAAGCAACCTTATCTTTCGCTACATCCAATCTTAATTTATCAATCAATTCAGTAAGCATTACATATCCTTTTGGCTGATTAAAATTATCTTTAATCGCAAGAACCTCTCTTAGCATTGCATCGTTTTTCACTTTTACTCACTCCTTACACAAATACACATTCTATAACTTCTATGTTTGCATTTTTAAATTGCTCACATAACTTTTCTTCTTTTGTTATCTTCTCTTTTTCATAATCTGAGAAGTAACCATATTTCTCATGGAATAACTTTGATTCAATATTCCTAAACATATACATATTATTGTCTTTAATTACAATATGTTTAATAATATCTGGAGTGTGCGGTAATCCTAATTTTCTAAGCTTAACACAACAATCAAACTGCTTATTTGGTTGCATATTTAATACGCTTGTAGCATTTGTTACAACTCCACAAGTCTTACCATCGTCTCCCTTTATAGTGATACTTGAATTGCATATTCTCACTTTTCTACCGTTACAATCTTGTATATTTGCCATACTTACCACCATCCATTTTCTTCACATAGCTTATAAAACTCTGCTCTTGCTTGATTATATATATCTAACATACGCTCATCTTCCATAACTGTTTTATATGCAAGGTTACACCCTCTAATCACTTCTTCATCGTCTCCTGTCAATTGATATTCGTGATTTTGCATTTCATAAACAAACATATCTTTTAAATTGTCATCATCTTTAAGAAACTCTTTCAATTCTTTCTGTTGTTTATTTAATAGATCTTGCAATTTATTTGAGTCTTTCTTTCTAATATAACAACCACCACCTATTGAATATAGTTCAGACACTTCTTTAACTCCTAACTGTTTCATGCCTTCTTCAAACTGTTTATCGTTAAACGCTGCCATCAATGGGAATTTATTAAACTCTTCCTGCTGTTTCATCTTTAAATCTGTATATTTCATCTTACTATACTCCTTGTTCTTCAATTAAATTATCGTGTACTGCTGTATTCCAAATTACATTTATCATAAAACCACCTAAGCCACACTTTTCTGCTTCGCTTAGTTTTCTTTTCTCTTTAATGCAATTACAAGCATTTAGATAAACCATATCTTTAACCGTTCTATCTGCTTCTCTCTTCTGCATAATTTCATTGTATCTTTTAGTCATTTCTTAACGCCTCCACAAATTTATTAAACCAATCTTCACTTACAAATCCTGCAAGTGTATTTGTCATATCTGCCATAATTGCATCTACACTGCAATCATAAAACAAATCTGCTTTACGTAATTCTTCTAAGTGGGTTTCAATCAACTCCGACATATTCACTACGACACTTCCATCCTCGTTAATCTTTTCTACTGTTACTAACTTATACAATTCAAACATCAGCTCATCCCATTTTTCATCGTCTGAATAAGCATATGCATACCATTCCATACTATAATTAGTATCAAATACTGTAATCTCTTTTTCCTCGTCATTAAAACTCATAATATAATCATATAGTCTCATATTAATACCCCTTCTATAATTAATGCTCTTCTAAAATTATTTCTGTAACATTGAGCTTCTTCGTATGTTACATACATTAAATCTGAATTTACAAATTCAAATTCCAAAAAATCACTTTCAATAAAGCTCAACACTGTATTCACACCACTGTGATAATCCAAATGGGTAAATGTTTCAGTTTCATAATCAAGTACTAATAATTTCTCTTCTACACTATCCCATAGAATAGTGATTAATACATTGTTTGTGTTTCTGTACTTACATAAAATTTCCATACTATAATCTCCTTGTAATAAAATATCGGTGGTATATTTCAACCACCGATTTCATGTGATACATTAAATAATTCTAATTATGTTACAATGTGGCTTCTGAAAGGTTGTAATAATATCGACTTACTTATGTGGATTGACCTTGTATTATTGACCTTTTGAGACCCAATGTTGTGTAACTTAATTTGGGGACTTTTCGGCGAATCGCCCGTGGAGTTTATCATTGTTATTATTTCTTGTAACAAGCCTTGAAGTTAAGTAAAACTTAACCCTTAATGTAACTTACTTACATTAAAATTCAATTATTTAATGCTATAAACTATTTTAAGCAATAAAAATAACGAGATAGAATTTATCTCGTTATATATTAGTTTAATAGTTTATATTTTCTCTCACTTATTATAGTGGGGGATTGGGAATCGAACCCAATTTTATACAAGTTAATATTAAAAAAAAAAAAAAGGACTTAAAAATAACAACCTTTAAACCTTAAACCTTAACCCCCGTAATGTGTCTATTATATTTTATCTTACTCTATTGTGAGAGTCAATATAAACTATTATTTCTTGCTCTTACTAAATTCTGTGTTTCAACCACCCCTTCCTAATCCCACATACTTACTTCGCCTGTGGGTTCTAGTATAATTGTTGAGCCATTAAATAACTCAAATGTAGCATTAGTGCTACTTGTGAAGTATGCAACTGCAACTTCGTTGTTGGCTATTGCTTGCTCAACTTCTAGCAATAACTCTTGTGGGTAAATATATTCCCACTGATTAAGGTTTTTATAAACCTCTTTTACTTCTTTGTTGGTCATAATTTATAACCTTTCCTTCCTATGCATACATCCACAATCCATGATTTGTAGTTTCATAGAATGTAGATTCTATATTTAAATCTCTTTCAAGGGACTCTCTGTCTATGTAGAATCTTGCATTTTCAGGTATACCCCATAAGTCAATGACTTCTTCTACATAGTCATCCATACTACTTCCTACACATTCTACGGAATCTAGTTCGCAATATTCAACGCCTGCTTCTAATAACTCTGTGGCTGTATCCATATCCATATGAATGCTATTTATGTAGTCCATAACTTCTATCACATCGTCAATAATGTCTGTGTTGGTGTCTTTTAACATTTCTTTAGCTAATGCACCTTCAGCATCTGCAACTACTAAATATTGGTCGTCACTGACTAAGCCCATATCTTCACATAGCTCTTCATAAGATACATCTTCTAATGTTTCTATATCGAACCATTTTGAAGCATAATCATAAAATCCATCGCTCCTTACGATACATATACTATTATTCATCTTTAAATTTCCCTCCCCATACTATGTTTGCTAATTTCTTTAACTCTTCTTTGGTAAATGTCGCACCTTTACCCATTTTCGTGTGGTCGTCATTCCACATTCTAACATCGTACTTTGGGTCGTTGTCGCCCCACTTGACGATATTTAATTCTTTCTTCCAACCGTTACCTTTATCAAAGATAACTCCAATATGCTTTATAATTTCGTACTTCATCTTACTTAGTCCTCACTTTCTGTGTATATAAAACATGGTTCTTCATCGTCTAATACCAACGTCTTCTTACTATCTTCTTTTAACTTCATCTTACTAATTTCTTTCAGATGATTGAAACAATCTACTGCGTCACATAAGTCTGTAAATGCAAACGCACCATTGTCGTTTTCTACACTGTAAATCTTAGCTTCTCCTTCCTCTGTACGAAGGAATATAGCAACGTTATTATACGTTTTTAATAATATTTCTCTCATCTCTAAATCCTTTCCAATATTTCATCTACTATAACTATCTCTTCATCGGTCAATTCCATACCGATATAAACATCCTTGCCATATCCACAAGGGTTAAATTTTATATTTCTACTTACTAGTTCAGGCTTGAATTTTGCCCATTCTTCCTGAGTTAATACTACGTTTGTCTTCTTCATTTTCTATACCTCCATCCATACAAGACTATATTTAGTCCTTGCTTCCTTTTGTATTGCATACATAATGCTTGCACTCTCTTTATCCATCTCCAGATATGTTTCATCAAACAACTCAAAATTGTTAAACATATCGTCTACTACTTGTGGGTATTTACTTAGTACGTATTCTATCACTTCTAAGCTTTCAGCTTTTACAGGTAGGTAAATACCTTGATAATACAATCTAAACATATCATCATTTGTGCGTGGCATTTTCACAATACAGAACATTTTCACGTCCGTTGGGTTGCAACTAACCACTTCATCGCAACAAGGAATTGCTTTTTCTAAAGCCTCTACCATTGTTTCTCCATAAGCGTACATATACGCTTTATCTCTATTTTGCATTTCTATTTTATACATTTTCATTTTTGGTTGCTCCTTCCTATCTAACTTCATTCCCAAACACCTCTGACTTACCGTTGTCAAAGTGGTAAATAGTTTCGCCATTTCGGTGTTCTATTCTTTCTACTTGTACGCCCATAGGTGTTTCCTTTGGCGGTCTATACTCTGTTGCGTAGTGGTATGAATATACCAAACCTACGACAATAAAAAAGCACATTGCTATGAATGTGCCAAATCTCTTTTTGTTTATAATTTTCATCGCCTCTTACTCCTTTCTAAAGCTTCTTTCTTCATTGTGTTTGCCTTGCCTTTCATTTTTAACCCGTACTTACTGTACATAAATACTTACTGTTACGTCTTACTTTATATAGGTATTTATCTACAGGTTTACAAGTAATAAAAGCCCTTGCGTTACTTACAAGGGCTATTATCTTCACTTACTATATATATATCTATTTATCGACAAATTCATATTTTAGGTTGTTTGTTAGTTTATAGCAAGCTGACAACAACGCAGTTGCAAACATACCGTCGATTTTTGGACGTTTTACAGTTGCAAGCTTTGATCCACCACTGTACGCAGTTGTACAGATGTGGTTTACATCGATATTTGTTGCCTTGATGTGTTCCTTGTGGTTTGGTAGCAACACCTCATTGATTACATAGTCCAACTGTTTCCCTAAATTGTTTTTAGTAAACTCTTTTGGTTGTTCTTTTAGTCCTAAAGTTAGTCCCTGTAAATTCCACGGAACTTCACAAGAGTTGTCTTCGCAAGCGTCGTCAATTTTTCCGTCCCCAATCATGAAGATATTAAAATTGTACCATAAGCGAGTTAATGCCTTATCATACTCTGAGCAAACCTGTGCTTGACCTTTTGAAGCTTTGATAAAGTCGAATAAATCAGCCTTTACATAGCCATCGTCAAGTTCGTATTTTGGTAGTTCGTCTTTTTTAGACGAATTTTTTAGCTTTGTGCGTGGAATCATACCACATTTTAAGAACTCAAACATAGGCTCTTCAAGAGTTAGAATGTGAGCATATCTTGCCTCTTTCAGTCTTTTGTTGTGTTCTTTCAGTTCTTTGTCCACTTCGCTCTGTGCAACTGTTATTGCACTTGCGTTCTTTTCAGTTATCTCCTTATTTAGTTTAGCTACCATTTTCATTAACTTTTCGTTTGTGAACTTTACTGTTTCGTTTCTCATTTTATTTTCTCCTTTATACTATACATTGATAACGTGAAAAACCCACGCTCAAACAGTTAGTCTTTGTAACTGCTTGACAGTGGGTTTGTCAGCTTGTATGATAAAGTTACATTATTCCGAACGTGTATCTCTATCGACCGACACACAAGTCGCAAACGACTGTCCACCGATTAGTTTACTATGCTAACCGTTTATATCCTTTATATGCCTTCTTATTCAGCTATTCAACACACAGGTTGAATTATGCCCACGTTTGACCTTTATTACACAGAATAAAGACGTGTTGAATCGTCAAACATACTCAGCATAGTTTTCAGACGTTTGTGTAGTCAACTTTAGGGATGTGCACCTCTTCACAACTTATCTACTTGCCACCAGTCACCTTTTATCCTCCTTTCTTTGACCATATTATGGTTTTCAATAAGAGCCTTTCGGGCTTTTATTGTGTCGGCTCTTAACAGTGAGCCGAACCCCAAATAACTAGTATAGCACTAGCCTTTGGGCAACCGAGCTTTTTTACGTTGCCACGGAGAGTTACAACGGACTTGTACCACACCTAGTACTCGCCTTTTATCTTCTACTATACATTCTGGTGTGTGAGTGTTACACTTAATTAGTAAAATTAAGTCACACGTGTATAGCATAGTTTACGTTATGCCACCGAGCAATTAATAACTAATTACTCCTCATATATATACAACTGAGAACTGAAAAATATCATCACTAAAATTTAAAAAAAT
>CAUWBF010000016.1:0-24819 GCA_963557785.1 uncultured Clostridia bacterium | reverse complement strand
CCAAATTCATCATGGTTTAATTTTCCTGCATCTTCTTCTATATGAATTCTTGTTAATCTTATTTTTTTCTTACCTTGTTCTGTTTCTATTTCTATATATCCGTGTTCACAAAGTGGTTTATCAAATTGAGAAATTTGATAAGCTTTTGGTAAATCTGGATAGAAATAGTTTTTTCTATCATTTTTACTGTTTCTAGAAATTTCGCAATTTGTTGCAAGTCCTGCTTTTACAGCATATTCTACAACTTTTTCATTTAATACTGGTAAAGTACCTGGCATAGCCATACATATTGGACATGTATGTGTATTTGGATCTCCACCAAATTCTGTAGAACATGAACAGAATATTTTTGTCTTTGTTGAAAGTTCTGCATGAACTTCAAGTCCTATTACTACTTCATAACCATCTCTTGCCATTACTTTACGCCTCCTTTAAATTCTGGTTTATATTTTTCTCTAAAGTTTATAGCTTGTTCATAAGTATATGCTGCATTTAAAAGAGTTTCCTCACTAAACCTTTTTCCTATTAATTGCATTCCTACTGGCATACCTTCTGAATCTACTCCACATGGTACTGATATACCTGGAAGTCCTGCTATATTCACAGAAACTGTACATATATCTGCTAAGTACATTTCTAAAGGATTTGTAGATTTTGAACCAATATCAAATGCTACTGTTGGTGATGTTGGAGTTAATAATACATCGTATTTTTCAAAAGCTTTAGCAAATTCATTCATAACAAAAGTTCTCACTTGTTGAGCTTTTTTGTAATATGCATCATAGTATCCAGAAGAAAGTACATATGTACCTAATATAATTCTTCTTTTAACTTCTGGTCCAAAGCCTTCACTTCTAGAATTTCTGTATAATTCTTTTAGGTTAGTAAAGTTTTCTGTCCTATAACCATATCTAATTCCATCAAATCTACCTAAATTTGAACTAGCTTCTGCACAAGCAATTATATAGTATGTTGCTAATGCATATTTAGCAATATCTAAAGAACATTCTTCAACTTCTGCTCCTAATTCTTTATATTTTTCTATTGCTTTTTCTAAGTTTGCTTTTACTTCTTCGTTTATACCTTCTCCAAAAAATTCTTTTGGAACACCTATTTTTAATCCTTTAACATCATTTTTTAGGGCTTTTGTATAGTCTTTCTTTTCTATTTCTACTGATGTTGTATCTTTTGGATCATGTCCTGCTATTACATTTAAAAGCATTGCACAGTCTCTTACATCCTTTGTTATAGGTCCTACTTGATCTAATGAAGAAGCAAATGCTACTACACCATATCTTGATACTAGTCCATATGTAGGTTTTAGTCCTACTACTCCGCATAAACTAGATGGTTGTCTTATTGAGCCACCTGTATCTGTTCCTAATGCCCAAGGAACCATATTAGCTGCAACAGCAGCTGCTGATCCTCCTGAAGATCCTCCTGGTACTTTATTTAAATTCCATGGATTTCTTGTTTTTTTGAAATATGAATATTCTGTAGAACCTCCCATTGCAAATTCATCCATATTTAATTTTCCTAAATCAATCATTTCTTCTGCATTTATTTTTTCCATTACTGTTGCATCATATGGAGCAATAAAATTCTCTAACATTTTTGAACTACAAGTAGTTCTTACACCTTTTGTACATATTATATCTTTTATTCCTATTGGAATACCTGCTAAATTTGATGTAGTTTCTCCTCTTTCTCTTTTTTCATCTATTTCTTTAGCTTGCTTAATTGCTGAATCTGTTAAAATTGTTACAAATGCTTGTACATCGTCTTCTTTTTCGGCAATTCTATCAGCATATGCTTTTGTTATTTCAGTTACAGTAAGTTCTTTTTTAGCTAACTTTTCTTGTAACTCGTGTACTGTAAGTTCTGTTATTTCCATTCAATCTCCTCCTCAAATTAATTCTTTAAATATAGAATTATCCATTAATAACTTTTGGAATTTTAAACATATTTCTTTCCTTAGTTGGAGCATTTTGCAATAATGCATCTGTATCTTTAAATTCTACAACTTCATCTTTTCTAAATGCATTACATTTTTCGTTTGCTCCTATTGTTATGTCTAATTCATCTACATTTGCAGAATTAACAACAGCTGCAAAGTTTAAAATGTCTTCTAGATTTTCTCTATATTTATCTATTTCGTCTTCATTTAAATTTAAGCTTGCTAGTTTTGCAATATGCATAATTTCTTCTTTACTAACTTCTGTCATTTGCCTCACTCCTACCATAAATTTTTTCTTATTATACACTACTTTTTATAAAAAATACAAGTACTTATATAAATTACGTTCTTTATTTTTAAGAAAATTATTATTAAAAACTTGACTTTCCGTAGTAAAAACGTTAAAATATATAGTAATTGTTTATAATTTGCGTTGAAGATGACGAGAGATTAAAAGTTACTAACAGAGATAAAAGGTCGTGGCTGAAAGCCTTTTTTAGAAGAACATAATCTACCAACACATCTGAGCATTTTTTGAAAGTGGAAAATTAAATTTTTCAAGCCGGGTGGCACCGCGGAAAATATTCCGTCCCTGCATTTATGCAGGGGCGTTTTTTAGTTTAATGGAGGATTTATTACATGGAAAATGTGATTTTAAAAGATTTATTTTTAAATACTGACAAATACATAGATAAAGAAATTTCTGTTTCAGGTTGGATAAAAACTTTAAGAGATTCAAAATCATTTGGTTTTATAGAATTAAATGATGGATCTTATTTTAAAAATGTTCAAATTGTTTTTGATGATACTTTATCCAATTTTGAAGATATAAAAAAATTAACTATTATATCTTCATTAACCGTTACTGGTAAAGTAGTAAAAACAGAAAATGCTAAACAACCATTTGAAATACATTCAACATCTATAAAGGTTATACATTTAGCTGATAGTAATTACCCTCTACAAAAGAAGAGACATTCTTTTGAATATTTACGTACGGTTGCACATTTAAGACCAAGAACAAATACTTTTAATGCAGTATTTAGAGTTCGTAGTGTTCTTGCTTATGCAATTCATAAATATTTTCAAGAGCATGGATTTGTATATGTTAACACACCATTAATTACAAGTAGTGATTGTGAAGGTGCTGGAGAAATGTTTCAGGTTTCTACTTTAGATTTTAATAATATTCCAAAAACAGAAGATAATAATGTTGATTACTCTAAAGACTTCTTTGGAATTCCTGCACATCTTACTGTAAGTGGACAACTAGATGTTGAAACATTTGCATTTGCTTTTAGAAATGTATATACTTTTGGTCCTACATTTAGAGCTGAAGATTCTAATACTGTAAAACATGCAGCAGAATTTTGGATGATAGAACCTGAAATGTGCTTTGCTACTTTAAAAGATTATATGGATATAGCAGAAGATTTATTAAAATACGTAATTTCTTATATATTAGAAAATTGTCCAGAAGAAATGAATTTCTTTAACTCATTTGTTGATCCTACTTTATTTGATAGATTAAACAATGTAATAAATTCTGATTTTGGAAGAATAACTTATACTGAAGCAATTGACATTTTAAAAGAACATAATTCTGAATTTCAATTTCCTGTTGAATGGGGTGTTGATATTCAGACAGAACATGAAAGATTCCTTTCTGAAAAAATATTTGGAAAACCTGTATTTGTTACAGATTATCCTGCAGAAATTAAAGCTTTCTATATGAAAGAAAATTCTGATGGAAAAACTGTAGCAGCAGCTGACCTATTGGCTCCTGGTATTGGAGAAATTATAGGAGGAAGTCAAAGAGAAGATAACTTAGAAATTCTCGAAGATAAAATTAAGAAATTTGGATTAAATAAAGAAGATTATTGGTGGTACTTAGATTTAAGACGTTATGGTAGCGTACCTCATTCAGGATTCGGGTTAGGATTTGAGCGTTTAATAATGTATGTTACTGGAATGAATAATATAAGGGATGTAATTCCTTTTTCTAGAACACCTAAAAATTGTAATTTTTAAAAATATTATTGGAGGTTATTATGAGCGAATATAAAACACATACTTGTAATGAAATTAGTTTAGAAGACGTTGGAAAAAAAGTTAAAATAGCAGGATTTGTTCAAACAATCCGTGATTTAGGAGGTCTTGTATTTCTAGATATTAGAGATATGTATGGAATTACTCAAGTAGTTACATCTGGAGAATCTAAGGATGTTGACTTTGCTTCTCACATTCCTGTTGAATCAGCTGTATCTGTTGAAGGAACTGTTAGAAAAAGAGATGAAGATACAATAAATGAAAAAATTAAAACAGGATTAGTTGAAATAGCTATAGAAAAAATAGAAATTTTAGGTAAAAGAACTAAAGACTTACCTTTTGAAATAAATACTAATCAAGATATTAGAGAAGATTTAAGATTACAATATAGATACTTAGATTTAAGAAATGATAAATTAAAAAATAACTTAATATTACGTAGTAAAGTTATTCAATTTTTAAGACAACAAATGATAGAGCAAGGATTTTTAGAGGTTCAAACACCTATCCTTACTAGTTCATCACCAGAAGGAGCTCGTGACTACTTAGTACCAAGTAGAATACATGCTGGAAAATTTTATGCACTACCACAAGCACCACAACAATTTAAACAATTACTTATGGTTTCTGGTATAGACAAATATTTCCAAATAGCTCCATGCTTTAGAGATGAAGATGCTAGAGCAGATCGTGCACCTGGAGAATTCTACCAACTAGATATGGAAATGAGTTTTGCTTCTCAAGAAGATGTATTTGCAGCTATTGAACCAGTTATTTATAATACATTTACAAAATTTTCTAATAAGAAAGTTACAAAATATCCATTTCCTAGAATTTCATATAAAGAAGCAATGCTTAAATATGGTAGCGATAAACCTGACTTAAGAAATCCATTAGAAATTGTAGACGTTTCTGACGTCTTCGCTAAAATCGATTTTAATGCATTTAATAATAAAATTGTAAGAATTATTTCTGCACACGATGTTGCAGATCAACCAAGAAGTTTCTTTGAAGGCATGACAGATTATGCTATTAATGACTGTAAAGCAAAAGGATTAGCTTGGTTAAGAATCCTAGAAGACAGAACTTTACAAGGTCCTATAGCAAAATTTATACCAGATGATGCTAAAGAAATAATGATGGAAAGGACAAATTCTAAACCAGGAGATTGCTTATTCTTCATTGCAGAAGTTCCTGGAGTAGTAGAAAAACTTGCTGGAGAAATTCGTTCCGAATTGGGTAGAAGATTAAACTTAATTGATGAAAATGTTTTTCAATTCTGTTGGATAGTAGACTTTCCTATGTATGAAAAAGATGAGCATGATAAAATTCAATTTAATCATAATCCTTTCTCTATGCCTCAAGGTGGAATGGAAGCTTTACTTACAAAAGATCCATTAGATATAGTAGCATACCAATATGACATAGTTTGCAATGGTATAGAATTATCTTCTGGAGCTGTTAGAAATCATGATATAGATGTAATGATAAAAGCATTTGAAATAGCAGGTTATTCTGAAGAACATGTTAAAGAAAAATTTGGTGCATTATATACTGCATTCCAATTCGGTGCTCCACCACATGCTGGTATAGCACCTGGAGTAGATAGAATGATTATGCTTCTTACAGATTCCGATACTATACGTGAAGTAATTGCCTTCCCACTAAATAGTAAGGCACAAGATTTAATGATGGGTGCACCTGGAAATGTAACAAGAGAACAATTAAGAGATGTACACATTAGCGTTGATATAAAAAAATAAAAATAAAAGAGCATTACTTTTATAGTAAATGCTCTTTTATTTTTATTTATATCTTATACCTCTGTATACTATTTTTAGTATTATTTCAGGTACACTATCATTTAGTGGATAGCATCTGTGTAGTCTATTCATATTTAATTTTGAACTACTATTAATTTTGTTATCTGTTAAGTTTTGTATATATCCTGCTTTTCCTAATTTTTCTATTTGATCTTCTGTAAAAATGCCATATGGATATGTGAATATTTTTTTATTAGTTTTTAACCTTTTATGAATTTCTTCATATGATTGATCAACATTATTTAGAGCATCATCTGCTGTCTTTTCATCAAATCTCTCATGGTCTACACTATGTGATGCTATTTCTACAAGACCACTATCTTGCATTTCTTTTGCTTGTTCCCAATTAAAATAACCTTCTGTTCCTACTAAATAATTTACAACAAATGATGTTATAGGAACATTATATTTTTTAGCTATTGGATATGCATATGTATATACACCATCCCATCCATCATCAAATGTTACTATACAAGAATTTTTAGGTAATGCTTTCTCACCTTTATTATATTGTATTAAATCTTGATAAGATATGAAATGATATCCAAAAGCTTGTAATCCTGAGATTTGCTCTTCAAATTTTTCATCTGTAGTCTGCATATAATCGTATTCTACTTCATTTTCATTATCTACAATATCGTGATAAACAAATATTGCTATATTAATATCTTTCTCGTCTTTATAATATATTTTATTAACTGTTAATACATTGTACATTATAAAGCCTGTTATAAACAATACTAAAACACTTAGTATATAACTTTTTATTGTTTTCTTACTTTTTATCTTCATTTTATTTTCCATAATAGCTATCTAATAGTATTTGTTTTAGTTCTGTTACTAATGGCAATCTTGGATTTGCTGTTGTACATTGATCTTCGAATGCTCTATCAGCTAAAATATCTACTTTTGCTAAAAATTCTTGTTCATCTATTCCAGCATCTTTGAAAGATTTTGGTATATTTAAATCAGAATTCATTTTCTTAATTTCTTCTATTAAGGAATTTACTCCCTCCTCTGTTGTATTTGCTTTTAGTCCTAGTTTTCTAGCTATATTTGCATATTTTTCATCTGCTATAAAATATTCATATTTTGGGAATGATACAAATTTTGTTGGTCTTGAACTATTATATCTTATAACATATGGAAGTAATATAGCATTTATTCTTCCATGTGGTAGATGGAATTCGGCTCCTATCTTATGCGCTAGTGAGTGGTTAATTCCTAAGAAAGCATTTGTAAATGCCATACCTGCTATTGTACTTGCATTATGCATTTTTTCTCTTGCTTCTTTATTATCTCCATGATTATATGCTTCTCTTAAATATTTATATACTAATTCACATGCTTTTTCTGATAATCCATCAGTATAATCTGATGCCATAACAGAAACATATGCTTCTAATGCGTGTGTTAGTACATCCATTCCTGTATCTGCTGTAATTGATTTTGGAAGAGTCATAACTAAGTCAGGATCTACTATTGCTATATCTGGTGTTAATTCATAATCTGCTAAAGGATATTTTCTTCCTTTTTCTTTATCAGAAATAACAGCAAATGATGTAACTTCTGAACCTGTTCCAGATGTTGTTGGTATAGCAACCATTTTACATTTTTCGCCTAGTTTAGGGAATTTATATGTACGTTTTCTTATATCCATAAATTTTAATTTCATTCCTTCAACATCAGCATCTGGATGTTCATAAAATAGCCACATTCCTTTTGCAGCATCTATGCTTGAACCTCCACCTAATGCAATAATTACATCAGGTTTGAAAGTTTCCATTGCAGCTACACCTCTTTTTATAGTTGCAAATGATGGATCTGGCTCAACATCTGAGAATATTTCTGAATGTACATATTGTGTTCTATTTCTTAGATGATATAATATTTTATCTACATATCCTAATTTAACCATTGATTCATCTGTTACTATAAAGGCTCTTGTAATATCTCTCATTTTTTCTAAGTATTGAATTGAACCTGATTCAAAATATATTTTTTCTGGAATTTTAAACCATTGCATATTAACCCTCCTCTTAGCCATTCTTTTTACATTTATAAGATTTACTGATGATACATTAGAAGTTGTTGAGTTTCCACCAAAAGTACCACAACCTAAAGTTAATGATGGTAAGTTTGTATTATATATATCTCCTATTCCACCATGTGAAGATGGTGAATTAACTATTATTCTTCCTGCTTTCATCCTTTTTGAAAACTCTAATATTGTATCATTATTTTCAGAATGTATTACTGCTGAATGGCCAAGTCCTCCATATTCTAGTAGCTTTTCAGCTTTATCTATACCATCTTTACTATTCTCTACAATGTAATATGTAAGAACTGGGCTTAATTTTTCTTTTGAAAATGGATATCCATCTCCTATATTTTCTTCATATACTACTAATACTTTTGTATCTTCTGGTATTTCAAATCCTGCTGACTTAGCAATAGCATATGGACTTTGTCCTGGAATATGAGATTTTAATTTATCTCCTGCATCTTTATCAAACATTGCTTCTTGCAATTTTTTCTTCTCTTCTGGACTTACAAAGTAGCATCCTGATTTTTTCATAAGTTCTTCAAATTCTTTGTATATAGCTTTATCTACTAGTACAGATTGTTCTGATGCACAGATCATTCCATTATCAAAAGATTTTGACATTACTAAATCATTTACAGATGTTTTTAATTTTGCTGTTTTATCTATATAACAAGGAACGTTTCCTGGTCCTACACCTAATGCTGGCTTTCCACATGAATATGCAGCTTTTACCATACCTGTTCCACCAGTTGCTAATATTAAATTAACCTCTGGATGATTCATAAGCATATTTGTTGCAAGAACTGATGGTTCTTCAATCCATAATATACAATCTTTTGGTGCTCCTGCTTTTACAGCTGCATCCCTTACAATTTCTGCTGCCCTTTTACTACATTTTTGAGCTGATGGATGAAATCCAAATATTATAACATTTCTAGTTTTTGCAGATATCATAGATTTAAACATTACTGTTGATGTTGGATTAGTTACTGGAGTAACACCTGCTATAATACCTATTGGTTCTGCTATTTTTACATAATCCTCTTCTTCATTTTCTTCAATAATTCCAACTGTTTTATCATATTTTATACTGTGATAGATATAATCAGTTGCAAACATATTCTTTGTTATCTTATCCTCATATATTCCTCTTTTTGTTTCTTCAACTGCCATTTTTGCAAGTTCCATGTGATGTTCTAATCCTGCCATAGACATATATTTTACAATATTGTCTATTTGCTCTTGATTTAGTTTCATATATTCTTTAGATGCTTTTTTAGCTCTTTCAACTAAATCATCAATCATTTTCTTAATTTTTGCTTCCTCTACATTTTGTTCGTTCATAAAAACCTCCATTTCTGACGTAATTTTGTCAGTTTTATTAAATATATGACTTAAAAATATGCCGTACTTTAATTATATATTAAGCAAATTTATTGTCAATAGAATTTTTAACTAATTATCTGCCCTGTCCGCTTCTATATCGTGATGTCTTATCTCTTTCTTCTTTTATTTTTTCACCTTCTACATATCTTAAGTTTTCATCTTCTAATAGTTCTTGTATTTTATTTGCAACTTCTTCCCTTGTTCTATTTTTATTGCGTCTTTTCTTTTTTAACTTTTGAAATTCCTCTGCTGTCTGACTTGGTATTTCTCTTCTTAGTTTATCACTTTTTAAACATTCGCTTAATTCTCTTATATGCATTGATGTTCCAAATCTTGCATAATTACTTGCTATTTTTTTAGATATAATTACTAACTTTTTGTTCTCATATTTTTCTTCCTGTATTGCTTTTAATACTGATATAACGTCATAATCTCCTAATACATCCGTAGAAGAATACAATCTATCTAATCTTTTTGCTATATTCTTTGTTTTTGAAATTGCCTCTTTTATAATTACTGTTCCTTCTGTATTTTCAAAATTCTTAATTTCTTTTACTACATCTTCTTGTTCAAATAACAATGGTTTCTCTTCCGGTTCAAGAGTATCTACTACATCTTTTATATTTTCAGAATCTAAAGATTCATGTAAATCGCTTAAACCTGAAATCTTAGTATTTGGGTTTTTTACCATTCCTAATATTTGTGTAGCTATTTCTTTATCTTCTTCTACAAGTTCTACTGCTCTTTCTACTAATGTTTCATCATCTTTTCTTTTTAACTTTGTCCTTTCTATTTTATGATTAACTTTCTTTTTTATTCTTTTTAATATTTTTGCCATAATCCACCTCCGCTATATATATTCTATATATAATATTTTTCTATGTCAAATTTTCATTGCTACTATCAATTACGTAAAAAAGAGAGTAAATCAAATTTTAATTTACTCTCTTTTAAAACTAATATATATATTTTTGTGGATTAACTGCTGTACCATTTATTCTTATTTCCAAATGTAAATGTGGACCTGTTGAATTACCTGTTGAACCTACAGCAGCTATTGTTTCTCCTACTGAAACTTGTTCTCCTGTTTTTACATATAACTTGCTACAATGCGCGTACCATGTTTCTACTCCATTTCCGTGTGATATCTTTATAAGTTTTCCATATGATCCTGAAGTTCCTGCAAAAGTTACAGTTCCTTCTGCTACAGCTTTTATTGGTGTTCCTGTTTTGGTTGCTATATCCAGTCCTGTGTGTGCTGAAGCTCTTCTTGAACTTCTTTCTCCAAATCTTGAAGTAATTGTTCCAGATACTGGTTTTACATATAAAGATATACCATTTACAACTGCTATTGCTGAACTTTCCTCTGAAGCTTCATATCTACTTGTTGTACTTCCTCTACTTGTAATTATAGAATTAATTTTATTATCTGATACTTGTGCTATTGCCACTTCAGTTTCAACTATTTCTGGTTTTGTTGTAGTATAAATTTGTCTTAACCCTATTTCTATGTTTTGTCCTTCATATTTTTGATTCAATTCATTAACTGCTTGGTTAGCTTTTTCTTCATTTTCAACATATGAAGTTATATCATCATTTACTACTATTGCATACATTGTATAAACCGTTTGAGTGTTTTCTACTATATAATCGAAAACTTCATCTTCATTTGCATATTTATCCTCTGATACAAATTCTAGATTATAACTTTGCTCTATCTCAAGCGTTTTAAAAGCAATACATTCCTCTTCATTAGTGTTTATATATTCATTTATTCTATTTTCAAATTTATTTTTACTTTCTATATATCCAATTATTTCTCCATCTACTGTTACTTTGTATAATGGTTTATATTTTATAAAAATGATTCCTGTTATTAATAATAAACCAATAATCATTATATTTGTAACTTTGATAATTTCTTTTGTGCAGTATTTTATCTTTCTGCTTAAAATATATATCCACTCTCCTTATCTATATTTTTATGCAAAGCCAAAATTAATTATACTACATATTGTTACCAATTTCAAGTTATGTATACTCAAAAAGACACAAAATTATAAAATTTTGTGTCTTTTATCAATTTTTTTCTAATTTTGGATATATCTAACTCTATTTTTCTCTATTTTTCTTTATTTTTCTCTGTTTTTTGCTCTTGAAATCTTTATTTTTTCTTGATTATCTCCTCTTTTTTTGCCTTTCCTAGGTTTATTTGTTTTATTCCTTTTATAATTTTTCCATTTAAAATTTTTACAAATCCTTCTACCATATCTGTATTATATTTTCCATATTTTCGACTTGCAAAATTTCTTAAAGGCTTTTGCATATCCATCATTACTTTAGTTGCTCTACTTATATCTTGCCTTTTTATATATTTTTTCATTTTAAATTTAGTTTGATAATTATATATCGCTCCACCAATTAATGTGTGTTTAGTTTGTTCTAATGTATCATTTATTGTAATTTCTTTTGTTTCTTTTTTCCTTGGTGGTATTTTAAATCCTAGTAAATCTTCAAACTCATCATCTGTTATATTATTTATATCACAGTCATAATATTTTTCAGAATATTTTTTACTTACATTTTCATCACTTGAATTTATTTTTATCTTACCTGATAATATAATATCTCTGCTTGATTTTCCAACCAATATGTTATATTCTCCACTTTCTACTGCCCAATCTTTTTTCTCTACATTATAGTATGCAAAAGATCTTTTATCTAGAATAATGTTTATTTCTTTTTCCTCATTTGGTTCTAAATATACTTTTTCGAAACCTTTTAATTCTTTTTCTGCTTTAAATATCGTAGGATTATTTTGTGAAACATAAACTTGTGCTACTTCTCCACCAGCTATACTTCCTATATTCTTTATATTGAATTTTATATTTATTTTTGTATCAGTTTTAATGTCTATTTCATTTTTATCTATTCTGAAATCCGAATATTCAAAATTTGTATAACTTAATCCATATCCAAAAGGAAATAATACATCTTTTTTAGCTTTATCATAATATCTGTATCCTACATATATTCCTTCTTTGTATTCCACACTTAATTCTGTACCAGGGAAGTTCTTATAGCTTGGTGTATCTTCTAATTTTATTGGATAAGTTTCTGCAAGTTTTCCGCTTGGATTTACCTTTCCAAATAATACATCTACCATAGCTAAAGCCCCAGATTGCCCACCTAAGTATCCGTGAATAATAGCTTTTACTTTGTCTTTCCAAGGCATTTCTACGCTAGATCCACCTGATAATACTACAATAACATTTTTATTTATTTTTGATATTTCTTCTATTAATTTTACTTGATTTTTAGGAATCTCAATATTTCTTCTATCAATTCCCTCTGATTCATAATTCTCAGTTAATCCTGCATATATTATAACTTTATTAGCCAATTTTGCTTTATCACATGCTCTTTTTAGGAGTTTTTTATCTTTTTTTGAAGAATTTCTTTCATATCCTTGTTCATATTCAAAATTAATATTTAGATTTTCTAATGCGTTATAGGTATTATATATTCTTTCTGGCTTAGTTACAGCACTTCCTGTACCTTGGAATCTAGGATTCTTTACCATATCTCCTATAAATAATAGTTTTTCTTCCATATTTATAGGCAATATATTACCCTCGTTTTTTAATAATACAATTGATTCCTCTGCTATTTTTTGAGCTAATCTATTATTATTTTCATGATCAAATTTGTAATCGTTTTTTATATTCTCTACACATTTATATATAATATCTAGGAGCCTATCTATTGAAGCATCTAATATTTCTTCTGCTAAAATACCTTTCTTTACAGCTTCTACAATTTCTTCATCTGTTTTTCCATCTGTAGTAGGCATTTCAAGTTCATTTCCTGCCTTCAGTCCTGCTACTCTATCATTTTCCGCTCCCCAATCTGTAATAACTATTCCATCATGCTTCCATTCATCTCTTAATATTCCAAGTAAATATTCATTTTCTGTGCAGTATACTCCATTTAATTTATTATATGCACTCATTACTGCCCATGGCTTTGCATCTTTTACTATCATTTCAAATGCATATAAATAAATTTCTCTTAAAGTGCGCTCGTCTACAACTGTATTTATAGTTTTTCTTCTCTCTTCTTGATTATTGCCTGCAAAATGTTTTAAACATGCTCCTATTCCTTTAGATTGCAAACCTTTTATATATTCTGTTCCCATTTTTCCTGCTAAAAATGGATCTTCAGAAAAGTATTCAAAATTTCTTCCGCATAATGGGCTTCTTTTTATATTAACACCTGGTGCAAGAAGAATACTTACTTTCTCTTCTAATGCTTCTTCTGCTAATGCCTCTCCCATTTTGTATGCTAAATTTGTATTCCAGCTATTGCATAAAGTAGATTCTGCTGGAAAACATGTAGATTCTTCGCTTGCATTTATACCTAATTCATCTGTTTTTCCTCTTTGTACTCTTAAACCATTTGGTCCATCAGACATCATTATTGATGGAATTTTAAGTCTTTTTATTGCCTTTGTATCCCAATATGTTTCTCCAGAACATAAACTTGCTTTTTCTTCTAGAGTCATTTTATCTATTATTTCTTTATATTTTAACATATATCCTCCTATTTTCTTTTGTAAGATATAATATTCCTCTATACAAAAAAATGACCTAATAAAAGGTCATTTTATTTTTATATTTATTATTCTGCTGATTCTGATGTTTCTTCAGTTTCAGGAGCATTGTAAGCTTCTATAATAGCAGCTTGTATTTTCTCCCTTGTTTCAGCGTTAATTGGATGAGCTATATCCTTAAATTCTCCGTTTGGAGTTTTTTTGCTTGGCATAGCAATAAATAATCCATCTTTCTCGATAACTTTAATATCGTGTACTACGAATTCATTATCGAATGTTACAGAAGCAACAGCTTTCATTCTGTTTTCTGAGTTTACTTTTCTTAAACGTACGTCTGTTATTTGCATTTGAGCACCGCCTTCCAAAGTTTTTATAAATTTGTACATTTTTATTATGTACAATTATATTATTCGTCAAAAAAACTTTTTTTCCTTCTTATTTTTTATAATTATTTTAATTTGTTTTTATTATTTTTCCTATTTTATTATTTTTTATTAACTTTTTTATATTTTTTACATATATAATTATATAAATGTTTTTTCATTTAAGTTGAAAAATGTAAATAAAAAGTGTATAATTTAAACGTTAATATACGAGGGGGAACTACAAAATGCCAAATTTAGATTTAGTAAAAAAATATAATAGAATACATATGATAGGTATTGGCGGTGTTAGTATGAGCGGTATAGCTGAAATACTTAACAATTTAGGTATTACAGTTACTGGTTCAGACATGTCGCAATCTATCATTACAGATAAACTTATAGAAAATGGATTAGAAGTTACAATAGGACATAATTTAGAAAATGTGGCAAAAGCAGATGCTGTTATATATTCTGCAGCAATAAAAGATACAGATCCTGAAATTTTAAAAGCAAAAGAGCTAAATATTCCAATTATAGAAAGATGCGATTTTTTAGGTTTGTTAACTAGAGCTTTTAATAATACTATTGGTATTTCAGGAACTCATGGAAAAACAACAACTACTTCACTGGTTTCTCTTTGCTTTATAGAAGCAGGCTTAGATCCTAACGTTCAAGTTGGTGCTCTTTTAAAAGCAATTGATGGGAACTATAGAATTGGGGATAGTGAACATTTTATTATAGAAGCTTGTGAGTATGTAGAAAGTTTCTTAAAATTTTCACCTAAAGCTGAAATTGTTTTAGATATAGATAATGACCATCTTGATTACTTTAAAAACTTTGAAAATATTAAAAACGCATTTATAAAATATGTTAAATTAATTCCAGATGATGGTTTACTAGTTGTAAATGGAGATGATATTAATTGTCTTGATTTGCCTAAATATACTAAAGCAAAATGTTTAACATATGGTATAACTAATAAACATACAGATTTCTTTGCTGTTAATATCGTTTTTGATGAAAATGGATTCCCTGAATTTGATGTTTATTCAAAAGATGAATTCTATGCAAGAGTTAAATTATCTATACCAGGAATGCACAATGTTTTAAACAGTTTAGCTTGTATTGCTCTTTGTAATGAATATGGAATCGATAAGAAATATATACTTTCTGCATTAAAGAAATTTACTGGTGCGAATAGAAGATTTGAATATGTTGGAACCATTCGTGGAGCTAATATTTTCGATGATTATGGTCATCATCCTACAGAAATTGTTGCCACGGCAAAAGCTTTAATGAATAAAAAATATAATAAGTCTTGGGTTGTATTCCAACCTCATACATATAGTAGAACTAAAAGTCTTTTAGAAGATTTTGCAAAAGCTCTTTTAAATTTTGATAATATTATAGTTACAGATATATATGCCGCTAGAGAAAATAATATTTATGGAGTATCTTCTGAAGATTTAGTTAATAAAATTTGTAGTTTAGGTAAAAAAGCAATTTATATATCAGATTTTAATGATATCGTTAATTATCTAAAAGAAAATATTCAAGAAAAAGATATTATACTTACTTTAGGAGCTGGTACAGTTACAAATATTGGTCCAATGTTATTAAAATAGAAAGAAGGAAAATTCCCTTCTTTCTTTTTTAAGTTTCATGCATTTGTTTTATCATCATATCAGCAAATACACCATATCCTACTGTCGGATCGTTTACCATTACATGTGTTACAGCTCCTACAAATTTTCCATTTTGAATTATAGGTGATCCACTCATTCCTTGAATTATTCCTCCGGTTTTTTCAATCAATCTTTCATCTGTTACTTTTATTATCATGCTCTTATTATCTTCATTATTATTTTTATAAATTTTTTCTATTTCAATATCATATTCTTCTTGCTTATTATTTTCTATTGTACATATTATTTTGGCTTTCCCTATTTCTACTTCTGTTCTAGGTAATATTTGTAGTTCCTTTGCATTATTTATCATATTCATTGAAGTATTATTTAGCTTTCCAAAAATCCCAAATTCCGTATTATTATATACAGTTCCTATAGTTTTTCCATTTTCTATACTTCCTCTTATTTCTCCTGGTTTTCCTTTTTGACCTTTAGTTATAGAAATTATATTACTAGTTACTACTTCTCCACTTGAAATATTGATTATTTTTTCTGTATCAACATCTAAAATTCCATGTCCCAATGCTGCAAACATACCTGTTTCTGGTTCATAAAATGTTACTGTTCCTACACCTGCAGCTGCATCTCTAACCCATAAACCAAGTTTATATTCATTACTATCTGTTTGTGTTGGAATTATATTTGTGTTATATATATTTCCTTCTCTAATATAACTTATTTCTAAATTATGTCCAAAACTATTATTTACTTTCTCGATTAAGTCAGCTGTACAGGTTATTGCTTTGTTATCAATTTTTACAATCATATCTCCCTCCTCAATTCCTGAGTTTTCATATGGCTTGTATTTTTCATTATCAATTCCCTCTATTTCTGACATTCCAACTACTAAAACACCATTTGTATATAGTTTAAGACCTATTGTTTCTCCTCCTGGAATTACAACTTTATTTGGTATTACATTAACCGTAATCTCTTTTACACTTATATTTCCTAATTTTAAATTTAAATCTGTTTTTCCTGTATTGCTCGATATATCCTCTTTAAGATTTGAAGAAGCTTCTATACTTTCTTTACTATATTCGATTTTTAATCCAAAAATAGTCTTTATATCTAATTTTTCACCTTGTAGTAAAATAATACTATCTGGAATAGAATCTATTTTACATATATATATAAGAATGATAAAAAAAATGGTTAATATTAGGCTTAGTTTGAATTTTTTCATTTTTATCACCTATATTTATATTAACCATTTTTGATAATTTTTAAACTTATTTAATTTTGAATAATTTCCATTTTTTTCTTTTTTAATATAATTTATTTGATTTATAACTATTGTATCTTTCTCTTCCTATTGCTGTATAATATGCTTTTGCTATATTTTTCTGTTCTGCTGTTCCATTTGTTAATTCTTTCATATATTCAAAAAATGTTTTTTCTGTATTTCTTACAGAAGATGTTACTACACAGTTATAACAAGATTCTTTCCATTGTGGATAATAGTATTGCGTTGTATTATCTAAATTTGAAACTTTTTTTCTATTGAAATCTAGATTTCTATATCCTACAATATTAGTTAATCCTGATAAAGCACTGCTATCATATACACTATGATATTGAGAACTTCCGTCTGATGAAAAATATATAAAGTCTGAATCTATAAATTCTCTATTTTTATTATTTGTAACAATGCTATAACCATTATAATATTTATTCTTTATAGGAAATCCTTGCATAAATGATATTACGCTTACATTATTTAATACCTTATCCCAATCTTCTTCTGTAAGTATCGGCATTTTAAAATTGTAAGTTGTGTCATTTACCTGCGAAATTGTATTGTATCCTGCTATTGCAGCTGTTAAATTAGTTTGAATAGCATATTTAATAACATTTCTTCTATGATCATTAAAAACTGACTTTTCATTTTCTGGATCATTATTTGAGTCTAAATAAAAAATTTTATCATTTAACTTTTCTGTACTTATGTAGTATATATTTTTATCTTGATTTTGATTTGATTTTTCCCCAACAGCATCATTTAAAGTTATTGTTCCAAAATTGTTTTTTACCCAATTACTAAACTCTGCTGCTTCTTTGTAATATAAGTATGCACTATTATCTTGAGCTATACTAGGATAATCTGCTGGTTTTAAATCTATTCTTTTTTTATCTAACGATATTCTATACCATTTACTTCCATCATAATATATTTTTTCTCTTTGGTTATTTTCTGTATCTTTGTATACATATGTAACATAGTTTTTACTTGCATATGTTTCTGAATTTATTTCTTTTAAGGTTTCATTTTCAATCTTAATTCCTTTATACATTAGTGATGAGCTAGTTATATTTGTAACATCATTTGGATTAATTAAGTATCCTGATTTCGTTATGTACTCTCCAGAAGCATTATATCCATATATTGTAACATAATTATCTAATGTATAATTTACTGTTATATCTATATTCCCTTTATGATATCTCGCAGAATAATATACATATGGTTTTACTCCATTTTCGTATTTTGGCTCTGTTGCACCTGTTATTGAGTTTTTGGCATTAATATTATTGAATGGTGCATATATATAATATCCATCATATAGCGTATATACTAATGCTGGGATATACGGACTTAATTGTTCTTCGCCAAAAGCACCTAGATTTAAAGACATCGCTAATGAATTATAAAAAGTCTGTACAGAAGCTTCTATATCTCTTATTTTTTCTGTTGCAATGTTTTGAGTATTACTGTTCGTTTCATTTAATTGGAAAGCTTTTACTGCATCATAGGTTGCATTATTCAATTTTGTATCATATGAAGTTTGTAGCGTTAAAGTATCTACTTGTGTATTTATATATATAGATACAACTATTGTTATAGGTATTATTATTATAGCAAATATTACAGCCAAACTTTGCATTTTCATAATATATTTTATCCTTTCTTTTGTAATATTAAACAAAAAATGACGACATGATGTAAAATTGTCGCCATCTTATTTTTATGATTAATCAATTATTTACCGTTTACTGTAACGATTCCACCATGTGATGCATTTATTTGATATGTATCATTTCCTGTTACTTTATAAAAAGCATTTCTTAATAATTGTGCTATTGTTGTATTTGTGTTTTTTACACTAACAGATATTATATCTCCTTCTTTTAGAAGTAATGTTCTACCATTTGGATATTGAGTTGCATTTGGATTTATTTGTTCCATTATTTGAGTTGTATACATTGTATAATATACATTTTCTCCTATTTTCTCTACATCTGTTTGAGCTGCTTTTTTACCAGGATTTTCATCTAATACTTTTAATTCTAGTTCTACATCATATGAATTTCCTGTTGCTGCTAATGTTTCTACAAACTTTGTATAGTCTTCTAAAGATAACTTACCTGTTGATCTTATATTATCTACATATTCTACTGTTGTATTTTGTACTGATAATTGTGATATATCATCGCTTCTATCAGAAACAGACATTAGTGGAAATACAAACATTAATACTGCTGCTAAAACAATTGCGACTATTGTCATTAAACTATCGCCCATTTTATCTCCTCCTTTTAGATTCCTTTATGGTATTTGTGTATATTTTATTGTTCTTTTTGTTTGTTTATTTATATCTTCTAATAATTCACTACCAGAGGCATTAGATATTTCTTCTATTCCTAATTCCTCTTTAAATTTTGAATTACTATATGACATATACAAAACTTCTTTTACTATTTTATCTAAATGTTCCTTCGTAGCTTGTGGACTTCCTTGCCAATATTCGTTATTTTGCATTTCATCATCAATATCTAAAGCATTTGTCTTTTGTAATGTTCCTCTAGGAGTATATAATCCTAGAGGAGTACCATCTGCTTTATAAAATTCCACTCTATAGTTTTCTTTATAGTATCTATATAATGTTGGTAATATTGTATCTAATGTTACTATTCTATCTGTTTTGTATTTTGCAGCTGATTCAATATAATCACTTTCATCTACATAAGCATAACTGTTTCTATCATCTTGACGATATAATATTGTTTGCGAAACAGCTCTTGCTTTGCTTAATGTAATCATGGCTATAGATAATGCTCCTACAAAAAGTAGTACAAATGCAGCCATTTTTAATGCATCTGCAGCATTTTCCATAATTCATTTTCCTTCCTAAAATCCAGTATTAATTCTTTTTAATTCCAACTTTTGTTATAAATCCTGATGTAGAATCATAAGCAAAAGTTACTTTATATGTATATCCTGCTCTTAAAGTATTTTTTACAGTTGTTGCTGATGATGTAAAGTCTGTATCTTCTGCATTTGCAGTAGAGTTACTTGTATAGTCATTTGTTGTTACTTCTATTTGTTTTGTTAAGTCTGTTTTATTACCTAAATTATGTGTTTTTACATTATCACATAAAGCCATTGCTTGTGTTCCTGAAACAGTTACACCACCATATGTTTCGAATGGTTCATTGTATTGTTGAATTTCTTGTGAACTCATATTAGCTTTCTTGATTGTTCGTGCGGCATTATTGTAAATGTAAACTCCTATTCCTATAATTAATATTGATAATAAAATTGCACCTGCTATAATTAATGCTTTTGATGCGTTCTCCATAAATTTTTCCTCCTTAAAATAAATATTTTTATATTTTTTTTTCAGAGATAATACCTTTTCTTTTGTATTATTCTGATATATTAATTTTGGTTTGCCCAAAAAAATTAATAACTAGTTTGATGTTTGTTCAAAATATAAATATTTAACTTTCTTGCTTTTATCATGATATTCTATTTTTGTACATTTAAATTTTGCTGAATTAAAGTTTTGAACAAATCTTTCTGTTCCTAATGAATATATTTTTTCTATTGAATATGTTGTGTCTGAATCTATAATGTATATATCCATCTTTATGGAACTTTCTTCATTTTCTATATAATTACCTTTTTCATCTTTTAAAATATTATATTTTGAGTTATTGTTCATAATTTTATTTATAATTGTTGCAAGTTCAGCTCCATATATTTCTCTGTTATAATAATATTCATATTCACTGTTAAATTGTTTAAGATTATTTTCCTGAGACTTATATGTATTATACGCGCATGAAAAAGATATTAATATGCAAAAAATAAGTACTAAAATTACTATTATTGCTTTTTTCATAAAATACTTTCCTTCTTATATTATAACTGTTTTCAACATTTTTGTAAACACAATTTCTGTAAAAAAATGTTGAAAAGTATATCTCACTAATTTTTTTTCTTAAAAGTTATCCCATTTACTCTACCAGTAGCTTGATTGTATGTTATACTTACTAATTCATACTTATACTTATTAGTTATCGCTTCCTGTATTAGAGTGTTTTTTTCATTTGTACCAGCATTTTCCAAATTATATCTTTTGGATTGAATGTTTACGTCTATATAGACTTGATCAGAAGTATTTGTTATTCCATTTGATTCGTTATAATCTTTTGCATAATTTGCAAGTGAAATTATATCATGTATGTTAATATCTTCCATTGTTTCATATTTGGTAAATTGAGAATTAAATTCAGATATTTGGTGATCATATAATTCTTCTTCTCTATCTTTTGCAAATGTACCAAACATATTAAATACATATGTTCCAATCCCAATTACCATCATTGCGATTAGAACGCTCGCAGCCATAAGTAGGGCTTTAGATGCATTTTCCATTTGGTACACCTCCTTAAATTTAGTTTATTATTTCTTCATATTTCATTTCTATAATTCTACCATTAGTTGTACTTATTGATGCTCCTGCTTGTTCTCCATCAAAAATAGTTTGTTTAAATGCAAATTTTTTTCTTTTAAATTCCATGTATTCTGTATATTTTTCAATATCACTTTTACAATTTGCATATGTATATGATGAATTTATATTTTTTACTATTGTTTCTATCTCACTTGTTTTACCACTATTGTTTAGAGAAACTAATCTTTGTAAATATTTATCACCATTATACTTTTTCTTTATATTTTCAATCTCAGTTAATAAATTACTAGACACTATATTAGAGCTTTTACTATTTATTGAATATGTTCCAGACTTTACTAAACTACTAGCGTTATTATTGCCTGTTCCTTTAGATATTTTTAAAGTTATAGTAATTGGTGTGTATCCATCTGCTGTATTTTTTGTATTGTAATCCACTGCTTTATTTATAAGTGACAATAATTCACTACCATATAAATCTTTTTCAAAAGATGTATACTCTTTATTAAAATTAGCTATTTGTTGTTCTTCTGTTACTGTACCTGCTATTTTTTGATAACCTGTAATATTTCTAAACATAAAGATTAAAGCGCCTATAATAACAAGTGAAATTAATATTGAACCTGCAATTAATAATGCTTTTGATGCATTTTCCATTTATTTTCCTCCATGTTTATTTGTTTATTTCATTGCACTCATTGTACTGAATGAACTTGTCATACTTGTTAATCCTATAAATACTAATGGTACAATTAAATATCCTACAAATAGTACAACCATTGGGGCAAATCCAATACCTTTTCCTATCATACCTTTTCTAGAAATTAATCTTTCGTTTGATTCTTTTCTCTTTTCTTGATGATATGATCTTTCTGTATCCAACTCATCAAATGCTTCTGCTATAGGAATCTTCTCAACAGCTGCTTGTAAACTTTCTACTATACGTATCATTTGTTGGAATGCTATTTCTTCTTTTAATTTTTCTAACGCTTCCCAAGCACCACTTTCGTAGTTATTAACACATCTACTTATTGGCTCTTTAAATATATTTGCATATCTTTCTAGCCATTCTAGAATTATTTCAACATTTACTCTTTCAATCTTCATAAGCATTAGTATGATAGTTTGGAACTGTAAAACTTCGTTTTCCATTTCCATCTGTCTCATTCTTTCTTGGAATCTAAGTAATAACATTGGTGCCATATATCCAAGTATTGCAAATACTACTGCCATTAGAAGTTCAAACCATTTCATATACTCGCTATTTACTGTTTGAAGTTTTTTATAAACTCTATCTGCTGCTGTTTGCAATTCTTCGTCTGTTGCGTCCTTATAATATTTTGAGTATTTCATAGCTTTCTTTATATCATCTACTGTTGTCTTGGTATTTCCTCTAAATTTATCAAGGAATACATTATCTATTTCTGTTAATTCCATTGCTTTTTTTGTATCAGATTCCGACATTTCTCCTAATATATCATAATCTGTTGTTGGATTTGTATATATGTAATCAATTGAAATTCTATGAAATTGTAAAAATAGTACTAATGATACAAAGAATACTACTATACACATAGTTATTCTATTAATATAAAGCCATTCTAATTTTAATGATGATGCTGCTTTTTTTAATAGCTCTTTTGTAGTTCTATATTCTTTTGTACCTTCTTTTGGTATAAATAAATCTACAAATTTCTTAATTGGTTTCTTTTTATATAATTTTGCTTGCCAAGGGTTTTCTGTATTTTTTGGGTTTGTATTTACAGAACCATTATCTTTTAACTTTCTCGTTAAAGTATAGCATACAAATGTAAGTATTAAAATTAATATTTGAACAATCATACCTTGTTTTCCATAGTAGAAGTTTTTTGTAAAAGCAAACTGTGATACAGCCCAGTTTTTTATTACTTCTAAGAATAACATTGGTACTACTGATATTACAGATAAACTTTGAAAAACATAATCTAATTTATCTCTTTTTAATATTTCTAGTTGCATTTCTTGTGTTATATTATTTAAATTTTTAAGGTATAAAGATGCTCCATCTACTTTTCTATCACCAAATTCTTTTGTTAAATATGATACTCCTGCAAATTCTTTTAAGTAACTATTTGGAGCTATATCATAATATTTCTCTAATTCAGTTTCTGGATCATCGGAAATTAATATTTCATATATTTTATTCGCCTGTCTTGATACTTCAAGTTCATCATCTTGTGCTGTTTGGTATATTGCTTCTTCAACCATATTAAATTCATGATATGCATGTCTTATTTCACTAAAGAAATTAATCTGTTGCTTTAACAAATTATTATCGATTTTGTCTACCATTCCATCTATTATTGTATCAGCAATAAATAATTCAAAAATTAATAAAATTGCTAATAATAGTGTATTATTACTTGCAAATATAAATATTCCTACTGTAAGAAATAACATTACAATTACAGCTTTTGTTAATATTTTAGAAGCTTGTGACCTTGTTAAATATTCGTCATCTATATTAATTATCTCTAATCTTCTTCTTAATTTTAATAAATATCTTTTCAATAATGGTATTTTTGAATATGCTATATATAGTTTTTGATACATTATTTCTGAAGAAAAAGAATTTCTCTCTGTTCCTTGTCTTAACTCTTTTATTTGTTGTATATCTGAATGTTTCATTCTTTTTGCTAGCATAAGATATGCAATAACTATTACAGCAAATAATGCTACAACACCAATTAGTATGTACATTAATACTTCATTAGACATTTAAGGTCTACACCTCCTATATTTTATTAAAGGAATAACTAGGAACTAGTTATTCCTTATTTTCTTTATTCTTTAGTTGTTTTTGGTTTTCTTCCTCTTTTTGGTTTTACTTCTTCTGATACTTTTCTTTCTTTTTCATTGCTATTAGTGGTTTCTTCATCTTCAAATAAATTTCTTGGTTTAATTCCCCAATGATCTTCCACAAATTTATCAAAATCTGCTATGTCATTATCGTCCATATTTATTCTCATTTCATTAATATTATGTTCTGTAATTGGATTTGTAATTACATATTCTCCATCTACATATTCCATAATATTTCTGTATGTATATAATTCTTTATTAGTTATTTTTGTAAAATAATGTGTTGCGTTATCGAAAAATTTATCAAATTTTCCTTCTAATGTTTTTTCTTTTCTATGGTCAAATGTAT
>CAUWBF010000015.1:0-29914 GCA_963557785.1 uncultured Clostridia bacterium | reverse complement strand
CTTATTGAAATTCCAATCTTTATTAAACAGAGATAATAAGCCGTACCATATTATTTAATAAGTCATATTATATAATCAATCAACTTTAATAATCGTTGAAATTTCAACCTTTACTAACATTACATATTTTTATTTATCTTATTTGAATTTCATATATATTGCCTTATTTTACCCCTTTTTACTCCATAAATGGTGTAAGTTTTGGTGTAAGTTTGTGTAATCCTATTAGCCAACTTTAAGCATCTCTGTTTGTATATCTTCTATATTAAAATGTGTATAAATATCCAAACTGATATCTACGCTGTGATGTCCCATAACATTCTGCACGGCTTTTAAATTAACTCCTGCACGAACTAATTTAGTACAATAAGTGTGTCTTAATATATGTGGAGTTATATGAGGCAACTTATCATCATGTGTTTCATTATATCTTTTAACTATAGCCTCCAACCTTCTGGAAAATGTATTTGGATTTTCTATTTTGTCATAAATTGTATTTATAACAAAGTCATACACCTTACCATTAATAAAACATTCTTCGCCTCTATTCTCCATCATATGAATTAATACAGGTCTTAGCTTATTTGTTATAGGTATCTGTCTTATTCCAGCACCACTTTTAGGGGTGTCTATATAAATAGGTTTATTTGGATATTTACACCTTTGCTTATTTATACTAATAAGATTATTTTGTAAGTCAATATCATCAACTGTCAATCCCCATAGCTCAGATAATCTCATGCCTGTTTCTAAAGCCAACAATATCCATAGATAGCTTTTATTGATAGAGTGATGTGGATGATTTTTTACAAATTCTAATAAATTATTTTCTTGCTCTGTTGTTAGAGCTATTTTTTTATCTTTATCATGTTTAATTATTGAAGATAAATTGAAATTAAATGGATTACGTTTTATTACTGCGTCATCTACTAACATTTCAACAGATGCCTTAGCTAATTTGTAAAACTTTTCTATATATCCATATTTAAATTCTTTACTTAAAGATGTTAGCCATTTCTTAGCCTCTATTGTTGTTATGTTGGCAACAGGTTTATTTGCTATATCAAAAGATTTAAACTTATTTAATTGTGCTTCGTATATTACAGTTGACGAAGTTTTTAGTTTACACTTTCTTAATTCTACTAAAGATTCTACTGCTTTATATAATGTAATGTTTTTATTGATATCTAGTTCGTTGTAGATATCGTTGTTTATTTCTTTTTCTTTCTCCCTTAACTCTTTTAACGTCTTGGCGTAAACACTCTTCCTTTCTCCTTTGATGGATTTATATCTGTACATATATGTACCGTTTGCTCTTTGACTCTCTCCTGTTTGAAGTATACGTCCTTTATTATCTTTTCTTTTAGCAGACATATCAATCTCCTTTCTGAAAAGAGCCTTATATGGTAGATATATTATACCACATAAAGCCCTTAAAATTGCCTATATTGAATAAGATTCATTTAAAAAATTAAACATTTTTTCTCTTTTAATTAGTCGCTTATTACCATTGTAAACCACTAAATCTTTATTCTCATCTGTTAAGCTCATTATTTTATTCTTGCCTATACCAAAATACTCAACTGCTTCTGTAACATTTAAGAACGGCTTAACATAGATTGGAATATTATTCATTGCTCATTCTCTCTAATGCTTTCTTTAAAACTGACTTTGTAGAACTATTTTCTACGATAGCTTCCAATATAGGCTGTAATTCTTTATTGACTTTTTTAATATGCTTAGCATACCCTTCAAAAGTTCTACAATTATTTTTTCTTTTTTCCATCTCCATAACATCTTCTAATAGATATTCAATATGTGGATAATACATAGTATCTACTGGTACATCTTCTAATTTACCAGTCTCTTTGTTTGTTTGCTGTGCTATTCTTGACAGCATATACTGTTTTGAATCTGATCTAATTACATAAGGTGTGTCCATAATATCAATTCTAATATACATTTTCTTCTCCTTTATATCTGTTATATTCATAATATTCATTTATAAGTTCCCTTGCTGTTCTAACTGCTAAAGACACCCTTTGTCTTTTAGCGTCCAACTCTCTACAAATATCTCTTTGTTTATATCCTTTAATTAATAAAGCTATAACCTTATATCTAAAATCTGTCAAATTCTCTTTAAGATATTTCATTATAGCATTTGCTTCTATGTTACCAATAACCTCATCTTCTAATTGGACTGTTTTAGCTGTTGGTTTATATGAGCAAATCTCTTCTGCATCACTCATTTTATCTAGCTTATTAATATCTCTTTTTTTACAATGTTCATAAGATATTTGGTAATACATTTGTTTTCTCATCATTATATATGCGTGTGTAGAAAAAGCTCCTTTATTGGAGTTGTAGCTTAGGGCTGCCATACACAGCCCAATAGCTAACACATCATAATATTCTTCTACATTTATATTGTATTTATGAGCATAGCCATAAATCAAATTATGGTTTTCAGCAACTAATGCTTTTTGTTTGTTGGATAACTGCATTACTTACCACTACTTCCTAGCATGCCGTCACCTCTTGATGTCTTATTCGCATCAATTACAGCTTCTGATACGCTTTCTGTTTTTAAGTTTGCTAGTGGAATAAACAAAGCTTGAGAAATGGCTTTTTCATAAGGATAGATAATAGCTTTTTTATTATCTACTTTTTCTTGAATAGTTGTATATTTTTTAGAATCTTTTTTAATAATATAGATAGGTAACTTATTGTGGTTTGTAATAGGCACTTGCCATTCGCCTCTAAATGAAGAATCTATAACACCTGAACGCTGCCCTATACCTTTAGTGCCTGTGCTACCTCGTTCTTTAAGAATTGCAACATATGCTTTATCGAATACTGTTTTAATACCAGTAGGGATTAATACTGTTTGATGAGGTTTGATTTCGATACATTCTTCATCGAAGCAAGCATAAATATCATAGCCTGCATCATCACCTTTTTTAGTTGGAATAATAGCATCTTCTCTTGCCTTTGCAAACAATAGCTTTCCTGCTTTTTCTTCCAAAGGATCAAACGCCATCATAATAAAGATGATTAATGTTGCAACCCAGCCTGTATATAAAGCAAATCTCCAATGAGTGGTCAATGACGTTGCAAATAAAATTGCGTCTAAGATTAGCAATAGCTTCATTGTTCTTGTTTTCTTATTCATATTTCATATTCCTTTCTTATACAATTTCTGCTGTATCTAGTATATGTTTAATAGTGTCGTCTAAATTTTTAATTCCGCCATAATAACCTTTATTGTGCATTAATTTTAATGCTGGTATGCTTCTAAACTGACTTGTCTCATTAAACGCTTTTAGTAAATCATATTCAAACTGTTTTAGCTTAATCTTAGGTTTATATGGTTTTTTAAGCCATATAAGACTGTCTTTTACGCAGTCAACACATTTATACTCATCACAATAGTTAATCGAAGACACACCTGTTATTTTTAACCTTTTCTCACAAAGATAACAAGGCAAAGATAATGCTTTTCTATAAACATGATCTTCAAATGTTTCAATGATATAATCTAAATTAGTCATTGCTTTTCTCCTTTCTACGGTAATTTATTAAAAAAATCATCACTAACTTTAACAGCTTTAACTAACAAATCTAATTCACCATCGCTTAATGTATCAATTAGCACTTGTGATAAACAACCGTTGTGATTGTATAACGCACAATTTGTTTTGCAACCTTCTACACATTCTTTACTTGCCTGATTAAAGCAATACATTCTTAAAAAATCTTTCCTTGTCATTGAGCTTCCTTTCTACCATATATGAGGTGCTAAAATAATATATTTTTTACCCATATCATTTAAGTTTAACGTATAACTGTCTCCATCTTCATCTGTAATACAGAAATTAATATATTGTTTTGTGCTTACATGAACACTTAAACCTTCCGCCATATATATCTTGTCTTTTATGAAATTTACATACTTGTCAGATATCCACATAACTTCAATAATGTTAGTTGGAGACGCAATATGTCTAAAATGTCGTTTTAATTTTTTCATAAATATAGCCTCTCAAATTCGTTAATCATTACAGTTATTATTTTCTAATTCTTGACGAAAAAGTTTTTCTAAATCTTGACATTTAAGATAGTCTTTACATTGTATTATATGAGCTGTTCCAAAATCTGAGTACAGACACATTTCGTCAGTCTCCCAATAACCACATTTATCACAATATGGCAATTTCTCTAATTCAACCATTTTAAACCTTGCCTCCTTCTAATGCTTCAACTGCTTTATCAATAGCACAACATATTTTATAATTGTCGTAATCTTGCTCTGTCACATCTCCCCATTCGGGTTTCCTATAGGGGAAATAGCCTCTTGGCAATCCATTTAATACCTCGATTGCTTCTTCATTAGTCATTTCATCTAATGCGTCAAAATCTTCTTGTTCGTATATTATTGTTTCATATTTAATCATTACCAATCACTCCAATCAATCCTTTAGTCGCACTTAAAACAATGTTCGTCAAAAATATCTAATATATGGTTGCAAATAGGACATAATGGTACATCTCCATTTTTATCTTCTTTTGCATAAACTGATTCTTTAGGTTTTTGCAATTCGATAATCTTTTTCAGTTCTTCAAGTGTGCCTAAATCCTCATATGCTCCTAGTTTCTGTAAAACCTCAAATTTGATTTCATAGAATAATTCATATGTTTTGTATGGCTGAATAATTGCATCGTTTTTACTTCTCAGCGCATACCTTAAAGGAGCAAATGATTCTCCGTAGTTCTCTGTAATCCTTTTGGTCATAAAATCTTTATTCATTATTCCACCACCTCTATAAGTTCTACTTTCTCACATCTTATTTTTCCATCAGTATTATACGGAACGCATACGCCACATAGCCATTCCCAACGGATTAAACATTTCCAAATATTTTCTACTCCGTATCTATTTCGTTCTACCCACCCAAGAGGTGCGACATTAATGCCACACGCACAAGCATTGGTTCTGTTAAAATTTACATTTTCGGTGATAATTGAACCTTGTTGAATTATCCATTTTTCGGGCGAAGCGTATTGATCGTTAAAAGTTTTATATACAATAACCCCCTCCTCTATAAACTCAAAATGCTCTCTGATATAGTCAATTTGCTGTCACAAATTGACTGCACCGCTTAAGTCTGCACCGCTTAAGTCTGCACCGCTTAAGTCTGCATAGCGTAAGTTTGCCCTCTCTCTATCCTTGTCATAATTCAACCAATTTTTATGTTTTTCTAAAATTTCTTTTAAATTATTTAAATCCATTTTTTACCTCCTTTACTCTACAACCTCGCAATTATCTAGTATTTCTTTCAAAGTCATTGAAGTGTCTTTTATACCTTTAAAGTATCCTCTTCCTTTCATAGCTCTATAGGTGTAAAAGGCATCAAATACGTTTGCGTGTGACATATTATTACTTTCTATCATGTCATACTCCTACTGCTTTAGCTTTATAGGTTCTTTGTACTCTTCTAAAAGCCACCCCATACCTTCTTCTAAACATTCAGCACAAGTTTTATTACAATTAATAGCACCGTTTCTTACTCCTGATACAGCACACTCAAACCAGCTGCCGTCTTTAAGCTTTTCAATAATCTCATCTCTGTAAAATTCTAAATTAGTCATTGTTTACCTTCCCTTTTATTAATTATTAACGCTATATCTTTCATTTATTTATTCACTCAAATAACTTAACGATTGTATTAACTCTTCTTTCTTTTTCTCGAACTCACCTTCAATAAACTTTTGTACATCTACTTTTCTTCTTCTGAACCATTTCCTTTTAAACTTATCAACAGTTCTTCTATAATCTTTTTCGCAAATATCTGCACTCTGCCACCATTCAACATCATGCAGAACCTCGACCAAATCCTGTATTATTTCGTTAAGTTCGGCATCGTGCATTTTATCGCAATATTCATCTTCTATACGATAATACATATAGTTATAACTTCCACCACTCATTATATTTACCTCTCTACTTTTTCTATCATGCTACAAATCTTACTCTCTACTATTGGCATTAATTTATTACGCATAGTTTCTTCAGCCTCTCCTTGTATATTATCGAGAGTTGTTCGGAAGATACCATTAATGTAGATCAATCATTATCGTCCTCTCTTTCTAACGCTTCAATGGCTTTCTCAAATGCAATTGTATAATCTAATGGATACTCCCATTCTACTTCTGCTATAGCCATTTTAATTATCTCTATAGCTTCTTTATTAGTCACAATTATCACCATCACATTCGTCAGCTGGCGGCATTGTAAATATTCCATGATATTCAGTACCTGCTATAGAGCAATCAAAAGGGCTTTCGTAATATTTTGAACAATATCCTGTTATGCTATTCTCTATATGACTTAACACTTTCTCAGCTTGCCCTCTGTTTTTATATGCTCCTAACTTTCCATGTTCTGAATATATATAGCAATAACTCTCTATCTTAGATTCTCTTATATAGAACTCATAGCAATCCACTAACTTATCGCCATTTTGACTTTTAATCCACATTTCAAAACTCCTTTCAACCTGCTTAGTTAATCAATGGTTTGGTTTGTATTTGGTGTATTTTATTGCAAATTTTATTGAGTTATAACTTATTGCACCGCTAACATAAACAGGTTTAATTAATTTCATTTTTTATTCATAATATTTAAAATATATTCGTCAGTAAATTTATCTTTCTGCTCTTTGATATGTCGATAGGCTGTATTATTATCAGGTAGAGCAGTAAAAAATATTTCTCTTTGCCAACGTTGCCAACGAATTAATTTGTTAAGGTCATTGCACTCATCGCACACTGTGGTATAATTATCATAAAGGATGGTAATTTCTTCGCTTAGCTCATCAATGTATGATTTTAAGTTACTATAAATTAAGAATACTACTCCAAGAATAAATGCTGACATTACCAATATAATTGATATTATTTCAAATGTTGAGGTATGCATTATGCTTTCGCTCCTTTCAATCTTAATGATAGGAATATATCATCTGGAATAGGATTCCATCTCTTTTGTTTTTCCTTTTTCCATTTAAGTCCGTCTCTAAAGTGTTTACATTCCAATTCAACAACATCGCCTTGAGATAAGATATAATTCCTAACAATCATTACCTCTTGTGGAGAAGCATTGGTAATAGACTTCCAATAATTAATTTCATTATCAATTTGTTCTAATGACCACTCTTCGTCAGTAAGTTCCGACTGTCTTATAAGTTCAGCTTCGTACTCTTCGATAACCTCATATGCTTCGTCAAATGTGTTATAAACATTAGTATAATGATAAGTAGCTCCTTTTAGCTTATTGTCGTATATCCATGATTGATAAATTCTATAACCATGATGACTATCTATTTCTACTTGAATACTTCCAGTAAATGTTTTATATAGCTCAGTCATAATACCTCTATTATATAAATCTTTGATCTTATCTTTATCTTTGATAGATACGGATTTTAATTCTTCTTCTACACCATCTTCCCACGGCTCTGTATCAGCTTCATATAAATCGGATGTTTTATCCCAACCTTTAGGAAGTTTATGCCATTTGTCATCAGACCACTCATTAATGTTTACTCCGTTAATAGTTCTTCTTTCTCTCAAAGATAAGAATTCAACTCTTACATTATTCTCAGACACGCAACTAACAATCCCTAACTCAACATATTTCTTATAGTCAGTGTGAGTCTTTCTAATAACATAAACAATATCGTTTTCTTTAAACTTATTCATATTCATATATCTTTCCTTTCCTCTCTCAACTGTAATTATATTTTACCATATTTTACCAGTTGTGCAATAGGGTTAAAGAAAATAATTGGGAAAAATTGTAAAAAATAAGGCTACTAATAAAAGTAGCCTTTATTATATTACTCTTCAAGATATTCTTTTAGTTTATCCTGCCACTCTTGTTTTCTTTTGATGTATTTATTTGTTCTATCACGCACAGACCATTCATCGCTACCATGATTACGACAAGTTACATCTACTGCTTTAGCTCCTCTATACTCTTTACGGTGTTCTTTATTATGTTTAATTGCTTTGTCTAGTGACATAATTATTCTCCTCTTTAATTTCATCAATCTTTTTTTATCGAAAATTCTCCATTATATCTAAATGACGATAATACCATTTCAAATAATTCATCGCTAGTATAAAGGTCTTCTCTGCAATAACCACATCCATCAGGAACATAATTTCCACAATCAAGGCAATTGGAATAATTACAATGCTCTGTACGATAATCGCTCAATTCTTCCCATCCATAAAGCTCTGGGATTAAATTGCAGTGTTCTTCTGTATACCCATCTGCTTTAGCAGATTCGTCCGAACACCACATAGTTCCGCAGTTATCACAACAAATAAAATGTCCAGCATCTGAAAAGGGTTTACCACAATACGCACACACATAATAATCAATACTCATAATTTATTCTCCTTTAATTAATCAAACATATTTGAACGATATTACTATCATCTTCTATTTCATCTGCATCGGTTATTTCTCCTTCTTCGTCTAAATAACACAATGTAGGAGTATAAGTCAGAGGATGATAATCATTGCCCTCATCATCACTAGCATACCAACATTCTAAATCTCCAAAAGAATCTTGAAATTCAATAAGATTATTAATTAATTCTGATATTTTGATCATTAATCTCTCACCCTTCCTTTACGTGCTTTATACAGATTTTTCATTAATACACTTGTTGTTACACTACCTACACCACCAGGCACAGGTGTTATATTAGCTACTTTATCAGCGACTTCTGCTGCCACATCGCCACACATCTTGCCATTCTCATCAAAATTAATACCTACATCTATTACAGTACAATTCTCATTAAAGTAACTTTTATTAAACATATTAGCTTTTCCAACAGCTACTATAACAATATCAGCTTTCAAAGTGTACTCTTTAATGTTGGGCGTTTTAGAATGACATACTGTTACTGTTGCATTTTCATTTAATAATAAATCGGCAACTGGTCTACCTATTGTTTCACTTCTACCTATTACAACTACATTTTTACCTTCTATTGATATGTTGTAATATTTTAATATTTCATAACACGCCATAGCTGTGCAAGGATAAAATGGAGAATTAGACAATAGACCGTCTATATCTTGATTTGGAGACATGGAATATTTAACACTGTTAATAACCTTCTCTATATTTGATGGCAACGGTCTAAATAATAGCATACCATCAATATAATCGGTATTTTTTATATTTTCTAAAACGGCTTTTAATTCCCAATAATCTATTTGCTCGTTAGATATTAAAGCTGTTTGCTGGACATTAACCCCTACTTCTTTTGCTTTTTTAATAATATTCTTTTCATAAGCAATATCATCAGGATTATCTCCTACCCTAACCAATGCTAGGGTAGGAAAATAATTACGATAATCAAGTTCGATTTCATTTATTATTGCATCTGCAACTGGTTTACCTTTTAGTAGCATACATTCTCCCCCTTATTTTATTTCTAAATCCAACCAATACCTAAACAGTGTCAAGCATTTACTACACCCTAATTTCTTGCATCTATTGCGACCAAACTCTTGACGCATTAAAGGTTTTAAAATTGTATCGCATAAGTCGTTGTCACTATTAAGTATTGACTGAATGTCTTTCATGTAAATATCTCTATTTGTTTTCATTTAATTCTCTTTTAAACCTCTCTTCTAAATCAAATATCGTTTTACCATCTCTTCTAAAGGGTCTATCAATTCTTTCTTGTAACCCTTTTAAGTAGCCCCAATAACGAGGTAAATATTGATACATATTGCGTAACTCTTTTAGGTTTTTATTAGCACAATTCCAACACGATACTCTATCTAATATCTCATATAAATTCACGCCATCTTCTATCCATTCTATTCCTTTAGATTTACAATATGCTAAACAGTCTTGTTCTGTCATTTGATATTCTACTAATGGTGCTATTTTATAATCATCTAATTTTTCAAATCGTTTAGGCTCATCATATGCAATACCTATGTATACTTTATCTTCTGTTCCAGTATATTGATTACATATTTTCTGCTTAATAAATGTTTGCCATCTAATTTGCCCACACCAATCATTTCCATAAACCACTTCTTTAGTTTTCCTCTTGGTTTTAGGTTTAATCAACATATCAACCCAAAATGGAATAGGTGGGTGGAGTTCAGTGTATTTAATATTTCTTTCTTCTAGCAATGGAAGTACTTTATCTCTTACTTTGTAAATACAATCAAACTCCATTCCTGTGTCGTAAAACACAACTTCATCAAGAGGTTTATTTTCTTCAATTAACTTTAATAACATTGCTGTTGAGTCTTTACCCCAACTAATACTTGCATAATATTTCACATCAACCACTACATTTATCTAGTAATGGTTTATTAAATAATCAGGCTACCCCTCTCTCTTTTAAGTGCTTATTTAGGCACACCCACTCCTCTTTAATTTTACTACTATATTCGTATTACTAATTTATAGTAAACCTAGTTTCACTAGGATAGATGTTTTTCCTTTCTTATTTCTTCTTTAAACATTAGCTTTGCCTTCTTTTCTAGCTTTCTCTCGTTTCATTTCTTCTTCTAATAATACTTTTTCTTCGTGTGCGAATCGTTTATCATATTCGTGTACCGTCATATTCGGTCTAAACGGTACTGGACTATCCTCATCCCATTTTAGCAACATAGCCCAAAAGTCCGGATAGTTCTTTCGGAGGTTACGCAATTCTCTAATTCTTTGTAACTGGCAGAACCAACACCCCCCCTAGCAGAAAATTTATATATAGGAGATAGCATATCGTTTTCTTCACACCATTTGTAAGCTTGCTCTTCTGTAATACCATATTCAGCTAATGGTGCTCTTTGATTTGTACCTTTCATTCTCTCTAATCTTTTAGGCTCATCTAAAGCTAATCCAATATACTGAATATACTTATCGTCTTTGTTAAATTCTTTTAATGGTGAAACCTTTAATCTATCATTGCACCATCTACTCATAATAGATGGGAAGCCATATATCTTGCCTACGTTTTCTGGTTTGGCTCTCTTACCTCTTTTAGTGTAAAACTGTTCTTCAAAACTTTTCTTTGCTCTTAAAGTTTCAACTTCAATTCCATATCTTTTTTTAATAAACTTATTTGCTTTCTTTTTAAACTCTGCCATTTCAGGGTAATCTCCAGAAATAGTATCTGTAGCCATTACTTCTACATGGACAATTCTATCCAGTGGTAAATTATTTTGATGTATAACTTCTAACATATACATCGAATCTTTACCATATGATAAACTTGCTATATATTCCATATTATTCACACTCCGTTTCTTTAATTCTATTTTTCGCTATATCAAAATATTCTTTATTTAGTTCACAGCCAAGATATTGTCTGCCTAACTTTTTAGCAACCAACAAATGTGCGCCACTGCCAGCACAAGGGTCAAACACGATATCACCTTCATTAGAATTGTCTATAATTAATTCTTTTAATAGATTGTGATTCTTTTCTGTTGGGTGTAATTTACTTCTTCCACAAGGATATTCAAACACAGTATTTTTACAATGTGCATTAAAAGTTCCACCACGCTTCTTAAACCAAACGGCGTTTTCAATACCACTTAAATATATATGTTGCCCGTTACAAGGACTAGGGTTCGTTTTAGCGTAAACTAGCTGTCTAACAGTTCCTTTTTTATTATTTTGTTTTACTTGAAACCATTTTTGGATATCGCTCATTTGCCCTTGTCCACAGAATATAATAATTGTACTACTTGTAATTCTGTAAACTTCTTCTAGGAATTTTTCTAAATCAAAAGTCATAATATCGGCTGTGGATTTGTCGAGTACTCGCAATCCGTTACTTTCTCTATTAACTTCTCCGTAGGGAATATCGGTTAATGTTAAATCTACCGCATTGTCCGATACCCCCCCCATAAACTTCATACAGTCTATATGATAAATATTATTTATTTCCATTAACGCCTTTCTCTATTCTTTCTTTTGCTATATCAAAGTATTTTTCTTCTAGTTCTATACCTATAAATCTTCTATTTAGTTCTTTACACGCAACACCTGTACTGCCAGAACCCATAAAGCAATCTAAAACTACATCGTTTTCATTTGAGTGCTTTTCTATACACTGTTTTAACAGTGATATAGGTTTTTGATTTTGATGTATTAATTTTTGATTGGCAATTTTGTCAAAATACCAAACATCTGTTATTCTCTTACCGTTGAAAAACTTTCTACCTTTGTTGGCAAGAATTATAAATTCATATTGCTTACCAAATTGTGCTTTTAAGTCACCCATAGTCCAATTGTTTTTAACCCACACTATAATGTTTTTAATTTTAAAATCTACTTCTTCTATAGTTTGTTTAAATACATCAATTTTATTTGAATTACAAAACATATACATAGCTGAATTTGGTTTTAACACACGATAAATTTCTTGAAGAGATTTTATTATTACATCTTCATTATTATCATTTTTTATTGTTGAACAAAAATCATGTGTTTTATCTAGTCTATAGTTAGACTTGTAGCTCATTAAATATGGTGGGTCTGTAACGACTAAATCTATTGATTTATCGGGTATTGATTTCATTACTTCTAAACAATCTCCGTTGAAGAGTTTTACCCCCCCCACAGAGATTAATATGAGGTATATTATTTAATTTTTCTATTTTAATTTCTCCTTGTTGATTCTCTCTGTTGCTATATCGTAATACTTTGGGTCTATTTCAAATCCAATATAATTTCTATTAGTATTTAAACACGCAATCGCTGTCGTACCCCCCCCCTATAAAGGGGTCGCATACTGTATCTCCTTCATTAGTTGTCAACAGAATAATTCTCTCCATTAAAGCAACTGGTATTGGACAAGGATGTCCAGTTTTTTCTTTTGATATGTTTTTGACTAATTGAATGTCGCTAAACCAGTCATACAATCTTGTTCCTTTACTGCCTTTTGCTATCAACTCTTTTATTCTTTTATCTTTGGGATTTTTATAAGGCTGTTTTACTTTATTAAAATCCACTTTGGTATTATAAAAATTAATTAATCGAAATTGTCTAGGGAGATTAGAGTTGTAGCACCACGCACATACTTCATCTGGAACTCCCATAGCAGGCACTATATATTTCATAGTCTCTTCGGGATATTGAATTATTGCTGTTGGATATTCTTCGAAATAATTTAACATTTCAATGTATTCTTCATCTGTCATAGAATCTTTATATGAATTATATTTGAAATTAATGTTATAAGGTGGGTCTGTTGCGATAAGGTCTATATGAGGCAAAAGGTTATTATCAAAAGCCTCTCTGAAATCCATATTATATATATGGTTTATTTTTATTTTTTCTATTTTGACTTCTCTCCTATTCCATAAACTTAAATAACACAATAGGTTTATTATTGTCACTTGTATAGTCTAACGACCTAATAGTATTATAGCTAACCCAATCGTTTGCTTCTTCATATGTCATACCTTGATTATCTACTAGCCACTCAACCATTAAGTCGTACTGAACCTCTTACAACTAATTGTAAGATTCTTGGTCAATAGTTCTATTGAACTAAGTATCACCAAGCTATCCCCGTAGTTCCTACGGTTTTCTTTCTTATTAGAGAGGGTGTAACAACCCTCTCATATTTGTATTATGACAAATCAGTCACATTTTGAAAATGCACACGCTTTACAGGAAACACATCCCCCAGTTGAAATTAATTCTTCTCCACATTCAGGACATATCATACTATCAATACATTCTTCGTATGTCATTGAATTATCTTTTGTTTTTACAACTTCCTTTCTTTTGATATCTGTTTTAGTCAATAATTCATTCTGCATTTCTTCATACATTTCAGTTAAAGCATTGCCTACAGCCATAGGACAACAGCTTCCTTTACTTGTATCTTTATATTTAGCACTTCTAACTGCATAAGAAGGACACACTCCTGTTGAACTTAATTGATCGACAATATCATAAACAGATATTCCACCTCTGGCTGCTAAAGACATCATTCGAGATAATCCAATCATGTAGTTCTGACACCCGCCTGAACTTCCCTTAGACAAATAAGTTTCTCGTAGCTCACCTGTATTTTTGTCGAAGAAAGCTGTGCAATGTAAACTACCACAACCAGTATTTAGCTTTCTTTTCTTTCCAATTAAATCCGTATCTACCTTAACTATATCTCCTCTTTTTAATTCAGTCTGTGTCTGTTCATCTTCGTTTTTAGTTTCAGTAGTTAAAATTCCAGCTCTTGCACACCCATCTCTAAAGATTGTTATTCCTTTCAACCCTTGTTTCCAGGCTTCCGTATAGATATCAGCTACATCTTGAACGGTTGCTGAATTAGGTAAATTCACTGTAGAGCTAATTGAAGCATCAATATATTTCTGCCATACAGCCTGCATAGCAACTCTACCCATTGGCTCAATACCATTCATAGCTGTTACAAAATAATTTGGTAAATTTGTATCATCAGTTATTCCTACAGTGTCCATATATTCTTTTACAATAGGAGAGTAGACTTTATAAATAAAATCTCCATCATGAAGCGTTTCTGTTTTGCGATTATAATATGTAGCAAATATTGGTTCGATTCCTCCAGCACTTAATCCTAGTAAGTTTGAAATGCTTCCCGTAGGAGCGCAAGTCAAAAGCTGAGAATTTCTTAAACCATATTTTCTTACCAATTCTATTGTTGTTTTAGTTGCTACATTTTTAAAGAATTTTGATTCTAATACTTTGTCATTATATTTAGGGTATTTGCCTTCTTTTTTTGCTAACAAAGCACTTGCTTGCAAAGCTGAATTAATCATTGTATGACCAATCATATTTGATAATTCAAGAGAATATATATCCCCATAAGTGTACCCAAGTTTTATTAGCATATCTCCTAAACCCATAATGCCTAACCCTATCTGCCTCCAATCTCTTCCTGATTGTTTCTGTTCCTCTAAAGGTAATAAAGGTAATCCTTCGTCAAGAATATCATTTAACATTTTTACTCCTGTTTTGACAGCACATTTAAATTCTTGAAAATTAAACATTGCATTTACTGTAAAAGGATTTTCTACAAAAGCTGAAAGATTAATACTGCCAAGCAAACATGAGCCCCCAGATGGCAAAGGTTCTTCCGCACCATTCATTATTTTAGTATCAGTATAATTTCTAAAATAAGTTGGACTATCGCATATTCTTATTTTATATAGGTGTTATATAATCATAAAATAAGAACCTCTCTCGCTTAGTCTCTCACGGTCTGTATATTGATTACTTGCTATCGCAATCCACTGTTCCGCCCTGTCGTTTCATACTAAACTTTCCAAGTCAATCAGAGAGAGTTTTAAATCCACATACCCTTTATGGATTAACACCTGCATATTCAAACTCGTCATTATTATCTAATAAATTGTAATTATTAATTGTATCCCAGAACAACATAGCTGGCTCTGCGTAATCATGGTTATACTGACAAAACTTCATAAAAAAATCTTTGGCATTAATTGTTCTTTTTATAACTTCTTTTGTATCATCTCTGGTAAAAGATAGTTCCCAATCTTCGTTATTTATTACAGCTTTCATAAAATCGTCTGTGATTTTAATTGAGATATTTGCTTTAGTTACTTTGTCTAAGTCCGATTTAATAGATAAGAACTCCTCTAGGTCAGGATGTTTACAATCTAAAGTAATCATCAAAGCTCCCCTACGATTATTCTGTCCGATTAGACCAGTAACCATTGAGTATAATTCCATGAATGATACAGCCCCAGTTGTATATTTGGCTGAGTTATTTACTTTAGCACCTCTTGGGGCAAGTTTACTAATATCAATACCACAACCTCCACCATAACTGAATGTTCTTGCCATCTTCTTTGCACACTCAAATATGCTTTCGATATTATCTTCAGGAGGGGTGATTACAAAACAATTTGAATAGCACCCTTTGATATTATCTTTATACAATCCTCTATTGGACAGTATACGACCTCCTGGTAACATCTTCTTATCTCTAATCAACTTTTCAACTTCCTTGTCTCCACCTGAAACTCTTTCAAACCATTCATCTAAAGTTTCATTATTGTGCTGATATTTATTTTTCCAAATATCAATTCCAAGCTGATTATCTCTTAGCCATTCTTCAATCGTTAATCCCATAGGCGTATTCTCCTCTCTTTTCTTGTATATTATTAATTAGTTTATTCACATCCATCCAACTCTTCACCCTTAAATATTTATCAATATTACGATTATGTGGAGCGTCAAATAAGATGCCAATAAAATTACCATTAAGATTATTCGGATTGTCGTCTACCATTAAGTCGACATTTATCAAATCTTTTCTTCTTGTTATTATTAAATTTTCTTTTGTGAGTTCTGGAAATAATTCAAACATACGCTTGAATTTATTAGAAGCAACTCTATAATCAGTTGCTGTTACGATAAACACTTCTAAGTTTGAAGTATTTAATAAAGAATTAAGCACTTGTTGTGCATAAGGTTTAGGCTGTACGTTATCCCAAATATCAGGATAGTCCAGTATAATATTGAATAGTGTTTCTTTAAATTCTTGAGGCACATAACTGGCTATATCCCACGATTTAATATCATTAGGATATATTTCATAACCAGTCAGATTTCTAAATTTTGCTAACCACGGTGTTAACAAGTCCCATAAAGTATCATCTAGGTCAATTCCGATTTTATACTTCATGAGAGTCGCCTCTTTGAAATATATATTTATAAATATACTCTGCTATATCATCTGTAGTTCTTTGTCCTACATTGACATATAAAACATCATCTCTATGAATGTTTTTTGCCTTAGTAATTATCTCGTTGAATAACTTCGTTCTTCTTCTGTCAAACATCATTCTAAAATGAATATCTTCAATAGAGTCACCTCTTCTTTTCATACGAAGAAGGCAAGTGTCTTCATCAAGATATATCCTAACTACTTTAATTCTTTTATTGCCCTTATAAGACTTGTCAAAGAATTCAATTCCTTCTTCGTCAATAATATATAAGTCGGCATCTTCAACCTGATCGGCTGTAGCACCATATTTATATCCTTTAATTTCAGTGTAAGCACATACATTTAACTTATCAAACTCTTCTTCAGTTACAAATATATGTCCTTTTTCATTAGGATATCTTTTAGGTCGAGTCGTATACGACTCAACAGATTTCAAACCATATTTCTCACACATTCTCTCTACCGTGGTTGATTTACCCGAACCACTTGTTCCGACCACTAAACATATAATATTCGACATTTCTTCTCCTTTCTTTTAAATTTATATTATGAATTGATAAATAATACTTTTCTTCTTTTGTTTTATTTTGCTGCTTGATTATTTTATAGCAAATATTTAAATCTTTTGCCATTTTAATAAGCTGTTTTAAAACTTTTATTTTGTTCTTAGCCGAACAGTAAACTACTACCATAGGGTTATTTCTCATTATGGATTAAGCTTCTATATTCGTTTAATCTTTCTTTAAAAACATCAGTTTTATCATATCCACAACCAAATATTTCTGAACAATGTCCTCTATACACACACATTGGGACACATACATTGTAAAGTTCTGGTTCGTATGGTTTAATAGCTTCTAACACCTTACCCCACACATATCTTGTTTCTTCGCTTGCACAAGAACATAATCTTTTCTTTGACATATCTATAAAAGACTGGAAGTTAATATCAAAACTAGCGTCTTGTAAAGTATGTCTGTTTGGTATTTCATCAAAATCATTTCTATCACTTCTAAAAGTAGATACAAATGGTGTAATATGAACGTGACGTACTAGATGATGAATGACAAACGAAGGAACATTGTGAAGTTTAATAACAATATGCCCCATTCTAATAGGAGAATGTTCAGCCATTAGAATTTCTGTTTTCCATTTGCTATCAGGATACTTGCCTTTGTTCTTACCAATGGTTGTCATAGTTTCATTCTTAATAGTCTGCCACATATCTTCGTGCCATCGTACCTCGACATAAAATTTTGATAAATCTGGCTTATTCATTTCTACCTCTCTTTCTTACTACTGCTTCATTAACTTATATATTAATTTTACCATATTTTTCCATTTGAGCAATGGGGTTTAGTAAAATAATTTACATTTTTTTACATTTATTTTCTAGTGGTTTTAGGTTTGCTTTCCATAGCTTTTAAATATTTCTCTTTATAACTACCAGCAATGCCACCCATAACACCTAGTCCAATTACTAAAATCAAATAATCGTGTCCACTTATGTAATACAGCACTGTAAATACAGCAAGTAATAAAACAAACTCAAAATCATATTTCATAAAATTTCTAATAAACTGTTTCATAATTAATCTCTCCTTTTTGCTTGTCTTTTATCTACTTCAACCATTTTAATATACTCTTGATAAGCTTCTTTTTGCTTCCCCAACTCATTAGACTTCTTCAATTTCTTTTTCAACCTATAAATTTTAATAGTATCCATAAGCGAAAAATAAATGTAAATTGAAGGAGATGAATCGTTTGATTTACAGCTAACCATATTTGAGTAGTCTACCTCCAATGTATATCTATCTGGGTTTAGATTATAATTTTCAATAAACTCTTCATATGTCAACCTAATAACTTTGTCACATTGTTTTAAGTTTCTATACGATGCTACGAAATCTGATATGACCCATATTGAAAACATTATTACGGCTATTGCTGTTATAACTAACATAATCCATCCAAATATATTAGTTGATGTCATTGTACTTCCACCCACCTTTTTAATACTGTTTCTGTCTCGTCAGATTGTCTCCAACCTTCACTTGTCTTTATTGATTTATGTTCTTCTTCTATAGTTATAACTTTAATAATCACTCCTTCTTCTAAAGACTGTTTATCCAATACAGCACCTTTAACTTTAACGCTTACATTCTCACCATCTTGTAGCCTATATAGTTTTACAAACTTATTTCGATACTTCCCATCAATACTATTTACCAAATAATAGTCACTGCCTAATTTAGGTATAGTTATTTGTGGCATACCTAATAGTTCATTTTCATAAGCTATTCTTTCTTTAACAGTAGTTTTAATGTTTGATGTGTTATCAAAAGCCTGCATAACAGCTATGTCTTTATCTGGGTTAAGTTTAATAGTCTTGTCAGTGACTTTTATTGCATACTGACTTAATATTTCAATTTGTTCATCTATAAGCTTAGACTTACTCATATTTTTTTTACCAGCGTATTTATCATATATATTCACTTGTTCTAATAATTGATTTGGATTTCCAAACTCTGAAAAGAAATTGAGTTTAATTAAGATTGTTAGTTGTTTAGAATTAACAGATGTTTTGTCATGAATATCTTTTAACAATTCAAAGAAATTATTGTATTGATTGTCTTTTAAGTCATATAGTTCGTAAGAAATTTTTTCATTTAAATGTTTGATTGAGCCTATACCTTTATATATTTCGCCATTCTCTTTATCTATCATATAGTTAGCTTTAGATTTTCTAAATTTAATAGGTTTAATATTAATATTTAACTGTCCCGCTAATTCTGTGCCGCATTTTATATCTTTATCGTTATTTGCGTTGTTGAGATAAGCAGTTACAAATTCTAATGGATAGTAATGTCTTAAATAACCGCAAGTATAACCTCTGAACCTCTTACAACTAATTGTAAGATTCTTGGTCAATAACTCTCACGAGTTAAGTATCACCAAGCTATCCCCGTAGTTCCTACGGTTTTATACTAATTAGTCGTACTTAGAGGTCTCGTTCATATAGGTTCGTTACTTCCCATACAGTTCTCTTATGAACTTCTTAATGTTTCCATTAAGCACAGACTATATCTTATCCGTCAGCATTATCTGTTACGGTCTACCCACTTCGGATGACTTCATCCTACTTCCCTTTGGGGGAATAGTCGTTGAACTTTACCTTTCGGTCTTAGCTGCTGATTACCCATTGTAATGACACTTAGGATTTAACCTTATGTCATCTATTCAATTCTTTCTGCTTTCGCAACCTTCACACTTATACCTTTTACGGTATTATGTTGTAGTTTGAATAGCTTTAGGGTTTCCCAGCAATTCAGGTAGCTGTGGAGTTATAACTAACTCCCTACATGTCAGTTTCCCGACATGGAGACTAACTATACCTACCCATAATTAAAAATTATGAGTTTTTGTTAATCATTGAATAACCCGTAGAATGATTAAACCCAAACTGATAATTTGCACTATCTTCGATAATCTGTAAAAACTCCCTCGCTTCATTCTCAGCAATTTCTCTAGGCTTATTAGACATTTTACAATAACCTTCAAGTATTTGCGGCATAGCTGCGTCTAATCTATCTTTTTGCTTTCTCCCTATAGCACGTCTGATGTTATCGGCATCAGAACCGCTTAATCCGCATATCTCTTGTAAGAATTTAATAGTATCTTCTTGGAAAACTAACCAACCATTATTAGGAGCTAGTAGGTCATCTATTAGTTCTGAAGGATTATGATTTGATTCTCTAGCTATCAATCTATCTCTATAACTTTCTCCAGAAGGTCTTAACGAAGCGTTTACTAATGATAAGTCATTGATACATCTAGGTTGATATCTATCTAGTAATGAAAATGCGTAATCTCCTTCAAATTGAAATATTCCTACTGGACTATCGGTAATATGTTCCCATACATCTTCGTCATTCCAATTAATCTCGTGTGATTTAGGATATGGAATATTTGCTAACTCACAAGTATCTTTTATTATTTCGACATTCTTTAAACCTAAAATATCATATTTATTTAAAGACACTTCGTGAGCTTCTTCCATATTAATAGACATTACTCTTTTACCGTCATTCCAAAATGTTCCGTAATTATCAGGTAATGTAGTAGGAGAAACAATAATACCTGCTGGATGAATCCCTTGAGAGATAGCAGTTCCTCTTAGCCCCTCAAAATAATAGAACACATCTGGATGTTTAGATTTTGTTTTTTCTGGACTTTGGTCGTATTCTTTTTTAATATTTGCAATATTATTTAAAGAATAAGGATTATCTGGATCTTTCTTTAATTTTTCTACAACGGATTTCATATATTTACGCTTTTCTTTATATGTAGCTTGACTATTTTCTACATCAAATTTATCCGCTATCTTTTTATATTCTTCTGTATTTTCAGCCCATAGTTCTGATAACGCCCTACCGATTTCATCAATAGTTCCCTTGTCAGCTACAGTCCCTATTGTTAAGATATAAGCTGTATTATCTTCTTCAAACTCCTCGATAATATGGTCGTACACAAGCTGTCTCTGAGAAGGACTAATATCGACATCAATATCCCCTAACTCAACTCTTGATTCATTTGCAAATCTTGAGAAGATTGTATGCCACTGTACTGGATTTACATCAATAATATCAGTAAGATATGCTATCATACTTCCGCCACAACTTCCTCTACAGAAACCAACTGGAATATTGTTTTCCCAACACCAACAAATTAATTCGCTCATAAAAAGCATAAATCCAACCATACCTATTTTTTTAAATACTCTCATTTCTTCTTGAACCATTTGAGCGTATATTGGGTCGGCTTTTATTATTCCTTTTTTAACTTTGTCAGCATACATTCGATTAATTCTAGCCTTTAAAACTTCTTCTTCATTATCATATAATTTAGGATATTTAAAGGATAAATCTAATTCAAAATCTTCCACAGAATCCGCTATAACATTAGTATTATTAATAGCTTCTAATATTACTTCTAAAGGCAATGCGTTTTGTTTTTTAAACATATCAATTAATTCATCATAGGTTTTATATGTTAAGTCTAATTTATCTTCATCAGGATATCTTTTATCTTTAGCTATTTGAAGAATAGTCCTACATTCAGCTTTATACTGGTCTATACTATGAGTATCTGTGCCAACGGATAGAGGTTTATTATACTTCTTTGACATCTCATATAGCCAACAATTATACTCTGCTTGAGCTCCATCATTGTGTGGCTGTATCTCTAAATAATCATAATATTGAATTAAACTTTCATCTCTAATTTTATTTAAAGGAGAAGCTAAACAGGCACTTATCTTAATTACATTATTAGATATATTTTTAAACTCTTCAAATGTAATTCTAGGATTATAGTAAAAATGGTCTGGTTGGCTAGCCAAATCTATTAACCTATTAATCTCTTTAACACCTTCATAATTGCGGGCGATTAAAATTGTATGGTAGTTATCTCTAATTTTAACCAAATTTCCTTCATCATCTTTATCTATCTTTTCAGTCAAATATATTTCTACACCATGTATATATTTTAATCCCACTTTATTTGCATACATTTTCTTTTCTATCCAGTTAAAACAATTCCCGTGTTCTGTATAACATATCGCACTCTGTCCTAACTCCACAGCTTTGTCAGCATATAGCTTATGATTTGTACAAGAATCCAGTAAAGATAATTCAGTATGTAAATGCAATACAGTATAATTGTTATTTGTTGCCACTCAGCCACTCCCTTTCTTATTTATCATCCAAATAAATCAGCAAACCCATCATCCTTCATTGTAGCTAATTCATTATAGATTTTGATGTGTTCGCAATTATCTCCAAACGAACATAAGCAATTACAATAAAAAGTATCTTCTACCTCGTTTCCTTTGCTATTAATTTTAGTAAATTGTTTATGTTCCCATTCATTACTTTTATTACTTCTTTTTTCATATTCATTAACCATATCCCATACATACTTCATAGTCTTTTCTTTTGCTTCTTCTGTATAAGGAATAGTTAATATATATTGTGATACATTGTATAATTCTCTAATATTAGAAGGTAACGCTTCTAAACCATTCTTTTTCAAAGCATCTTCTATATAAATGTCTATTGTTAAATCGTCATAACCTTTGTCCAACATATCTTGCTGAATTTGAGATGTAAGTTCTTTAACGATATTTCTTCTTTCGACCACTTTGCTAATTAAACTCTTTTCTTTTGAGCGTTTAGTTTTATAACCTTTATACTTAATTTCAGCATACTTCATAAACACCCAAGATAAATCCTTGACAGTTTCTCCTTCAGCTTCTTTAGCCATTCCATATATAACAAGCTGATGAGCTGCGTGTTCTAAAGCATCTCCTTTGTATAAAGCTGAAGTCTTCCAGTCCATAATGGATACAGAGCCATCTTCGTTATGTTTTACAAGGTCAATGTATCCTTGAATGTAATGGTCGTCATCTAGTTTTAATATAACTAATTCTTCGGTAGAAAACTTACCTTCCAACGGCACAAAATTCTCACAGAAATGTGTCATATTAGCTACCCAGTTATTACGAATTGAATCTCCCCCTTTAAAATCTTTGGGGAATTTAATTCCTAATGTATCTACAATATTAAGTTCTTCTTTGATTAATGGTGGCAACTCATTGGTAGTGGCTTCTCCGTTAGTAATCTGCTCTAATTTATCGTGAAGTTTGCTACCTAAAATAGCCCACACATTTTGCTTTCTTGGCTTTCTTTTCTCGACATAATTGAGATAAGCTTGATACTTACATTCTTCTATTGTTGATAATTTCGAGAATGAATACACATTCTTTCCTTCATCAAATAACTTCTGTAAGCGTTTATCGACTGGTCTTATTCCACATCATCCTTTCTATACCCAAACAACACATTCTTTCATTAATCTATGTAAATTATTTTTCCCTAAATCAGCAGGCGAACATTTACTATCTTTTGGTAAAATAATATTATCTCTATCATATATATAACCAACACGATTTTCATATAACATATTGTCTGATTTTAATTTTAAAGCTTGTTTTCTAATATGCTCTTCGTCTAATCCTTCATCGTAAGCCAATATAATCGTTGGCACTTTCAACATCTTAATAGCTTTTTCTTGTAGTTTGCTTATATTATTACCACAAGTAGCCAAACCACAATTAAGTCTCATTGTATCAAGTTGCATTACAAATTTTTCGCTTTCTCCTATCAAACATATTTGTTTCTTTATAATGTCTTGATAGTTTATATGAAATCCATATAGACTACTTCCTCTATGACAAGGAATTATAGGCAACCACCTATCTTTATCTTCACAGTTGACTACATTAAGTCTACCCATAATTCCTATTAAATTTCCTTGTAGATCATATTCTGGAATAGTAATTCTATTAGACGAGCTGTCTAATCCAACATTAAACTTCTCTTGTGTAAGATAGGATATTCCATCCTTAAAGAACATTTGATTATATTTATTAGCATAAGGTGTTAGCAATGCTTCATCCAATATTTTATTATCTTCTCCGTAATTGGCAGGCGAAGAGGATAGCTCTTTATAAAATCCACCAAACGGCAATTTAATATTATTAGTTAAACTTCTTTGCTCTAAACCTAATACATTAGCCACCCAATGAAGCGATTGAGGGAAAGATAAGTTTCTTTTGTTCATGATTAAGGTATATATAGTACCTGTTTCTGCTCTTGAAAACGAACAATAAGTTAAAGTATCTGGATTGACTACACACGCAGAAGGATTCTTCCCTTCTTCGTATGCAAATCGAATCTCATTGTGCTTAATGGAGATATCAGCTACATCTAGCCTTTCTAGTAAACGAATTATGCTGTCAATATTTCCATACAGTATTTCATTTAATTTAATTACGCTTACCAACTCTCCACACCTTTCTAATTATATGTATTTAATACCTTGCAATTTCCTATTTCTTTCCAATGATTATACGCACCATTAAACTCGTATAATATTTGTTTTTTATCTTCGCCGTTTCTCGTCTTGTCTATAAAAGCAATAAGATATCTCTTATCTTTATCTGTTAGTGGCATATGAATTTTACGACCTGTAAATTTGCCTTCCTCGTCTTTTTCTAATCTTGTAGGTTCGACCGCATATCTCTCACCATCGTATTCATCATCTGCTAGTGGTCTAAAATACACCATTTCTGAAAATACTTCCTTAATTTGTTTAGCATTAGACAAGCAACTTGCGTCTAGATATCTAGTATTTAATTTAGATAAAGCCAACTGATAAGTACAAATAATGCTTATATTTTCCTTACTAGCTAACTGAAACAGCTTTCTGGAATGAATCAATAATTGTTGCCACATAGCTTCGTCTATTTGATCCTCTGACTTCATAGTGTCGAACATGAATACTTGATGTCCCACTTTTGCTTGTTTTCGAATAACTTTTTTAACCTTGTCCATATCGTTATCGAACAACTTCACGAATTTAATGTCTGAATATTTTTCTGCAATTATATCTCTAGCTTTAGAGAGCATTTCTTTTTGTTCGTCAGTAAACCCACCAGCCTTTAATTTTCTACGAGTCAACCCATAATATCCCAGGTCTCTGGTCAATACATGGACTAATAATAACAACTTAAAATCTTTACTTCTCTGTTCGTTCGAAATAATAGTGCATTTGATGTTATCCATTGTTAAGGGCAATATCATATTTTCAAATACAAAAGAGGATTTGCCCGAACCTGAGAACCCACCAATCATAAACAGTTCTCCAAGTGGTATGCCCATAGTCATACTATTCATAATTGGGGTATATTTTTTATAACTTAATCCTTGAGCGTCTCCTCTTTCGCACTCTGCAAGAAACTCATCATCTATAAGCAAATCTTCTATTTCAAAATTATGATTAGATTCAATAGCTACAGAATTAAGCTGATAATCAAAGAAATCATATACATCTTCTGATGTCATTTCTTTAAACTTATCAATATTCCCTAATACATCAAATCCTTTGTCATATAACTTTAATAATATATTTGCTTTAACTAAATTATCATAATAACCGTCTATGTTATCTTCGTGCACTAAAGATGTCAGCTCTTTAACAGTTGCCATACCGCCTTTAGTATCGAACTCTTTTTTTACCTCTGGATAATCCTGTAGGTATGACGACACAGTAATTTCATCATAGTTTCTATAGCCTTTCTCAAACATTTTAAGCCCTAAAAGATAATAAAACTTTCCATCAAGTGTAGTAATTAATTCATTTTTAGGATTCTGAGATATGACAGTATATTCACCAAATAAATCAGGTTCTTTCCAAAGAGTGAATACAAAAGCTGCTTCTATTTGTTGTCTATTGTTAGTTAATTCTTTTGGATATTTTAATAAATCCATAACTACCTCCTATTACTCTTCTACGAACCTTGAAATATCTTTATGTTTATTCTTTCTAATCCTTTCCATTCTTGCGTTGACTACATCGTCAAGTAGAATAGTCTCTTCTGCATTAGCTAGTTTTTTAGCTTTAGTATCGGCTACTATTTTATGATTAGCAGCTCTCCTTGACTCCGCTCTTTCTCTTCGTTCGACTTTTGCAATATTGTTGTCAATAATAGCAAACATATATCTCAACTTTACAAAGTCATTATGAAACCTTTTTGTCCTACAAGCTTCATCAATAGCAGGCTCACACTCTAAAAATGTTCTTTTTAAAGTGGTTAATTTAACCTTACCTACATATTCCTTAATTCTCTTAGGAAGATATGTATTGAAATTTCTATTACCCTCTGTATAGTCTAAATATTTTCTTGCAATATAATCGTTTAGAAACCTTTGAGCGTCTTTGTCTGCTAAGTGTTGCTCATATGTTTCTTCATTTTTATAATACTTACCATCTGGAGCTTTATAGAATACATCCGTCATTCCCTTTTCTCCAGTATAATTACATTTACAACTTCTTCTCCTACTTTTATCTACTATCACATCTAACTCTCCCTTCCTATTAAATTGACCCACTCAACTAAGAGTGGGACTTATTATTTTAACTAATTAACCATTGTTACAACCTGTCTTAATAATTTAGTAGGCATATCTACTGAGAATGTATTATAGCCAGCTTCTTTAATAACCGATAATACTTCTGCTTGTTGAGTTTTATTTAAATCAATAAAGTTAGCTTTGATTACTTCGATTAAATTTGCATTTTCTTCTTCGTCTACTTCGGCTTTCTTTTCTTTAGCTTCCTTTTCGGCTTCTACAACTCTCTTTGTCATCTGCTCTTCTATTTTAGCCTGCTCTTTTTTAGCTTCTTCTAATGGCTTTCCGTCTTTAGCTTGTTCAGCTAATATTGCGTCTGTCATAGCTTTGATAAATGCGTCTGCGTTCATTTCACACTCTGGCACAATGTCTGCGAACCTAGAGCCACAATCAATAGAATATGAATTATCTCTAAAGCTAATTTTTCTTGATTCGGATTTTACTTTATTAACCATCTCATCTTTCTTTGTTGCTGCATTTTTTCTACCTGTTGATTCTTTAACAATTTCCCTATCAACATAAGCTAATGCTAAGAAGTGTAAGTCCTTCTTAATAGCGTTAAAATAATTCTGCTGCTGGTCTGATGTTAATACATCGTATGTTTCTCCTGTAACCACATCTGTTACTGCTTTATTTTTTACATGACCGATGATAATAGTTTCTACACCAACCGCTTTTAAACTAGCCTTCATATCTTTAATAAGTTTAATAGCTCTTTTTTCGCCTTTACCAAATCCGCCATAAACAGCATTGATACTATCCGTACATTTTTCTGGATGATTTGAAGCTCTACATTCCTTGTTCCACATACTAATTACTTTATCTTCTGCAATAGTAATCAACTGGTCGTATGTGTCCCATACTACTACCTGTAAGCTTGAATATTCACTTACTTTGTTTTCGATAATATCTTCACATACATCAAAGAATCCAGCACTATTTGTTAAGTCGTCATAATCCATATTCCATTCTGGTGTATTGATATAATTAATACCAGAGATAGCATCCGCCCCTCTTTCTTGCCCTATTTCAAGGAATAAATACCCATCTTCGCCTGCAAGTTTTTCACATACTTGTTTTATCAAGCTTGTTTTGCCAGCCTTACTTTCTCCAAGCAACATAATAGAATATGATAGTGGGTTCAAATTAACTTCATTCTTTTTACCAAACGCCATACTTTTTCTTCTCCTTTATCTCATTCAATTTCATATACCTAGCAGCTTATGCAAATAAATCATCAATCGCGTCTAATGCTGCATAATTTTCTTCTTTCTTTTCTTCTTCTGGTTCTTCAGCTTCTTTAACTAGGTCTGCAAAAGACTCTACTTCTACAAATCTCATAGTAGCTGACTCTATTTCTTCTAATACTTCTGGTTCACATTCGATAATTCCATCGGTAAATCTTCCAGTCAAATTAGGTTTAACCAATCTAACTTCTTCAACTCTGCTTCCGTAAATACTACCTTTTGGTCTAAAGTCATCTAATGTAGCAAGCCCAACTTCAATCTGTGTCTTCTGTTCTTCTGTTAACTGTGTCTCATCAAACTCTACTTCTTCAGCTCCACTTACGATTGAACAGTGCCATTCCTGTTCATACATTTTTTTATTTGATTTAGCTTTTGCTAATTCACCAGCAAGGTAATCCGCTCTCTTTTTGTGAAGTGGATTTTCCATATCAACTTTATCTAAATTTAAGACAAAATTCATAGGAATATAAACTGTCTGTCCTTTCTGTCCTTCGCCTCTAATACCATTATTGTCAATATATCTACTACCAGGTGAGTTATCGCCAATATACTGCTTCACATAAGATGATAGATAAATTCTTTTATCTGTTTTAAATGAATCAGTGTCAATACCGTCTTTGTTATAGAACATATCATAGTCAGCACTCAAACCAACCTTATCAGACTCACTAGCTTTATAAATGTTTTTAATAATATATTTAGTAAACACTTTGCTATTCCCATCCTTACTATAAGGCTGTAATTCAATATTACCTGTAATCCTAACTTTGCCTTCATAAGATGGAAGTACTCTACTTAATTCTTCTACTAAATCATAAGCAGCAATAAATTCTTTATCTTCGGTAAGTCTACAAAAATGCTTATCATAATACCTACAATCTTTTAAAATTTCTTCATCGTTTCTTCTATCCCAAGCAACTGAAATTTTTTCGTTGTCATTTGATGTATAATAAACCTCATCAGTTTTCATACCAAACAATTCAACATTCACAATAGAATTCCCAGCTTTTACACCAAAGTTGATAGTGGCAAATTCTCTACCATTCTTCTCCCAACTTCTATAAAATCTTTCTAAATCTTTAGGGATACTTAACTCCCCGACAAAAGTAAATCTTGCCATTAAATTCTCCTTCCTTTCTTATCTTACGCAATATCATCTTCTATAATCTCATATCCTCTAGATACAAAATTTTTCTCATATTCTTCATATGATAAGCTGTCAATAAAACCACTTTCTTTTTCATTGAAATATTTTTCAACTAATTCTTTTTTATAAATTTTATATGGCTTATAATTGACTAACTCTTCAAATACATATGAAGAAATCTGATCATCATTTAAATTAATACATTCTCTAGCTTCAACCTTTTTAATAGCGTCAGCTGCAATCTTAATTAATCCAGCAAATGAAATATCTTTCTGTTCCCAAATTGCACCTAACTGATCTAATAAACTATAATCTCTTTCTCTATTATTCACCATTCTTTAACACCTCTTTCTTTATTTTCCTAAAGCTTCAACAAATCTTATAGCTTTTATATCGCCATTATTAGCTTTTGCCTTCATAATATCTAAAATAGATGATTTAGATGGCTTATAACCTTTCTGCGAATGCTTCTTCTTTGTCTTCTTTGGTTTGCTCATTCGTTACCTCTCTTTCTTTCTCTTTCTTTTCCATATTTGGTAATATTTTCCAGTCAGTAAGTAAAAAATATAAGGCTCAATAAAGCCTTAATATTTTTCGTTAATATAATTATACCATATATTTCCAATTTAGCAATATGGTTTAGTGAACTTTTTTACAAAATTTACCATTTCCCTTTGTTACTATTA
>CAUWBF010000014.1:0-39719 GCA_963557785.1 uncultured Clostridia bacterium | reverse complement strand
CTTCCAAGGAGCTAAAGAGGTCCCTAGCGCCTACGGGGAATTTGTATCGATAAGGGGTACAAATTCCCACTAAGCGCTCGGGACCCCTTGTAGGAAAATGTCCTAAGTGTGGCAACAATATTGTATTAAAAAAATCGTTTTATGGTTGTTCAAATTATCCTGAATGTACCTTCACTTTAGCTGAACATTTTAGAAAGAAAAAACTCACCAAAACAAATGTAAAAGAATTACTAGAGGGAAAAGAAACCCTGGTAAAAGGAATCAAAACGAAAGATAGAAAGTCCTACAATGCCGTTGTAAAAATCGGAGAAAAGGGATATATTGATTTTATCTCTTTTTCAAAATAAGCATAAAAGCCCTTTAAAGAGGGCTTTTATATATTAATCACAAATCACTTATCACAAATCACAAGTGATTAATCACAAATCACTTGTGATTTGTGATTGTTGATGATAAAATAAGAGTAAGAAGAAATAGAAAGAAGTGAGTGGTTGTGGGAAATTTAGGCGCACAAAAAGCAAAACGAAATGATACACCAATCAGTGCAAAAAAAGATATTATGGGGGATAAGACGGTTCGTGTTCGTGCTGACTTGCACCATATTATAAAAATCGAAACAGCAAAGAATGGCGGAAACGTAAAAGAAGTTATGGATAAAGCCTTAGAAGAATATATTCGGAAATATTTACCTGACAAACTTTAAAAGGAGTGAAAATGAAATGGCAGTTACTTATGAAAAAACATTTGAAATAGAGATCATTAACGAATTATCGGCAAGCGTTTATAATCGAGTATTAAACTATGTTTTGAATCATGAATTAAATAAAAATGACTCTCAATTATTGGAAGTCAATTTATTAAACCAATTAAAGCTTGCAAAACGTGTAAATCTTTTTGATTATTCTTTAGAAGAATTACAAGCCGTTCATGAGTATTGGCGGTCAATGAATCGCTATTCAAAACAAGTTTTGAATAAAGAGAAAGTGGCTTAATATGGCAAATATAGTCAATTTTACTGACAAACAATTTGAAAATCGCTTAAATGATAATTTAGAAGAATTGGTTCAAGGAAAAAAAGCGGTTGAATCGCCAACCGCTTTTTTACTTGGTGGGCAACCAGGGTCAGGGAAAACGAGTTTGCGAAGAAGATGATTGAGCAGGCAGGAACAAAGTGATAAATTCAAATTGTGAGGGAAAATATAGATGAATCAAGGAAGAATTATTGTGATTACAGGCTCACCGGGGACAGGAAAAACAACAACTGCGTCAATTGTCGCAAAGGAATCAGATATGGATAAATCAGTGCATATGCACACCGATGACTTTTTTCATTACTTAAGCAAAGGCGCAATACCACCACATTTGCCAGAATCCAACAAGCAAAATCTGGTTGTCATTGAAGCCTTTTTAGAGGCTGCAAAGAGATATGCACGAGGTGGGTATGATGTAATTGTTGATGGAATTGTAGGACCGTGGTTTTTAGACCCATGGATAAAAGCAGCACAGGAAAACTACGAAGTACATTATATTATTTTGAGAGCCACTAAAGAAGAAACAATGAAACGAGCAATTGAACGCTCAAAACTTAATAAAGAAACCAATATAAATTTAGTAGAAACTATGTGGAATCAATTTAATAATCTTGGCAAATACGAATCTAATGTTATAGACACAACAAATTCTTCTATTGAAGAAACGGTATTAAAAGTAAAAACAGAAATTAATAATAAAGCATATTTGATTAATTAACAAATTACAATATGGAAGTGAGATGAGTTAATGAATATTCACTTTGGATTTTCATATATAGGTTTAATATTTTTACTAATGTTGATGTTACCAAATATTATATGGAGTAAAAATAAGCCTAAAGGCTATGATAAATATGTAAAAAATGAAAATAAAGTATTACTACTATTGGAGTGGCTTGGAGAAATGCTAGTAACCTGTCTGTCATTGATATTTAGTGATTTTAATATAAATAAAATATCAAACTGGTCTAGTATATTGTTAATTGCCTTTATTATAATGATTTTATACGAAATATATTGGATAAGATATTTTAAAAGTAATAAAACAATGAAAGATATGTATAGTAGCTTGTTAGGAATACCAGTTGCAGGAGCTACTTTGCCAGTAGTTGCATTTCTGTTACTAGGTATATATGGTAGAAATATATTTCTTATTATATCAACAATAGTATTAGGAATAGGACATATAGGAATACACTTAAATCATAAAAAAGAATTAGAATAAGAAATTACAATTTTATAGTTATTGATTTATAGTAATTTACCGAAAAGATTGTCAGTAATGACAGTCTTTTTTGTACGACAAGCAGTTATACAAATAGATTAGTTCAGTGCAACTAATCTATTTTTTATAAGAATTATAAACGAATTAAATGCAATTATTTTTTTATTATTTATTGACATTTAATTATAACTACTATATACTATAGTAGTATAGTTTGTAGTAGAAAGAAGGGCTTAAATATATGAAAAATTATGACAACTATTTTCTTCCTGTAGATAATATGGAAGAAGCAAAAAGATATTATGAGGAAATATTGGGGTTAAAAAGAAATTTGATTTCTCTAATAAGGGAATGGTTGCTTATAATATTGGAAATGAAGAACCTGCAATAATTTTAAAAGACAAAAATAAATTTGAGAATTTAAAGCCTACAATATGGTTTAAAGTAGAAGATGTTGCAATCTTCTATAAAGAAATGTTGAATAATGGTATAAAATTTTTGAGTGAGCCTTTTAAAATTGGAACTGGTAATGCAGTCGAGTTTGAAGATCCATTTGGAAATAGACTTGGCGTTACAGATTATATTAAGTAAGGAGTAGAGATTATGTCAAATATAGATTTGGTATTATTAGGACTTATTAAACAAAAATCACAAAGTGCTTATGATATTAAAAAAAATATAGAATATCGTAATATACCAAGATGGGTAAAAATTAGTGAACAGTCTATTTATAAGAAAGTATTACAATTAGAATCAAAAGAATATATTGTTAGCCATAAAGAGAAAGAGGGAAATATGCCAGATAAAGCAATATATACTATTACTAACAAAGGTAATGATTATTTTAATAAACTTATGAATGATATTTCAAATTCTGATGTTAGTCTATATTTGGATTTTAATATTATTATCACGAATTTAGATTTAGTAGATGATGAACAAAAAAAGATTCTTGTTTCTAATATAAAATCAAAGATATTAGAATTAAAAGAATTACTAAATGAAAGACAATCTCATAGACAACATATTCCTAATGTTGGAAAACAAATGTTCAAACAACAATTAGCATTAGTAGAAACATTAGAAAAGTGGATAATTGATTTTGAGAATAGTTTAAAAGAACAAAATTAGCAAATATTGATTTTAAGTTAAAAGATAAATTTGTAGGGAGGGAAATTCAATGAAAATAATCAACATTGGTATTCTTGCTCATGTAGATGCAGGAAAGACAACTTTAACGGAAAGTCTGCTTTATACAAGTGGAGCGATTTTAGAATTAGGCAGTGTAGATAAGGGAACAACAAGGACAGATACTATGTTTTTAGAACGTCAGCGTGGAATCACAATTCAGGCAGCAGTTACTTCTTTTAATTGGAATGACTACAAAATCAATATTGTAGATACTCCTGGACATATAGATTTTATAACAGAAGTGTATCGTTCCTTATCTGTTCTTGATGGAGCTATTTTAGTAATTTCTGCTAAAGATGGTGTACAAGCACAAACCAGAATACTATTCCATGCACTTCAAAAAATGAATATACCAACAATTATTTTTATAAATAAAATAGATCAGGATGGAATTAACTTAAATAATATTTATCAAAATATCAAAGAAAAACTTTCAAATGATATTATTGTTATGCAAAATGTAACATTAACTCCAGAAATATCAATTAAAAATATTATTGATTTAGATGATTGGGATCCTGTAATTTCCAAAAATGATAAACTTTTAGAAAAATATATTGCAGGAGAAAAATTGACTATACAAGAATTAACGTATGAAGAATATAGGTGTGTTAAAAAAGGTTCGTTGTTTCCTATATACCATGGAAGTGCTAGAAATAATATAGGGACTCAACAACTCATCGAAGCTATTTCAAATCTTTTTTGTCCTGAAATGAATGAGAATGATTCAGAACTATGTGGAAGGGTTTTTAAAATTGAATATACAGACCATAAGCAAAGATTAGTTTATTTGCGTCTTTACAGTGGAACATTACACTTACGAGATACAATTATATTGCCAGAAAAAAAGAAAGTGAAACTTACAGAAATATATATTCCTTCAAATGGAGAAATGATACAGACAAAAACAGTTTGTTCTGGAGATATTTTTATTATACCTAACAATACATTAAGATTGAACGATATTATAGGAAATGAAAAGCTTTTGCCATGCAATGTATGGAATGACAAGACTGTACCAATACTACGAACAAGAATTGAACCGATAAAAATAGAAGAGAGAGAAAAATTATTGGATGCTCTTACAGAAATTGCAGATACTGATCCTCTTTTACGTTATTGTGTTGATACGATAACACATGAAATCGTCATTTCTTTTTTAGGAACAGTGCAGTTAGAAGTTATCTGTTCTCTGTTGATTGAAAAATATCACATAAACATAAGAATCGAAGATCCAACCGTAATTTATTTGGAAAAGCCATTACAAAAGGCAGATTATACTATTCATATTGAAGTACCACCAAATCCATTTTGGGCATCAATTGGATTATCAATAACTCCACTTCCAATTGGCAGTGGAATACAGTACGAAAGCAAAGTTTCACTCGGTTATTTAAATCAAAGTTTCCAAAATGCAGTAAGAGAAGGTATTAATTATGGACTGGAGCAAGGTTTGTATGGTTGGGAAGTAACAGATTGTAAAATATGTTTTGAATATGGTGTTTATTATAGCCCTGTTAGTACTCCCTCGGATTTTCGCTTTCTTGCCCCAATTGTACTTGAACAAACATTGAAAAAAGCGGGAACGCAATTATTAGAGCCATATCTTTCGTTTATACTTTTTACACCACAGGAATACTTTTCTCGTGCATATAATGATGCACAAAAACATTGTGCAATAATTGAAACAAGTCAATCAAAAAATGATGAAGTTATTTTTACAGGACATATTCCTGCACGTTGTATTAATGAATATCGTAATACTTTAACTCTATATACAAATGGGCAAGCAGTTTTTTTGACAGAATTAAAAGGTTATCAAATTGCTACTTGTGAACCAGTTATTCAATCACGTAGACCAAATAATCGAATAGATAAAGTACGCCATATGTTTAATAAAAAAGAAAATTAAGTTACTATTCGCTAAATTACATGTATACTTTTAGATGTAAATAAATGAATTTACATCTAATTTTTTTGGTTGTAAAATTATTTACAAAGAATTTAAGTTAGAACATCAAATTACAGAGGTCATAGAATCTAACAAATTGACAGTTCGGCTTTTATTCCTATTATTAATTTAGTTTTAGATAGTGAGGGCAATTTTGACTCTATATAACAAGCATGATGAAATAATAGTAGAGGTAAAAGACTTAGGTTCAAAAAGAAAGTAGGTGAATAATTTTGAAAACAGTATTAAGTGTAGATGTTGCTAAAAATAAAAGTATGATAATGCTTATGAATAGTGATGGAGAGATACTTATTGATACAAAGGAAATAAAACATAATTTGGAAAACTTTGATAAAGTAAAAGCAGAAATTAAAGAAATCAATCCAGAAAATCTAACTGTATTTATGGAATCAACAGGTACATATCATTTACCAGTAGAAAGATATTTTAAAGAAAATGGATTTAATACTTTAGTTATCAATAGTCTAACTACTAAAAATAATTATGACACTATTAGAAAAACGAAAACAGATAAAGAAGACTGTTATAGATTAGCAAAGTTATTTTTTGTAAATAAAGTAGAATATCACGATTTATCTAAAAAGGACTTATACGCTAATTTAAAAGCAATGACAAGACAATATTTTTATTTATTGCAGAACAATGTGAGTTGTAAAAACAGATACAAAAGGTTGATAAATATATGCTTTCCAGAGTTAGAGAAGATATTTAAATCAACAAGAATTTATGATGATACAGCACTAAACTTTATTAAGGAATTTCCACACGCAGAAATGGTGAAAGAAAAGCGAATTGATGCATTATATAACAATTTATATAAAACAAATGGAAGAAATTTAAACTTTTATAAAAAGCTAGCTACGACAATAAAAACTGCTTCAGCTAACTCTTATCCAGGAGTTGATAAAGAACATGAAGATGTACAAAATCTTTCATATATGGCTAAAATAGTACAGAATAATAACAATATCATAAATGAATTAAGAGAAAAAATGATAGAGACAGCAAAGCAATCGCCATATTTTAAAATAATAAATTCATTTTATGGAATTGGAGAAATACTAACAGCAGAGATACTTGGAGAATTAGGAGATATAACAAGGTTTAATAGTCCAAAAGAAATAATAGCATTTTGTGGACTTGATCCAACAATAAAGCAATCTGGGAAAAGTATAAATGTGAAAGGAGCAATATCAAAAAGAGGAAACAAATATGCACGATATATATTATTTAATTGTAGCCAAATGGTAGTAAAACTAGGTGCTTCAAATTATCCAGAACATCCAGTATATATTTATTACCAAAATAAAAAAGCAGAAGGCAAACATTATTACGAAAGCCTAACTGCTTGTTCTACAAAAATTCTAAGAATGTTATATTCTATGTGCAAAAATAATAAACAATTCTTAGAAAATTAATCATAATTGAATTTTATCATAAAAGAAGTGAAAAAGATACAATTTTTTAAAAAATATATCGTTTTCGCTTGTTTGCCATACAAAAAAATAATATAATAAATTTATAAAAAATTACTTGACAAAAATTAGATAGTCATGTATGAACACTTACATAAGATTATGAAAAATACGAAAAATAAGAAAAAATGGCGAATAAAAGCCTCAAAACTCTTGATATTATAACTGTTTTAATGAAGAACGACAGGGTACGCGAATTTAAATGGTTAGATACGAGGAGTTGAGAAGAAGACAGATATAGTAAACAAATAAATGCAATGAAAAAAGACTAAAAAATATATAGTATTCAAAAAATCTAAGGAAAAATAAAAGCTAATCATAAAATAGTGATTTGTATTTATAATTGGAGGTATTGAAAATGAAAAAGAAAATTCTTATTGCTTTAATTATAATATTTATACTGTTTTTACTCAGTGTAGTTATTCCTGTAAGAAAAGGAGTAGAATGGGTTAATGATGATGAAATAGCAGATATTGGTCATTATGAAGAATGTTACTATAATATATATGGAGGAAATTTAACAATATTTAATATGTTATTAAAATCTAAATAATAAATTATAGTAAGTGTTATAAATTTAAAAATGATTAAAAAGGAAAAAACAAAATTAAATGAAAAAGATAAATAAAAAAGATATTATATTTTTTATAGTAACTATAATTATAGCAGTAATAACATATAACAAATACATAACAGTTCATTATTCAACTGATATGTATAATATTATAAACAAAGGATATATAGATTATATTATAAGTAATTCACTTACAGATGGAAGATTGTTTGTAAGTATATATCTATTTATAGGTGATTTTTTAAAGATAAAGCCAGAAATATATAAATGTGCTATAACAATAATTGCAATTATAATAAATGCAATTTCAGTACTAAAATTAAAAAGTATAATATCAAAATATAAGCCTGCTAAAAACCTATATATCGAAACGATTATATACATAATAGCATATTGTATAATATTTAATTTTATAGAAGTGGAATTATTATATTATATAGAATCAGCTGCAATGAATATGTCAATTTTATTAATAATATTTGCTACAGATATATTTATAAAAAAAGAAAAGTATTATTATTTAAAATCTATATTTCTTTGCATATTATCAGTAATCTGTTATCAAGCAACAATACCACTGTTTATAGCGTTAATAATTACATTTTCTATTATTAAAAATAAAAATAATTATAAAGAAGTTTTTAAAGATATATTAAAAGCTATAAGTATAATATTATTAGCAATACTTGTAAATGTATTAATAGTAAAAATAACAACAAGTATTTTAAATACTACCCAAAGTAGAATTTCTTTTAATATAAAAAAAATGTGGGAAAATTTTAAATATATAACAAACAATATATTTTGGATATTTATAAATCAATGCAATATATATATAGATGGAATGTTTTTAAGTCTTATCATACTATTATGTATATTAGCATTATATGAAAGCGTAAGGCAAAAAGAAAATCATATATTAAATGTATTATTGATAGTATTTATTACGGTTCTAACTAATTTTGCAATGCATATACCATCACTTTCAGCTTACTATGCAGGTAGAACTAAATATGCAGTAGGAGCAATTATAGGTTTAATATTTATGTATATGTACATAAATACGAAAATATGGGATAAAGAAAATTTTAGAAGTAATTTCATAATGATAATGTTAATTACATATTTATGTAGCAATATTATATCTGCAACTACTCTTATAGACTATCATAAACAAGTGAACGAATTAGAAAAGATAGAAACATTAAAAATAAAAGAATATATAGAAGAATATGAAAAAAATAATAATATAGAAATAAAAAATATAGGACTTATAGTTATATGTAATGAAGAAGAAAAAGGCTATTTTGAAGAAGTGAAAAATAAATCGGTTATAACACAAAATGCAGTAAAAACTAAATGGAGTTCAAATGGAGCAATAAATTTTTATACAGGTAGAAAATTTCAAAAAATAGATTTAAATATAGAAGAGAGTTTAAAATATTTACAGTATTTTAATGAAAACGATTATTATATATGTGTAGGAGATACAATATACGTAAAAGTATATAATTATTAAAAATATTAAGAAAAAGAGGTAATGAATTTGGAAAGACTAGTAATAATTGATGGAAATAGCATAATGAACAGAGCTTTTTATGGAATAATGGGAAACAAAATGCTTATGACTGATGAAGGAACTTATACAAATGCTATTTATGGATTCTTATCCATAATGTTTAAAATTATAGAAGATCTAAATCCAAATTATATGGCAGTAGCTTTTGATTTAAAGGCTCCAACAGCAAGACATAAAGCTTATGAAGGATATAAAGCAACAAGAAAAGGTATGCCGAATGAACTAGCTGAGCAAATGCCAATAATAAAAGAAATATTAAAATATATGAATATAACGGTAATTGAAAAAGAAGGATATGAAGCAGATGATATTTTAGGAACACTTTCTAAATATGGAGAAGAGAATGGACTAGAAGTAACAATTCTTTCAGGAGACCGAGATACTTTTCAATTAGCAACGGATAAAGTAACTATAAGAATACCTAGAACAAAAATGGGCAAAACAGAAGTAGAAGATTTTAACAAATCGAAAATTCAAGAAATATATGGAATAGAACCAAAACAATTGATAGAAGTAAAAGGGTTACAAGGAGATACTTCAGACAATATTCCAGGAGTACCAGGAATAGGAGAAAAAACAGCTTTAAATATTATAAAAAAATATGAAACGATAGATAATTTATATGAAAAATTAGAAAATGGGCAAACAGACTTAAAAGGAAAAGTTAAAGAGAATATAGAGAACAATAAAGATTTAGCAATGATGTCAAAATTTTTAGGAACTATAAATTTAGAGGTACCAATAGAAGAAAATATTGAGAATCTTAAAGTTTTACCATGGAATAATGAAAAAGTATATGAAATATTTAAAAAATTAAAATTTAATAGATATATTGAAAGATTTAATTTAGAAGGTACAATCCAAGAAAATAAAGCAGGAAAATTAGAAGATCTATTTGAAATAGTCCAAACAACATTAAAAGATATAAAAAAAGAAATTATAGAAAATAAAAAAATTATTTACTATTTCGAAACAGAAAATACACAAAATAATGATATTATAAATAAATCAATTAAATATATAAGCATTTATGATGATAAAAATGACAGAGTTTATTATGTAAACATATCAGAGCAAGATATTCCAATTTTAAAAGAGATATTTGAAGATAGTAGTGTAAAAAAATATGGATATAAAACTTCTGAAGATTATATATTACTAAAACAATTAGGAATAAATTTAAATAGTTTAGTATATGACGCAGAAATAGCAGCATATGATTTAGATCCAACAGACAGTAAACATTTATTAAAAGACTTATCAATAAAATATTTAAATTTAGATATAGATGAATACATCAAGAAAATGGGGATAAAAGATGAAGAACAAATAAATTTATTTGAACAAACAGAAAACTCAGAAAACAAATACGATCAGACATTGATAGCTATGTATGCATATGTAATAGGTAAATTGATAAATGTTACTATAGAAAACTTAGAAAAAGACAATGAATTAGTATTATTTAATACTATAGAAATGCCATTAGTAGAAGTTTTAGCCGAAATGCAATACAAAGGAATGTATGTGGATAAGCAAGAATTAGAAAACTTTGGTTTAGAACTTAAAGAGAAAATAGATGAATTAAAAAATGAAATATATGAATTAAGTGGAGAAGAATTCAATATTAATTCTCCAAAACAATTAGGTGAATTATTATTTGACAAACTTAAATTACCAGTATACAAGAAAACAAAAAGTGGATATTCCACAGATGTAGATGTTTTGGAAAGATTAAAACCAGAACATCCAATTATAGAAAAAATATTAGAATATAGAACATTGGCAAAATTAAATTCTACTTATATTGAAGGACTAAAACCATATATAAATAATAAAACAGGTAGAATACATTCATATTTTCATCAAACCATAACTGCAACAGGAAGAATTAGTTCAACAGAGCCAAATCTTCAAAATATACCAACAAGAATAGAATTAGGAAAAAGATTAAGAAAAGTATTTAAACCAGCAGATGGATATGTATTTATTGATGCAGATTATTCACAAATAGAATTAAGGGTTCTTGCACATATATCGAAAGATACAAATATGATACAAGCATTTCTAAATAATGAAGATATTCATAAACAAGCAGCATCAAAGGTATTTAATATTCCTATAGACGAAGTAACAAAAGAACAAAGATCACAAGCAAAGGCAGTTAATTTTGGCATAGTATATGGAATTTCTGATTTTGGTTTAGCGGAACAATTAGGAGTATCTAGGAAATTAGCTAAAACATATATTACACAGTACTTAGATAAGTATAATGGAATACAAGAATTTATGGATACAATAGTAGAAAAAGCAAAAAATCAAGGATATGTAGAAACATTATTTAATAGAAGAAGATATATACCAGAATTGAAATCAAATAGCTATGTTGTAAGACAATTTGGAACAAGAGTGGCGATGAATACTCCAATACAAGGTACAGCAGCGGATATAATGAAGATTGCAATGATTACAACATACAATGAATTAAAAAACAGAAAATTAAAATCTAAAATAATCTTACAAGTTCATGATGAATTAATGATAGAAGCAGCAATAGAAGAAAAGGAAGAAGTAGAAAAAATATTAAAAGAATCTATGGAAAATGCAATAAAATTAGAAGTACCATTAATTGCAGAAACAAGTACTGCAGATAATTGGTACGATGCAAAATAATAAAGGAGAGAAGAAAATTGCACTTAAAACATAAGAAGAGAGTATTTTTTATAACGATTATTTGTACAGTAAGTATATTAATATGTATTTTCCCGACAGCTAAGAATTTTATATTAAAAAGGATATATGTAACAGAGTATGAAGAGTATGTATATAGATATGCACTAGAGTATAATATAGACCCATTATTAGTATTTGCAATAATTAAAGCAGAAAGTAATTTTAAGCCAGATGTAGTTTCAAAAAGCGGAGCAATAGGACTTATGCAATTAATGGATACTACAGCAGAAGAAACATCAAGAAAATTAAAAATTGAATATAATTCTAAGGAAGATTTATATAATCCAGAAATTAATATTAATATTGGAACAAAATATTTTGCTACATTATATGATAAATACAAAAATATAACAGTAGCACTTACAGCTTATAATGCTGGAAGTGGAAATGTAGATAAATGGTTAGAAACAGGAATTTTAAAAAAAGATGGATCAAATGCAGAAGATATACCATTTAAAGAAACAAATAATTATGTAAGAAAAATATTAAGAGATTATGAAATGTATAAGCAACTAATTAATTAATAAAAATAGTTGTTATATGCTAAAAGTTATTATATAATTAACAAAAATTATTTAAGAAAGGAATGAAGAGAATATGGCAGTTTTAGTAACAGGAGGAGCAGGTTATATAGGAAGTCACACAGTAGTAGAATTATTAAACAGTGGCAAGGATGTTATTATAATAGATGACTTTTCTAATAGCAAACCAGAAGCTTTAGATGCAATAAGAAAAATAACAGGAAAAGACTTCAAATTCTACGAAATGAATTACTTAGATAGAGAAAAATTAGAAAAGGTATTTGAAGAAAATAAAATAGATGCAGTTCTTAACTTTGCGGGATTTAAATCAGTTGGAGAATCTGTACAAAAACCTATAATGTATTATTCAAACAATGTGTCAGGAGCATTAGTATTATTAGACACAATGAATAAATATGGAGTAAAAAAATTTGTATTTAGCTCATCTGCAACAGTATACGGAGATCCAGAAGTAGTTCCAATTACAGAAGAAAGCAAAACAGGCGAAACAACAAACCCATATGGAACTTCAAAATTATTTATAGAACAAATATTAAAAGATATATATAAAGCAGACAATTCATGGGATATAGCAATATTAAGATATTTTAATCCAGTAGGAGCACATGAAAGTGGACTTATTGGAGAAGAACCTCAAGGTATACCTAATAATTTGATGCCATATATTGTAAGAGTAGCAGCAGGTATGTTAAAAGAATTATCTATATTTGGTAACGATTATAATACACCAGATGGTACAGGAGTACGTGATTATATACATGTTGTGGATTTAGCAAAAGGACATATAAAAGCGTTAGACAAGCTAGATAAAGAAGAAAAAGGCTTATTTATATATAATTTAGGAACAGGTACAGGATATAGCGTATTAGATATGGTCAATAGCTTTGAAAAAGCAACAGGAAAGAAAGTTCCACATAAATTTACTGAAAGAAGACCAGGAGATATAGCTGCATGCTATGCTGATCCTACAAAATCAAAAGAAGAATTAGGATGGGAAGCAGAGAAAACTTTAGATGAAATGTGTAAAGATTCTTGGAATTATATAGAAAAAAATAGATAAGGAGAATCGATGACAACAATAATATTATTTATATTAGCGTTAATATTTTTTATATTAACGCTAGTTTCAACAAAAAAAGATAGAATTAGTTTTTTAAATGGAATATTTTTATCATTAACTATAATATTATGCAGTTTGGCTGTTTATATAATGTATAGTAATTCAAGTTTAATAAATGCACTTTTATTTCTAATAAGAGTTGTAATGAAATATGTAACATACTTTATTGCAATACTATTTATATATAATGGAATATATAATACTATTGCACCACAAAAAATACGAAAAAATAATATAACAGATTTATTGTCCTTAATTGCTGGAATTACATTAATTATGATAAATATTTTAACAAACAATAGAACAGAAATAATATATATAATGATAGATATACTTATGTTCTATATAGATATAATGTTTATTAGCTATATAATAAATAGTATGATATATAGTATATTATCAAAAAAATCAAATTATGATGCAATAATAGTATTAGGAGCTGGACTAATTGATGGATTAAGACCCAGCAGAACTTTACTAAATAGATTAAATAAAGCTATAGAAATATATAATTTGAGTAATAAAAAGGCCTATATAATAGCTTCAGGAGGAAAAGGAGCAAACGAGAAAATATCAGAAGCAGAAGCTATGAAAAATTATCTTATAGAAAAAGGAATAAATAAAGAAAAAATAATATTAGAAGATCAGTCTACTAGTACATATGAAAATCTTAAATTTTCAAAAGAAAAACTAAAAAATATAAAAAATGAAAATATTAAAGTAGCATTTGTAAGTAGTAATTTTCACATATATAGAGCAGCAATATATGCAAAACAAGTAAAACTCGAGGCAGATGGAATAGGCTCAAAAACATTATATTATTACTATCCAAACTCCTTTATAAGGGAATTTGCTGCTATATTTGTTAAATATAAAGCAGGAATAATTTTTTATTTAATTTTCTTTATAATATTATTAATAATAGTATTGACAAAATGACACAGTGTCATATATAATTATGACACTGTGTCATTTTATTGCTTGGAGTAAAATTTGCATTATGAAAGGAGTGAATTATATTGCCTACAGACACATTTTATAATCTGCCAAATTCTAAAAAGGAAAAAATAATAAAAGCTGCTCAAAAAGAATTTGCAAGAGTAGAATTTGAACAAACCTCAATAAAAAATATAGTTGAAGAAGCAGAAATAGCTAGGGGAAGCTTCTACCAATATTTTGAAAGTAAAGAGGATCTCCTAAAATATATTTTAGAATTGCATACAGGAGATATAGAAAATAAAATACAAAGAATTTTAATAAGTAATAATGGAGATATATTTTCATTATTTATTGATATGTATAATTCAATGCTAGAAGAATGCACAAACGAAAGTAAATTTAAATTTTTTAGAAGAATAATTGAAAATATAAAAACGTCACAAGGTAGTATATTAGAATCAGGGAAACCAGAAAAAATATTAGAAAAAAATAAAAATTTAGTAAATCAAACAAATTTAAGGATAAAAACAGAAGAAGATTATAAAACCATTATAAGAATATTAGAGTCAATTACTATAAAAGCAATGGCTACAACATTTCAATTTAAATCGAAAGAAGAAGCAAAAAAAGAATATTATAGGGAAATTGAATTCTTGAAAAATGGAATATTAAAAAATAAAGAAAGTGAGGCATAAAAGAGAATGCTAAAAATACTTAAATATTTAAAGAAAACATGGATATCAGTAGTAATGATAATTATATTATTATGCGTGCAAGCTTCTACTGATTTAACATTACCAGATTATACTTCTAAAATAGTAAATATAGGAGTTCAACAAGGTGGTATAGAAGAGCCATCACCAGAAGCAATAAGAGAATCTCAAATGGATAATATTTTAATCTTTACCGATGAAGATGAAAGTATTTTAAATGCATATAGATTAATATCAAAAAGTGATTTAAATGAGAAAGAATATGAGAAATATATAAAATTATATCCAGAACTAGAAAATCAAAAATTATACATAAAGAAAGATAATTTATCAAAAGATGAGAAAGAAAATTTAAATGATATTATTGCAAAACCGATGGTAAAAGTATATATGCTAACAACTGGAGAAGTAGAAGGACAAATAAAAGCACAGATCTTAGATAATATGCCTAAAGAACAAAAAGCAATAATAGAAAATATGTCTTTAATGGAAATAATTAAAAACATGCCAAAGGAACAATTAGATGTATTATTGAAAGAAATAAACCAGAAGATAGACCAAATGTTAGGAACAATGATAGATCAAGCAGCAGTGTCAGCAGTAAAAGAAGAATATAAAAAAATAGGGATGGATACAGATAAAATTCAAAACAACTATATAGCTACAACAGGTTTACAAATGTTAGGAATAGCACTAATAAGCATGACAGCAGCAATACTTATAATGCTTTTATCTTCAAGAGTTGCAGCAAATCTTGGAAAGACTTTAAGAGAAAAGGTTTTTCAAAAAGTATTATCTTTTTCAACAAAGGAATTTAATGAGTTTTCTACTGCTTCATTAATTACAAGAAGTACAAATGATATACAACAAATGCAAATGTTATTAACAATGCTATTTAGAGTTGTTGTATATGCACCAATCATAGGAATAGGTGGGCTTATTAGAGTTATAAGAAATAGTAATACATCAATGGCTTGGATTATAGCACTTGCTATAATATGTATATTAGCGATTGTAATAATACTATTTATAATTACTATGCCTAAATTCCAAAAATTACAAAAGCTTGTAGATAAACTAAACCTAGTATCACGTGAAATACTAACAGGTTTACCAGTAATTAGAGCATTTAATACAGAGAAAAAAGAAGAAAGAAGATTTCAAGATTCTAATGAAGATCTTATGAAGGCGAACATATTTGTTAACAGAGCTATGAGTATAATGATGCCCTCAATAATGTTTATAATGAATGGAATTATGCTACTAATAATATGGGTTGGTGGACATGGTGTAGAGGATGGAATAATGCAAGTTGGAGATATGATGGCATTTATTCAATACACAATGCAAATAGTTATGAGTTTCTTAATGATTTCTATGATATCTATAATGTTACCACGTGCTCAAGTTTCTGCAAAACGTATAATAGAAGTAATAGAGTGTGAACCTTCTATAAAAGACAAAGAAGAAGTAAAACATATTGATGAAAGTAAAAAAGGATATGTAGAATTTAGAGATGTTTCTTTTAGATACCCAGATGCAGATAAAGAATTGTTAGAAGATATAAGTTTTACAGCAAAGCCAGGAGAAACTACTGCAATAATAGGAACTACAGGAAGTGGAAAATCAACTATTGTGAATCTTTTACCTCGTTTTTATGATGTTACTGGAGGAGAACTTCTAATAGATGGCGTAAATGTAAAAGATTTATCACAAAAAGATTTAAGAAGTAGAATAGGTTTTGTACCACAAAAAGGTGTGTTATTCTATGGAACGATTGAATCTAACATAAAATATGGAAATCCAAATTTATCGGATGAAAAAATGCAAGAAGCTGCAGAAATTGCGCAAGCTACAGAATTTATTGAATCAAAACCAAATAAATATAAAGAACCTATTGCTCAAGGAGGAAGCAATGTTTCAGGAGGGCAAAAACAAAGATTATCAATTGCAAGAGCAATTGCGACAGATCCAGAAATATTTGTATTTGATGATAGTTTCTCAGCACTAGATTTAAAAACAGACAGTAAATTGAGAACAGCACTTAAAGAAAAAACTGAAAATAAAACAGTTATAATTGTAGCACAAAGAATAAGTACAATATTGAATGCAGATCAAATAATTGTATTAGAAGAAGGAAAAATTGTAGGAAAAGGAACACATGAAGAACTTATGAGTACATGTGAAACATATAAACAAATAGCATTATCACAACTATCAGAGGATGAACTAAAATAATAATAGCAAGAAAGGAGATATAATATGCCAGGACCAATGGGAGGCAGAGGACCAATGGGAAAAGGTCCAGCGCCTAAAGTAAAAGATTTTAAAGGAACAACAAGAAAATTATTAAAGAATTATTTATCAAAATATAAAGTAGCTCTTGTTATTGTAATTATATTTGCTATTGGAAGTACAATATTTTCTATAGTAGGACCAAAGATACTTGGAAATGCTACAACAGAGATTTTTAATGGATTAGTAAATAAATTATCTGGCGGAGCAGGAATAGATTTTGGGAAAATAGCAAAAATATTATTAACATTGTTAGGACTATATATAATAAGTGCAGTTTTCTCATTTATACAAGGGTTCACAATGACAGGAGTAGCACAAAAGTTAACATTTAAAATACGTAACGACCTAATAAATAAAATTAATAAATTACCTATGAAATATTTTGATAAGAAAACAAATGGTGAAGTATTATCAATAATAACTAATGATATTGATACATTATCACAAAACTTAAATCAAAGTGTTACACAAATAATAACATCAATTTGTACAATAATTGGTATATTAATTATGATGTTTTCAATAAGCTGGGAAATGACAGTTGTATCCTTAATAATATTACCAGTAGCATCATTAGTAGTAAAAATAATAGTAGGAAAATCTCAAGGATATTTCAAAAAGCAACAAGAGTTCTTAGGACATGTAAATGGTCAAGTTGAAGAAGTATATGGTGGTCACACTATAGTAAAAGTATTTAATGGCGAAGAAAAAGCAATAGAAACTTTTTCAAAAGCTAATAAAGAGTTATATAATTCAGCATGGAAATCACAATTTTTATCAGGATTAATGCATCCAATAATGAATTTTATAGGTAATATTGGATACGTAGCTGTTGCTATACTAGGAGGATATTTAGCAATTCAAGGGAAAATAACAGTAGGTAATATACAATCATTTATTCAATATAACAAACAATTTACACAACCAATTGCTCAAATAGCACAAGTATCAAGTATGATTCAGTCTATGATTGCGGCTGCTGAAAGAGTATTTGAATTTTTAGAAGAACCTGAAGAAGAGCAAAATATTACAAATAAAATAAATACAGAAGAACTAAAAGGAAATGTAAAATTTGATCATGTACAATTTGGATATAATCAAGATAAGATAATAATCAATGACTTCTCAGCTAATATAAAAGAAGGACAAAAAATAGCTATAGTTGGACCTACAGGTGCAGGAAAAACTACTATAGTTAAACTATTAATGAGATTTTATGATGTAAATAGCGGAGCAATATTAATAGATGGTCATAATATAAAAGAGTTTAATAGAGGCGAGTTACGTAAAATGTTTGGAATGGTTCTTCAAGATACATGGCTATTTGGAGGAACTGTAAAAGATAATATAAAATATGGAAAACCAGATGCAACCGACAGTGATGTAATAGAAGCTGCAAAAGCTGCTCACGTGCATCATTTTATAAAAACATTATCAAAAGGATATAATGCAGTATTAAATGAAGAAACAAGCAATGTATCAGCGGGTCAAAAACAATTATTAACAATAGCAAGAGTTATTCTTGCAAATCCTAAAATATTAATACTAGACGAAGCAACAAGTTCGATAGATACAAGAACAGAACAACAAATTCAAGCTGCTATGGACAATCTGATGAAGGGAAGAACAAGCTTTATAATTGCTCATAGATTATCTACAATAAAAAATGCAGACTTAATATTAGTAATGAATCATGGAGATATAGTAGAGCAAGGAACACATGAAGAATTACTAAATAGAAATGGATTTTATGCAGATTTATATAATAGTCAATTTGAAGAGTGTAATGATGAAATAGAATAGGTTAAAAGAGAGAAATGTAATTTCTCTCTTTTTTATATAATATTAACTATACAAGAATTAGAAAAATCGATATAATATAAAAAACTAGATTAACGTGGAAAAAATAAATTGGAGAAAACTATGAATCAAATAAATAATGAAGAAATAAGAAAGAAAATAATAGAATTATCAGATGAAAAATATAAAAAATTTCACTCATCTTTATGTCCCAATACAGATAATATTATTGGAGTAAGAGTTCCAGTGCTTAGAAAATTTGCAAAAGAGCTTCTAAAAGAAATTAATTGGCAAGAATATCTAGAAAAGGCATGGGACGAATATTATGAAGAAGTAATGCTACAAGGAATGATAATTGGTTTAGCTAGTAAAAACAAAAATATAAATGAAATAATTAAATATATAGATAATTTTGTACCAAAAATAGATAACTGGGCAGTATGCGATACTTTTTGTGCAGGACTAAAAATAACGGATAAAAACCTAGAATATATGTGGAAATACATACAAAAATATATAAAATCAGAAAAAGAATTTGAATTAAGATTTGCAATAGTTATGATGTTAGATTACTACATAAACGAAGAATATATAGATGAAGTTATAAAAATATTAGATAATATAAAAAATAAAGAATATTATGTGCAAATGGCTATTGCATGGACTATATCAGTAGCTTTTGTAAAATTTGAAGATCGAACTATGAAATATTTAAATAACAATTCACTAGATGATTTTACATATAATAAATCAATACAAAAAATTATTGAATCATATAGAGTTAATGAAAAAACTAAAGAAAAATTGAAAAAAATGAAGAGAAAATGATATTCTTCCTTGCTTAAGAAGAAAAAAAATAGTATAATAATCAAAGAATTATTAAAGGTGGAAAGAAAATGCCTAAGTTTTTTATAAACAATGAGAACATATTAAGTGATAATAGAATAGCCATAGAAGGTAACGACTATAACCATATAAAAAATGTCTTAAGAAAAAGTATAAATGATGAATTAAATATATGCAATTCAGAAAACAGTAAAAACTATTTATGCAAAATTATAGATATTAATGATAAACAAGTTGTATTGCATATAGAAAATGAAATAGAATCAAATTCAGAGTCTAATATAAATATAACAATATTTCAAGGACTGCCAAAAGCAGAAAAAATGGAACTTATTATTCAAAAAGCAACAGAACTTGGAGTAACTACTATAGTTCCAACAATAATGAAACGATGTGTAGTAAAAGTTGAAGAAAAAGATAAACAAAAGAAAGTTGTAAGATGGCAAAAAATAGCAGAAGTTGCTGCAAAACAATCAGGACGAGATAAAATAACTCAAATAGAAGAATTTAAAAATATAAAAAATGTTTGTGAAAAAATAAAAGATTATGATGCAGTACTTCTAGCATACGAAAATGAAAAAAATAATAGTATAAAAAGAGAAATACAATTATTAAAAGAAATGCATAAAGATGAATATAAAATAGCAGTAATTATTGGACCTGAAGGAGGTATGGATGTAGAAGAAGTAGAACTATTACAAACAGTAGGAGCAAAAGTAGTAACTTTAGGTAATAGAATATTACGAACAGAGACAGTATCACTTACAATAACAAGTATTTTAATGTATGAATTAGGAGATTTAAATTAGGAGGTTTTATTAATGAAAGAAGAAATAGTAGAAGAATTAGGAAAAGATATAAAAGACAAGCAAACAATGTCAAAAGAATATGAAGGAAAAGTTAATAAAAGAATATTCTCTAATATATTAATTGCAACTGTAATGCTAGTATATTTAATAATTGTAATTTTAGGGAGTAAAAATATAGAAAATGATATATTTATAGTGGATTTAAAAGTATGTAGTATAGTTCTTTCTTTATTATCTATATTTATTTTTGAAAGAAGCTATAAAACGGCAGATGGAAAATTATGCATATATGGAATAGAAACGTTAGTATTAGCAATACTAACTTTAATAGGTGTATATGTATTTCAAATAATAGGAGAACTATTTACACCACTAATTAGTGGTGTAGCAATAATTGGTGCTATATATTATTTAATAAAATCTATAGGAATTTATACTAAAAGTAAAAAAGACTATATAAAAAGCCAAAGTGATATAAACGAAATAGTTAGAGAAGAACTACCAGAAACAGTAGAAACAAAGAGAAGAAGAAATATATTAGAATCTCAAATGGAAGAATACAACAAACTAAACAACAATGAAGATATAGTAGCTACGAAATCAAGAACAATAAAAACTTCTTCAAGAAAAGTTGATGTAAGTGTTGGTTTTGATGAGGAAGATGACTATAGAGAAAAGAAAGTAATTGACAATTCAGTAGAAGAAAAAGCTGATAAGCCAACTAAAAAACAAACAACCACAAATAAAACAACAGCAAAGAAAACAACCACAAAGAAAACTACAACAAAAAAGACAGCAACTAAAAAAGATGTAGAAAAAGAAGAAAAACCAAAAGAGGAAAAAGCAAAAACCACAAAGAAAACAACATCTAAAAAAACTACTACAAAAACTAAATCAGTAAAAGACGAAGAAAAAACAAAGGCTCCAAAAAATGAAACAACAAAAAAAGAGACAGCAAAAAAAACAGCAACAAAGAAAGCATCAGCTAAAAATACAGCAAAAAAAACTACATCAACAAGAAAAAAAGCTAGTACAACAGAAGAATAAACTAAAAGTATTAGGAGAATAAGAAATGATAAGAAGTATGACTGGATATGGTAGAAGTAAATACCAAAATGAAGGAAGAGAATATATAGTAGAAATAAAATCTGTAAACTACAAATATTGTGATGTAAATACAAGAATGCCATATTGCTTAAATTATTTAGAAGATAATTTGAAAAAGTTAGTATCAGAAAATGTAAATAGAGGAAAAATAGATGTTATTGTAACATTTAATAATAATAGCAAATTAGGGAAGAATATAAAAATAAACAAGGAATTAGCAGAACAATATATAAACGAGTTAAAAAAATTAGAAGAAAATTCTATCATAAATGATATTTCAATAATGTCAATAGCAAAATTACCAGATGTATTAAATATATCAAATGATGATAATGAAGAGATTATATGGAATGAGCTAAAAATAGCATTAAAAGATGCAATATCTAATTTTATAGAAATGAGAGAATTTGAAGGCAAAAAAATAGCAGAAGATTTAATGAACAGAATAAATAAAATAGCTAAAAAAATAGAAGATATTTCTACATATTCCTCTAGACTTATTGAAGAATATGTAGTAAAATTGAATACACGACTTAAAGAAATTCTAAAAACAGAAGTAGATGAAACAAGATTAGCACAAGAAGTTGTAATATATGCTGATAAATGTTCAATAGAAGAAGAATTAACAAGACTAAAAAGTCACATAAATCAATTAAACAATTTATTAAACTCAGCAGAATATTCTTGTATTGGTAAAAAAATGGATTTTATAATACAAGAAATGAACAGAGAAACAAATACGATAGGTTCAAAGTCAGGATGTTTAGAAATTACAAATCTAGTAATCGAAATAAAAACAGAACTTGAAGATGTTAGAGAACAGATACAAAATATAGAATAATTAAGGAGGGAACGAAATGCAATTAGTAAATATAGGATTTGGAAATATAGTTTCTGCAAATAGAATAATTGCGATAGTAAGCCCAGAATCAGCACCAATAAAAAGAATAATACAAGAAGCAAAAGATAAAGGAACTGCGGTAGATGCAACATATGGAAGAAGAACGAGAGCAGTTGTTATAATGGATTCAGGACATGTTGTTCTATCAGCTGTGCAACCAGAAACAGTTGCAGGAAGATTAGATAATATGGATGAAGAATAATTTAAGAAGGGAAGTAATTTAATTATGATGGTAAAACCAAGTGTAACAGAATTATTAAAAAAAGTTGACAATAGATATACTTTAGCTGTAATGGCCTCAAAAAGAGCAAGACAAATCGCAGCAGGAGACCCAGCTATGACAAAAGTAAAAGAAGAATCTTCAGTAACGTTAGCTGTAAATGAAATAGCAGAAGGAAAAGTAAGAAAAGTAGAAGAAGATAATAATGAGGAATAATATATGGAAAAGAAGAATATTATATCAATTGCAGGAGATTTAGCTAGTGGAAAAGGAACTATAGCTCAAATCTTATCAGAAGAATTTAATTATACAATATATAAAAATGGAGAATATGCACGAAAATTAGCGAAAGAAAGAGGACTAGATATTACAAGTTTTAATATATATCTAAAAGACCACCCGGAGATAGATAGAGAAATCGAAAAGAGTGCTGCCGAATATGCAAAAAATCATAATAACTTTATTATAGATGCGAGACTTGGGTGGTATGCTGTTCCAGAATCTTTTAAGGTATATGTAACTGTTGATATAGACGAAGCTGCTAAAAGAGCTTTTAATGATCCAAACAGAAAGAGTACAGAATGTTTTGAAACAGTTGAAGAACAAAAAGCAGATATGCAAAGAAGATATAAATTAGAGAATGAAAGATATTGGGAACTATATAAAGTTAGAAAAGAAGATATGTCAAATTATGATTTTGTAATAGATACTACTAATATTACAGCGCAAGAAGCTGCGCAAAGAATTAAAGAAAAATATCTAGAATGGCTAAATAAATAAATTTAAGAATCATCAAATAAAGATGATTCTTTTTTAGTAAAAGTAAATCTAAATTTTGACGCTAACTAAATTTTGTGATAAAATTTAGGCAAATTAGGGAGGAAAAATGGTAGCAGAAGTTATTATAAATAGTACAGTAAAAACATTAAATAGAGTATTTGACTATAACATTCCAGATTATCTAGAAAATAGAATATATATTGGAAGTAGAGTCTTGGTGCCATTTGGAAAAGGCGAAAAATTAGTTCAAGGTTTTGTAGTAAGTATTAAAGAAAAATCAGAATACGAAATAAAAAATATAGAGAAGATTCAAGATGAAGAACTTTCAGATGAGAATATAGAATTTGCAAGATGGATGTCAAAAAGGTATTTTTGCAATATATCAGACTGTATAAAACTCATGTTACCTCCAGGAACAATAAATAAGAATAATAATACAGTAAAAGAAAAAAATATAAATTTACTTTATCTTAGTAAAAGTATAGATGATATAAAATATGATATAGAAAATAAAGTAATAAAATCAGACAAACAAAAAAGAGCGCTTAATTTTCTAATAAATAATGAAGGAATAACATTACAAGAATTAGAAAGCTTTACAGATACAACAAGATCAGTTGTTAAAACCTTAGAAAAAAATGGATATATAGAAATAGTAGAAAAACAAATAGATAGAAATCCATTTAAAAATAGGAATATAGAAAAAACTACTAAACTTAAGCTGAATGAAGAACAACAAGAAGCCTACAATAAAGTAAGTAAATCCATTGAAAAGAATGAGAACAAAGAATATTTACTATATGGTGTAACAGGATCTGGAAAAACAGAAATATATTTACAATTAATTGAAAAAGCTATAAGTGAAGGAAAATCTGCTATAGTACTAGTACCAGAAATTTCTTTAACTCCACAGATGATAGAAAGATTTATTGCTAGATTTGGAGAAAACATTATCTCAGTATTACATAGTAAATTATCGATAGGAGAAAGATATGATAGTTGGCAAAATATAAAAAATGGAAAAAGCAAAATCATAATTGGTGCAAGATCAGCCATTTTTGCACCAGCCGTAGATTTAGGGATAATCATAATTGATGAAGAACACGATAGTTCATACAAATCAGAAATGAATCCAAGATATAATGCAAAGGAAGTAGCTCAAAAGATAGCTATAGAAAAAGGAGTTCCTTTATTATTAGGAAGTGCAACGCCAGATATAAATACATTTTATAAAGCAAATTTAGGAGACATAGAATTATTAAGATTAACTAAAAGAGCAAATAAATCAAGTTTGCCAGATATAAAAATTGTTGATTTAAGACAAGAATTAGCAAATGGTAATAAATCTATGCTTAGTATGGAATTATTTAATAGCATAAAAGAAAATATAAAGAATAAAAAGCAAACGATTTTATTTTTAAATAGAAGAGGATTTTCAACTTTTGTTATGTGTAGAGATTGTGGTTATACACTAAAATGTAAAAATTGCAACATATCTTTAACATATCATAAAAAAGAAGAAAAAATGAAATGTCATTATTGTGGGCATCAAGAAGAAGTTGCAAAAATATGCCCAAATTGTGGAAGTAAAAGAATAAAATATTTTGGAACAGGTACACAAAAACTAGAACAAGAAATAAATAAAATATTTCCAGAAGCTTCTACTATAAGAATGGATATAGATACAGTAACCAAGAAAAATTCGCATGAAGAAATACTAAATAAGTTTAAAAATGAATCAATAGATATTTTAATTGGAACACAAATGATTGTTAAAGGACATCATTTCCCAAATGTTACATTAGTAGGAATTATAGCAGCCGACAGTAGCCTTAATATAGATGATTACAGAGCAGAAGAAAGAACATTTGATATAATTGTACAGGTGGCAGGAAGAGCGGGAAGAGAACAAGATAAAGGAAAAGTTATTGTACAAACATATAATGTAGATAATTATAGTATCAAATGTGCCAAAAAGCAAAATTATGATATGTTCTTTAACTCAGAGATAAAAATTAGAAAGCAATTGAAATATCCGCCATTCTGCGATATAATAATGATTGGAATTACAGGAAGTACAGAAGATGATGTTGTAAAATCAGCGAATAAAATTTATGAATATATAAAAGAAAAATTTGACAAAATAAATACTGAAAACATAAACATCATTAAACCATTACCAGCACCAATAGATAAAATTAAAAATAGATATAGATGGAGAATTATTATAAAAACAGATGTAACAGATGAAACTATTGATATATTAAATGAAGTGCTATCTAAATTTTATAATGAAAATAAGAACTCAAAATCTAGAATAGTAGTAGATATAAATCCAATGAATATGATGTAATTTAAGGAGGTTTTAAAATGGCAATTAGAAACATAGTAAAAAATGGAGACGAAATTTTAAGAAAAAGAGCAAGAGAAGTAGAAAATGTAAATGATGAAAAAATCCAAATTTTAATAGACGATATGATTGAAACTATGCACGATGCAAACGGAGTAGGTCTTGCAGCACAACAAGTAGGAATACTTAAAAGAATTGTTGTTATAGATATATATGATGGAAGTGAACCAGTAATATTAATAAATCCAGTAATAACAAAAGTAAAAGGAGAAAGAGAAGTTGAAGAAGGTTGTTTAAGTTTTCCAAATCAATTTGGAAAAGTTACAAGACCAAAAGAAGTAGAAGTAGAGGCTCTAAACAGGGAAGGAAAGAAAATAAAAATAAAAGCAAAGGAATTGCTAGCACAAGCAATATGCCATGAAACAGATCACTTAGAAGGCAGATTATTTGTAGATTTAGTTATTCCAGGATCATTACAAACAGTAAATCCAGAAGAGAAAAATTCGAAGGGAGAATAAAATATGCTAAAAATAGTATTTATGGGTACTCCGGATATTGCAAAATTAGCATTAGAGAGAATATACGAATCAGGAAATGAAATATTAGCAGTAGTTACAACTCCAGATACACAAAAAGGTAGAGGTATGAAATTTATACCATCACCTGTAAAAGAATATGCTCTAGAAAAAGGGTTTAAGATATATCAACCTGAGAAAATAAGAAAAAATACAGAATTTATAGAAACAATAAAAGATTTAAATCCTGATGTTATATGTGTTGTAGCATATGGAAAAATATTACCAAAATTATTACTAGAAATACCAAAATTTGGATGTATAAATATTCATCCATCATTACTTCCTAAATATAGAGGACCGGCCCCTATACAATGGGCAGTACTTAACGGTGATAAAACAACAGGGGTAAGTATAATGTACTTAGATGAAGGAATGGATACAGGAGATATAATTATACAAGAAGAAACAAAAATAGAACCAAAAGAGACTACAGGTAACTTATGGAACAGATTATCAATTATGGGAGCGAATCTAATTGTAACAGCATTAGAACAAATAGAAGCAGGAACAGTTCAAAGAAGAAAACAAGAAGGGGAAGTTAGTATTGCTCCAATGCTAGATAAAGAAATATCAAAAATAAATTGGGAAGAAAAAACAGGAGAGAATATATGCAATTTAGTAAGAGGACTAAATCCTATAATGGGAGCATATAGCTATTTAGAAGGAAAGAAAATAAAATTTTGGGATGTAGAATATTTGCAAAATGAGGATGTAATAAAAGATTTTCCAGAATTAGAAGAATATTTATATAAATTAAAAGATGTAGATCCAGGAACAGTACTATTTTCAGACAGCAAAAAGGGACTATTTATAAAGGCGATAGATGGAATTATAAAGGCAATAGAAATTCAACCAGAAAATTCTAAGAGAATGAATGCTTGTGATTATTTAAGAGGAAATCCTATAGAAATAGGCAAAATATTTGAATAAAGTAATTTGCGTGAATAAATTATGAAATATCTTAATTTTTAATGAAAAGAGTTGTAAAAACATACATATATTGATATACTATGGATAATTAAAAAAGAAAATCAATATATATAAATTTAGGAGGTATTAATTATGGATGAAAATAATATAGTAGAAAATGTATTAGCAGAAGATGCTAATAATAATGCAGAAAGCACAATAAAAATAGCTGATGATGTTGTTGCAGTTATAGCAGGCGTAGCAGTTTCAGAAGTACAAGGTGTAGCTTCTATGGCAGGAGGATTTGCAGGGGGAATATCAGAAGTTTTAAGCGGAAAGAAAAACTTATCAAAAGGTATAAAAGTAGAAGTAGGAGAAAAAGATACAAAAATAGATGTAAATATTATAGTTGAATACGGTACAAGAATACCAGATGTAGCTTTTGAAATTCAAAACAGAGTTAAAAAAGCTGTAGAAAATATGACTGGTTTAAAAGTCTTAGAAGTTAATGTACATGTACAAGGTGTAAATACAGAAATAGAAGAAGATAAAAAAGAATCTAATAATAATGAAACAACAAACTCAGAAAATTAATCTGATATCCAGATATTAAAGGTTGAAAGTTGATAACCTATATTATCTAACTTCCAACCTTTAAAAATGAAAAAAATGGAGGAATATATATGAGATTTTTAGAAAAATTATCTTTAATAATATTTTCATTAATAATATTAATATTATCAGTAATAATATGTATGCTAACACTTGGATGGTTAAATTTAAGCACAGTAAATATAGTTTTATTAAATGGACTTAATAATCCCACAGCATCTAATGTAATGTTAGGTGTTGCTATAGTATTTATTTTATTAGCAATAAAAAATATTTTCTTTAGTTCAAATTCTAAAGAAGATAAAAGCTTTAGCGATGGAGTTCTTTTACAAAATGATAATGGAAAATTATTAATTTCAAAAGAAACTTTAGAAAACTTAGTTAGTAGCATTGCTAAAGGATTTGAAGGAACTAAAAATGTTACAACAAAAGTTATTTTAGACAAAGAAAATAATTTAAGTGTTCAAGTTACACTATTTGTTGAAGAGAATGCAATCATAAAAGATTTATCTTCAAAACTACAAATAAGAATAAAAGAAGCAATAAAAGATACCTCAGATCTAGAAGTTAAAGAAGTTAATATACAAGTAAAAAATATAGCACCACAAGAACTTAGTGTACCTGAAAAATAATAAGGAGGAATTATAAATGAATAATTTCAAAGAATTCGTTACTGAATATAGAGGAGCGATAATAGGAGCAGCAATTGCTATATTAATATTACTAACAGGATTATATAAACTAGTTGTAGGATTAATTTTAATATCTATCGGTATTTTTGCTGGTAATTATATACAAAGAAATAAATTTGAAGTAAAAGAAAAATTAAAAAAATTTATAGATAGAATATAAGAGAAAAATAGAGAGGATTAAATTATGGACAGAACAGCCAGAAGAGAGATTGTTTTTAAACTTTTATATAGTTTAGAGATTCAAAAAACTTCAAACAATGAAGAAATAAAATTATTTATTGAAAATAATGGAATATTAGACGACGAAGATAAAAAATATATAGAAGAAATGGCACATGGCATAATTGAAAATAATGAAGAAATTTCAAAAGAAATATCTAACAATTTAAAAAAGGATTGGTCTATTGAAAGAATTTCTAAAATAGACCTATCACTATTAAAATTAGCTATTTACGAAATTAAACATAAACAAATTCCATTTAAAGTGGCAATAAATGAAGCAGTAGAATTAGCTAAAAAATATGGAGAAGATCAATCTTCAAGCTTTATAAATGGAGTTTTAGCAAATGTTGTTAAAGAAATAGAGGTAGAATAATGACATACAATCCAATTTCTGTAACTGATTTAAATAAATACATAAAAGAAAAGATATCAGATGATGAGAGGCTAAACAATGTTTTAGTTAAAGGCGAAATATCAAATTTTAAACATCATTATACAGGTCATATGTATTTTACTTTAAAAGATGAAAACTCTTTAATAAAATGTATTATGTTTAAGACATATACAAATAATCTAAATTTTATGCCAAAAGATGGTATGAGCGTTATGATCTTAGGTACAGTATCTGTATTTGAAAGAGATGGAGTATATCAAATTTATTGTAAAGCGATGCAAGAAGATGGTATGGGTAGCCTATATACTGCATATGAGGAACTAAAAAATAGATTAGAAAAAGAAGGATTATTCGATGTAGTACATAAAAAGAAAATACCATTTATGCCTAAAGTAATAGGAGTATTAACATCTAATACAGGTTCTGTTATAAAAGATATAATAAATGTATCTACAAGAAGAAATCCTAATGTATATATAAGATTATATCCAGTACCAGTACAAGGAGAAGGTGCTGGAGCCAAAATTGCCAATGCAATAAAATTTATGAATGAAAATAAATTAGCAGATGTATTAATTTTGGCAAGAGGTGGAGGTTCACTAGAAGATTTATGGCCATTTAATGAAGAAATAGTTGCAAGAGAAATATATAATTCAGAAATACCAATAATTTCTGCAGTAGGACATGAAACAGATTTTTCAATATCAGATTTTGTAGCAGACTTAAGAGCACCAACACCATCTGCAGCAGCAGAGCTAGCTGTTCCTAATATAGCAGATGTAAAAAATAAATTAGAAACTTATAATAATAGATTTAAGATTGCATTAAAGAAAAAAACAGAATTAATGAGACTAAGATATGAAAAATGTATGACAAGGAGAGTTTTTAAAGAACCACTACAGGATATTAATGAGAAATATGTAAAAATTGATATACTATATAAATCTTTAACAAATAATATTCAAAATATTGTAAATTCTAAAAAGATAATTGCATCTAAAAATATATCAAAATTAGATGCTCTAAGTCCTTTAAAAACATTATCACGAGGATATTCTATAGTAGAAAAAAATAATAAAATAGTGAATAGTATAAACGAATTAAATAAAGATGACGAAATAAATATAAATTTATCTGATGGTAGTAAAAGCGCAAAAATAATATAATCTATTAAAATAAGAAAGGAGAAATGATATTAAATATCATTTACAAAAAAATGAAAGAAAATACAGAGAATTTTGAAGAATCAATGAAAAGACTAGAAGAAATAGCTACTGAATTAGAAAGTGGAAAACTAAATTTAGATGAATCAGTAGCTAAATTTGAAGAGGGGATTAATTTATCTAAAAAATGTAGCGATATTCTAGAAAAAGCAGAAAAAAGAATATCAATATTAATTAATGAAAAAGATGGTTTAAAAGAAGAAAAATTTATACCAAATGAGGAGTAAGGGGATACAAATGAACATATTTTATCAAGTATTATCTAATAAATGTATAATAATACCATTTATATTATGGTTTGTAATTCAAACTTTTAAAGTTATAACAGATTTAGTAAAGACAAAAAAGCTAGATGTAAAAAGAATAATGGGTGCTGGCGGAATGCCAAGTTCTCACTCAGCAATAGTAACAGCATTGGCAACTTTAATAGGAAAAACAGAAGGTTTTAATTCATCAATGTTTGCATTATCTGTTATATTTGCTTTTATAGTTATGTATGATGCAGCAGGAGTTAGAAGAGCAGCTGGAAAACAAGCAAAATTATTAAATAAAATAATAGAAACACCAGGATTAACAGGAGTACAAGTTTCAGAAAAACTAGTGGAAGTATTAGGACATACACCATTTCAAGTATTTGTTGGAGCATTAATAGGAATTATAGCAGGACTAATATTCTAAAATATGGAGGTAATGCATATGCAAGATATAGATATAGCAAGAAATACGAAATTAAAAAATATATTAGATGTAGCAAAGAAAATAGACATAGATGAAGAGTGTATTGAACAATATGGAAAATATAAAGCTAAAATATTAGCTAAAAAATTAGAAAATACTAATAATAAATCTAAATTAATATTAGTTACATCTATAAATCCAACACCATTAGGTGAAGGGAAGACAACTATGTCTATAGGAATTGCAGATGGACTAAGAAGAATTGGAAAAAAATCGATTCTAGCATTAAGAGAACCTTCATTAGGACCAGTATTTGGAATTAAAGGTGGAGCTGCTGGTGGAGGATATTCACAAATAGCTCCTATGGAAGATATAAATCTACATTTCACAGGAGATTTTCATGCTATAACAACTGCTAATAATTTATTAGCAAGTATGATAGACAATCATATATATTTTGGAAATAAATTAGATATACAAAAAATAACTTGGAAAAGATGTCTAGACTTAAATGATAGACAATTAAGAAAAATTGAATGTGGTTTATCAGGAGAAAAGAAAATTGTTCCAAGAGAAGATGGATTTGATATAACAGCTGCTTCTGAAATAATGGCAATTTTCTGTTTAGCAACAGATTTACAAGATTTAAAAACAAAACTTGGAAATATTATTGTTGGATATAATAGTGAAGGAAAACCAATTTATGCAAAAGATTTAAAAGCAGAAGGAGCAATGGTAGCCGTACTAAAAGATGCTATAAATCCAAATTTAGTTCAAACATTAGAAAATAATCCAGCAATAGTACATGGAGGACCATTTGCAAATATAGCTCATGGCTGTAACAGCATAATTGCTACAAAAACAGCTATGAATTTAGCAGATTATACTATAACAGAAGCAGGATTTGGTGCAGACTTAGGTGCAGAAAAATTCTTAGATATAAAATGTAGAAAAGCAAATATAAAACCTGATGCAGTAGTTGTTGTAGCAACAATAAAAGCACTAAAATATCACGGTGGATTAGACAAAATAAGACTTTCTGAAGAAAATCTTGAAAGTTTAGAAAAAGGAATAAAAGGTAATTTATTAAAACATATAAATAATTTAAGAGAAATATATGGTTTAAATGTTATTGTAGCAATAAATAAATTTAATACAGATTATGAATCAGAAATCAACTTTTTATCAGATTTTTTAAAAAGAGAGAATATAGAATTAAGCCTTGTAGAAAGTTGGGGAAAAGGCGGAGAAGGTGCAATAGATATAGCAAATAAATTAGTTGAATTGTGTGATAAAGAAACTAAATTAGAATATGCATATAAACTAGAAGATAGTATAAAAGAAAAAATATCAAAAATATCTAAAAAAGTTTATGGAGCAGAAGATGTACTTTATTCAAAAGAAGCAGAAGAAAATATTGAACATATAGAAAAACTAGGATATGGAAATCTACCTATTTGTATTGCAAAAACACAATATTCTTTATCAGATAATCCAAAGAATTTAGAATGTGAAGATAGTTTTAATATAAATATAAAAGATGTAGTATTAAAATCAGGGGCAGGATTTATTGTAGTTCTAACGGGCGATATAATGACAATGCCTGGATTACCAAAAGAACCAGCTGCTGAAAATATTGATATAGATGAACAAGGAAATATAATAGGAATATTCTAAGAAATATTATAATAATTGTATAAAATACATCATTCTGTATAAAATAATAAAAAATATTTTATATAAGAGTGGTGTTATTTTATGCATAAGAATAAATTTAAAAAAATACTATTATGTTTTGTTACACTTTTAATAACTAGCATTATTATATACTTAACCTTCTTTAAATATAGTGAAGTACAAGCATTATCGAAATATGGTTCAAGAGGATCTGAAGTTACACAGATCCAGACTAAACTAAAAAGATGGGGATATTATACAGGAAATATAGATGGAATATATGGAACACAAACTTTAAATGCAGTAAAATATTTTCAAAGGAAAAATGGTCTTGTAGTAGACGGAATAGCAGGTAAAAATACGCTAGAGGCAATGGGAATATTTAGTAGTAGTTCATCTTCTTCAAGTACATCTACTAGTAATTCTAGCAATGTAAATTTATTAGCAAGATTAATATATGGAGAAGCTAGAGGAGAACCATATTCAGGACAAGTAGCAGTAGGAGCAGTGGTTTTAAATAGAGTAAAAAGTAGTTCGTTTCCAAATACTATTTCAGGAGTTATATATCAATCAGGTGCTTTTGATGTAGTAAGAGATGGACAAATAAATATGAGTCCAAATCAAACTGCAATAAATGCTGCAAGGGATGCTCTAAATGGTTGGGATCCAAGTTATGGTGCAATATATTATTTTAATCCTAATACTGCAACAAATAAATGGATTTGGTCAAGACCACATACAGTTACAATAGGAAATCATAGATTTTGTAAATAAAAGAATTCAAATTAATATTTGAATTCTTTTTTTGGAATATGACATATTCTTGACAAATAAATTACATATTGATAATATAACTATATAAAGAAGGAGGCTCTTATGTTATTTTATCCAGATTACTATTTTAAAAATATAACTGAAATAGACACTAAATTATTGCAAAAAAATAATATTAAGGGTCTAATTTTAGATGTAGACAATACTTTAATAGATTATAATCATAAATTAATAGATGGATTAGAAGAATGGTACGAGAAAATAAAAGAAAATAATATAAAATGCTGTATTTTATCCAACTCAAATAAAAAAGAAAAAGTAAAGCGTGTTGCTGAAAAACTAGGTGTGCCATACATATTTTTCGGAACAAAGCCATTAAAAAGAGGTTTTAAAAGAGCAGCAAGAATATTAGGTATGGAAAATAAAAATATAGCAGCAATAGGTGATCAAATTTTTACAGATGTTGTAGGAGCTAATAGATGCAAAATGACTTCAATATTATTAGAACCAATATCTGAAAGAGATATAATAGTAACAGTAATAAAAAGACCAATAGAGAAATATATAATAAATAAATATCTAAAAAAACATAAAGGAGAAGAAAACTAACATGTATTTCAATGACTTACATATTTTATACTATATAGCTTTTGCATTAATAGGTTTAATTATAGGACAAATAGCAGGTAAATTTAATCAAAAAATTATAGATAACAAGCAAAATAAAAAGGAGAACAAACAAAACGAAGAAAAATCATCTAAATATCACTATATAATTATGATATTAACATCCATAATATATGTATTTTTATTATATAATTATGGACTAAAAAAAGAATTAATAAACAATTTAGAGCTAATACAATATTTAATTTTAACTCCATTTTTATTATCTGTAATAAGCATCGACAGAAGATTAAAAATAATACCAAATAGACTTGTTCTAACATTATTAGAAATAGGTATTATATTTGTATTTATATTTGGAATGTATGACATAAATATAGCACTTAATAGATTAGTAGGTGGTCTAATAGGAGCTTCAATATTTCTTGCAATAACATTACTTGGAAACTTAATATCAGGAAAAGAAACAATGGGATATGGAGATGTAAAATTTATTGGGGCATTAGGATTATATTTTGGAATATCAGAAATAATGGTATTATCAGTTACTTCTTTTTTAATAGGAGCAGTAATAAGCATAATATTAATGCTTATTAAAAGAAAAAAGATGGACGAATACATAGCTTTCGGACCATTTATAGCACTTGCAGGATTTACACTAATGTTTGTACCATTTAATACAGTTTTATATTTAATTTTAAAAATATTTACTTTAGGTTTGTATAATACATAACTGAAAAGGAGTGAAATATATGAATGTAAAAATAAAGTGGCTAAGGGATAAATTAGGTTTATTAGATATGCAAGGAATGATAATATCTAATCCAATTAATATATATTATCTGACAGGAATAAGTGAAGAAATAGAAGGAACCTTATTAATAACTAGAAAAGAAAACATATATATAACAGACTCAAGATATATAGAAGCAGTAAAAAAGACACTTACAATAGATGACGGAATTATTGTTTATAATATAAAAGATATTGAAAAAGACGATTACGAAAACTTCTTCCTATTTTGTGAAAATGTTGGTTTTGAAGAAGACTACGTAACATATGCAAAATATAAAGAGTATATGCACCTATACAAAATAAACAACTTAGTAGAAACTGAAAATATGATAAAAAATCAAAGAATGATTAAAGATAGTAAAGAAATTGAATATACAAAAAAAGCATGCGAAATTACAGATAATTGTTTTACACATTTATGCAATTTCATAAAAAAAGGTATAACAGAAAAAGAGATTGCACTGGAAATAGAGAGATTCTTCAAACTAAATGGAGCAGATGGGTTATCATTTAACTCTATAGTAGCATCAGGAGAAAATTCTTCAATGCCACATGCAGAACCAACTGATAGGCAAATACAGTCTGGAGACGTAATAACAATAGATTTTGGATGTAGATATAAAGGTTATTGCTCAGATATGACAAGAACTATATTTATGGATGAGCCATCACAAATAGTTAAATCTGTGTATGATTTAGTTTTGAAAAATCAAGAAAAAACATTAGAAGATATAAAAGAAGGCGCAAATGCAAGAATTCTTACAATGATGGTTGAAAGCGATTTTAAAGTAAATGGATTTACATTAGACCATAGCTTAGGACATGGAGTAGGATTAGAAATCCACGAAAATCCCATAATTGGAAGAAAAGATTATATTTTAAAAGAAAACATGATAATAACTGATGAGCCAGGTGTATATATACCTGGAAAATTTGGAATCAGAATAGAAGATACAGTTCTAGTAACAAAAAATGGTAGTGAAAGATTAACAAATTCTGATAAAAATTATATTATATTAAAATAGAAACGCATGAAACTATTGATTTTTAGCATAATATATAGTAAAATATTAATGTTAAATTTAAAAAATATGGAAGAGGGGTAATAAATATGGCAGAAGTATATATGGCAGGAGATTTTAGAAACGGAACAACATTTGAAATGGATGGAAATGTATTTAAAGTAGTTGAATTTCAACATGTAAAACCAGGAAAAGGAGCAGCTTTTGTTAGAACAAAATTAAAAAATGTAATAACAGGAGCAGTACTAGAAAGAACATTCAATCCATCAGAAAAATATCCAGGAGCAGAAATAGAAAAAAGAGATATGCAATTCTTATATAATGATGAAGATCTATATTATTTTATGGATAATGAAACATATGAACAAATACCATTAAATAAAGATCAAATAGGTGATGCACTTAAATATATGAAAGAAAATATGAATGTAAAAATATTATCTTTCAAAGGAAATGTATTTGCAGTAGAACCACCAATGTTTGTTGAATTAGAAGTTACATATACAGAACCAGGATTTAGTGGAAACACAACAACAACTTCAGGAAAACCAGCAACATTAGAAAACGGATATGAAATTTCTGTACCATTATTCATTAATATAGGAGATGTTATCAGAATAGATACTAGAACTGGTGACTATATGGAAAGAGTTTAATTTTGAAAGGAATTAGTATGGATATAAATAAAAACTTTGAAGATCTTATGGAAGATTTACAAAAAAATATAGAAAATCCAAAAGATTTAGAATATGTTAATAAAAGATTATCAAGAACAATATTAGAAATTATGACAGAATTAAATAATAGAACATCAAATCTTGAAAAGAAAATATCAAAGATTGAAGATGAATTATATATCACAGACGATAGCGAAGATTATAGCTTTGAAATTGTTTGTCCATATTGCAATTGTGAATTCGAAGCAGAGATAGATGAATTAAAAACAGAAATAACATGTCCAGAGTGCAATAATGTAATTGAATTGGATTGGAACGAAGAAGAGGAAGATTGCCATGGAAATTGTTCTTGCTGTCATGGAAGTTGTTCAGAAGAATCTGACGATGATGAAGATATGTAAATAAAAATGCCATTTTAAAAAATGGCATTTTTATTTTTTTAGATATTCTAAAGGATCTTTATAATTACCATTTATTCTAAAACCTATATGAAGATGAGGTCCAGTTGTAGCACCATTGGTAGGATTACCATCAGAATCCTTATATTTATTTCCTAAAACTCCATAAACATTTTTAGGTCCGACATAGCCTATAATTTCTCCTTGTTTTACAAAATTACCTTTGGATACGATATAGTTAGGAGAAACATGACAATATGTAACTTTAATTGATTCTGAAATAGAAAGAGTTATAGTATATCCGGCCACCACCTAAGAAATCTGTAAAAGTAATAGTACCATCTGCAACTGCTAATAAAGAAGTACCAGGAGGAGCAGGAATATCAGTACCTTTATGAAAAGTAGAAGCACCATTTGTAGGAGCAATTCTTTTTCCAAAAAGAGAGCTTATATATGTATAGCCAGGAATAGGCCAAATAAAATCTTCATTAATTGTTGATGTATAAATAGTATTAAAATAAATACTATCATAATTAGTAGATAGAACTGGAATAAAAAAGATAGTAATAAATAAAATTAATATAAAAATAAAAAAGAATAATTTATAAAATTGCATAAAAAAAGAACTATTTTTCATACTTACCTCGAAAATAGCTCTCTAATATTTGGCAGGGGTAGAAAGATTCGAACTCTCACAGGCGGTTTTGGAGACCGATGTGCTACCATTAACACTATACCCCTATAAGCAAACTTACTTAATTATATTAGCATATTATTAAAATATATGCAAGAAAATTTAAAAATAAAATAAAAATAATTTGTAATATATATTAAAATATTATATAATATATAAGTATATGGGGACGTATTTGGTTTCGACAGCAGTCTAGAAGTATGAATAGCGAGTAGTGGATTCTCGTTGGCCACTTAAAAAAACGGGAAAATAAATATAAACGCTGATAATAAAGAATTAGCATACGCTGCCTAATTGCAGTGTCGTCTTACTATAAAGCCCACGGTTATAGATAAGGCGCCGAAATAGTGGGAAACAAATCTATTTTTTCTCCAAAATAGAGGGTATATAAGAGATACTTAAATTTTAGTTTTGTTTATTAATCTAAATTTTAGGGAATTTGAATAATAAACTGCACTCGGAGAAGTTTATATGGAAGGGCTGTTGGACAGGAGTTCGACTCTCCTCGTCTCCACCAAATTTATAAAAGAGGTATATATGGAAGCAATATATTTAAATACATCAGATGGTGTTAAATTAAATGGAATTATATATAAATCAAATAATGCTAAAAAAATAGTTATATCTGTTCATGGAATGGCTACAAGTTGTTTAAAGAAAAGAGAAGAAATAATTGCTCAAAAATTAAATAGTATTAATATTGATTATTTAACATTTAATAATAGAGGACATGATATTATTAATTATTCTAGTAAAGAAATAAATGAAACTCGAGAGAATTTTTTAGGTGGAACAGCATATGAAGTTATTGATGAGTGCATATATGATATAAAAGCAGCAATAGATTTTGTAATAAAAAATAATTATGAAGAAATATATTTATTAGGACATAGTTTAGGAAGTACAAAAGTTGTATATACTTATAATAAAATCAAAGAAAATAATATAGAATTAAAAAATAAAATAAAAGGAATAATACTATTATCACTAGTAGACTTACCATTTGCACAAAAAATCTATTTAGGGGATAAATATAGTAAAGTGTTATCATATGCAGAAAAACTAGAAAAAGAAAATAAATTAGAAGATATAATGCCAAATAAATCATTCATATATCCAATATCAGCTAGAGTTTATTTAAGATATTTTAGAGATAATGCAGATTTAAACTTTGCTCAATATGCAAATCCAACATATAATTTTAAAGAATTAAATAACATTGATGTACCTTTATTTATGAGATGGGGAAACAATGGAGAATTAATATTACAAGATGCAAAAGAACTATGCAATAATATAAAGGAAAAAATTAATAATAAAAACTTGGATATAGGATATATAGAAGGAGCAAACCATAATTATACAAATAAAGAAATAGAATTAGCAGAACAGATTAAAAATTTCATGCAAAAAATATAAAAGTACTTGACAAAATTTGTATATATAGAGTAAAATAATAAATGTGCTCACGTAAGGTGCACAAAACTATGGTGGATGTAGCGTAGTTGGTTAACGCGCCAGTTTGTGGCACTGGAGACCGTG
>CAUWBF010000013.1:0-40719 GCA_963557785.1 uncultured Clostridia bacterium | reverse complement strand
AATAGAAGCCCTTAAGATATATAAAAGAGGGCTAATTCAAAGGATATATAATAGAACTTGGAAAAATAAAATAAAAATGGAAGAAATACTTATACAAAAATCCATAAGAAATACTAATGATGAAATTCACAATGTATATAGTGTAAGTAACAAAGATGGGTTCATATTACAGACAGAACAGTTTAAAGATAGAATAGTAGCAAGTGAAGATACTAGAAATTATAAAGTGGTAGCAAAAAATGATTTTGCATATAATCCAGCTCGTATAAATGTGGGGTCTATTGCAAGAATGAAACAAGATATAAAAGGTATAATCAGTCCTATGTATATATGTTTTAAATGCAATGAAAAAATACTACCAGAATATCTAGAATATTTTTTTGAATCATCTAAATTTACATATGAAATGAGTAAAAGACTAGAAGGAAGCGTAAGAATGTGTTTGTCGTATGAATCAATGTTAAATATACCTATAGAATTACCAAATAAAAATGAACAAGAAAAAATATCAACTTTTCTTAATAGTTTAAGTAATAAAATAAAGTTAGAGGAAAAAAAGTTTATGGAATTAAATAAATTAAAGAAAGTATTATTACAAAAAATGTTTATATAGAGTAGCAAAAAAGCTACTCTATATTGATATATATGAAAAAATATTATAGAATGGCAATAAGAGGGAGATAAAAATGTATAGTAAAATAGTAAAAGATTATTTTGAAAATCCGATAAATTTAGGTATAATTGAAGATGCTGATGCAATAGGAATAATAGAAAATGAAATCTGTAGTGATATAATAAAAATTTATATAAAAGTAGATAAAGAAAGTAAAAGTATAATAAAAGATGCAAAATTTGAAGTTAAAGGATGTCCGCCAGTTATAGCATCATGTTGTGTAGTAACAGAGATGATTAAAGAAATGAACATAGAAAAAGCTAAAACTTTAACTGCAGAAGAAATAATAAAAAAACTAAATAGATTACCAAAAGAAAAAGAACATTGTGCAGAATTAGTAATAAAAACATTAAGGAAGACAATAGATAATATAAATTAAGAAAGAGCCATGGGCTCTTTTTATCTTACACTAACATCATTAACTAACATATTTTCTAACAACTCCGCACTAGCTTTATCAGTAGATTCCAAATCATGAACATAGAATTTCAAAGTAGTATTAGTACTAGCATGACCTAATTTATGCGAAACAGTCTTAACATCAACATTATTAGAAATAAGTAGTGTAGCAAAAGTATGTCTTAAATCATGAAATCTAATATGCGGAAAATTATTTTTTGCCAAAAAGGAACTAAACCATTTAGGGCATGTTGCAGGGTTCATTATTCCACCATAATTAGTAGTAAAAATATTTTCAGAACCTTTCCAAGACTTACCCTAATGCAAGTTTCATTTTACTTTGCTCACATCTCCATTGTTTAAGTAAATCAAAACATATACTAGGTACAGCTATTGTACTAGTACTTAAATCTGTTTTAGGGTCTTTTTCAGAAGTAGGCTGACCACTTAAATAATAAGCGCTTCTTTTAATACTGATTTTATGGTTTTTAAAATCAATATCATCCCAGTGTAATCCTACTAATTCACCGTGTCTGAATCCCGTTAATATAGCAAGAATTACGAAGCATTTATATTTTATAGGTGCTTTTTGTAGGAGAGCATTTATTAATCTTTTAGATGTTTCTTCATCATAACAAGTCATTTTAGTACTTCGATATTTAGGCTGAATAACTTTAGGACAAGGATTGTATAGAACTAAATCCCATCTAAGAGCATTACTGAAAATGCTAGATAGAATTTCATGTACTCTATGCACATTTGCTGGAGATAAAGTTTTATAATTACCATCTTTATCTTTTCTGTTAGTCGGTTTAGTTAGCAAAAAATTATATAGATTATCCAAATCCAAAGGTTTTATTTTATCAAGTCTATTATTGCCTAAATAGGGTAAAATATGTTTATTTAACTTTTCTTCATAACCTTGGTATGTAGTAGGTGCAAGATTAGGTTTTACATATGTTTCTAGCCATTTTTTACTAAATTCATTTAGAGTTATTTTACTAGCAGAGTATGTGCAACCTCCTTCAACTCTAGAAATGAGTTCTGCCATTTTTTTCTCTGCTTCTCTCCTAGAAGTTGCATTAACTGTTTCAGTTATGTATCTTCTCTTGCCATTATTATCAAATCCTTGACTATAACGAAGCCTATATTTATTATTCCCCCTATCAATGATATTACCAGCCAAAACACACCTCCTATTTATCAATCCAATCTTGATTGTCTTTTAACCATTTTGAAAGTTCATCAAGTTTAATTTTATTATCCTTGCAAAGTTTATACATTTCTTTAGCTTGAGAAGCCCAGTTAGAAAATAGTTTCTCTATATTAGGAACATTTTTATTTCTTTGCTTCTTAGCATTTTGAGTTTTGTATGCATTTCTATATAGCTTTGTTATTTCATCAGATTGTACAGAAAGTTCATAGCCAATATCTCTACAAGTTTTACCATTTCTAAAAATACGAGTACAATATATTTCATTACTCTTAGTTGTAGGAATAAAATATTTACCACAATTTTTACATTTATTAAATTGAATATTTAAAGCTGCAGCTCTAGATAGAGTGAATAAGACAAAATCGTGATAAGATTCAAAAGTATAAACTTCTAATGGTATTAGTAAATCATTTTCTAATTCGATTCCGCTAAAAATGCTACATTCAAATGGCCCTATTTTTGATAATTCATCACCTAAAGCTTGATACAATGATTCTGCATGATTATTTAATAAAAATTCAATTAGATATTTTTCAGAAGTATTAGCTTCTTCAAACAGTTCAATTATAAAATTACCTAAATTAGATTCTTTGGTAACAGTCTTTTTCTCGATATCAATAAGATAACATTTATCATTATTTATATATAAATGAATTTGTTTTGATTCGTCTTTCATAATTTTCTCCTTATAGACATTTTAAAATAAACTTCAAAAATGTCTTGACTTAAATTTGAATCTATTGTAACATATAGACATATTAAAAGTCAAGAATAACCTGTCAATTATTTAAAATAACTCCAAGGAGGTGAGTTTATGCAAGAAAAAACAGATATTCCAGAGTTATTAACTGTCAAATAAATTCAAGCCAAAATGAGAATTTCAAAAGCAGGAGTATACAATTTAATAAATTATGGACAAATTCCATTAATAAAAATAGGTAATAGAAAATTAATACCTAAAAAAGAATTTTTAATTTGGTTAAAAGAACAGGAGGTGAACACTAAATAAAATGGAGAATGATGAATTTTTAACAAAACAACAAGTAATAGAAAAATATAAACCAATGTTTACAGAAGGGCTCTTTCAAAATTAATTAGAGAAAGAAGAATAAAATTTGTAAGAATTGGTAGAAGAATATTTTTTACTAAAAAAGCAGTAGATGATTTTATAAAATCTCAAGAAGAAAGTAGTATCTTAAATGAAAGAAGGGATTTTCACATTGTATAAAATAAAAAATTGTCCTTTCAATTGGTACTTGAAAGAACAATATAATTGAATATAAGGCTAACCTATATAAACAATCTCTGAACATATTATATACGATTAGCCTAAAATATTCAATATTTTAACGAAAAGAGATTATTTGAAAGAATCTAATTTTGATGAAGTGTATTGTTACAAATTAGATGAAAATTTTGAAGTTAGTAAAAAATATTTATTTGTATATAAAAAAATAAATATTTTTACGACAAGTTTCGACACACTTTTCTAAAAAAATAGATATAATAGTAAAAAAAATATATTGTTAAATATTTTCAATTATGATAGAATTCGAATATAATAATAAAAAAAGTAAATAATATTATATAAGTGGGAGATAAATAAATGATTAATAGAGAAGATTTAAAAAAATACCTAACAAAATCTGTTATTATGAGAATAGATTATATGCCATTAACAGATAATTTGGTAGATGAAATGAATTTAAATGTTAGTAATAAATTATTAGAAGAATATGAATTCACCAAAACATTTGAAGGATCTATTAATTCAGTAGACATACAAGTAAATAATGCAGAAATTTTAGAAAACCAAAATTTTTTAAATATAAATAATTATACCAGAATTAAATCATACGAAATAATAAGACTCATAGAAGATGAAGTGTATATAAAAGTAGTTATTAATAAGCACTTTACTTGTGTAGAAATAAATGAAGAATTGCAATATATGAAATATGAAGAATATGAGAAAATATTTGATATATTAATAAATGAGATATACGCTAATTCGATTAATATAAAAAGAATAGGGTTTAGAAAGATTAATGACTTTTTAATTAGAAAAACTGATGATACTATTTTTGAATATTTAAATGACGAATTTTTTAAATATGATTATAAATTTTTGAAAGATTCAGAAGAAGAAGATATAATAGATTTAATAATGGAAAGAAAGTATTCAATGAGAAAAAATATAAAAGAAATTAATATTATAACACATATTTCACAAGGGACTCTAAATGAAAAGGAACAGGTAAAAAGAGCTGCAATGGATATTGATATTAGTATAAATGATTTTAATACATTAAGAGAAATTAGAAATAGTAAAAGGATTCTCCAAAATATAAAAGAAATTAATGATACAATATTTAAAATTTTTATAAATATGTTTTCTCCAAAATTTATAGATGAATTGAAGAAAAAAGATGAAAATGAATTATTTATAGGAGTAAATTTAAATGAATAATTATATTACAAAGAATAAAACACAAAATATCCAAAACAAAATAGTAACTAAGGCAGAATACACATATAAAAATAAAACTAGCAAAGAATATAAGTATACTAGTAAATATATATCGATGATAGATATTCCATATAAAAGGTATAAATTAATATGATGAAGAATATAAAAAAATACCTAGATGCTGATAATCTTGAAATTGAAATTTATTGTATTGGATATAAAAGTGAAGGAGAGTCAATTGTAATATTCTTAAAAGATAAAGACCAAATTATTTGGGCAGGTGTAATAGATTGCTTTAAGAAAGAGATAAATAAAACTGAAGAAATTTTAAAAGAAAATAATTATGGCCCAGGGCAGAAAAAACTTAATTTTATTTGCATAAGTCATCCAGATTATGACCATATATATGGTATGAATGAAATTTTTGAAAATTATACGGATGAGAATACAACATTTATTGCACCAAATTTTTTACAGGATAATTATAAACCTACTGAATCAACAAAAGAAATTATAGAATATTTTAGACAAAAATTTTCAAAAATAAATGATATAAACTATAACAATTTGTATTTAGATAGATGTTTTGATCCAGGGTTAGCACATCAATTTATAAATCACAAAAATAGAAAAATAAGATTTGAAATAAGAGCACTAACACCATATAATTCGTATAGCTTTTCTAAAATGGTAAAAAGAGAAGAGAACATTAATAAAAATGATTATAGTATGATGCTTGTTTTTGAAATTGATAATATTAATCTTTTGTTTTGTAGCGATTGTGAAAATGAAGTAATAGATAGAATAGAATTAGATGAAATACCGGATAATATATATTATTTTAAAATTCCTCATCATGGTTCTAATACATCATCACATATAATAGAAAATTGGATTGAAGAAAATAAAAAAATTGATATTGCAGTATGTGGAACAAGAACAAAAAATAACACAACGAATATAGAAATTTTAAATGGTTATTATTATAATTCCAATGAAGTACATATGACGGCTTCGATAAATAAAGATTATAATGTTAATAATTATGGAATTATTAAATTAAATTGCAAAAATATGCAGACTGATAATTTAATACATATGGGAAATGCATTAAAATATGAAGTAGTATAAAATGAAGTGAACCCAAATTGTTAGACAAAATTTGTTTAATAAGGAGAGTTCATTTTTTATGAGTAAATATTCAAGTGAGTTTAAATTAAAAGTTATTAATTATTACAAGGAAGGACATGGCTTTTTAACTACAGCTAAATATTTTGATATTCCAGCAATGGCTACAGTTCAAAAATGGGTTAGAAAATATGAAACAAATGGTATTAAAGGATTAATGAAAAATATGAAAACATCTTATAGTGGAGAATTTAAACAAAATGTGGTAGAATATATGCATAATAACCATTTATCATGTTTAGAAACAGCAATAAAATTTAATTTACAAGGAGCAGATGTAGTTGGTAAATGGGAACGTATATATTATGAGGAAGGACCACAAGGCTTATATATAGAGCGACGTGGAAGGTCAAAAAATATGAGTTCTAAACCAAAAAAGCTGGATAATCATGTTGAAGAAGATTTAATTGAAGAAGTACAAAGACTTCGCATGGAGAATGAATACTTAAAAAAATTAAATGCCTTAGTTCAGGAAAGAATCAAGCGAGAGAACAAGAAAAAGTAATTATTGTTGATGAATTAAGGCACAAATATAGCTTGAGAGAATTATTAAAATTAGCAGAAATGCCACGAAGTACATTCTATTATCATTTAAAGAATTTAAAGAAAAAAGATAAATATAAAGAAATTAAAGAAGAAATATTTTCTATATTTCATGAATATAAAGGAAGATATGGATATAGAAGAATAACATTAGAACTAAGAAATCGTGGATATATACTTAATCATAAGACAGTAGCAAAGTTAATGAAAATAATGGGATTAAAAAGTATTCAAAGACCAAAAAGAAGATATAATTCATATCAAGGAACAATAGGTAAAATAGCAAATAATTTACTAAAAAGAGATTTTAAAGCAGATAGACCAAATCAAAAATGGGTTACAGATGTAACAGAATTTAAAGTTAATACTGATAAATTATATTTATCCCCAATAATAGACTTATTTAATGGTGAAGTAGTAAGTTTTAATTTATCGAGGCATCCAGTGTTTAATCAAGTAATAGATATGTTAGAAAAAGCTTTTAATAAGATACCAGACAATACCAATTTAATACTACATTCAGATCAAGGATGGCAGTATCAAATGAAGCAATATCAATATCTTTTAGAGCAGAAGGGAATTAGACAAAGTATGTCAAGAAAAGGTAATTGTTTAGATAATGCATGCGCAGAGAACTTTTTTGGAATATTAAAGTCAGAACTTTATTATATAAAAGAAAAAGAATATAAAAACATAGAAGAATTAGAAAAAGATATAATAGAATATATAGAATATTATAATAACAGAAGAATTAAGAGCAAACTAAAAGGAATGTCCCCTGTTCAATACAGAGAACATTCCATGTTAGTAGCCTAATTTATACTGTCCAACTTTTTGGGTTCAGTACAAAATACTACTTTTTTTAATTGCATTATAAAAATTGGGTTTCTTAGTCACACCTTGGTCACACTCTCTACAAAATTACACGATTTTAAATGCATTTTAACACAAACAAAGTATCACCAATTTCACCGATTAATTTACTCTAACAACACATAACACACTCACACAAAAAATAGCAATATCAACACTTACAGACTCATAATGTTTTCTTTGTTCAATCACATTATAATATATGTAATTATTATGTGTCTTTATTTTTGTCTAAGAGCGTAATTTAATTTTATCATTTATAAAAAATGAACAAGAAATACTTTTTCATAACTTGTAAAAGCAAGTTGATTTAAAAGAAAAAGCGCATTTTTATTGCATGAAGTTATACCAATTAAAGAGTATTAATATTCTTAGAAGTTTAATAATATAAAAATAACTTTTAAGAAACCAGTAGGTTGTTATTTTTTGTCGAAATTTATGGCTTTCAACAAGTTTCGACAAATTTTGCAAAAATAAAGTAGTAATATATAATATATAGGAGGTAGTGATATGGGAACTAAAAATGTAACTTTTGAATATTATAGAGTTTATACAAGAATATATAATAAGGATAATAATTCATCAGGGGATAGAATATTATGTGATATAACACCAATATTAGATAAGGCTCAAAATACAGAAGTTAATGAAAGAAATTATCAGGTTAATGGAGAAGAAGCAAGATTACAATGTATAGAAAAAGATAAATTAAATCCAAAAATATGGAAGATGAGTTTTATAAGAATGAGAGAAAATGTAATTCCACGGAATAGCTAAAAATACAGGAGAGTTTAATTTTATGGAATTAGATGAAGACGAATATATTGGAGAAGAAGTTAGTGCATTATATGACCAAGAGTATAGTATAGTTATGTTGCAGAGAAATAGAAATAGTTTATCACCATCTGGAATAGAGAAGTACTTTTCTGGAGTTTTAGGAAATGGAGATTTAATAGAATTGGTTCCAATACCTGTTCCGGACGAATTAAGGACAGTAAAGCAAGATCAAATTTTTAGAAAATTAAGCATTGGCTTTTCTCCAACCAATATAGATGACGAAATATTGAATAATACAAACAAATCTATACTACAAATTATAAGAGGAAGCAGAGATTTAGGTGCATTAAGAGTTTTAGTGACATTATCATTGGGAAATTCTAAAAAAGAAAACACATTGAAACAGGAAGAAATAATAGAATTAGGAAATTTGAAAAATTATGATGGATTTAATAAAATACAAGTGAATAGAAGAGAAGACGAAGATACAGAAATAGAAACAGTAGATTTAATATCTGGAAAACTTAATGATGTTATAACTATGGAGGTTTCAAGAATAAATCCAATTAAATATGAAAGATTGATTATAGAGATGCAAAACTTATATAATGCTAAAAATAAATTATTAAAAAAATTATTTAGTGGGGAATAAATATGAATAATGAAAATGAAGAAGGAGTAAAGATTATAAATTTTTTGAAAAAGTTAGCAGGAATAATAATAGGAATAATTGTGTTTTTTATAATGTTAATAAAATTAAAAATTAGTTTTATAGGTGTTGAAAGTAAAAATGAAATATTATCAAATATAATAAATTTCATAGCAATATCTACAGGTTTTCTAATGACAACATTATCAATTTTAGCAGCTGCAAGTAATAGTAGAGTTATGAGAAAGCTAGCAAAGTATAAAAAGATTAAACAACTTAATATGTTCTTTATAGAGCCTATAGTTGTTTCGATAATATTAATAATAATATGTATAATAGAAATAGGATTAACGGAATCATCAATCCTTGAAAATATTATGGCTGCATTGATAATAGCATTAGCTATTAATTTTATTTTAGATTTTTTCAGGATAGGATATTTATGTATCAATATACTTCAAGAAATAATGGAAGAAAATTTTAAAGAAAATAAAAAAGAAACACCAGTACAACCAAATGTCGAGAAAGCATTTTCTAATAAATAGAATACACATTTAAATATGTGTATTTTTTATATCTCTACGAAGCGGTTTCTTAGTCACACCTTGGTCACACTCTCTACAAAATTACACGATTTTAAACACATTTTAACACAAACAAAGCATCACCAATTTCACCGATTAACTTACTCCAACAAAGTATAACACAATTACACCAAACTCAGCAATATCAACACTTACGGGCTCATAACCCGAAGGCATACAAACACCTTCAAAACAATTTAAATTCAAAAACATATATTGCTATATATTAAAGAAAGTCATATAATAGTTAAAAATATAATTAAAATGAGAAAAAAGAAAGAGTAAATATATGGAGAATATGAATAAAGATTATATAAAACAAATAAGCATACAAGGATTTAGAGGATTTAAAGAAAAACAAACAATTAACTTCGCATATCCATCTAAAAACTGCAAAAGCGGGCTAAATATTTTGGTAGGTCAAAATTGTAGTGGTAAATCTACAATTCTAGAATGCATAAAATTATTAAATACTAAATATGGAGATAATGGTTATTTTTTATCAAAATTAATGAAACACAGTAATATTAATTTAGAAATGTCAATGAATACAACTTCTTCAGTAAGTACATTAACATCGTATGATAATAAATATTATGCAGAACTAAAGAAAAGTACTAATGCAAATGGAGAATATTTTTTTGTACCAGCCAAAAAGAATATAGCAAATAACAATTTATATAGTAATAGTGGAAGTATACAAAGTTTTATAATGAACAACCAATACAATAGTTCAAGAACAATAAATAGAAGAAAAAGCAATTTAAATAATGAATATATTTCAGCATTAACAATAATATATGCAGAAGAAAAGCTTAGAACAGAATTTAATAAAATATTTAATAAATTTTTTCCAAATACAACATGGAACTTATGTATGTCAGATGAACAAGAAAACTCATTTGTAGTAGATATAACAGATGATAGTGGTGAAACCCATTTAGAAGGTGTAGGAGATGGACTAATAACTATATTATATATTTGCATAGGTTTGCTACTACTAAAAGAAAATTATGCAAATGTTTTATTAATAGATGAACCAGAAGTAAGTTTACATACAGATTTAATAAAGAAAATAAGTAGTGTACTTAGCGAATACGCAAAAAAGTATCAAATAATAATATCAACGCATTCACCATATTTAATAAATTGGAATGCAATACAAGATGGAGGAAAATTAATAAGAGTAGTAAATAATGGAAAAATAGAAACATATGAATTAGATAATTATTTAATTCAGGATGTTTGTATAGAACCATCTAATAATCCACATATATATGGAACAACAGCAAAAGAAGTATTTTTCTTGAAAGATAATATTATTTTAGTAGAAGGACAAGAAGATGTAGTATGTTATAGAAAAGTTATAAACAGATTAGGAATAGATAAAGAGTACAACTTTTATGGTTGGGGAACAGGTGGAGCAACCAATCTTATGCAAATAATGAAAATACTTAACAGTCTAGGATACAAAAAAGTAGTAGCTTTGTTTGATGGTGACGAAGCTGGACTAAAATCTTCTGATGAGTGTAAAAATTTATTTGGTGAAAAATATTTAATAGAAAATATTAATGCAGAAGATATAAGAGACAAATATAAAATAATATATCATGATTCTACAGGAAAAGAAGAAAAAATAATATTTAAACAAGGAATATGTGACCAAAAGTTTAGAATAAAAACAGACTTTAATGAAAAATATAGCAAATATATGAGTGAACTATTCAAAAAAATAGACGAATACTTTAATAATAAAAATTAAGGAGGGACCTATGGACTTAACACTTGATGTAGGAGAATACAAACTAAATATAAGAGCAGCAGGTGTAATAATACATAATAATAAAATCCTAGCACACAAGAACACAAACTCAGACCACTATGCACTAATAGGAGGAAGAGTTGAAATCGGAGAAAACTCAGAAGATACTGTAAAAAGAGAGATAATGGAAGAAACTGGAAAAGAAGTAGAAACTATAGGATACATATCAACAATTGAAAATTTCTTCGAAATGCAAGGCAAGAAATACCACGAGATAATGTTCATACACAAAGTAGAATTCATAAACGAACAAGATAAACAAATTCAAGAAACAATAAAAAATATAGAAGGAAAAGATTACTTACAATACGAATGGTTAGATATAGAAAAAATAGACCAATACAATATTCTTCCAAAAATAATAAAAGAGATATTAAAAGAAGAAAAATTTCCTGTACATAGAATAAACAATGAATAAAAATAAATAAGGAGGAAAATGATGGAAAATAATAGAGAGGTAAAAGCAGGACAAAAATATAAACATTTTAAAGGATGGCTAATAGATGTAATAGAAATTGCAGAACACACAGAAACAAAAGAACAATTAGTAATATACAAACATAGTGCAGATAATAAAATATGGGCAAGACCATTAGAAATGTTTTTATCAGAAGTAGATCATGAAAAATATCCAGATGTTAAACAAAAATATCGTTTTGAATTACAAGAAAATTAATAGAAGAGACTATTTACTTAACAAAATACAAGTTAAGAAATAGTCTTTTTTATTACAAAAAACTAATTCGACAAAAAAATAATAAAAATTTAATAAAACAACAAAATTCGACAAACTTTTCAGAAAGAATATGATAAGATAAAATATATTAATTAAAGATAAATACGAAGAGGGGAAGTTTATGAAAAAAAATAAAAAACTTTTATTTAAAATAACGAACATATTTATAATTTTTATATTATTTGTTACAGCTAACACATATGCACATTCAGGTAGAACAGATTCAAGCGGAGGGCATAAAGATAATAAAAATGCAAGTGGATTAGGAAGTTACCATTATCACTGTGGAGGATATCCTGCACATTTGCATACAAATGGTGTGTGTCCATATAAATCAGGCAGCACATCATCTTCATCAAACAGCAAATCTTCAACTAAAAATTCTTCAAGTAGTAGTTCATCAAGCAAATCTTCAACAACTACAAAAAGTAGTACAACACAAGACACTACAATCAAAACAGTAGATGTAGACAGTATAGATATAACAGATGAAAATATTAGATTAAAAGTAGGAGACTCAATAAAACTAAATACTACTATATTACCAGAAAATGCAACTAATAAAAATGTAACTTGGTCTTCTAGCGATGAATCAATTGTAAAAGTAGATGAACAAGGAAATATTACTGCACTAAAAGTAGGCATAGCAACAATAACAGCGACAAGCAATAATTCAAAAAGTGATTCAATAAAAATAGAAACATATACAGTACCAGAGAGGATAGAACTAAACAAATCAATTAGTGAATTAAAAAACGGAGAAACTATTAGACTTGGAACCAAAGTAACGCCAGAAGATGCAGAATACACATTAAAATGGTCATCAGACAATGAAGATGTAATACAAATTGTAAATGGAGAAATTGTAGCTAAAAAACCAGGAAATGCTATTATAACAGTGGAAACAGATAATGGAAAAAAAGATAGTATAGAGTTAGTTATAACAGCCAATGAAAAAGAAACAAACGAGATAGAAAAAAATATAGAAGTAAATAAAAATAATCAAAAGATATTAATAGGTGTAATAACTATAGCAAGTTTAGGCATTATAGGTATAGCAACTATAGCAATAGTATTAGGATTACACTTAGGAAAAAAACAGTAATATAATTATATACAATAGGAGGTAGACTATGATAAAAATTTTATTTGTATGTTTAGGAAACATATGCAGATCACCAATGGCAGAATATGTATTTAAAAACATGATAAAAGAAAAAGGACTAGAAAATAATTTCTATATAAACTCAGCAGCAACAAGTAACGAAGAAGAAGGAAACGGAATTCACTATGGTACGAAAAGAAAATTAGAAGAACAAAATATTCCATATGGAAATCATCAATCTAGAAAAATGACAAAATCAGATTATGAAAAATACGATTATATAATAGGAATGGAAGATAGCAATATAACAAACATAAAGAGAATAATAGGAGAAGATAAAGAAGAAAAAATATATAAACTATTAGACTTTGCGGACTCAATAAATAAAGCGGCTAAAAACGAAAAATATTCAAATTCAAGAAATATTGCAGATCCTTGGTACACAGGCAACTTCGACAAAACATATGAAGATATAGTAGAAGGGTGTAATGCACTATTAGACTATTGTATAGAAACACACAATCTATAAAAATAAAAAATATTAATTATTTACATAATTTACAAAAACAATAAAAAGTGATATAATAAAAACTCGGAATGATATTAAGTACATAATCTTAAAAAAGTTATTTTTTTGAAGAAAAGAACATCTCTTAATACCATAACATCAAGTAAGAACTATCATTTCAAGGAGGACACAGTTATGAACAAAGTTTACAAGCATCAGGAAGAGGTACGGAAGGATGTAGGGAAGCTAAAACCCCTAGAAGTTTTTATTATTACGCTAGCAATTATTGCAATAGCTGTATCTGTGGTAATTAATGGAATTCATGTGGATACATCCACGCAGTATATTCAAGTTTCCACACAATATGACTACAAGATAACAGCTACAATCTACGGTAAAGACATTTCAAATCTGCTAGAAGTAGAAGGAGAAGTAAATACCGAACAAACAGGAAAGTACACAATAAGATATGTATTTAAGTATCTAAGTTTTTTACCAACATCCGAGAGAGAAGTTTATGTAGTAGACACAATACCACCAGAAATAACACTAAACGGATATTCAGAAATTCATGTATACAATATAAATTATTATGAAGAACCTGGATTTTCAGCTTGTGACAAATATGAAGGTGATTTAACAAATAATGTCTATACTAAACTTGAAATGGTTACTGAGGATAAATATGAACTTAAATATTTCTGTGAGGATTCAGCAGGAAATAAGGTAGTAGCAGTAAGAACCATTTATATTGATTCACCAATAGGAGAAGTGTATTTAACATTTGATGACGGTCCGTCTATTGTAACAGAAAGTATACTTAAAACACTAGAGGACAAAGAAGTAAAAGCAACTTTTTTTATAATTGGATACGATGAATCAAAAGAAGCTCTCTTACAAAAGGAATATGAAGCAGGAAATACAATAGCATTGCATGGTTTTTCACACGATTATAGCGAAATCTATAAATCAAGTGATGATGTAGTACAAAACTTCGATAACTTAAGAAATATGGTAAAAGAAACATTAGGAATTGATGCATATTTTATACGGTTCCCAGGAGGCAGCTCTAATGCAATCAGCAAAAAATATTGCAAAGGAGTTATGACTAAAACTACACAAATGGTATTAGATAAGGGATATGTGTACTTTGACTGGAATGTAGACAGTAATGATGCAGGAGGTGCTAAAACTGCAGAGGAGATTTACCAAAATGTTATAACTGGTATCAAGCCTGGAAGAGCAAATGTAGTACTTATGCATGATTCTTCTGGACATCAACCTACAGCAGAAGCATTACCAAACATTATAGACTGGTGTTTAAAAAATGGATACGAAATAAAACCAATAAATGAAACAACACCTGTCATAAAGCATAGTGTAATAAACTAAAACTCCAAAAAATGGCACGCCAATTTAAGGCGTGCTATTTTCTATTTTATATGATATAATTTCAAAAAAATAAAAGGAATATAACTATGGAAGATAAGTTAAATAGATTATACACTGAATGCATAAAGGATTTAAAAAGTCTTGGGATAGATATAACAGATCCAAAATATGATATTGGAGAAATAGATATAACATTAGCTAAAAGAAATAATAAAAGATATGGATGTTGTAAACAAGAAAATCCAGATTTAAATTATAAGCATATTGAAAGAAATGGATATAAAAGAATTATAAAATATGAGAAATTTAATAAACATCATATAGAAATAAGTAAATGGGTATTAGAATTAAATGATAACCTAATAAAAGATACAATAATGCATGAGATAATTCATTGCTTTCCATATTGCAACAATCACGGAGAAAAGTTTAAAGCGTATGCAAAAATTATAAATGATAGTTTAGGTTATAACATAGCAAGAGTTGGAAATAAGGAAGCGGATTATAAAAAAAGTGGAATAGAAAGAAAAGCAGAGGAAAACGAATATAATTATAAAATTGTTTGCACAAAATGTGGACAAGAGTTTTACAGAAAAAGATTAAAAAAAGATCTAATAAAAAAATATAGATGTGGTAAGTGCAATGGAAAATTATCATTTGTCGAAATTTGTCACAAAAAGTAAAAATAAGTAAGAAAATGTAAGAAATTTATAAAGAAAATATAGAAAAAAATGTAGATATATGTATTTTGAATTGATATAATAAACAAGTGTGCAAAAGCACTATAAATATATTTGAAAGAAGGATGATGTACAAATGAGTAAAAATCCAATAGTAACAATAGAAATGGAAAATGGAGATATTATAAAGGTGGAACTATATCCTGAAAAAGCTCCAGAGACAGTAAACAATTTTATATATTTAATAAAACAAGGATTTTATGATGGGCTAATATTTCATAGAACAATACCAGGCTTTATGGCACAAGGTGGAGATCCAAAAGGAACAGGAATGGGCGGACCAGGTTATGGAATAATAGGCGAGTTTGAAGAAAATAATATAAAAAATGAAATATCACATGTAAGAGGAACTATATCAATGGCAAGAAGCATGAGTCCTAACAGTGCAGGTTCACAATTCTTTATTGTAACTGATGATTCTACATTCTTAGATGGAAAATATGCAGGTTTTGGAACAGTTATAGAAGGAATGGAAGCTGTAGATACAATAGTAAAATCAAGAGTAGTAACAAGAAGTAGTTTTGGTGGAGGAAAGGATAGACCAGTAGAACCACCTGTTATGCAAAAAGTAACAGTAGAAACATTTGGAGTAGAATATCCAGAACCAAAGAGATTTGAAAAAAATTAGTAATTTTGTCATATATTGCTAAAAAACGTATATTATGGTATAATATTGTTATTACTAAAGAAGGTGGTAAATATGACAACACTACTAACAATATTATATATATTAATTCTTATAGTATTTGCTTTATGCGCGTTTGCTGTTATGCAAATACGTTTAGCTGGATTAACTGTAAAAGATTTTTGGAGCTTCATAGAAGCTAACCAAGATTTAGATAAATTATATAGAATAGCTAACAGATATGAAAATATGAGTCAACAAGAACAAGTTATATTTTTAACTGAAGCGGAAAAGATGTTTAGAGCATTTGAGAAAGTTCCAGATATGCTTTGGGAAGAAGAATATAACAAATATACAGATGTATTAAATAAATATAAAGATATACGTGTACTTAGATGGAATGAAGTAAATCAAGAAAAAGTACCAATTAGAAAATAAAGACGATATAATTTATAGATTATACCGTCTTTATTTTTATATAATTATTCTTTTTTCTTATCTTTTAAAACTTCTGATACAGCGCCTAAACTACTTAAAGCGTTTGTTGCTTCAAAAGGAATAAATACTTTATTAGCTTCACCTTTTGCAACTTCTTCTAGAGCCTCTAAAGATTTTAATTGTACTAGTTTATCATCTGGATTTGCATTTTTGATTGCTTCATACACTAATTGAACTTCTTTAGCCTTAGCTTCAGCAATTTTTTCAATAGCTTCAGCTTCACCGGCTGCTCTTCTAATTTTTGATTCTCTATCAGCTTCGGCTTCTAATATAGCAGCGGCTTTTTTACCTTCAGCTAATGTGATTGCAGATTGTCTTTCACCTTCTGCTTGAAGAATTAAAGCTCTTTTATTTCTTTCTGCGTTCATTTGTTTCTCCATTGCATCTCTAATATCTGCAGGTGGGTTGATATCTTTTATTTCAACTCTATCAATTTTACAACCCCATTTATCAGTCGCTTCATCTAATATTACTCTTAATCTTTGATTTATTGCATCTCTTGAACTAAATGTTTCATCTAAGTCCATCTTACCAACTATATCACGAATTGTTGTTATAGCTAAGTATTCGATACCCTTCTTTAAAGATTGAATTTCGTAAACAGCCTTTGCAGGATCTGTTATTTGATAGAATACAACTGTATCTATTGTAATTGTAACATTATCCTTTGTAATAACTCCTTGTGGTGGAATATCCATAGTTTGTTGTTTCAAGCTAACAACACTACGAACATGATCAAAAAATGGAATTATTATTGTAAGACCGGCATCTGCAATTTTATGAAATTTACCTAATCTTTCAATAATATATACTTCTGATTGTTTAACTACTTTGATTGTTTTATAAGCTATTATAACTATGATTACAAGTATAATAGCTAAAAAAATAAATCCTCCCATAAAATCCTCCTTAAATTTTTATATTATTTTACACAAGCTTTAACGCCTTCTATTGATTGTATTACAACATTTGAATCTTTAGTAATTATCTCTTGATTTAAAGACTTTGCTGACCAAACTTCTCCATCAACTTTAATTTGACCAGTACCTTTTAAAGAATTAATTTCTTCAATTACCAAAGCACTTTTTCCTATAATGTTATAAGCATTTGTATTAACAGCTTTTTTATTTCCTAAAACTTTATCTACAAAAGGTTTAGTTAAAAAGATAAGTAAACCTGAAGATACGATAAAAACTGAGGTCTGAATTATAACATTATCTGTAAAGAAACTAATTAGCATTGCAATTAAAGAGCCAATACCTAGCCAAAATATGAAAAATCCAGCAGTCATCATTTCTAATATAAAAAAAATACCTGCAAAAATTAACCATATATGCCACATAAGAAATCCTCCTTAAATCAACTATTAATATTATACAATAAAAATGTAGAAAAATAAAGAGATTTTACAAAAAAACACTATGTAAACCAAAAAAAGACAATAAAAAATTTAATAGAAAAAACTATTCACTAAAAAGGGATTTTATGATATCATAAAACCATATTTGATACGGAGGTAAAAAAGATTGGAAGAAATAACAGATAACAACAATATAAAACAAAAAAAATCTAACAAATTAAAGATTATACTTACAATAGTAATAACCCTAATAGCATTAGGAATTGCTACAGTTGCCATGTATATTGCACCAGACTATCAAAAAGATGCAACAGAAGATATGATAAATTTAATAATAAACAACAAAAATGTAACAGCAAAAATGAAAAACGAAGTTTATATTGATGATAATGGAGTAATATATTTATCAAAAGATGATGTACAAAATTATTTTGATAAATATATAAAATATTATGAAGATGATAAAAGATTAGTAACTACTTATGAAGATAAACTTGCTATTTTAGTTGGAAACAATAAAGTAATGGAAGTAAACGGAACTTTAGAAAATATAAAATCTTCTATAATAACTAAAAATGATATAATGTATATACCTTTTTCAGAAATGTGTGAAAATGTATATAATGCAAATTTAACATATATATCTAATGAAGATAGCAAAATTGTAATTGTAGATTCAAAGGATAGAGAAGTAAAAGAAGCTGAAACAAAGAAAAAAGTTAGCGTAAAATATAAAGCAAAGGTATTATCAAGAACTATAGAAAAAGTTAATAAAGGTGATAAATTAATATATATATCAACAAGCGAAGGTTGGGCAAAAGTTAGAACACAAAATGGAAAAATTGGATATATCAAAGAAAGCGATATAGCAGAAATAAAAACAACTAGAGAAGCAAAGGTTGAAACAAAAACAATAGAGGGAAAAATAAACTTAGTTTGGGATTACTATTCAGAATATGCAACAGCACCAGACAGAACAGGACAAACTATTGAGGGAGTAAATGTAGTTTCACCATCATTTTTTGCAATAGAAAAAGGAACAGGAAATATAACAGAAAATATTGGCGATAGTGGACTTAAATATATAGAATGGGCACATTCAAATGGATATGAAGTTTGGGCAATGTTCTCAAATAATTCATTAAGAGAAACAACATCTACAATAATAAGTAATTTTGAAAAAAGACAAGCCTTAATAGATAATATAGTTGAATTAGTAGAAATATACGATATAGATGGTTTGAATCTGGATTTTGAAAACTTAAATCTATCAGATAAATCAAATTATTCAAGACTTGTAATCGAATTAGCACCTAGACTAAAAGCATTAGGAAAAACGTTCTCAGTAGACGTAACAGCACCAGATGGTTCTGAAAACTGGTCATTATGTTTTGATAGAAATGTAATAGGACATGTTGCAGACTATATAGTATTTATGGCATATGATCAATATGGAAACGGAACAAAAGCAGGTACAACAGCCGGATATAATTGGGTTGAAACTAATATAAATAAGTTCTTAGATCAAGAAGTTGTAAAAAATGAAAAAATAATATTAGGAATTCCTTTATATACAAGAATATGGACAATTACAGAAGACGAAACAAAAGATCCTAGTAAAACAGTAGATATGAAGGATGTAGATACAGTTATTAAAGGTAAAGGCGAAAAACAATGGAATGATACATTAAAGCAATACTATATTCAATATGAAGAAAAGGGACAAACACGTGCAATGTGGATAGAAGATGAAAAATCTATTATAGAAAAAATAAGCTTAGCTAATAAATATAAATTAGCAGGAATAGCTTTCTGGGAGAAAGATAGAGAAACAGAAGGCTTATGGAAAATAGTAAATGAAGAATTAAATAAATAGTAATAAAATAAATACCTTCTTAATATAAATGAAATAAATTGTATTAAGAAGGTGTTTTTTTGAATATAGTATTTATATATGAAGATAATAGTGAAGTAAAATCTTTAAAAGATGAAATAAAGAAACTTTATTTTAAATTAATAAAAAAGATTGAAATAAAAAAAGTATTAAATGATAGTTATAAAAATACAGCCATAAATAAAATCATAATCTGCATACCAAACTATAAATTTAATAAAATAAATAAGACTTTTATGAAAAATTTATTATACAGATTAAATCAAAATGGAGCAAAGAATATCGTGTTATCAGATTCTTTGTCAAGAAAAACTCTATTAAAAAATGAGTTATATTCATATAACTTTAACATACTGAATGGAAGATTTTTAATAAAGATAAGTAGTATAGATATACTGGAATATATAATGGAGAAAATAGAAAGTAATTTAAATAAAGAAGAAATTAGCATAATGGTAAATGAAAATAGCAATATAAATTTAGAAATTATAACAAATATTGCCAATATTGCTAAAAGAGTAAATTTGATAACAAATAACATATCAAGATTTAAAAAATTGGAAAATAAATTATATGAAGAAAATGGAATTATATTATCAATAGGAAATAATAGAAAAAAAGGATTGGCTAAAAGTAAATATATATTAAATATAGATTTTCCAGAAGAATTACTAAATAAATATAAAATATATAAAAAAGCAGTGGTAGTTAATATAGAAAACATATGCAAAGTAAACTCAAAATCTTTTTCTGGGATTGTTATAAATGATATAGATATAGCATATAAGAAAAAGGAAGAAGAGAAGGAAGTTCTCGAAAAATTTGATAAAAAAGAGGTGTATGAAAGTAAGATAATTGCTTTAGATGAATATAATGAAATTAATAATGTAAAGCGAAGAGATAATTTTAAAATAGTAAATACAATAGGAAATAATGGAGTTATACATCAAGATGAATATAAATTAACAAAAAAGTTATGTTAGATACTTGACAAATGAAGCATATTAGCTTAATATTGTAGGAAACTGGCAAACAATTAACTGCTATAAAGAGGAGTGAAATTAATGGAAGAAAACAAAGAAATCTTATTAACACAAGAAGGTTATGATAAATTAGAAAAAGAATTAGAAGAATTAAAAACTGTAAAAAGAACAGAAATAGCTGAAAGAATAAAAGTAGCTTTAGGATTTGGAGATTTATCTGAAAATTCTGAATATGATGAAGCAAAAACAGCACAAGCTGTAAATGAAGATAAAATAATGGAATTAGAAGCTAAATTAAGATTTGCAAAAATAATAGATGAATCAGAAATAGATACAAAAACTGTTCAAATAGGAAATACTGTAGAAGTATTAGATGTTGAATTTGATGAGAAAGTTGAATATACAATAGTAGGATCAACAGAAGTAAATCTTGCTGAAAATAAAATATCTAATGAATCACCAATAGGTAAAGCACTATTAGGCTGCAAGAAAAATCAAGTAGTAACTGTAGAAGCTCCTGGAGGAGAATGTCAATTTAAAATATTATCTATAAAAAAATAATTATATAAAAGTATAAAAAGGGGATTTATAAGCAAAATATGGCTTTAAATCCTCTTTTTGTTAGTTTATATTGAAAAATGACATTAAAATATGTTAAAATATAAGTTGTTCTATGAATAAATCGTTCTAAATATGAATATTATTTAATAAAGAATATGTTTAGGGGAGGATTTATTTTATGGAATACGCAAAGGATGAAATATTTAATATAAAATATGAGAATGAAAATGTAACGAGAAAAGAAAGGACAAGCGGTCTAATTGCTACTCTTCAAAAAAATAAACTGATGCAATTAATTATTGGTATGACATTAATATTATGTGTAGCAAATTTTATATTTATATATAATTTCTTTTCAATATTATCAAAACTATAAAATGGAGTAAAAAAATGGAATTAGCAAATAACTGGAAAGATTATGAAATAATAGATATGGCAAATGGAGAAAAACTTGAAAGATGGGGAAAAATTACTTTAGTTAGACCAGATCCACAAATAATATGGAATAATAAAAGTTTTCCAAATAAATGGAAAACGGCAAATGCAAAATATAATAGGAGCAAAACAGGTGGAGGAAGTTGGGAATATAATACAAATCTACCAAAAGCTTGGCAAATAAAATATAAAAATCTAGTATTTAATATAAAACCAATGGGATTTAAACACACTGGTTTATTTCCAGAACAAGCAGTTAATTGGGATTGGATGATAAATAAAATAAAATCAGCAAATAGAGAAATTAAAGTATTAAACCTATTTGCATATACAGGTGGAGCAACTGTTGCATGTTTATCTGCAGGTGCCTCAGTTTGCCATGTAGATAGTTCAAAAGGAATGGTTTCATGGGCAAAAGAAAATGTTATTTCATCCGGATTAGAAAAAAGGCCAGTAAGATATATTATAGATGATGTTGTTAAATTTGTTCAAAGAGAAATAAGAAGAGGAAATAAATATGATGCCATAATAATGGATCCACCATCATATGGTAGAGGTGCAAATGGAGAAGTATGGCAATTTGAAAATAACATATATGATTTAGTAGAACTATGTACAAAAGTTCTTTCTGATAAACCTCTATTTTTCTTAATAAATTCATATACAACAGGAATATCTTCAAAAGTTTTAGAAAATATATTAAGATTAAATATAAAAAATAAAGGAACTTTAAGTTCAGGAGAAATTGGAATACCTATGAGGGATTCAAAATTAGTACTTCCATGCGGAATATATGGTCGTTGGGAGGAATAATATGCAAAAATTAAACATAATTTATGAAGATAACCATATTATAGTGGTAGAGAAAATACCAAATATACCATCACAAGGTGATAAAACCGGTGATATTGATATGCTAACTTTAATAAAGGAATATATAAAAGAAAAATACGATAAACCGGGAAATGTCTATTTAGGATTAGTACATAGATTAGATAGACCTGTTGGAGGAGTTATGGTATTTGCTAAAACTTCTAAAGCAGCGGCAAGACTAAGTGAAGAGGTAAGAGCAAGAGAACTAAAAAAGAGTTATTTAGTTGTTGTAGATGGCAAAATGGAAAAGGAAAAAGATACTTTAGAAGATTACTTATTAAAAAATGAAAAAAATAATATGAGTAAAGTAGTAAAAGAAGAAACTAAAAACTCTAAAAGTGCTAAATTAGATTATGAGGTACTAAAATATGATGAAGAGATAAATTTATCAGTTTTAAAAATAAATTTACATACAGGCAGACATCATCAGATAAGAGTGCAGCTATCAAGTAGAAATCATAGTATATATGGAGATCAAAAATACGGAACAAGAGGAAGAGGAAAACAAATTGCACTTTGGGCATATGAATTAACTATAATACATCCAACTAAAAAAGAAGAAATGACCTTCAAATGTTTACCAGAATATAATAAAACTTGGAAAATACTAGAAGGGATAAAAGATATTTTATGAAAATCAAAAAAACATATATGAAATAAAAATTATTTATATTTCATATATGTTTTTTTGATTTATACAAATAAAATAAAATTATATTTTTTTATTATATTAATATGTATATAGAATAAAGATAATCAAAAAGGAGATATAATATGATAAAAAAAATATGCAATTTCCTTACTAAAAAAATTCAAGAAGCAAATCCAGAAATTGATGATGAAAAAGCAGAAATAATAAATTATGGATTACAAAATCTTATTGGAGAAGTTCCAAAATTCTTTATTCTACTAGGAATAGCATATTTACTAGGAATATGGAAATTAGCAATTATAACATTTTTCATAATGTTACCATATAGAGCAGCATCAGGAGGTTTTCACTTACATAGTCACTTAGGATGTATAATAGGTACAACTCTAATGTACTGTGGAACAGCATTACTAAGTCAAAATATAAATCTAAATCCAGAATATATAAAATATATTTTAGTAGCTTTTGTTTGGATATTTGGACTAATTATGATAAAGCTATATGCACCAGCAGACACAGAAAATGTTCCAATTCTAAGTAAAAAGGAAAGAAAAAAGAAAAGAATACAATCATATATATTACTTACAATAAACTTAGTATTAGCAATATTAATTAAAAATAATACAATATCTAATGTATTTATTTTTGGTACTTTAATACAAACATTAACTATTACAAGATTAGCATATACTTTAACGAAAAATAAATATGGATATGAGCTTTACCAAAAAGGAGAGCTTCTATAATAAACTGATATAGTTAGATTATAATCCGGATATAATCTATTATATAAATAATTTTTTAAAAATAGGGGGAATTAGTTATGTTAAAATTATTAGCTAAAGTAGCAGAAAAATATGCAAAGGCAACAAATACAGCTTGTATATTATTTGGAATACTACATCAACCTGAAATGCCAAAATCTTTAAGAAAAATAGACTAAAATAAATAATAAGTAAAAACAAAAATAGAATCTCTTAAATTAGAGATTCTATTTTTTATATATTTCTAATTGTTGAATAAAGAATTTATTATTCTTAGTAGTAAATAAACTTAAGTTATTATGTTTGTTCAATATTTTATTTACTTCCCATAAACCAAGACCTGTATTATGTTCTTTGGTAGTATAATCTTTTTCAAATATTTTAATTGTATCTACATCTTTATTTGCATAAGTATTTTCTATAATTACTAATTGGCGATGCCTACTTTCATCATCATAAAATTTAACATTTATAATTTTTTCATCACATTCTTTTGCAGCTTCTATACTATTATCTAAAAGTATTCCAAGCATTCTAGTAAGTTCATATGTTGTAATATTCAAAGTATTAAGATCGACATCAACTTCAAGATTAATTTGAATATTATCTGCATCAGCTTTGTAATATTTAGAAGCAAGAATACTATAAATAGAAGGATTATTAATTATCTCCGGCTTTAATGTTTCTAAATTTGTAACACTATAGCAGTCTTTAATTAAATCTTTATAATATCTTTTTAAAGAATCTAAATCTTCTGTTTCAATGTATCCACCAATCGCTTGAACAATATTATTAAAATCATGTTTAAATGCTCTAATATTATCATGCATAATAGTTAATGTCTTATTATATAATTGTAAATTCTCTATGTTTTGTTTAGCAATTTCAAGATTATTAGTTTTTATTAAACAATATGTACTAACTAAGAAATACATAACTAGAACGAATATACTAGTTATAGTAATTTCATTAGGTAGAAAATTAGAATAATAAAAAATAATATATAAATTAAGATAAATTGCAACTAAACCTAATATTCCAGTAAGAACTAATTTAGCTTTATCACTAAAAGTAAAGTTATCTAAGATTTTTATGTGCACATTAAATTTTTTTAATAATAAATGTAGTAAAAACATTAATGCATAAATAAATAATGGCAAACCAATTGCATATATTGGAATATTAGTTAATTCACTTATAGAAATATGTATACAATAATAAGAAAGCACAGAAATAATTGTTTCAATTATAACAACGAATATAAACGGTACAATTAGACATGCAATAGATTTTAATGTATTAATTTTAAAAATAATTTTAATTAATATAAACATAACAAATATATTAAAGATAGTTTCATATGGCATAGGAATAATGAATCTAGAAAATGTTCCTAATGTAGCAGATAGTATACTATAAAGAAAAGTTTGTTTAGTTTTTGCGGATATATTAAATAAATTAGTAAATAAAATAGAACTAATAAAAGCTTCTATAAATGATAAAGGAAAATAAAAAATAGAAATCAAATTCTCATTTGGCTGAAATAAAGTACTCATTAGTGTAGTTAAAGTTTGCATAGTTATTAAAAACCTCCATAAAATATTGTTTGAATTTTGGACCTATAGAACAGGTAATATTGTTATTAAAAAATATTGTATTTTTAGAAGAATCGATATTTTCGATTCTATTAATATTAACAATATAGGATTTATGACATCTAATAAAATGATTAGGTAAAGATGGCATAATTTTTGTAAAAGAAGAGTATGTTTCATAATTTTTTATATTAGTACAATATAAAATCTTCATATTATTCTTCATAATATAATTTACTTCATTTTCTTTTAACAGAATTTTTGTATTGCCAACACGAATAAAACTATTAGGATTTGTTTGAGAATCATCAAATAATCGAGAAATTGTTTGAGATAGTCTATCAATAGTAATAGGTTTAGGCAAGTAATCAAAAGTTTTTACTTTATAAGCTAATAAAGCATATTCTAAATGACCAGTTGTAAAGATTATATACATTTGTTTATTATTTTTTCTTATCTCATTGGCTAGTGCGATACCAGATATGTCAGAATTTAAATTGATATCTGAAAGTAGTACATCTACTGGATGAGTAGAAACATAATCTAATAAAGATTTGCCATCATGACATTTATAAACAATTTCACCATCAAAATTATTTTGTATCAAAATTGATTCTAACATTGATGAAAGTTTGTCTAATATATTTGGATTGTCATCACAAAGAACGAAACGTAACATATAATTATCCTCCAATAAAAGATAGAGTATTAAAAGTCTTTAGGGTAAGCTACTCTATTGATTCGACAAAAATCAAAAAATTACCTAAATTTTCCAGTAGCATTACAAATATAATCTATAATTTTAAGATTGTCAATATAAAAAAACAAACAAAATGGAAAATAATGGAAAATAATGTAAAAAGAAAAAGAAAACAAAATATGAACAAATATTTTGTTTTTTAATCATATAAATATATTTTATTTAAGATAGTAATAATGATATTTAAAGCTACATAAACTCTAAAAGGAGGAATTGATATGAAAAAATTTTTATCTAAGAGTGATAAATTTGTAGCTACATTGCTTTTAGCATTATTACTACTAACAAGTATAAGTGTTAAAAATATTATTGAAAATACAAATACAAGAGATACAAATGCAAAAATTGTGAGTGCAGGAGCTTTAAGTAATACAAAAATAGGTTGGGGAATAAAAAGAGAAAAAGATCATAAACAGCCAGATCTAGGCAAAGTAAATAATGAATTAATAAATAAATATGAAGGAATATCTATTGGAAATAGTGAATCTAAAATTATATATTTAACTTTTGACCAAGGTTATGAAGCAGGATATACAGAAAAAATATTAGATGTATTAAAAGAAAATAATGTATCTGCTACATTTTTTATTACAGCACATTATTTAAATACAAGGGAAGACTTAGTAAAAAGAATGATTGATGAAGGACATATTGTAGGAAATCATACAGTAAACCATAAAAGTATGCCTGATATAAGTGATGAAGAAATAAAAGAAGAAGTTCTTAGATTGCATCAATCAATATATGAAAAATTTGGATATGAGATGAAATATATAAGACCACCAAAAGGAGAATATAGCGAGAGGACACTAAGTATTACAAACTCTTTAGGATATAAAACTGTAATGTGGAGTTTTGCATATAAAGATTGGGATGAGAAAAATCAAAATGGAGAAGAAAAAGCTAAAAAGATAATTATAGATAATCTGCATAATGGAGAAGTAATGCTATTACATGCAACTTCAAAGGATAATATGAATGTATTAGATTATGTAATAAAAAAAGCAAGAGAAATGGGATATGAGTTTAAATCCTTAGATGAATTTGATAAATAGGAGGTAATATGAAAAATCAAAAGAAAAATAATAGGCTAATAAGAAAAATAGATAACTTATTGGAAATTCCTAAAGAAGTTACGACACAAACCCCTAAAATAACAATTATTGGATTCGAACAATTACTAATAGAAAATTATAAAGGAATATTAGAATATGAAGAATTTTTTGTAAAAATAAGCACTTATATAGGAAATATAAACATAAATGGATTTAATTTATCTCTAAACCAAATGACAGAAGATGACATTATTATAAATGGGAAAATAGACAGTATAGATTTTGAAAATGAAACAGATGAAGAGGAGGAATATAAATGATATTAAAGATATTCATAAACTATATTCTTCGGATATTTAAGAATATGTGCAGAAGGCTATTATATAGAGAGATTTATAAACATATGTAAATCTAAAAGTATATTTTTATGGAATATGAAAAGAGAAAAAGCCAGTATTATACATATAAATATAGGAATAAATGAATTTAAAAAGATTAGAGAAATAGCAAAAAAAACTGGGTGCAAAATAAGGATAGAGAAAAAAAGAGGTATACCATTTATACTAAATAGATACAAGAAAAGAAAAATATTCTTTGGAACATTAACTTTAATTCTACTAGGGATATTAGCTATTTCAAGATTTATATGGAATATAGAAATTACTGGGAATGAAACAATACCTACAGAAGAAATTATAAAGACTATAAACGAAAGTGGACTAAAAGTAGGTGAATACAAAGAAAATATAGATACAAAGAAAATTATAAATGAATTAAGATTAAAAAGAGAAGACTTAGCATGGGTAGGAATAACTATAAAAGGTACTAATGCGATAGTTAAAATAGTAGAAGCTGAAAACAAACCTACAATAATTAATGAAGACGAATATTGTAGTATAATAGCAGATAAAGATGGTGTTATAGAGAAAATAAATGCAAATAATGGAACGATTCAAGTTCAAAAAGGAGAAGTGGTAAAAAAGGGAACTACATTAATAGCAGGTTGGATGGAAGGAAAATATACGGGAATAAGGTATGTACACTCAAGTGGTGAAATAGAAGCAAGAGTGTGGTATAGTCAAAAAGCAAAGGTGGATTTTAAACAGCAAGTAAAAGAACAAACAGGAAATGTCGAAACTAAATATGGTATTTCCATAAATAATTTTAAAATAAATTTTTACAAAAGACTTTCAAAATTTGAAAATTATGATACAATGTATACTAACAAAAAAGTAAAAATATTTTCAGATTTCTATATACCCGTAGAATTAACAAAATATGACAATTACGAAATAAATTACAAGGAAGTAGAATATACAGTAGAAGAAGCTAAAGAAAAGGCAAAAAACATAGCGGAAGAAAAGCTTTTAGAGCAAATAGAAAACAAGGACAATATAAAAAATGTCACAGTGAATTACACTGAATATCAAGATTGCGTAGAAGCGGAAGTTATATACGAAGTTTTAGAGAATATAGGCACTGAAGAAAAGATAGTATTTTGAAAGGATGATGAATAATGGGGCAAAGAGAACTTAGAGTAGCAAGCACAGATAAAACATTTTTTACAAAAATAACAAATACTATAAGTAAATTGCTTATACCTACTAAAGTTGGAATAAACAGCATGTTAATATCAATAAAAAGAAATAATTTATTAAAAAATTACGAGCTTTATACTGAACTAAAAAAAGAAGAAACAGCAGAAAAAAAAGAAGCAGTGTCTAAAAAATATGAAGAATCTTATACATTATACTTAGAATCTATCGACAAAAATATTATGGATTCAATATACAAAAAAGTAAAAAATAATACAGCAACAGAATTTGAAAAAAATGCTTTATCAAATTACTATGAAGTTACGCATATAAAAGAAACAGAATACTTAGAATACAAATATAAAAAACAACTATACTTAATAAATTTAGACTATGAAACAATTAAAAATATGGAAAAATCTAAATTAAGAACAAGATTTGAAAAATTTTACTGTGCTAAAATGGAATCATCTTATAAAGGTTTATTAAAACATTATTCTGTGCAGCTTGCAGATAATTTAAGTTATAAGGATAAATCAATAATATATGATAAAATATTTACTAACTTAGAAGAATATATAACTAATGTACTGCCAATAAAAATGAAATATGATGAAGCAAATATGTATAAAGAAATATTAAATGAGTACGATAAATTCAGTAGATTTACTGTTGGAAAACTAGATCAAAAAGAATTTATAGAAAAGAAAATGATACTATTAGGAATAAGTAGACAATTATTTACACATAGTCTTCCATTAATAGTCGCAGAACAATGCTATATAAAATTACTTAAAGACACAAGAAGTCTTATAGTAGATACAAAAATACCTCAAAAAAGAGCAGCAGCATATGATATTTTAATAGAATTAATAGAAGATTATAATGTAAGATTATTATCTACTAAAATTTATTGGGATAAACCTCAAGATAGAGAAGAATATAAGAAGTTTTGGGAAGAGTACAAAAAAATTCAAAAATTGAAAGAAGAAGACTTAGAAGAATATAAAACAAAAAAAGAAATTTTATTCATTAAAAATGATTTAAAGAAACTTAATGCAAGTAAGAGAGATTATTCAAAAATAATTAAATTCTATAAAAATAGACTAGTAAAATTAGGAGTAATGAGACAATTTAAGGACAGTTGTACAACGTCAGATATAAATTACACAAAAAAGAAGAACAAAGTAGAGCAAAAAGAAATAGTCTAATTTAAGGTGGTATATAATGAATTTTGCAGAAATAGAATATATTAATTTAGAAGAAAATGAAAATTATGAAAAAACAATAAATCAAGTTATCGACAAATGTTTTGAAGTAGAAAATTTACAAGATAAGAATTTATACATAAATATTATATTAACAACCCCAGAAGAAATTAGAAAATATAATAAAGAATATAGGGAAATAGATAAATCAACAGATGTTTTATCATTTCCAATGTTCGAAAAAGAAGAACTAAAAAAAATACAAGAAAATGGAAATGAAATTCATGATGTTTTAGGAGATGTAATAATATCCATAGAACAAGTAAAAAGACAAGCAGTAGAATACGGACATAGCTTTGAACGTGAATTGGCATATATGTTAGTTCATGGATTCTATCATTTAATGGGATATGACCATATAGAAGAAAAAGATAAAATTCAAATGAGACCAAAAGAAGAATATGTACTAAATGAACTAAAAATTGTTAGGGAGTAATTATGAAAGAAGAAAAAAATCTCGTATACAATAAAAATTTTGGGGATGCATGGAAAAATGCATTTAATGGAATAAAGCATACAATAACAACTCAAATTAATATAAGAATACAACTGTTAATAGGAATAGTAACTATAATATTAGGAATATTATTTAAGCTAAATAATATAGAATGGATAAGTTTGTGTTTTGCAGTATTTTTAGTTATAATTACAGAAATGATAAATACAGGAATTGAAGCAGTTGTAGATTTATACACTACTACATTTCATCCAAAAGCAAAAATAGCAAAAGATGTTGGAGCTGGTGCAGTAGTGCTAGCAGTAATAAATGCAGCTATTGTAGGATATTTTTTATTTTTTGATAAAATAATAGGTTTAATAATAAAATAAAGGTTAGGGGATAATATGAGTAGAAAAGAAAAAAGAAAAAGTAATAAAAACAAAGAAATGATAGTATTAATAACAGTTCTTGTAATAACAATATTAGTAGCCGTAGGATTATTTATTTATAAAAATATTAAAGATAAAAATCAACCAGATGAAGTTATTTCACTAGGAACGGAAGAAGTATCACAAGCTAAAGAACATAAAGAAGAAATAAAGATATTCTCAGGAACAAATAGACCAATAGCTGTCATGATAGATAATCATAAAGACGCATGGCCACAAGCAGGATTAAATAAAGCATATTGTGTGTATGAAATAATAGTTGAAGGTGGAGAAACTAGATTAATGGCACTATTTAAAGGTGTAAACTTAGATGAAATAGGTCCAGTAAGAAGTTCTAGGCATTACTTTTTAGATTATGCATTAGAAAATGATGCAATATATACACACTATGGATGGAGTCCACAAGCACAATCTGATATATCAACTTTAAAAGTTAATAATATAAACGGAATAACAGAAAGTACAAGTAATTTCTGGAGAATAAAAGCTAAATCAGCACCACATAATGTTCTAACAAGCACAGAATCAATTTTAAAAATTGCTGAAAACAAAGGATATAAAACAACTTCAAATGCTACAAGCGTATTACACTATGTAGAAAGAGAAGTAGAATTAGAAAGTGACATAGTTGCAAACCAAGTAACAATACCATATTCAACATTACATACAGTATCTTATAAGTATGATGCGGAAGCAAAAAGATATGTCAGATATGCAAGAGGAAAGAAACAAACAGATTACTCAACTAAAGAAGATGTAACAACCAAAAATATAATAATAACTTTTGCAGAAAATTATAAATTACAAGATTCAGAAAACAAGGATAGACAAGGACTTAAAAATATAGGAACAAAAGAGGGATATTATATTACAAATGGAAAAGCAATAAAAATAACATGTCAAAAAGATTCTAGAACAGCTAAAACAGTATATAAAGATTTAAATGGAAATGTAATAGATGTAAATGATGGAAATACATTTATAAATATATGTCCAATAGATGCAAAAGTAACATTTGAATAATTAAATAATATATAATATAATAAAAGCGAAGAAATATATTCTTCGCTTATTTTTATAAAAACTTTTATGCAAAATTACAAAATTCTTTAAAATATTTAAAATGAATAATATATAATATAAACAGAAGAAGGGAAAAATATATATGGAAAATGAATTTAAATCAGGATTTGTTACTATAATAGGAAAAACAAACGTAGGGAAATCAACATTAATAAATAGCTTAGTTGGTGAAAAAGTAGCAATTACAGCAAATAAATCTCAAACAACAAGAACAGCAATAAGAGCTATTGTAAATAGAGAAAAATCACAAATAATTTTTATAGATACTCCAGGAATACATAAACCAAAAACAAAACTAGGAGAAACAATGCTAGAAACAGCATACGGAACAGTTTCTGATGTTGATGTGGTTCTATTTCTAGTAGATGCTTCAAAAGATGAAATAACAAAAGGAGATCAAATAATATTAGAAAAAATTAAAGAGGCAAAAAAGAAAACAATTTTAATATTAAATAAAATTGATTTAGTACAAAAAGAAAAATTAATATATCTTATGGATTTATATAGAAAAGAATATGATTTTGAAGCAATAATTCCAGTATCTGCAATAAAAAATAAAAAAGTAGAAGATATATTAGATGAAATAGAAAAGAACTTAAAGCCAGGACCTGCATATTATGATATTGATGAGTATACAGATCAAACCTCTAGACAACTTGTAGAAGAAGTAATAAGAGAAAAAGCACTTCAATTTCTTGATGAAGAAGTACCACATGGAATATATATTGAAACAGAGAAAATGTCTTTAAGAACAACAAGCAAAAATGAAGAAATCTATGATGTTGAAGCCACAATATATTGTTTAAGAAACTCACATAAGGGGATAATAATTGGAAAGAATGGAAGTATGTTAAAGAGAATAGGAACATCTGCAAGAAAAGAATTAGAAAAAATGTTAGGTATAAAAATTAATTTAAAAGTTTGGGTTAAAGTAAGGGAAAACTGGCAAGATAAAGATGATGTTGTAAAAAAATTTAAATTTAACTAAAAAGTATAAAATGATTAAAATTACAAAAGATAAATTTAAAAGGAGTTGATTGTATGATAAAGCAAATGGCTTGGAATACTTTTAAAAATACTGGAAATATAAATACTTTTGTAGAACTTATGCAAGTAGAAGAAATAGAAAATAAAATAAAGGCGGAACAATATGGGAACGATAAAAACCAAGGGAATAGTAATAGCAGAACATAACATGGGTGATTTCGATAAAATGCTTACTATACTAACACCTGGAATGGGGAAAATATCATGTGCTGCTAAAGGAGCAAGAAGACAAAAAAGTACTCTTCTTGCTGGCAGCCAATTGTTATGTTTTGGGGAATATATTCTATATAAAGGAACAAATACATATAATATAAATTCTTGTGACATTATAGAAGTATTTTACAATATAAGAACAGATTTAGATAAGCTTAAATATGCGTCGCATATAACAAAAATTATATCTGATGTTACAACTGAGAACCAAAATACATATAAAATACTACAATTATATTTAAATACATTATATATGATTTCGGAAACTGATAAAGATAGAGACTTAATATTGGCAATATTTAAACTTAAATTAATGTGTTTTTTAGGTTTTACACCTAAAATAGATAAATGCGTAAATTGTGATGAGAAGGAAATAGTTGCTTTTAGTTTAAAGGATAGTGGAGTTAAGTGCACAAATTGTGGAAAACAAGATACAAGTTCAATAGAAATATCAAAAGCGACAGCATTAGCACTAAAATATATAGTTTTATCCCCACCAAAAAAACTATATTCATTTAATGTGACTGAAAAATCAATTAAAGAGTTAGAAATAATATCGAAACTATATACAAATGAAAAATTGGAGAAGGATTATAAATTAGAGGAAATATTTTAATTGGGAATTAATACTTGAAAAAATAACAAATTAAATATATAATGAGAACACATAAAAGGTATAACCAATATTTATATAAATTTAGGAGGGAACATTATGAGTATAAAAATAACAGGAAGAGACATAAAAGCAACAGAAGCAATAAAAGATTATGCTGAGAAAAAAGCAGAAAGATTAGAAAAATATTTTGATGGAGAATATGATGTAGTAGTTACAATAAAAGCTGAAAAAACAGAACAAGTAGCAGAAATGAGACTAACTGTAAAAGGTGATACATATAAAGCGGTAACAGCACATAAAGATTTATATGCAGCTTTAGATAAAGACATAGATATATTAGAAGGACAAATAAGAAAATCTAAAACAAAAAGAGAAAAATTAAATAAAGATGCATCTATAAAAAGTGGGGTAGAAGTAAAAACTGTAGAACCAGAAAATGAAATAATAAAGGAATTATATTATGATATAAAACCAATGGATCCAGAAGATGCCAAATTAAAATTAGAAGAAAAAAAAGGAGATTTATTCTTACCTTTTATAAATATTGCTACAGGAAAAGTAAATGTAATTTATAAATTAAAAGATAGCAATAATTATGGTCTAGTAGAGCCAGAAGCATAAATAAAAATAAAGAAAAAAGAGAAATTCTTAAAAATAATAAACTTTTAAGAATCTCTCTTTTTTTTAGAATTAAAATTATAAATAATTAACAACTATCTGTTTATCATTTGATTTTCAGCTTGTTGAATCATTTTTCTAACCATGTTACCACCTATTTTACCAGCGTCTTTTGAAGATATATCTCCATTATATCCGTCTTTTAGGTTAACACCAACTTCTGAAGCAACTTCATATTTGAATTTATCTAATGCGCTCATAGCTTCTGGAACTAATTTTTTGTTACTATTTGTTGAGTTTGCCATTCTTAATTCACCTCCTAGGATAGAACTTTATTTGCTAGTTATTGAAAAAACATCTAATCGCCTTTTCAATATATATATTGTGTAATTTTGAAAAATATATACTGGCAAAAAATAGAAAAAATTGTGTAAAAACTTGTAAAAAAATAAATATATAGATATAATTTTTATGCTTAAGAAAGGATGAATTAAAATGTATAAAATAATAGCGATTGATTTAGATGGAACATTATTAAATTCAAGAGGAGAAGTGTCAATAGAAAATAAAAAGGCAATAAAAGCAGCAAAAGGACAAGGAATAGATGTTGTTTTGGCTTCTGGAAGAGTTTCTGATTCAGTTTTAAATATTGCAAAAGATATAGGTGCAGATAAATATTTTATTTGTGGAAATGGTTCTATGATTTATGATATCCAAAAAGATGAAATAGTATATGAAAATGTTATAGACAAAAATAAAATTTTAAAATTAATACAGATGTGTGATGAGAATAGCATATATTATAGTATTTATACAGAAGATGCAGTAGTCACAAAATCGATAAACTATCATGTTGCAGTATATAACTATGAAAATACAAAAAAATCAGATGATAAAAAAACAAGAATAAATATAGTAGAAGATGTATATAAATATGTAGAAAATTCGGATAATGATAAATATTTAAAAATGACTATTTGTGATAATAGTAAAATAATATTTAATGGTATTATAAAGAAATTTCAGAATATACCAGATATAGATATATTGGAAGTTTCACATATGTCCAGAAAACATATAAAATCTGGAACAGATGATGTAGAACTTAATTATTATTATACCGAAATAACCAATAAAAATGTAGATAAGTGGTATGCAATAGAAGAATTAGCAAAATTAAAAAATATATCAATATCAGAAACTATGGCCATAGGAGACAATATGAATGACTTTTTAATGATAAAGAATTCGGGAAATGGTATTGCAATGGGAAATGGAAATCCTATAGTAAAAGAGATAGCCGATTTTGTAACTAAAGATAATGATGAAGATGGCGTGGCTGTAGCAATAAATAATATTTTAAATAACTAATAAAGTTATATTACAAATATATTACAACAATAATATATTTGGGTTACAAAGCTGAATATATTATTGTTTTTAGTCGATAATTGGTGTACAATAAAAGAAATTATATTGAGTAATTAGTTGAATTTAAGGAGGAATAAATAATGGCTTCAAACCCTATGCAAAGACAAAAAAGAGTATCATTTTTACTAGGATTTTTAACAATGCTGCTATTATCTGCAATAGTTATAGGTTTCCTAGGATATACTTTATATAAAATAAAAGAGGAAGAAAAAGCAGAAAAAAATGCTATGAAGGACGTATACGTAATTTCAACAGATGTTCCATCAGGAGGAGCAATCAACTCAACAGTAATGAAATTACAAAAAGTTGCTGGTACAGTTGCTCCAAGTAATAGATTTACATCAAGCAACCTATTAGATGAAGAAGGAAATCCAAGAGAAGACTTAGTTTCAAAAATTGATTTAAAAGCTGGAACAGTTCTAACTGCAGATATGGTTACTATAAATTCAGAAAAAGCTACAAGTGATTTAAGAAAACAAGAATATAATATTGCAACATTACCAACAGAAATTCAAACAGGAGACTATGTAGATATAAGAATAAGAATGGCATCTGGAGCAGATTATATAATAGTATCTAAAAAACAAGTAACAATACCACAAGTAGCAGGAATGGATGCTGCAGAAACTTTCACTGTTAACTTAGCAGAAGAAGAAACTTTAGCTATGAGTAGTGCAATTATAGATGCATTTACATGTATTGGTTCAGAAATATATTTAACAATATACACAGATCCTGGAATGCAAGTTGCAGCAACACCAACATATCATGTTAGTGCAACTACAATGCAATTAATTGGAGATAATCCTAATATAGTAACAGATGCAAAAAATGCATTATACAATAGATATTATCAAAATGGTGGAGAAAGAGAAAGAAACGTAATTCAAAATGAAATAAACAGCAATTCAGAAGATGCAAAAGATAATATAGAAACAAACATAGAAGAACATATAACAAAACAAAAAGAATATAGACAACAATACTTAGAAGCACTAGCTGGTGGCGGTGTATAAAATAGAAAAGGAGTTATTATGGAGAAAGTAGGTTTTATAGGAGCGTTTGATAAAACAGATTTTATAATATATGTTGCCAAAATGCTAACATTAGCAGAAAAAAGAGTACTTATAGTAGATACGACAACATTACAAAAAGCGAGATATGTAGTACCAAATATAAATCCTACAGTCTCATACATAACTGAATATGAAGAAATAGATATAGCAGTAGGATTTTATAGCTTAAATGCTATAATAGACTATTTAGCTAAAAACAATGAACAAGAAATGGGATACGATTATATATTAGTTGATATCGATTCATATAGTGCGATTGAAAATTTTGGAATTAATAATACTACTAAAAACTATTTTGTAACATCATTTGATGCATATTCAATAAAAAGAGGTTTAGAAACATTATTAGAATTAAGAGAACCATTACCTCTTACTAAAATAATCTTTTCAAAAGAAATACTAAAAAGTGAAAATGATTATTTGGATTATTTAGCATTAGGATATAAGGTTATGTGGAATGAGTATAAAATATATTTCCCACTAGAACAAGGAGACCAAACAGCAATTATTGATAATCAAAGAGTTGCAAAAATTAAATTTGGAAATTTAACAAATCAATATAAAGATAGTTTAACATTTGTTGCAGAAGATATATTAAAAGAAATTAATTCTAATAAATTAAAAAAAATGTTAAAGAATCTTGAATAATACAATAAAGGAGATTAGATATGCCTGTAATTACTTTCTGGACAGAAATAAAAAAAGAAATAGGACAAACTTCATCAGCAATTGCAGTAGCTACACAAATGGCTATGGAACATAATTGCAAAATTTTACTATTAACAACTAACAATGTAAATGAGCTTAAAGGAGCTTTTTGGAAGAAGTCTGAAGAAATTAAAAGACAAGGATTATTTAGTTTATTAAGACAAGGACCTCAAGTTGGATTAAATAGTGGAATGTCTGGAATTATGATGGCAATGGCAAGCAATAGATTAATGCCAGAACAAATAACTAATTATACAAAAACTGTTTTTAAAGGAAGATTAGAAGTATTAGCAGGTGCAGAAGTAGATGAAGAAGAATACAAAAAAACTGTATTAGGATATTATCCAGACTTAATAAGAAAAGCAAGTGCATATTATGATTATGTTATTGTTGATTTAAATAAAGAATATTCTACAGTAGTAGATGAAATATTAAAAAGTTCAGATATAATAGCATATGGAATCAACCAAAAAAATGGTAATTTAGAAATATATATAAATTCAAATCAAGATGGATTCTTAAAAGATAAAACTAATGTAGTATCTTATATAGGAAGATATGATAGATTTTCTAAATATTCGGCCAAAAATATAGAAAGAACATTAAAAACAAAAAAAATTAGTGTAGTACCTTATAATACATTATTTGCAGAATCTTGCGATGAAGGAATAGCTGCAGAATATTTTATGAAAATGTCTACAGTTACAGGTCCAGATAGAAACGTAGATTTTATAAATGATGTAAGAGGATTTGTAGATGCTTTATTATACAAAGAACAGGAATTAAAAATGAACTATGGAAGAAATTAAGGGAAGGAGCCTTAAGAGATGATAATTAACATGCTATTAATTTTAGTTGTATTGATTGCAACTGTAGCCTTTGTTATGAACTACATAAAAAAGAAACAAAATGAACAACCTGAAATAGAAATAAATGTAGATGATAAAACTTATACATTAGAGACAATGACACAATATGTAAAAAAGAGAATAGACGAAATTACTAAAATCAACTTATATGATATAGGTTTATCAGAAGAAGAACTTAAAAGAAGAAAAAATAAAAAATACGAATTAAAAAAGGCTTTAAAAGGTTGTACATATGGAGATGTTAATGATAAAAAATATATAAAAGAACTTATATATGATATCTTAGCAAAAGAATATGGAGTAGATGAAACTAATATTTCTAGAGCTATTCCATTTGATGTTCCTTCACTTTTAACTGCCCAAGATAAATTTGATATAATTATATATCAATATAAGAAAGAATTTGGATATGAAGCTTTAACACAAATTATAAAAAAATATAATCTAGCAGTATTAAAATATATATCAGGAGAAACAAAACCTTGTTATGTTATAACAGAGGATGAAATTTCAGAAATTTATGAAAAAGAAGCTTTTGTATTAAATTTTGCAGATAAATTGAATGTAGTAGTACAAAGAATATATCAACACTATAAAGGCTATAGCAGTATAGATGAAGTAAGAGATATGAACATAGATGGTGTTTCAGGTGGTGTATCAGGACTTCCAGAATCATTCTTAAGCCAAGTTGCACAAACTGATAGCGATTATTTAAACCAAGTAGCAGAACATAAAGTGCCACGTGCCTGCGATAGTATTTGGATATTCTTCCAAGGTAAATCTATTCGTTTAGCATTCTTATCATTTGGTACAGAAGCAGAACTAAAAAGAGTATGTCAAAATATTTATAAATACAACAACCCAGGACAATTATCTGACACAAATGGTTACAAAATCAATGAAATGAAAGATGGTTCTCGTGTCGTTGTTGTTAGACCAAGTTTCTCAGAAACATGGGCATTCTTCGTAAGAAAGTTCGATGTTAAGAGAGCAACCCTAGAACAATTAATAACAATACCAGGAAAAGAAGATGCAATAGCATTATTAAAATTCTTAGTAAAAGGAGCTCGTATTATATCCCTTACTGGTGAGCAAGGTTGTGGTAAAACAACAATGCTTATGGGTATGATAGAAAATATATACGAAACAATGAACATAAGGGTTCAAGAAACTGCATTCGAGTTACACTTAAGAAAAATATACCCTACAAGAAACATATTATCATTTAGAGAAACTGATACAATTTCAGGACAAGAAGGTCTAGACGTTCAAAAGAAGACTGACGGTTCTGTAAATATCATCGGTGAGGTTGCAACTGACCCCGTAGCATCTTGGATGATACAAGCTGCCCAAGTTGCTTCTAAATTCACATTATTTACTCACCACGCGAAAACATTTCCAAACTTAGTAACAGCTCTAAGAAACTCAATGTTAAGGTCAGGAGTTTTCAAAGATGAAAAAACAGCAGAAGAGCAAGTTATACAAGTATTAAACTTTGATATACACTTAGTAAAGGACTTTAGAGGTAGAAGATATATCGAAAGAGTTACAGAATGTATACCAGTGGAAGATAAAAATGAATATACATTTGACCATAGAAAAGAAAAAACATTAGAAGGAAAATTTGATAAATTTTT
>CAUWBF010000012.1:0-47187 GCA_963557785.1 uncultured Clostridia bacterium | reverse complement strand
TCTATATGAAAAATATCTTTCACCTTCTAAATATAAAACTGTATCTACCATATGTTCTAGTACTCTAGGTCCTGCTATATTTCCATCTTTTGTTACATGACCTATTATTATTGTTGTTATCTCTTTTTGTTTACAAGTTTTCATTACTCTCGCAGTTATTTCTCTTACTTGACTTACACTTCCTGCGGCTGATGTTATTTCATCAGAATACATTGTTTGTATAGAATCTATTATTACAAGCTTAGGAGAAACATTTTCAATTGCTGTATCTATAACATCTATATCTGTTTCTCCTAAAAATAATATATCATCATTTTTTATTTGCAATCTATCTGCCCTTAGTTTTATTTGTTCAGCAGACTCTTCTCCTGATACATATAGTACTTTTCCTTCTTCTTTTACTTTGTCACATAATTGGAGAATTAAAGTAGATTTACCTATACCAGGTTCTCCGCCTAAGAGGATTAGTGAACCTTTTACTAATCCTCCTCCTAATACTCTATCTAATTCATCAAATCCTGTAGATATTCTTTTATTTTCTTTTCCTGTAAAAGTATTTAATGGTTTTGGAGTTATATTTTTCTTTTCTTCTTTTCTTCCATCTGATACCTTTGCTATTTTTTCTTCAAAAAAACTATTCCAAGCTCCACATGCTGGGCATTTCCCCATCCATTTTGCTGATTCATATCCACATTCATTGCACACAAAAATGCTTTTTGCTTTAGCCATTTTTTCACCTTTTTCCATATAATTCATTTAAAACTGTAATAAACATTGCATGTGCCCATCCAAGTCCTATTACCCAATTAGGTTTTAATGTATTATTATCTACTTGTTCTGCTATCAATCCTAATTCTGTTGCTGATTGTACAACAAATTTTAATTCTTCTCTTGCCTTATTTCTTTCACCCTTTTTTATATGATATAAAGCCATCCATAATGTTGCTATAGTCCAAGGATTTCCATTCATATAGTTATCATTCTCAAATCTTTTGTATCCACTTGTATATGTTCTTAAAGTCATATCTATTTTTTCTACAGTGTTTAAAACTTTCTTTTCTTTTGGTGTGAATATTTCAAAAGGCACAACTGCACCTAATATACTTATATCCATCCACTTATCTTCGTTATTTCTAACAAAGCTTTTCTTTTCTAAATCATAAAATGTATCTGTTATGTATTTCTTTATCTTAACTAACTTATCCTCTATGTTTTTCTTTTCTCTTCTAATATTTTCTTGCTTAATTCTATTTTCTTCAAATTGTTCGTATAGTTCATCATATATCTTATCCATTGAATTGAAAGCTGCAAATATGCTAGATATAGAATACATACTAGTTCCTTCATGCATCTCCCATAAGTCATAGCTTACGTGCATTTTTGGTTTTTCTTCTCCTAATATATCTTCAATATATTTATTTAAATATTTATAAGCTTTTTCACACATTTTTAGTGTGTCTTTTAAGAATTTTTTATCTTTTGTACTTTCATAGTGTTTATAAGTACCATATATTACACTTGCTGTTTCATCAATTTGATATCCCCAGCAAGGTGCCAAAGTTCCGTCTGTGTAGAAACGTTGTTCCCACATACCATTATCACTTTGCGTTATTTTACAGAATATTTTATAGAATTTTTCTGTTTCTTTGTTCATTTCCAAAATATCTAATGCTTCAGTAATAAATACTGCATCTCTAGTCCAACAATAACTATATCTTCCACATTTTTTTCTTTCTTCATCTACTTCTACTGCTGCCGAAATTCCTCCTGTTTCTGAATTTTGAAGTAGTGGAAATAATAGAATTGTCCTTTTATAAATATTTTTTATTTTTTCTTCATATTTATTTTTTGGAACTAATTTTATTGTATCATGTTTTTTTAGATATTTTTCCCAATATGCTACTGCTTTAGCTTGTTCTTTTAAAATATCTAATTTTTTTAAACTTTTTATGCTTGTTTCAATTTCTTTTTCGTTATTACTTGTTATATTAATTATAATATCTAAATTCTTTTTTTCTCCTGGTTTTATACTTCCTAAATCATAGCATACACTTGAATCTGCTGACATTCCTATATAATCTTTATCATTTATATATCCTTCTTGTATATTTGAGCCTGTATCATTTAATTGGTGATTCGTTCTATTTACTTTGTTTGAGAATATATTTAATGCAAAATCGTGTGAATATTGTGATATTCCATTTTCCACAAGTCTAGATCCAACTAAATTATTTTCTCCTGAATGCAATTTAGAATGAATAAAGAATTTAACATCTAAATCTATTGTATTTTCATTCATGAAAACATATCTCTTTATTAATATGTTTTCTTTTATAGAAATAAAGTCTGTTTGTACTACTTTTAAATTAAAATATGTATTTTTAATTTCGGTTGTTAATACATTTGTATCTTCTACATATTTCTGTTTATATAAGTTATTTACATCTTCTGCTAAATATATTAAAGATGAATCATTTACTTTTACTCCTGTTTCAAAAAAATCTATAAATTGTTTATTATCTCTTGATGGATAATATAGTCTTAAAAGTTCTCCTGTACTGCTATAACTTGCTAACATATTATTATTTCCTATAATAGCATCATTAAAATATTTTGTCTTCATTTCTTTTCTCCTCTTATGTTTCCCTTAATTTTCTATAATTTTTACTATTTGTCTTTCTAATTCTTTTATCTTCTCGTTTAAGCTTTCGATTTCGTTATCTCTAATATTATCATTGTGAAGATCTTCTTTAACAATTGTTTCCATATCCATTATTTCATCTTTTAATGTTTCTAATCTTTCTAGTACTTCTAATCTTGTATATTTTTCATATACTTTTTCTTTAATATCTGATTTTCCAATCATTTCTAAATCTTCTTTTAGTTCATATGTTTCTCCCATCTCAGGCACTGTTACAGGTATATTAGTTGTTTCTTCTATTTTTTCTTTTAAAACATCTTGTGCTTCTGGTTCTCCATGAACTAAAAAGATATGCTTTGGTTTCTTTATAAATGAATATACAAAGTTTAGTAGCCATTCTTGATCAGCATGTCCTGAATATCCTTCTATATATTCTATTCTTGCATTAACTGCAAATTCTTCTCCAAATATTTTAACTTTTTTCGCTCCATTTACAATACTATGTCCTAAGGTTCCTGGTGCTTGATATCCTACAAACAATATTGTACTATTTGGATTCCATATATTGTGTTTTAAATGGTGTTTTATTCTTCCTACATCACACATTCCACTTGCTGATATTATAATTGATGGTTCATTACTTTCATTTAGTTCCTTAGATTCATCAGCTGTTCTAGTAAATTTTAGTCCCGGAAAGTCCAACGGATTATCTCCTCTTTGAATAAATTCCTTAGTTTCTTCGTCAAATAAATCCATATTATCTTCAAATACTTCTGTTGCTGATATTGCAAGCGGACTATCTACATACACAGATGATTTCATTACTTCATTATATTTTTCTTTAATTTCTTCATCTGTTGTTTGGCATTTTAGTTTGTCTAACTCAAATAGTATTTCTTGTGTTCTTCCTACTGCAAATGATGGAATTACTACAGTTCCTTTTTTCTCTAGTGTTTCTGAAACTATGTCTAAAAATATTTTAGCTTTGTCATCGTTTCTCATATGTAGCCTATTTCCATATGTTGACTCCATAACTAGATAATCTGCATCTTCTATCATTGTTGGTTCACTAAGTAATGGTATATCATTATTTCCTATGTCTCCTGAAAAAACTATTTTTTCTTCTTTTCCGTTTTCGTTTATCCATACTTCTATAATACTAGATCCTAACATATGTCCTGCATCATTGAATCTAACATGAATATTTTCATCTATATCAATTATTTCATCATATTTAACTGGTTTAAATATTTCTAAACATCTAGCAGCTTCCTCTGCTGTATAAAGTGGCGGTAATGGTTTTTCTCCTTTTCTAATTCTCTTTTTATTTTTCCACTCAATTTCCATTTCTTGAATATGTCCACTATCTGGTAACATTATTGCGCATAAATCACATGTAGCTTTAGTAGCAATAATAGGGTTTTTATATCCATCGTTATATAATTTAGGAATTCTTCCTGAATGGTCTATATGTGCATGTGTTAGAAGCATAAAATCTATATCATGTACATTAAACCCAAATGGTTCTTCATTTTCTAATTCTTCTGTAGCCTTTCCTTGATACATTCCACAATCAACTAAGAATTTTTTACCTGCTCCTTCTACTAAAAAATTAGATCCTGTAACTGTTCTAGTCGCTCCAAGAAATGTTATTTTCATATTTTCCTCCTAATTAAAAACTTCTATTTTTCTATTAAATTTTAACCCTTTTACTTGAGATATACTTTCAATATTTATATCTTTTGTTTTCTCTGTTAACCCATTATCCAAATATTCTATTTTTATTATATTATCATCCACTATATCTTCAGATACTTTTATTTGTATATCTTCTAATTCTACATTTCTCATTTCAAATATAGGGTTAATTATGCTTATATTTAGTTTTTCGTTAATAGATAATTCGTTAAACATTTTAATTTTTATTGATTTTTCTATTAGTGCATTTTTTATTTTCTCGATATCTTCTTTTAGTTCCTTTAAATCTTTTATTTGATATTGTTCATTATAATATAATAAGCAATAATATCTAAATGTATATATTAATTCTATCATTTGTTTTTTTGTTTCTGCTCTTAGAATAAATTCCATAAAACATTTTAAAAATACTTTTTGTAGTTGAATTATTATTCTTTTGGTATTAAATGTAGTATCTATCTCTAAATTATTTATAAATGCTTCTATTTCGTTTGCATTTTCAACTTCTTCTGTATATCTTAGTCCTGCTAGTTTATTAGATAGTTTCTTTACTTTTAGTTCATATCCCTTTCTTTCATCTGTTAATACTTCTGTTAAGTTACTTAAACTAAATATTTTATTATCTTCATCTAATTCTTCATTTCTACTTATAAATTCTTCATTCAATTTCTTAGGATTATTTATAATCTCATCTATTTTTCTTATTTTTATCATATACTTCTTTTGTTCTTTAAATAAATCTTCAGAATATTTTTCCTGATTTTCTAGTTCTTTTAAGTTTTTTTCATTTTTGTCTCTTATTTCTACAATTCTTTCAATATCTGATTGTTTATTTTTATTTAACATTAGAATAGATTTATAAAATAAATTTATAAATTCACTTGCTTTTTCTTCATCAATACTTTTACTTAATTCTGTTTTTATACTTTTATCAAAATCTATATTTTCTTTTTCTCCATTTTTTATATAATATAAATATTCATTATTTGTTAGTATTTTTACATTTTGATAAATAATATTATATTCAAAGTTATCTATTTCAGAAGATGACGTATACCAATTCCAACCATTAAAATCTCTTATTATTTCATATAAATCTTCGCTATAGCCTATATTTATAAATCTACTTAATGAATCTTTTATTATCTTTTCTATTCCATTTGTTTTTACTTCTTTATATGAAATATTGTATATAGCTCTTAAGAGATCTTTTTCTATAGGATAAGAAGTTATTGAATTATTATCATAGTCTATTTTAAATTTCTTATCCCTTTTCGTTATTTGTTCTTTAGGTTCAATTAATTTTATTGATACACAATTCTCTTTTACATTTCTTACAATTTCTTCTATTATTGTTTTTTTGTCTAATACATCTATTTTTACTTTTTTGTAATCATTATAACCTGCTTCTATTTTATAAAGCATACTAAGAAGAAGATTTTTCACATCATTCGAAAATTCTTTTCTTTCTAATATTTCTTCTAATTCATTGTTATAATCTTTTGTTTTAAATTTAGTTAAAATATCTTCTTTTGACATGAAAACTCTCCTTCTTAATATTAAATTATTCTTCTATTTCAGTACTTGTATCTGTACTCATTTTTAATTCTTGCCATCTTTCTTTTGTCATTAGTACTTCTCTAGGTTTACTTCCTTGATATCCAGATATTATTCCTCTTTCTTCCATTTGATCTATTATTCTTCCTGCTCTAGCGTATCCTACTTTAAATCTTCTTTGGATAAATGATGTAGATGCTTGTCCTGTTTCTACAACAGTATCTATTGCTTCCATTAATATTGGATCTGTTTCATCATCTTCATCCACTTGTTCTAATTCTTTATCTGTAGAATTAGCTTTTTCTATAGATTCTATAATATCTTCGTTATATTTTGCTTCTCCTCCATTGCTCTTTAAATAATCTACTATTCTTTCTACTTCTTTATCTGATACAAATGCACCTTGAACTCTTGTAGGTTTTGAAGCTCCTGATGGATAAAATAGCATATCACCTTTTCCTAATAACTTTTCTGCTCCTACCATATCTAAAATTGTTCTTGAATCGACTTGTGAAGATACTGCAAATGCTATTCTTGAAGGTATATTCGCTTTTATTATACCTGTAATTACATCTACAGAAGGTCTTTGTGTTGCTATTACTAGGTGCATGCCTGCAGCTCTAGCCATTTGAGCTAATCTACATATTGCATCTTCAACATCTTTTGCTGCTACCATCATTAAATCTGCAAGCTCATCTATAATAATTACTATTTGAGGAAGTTTTCCTGTCCCTCCTTCTTTTTCAATAGTTTCATTATATCCTTTAATATCTCTTACACCTTTATTTGCAAATAAACTGTATCTATTAACCATCTCTTGAACTGCCCAAGAAAGTGCACCTGCAGCTTTTTTAGGATCTGTTACAACCGGTATTAATAAATGTGGAATTCCATTGTATACTGAAAGTTCAACAACTTTTGGATCTACCATTAATAATTTTACTTCGCTTGGTTTAGATTTGTAAATTATACTTGTAATTAATGTATTTATACACACACTCTTTCCAGAACCTGTGCTACCAGCAATTAAAACATGTGGCATTTTTGCTATATCTGTAACCATCTCTTCACCTGCAACATTTTTACCTAATGCAAATGCTAATTTTGATTTATGATTAATAAATTGGTCTGTTTCAATTATATCTCTTAAATGTACTACTTCATTTTCTTTATTTGGTATTTCTATACCTACTGCTTGTTTTCCTGGAATTGGTGCTTCAATTCTTATACTTTCTGCTGCTAAATTTAGAGCTATATCATCTGCTAAATTCGCTATTTTGCTAACTCTTACACCTTCCGCTGGTTTTATTTCATATCTAGTAATAGCAGGACCTACTGAAACATTTTCAACTTTTGCTGATACTCCAAAACTATATAAAGTTTTTTGTAGTTTAGTTGCTGTATCTGCTAAAGCTTTCTTTCCGCCTTTTATTGTTCTTGATTCTCCTTCACTTAAGAATTCTATTGGTGGAAATTCATATGTTTCATCTTCAACAGTTAAGGCATGTTCTAAGACTAGTACTGATTTTGTTTTTTCTTCTTTTTCTTCTTGTTCTTCTTTAAATAAATTGGCATCTATATTATTAGGATTTGTTTTTTCCTTTTCTTTTGATGCTTTTATACTTTCTTTTGTTAATGGAATTAAATCATCTTTTCCATGCTCGTACCTTTTTGGCTCTCTTTCATTTAGATTTATTGTAATTTGATCTTCTAATGGCAAATCTTGTATCTCTTTATCTTTTCTGCTCTTCTTTTTTGGTTGTAATACTATTTTTTTGTGTTCATCCTCATCATCTTCTTCAGTATCATCTTCATATCTTTCTTCTCTTCTAGCTTGCATATTATCTATCATATTTGCAATTATCTCTGCTGGCTTTATTCCAAACATAAATATCATATTTATAATTGATATACCTATTGCTACTATTACAGTTCCTATAACATCTAACAAATTTACTAATGGAGTTGCTACCATAGCTCCTATAAAACCTCCACCAATATTTTGTGTTCCGTAATTATATGCATCTGAAAGAATTTGTTCATATCCATCATTAATATTTAATTTTCCTGTTGATATTTGATATGCAGACATCACAGTTGCAATACATATTAGAAATACTGCATAGTGTGCTATTTTATTTTTTAAATATTTTTTGTCTTCTTTTGCGATATATATAGATAGTATAAATGTTCCTATTGGAATGATATATTTCATCCATCCCATTAGTCCTCCTAAAGCTGGACTTAAATGTTCTCCCATCCAGCCTGATTTTGCATATATTAATACTGCAAGTAATATACTTATAACTATCATGATTACTACAGCTAAATTTTTATCTACACTATTCTTTTTTCTACGTCTACCTGATGTATTTTGAGTTGTTTTTTTTCTTCTTCCTTTAGCCATTTTAACCTCCGATTTTTTTATTATTTTTATATAATAAAAAATCAGATGTCGAAAAGCAATTAAATTGTTTTAACTTACTCCGACCTCTGACTTCCTTCGTTTTTTATTATTTCAATTCTTTTCTATTGTTTTGAATTATCTTTAAAGAATCCTCTAAAGCTACTTCTATACTTTCTAATATACTATCGGCATAGTCTTTTGTTCCTTTAGAAATTTCTCTTGACATTTCATTTGCAGTCTCAATTATTTGAGCTTTTTGTTCATATGCTTTTCTTGTTATTTCATGTTCATCTATCATAGAAATAATTCTGTTTTCAGCTTCTTTTACTATATCATCTGCTTCCTTTTGAGCTTCAACTAAAATTCTTTGTCTTTCTTCTTTTACCCATTTTGCTTGTTTTAGTTCATCAGGAAGTTTTAGTCTTATTTCTTTAATAATTTCTAATAATTCTTCTTTATTTACTATTCCCTTCTCTGTAAATGGTATACTTTTGCTACTTTCTAATATTTCCTCTAAAGTTTCTAATAAAGTAAATATTTCCATATTGTTGTTACCCCTTTCGTAAAAACATGAGTATAACTCGCCCATATTTTCTCTTATCATAAATATCTATTTTTTCTTTGATTTCATTTAATTCTTTATTTATTCTTTCTTCTTCATCTGTTTCTATTATAATAATTCCACTGCTATTTAGATATTCATTTTTTAATATCTCCTCTACTGATTCTTTTACAAGATTAGTAGCATATGGTGGGTCTATATAAATAATATCATATGTACAGTCAGTCTTTTTTAAAGCTTCTTTATAATCCGAATTTATAACTTTTGTATTTTCTTGTAATTTTGTTTTTTCTATATTTTTATTAATTATACTAATCGCATCTTTTGATTTATCACATAGTATTACTTTTTTTGCTCCTCTACTTGCTGCCTCTATGCCAATTGCGCCACTACCAGAGAATAAATCTAATACTACTGCATCTCTCACTTTTAGACCTATTATATTAAATAAAGATTCTTTCACTCTGTCTAATGTTGGTCTAGTATTATTTCCTTCTAAAGAATATAATTTAGTGCCTCGTGCTGTTCCACTTATTACTCTCATTTTATACTCCTTTATTATACTCTATTTTATTAGATATTTCAGATATGTCAATACTATTAATATAATTGTAACATACATTTAACAGTTTTGTAAAAAAATTCCATAAAAGCAAAAACTACCTTTATTATATATTAAAAGGTAGTTTCGTGCAATTAGTCTTCTTTATTAATATCTTTTAATAATTCCAATTGAGAAATAAGAAGTGCTTCCATTTTTGCTTTATAAATATCAAATTGTTTTTTTACATCCTCTAATTCTTTTTTCTTTAATACTATTTCTTGTTCTAAGTCATCAACCGATTTTTGAGCATTTCCTTTTGCATCTTTTATTATTTGATCTGCTTGTTGTCTAGCTACATTTTTTACTTCTTCTGCAGTAGATTGTGCCATTACTAATGTACTTTGTAATGTTGATTCTATGCTCTTATAATGTTCTAATTCTTTTGTTAAATCTTGTATAGTTTTTCTTGATTCATTTGCTTCTTTATACGCTTTTTCATAATTTTCTGTTACTTCGTCTAGAAAGTCATCAACTTCATCTACACTATATCCATTCATCATTTGTTTTGAGAATTTTTTATTTTCTATATCTAATGGGGTAAGCATTTTTACTCCTCCTTTATTTTTTTATTTTTAAAAGGACACAATGATACTGCACCGTGTCCCTTATTTTTATATTAATTATTATTTTTTAACCATGAAACAGATAATTTATTTTTAATTTCTTCTCTTGCCATTTCATTTGTTATTTCATAATTAAATGGTGCTATTAAGAATATTGAATTTGAAACTTTTTGAATATGTCCATCTAAAGCAAATACTCCACCGCTAATAAAGTCAACAATACGTCTTGCAACATCTTTGTTAACATATTCTAAATTAACTATTACAGATTTCTTTTCTTTTAAGAAGTTGCATATTTCTTCTGATTGTTCAAAAGTTGTTGGTTGAGATATAACCATTTTTATTTGTTGTGTTTGCGCCATAGAAACAACTTTATTCTTTCTTCCTATATTTCCAAATATTTTTCTATCTTCTACTTCTTCTTCCTCTGGTTCTTCGTAATAATTTACTTCTTCCTCTGTGTTTTCATCAAAGTCATTTTCTCTTTCCGCATCCATTCCAAATAGATCCCAAACTTTGTTCATTATAGCTCCTGCCATTTAAAAAACCTCCTAAAATATCTTCTCGTTCGTAGTATTTGTTTATAGTATCTATCTTTTTTTTTATCTTGTCAATACTTTTTGTGCTTTGTAACTTAAACTTAATTTTGTTGTAATATTATTGTAATGTTTGTTTGTCTGATGTCTTTGGATTAGCTAAAATTTCATCGTACATAGTTATTGTTTTAATATTTCTTATATCAGTTGATGTATATCCTAATTCTTTTAATTCTTCTGTTGAATAATTTGTAACAATAGAATAAGTATCATTTTTTCTCTTAATTTTAACTAGAATTTTATCTAAATATCCTGCTCTATTTCTTACTACATAAGACTTTCCATCTTCTTCTATAATAGAGCTGTTTGGTACTTTTAGTCCACTATAGCTCCAGAATATTATATCAAATGAAATTTTTCTATAGTTAATTAGTTCTTCTACATCTTTATCTATTTTAAATACTACTAACACATCATTATCTTCTTTATTTATTAGGTATTCTACTGTAGCTGGTATTTCATCTCCATTTGATAGTCTTAAATATAAACTATCATCTTGCTTAATTCCATTTAGTTCATCATTTTTTAATATTGTTGCTATATTGCAATTATAGTTATTTACGACTTTTCCACATTCATTATTAGTTGCTATAACTTGTCCTGTTTTTAATTTTAAATCATCAAAAAACTTTCTTGAATATGAACCAAAATTACTTGTAGTTAGTACGCTTTCTAATCCATCAACTTTGTAAGAAACCATTCCACTTGTTGGACTAGTTATACTTTCACTTTCTGAATTAAGCTTTGTAACATAAGTATTTCGCTCATTTATTAACTGTTTTATGTATGAATTTGACGGACTTGCTTTTCCTATAATATCCATCTTTTTGGTAATAAGCTTACTTATTTCACTTTTATACTCGCTTATTTTTTGTACATCATTTGTACTATGTATTGCATGTATTTTATTATCTATATCTTTTTCTATTACTTTTATATCGCTAGAATATGGTATTGTACTATCTTTATTCTTAGCTTCATCTATCTTTAAATCAAGTTCTTCTATCTTTTTTACTAACTGTTCCTCGTTGCTACTATAATATCTAAATATTGTATCATCTTTTGAAACTCTTTCACCCTCATTTTTTATAGTAACCATACCATTTTTATAATTTTCACCTTTTACTACAGTTTCTTCTCTAATAATATATCCTTCTACTAGCTTTTCTTCTGAAACTTTCCCCTCCTCAACCATAAACACATCTGTTGGTTGTGATATAAGCTTATAAAGTGAGTATATTACATATATTAAAACTATAAGTAATATAATTGATGTAATTACAACTTTTTTTATTTTAATAGAGTTATTAGTTATATCAGTTTTATTTACTTTACTTTCTCTTATTTTATCATTCACTATTTACATACCTCCAAAATAATATCAATATTATTTTGTTTATCATTTTGTCCATCTAGCCATATTATTCCTTCTATAGATTTAAACCATGTTATTTGTCTTTTTGCATATCTTCTGCTTTCCATCTTAATCTTTTCTATCATTTCTTCGAATGTATAATTTCCATTAATATATTCTACAACTTCTTTATATCCTAATCCTTGCATCGCTGTAGGGAAAGTTTTATATTTATGATATATTTTTTCTACTTCTTTTACTAATCCCTGCTCAAACATTAAATCCACTCTTCTGTTTATCCTATCATATAAAACTTCTCTATCCATATTAATTGCAAATACTTTATAATCATATTTTGGTTTTTCTTTTCTTGATTCTATTTCTAACTCTGTTTTAGTTTTTCCTGTTTCTTTATAAATTTCTAATATTCTTATAATCCTTTTTTTATCATTTTTGCTTATTTGCTCTGTTGCTAATTTATCAATATTACGTGCTTCGTTATATAGTACTTCTAGTCCCTCTTTTTCTGCTCTTTCTTCTAATGATTTTCTATATTCTTCATCAAAATTTATTTCAGGATAATTAATATTATATATTAAGCTATTTATATATAAACCTGTTCCTCCTACTATAATTGGAGTTTTTCCTTTAGATAATATTTCTTCTATTGATTTTTCTGCATTTAGTTTATAATCAGATACACTATATCTTTCATCTGGTGCAATAATATCTATCATATAGTGTTTTATTCCTTCTTTTTCTTCTTCTGTAATTTTTGCTGTTCCGATGTCCATTTCTTTATATATTTGCATCGAATCTGCAGATATTATTTCTCCATTTATTTTTTTTGCAAGTTCAACTGACAGCCCCGTTTTTCCTGATGCAGTTGGTCCTCCAATTACTATTACTTTAGGTTTATATTCATTCATAAGTGTTCTCCTTATTTTCTAGCAAATTTTCTTTCTATATCATACTTAGACATTTTTATTACAGTAGGTCTTCCATGTGGACAAGTAAATGGATTAGGTAATTTTAATAGTTCTTCCATTAAACTATCCACTTCTTCTTTTGATAATGCCATATTGGCCTTTACAGCTGCTTTACATGCTATAGTTGCAATAAATTTATCTTCGATCTCTTGTTTTGCTGTTCTAGCTACAGTATTTATCTCATCTAATGTTTCTAAAAATAAAGATTTTGTATCTAAATCTAAACAAATGCTTGGCGTTCCAGATATTTTTATTGTATTGTCTCCAAATTCTTCTATCATAAATCCTGCTTTCTCAAATAATTCTATATTATCTTTTGCAATTCCCATTTCTTTGTGTGTAAGAGTTATTATGTCTGGTAATATCATTAATTGAGAATCTTTATTTTCATTTGAATAGAAGTTTTCTTTTACCTTTTCATACATAATTCTTTCATGAGCAGCATGTTGATCCATTATATATAATTCATTATTCATTTCTAATATTATATATGTAGAAAAAGCTATTCCTATAAATTTATATTCTACTTTATATTTTTTATCATCTTCTTCTGAAAATACTGATACATTCTCACCTGTTAATAGTTCTGAACCATCCACTCCAATTTCTTCTTTTTTCTTCTCTTCTTGCGTTGGTAAAGTTCCAAATGTTTTTAGATACATTTCATTAAAGTCTTTTGAGATATATCCTTCTTGCTCTGCTGTTTTTAGTTTTTCTATCATTTCGTCAATTTGTTGCTTTTGATTTTCTATTTGTTCTAGACTTTTTATTGCTTTATTATCATCAATTTGAATCTCTTGCTCTTTCTTTATATCTGGCTCCACTTCTATTTTTATATTTTCTTTTTCTTCTTGTATATCTTTGGTTTCATTTTCTGTTGCATTATCTATTTCGTCTTTTAAAATATCTTCTGATACATTTTTTTCCTCTATTTTATATTCTTCTTTTTCTTCATTAATAATAGTGCTATCTATATTTTTAAAATCTATACTATTATCTGCAATTTTTATCGTTTCTAGTTCTGCTTTCTTCTTTTCTAAATCTTCTTTCATTTTTCTTTGTAGTTCTAATAAACTTTCTAAACTTGAAGTTTTATTTTCTGTATTTTTTTGTTCCTCAACTGGTTTTATATTTTGTTCTGTTTTCTCTTTTTCCCTTATTATTTCTTCAATTATATTTCTTGTTGGCATACTTGGTACTGTATATTTAGTCATTTCATTTCTAAATAATGTTACATTCTCTTCACTATTTTTATTATCACTTTCTTTTATCTGAATTGTATCATCATTTTCTATATGCTCTGAATTTTTTATCAAATCATTTTTTAGAAGTGTTTCATTTACAGCATGATAAATTGATTTAAATACTTTGCTTTCTTCTTCAAATCTAACTTCTAATTTTGCTGGATGAACATTTACATCAACTTTTTTTGGATCCATTTCAATATCTAAAATTACAAAAGCATATTTTCCTATTGTTAGCATTCCTTTATATGCTTTTTCTACTGCACTTGATAACGTTTTATCTTTTATATATCTTTTGTTTACAAAAAATAGTTGATTACTTCTGTTAGATCTTGCTATTTCCGGCTTTCCAATTACACCTTTTATAATCATATCTTCATATTCATAATTTACTTTTAGTACATTTTCTGAAATATCTTTTCCATAAATATTATATATTACATCTCTAATGTTGCCATTTCCTGAAGTTTGAATTATTACTTTTCCAGAACTTACTAATTTAAAGGCTATATTGGGATTTATTAATGCTAGTCTTGTAATTATATCTTCTATATAACCTGATTCTGTAAAATCCTTTTTTAAGAATTTATATCTTACTGGTGTATTAAAAAATAGGTTTCTTACTGTTATTGTTGTACCAACAGGGCATCCTACTTCTTCTCTTTCTATAGTTTTTCCTGCTTCTACAACTATTTTATTTCCCACTTCTGATTTTGCAGTTCTTGTTATCATTTCTACATTCGCTACAGCTGCTATACTAGCTAATGCCTCACCTCTAAATCCCATTGATTTTACATTTTCTAAATCTTCTGCATGTCTTATTTTACTTGTCGCATGTCTTTCAAATGCAATCTCCATATCATCTAGCATAATTCCTTTACCATTATCTGTTATTCTTATATATGAAATTCCCCCGTTTTTTACTTCAATTTGTATATTTGTTGCTCCTGCGTCTATTGAGTTCTCAACCATTTCTTTCACCGCTGAAGCTGGTCTTTCAATAACTTCACCAGCTGCTATCTTATTTATTGTTAATTCATCTAATAATACAATATTTCCCATTTATATCCTCCATATTTTTTTAAACTATTTCGAAAAAAATTATATCATTAATTTTTATTTTTTGCATTATTTTTTACTTTTTTATGTGATTTTTTAAATTCGTTAAGTAACACATTATAAATATTATGAATATTATATATCATACTAAGCAATAAAACTTAGGTTTTTATAGGAGGTAACTGATATGGGAAATTGTTGTAATGACGAAATTTTATGGTTTATCATTCTTTTCTTACTTCTTTTCTGTGGTTGCGGCAGCAATAGAGGTAATTGTTGTAATACTCCATGCGATCCTTGTGGTTGTTAGTATTAAGAGAAAAGTAGTACTTAGTGGAAGGAGGGAATTTTATGCCAGAAAATAGAAGTTGTGGATGCGGTGGTTTCGGATTCGGAGATGACTGTATTTGGATAATAGTTTTAATATTAATATTCTGCTGTTGTTGTGGTGGAAGAGGAAGATGTTGCTAATTTAAAATAGCATAAAAAGACGCATAAGCTGTATAGAAACAGCTTATGCGTCTTTTTTTAATACATTCCTCCCATATCTGGTGCTGGATTATTTGTACAATTACATTTTTCTTCTTTTTTATCTGTTACAATGCTTTCTGTTGTTAATACCATAGAAGCTATACTTGCTGCATTTTGTAATGCACTTCTAGTAACTTTAGTTGGATCTACAACTCCTGCTTTTTTCATATCTACATATTCTTCTGTTGCTGCATTAAATCCTATTCCTGGTTCTTCTGATTTTACTCTTTCTAGTATTACAGCTGGTTCTAGTCCTGCATTTATAGCTATTTGCTTTACTGGTTCTTCTAGTGCTTTTAATACAATCTTTGCTCCTAATTTTTCATCATCATTTAAAGTCTTTAACAAATCATCTACTTTTGGTGTTACATTTACATATGCTGTTCCACCACCTGCAACAATACCTTCTTCTATTGCAGCTTTTGTTGCAGCTAATGCATCTTCTATTCTTAGTTTTTTATCTTTCATTTCTATTTCTGTTGCTGCACCAACTTGAATAACTGCAACTCCACCTGCTATTTTAGCTAATCTTTCTTGTAGCTTTTCTCTATCAAACTCGCTCTTTTCTTCTGATATTTGAGTTCTTATTTGATTAACTCTTTCTTTTATTTGTTCCTTATTTCCTAGTCCATCAACAATAATTGTATTTTCTTTTTGTACTTTTATTTGTTTTGCTCTACCTAGTTGTTCAATACTAGTATCTTTTAGTTCTAATCCTAAATCTGAAGTTATAACTTCTCCTCCTGTTAAAATTGCTATATCTTCTAGCATTTCTTTTCTTCTATCACCATATCCTGGTGCTTTTACTGCAACTACATTTATAACTCCTCTTAATTTATTTAATATTAATGTTGATAAAGCTTCACTTTCTATATCGTCACAAATAATTACTAGCTTTCCAGATTGTTGCATTAAGTTTTCTAATAATGGTAGTATTTCTTGAATGTTACTTATTTTTTTATCAGTAATTAATATATATGGATTATCTATAATAGCTTCCATTTTTTCTGTATCTGTTACCATATATGGTGAAATATATCCTTTATCAAATTGCATTCCTTCTACAACATCTACATATGTTTCTGATGTCTTTGATTCTTCTATTGTTATTACGCCATCTTTTGATACTTTTTCCATAGCTTCTGCAATTAAATTTCCATATTCTTCATTTGCAGCTGATATACTTGCTACTCTAGCGATATCTTCTTTACCATTAACTGGTGAACTTATCTTTTTTATTTCTTCTACAGCTGTTGTTACCGCTTTATCTATTCCTCTTTTTATTGCCATTGGGTCTCCACCTGCTGCTACATTTTTTACTCCTTCTTTTATCATAGCTTGAGCTAATACTGTAGCTGTTGTTGTTCCGTCTCCTGCAACATCATTTGTTTTTGTAGAAACCTCTTTAACTAATCTTGCTCCCATATTTTCAAATGGATCTTCTAACTCTATTTCTTTTGCTATTGTGACACCATCATTTGTTATTAATGGTGCTCCAAAACTTTTATCTAATACTACATTTCTTCCTTTTGGTCCTAGTGTAACTTTTACTGTATCTGCTAATTTATTTACTCCTTCTAATAAAGATTTTCTAGCATCCTCTCCAAATTTAATTTCTTTTGCCATTAAAATTACCTCCTTGTAACTTTCTATTTTATATTTTAATTACTCTACTATTGCTAGTATATCTGATTGTTTTACTATAATATAGTCTTCTCCTTCGTATTTAATCTCTGTTCCAGAGTATTTGCTAACTACTACTTTATCACCTTTTTTTATGTACATTTCTTCTTTTTTTCCATCAATTATTTGTCCTTCGCCTACTGCTAATACTTCTGCAATTTGTGGTTTTTCTTTTGATCCACTTGATAGAATTATTCCACTTTTAGTTGTTTCTTCACCTTCAATCATTTTTATTAAGACTCTATCTGCTAATGGTTTAATCATAATAACATTACCTCCTTATAATATGACTGTTTAACTTTTTAGCACTCTTAAGCTTAAACTGCTAATAATTTATACCTTTTTTTTATAAAAGTCAATACGTTTCACATAAAGTTCACAAACAATAAAGAAGTACCGATAATTCTATATCTGTACTTCTTTTATTATATTAAATATTTATTTTTTTAGAACTTTTTTATTTTACATATTGCTTCAACTAGTCCAACAAATAATGGAGCTGGTCTGTTAGGTCTTGATTTTAATTCTGGATGGAATTGTCCCGCTACAAAGAATGGATGATTATTATATTCTACCATTTCTACTAATTTTCCATCTGGTGATGTACCTGAACAAATTAATCCTGCTTCTTCTAATCTTTCTTTGTACTCATTGTTATATTCAAATCTGTGTCTATGTCTTTCAGATATTTCAGATTTTCCATATATTTCTCTTGCTTTTGTTCCTTCTTTTAAAATACATGGATATGCACCAAGTCTCATTGTTCCGCCTTTATTATCTATTCCTTTTTGTTCTTCCATGATATGAATAACTGGATTTTTACTATTTTCATCAAATTCTGCTGAATCTGCATCTTTTATTCCTAATACATCTCTTGCAAATTCTACAACAGCCATTTGCATTCCTAAGCATATACCTAAGAATGGTATATTATTTTCTCTTACATATTTTATTGTTGTTATTTTTCCTTCTATTCCTCTGTTTCCAAATCCTCCAGGAACAACTACTCCATCTATTCCTTTTAGTTTATCAGAAACATTTTCTTCATTAATTGTTTCTGAATCTATTAATTCTACTTTAACATTTACACTATTTGCATATCCTGCATGTGTTAAACTTTCAATTACAGATATGTATGAATCTTCTAATTGTACATACTTTCCTACAATTGCTACTTTTACTTCTTTGCTCTTATCTATTGTTAATATATTATCTATCATTTTTTGCCATTCTGTATTATCTGGTACATAATTGTCTAATTTTAATATATTACATATTTCTCTTGCTAACCCTTCTTGTTCTAACATTAAAGGTACATCGTATAGACATCTTGCTGTCTTATTTTGAATTACACTTGTTTTTCTAACATTACAAAATAATGCTAATTTTTCTCTTATTGAATCTGGTATATCTTGTTCCGTTCTACAAACTAATATATCTGGTTTAATTCCAAATGATTGTAGTTCTTTTACAGAGTGTTGTGTAGGTTTTGATTTTATTTCATTTGATCCAAAAATATAAGGCAATAATGTTACATGTATATATGCTACATCTTCTTTATTTTTTTCTAATCCAACTTGTCTAATCGCTTCTATTATTGATAATCCTTCTATATCTCCAACAGTTCCACCAACTTCAGTTATTACTATATCTGTATCTGTATTTTCAAAACTATATATTTTTTCTTTTATTTCATTTGTAATATGAGGTATAACTTGTACTGTTTTTCCTAAGTAATCTCCTCTTCTTTCTTTATTTATTACATTTGAATAAATTTTACCCATTGTAACACTTGAGTTTTTTCCTAAATTTTCATCTATAAATCTTTCATAATGTCCTAAATCTAGATCTGTTTCTGCACCATCATCAGTTACAAAAACTTCTCCATGCTCATATGGACTCATTGTTCCTGGGTCTACATTTATATATGGATCAAATTTTTGTATTGTTACTTTGTAGCCTCTATTTTTTAATAGTCTTCCTAAAGACGCTGCTGTTATCCCCTTTCCTAATCCAGATACAACTCCACCTGTAACAAAAATATACTTTGTATTCATAACACCCTCCTAAACTAAAAAAAGATTAAAAAATTTTTTCCGAAAAAATCGGTTTTTTTTTAATCTTAATTATCTATATTAATTAAATACTTTATATAGTTTAACACAATATAACTTTTTTTGCAACATTTTTTGACTTTTTTATTTTTTTAGTAAAAGCGACTTGTATAACAAGCCGCCTAAAGTAAATATTATTTTGTATATTTTATACCTGTTTCTGTTATCCTAAAAGCTTTTCCCCTTTCTAATTTAAAAATTTTTGATTTTGGAATTCGTTGCATAATTTTACTTCTTAAATCGGATTTCGATTCTTCCTCACCATGTTCTAATAATATTCCATTCACGCATTTAAATCCTAGAAGCATTTCAATTAGTCCATCGGCAAAATCATGATCTGAATATTCCTCTGTATTCTTTACATATGCTCCTTTTACAAAAATTCTTTTAGATATTATCACTTCATTTCCTTTTGGTGTATTGATTACTCTATCTGCTATACTCCCCTTAGATACATGGTTCGTATAAAAAATAGCATATCTACTGTTTTCAATTGTCTCTTTTAGGAAGAAGTCTGTTGTCCCTCGGTTTGTTACTATTACTATTTTCTGTCTTTTCTCGTATAATGCATTTTTCCGTCCACTTGGATCATTTACAAATGTTATGTTAGATGGCAAAACCTCAAGGTTTAAATTGGATAAATCAAAATTCTTTTTAAATTCCAAAAAAATTGGTAAGTCTTTTGGTATCTTATTTTGAGCCTTCATATTCTTTATTTCATTTGAAATGGTTTCGCATCTGGTGTCTCCATTGGCAATTACAATTATGGATTTTTGCTCCTCAATAGCCTTTTCTAATTCTTTTTGAAAAATCTTCTTTGGAGTCATCTTTGTTCCATGTGTTGCCTCTGTTACTATTGTTATTGGTAATTCATATTTTTTTCCTTTGAGTGGGAAATATGACTTACTATTAATATTTTGAGACTTATAATCACCAGTAAATAAAACCCGTATAACTCTTGTTTCATACCTAAAGTTAATCAAGTACATTACTGCACCTTTAGTATGTGCATTTGCTAGCGGCGTTACCTGAATGTTCGGAGTTAAGTCATATGTCTCATTTAATTGCATTATAGAACAATTCTTCATCATATCTGTTGCATCTTTTTCTTCATACAGTACTGAACTATAACTCTTTCTCATTGCAAAATAATTCTTCATTGCATCAGTTTTAATTTTCTGTATTGTATACTCTGAGCCATACACCTTTCCTGTAAATCCATAATGGTATAAGCATGGAATTCTTGCATAATGATCTGTATGTGCGTGTGTAACAAGCACAGCAAGTATTTTTTTACAGTCAAATGAAAACTCCCTGTTAAATTCTAACTCCTTTTTAAGGACGAAAAGTCCACAATCAATCAGTATTCTTTCCTCTGTTCCATCTGGAAAGTGAAACACTAAATAGTTGCAGCTTCCGGTTACTCCAACACTTAAACTTTCTATCCGGATGTAGAAATCTTTTGTTCCAAATATTTTACTCATATCTTATATCCTCCTAATAAAGATCATATAATTTTTACTATTGCAATAATGCATATCAAAATTTTATCATATTTATGTAAATCATTCAATGTTTTTATTAGTATTTAGCCATTATTCAATATTTTTTTGCATTTTTTTTATTTTTGTTATATAATATTGTAGATTTTATTTATTAAGGAGATTTATATGAATAGTAAAATACGAGAACCTTTTGGATCTGAAGAAGAAAATGCAAAATTTAATGATCTTTATGAAAATTCTATAAAAAAAGATATTGATAATATGATTTTAGCTAGTAACAATCGAATGATAAGTTTCTTAGAAATCTTTTGTTCTAGCTTATTACTTGAATTTAACGAAAGATTTCCTGAACCAAATTACTCTATTTATATGACTTATCGTATTAAATCATCAAAAAGTAATATTGATAAGTTATCAGACTATCTTAGTAGAATAAAAACTTCAGATGATAATATTTCTATGAAAGAATTTACAGATTTAATTGGTTTACGTGTAATTATAGAAAAAATTCCTCATAATATCTCTGTAGATAAAAATAACCCAAACTACGATGAAATTCAAAAATTAAAAATAGATAGAAAAAATAATATTTCGCTTTCTGAATCTTTTCATGATTTTGCAGAAACTTTAGAGGATAATTCTTGTACTGCATTTGATTATTACTCAAAAAGTGCAGAATTAATACAAAGTATATTGAATATGCTTAACTCTGAAACTAATCCAAATTATGCTACACGTTTAAAGCATACATATAATACTTTGCTTAATTTATGTAATGATAATATTACTTTCCTAAAAGCTAGAGGAGATTATTCAAGTTTAATTTCTCTTAATACTTCTGATATTTCTACTCCTTCTAATAAACGTGTTATTACAGCAAATGGAATAGATTTTAATCAGTTATTAGCAGATTTCGACTCTAGAATTGATGGAAAACTTGCATTAGCGTTATATTCTAGTACACTACCTAGTATATTTCAAAAATCTAAAGTTCTACAAACTTTAGGTGTAACTCTTAGTGATAATCCTTCTCGTACAAAGCGAAAAAGAGAACCTTCAGGATTTGTTGCTAATTTTCAAGGAATAAATTTTAAAGATATTCCTATTAATTTTGAATTACAATTTATGCCTGTTGATGAATATTTAGCAAGTATTCTTGGATATTCAGCTCATAGTAATATGCCTAATAAAGATCCTAATCCTTGTGAACTACCTTTTGCATATGCGGATCGAAATATGACATTATTTAAGAATATTGGTTCTTCAACTCATTTAGATGTTAGTCAAATAAAATTGCTTCGTACACTTATGAAAATAAAGCCATTAAATATAGATGAACTTAGTATTTTAAATGAGATAGTAGATACATTAACTTTAGAAAATTCAATAAATGGAGTTGATATATCTGAAGAAAAAATTGAACAACTTAAATCTATTTGTTCTTTAACTGAAGAACAAGAAGCTACTTTAAATAATAAATTACTTTCTGATGGAGTACTATATTTTAATTCTTGGGCTGATAATATTTGTGCTTTGCATGCCACTGCTAGATTAGATAAAGATTCATCTGCTAAAAATAGAATAAAAATTGATTACGATGGTCCATATGAAAGATTAGCTCATGTTATGAGACAACAAATTGAAGGATATAACTTAGATTCTTCAAAATCAGATTTAGTTGAAGCATATTTAGGAGATATTTATAAGCATCAAGATGAATGGTTTGAATCTAAATCAAATACTTCTGCTTCTATTATGAATTTTGAAATTGAAAATTATATTAGAAACGATTTATCAGATTTTAAAAATTATATAAAAGATAATTTTGAACATTCTTCTAAAGATAGTTTAAATAAAGCAAAAGAAGGTAGATAATAATCTACCTTCTTTTTATGCACTTCTCAAATCTAATATTAATTTATCTGCAATTATAGCAATAAATTCTGAATTTGTTGGTTTTCCTCTTACAGGTGAAACTGTATATCCAAAAATATTATCTACATTGTCTATTTTAGCTCTTTCCCATGCAACTTCTATTGCATGACGAATCGCTCTTTCTACTCCAGCTGAAGTTGTGTTATATTTTTCTGCTATATCTGGATATAAATTTTTTGTTACTTTATTTAATAAATCTATATTATTAACTACCATAATTATTGCTTCTCTTAAATATTGATAACCTTTTACATGTGCCGGAATGCCAATTTCATGCATTATGTTAGTTGCTAATATTTCTAAATTTTCTTTACTATTTTTTTCTTGTAGTTTTTCTATTATATTATCCATTCTTTTTCCTCCTTTAATAGTAAAGCTAAACCTTTTTTATAATATATCATAGTTTTGATTTTTTGTACACATTTTTGTATACTTATTTTTAACTTTTTTTTGGTTAAACTATATTTAGGTGATAAAATTGAAGAAATTAAAAATCAAAAAGCCTCAAAAGAGCAATGATACTGTAACTAGAACTATTAGAATGAATGGTAAAACTTTCGATAAAATTAATGAATTGGCTGAAAAAAATGGAGTAAGCTTCAATAGTGTCGTAAATCAGATTATTGAATTTGGTATTGCCTATTTAGACGAAGATGATAATTAAATAATATACTTTTATTAAGAGCAAAAAATAGTAGAAGAATAACTTCTACTATTTTATTTATAATGTTTTTAAGCTGTTTTTAATTCAAGTCTTAATTTATCTGCAATCATTGCTATAAACTCGCTATTTGTTGGCTTTCCTTTGCTTGCTGAAACTGTATATCCAAAAATACTTTCTACTGCTTCTGCTTGACCTCTTCCCCATGCAACTTCTATCGCATGACGAATGGCACGTTCTACTCTACTTGGTGTAGTTTTATATTTTTGGGCTATATCTGGGTATAATTGTTTTGTTATTTGATTTATTACATCTATATCATTTACTACCATCATTATTGCTTCTCTTAGGTATTGATATCCTTTTATATGTGCAGGGACACCTACCTCATGTATTAAATTTGTTACTAATGCTTCTAAATTTTCTTCACTATTTTTATTTTGTGATTCTATATCTATGTATTTAGCTTTAATTTCTCTTCCTACTACGAAATTATTTTTTTGAGTTGGTTGATAATATTTCATCTCTTTTATTCTTTTTATTAATATCTCAATTTCAAATGGCTTAACAATATAATATTGTGCTCCTAGTGCAACTGCCTTTTGAGTTATTTTGTCTTGTCCTACTGCTGAAATCATTATGCAAATTGGTTTTTTTGACATATCTGAATCGTTTATTTTTTCTAAAACACCTAAACCATCTAAATGAGGCATTATTACATCTAATAATACTATATCAGGATGTGTTCCTTGTATTATTTCGAATGCTTCATTTCCATCTTTTGCCATTCCAATGACCTGCACATCATCTTCTTTTTCAAGATAGCTATTTAGAGTTCTAGCAAATTCTAGATTGTCATCTGCAATTAAAATGGTAATTTTATCCTTCACTTTTTTTCCTCCCTAGTAATTAAAAATTGTAAATATTTTACATTTGCGATTATAATATCTTTTTATTTCATTTTCAAGCAATTTTTATTGTTTTTTCCCAATTTTGGCTGTAATACTAGGAATATCAACGAATTTTTCGTATATAATTTTTCGACATTTTTCTACAATTTAGCAATTTAAACTTAAATTCGTCTTTATTTTTCATAAATTGTTCTTCTTGTTTCGTGTTTAATTCTACTAATAATTGAATTTCTTCTCCATAATCTGTTTTTATTATATTTATATTCTCATTTTTACAGTAATACTTAAATAATTCTAAATCTTTATATTCCAAACTTAATAGTAAAGTATATCCTTCTTCCATTTCTACTTTTTCTGTTAGTTCTAAAGATTTGTTCATAGCTTCCGAATATGCTCTAACTAATCCACCTGTTCCTAATAATATTCCTCCAAAATATCTAGTAACTATAACTAATACATTACATAAATTATTTCTTTGAAGTATATTTATCATTGGAGCTCCTGCTGTTCCTGATGGTTCTCCATCATCACTGCATTTTTCAAAAATTGTTTCTTCGTTAAGTACTCTATATGCATAACAGTTATGTCGTGCATCATTATATTTTTTTCTTATTTCTTTTAGTTTTTCCTCTGCTTCGTCCTTACTTTCAACATAATATGCATTTGCTATAAATTTTGATTTTTTTTCTACTATTTCTGCAGTTGCATTATTTTTTATTGTTGTAAATTCTCCCATATTTCTCCTCTATTTTTAAATATTTTTTCCTGCTGTATATCCTGTTGAGTATGCTATTTGCAAATTAAAACCACCTGTATAAGCATCTACATCTATTATTTCTCCAGCAAAATATAAACCACTTATCTTTTTTGATTCCATTGTTTTTGGATTTATTTCTTTAACATTTATTCCACCGCTTGTAATAATTGCATCTTCTATTGGTCTAAACTCTGATATTGTTATTTCAAAGTTTTTAATTAATTTTTCTAAAGTTTCTCTTTCTTTCTTGCTTATAGAATTTACTTGCTTGTCTGGATCTATTTTTGATAATTCTATAATTGGACAAATCAACTTTTTAGGTAACAGTTCATCTAAACTATTTCTAAATAATTTATTCTTTTCTTTTTCAAAATCCCTTAATATTCGTGCATCTAATTTTTCAAAATCTAATGCCGGTTTTAGATCAATCACTAAATTTATAAAATTATTTTTTAATAACTCATCTACATTTTTATATCTCAATAAATGAGCTGAACTGCTTAATACTGTTGGTCCAGAAATGCCGAAATGTGTAAATAATAGTTCTCCAAAATCTTCATATATAACTTTATTTTTTTGAGTATCTACTAATTTCATGCCAATATTTCTTAATGATAATCCTTGTAGCTCTTTACATAAATTTAGAGCTTTATCTCTACATGCTAAAGGAACTAGTGAAGGTCTTATTTTAGTTATTGTATGTCCTAATTTTTGAGCTATTACATATCCATCTCCTGTTGAGCCAGTATTGGGATAGCTTTTTCCCCCTGTTGCTAAAATTACTTTATCTGCATTAATTATCCTCTCATTTTTATTTTTATCAATAAATTTTACTCCTATAACTTTTTCATTATCTATAATTATATCTATTACTTTTGAATTAGTTATTATCTTTACTCTTTTTTTATTTAACTCATTTAAAAATGCTTTTAATACATCAGTAGACTTATCTGATTCAGGAAATATTCTATTTCCTCTTTCTACTTTTGTTTTCACACCATTTTTCTTTAATATTTCTAAAATATCTTTATTGGTAAAATTTTGAAAAGCGCTATAAAGAAACTTTGAGTTTCCTGGAATATTATTTAAAAATTCACTCATATCTAAACTACTTGTTATATTGCATCTACCTTTTCCTGTAATTAGTAACTTTCTTCCTAAAGTTTCCATCTTTTCTAATATTATTACTTCATTATTTTCTTGAGCTGCAGATATAGCTGCCATCATTCCTGCAGGTCCTCCACCAATAATTACTACTTTCATATTATAGACCTTAATTTCCTTCCTATTTCTTTAAATTTTGGATTGCTTTTAATACTCCTAATTTTCCATATTCATATGTTAAACCACCTTGTTGAAAAGCTACATATGGTGCTCTTATTGGTCCATCACAAGATAATTCAATAGAAGAGCCTTGTGTAAAGCTTCCTGCTGCCATTATAACTTTATCTGTATAACCTGGCATATCCCATGGTTCTGGTATAGAATTAGAATCTACTGGTGAACCCATTTGGATTCCTTGACAATATTTTATTATATCATTTTCATTTCCAAATTTTATTGTTTGTACAATGTCTGCTCTTTCTTCATTATATAGTGGATCTAACTCATATCCTAATTTTTGTAAAATATTACTTGCAAACACTGCTGTTTTTAAGCTGCTTGCAACAACACTAGGTGCAAAAAATAGTCCTTGTAATATAGATTTGTTTATCCCTAAAGTTGGACCTACCTCTTTTCCTTCTCCTGGAGCTGTTAATCTTTCCCCTGCTAGGTGAACTAAATCTTTTCTTCCTGCAATATAAGCTCCATTTGGTGCAATTCCCCCTCCAAGATTTTTTATTAAAGAACCCACTATAATATCTGCCCCAACTTCTAATGGTTCTTTTTCTCCTACGAATTCACAGTAACAGTTATCTATCATAATTATTACATCTTTATCTATTTCTCTTATCTTCTTTATAACTTTTTCTACTTTATCTAGAGTTATACTTTTTCTTACTGCATATCCTCTTGATCTTTGTATTTCTATTAATTTTATTTTTCCATTTTTTAAAGTACTTTGAATTTTCTCGTAATCAAAGTCATCATTTATTAAATCAATTTGTTTGTAATTTACATTATATGATTTTAAAGAGCTTGAGTTATCTACAATTCCTATTACTTCATCTAGCGTATCATATGGTTTTCCATTTATACTAAGCATCGTATCTCCTGGTCTTAAGAACGCAAATAAAGCTACTGTTAAAGCATGTGTTCCTGAAATAAATTGACTTCTAACAAGGCTATCTTCTGCTTTTAGAACTTGTGCAAATACTTTTTCTATTGTATCTCTACCAATATCATTATATCCATATCCTGTTGTACTATTAAAATGCATATCTGATATATTATTATCTTGAAATGCTTTTAGTACTTTCATACTATTAATTTCACAAATTCTATCTATTTTATCCAATTGCTCTTTTATTTCTACTTCTGCTTGTTTTGCTAAGTTTTCTGTTTTTTCATCTATTCCAAATTCTTTATACATTTTTATTCTCCTTTAAACATTTATTGCTCCGGAAAGACGATATTGTCCGGAGCAACATTTTATATATATGCAATTAAGATTTTATGCATATTCCAAGTTTTAAGTTACTCTTTATTCTTCACTTTTTACTTCTTCTGTGTAATATGCTTCGCTATATCCTGTAACTACTTTATAATATTTTCCTATAAAGTTTGGCTCGCCACTATTTTCGTCTAATTCGTATATTGGGTCTACTATTACTTTTCCTTCTTTATTTATTACTCCCCAAGTTCCATTTAGTTTTATTGCAGCAAATCCATATTTATTTAATTCTGTAACCTTATCATATATACAATTTACTTTTATATTTCCATCTTTATCTGCAAATCCCCATTTATCATTTTGTTTGATTGCAAATAATTCATTATTTGCAAATAATTCTGTATTTTTCTTTTCCTTACCTTCTAAACTTAAGAATATTGTATCTGTATCAGAATATATTTTTATATATTCATCAGCTGTTTCTAGCTTTGCACTTTCCATACTAGCAACTTTTGCCATTGTACTATCATAAACTTCTAAATTCTCACTTTCTGTATCTAAGGTTTCTATTAGTTTAGAATTAGATATTCTTTGAATAACATCATATTTTATAGGAACTATAACATCATCTCTGTTATTTATAATTCCAGATTTACCTGCATCTCCAACTGCTATAAAGTAGTCATCGTATAGATATTCTATATAATAATATCTGTTTGTTACAACAATTTTTCCATCTTTATTTATTATTCCATATTTTCCTTTATTATCTATTGTAACACTGTATTCTTCATTATCTGTCTTTATAATATCTTTATATTTTATTGATGTTTGTTTATTTCCATTTAAATCATATATATATGTCTGATTATCTTTTTCTGCATATATATATATTCCTTCTATTGTGATAGTAGTATAATCTATTCCTAATATTGAATTTCCATTTAATTTTGAAACTCCACATTTTTTATTTTTTTCTAATATTAAAATTTCATTTTGATCATCATATTCAATACTTTGATATTGATGATTTAAAATTTGCTTGTCATTTTTTATTAAACCTGCTTGTCCATTTTTTTCTGCTACCAAATATATTTCTTCATCATTTTCTATATTATTGATTCTGTATATATTGTTATATTCTATCTTTAATAATTGCTTTCCTGAATAGTCTATATAACCATATCTATACCCATCTTCTGTTTTTGTACTTACTATATATCCATCTTTTTTATATTTCGAATTTGCACTATAGTATCCATCACTAGAGATATCATCATATTTGATTTCTATAAGAATAGTTCCTTTGATATTTATAACTCCATATTTGTCTTCTTTTTTTACTAGTAGTTCTCCTTCTTTATATAGCAAATTATCAATTTCGTCATAAATTGGTTTTACTATAATTTTACCTTCGAAATTCATTAGACCATATTTTCCATCTTTTTTATATTTTAGTACAGATTTTTCATATGGTACTTCTGTAATAAGATTTTTTAGAGCAATACAAGATACTTCTTCATATTCTGTAAATATTTCTTCTGCTTTATCATTTAATATTTTTGTATCATACTCGCCTGTTTCATAATTATAGTTATATGTACATATAAAGACTGGTTTTTGTGGATTTGGAATCTTTATACTATCATATTCTGGTGATATAATTTGATTTCCATTTGTATCTATAATTCCAACTTTTCCATTATATTTTATTGTATAATATTTAAATTCACTTATTTCTTCAATTTTATATTCTCTTTTTCCTTTATTTATAAAGCTTACTATTGCATATGTTGCAATAGTTGCTATAGTTATTATAACTACTGCTAATATAATCTTTTTTATTAATTCTTTATTTACTTTGCTTGTAGCATTTTGATTTTTCATTAATAACCACAATCCTTTCAATTTTTTTGTTTATCTTTTGTATTTTTCTCTTAAAATATTATATATTTTATATGTGTATATGTCAATGAAAAATCTTGGTTTTTCCCTATAATAATAGCTTTCTAGCTATTTTTCTACATACCTGTTTTAGGTAATTTTATTTCTTCTTCTATGCTATTTATTTCTATAAAATCTCTTTCAATTTCAACTATTGGCTCATCTTCTTCTGAGTTCTTTATTATCACACTTAATTCTTCATTAAATTTAACATTTACTTCTATAGATTTATCATAATTTTTGTATCCTGCTGGTGCTACTATTTCTTTTATATAGTATCTACCAGGAATAAGATTTTCTATTACTATTTCACCATTTTCATTTGTTGCTAAATTACTCATTATTGTATTTTTATTTTGATCTAATAATTCAAAAACAGCATTTTTTAAATTATTATTTTCTTCATCTTTTTTTATTATTCTTATCTTGGTTTTATTATCTGAATATGATAAGTTTTTTTCTCCTATACCTTCTTCTGTCGAAATTTTGGTTATTGCATAATCTTGATTGTTAGGGTTTAAACTTTCTCCTATATAAATTGGATTATTTTCTAACTCTCCTACTACTTTTAAATTAATAATTCCATTTTCTTTTAACTGTTTAATTGGTACTGATATTTTAAATTCTTCATCTCCTATAAAACTCTCTTTGTAATTATTATTTTTATCTGTTATAGCTATTCCTTCTGGATAATTTTCACCTAAATACACATTATATTTTTTTATAATACTTTCTGCTTTTACTCTTATTAGTTTATATACATTATTTTTGTTGTTCTCATCTTGAGTCCAGTTTTCTGTTTGCTCTATTATATTTATATTTGATGAAAATGGTTTTTCTAATGAATTATTTGCATTTTCTAATATAGTTTTTATTGCTTTATATGTTCTCTGACCTGCTTCACCAATAGGTTCAAAATTGTCTATTGTATAGTTATATAGCATTGCATATACTGCCATCTTTGTAGCTGTATATGCTTCTTTATAATTTTCACAATTTAGTTGAGTTGGAGTTTTATATGGATAACCGTTTTTTATAGCTCTCCATACTTTTGTATCTTTTAAAACTGTTTTTATATTTACATTATAGTCGCCAACTTCACCTACTCCTGGTTTATCTTTATTAAGACAGTACACTGGACTTTCTATTCCGTTATTATTAAAAACTACATAACTCACCTTTATAATGGCTCCGTTTCTTTTTATTAAACTTCCGCAATCCTCTTTATATTGTATTGTTGCCTCTTGGCTTGCTAAACTATAAATGTTTAGATAATTGCATAATATTATCATTATTAAAAACATAGATAATATAAATTTAAATATTCTTTTCATTTTACATCCTTCTTTCTTAATTTGATTTTTCTGTTCCTTGAATACACCTTCTGTATTTTGGTTCGTTTTCTACACAAGTAATAAGTGTAATTTTATTTTCTTCTGTATTTTCTAGGTAGCTCCAATCTGTATCTTTAATAATAACAATATTAGTTACTTCATATTGCCTTTTTTTACTGTTATATATGTAATTTATAATGTCTCCTCTTTTTAGTTTTTTAATATTAGCAAAATAATTTACTTGATAGCCTCTATTATGGGCACCTAAACCTATATTTCCATCCCATTTCGAAGTATTAGAAAAATGCCCAACTGATCTATTCATAACTTCTTTTTCTACTGTCTCTTCAATAGGCGCAATAAGCTCTATCGTTGGTATTTCTATATACCAATCATATTCATAAGTTTCATTTTGCGTAATATTTTCTTCTTTATTCGACACTATATTTTGACTTGTTTCTGTTTGGAAATTATTTGTGATTTCTAATTCTTTTTTGAAATTAATAACTTTTAGATTAACTTTTTGAAAATCTATTTGATTTAAAATAAAAAATATACTGATTGTAACTATGATAGAAATTAAATTAACTGCATTTTTTGTATATAAGTTCATTTCATATAACTCACCTACCTTTAGTGCACATTTTTATATTACAATAAAAAATAGTCGATGTAAACAATTTTTCATCGACTATTTTCTACATTATTCTATTGTTTCTCCTTTATTTAATTCAAAATAAAATTCAACACCATTATATTTATTTTCAACACCATATAGGTTTTGGTAATTATTCATTATAGCTTTAACTAATGAAAGTCCTATGCCTGTTCCTCCATCATCTCTATGTCTTGAGCTATCTACTTTATAAAATCTATTCCATATTCTATTTAAATTTTCTTCTTCTATTTTTTCACCTGTATTAAATACGGCTATTCTAATTTTATCTTTATTTTCATAGATTTTTATTTCGATATACTTTTCATTATTAATACTTTCTGAATTTTTAATTGCATTTGTTAAATAATTTGTTATTACTTGTTCTATATAAAATTCATCAGCATAAACTACATAATCTTTTATAGCATTTATTCTTACTTCTATATTTTTTTCTTCTAGCATAACCTTAGATTTTCTTATTATCTCTGCGACTAGTTCTACTATATTAAAATTACTATTGTTAAACTCTCTTTTTCCATATTCAAGTTTTGTAAGTTCTAATAATTGTTTAACCAGTTTGTCCATTTTGTTTGCTTCATCTAATATCACATCTGCATAAAATTGCTTACTCTCTTCATCTGTATTTACATTTTCAACTAATCCTTCTGCATATCCCTGTATTAGCGCTATTGGAGTTTTTAATTCATGAGATACATCTGATATAAATTGTGTTCTCATTTCATTAATTTTCGATTTTTCCTCTATATCTTTTTCTAGTTCTATATTATTATTTCTTAACTGCTTTATTGTCTTTTCTAGCTTATCAGACATAGTATTAATACTTTTCCCTAAATTATCAATTTCATCATTAGTATCTTTTAACTTATACTTTTGACTAAAATCTAATTTGGACATATTATTTGCTATTTTATTTAATTCTAATATTGGTTCTGTAAATCTTTTCGAAATATAAGATATTATAACAGCTGCAATAATTATTGTTACACTTCCAATAAGATATAAAAAATTATTTGATATTTTTACACTTTCTTTTATTGATGAAATTGGAATTCTAACATAAAGCTTATATCCATTATCTAAATTTCCAGATAGCAACACATAACTCAGTATTCCATTGTCATCTTTTATTTTCTTTATATTAATATTTCTATCTATATACAAAATATCTTTTTTATCTGTTATTATATTTTTTGACATTGAATTTATTTCGTCTATTGTTGAAAATAAATCTTTATCCGTCGTATATACACTTATTCCTGTATCTGTTTTTAATAATAAATCAAAATTATATTTTATTGCTATCTTGCTTAATTCTTCTTCTATATTTATATTTTTACTTGGTTCATTATAAAAACTATTTACTGTTTTATATACACTAATCAATGTATTTCTTTTAGAATATATATAAAATGTTTCTAAGATTACATTGTTTAATATGATTAAAAATAATATTATTAATATAACTGCTATTCCTAAAGTTAAAAATAATCTTATACGTACAGAATTAAGTTTTAAGTTTGGCTTTTTCATCTAATCCTCCAACTATTTTACCTCGAATTTATATCCTATACCTCTTATTGTTTCAATATATTTTCCTTTTTTTCCTAATTTGTGTCTAATCTTTTTTATATGACTATCTATAGTTCTTGAATCTCCATAATAATCGTAATTCCATACATTGTTCAATATTTTATCTCTAGATAGTGCGATATTTTCATTATCTACTAAATATTTTAATAATTCATATTCTCTTAAACTCATATCTATTTGTTTGCCATCTATTTTTACAGTTCTTCCTTCTGGATCTATAACTATTCCACCAAAATCTTTTACTTCACTTGCATTACCATTTACTCTTTTTAAAATAGCTTCTACTCTTGCTACTAGTATTTTAGGACTAAATGGTTTAGATATGTATTCATCTACTCCAAGTTCAAATCCAAATAATTCATCTTGTTCTTCTCCTCTGGCTGTTAACATTATTATTGGCACTTTAGATTCTTGTCTTATTTGTCGAAGTACAGACCAGCCATCCAATTTTGGCATCATAACATCAAGTAAGATAATATCTATTTTCTTAGAATTTTGGTTAAATACTTCTAATGCTTTTTCTCCATCTTCTGCTTCTAGTGTAGAATATCCTTTTTGCATTAAAAAATCTTTAATTAATTTTCTCATTCTAGATTCATCATCAACAATTAATACTGTATTATTCATAACAGTTATTCTTCCTTTCATTGCTATAATTAATGCTTATTATATTATATTTTTGTGTCTTTACTGTGACTTCTTTTTGAATTATAGTTATATCAGACTTTTTATACATTTTACTACTTTTTTATTTTATTCTCAATATTTTTTTCTTTTTCTAGAATTTTATACATATTCATTTTCATATTATACCTTTTATTTTGAATAATAATAAGTGTCCATAGATATGTAATTATAAATAAGATAGCTATATTTTTGTAATAATATATTGCTATACTTGAAATTGCAGTTAGCATAACTATGCAAATATTAGATACTTTGTTTGTAAGTTTTATAGACTCTAAATGTCCTAATCTTAAGCTTATTATTCCTTTTAATATTCTTCCTCCGTCTAATGGATATATTGGTATTAGATTAAATATTGCAATTAAAAAATTAGAATATATATATAGTATTCTGGTTTGCTCATCTATTTTTCCCTTTATTAATAACATTATTAAAATAATTATTACATTGGCTAATGGACCAGCTATTGCTATAAATATTTTTTTCAATTTTAGTAAATTTCCGTTTAATACTTTTGTATTATATTCTTGTGGTAAAATGTCAAAATTTATTGATATTCCCATTGGCATAATCTTTAAAGAATTTGGCTTAAACTTCATTACAAGTCCTGCTATCAAATGTCCTAGCTCATGAATAAATGCAAAAAACATCAATATTCCATATATTTTTATTTGACCTGTAATTAAGAATATTGCTATAAATATAAAAATTTTTAAATTTATTTTTATTCTCATATTTCCTCCATTTAAAATTCCATTATTAAATCTGGATCTACATATCTTTCTTCTCTTCTTAATTCAAAATGTAAATGTGGACCTGTAGCATTTCCGGCTTGATCCTACTTCTGCTATTGCATCTCCTTGCTTTATTTCTTGTCCTTCTCCTACATATAATTTGCTACAATGTGCATAATATATAGCAATATCATCTTTTTCTATCCTTAAATGATTTCCATAATCACCTTCTGACGATGCTATTTTTACAATTCCATCTAATGCAGCATAAATTACTGTTCCTGTGTTTGCTGCAATATCTATTCCTGTATGATTTTTTGGAACAGATACTGTTGTTGGATTTCTTAGTCCATATCTTGAAGTTATTGTTCCTTGTATTGGTTTTATTAATTTATATTTACTTTTTATATAATTTGCATCTATTTCCATTTGAGATAGCTCTTCATTTTGATTTTCTGTGTTTTGTAAATTATCTGCACCACCTATATTTTCTTCTGTTATAGGGTTTTCCTCTGTTTTACTTTCCTGATTATTATTTTCTTCATTTAGCTGTTCTTCTGTTTTTACAGTTTCTTTCTCTTTTTCTTCACTATTAAAATTAATTATTTCATCAAGATAACTACTCAAATTATTAAATACTTTTTCAAAATTAATATCATATGACAATATCTCTTTTGTTTTATTAATTACATCTGTAGAAAATATGTAATTTGTATTTTGAATCATATAGAATATGATATAAATCATAATACATATTAATATTTGCAATCCCATTCTTTTTAGAAGTTTATAGTCTGGTTTTGTTCCATTATTAGTTGAATTCGCTGTTAATCTAACTCCTAAATTTTGCATTTTCCTCTTGTTATATATTTCTTCTGCTCTTCTAATTCTTTCTTCTGCAGTTAATGTTCTTTCCAATAAAAAAACACCTCTTCCTTGGTAATATTTATACAATATATGCCGGTCAGAAATGTTTTATGAACTTATTATTTTAGAAAATTATATTTACTATTAAACATATAATTGAAAACATTAAACTAAATACTGTCACTTTTTTTAGCTTTTTATATTTTCTTTCCATTAAATTGTTTTTTCTTATATTCTCTCCCTTTTCTATTTTAGAAATGTATTCAGATACTAATAATTCCGCTTCTTTTATCACATAGTCTTCTTTATTTGTATTATAACCTTTTCTATCCGTTTTTATAGTATCTAGTTCTTTAACTTTTAAATTTGGTTTTAGAATTACAAATGCTTCTTCTATCATATTAGATGGTAAATTTTTTATAACAACCATATTTTTCATAACTTCAGTATTCATTTATATCCTCCTAGAAAATTAATTATTATATAAATTATTTCCAATTTTATGAAATTTATACATTACTATCATTAATTACAGTATTTATTCCATCTGCTGTTATTTGTGATAAATACTCTATTCTAGAAAGTGGCGTATTTTTTAATTCTTGATAATTTTCTATAGATTCTTTATTATCATTAGCTACTATTGCTTTTATACTTAAGTTTCCTATTTTATTTTCATTCTTCTCTAAAGCATTTCTTATTTTTATTCCATATGGATATACCTTTATTTTTCCTATATCTTCTTTTCTAGAAAGCGCTGCATCTATTGCAATTATTAGTGGATTACTACATTTTTCTTTTATGTTATTCACTCTTTTTTCTATGTTTAGTGCACTAATATTATCTTTCAAATCCCCTAAGACTAAAATATTTTGTTTTTTAATTTTTTCTTTAAGTTTTTTTCCAACAAGTGGTCCAAAAGAATCTCCTACTACGCTGGATGTTCCTATGCATAAAAATACTATTTTAGAATAATTATTTATTTGATAATCTCTTATTATTTTTGAAAATTTATATAAAAAATTAGCATATTTTTTCTCATATTCGGTCATTATTCCCTCCAATATGAAAAGTATATGCTAATTTTTTCTTACTATTCACTTTTTCGTGGTGCTATTATAATATTTATATCTTCTTGATTCTTATATTTTTTTATAATATCTTCTGAAAATCCAGCAACATCATTAGAAAGTATAATAGTTCTATATTTTTCATTTATTAAATTACTAATTTCATTATCTACATTTTCTAAATCTGATAATTCTACTATATTACAACCTATTCCTTTGAAAAAGCTAAAGCTTTCATTATCTTTATTTGATTTTATACAAGATATTTTCATTATAAATTACCTTCTTAAATAGATTTATAATTTATTATCTTTATTTGCTGTAATATTATTCACGATTTATGAATTTGCTATTTCTATATTTACATCTTTTCCTTTAATTTTTTTGTCTTTCATACCTGCTAATATTTCTCTTGCATATTTTTCTGGTACTTCTACAAAGGAAAATTTATCTAATACATTTATCTTTCCTATATCTTCACTTGATACTGCTGTATTTGCTGCAAAGCTTCCTACTATATCTTTTGCCTTTATATTATCTTTCTTTCCTAAATTTAAAAATAGTTTTACTTTTTTATTTAATTCACATTCTTCTTCAATTTGATTGTTTGTATATATTGTTATTAATGCTTTTGCTATATTTTCTGCTGAATATGTTTTTACTAATTTTTCAAATATTTTTTCGTTTTTATACTCATTATTATCAATTATAGAAGTTATTCGATTTACTATTTCCATATTCTTTTTGATATTAACTTCTTCTAATGTTGGAATTTTACCCTCTTTTATTTTTATTTTTGCATATTTTTGTATATCTAATATTTTATTTCTTTCTTTTCCTACAACAAAAGTAAATGCCTTTCCAACATTTCCGTTTCTTCCTGTTCTTCCTATTCTATGTACATAATATTCCTCTTCTTGAGGTATATCATAATTAATAACTAAATCTAATCCATCTATATCTAATCCTCTAGCTGCTACATCTGTTGCAATTAATATTTTTAATTCTCCTTTTTTTACCCTTTTCATTATTCTTTCTCTTTGGGATTGTTTTATATCTCCATGTAGTCCTTCTGCTTTATATCCTTTTGACTTTAGCTTTTCTATTAAATCATCAACTTTTTTCTTAGTATTGCAAAATACTATTGCTTTATTTGGATTATATACATCTATAAGACGCATTGTTGCTTCATCTTTCATATTAGATTTAACTGTTATTATTTCTTGCTCTATATTATTTACTGTTAATTCTTCTGCTTTTATTTTTATGTTTTTAGGATTATTTAAGTATTTTTTTGCTATTTCTAATATTCTTTTGCTCATTGTCGCAGAGAATAGTAATGTTTGCCTATTCTCAGGTACTTCATCTAAGATAGTTCTTATATCTTCTTCAAATCCCATATTTAGCATTTCGTCAGCTTCATCTAATATAACTATTTTTACATTAGCTAATTTTAATGTTTTTCTATTTATATGATCTATAACTCTCCCTGGAGTTCCAATAACTATTTGTGCTCCAGCTTTTACAGATTTTATTTGATTTTCTATTGCTTGCCCACCATATATAGTAACGCATTTTATTCCTTCTTGATATTTATTAAATTTTCTTATTTCATCTGTTACTTGAACTGCAAGTTCTCTTGTAGGGCACAATATTATAGCTTGTACTTTTTTTAGCTTAGGATCTATTTTTTCAAGCATTGGAAGACTGTATGATGCAGTCTTCCCTGTTCCTGTTTTGGATTGTCCTATTAAATCTTTTCCTTCTAATACTATTGGTATTGCTTTTTGTTGTATTTCTGTTGCATCTATATATCCACAATCTTTTAATGCTCTTTTTATTTTTTCTGATAAGTTAAATTCTTCAAATTTTATTTTATTTTCTTCCATGTTCTATTTATGATTTTTTGTCATATATCCTTCCTAATTATATTCTATCTTTTAAAATTCTAGCCATTTGCACTCCAGAACAAGAAGCCATCATAAGTCCTCTTGTCATTCCTCCACCATCTCCTATTGAATATAGTCCCTTTATGCTTGTTTCAAAATTATTATCTATATCTAATTTATTACTATAGAATTTAATTTCTGGTCCATATAATAAGTTATCTGGATTTGCAAAACCTTCTACAACTTTGTCCATTGCTCTTATAAATTGTAAAATATCAGTCATTGTTCTATAACCTAATGCGAAAGTAATGTCCCCTGGAACTGCTGCTACTAAAGTTGGAACTACTGAATTATTCTTTAATTCATGTTCCCATGTCCTTTTTCCTCTATATATATCTCCTAGTCTTTGTACTACTACATTTCCATTTCCTAATTCATTTAGATTTTTAGCTACGTTTCTACCATAATCTATTGGTTTATTAAATGGATATGTAAAATTATGAGATACTAGTATTGCTAAGTTTGTATTTGTACTTTTTCTATCTTTATATGAATGACCATTTACTAATGTTATATTTTGGTCATAAACCTCTGTTGATACAAATCCACTTGGGTTTTGACAAAAAGTTCTAACTTTATCTCTAAAAGGTTCTGGTCTTCCTATAAATTTTCCTTCATACATATATTTATTTACTTTTTTCATTACCTTATCTGGTAATTCATATCTTATTCCTATATCTACTGTTCCATGCTTTGTAGCTATATTGTGTTTATCACACATATTAGTTAGCCAGTTTGCACCTTTTCTTCCCACTGCTACAACAACATTATCAGCATATATTTCTTCTAAAGGTGCTTCTTCATTTTCTATATCTTTAGATGGTTTTATTTTTACACCTTTAATTTTTCCATCTTCTATTATTAAATCTTCCACAAAAGTTTCAAATAATAGATTTATTCCGTTATCTTCAATATATTTCTCTATCTTTCCATATAATTCATGACTTTTTTCTGTTCCTAAGTGTCTTATAGGTATACTTATTAAATTAATTCCTTCTTTTTTAGATTTATTAGATAGTTCTTTTACTTCTTCTTTATATTCTATTCCTTCTAATTTTTGATCAGCTCCAAAGTCTAAATATATACTATCTGTATAATCTATTAGTTTTTTTGTTTCTTCTACACCTATGTATTCTTGTAAAGTTCCTCCTACATAGATATCTTCATCTTCTTCATTATATAGTGATAATTTGCCGTCTGAAAATGCTCCTGCACCAGAAAATCCGCTTGTTATGTTGCATACTGGTTTACATTTAACACATTTTCCAATTTTTTCTATTGGGCAATTTCTTTTTTCTACTCTTTTACCTTCTTCTATTAATAAAATATTTTTATTTTTTCCTTGTTTTACTAATTCATAAGCTAAAAATACAGAACTTGGTCCCATTCCAACAACAATTACATCATATTTTTTCATATTATCACTTCTTTCTTATTTATTTAAAGATTTTAAAATTTTCTCTAGTTCCTCTTTTGTAAATTGATATTTGTTATTACAAAAATGACATACTGTTTCTGCTTTTCCATCTTCTTCTATAATTTTTTCTAGTTCTTCTTTTCCTATTGTAGCAAGTCCATCTGCCATTGTTTCTTTGCTACAATCACATTCATATACAGGTATAATATTCTCTTCTATTATTTTTATATTTTCATCCCCTGTTATCTTTTTGGCAATTTCTTCTAGGCTCAAGTTTTTATCAAGCATTTTTGATATTGCTCCTGCTGCAAATATATTTTTCTCTAGATTATATATATCTTCTTCTGTAGCATCTGGCATAGGACTAATTATATATCCTCCACTTGATTTTACTCCATTTTTATCTACTAATACCCCTAAAGCAACTGCTGTCTGTTTTTGTTCTGATGTTACAAAATAATTTGCAAAATCCTCAGCAACTTCTCCTGAAACAAGTGGAGTCATTCCTATATATGGCTCTTTTAGTCCAATATCTTTAATTACATTTAAATATCCTTCATGTCCTATTGCTGTTCCTACATCTAGTTTTCCATCTTCATTTAAAGGAATATCTACTAAGTTGTTTGAAACATATCCTTTAACTTTAGGAAAGTTATTTGCAACTGTAATCATACTTCCTATAGGTCCGCTCCCCTTCATTTGTATTGTTAATTTATCTTTTGTATTTTTCATTTCTGATCCCATAATAGCTGTTATTGTTAATAGTCTTCCAAATGCAGCTGTTACTACTGGGCTTAGGTCATGAATATTTCTAGCTTTTTCTACTAATTTAGTAGAAGTACAACAAACAACGTTTACTCTTCCATCATAAGCTAAAAATTTCACTATTCTATCTGTGTTCTCCATTAAATATTTTAGTGCACTTAATGCACTATCTCCTTTCTCCTTAAAATTATCCGCTAATATTTTATACTATACATAGCATTATTTCAAGTTTTTATAAAAAAATAAGGTACTTTAAAAGTACCTTATTTTTTACTATCTTCTACTATTTTATACTTAATATCATCCCATATTTTTGTTACTTTTTGATATTCAGCATAATGTTTCTTAACATTTTTATTATATTCGTCTAGTTCATTTATTAAACAAGAGAAGTCGCATGTTTTGAAAACTGTATTCATTTTTGGAATACTCTTTTCTAAGTTTTCTCTAGTATCTTCCATTATCTTTTTATAGTTTTCTTTATCTGTTATGTAGTATAATAAAGGTTTGTATTTTGTCCATCCTATAGTTGCTTTTAAAAATCTTTGTTCAATATTATTATCATCTAAAGAAATTCTTAGTAATCTCTTTGGATATTTTTCTTTCATTAATCCTGTAAATTTTAAGAAACTATCATGGAAATGATATGTTGGAATTCTTAAAACTTTTGATCCTTTTTCTTTTAAAGCACAAGAAAAGAAAGTATCTTCTCCTCTTGCTTCTGGTGGATTATAGAATGCTGGTATTTTACTTAAGTGTCTTAAGTTTAAGCAAATGCCAGAACCTAAAACAAATGATGTTTGTCCCATTCCTTTTATATATTCTGGTTCTCTTTTACCTGTTGCTATATCTTCTTCTGCATATGCCATAAATGAATTTTCTTCTCTTGTTTTTTGTATTTTTTCCCAAGATATAACTTCATTTTCTAATCCATCTATAAAATTCTTATAATCTTCTTCTTTTATTTCATCTGTATATTGAATATATGGAATTGGATTCATCATTCCACAACGATATCCCATTGTTACATCTGCTTTTTCCATATTCTTTATATGTTCTAATATATTTTTTTGCTTAACCCATACAAGCTCTTTGTCTTTTTTTATATTTGCAAGTGGATATTCATCATCATCCCAGAATAATAAATAGTCCATCTTTCTTCTTAATGCATAATATAGTATTGTGTTTCTTGCTTTAGCATATCCGCTTCCTAAAAATAATTTTACTTCTTCACTAGTTAAGTCATATCTAGACATTAATATTTTTTTAGATTCTTCGATATTTTCAGGTGTAATATATTTTATTTGAATGTTCTTATATGATTTTGGTAATACTCCATAAAAATCTGTTCTTGTTGTATATTGGTATGATAGATCATACAAAATAAATATTGTTATATTTACTTTATAGTCTAATTCTTTTAATTGCTCTACTAAAAATTCTTGGTAATTGTTTATTATTTTACATACATTCGGTCTACCTGTTATAAATCCAATACCAAAATTAATTTCTTTTTTCATATAAACCCCTCTTCTTGCTATATTATTGTTGCTATAATTTCACTTTTGTATTTTTCGTCTGTTACATCTTCTATATTAGTTCTTCCATCTGCAACTTCTGTTACATATTTATTTTCGATTTTAATTTTTTTAGTTGCTTTTCTTAAGAACCATTCATATTCTATGTCTACGTGTCCTATATCTATTGCTTGATATCCTAATTTATATAAATCATAAGCTAATACTGTAGCAGTTGGGCCTAAAGCTAAGAAAATTATTTTATCTTTTGATACTTTCTTTGCTTCATTCATTATTTCTTCATATTTACTATATGCACTTTCAGCAGGGCATATTATTCTTTGAATTGATTTAGCATTTTTGAATAAGTCATTACCTACTCCTAGTCTGCTTTTTGTTCCTTCTATAATTACTATGTCTTTATTATCCCATAATAATTTTAATTTTTTAACGTAATCACCTACATGTGATTTATCTATGTAATCTAAATAAAATCTACTTATTTGTGCTGAATAGTATTGTCTATTTCTTTCTAATAATTTTAATAATTTAAATTTGTATGCATTTACCCATCCCGGCCAAAATTCTATAGCTCTTCCTATATATTTATCACAGTACTCTAAGTTAAATACATTTGGTATTCCTATTATTAAATTTTCTTCTTTACTTAATAATACTTCTTTTAATCTTCTTGATAAATCTTCATCCATCTTTTGGTAGTTCATATCGACTCCATATATAAAGTCAAATTCTCCATCTCCAAATCTTGCTATTGATGAACCATCTTTTAGTATTTTATCTATTGTTTCTTCTGGAGATGCAATTTTAAAATGTCCTAATATTTTTTCTGGCTTAGCCGTAAATTTAAATTTTCTTTTACTTAGTTTCATATTATTCCCTTCCTTTTAAGAGTATTTTTTGAAAATTATTTATTTTACACTCTTGCTTTTTTTAAGAACACACATATATATTATACCATATATTTTAATTTTTGTCATTTTTTAATAAAAAATTAAGATATAAAAAATATCTTAATCTTCATGTACTATAAACATATCTTTTCTTTCTCCACAAACCGGACATTTCCAGTCTTTTGGTAAATCATCAAACTCTGTATTAGGACCTATTCCTGCCACTTCATTTCCTATTTTTGGATTATATATGTATTTGCAATTCATACATTCATAACTTGTTCCTTCTTCACCTTTTATCATACTAAGATTTCTATATCCTATAGCTATCACAGTTATTACCATTAATGCAAAGGATACTGCTTTCCATATTCCACTATCAAATAAAATTACTGCAAACATTCCAAAGGTTGCGCTTATTCCATATAAAATATATACTGCTTGCTTTTGGGAAAATCCTTGTGACAATATTCTATGATGTAGATGTCCTTTATCTGCTTGAAAAATTGCTTTTAAAGATTTTCCTTTTTTTATTCTTCTAAAAATTGCACCTAAAGTATCTACTATAGGTAATCCTAATACTATTACTGGCAATACAATTACAATTGCTGTATAGGTTTTTGCTATACCTAATATTGATACTATTGATAATATAAATCCTAAAAAATTAGAACCTGTATCTCCTATAAATGTTTTAGCTGGATTAAAATTATATGGTATAAATCCGGTTAAAGCTCCAGCTAATGCGGTTATCATTAATACTGCAATTAGTGGTGAATTATTTAGTGCAAATATCATAAGCAATGATATACAAGATATTAATGATATACCTGATGATAGACCATCTAATCCATCCATTAGATTAATTGCATTTGTAATTCCAATAATCCATCCTATTGTTAGAATTATAGAAAATACTTCATTCATTTGTTCAGTTTGTAAAAATGGTAAATTAATATCTCCTATTCTTAATCCAAACGCCACAACAACACTTGCCGCTAATAATTGTCCTGAAAGTTTTGCTAGTGGTTTTATATTCTTTATATCATCTATAAAGCATGTTATTCCAAGTATTACTATACCAATAAATACTCCTATCAGTTTATAGCCATATTGTTCTTCACCAAATAAATTTAGTTTATTTGGATCTTCTATGGATAATGTTATTAATAAATATACTAAAGAGACTATAAATCCTGAAATAACTGCTATTCCTCCAAGTTTTGGCATAGGTTTATGGTGAACTCTTCTACTATCTTTTGGAACATCAACTGCTCCAACTTTTTTAGCTACTTTTATTGAATATGGAGTCATCATAAAAGCTGTTATAAAAGCTAATAAGAATGCTATTACTATATCTCCCCACATTTTTATACACCTCGTCTTATTTCTTATATTATCTCATATTTTCATTTTCTATTTTTGCAAGCATATCTAATCTTTCTTTATACCTTCCACCTTTAAATTCTGTATTATTCCATGCTTCTATTATTTTTATTGCCTCATCTATTTTTGTGCAATCACCAGATAAAGTAATTAAATTTATATCATCATCTGCTTTAGCTGATATTGCAAATTGTTCTGAAGTTACACTTGCTGCTCTTATTCCTTTAAATTTGTTTGCTACTACTGTCATTCCATATCCTGATCTACAAATTAATATTCCTTTTTCTGATTCGCCATTTTTTATAGATTCGGCTACTTTTTTTGCATATATAGGATAATCTGTTCTTTCTTCACTATATGTGCCAAAATCTTTATATTGAATATTATTTTTTTCAAAATATTCTTTTATTTCTTCTTTTAATTTATATCCACCGTGATCTGCACCAATTGCTATCATTCGTAGGCACCTCCAAATTATCTATACATTTTGCTTTAATATATCATAATTGCCTGTATAATACAATATTTACTATATTTTTTTACAATTTTTACAATTTTATTCTTTAAATTGCTTGCCAAATCAAAATACTTATGGTAAAATATCATATGTTATAGTGTAATTTTGACTAAGAGGAGGTGCTATAAGAATGCCAAATATCAAATCAGCAGTAAAAAGAGTTAAAGTAATTGAAAAGAAAACTATGAGAAATAATATGATTAAATCTGGATATAGAACAGCTGTTAAAAAATTCGAACAAGCTATAGAAGCTGGAAACATTGAAGAAGCTAAAACATTATTCGTTGCAGCTACTAAAAAAATAGATCAAGCTTGTACAAAAGGTGTTATAGTAAAAAACACTGCAGCTAGAAAAAAATCAAACTTAGCTAAGAAGTTAAATGCTGCAATAGCTTAAGTTTAATTAATAAAAATTATGCATAGTTTTTATTAAGATGTTATCTAACAAGATAACATCTTTTTTTGTTAAAAATTACCTTTGAAATAACTAATAATTTCGTGTTACCATATATATAACTGAATACGAAAAGAGGTAATTTTATGATAAAATTTTTGAAAAATAAATTGTCAAGTATAGATAAAACAATTAAGATTTTAGTAAAACAAGGCTCTATTTTTTGTTTAAACATATTATTTATAGCAACAATAATATTATTTACATATGAATGTTTTTATAGTTCACCCACATTATTTTTAGTAGGGCTTTTGGTCTTTAGAATAGGAATTATATATTTATGTACTTTTTGGGCTTGTGGTTTTGCTTTTAATGAGATAAAAAACGAAGTATAAAAAAGCGCTAGATTCTAGCGCTTCTTTTTATTTATTTAATTCTTCTATAAACATTTTATTTAACATTTGAGGATTTGCTTTTCCTTTTGTTTCTTTCATAGCTTGACCTACTAAGAAGCCTAAAGCTTTATCCTTTCCTGCTTTATAGTCTGCTACTGATTGAGTATTTGCTTCTAATACTTTTAATACTACTTCTTTAATAGCACCTTCATCAGATATTTGAATCCATCCTTTTTCTTTAATTATCTCAGAAGGCAATTTTGGATTTTCAAATAATTCTTCTAATACTTTTTTCGCTATACTTGAGCTTATTGTATTTTTGTCCAATAGTTGTACTAATTCACCTAATTGTTCTGCTGTAAATGGTATACTGTCAGGTTCCATTTCCTTTTCATTTAGAATTCTAGATATATCAGATATAATTAAATTATTTACACCTTTAGCATTACCACATATTTTTAATGCTCCTTCAAATAAATCTGATAAATATTTAGAGTTTGTTATGGTATTTGCATCTTTTTCTGATAATTTATATTCTTCTAAATATCTTTCTTTTCTACTCTCTGGTAATTCTGGTAAATTATCTTTTATATTTTGTATATATTCTTCTGATAATCTAATTGCAACTAAATCTGGATCTGGAAAATATCTGTAATCTTGTGCATCTTCTTTATCTCTCATAGGAAATGTTTTTCCTGATACATCGTCCCATCTTAATGTTTCTTGCTCTACTTTTCCGCCATCTTCTAATACATCTATTTGTCTATCCACTTCATATTCTATAGCTCTTACAATAGATCTAAATGAGTTCATATTTTTCATTTCTGTACGTGTTCCAAATTTTGTTTCTCCTATTTTTCTTACAGAAACATTAACATCTGCTCTTAAAGAACCTTCTTGCATTTTACAGTCAGATACTTCTATATATTCTAATATAGATTTTAGTTTTCTTAAATATTGTTCAACTTCTTCAGCTGATCTTAAATCTGGCTCAGAAACTATTTCAATTAGTGGAACTCCTGCTCTATTTAAGTCTACTAGACTTCCTCCACCAAATTCATCATGGTTTAATTTTCCTGCATCTTCTTCTATATGAATTCTTGTTA
>CAUWBF010000011.1:0-55134 GCA_963557785.1 uncultured Clostridia bacterium | reverse complement strand
GGAATAGAATCAAGTAATTATGTCTTAGAAGCAATAGAAATAAGACTTGTGAAAAAATCAGAAACAGAAATAATAGAAAAAGAGAGAGTAAGATATCAAACACTTATGCAAACTTGGGACTGGAGAAGTTATACAGGAGATGGAGAGACAAACGGAAAACCAGGACAAGGAATGAATATGCATACAATAAAAATACAATTAGTAAATCCAGAAAATAATAATGCACATATAGCATATCAAGTATATCAACAAGGAAAAGGTTGGCAAAATTGGGTAAAAGATAACGAAGAAGCAGGTGGAGATGGAGTAAGAAGGATAGAAGGTATCCGAATTAAACTGGAAAATATGGAAAATTATACAGTAAAATATAGGGTACATATTCAGGGACTAGGGTGGCAACCATGGTCACAAGACGAAGAGTCAGCAGGAATCATAGGAAGACAAATAGAAGCAATACAAATAAAGGTAGTAGAAAAAGAAACAGAATTAGGAGTAAGATATAGCTTATTTATGCAACCAGCAGAATGGTTAGGATATGCAGGAAATGGAGAGACAAACGGAAAGCCAGGACAAGGAATGAATATGCATTCAATAAAAGTAAAGCTTGTAGGGGATAGAAAAAGTAATCAACAGATAGAATATCAAGTATATAAGCAAGAGAAAGGCTGGCAAAACTGGACAAAAGAAGATGAAGAAGCAGGAGGAGATTGGGGCTTAAGGATAACAGCAATAAAAATAAGATTAATAGATATACCAAATTATTCAGTAGAATATAGAGCATATATGAAAGGAATAGGCTGGCAAGAGTGGAGAACAGATGGAGAAGCAGCAGGAATAGAATCAAGTAATTATGTCTTAGAAGCAATAGAAATAAGACTTGTGAAAAGAGAAAAAACAGGAATATTTGGTAAATTGTTTGTAGATATACCTGATGAAAAGAAAATAAAAGACAATGAATTAGAGATATCTGGATGGAGTATGGCAACAGAAGGAAATACACTAATAAAAGTATATATAGATAATCAAGAAATAAAAAATAAAATAGAGAGAATAGAGAGAGAAGATATAATAGAGACAATTGGTGGATATGGAAGTGCAACAGAAAATCCAACACCAGGATTCAAAACAGTAGTAAATCTATTGGATTATACCAGAGATAAGCATACTATAAATGTTAAATTATTAACAAAACAAGGACAATTAATAACAGAGCAGAGTAAAGAAATTGATACATCTATAAAAGTAGAATATCAAACATTTATGCAACCATGGGACTGGAGAGAACATTCAGAAAATGGAGAAACAAATGGAAAACCAGGACAAGGAATGAATATGCATACGATAAAAATGGATATATATGGATTAGTTCAAAAAAATCAACATATAACATATCAAGTATATATAGAAGGAAAAGGTTGGCAAAATGCAGTAAAAGATAATGAAGAAGCAGGTAGAGATACAGTAAGAAGAATAGAAGGATTTAGAATTAATTTAGAAAATATGCCAGAATATTCAGTTACATATAATTCCTATATAGAAGGAATAGGTTGGCAAGGTTGGGCTATTGATGGAGAAATATCAGGAATAATAGGAAAACGATTGGAAGCAATACAAATAAAAATAATTCCTAAAGTAACGGAAAACAAGCTACATCTTGAAATAGAAAAACCATACAATATTGGTGAAGTAGTAAAAGTAACAAAAGGAAAAAATGAAATTAGTGGATGGTTTCTTTCAAATAAAGATGAGGCAAGTATTAAAATACTTATAGATGAAAAAGAAGTGTCAACAAATATCGAAAGAATAGAAAGACAAGATATTTTAGATAGATATAAAGGATATGGCGGAGTTGAAAAAAATCCACTTCCTGGCTATAAAACTTATCTTAATTTTGGAGATTATAATGTTGGAACTATACATAAAGTAGATATACAAGCAGTAGATTTAGAGGATAACATATTACTTACGAAGAGTTTTAAAGTACAAATATCACCTATTACATATGGAATAGACGTATCACACCACAATAATCTAATTAATTGGAATTTAGTATCAAAAACTCAAGATTTTGCTATGATAAGAGTAGGATATCGAGGATATGAAACAGGAAATATTGTATATGACAGAAACTTCTTAACTAATATAATGCAAGCACAGGTACATGGAATAAAAATAGGAATATATTTTTATACACAAGCGGTTAATGAACAGGAGGCTATAGAAGAAGCAAATTGGGTAGCAGATGCGATAGCAGGATACAATGTAACATATCCAATTGCTATTGATACAGAATGGTCTAACGGTGACAGAGATGGCAGAGCGGATGGAATATCAGTAGATCAAAGAACCAAAAATATGATTGCTTTTCTAAATACGATTAAATCAAGAGGATATAAATCTGCAATATATGCTAGTAAGAATTGGTTTGAAGAACAGTTATATGATGATAAATTATCAAATTATGATAGATGGGTAGCGCATTATACAGGTGGTATTAATAATCCGACAAATTATGAAAAACCTTATGCGATATGGCAGTATACATCATCAGGGTGTATACCTGGAATAAATGGAAATGTAGATTTAAATATATGTTACAAAGAGTATTAATTAGGATAATAAAACAAGTAAAAGCTTATGGAATATTTATATACCATAAGCTTTTACTTATTTTACTATATAAATGAAAAATAGATATTATTTGACATTTTTATTGTAATTTTATATTTATTATAGTAGAATAAACAAAGAAAACAAAATATATAATAGGAGGTAACAAAATGATACCATTTACAAAAGTTTCTATGACAGAAATAGAAAAGAATTTTATATTAAAAGCGATAGATAATGGAAAATTATGTGGTGATGGTGAATTTACAAAGAAATGTAATCAATGGTTTAAAGAAAACGAAAATATAGATAATTTTCTATTAACTACATCTTGTACTCATTCACTAGAACTAGCTGCAATTCTATGTGAATTAAAACAAGGAGATGAAGTTTTAGTTCCATCATATACATTCGTTTCAACAGCAGATGCAATAATGCTAAGAGGAGCAAAACCAATATTTGTAGATATAGATTCAAGAACATTTAATATGGATGTAAATTTAATTGAAGGAAAAATAACACCAAAAACAAAAGCAATATTTCCAGTACATTATGCAGGAGTGGCATGTGATATGGATAAAATAATGGAAATTGCAAAAAAACATAATTTGAAAGTTGTTGAAGATGCAGCTCAAGGAGTAATGGCATATTATAAAGATAAACCACTAGGAACTATAGGGGATTATGGATGTTTTAGTTTCCATGAAACTAAAAATTATGTTATGGGTGAAGGTGGAGCAATAATTGTAAAAGATGGTGAAAAATTTAAAGAAGCAGAAATAATAAGAGAAAAAGGAACAAATAGAAGTCAATTTTTAAGAGGTGTCGTAGATAAATATACATGGCATAAAGTAGGATCATCATATTTACCATCAGATGTATTAGCAGCTATGCTATATGGTCAATTAACAAGAGCAGATGAAATAATGGAAAAAAGAATGAAAATATGGAATACATATAATGATGCTTTTGAAAGTTTAGAAAAAGAAGGAAAACTAATAAGACCATATATACCTGAATATGCAAAACACAATGCACATATGTACTATATCGTTTTACCAACAGAAAAAATAAGAAATGAATTAATGGAAAAACTTAAAGAACAAGGAATTTCTGCAACATTCCACTATATTCCTCTACATTCAGCACCAGTTGGACAAAAGTTAGGTTATAAAAAAGGAGATTTACCAGTTACAGAAGAATATGCAGGAAGATTATTAAGATTACCATTATATGCAGATATGGGAGAAGAAGAAAATAAATATATATGTGATAAAGTAAAAGAATTACTAAAATAAAATTTATATATAGAAAAGAGGAAATAAATTGTCTAATATAAGTATACGTGATTTAAGTATAGAAGATACAGAAAATATTTTAAAATGGAAAAACAATAAAAATGTTAAGAAAAACTTTTGTATTCAAGAAGACCTAACTAGAGAGATTCATTTGAATTGGTATAAAAATAAGATTCAAACAGGAGAAGTAAAGCAGTTTATTATTAAAGATGAAGATTTAGGTTTAGAAGTAGGTTCAACATATTTAAGGGACATAGATATGAAAAATAAAAAAGCTGAACTTGGAATCTTTATAGGAGAAGATAACGCCAGAGGAAGAGGAATTGGTACAAAAAGTGTAGAATTAACAGTTAAATATGGATTTGAAGAATTAAAATTGCATAAAATATTTTTAAGGGTATTTTCAGATAACATTGCAGGCATTAAAGCATATGAAAAAGCAGGATTTGAATATGAAGGAACAGCAAAAGATGATATAAAGTTGCCAAATGGGAAATATCAAGATATTATATTTATGGCAATTATAAACAAAAATATGGAGGAAAATTAAATGAGAATGATTTCATTTGTTATACCTTGTTATAATTCAGAAAAATTTATAGAAAATACAATTAATGAATTGCAAGAAACTATAAAAAATAAACTGAATGATAGCATGACAGAAATAATTTTGGTAAATGATTCTTCAAAGGATAATACATTTAGAAAAATAGAAGATATAGCAAACAAAAATAATAATGTTGTAGCAATTGATTTAGCAAGAAACTTTGGACAGCATAGTGCAATTATGGCAGGTTTAAGAGAAACATCTGGAGATATAATAATATGTTTAGATGATGATGGACAAACTCCGCCAAATGAAGTTATAAAGTTAATAGATGCAATAGACGAAAATACAGATGTTGTATACGCAAGCTATCCAAGTAAAAAGCATAGTAAGTTTAGAAATTTAGGAAGTAAAGTAAATGATTATATGGCCCAATCGCTATTAGGTAAACCTAAAGATTTAGTAATATCAAGCTATTTTGCAATGAAGAAATATATTAAAGATGAAATATTAACATATAATAATCCATATCCATATTTAGAAGGATTAGTACTAAGAACTACGAATAAAATAAAAAATGTGGAAGTAGAACACAGAGAAAGAAAGGTAGGTAAATCAAATTATACATTAAAGAAATTATTAAATTTATGGATAAATGGATTTACAAATTTTTCAGTGAAACCATTAAGAATAGCTATTGTATGTTCATCTTTATTTGTTGTAGCAGCAATAATTCTTATATTAATAATTATTATTAATAAAATAAGAACACCTGAAGTTCCTTTAGGATGGTCGTCAACAATGGCTGTATTACTTATTATTGGCTCAACGATAACATTTATTTTAGGATTAATAGGAGAATATATTGGAAGAATCTATATATCTATAAACAATAATCCACAATATGTAATAAGAAGGATAGTTAAGAATGAAAAAAGAGAAGATTAAAAATATATTTTTACTACAATTAGCATTTTTTATATATTCACTAAGTTCATTATTTTCTAAAACTGCAACACAAAATAATCCAACACTAGATCATATAATATTTTTTTATAGCTTAAGTCTAGTAATGCTAGGAATCTATGCAATAATATGGCAACAGATTTTAAAGAAAATGTCTTTATCAGTAGCATTTTCAAATAAAGGAGTTATAATAATATGGGGAATGATTTGGAGTGCCTTAATATTTAAAGAAAAAATGACAATAGGAATGATAGTAGGTTCTCTAATTATCATTTTAGGAATTATAGTTATGATGACAGGGGAAAAGAAAAATGGTTAGATATATATTAGTATTTATAGTATCTGTTTGTATAGCATCTACTAGCCAGATTTTATTAAAAATTAGTGCTAATAAAAAAAGAGATAGTAAATTAAAAGAATATTTGAATCTATATGTTATAATATCTTATGGAATGTTATTTGTTTCTACTCTACTGACATTATATGCATATACAACAGTAAAATTATCAGTAGGAGTAGTTTTAGAAACGATAAGTTATATACTAATACCTATTTTAAGTTATTTCATTTTAAAAGAGAGAATAGAAAAGAAACATATTATCGGAATTTTTTTGATAATTATAGGAATATTTATTTTTTCATTTGTATAGAAGGGGGATTATATGAAAAAGTTTGACAGAATAAAGAAATACATCAAAGAAAACAAAACATATATATTAGTAATGTTTATAGGACTAATAGCTTTTATGACACAAGTGAAATCTGTAGTTTTATATGCAGATGATGTACTATTAGGAGTTATTTCAAAACAAGAAGGAATAGTAGGAGCTTTTAAATATTTGTGTGAAAATTATAAGACATGGGGTGGTGGACCAACTCCATTTATAGCGATTATATTTATGATGTTTGATTTAAAAGTATGGAAATTAGCTAATTGTATAATGATATTTATAAGTGTAGTATTATCCGTTAGAATAATAACTCATAATAATAATTTAAATAAATCTATAATAGCAAGCATTATATGGAGTTGTATATTTATCCTAAATATATATATATCTAGAGAAACTATATATTGGTTAGATGGAAATTTAGCATATGTATTAACGACTTTTCAACTATTTATATATTTTTACTATTTATATTCAAAAATAGTAATGGATAATAAAATAAAAAAATATGACTATGTACTATTACCACTTTTTGCATTTTTTTCAGGTTGGACAGGACCACAAACAGCTATATTAACAGTATTAATAGGACTAATATTAATAACATGGAAAAAATGGTTTAAAAAAGAAAAAATAAATTGGATATTCTTATTAACATTAGTATTTTCTATAATAGGATGTTTAGTTGAGGTGTTAGCACCAGGAAATAGTGGAAGAATGGTAACATCATTTCCAGAATTTTCAGAATATAATTTTATAGAAAGAATTATGTATAGAGTAGATAGTATTTATGGATTAATATTTGATGTCAAGACTTATGGTTTTGGTAGCATTTCATTATACGCATTCATTGTATTTGGAATTATAGCTTGTATTGCATACCAAATGTCAAAAGAAGAAAAAAATGTAATTATAAGAAGATTAATTAAAGCAAGTTCTATTTTTATAGTTTCATATATTATAGCTATATTAATAGCTAGACTAAATCTTGTGCCAGATAGCAATATAATTAATAATTTATTTAAATTTAGTAATATATATAATGAAATTAATAATGGAACATATTGCAATAATATTCTAATCCCATATATAGTATCATCAATAATAATGCTATTTTCATGCATTTTATCATACTATATAAGTATAAAAAAGAAAAATCCATTATTATTTATATTAATAATATCAGCATTACTTGGACAAGGAATGATGGTAGCTTCACCATATAGCCCATTAAGATCAACATTTATAACTGTATTTTTATTATGGGTAGCATTAGCGTATGTATTAACCATAGCTAATAGCGAAAAAATAAGTATTATTTTTGTAATAACTATTGTATTAGGTATTACAAAAATAGAATATGGAATAGTTGCATTAATAATATATTATTCTTTAGTAAACTTCTTTAAAGATAGTAAAAATAGTAAAGTAGAGCTTATAATAACTACATGTATATTAATTATTTTTGCAGCACATAATTGGTTAGTTGTTACCAAAAACTATAGAGCAAATGAAAATATATATTACCAAAATCTTTCAAGAATAGAAAATTTTATAAAAAATGGTCAAAAAGAGAAAGAATTAGTTCTACTAAAATCACATTATCCAATATATGGATTTGATGGATTTGTAGGAACTCCATGGATTGAAGAATCAGTAAAAGAATATTTTGGAATAAAAGAAGATGTAATTTTAAAAGAAGAATAATCAAAATAAAAAATATAATAAAAAAGGAGGAAGTGCTAGAAAATAAACTAGTACAATATGTAAAATGAAAGGAATAATTTTAGCAGGTGGAAAAGGAACAAGACTATATCCAATGACAATAAGTATATCAAAACAAATATTACCAATATATGATAAACCAATGATATATTATCCATTATCAGTTCTATTAATGGCTGGAATAAAAGAAATATTAATTATTTCAACACCAAGAGATATTAGATTATATGAAGAACTATTAGGAGACGGTTCTCAACTTGGAATTAGTATACAATATAAAATACAAGAAGAAGCAACAGGAATAGGAGAGGCATTTATTTTAGGAGAAAAATTCATAGGTGATGATGATGTATGCCTAATCTTAGGAGATAATATATTTTTTGGACAAGCATTTCAAGATATATTAAATAAAGCTAAATTGATGGAAAAAGGCGGATGCATATTTGGATATCCAATAGATAACCCAGTTGCATTTGGAGTTGTTGAATTTGATGAAAATTATAATGTATTATCGTTAGAGGAAAAACCAAAAGTGCCAAAATCTAATTATGCAGTTCCAGGATTATATTTCTATAATAATAAAGTTATAGAAATTGCGAAAAATTTAAAACCATCATCAAGAGGAGAACTAGAAATAACGGATATAAATATGGAATATTTAAAAAATAATGATTTAAAAGCAATGCCTTTAGGAAGAGGATTCGCATGGTTTGATACTGGAACACCAACTGGAATGCTACAAGCAAGTAACTTTGTACAAACAGTACAAGAAAGACAAGGATTTTATATAGCGTGTATAGAAGAAGTAGCATGGAGACAAGGATATATAAATGATGAACAACTAAAAGCCATAGGAAATAAACTTAAAAAAGTAGATTATGGAAAATATTTATTAAATTTAGTAGAAAGAGGATAGATTTATGAAAAATATATTAATAACTGGCGCAGCAGGATTTATTGGTAGTAATTTTACAGAATATATGGTAAATAAATATAAAGATTATAATTTTGTGATTCTAGATAAATTAACATATGCCGGAAACATACATAATTTAGATAAAATAATAGATAAAATTAATTTTGTAAAAGGAGATATATGTGATTTAGAAACTATAACAGAAGTATTTAAAAAATATAATATTGATACTGTAGTACATTTTGCAGCTGAATCACATGTAGATAATAGTATAAAAAATCCATTTATATTTACTAAAACAAATGTAATGGGGACACATACATTATTAGAAGTTGCCAAAAAAATATGGGGAGAAGGAAGCAAAAACAAATTTGTGCATATTTCAACAGATGAAGTATATGGAACATTAGGAGAAAAAGGATATTTTACTGAAAAATCACCAATTAGACCTAATAGTCCATATTCAGCATCAAAAGCAAGTTCAGACTTACTTGCACTTGCATACCATGAAACGTTCAAAATGAATGTAACAGTAACAAATTGTTCAAATAATTACGGACCATATCAACACAATGAGAAATTAATACCACATATGATAAAATTAGCAATGAATAACGAACAACTAACTGTGTATGGAGAAGGACTAAATATACGTGATTGGCTATATGTAGAAGATCATTGTGAAGCTATAGACTTAGTATTACATAATGGAAAAGCTGGAGAAAGATATAACATAGGCGGACACAATGAAAAAAGAAATATAGAAATAGTAAAGTTAATTTTAAAACATTTAAAAAAACCAGAAAGTTTAATTACATTTGTAGAAGATAGAAAAGGTCATGACTATAGATATGCAATTGATCCTACAAAAATTAAAAATGAATTAGGTTGGGAACCAAAAACTAAATTTGAAGATGGAATAATAAAGACTATAGACTGGTATTTGGACAATCCAGAATGGATAAAGTAATTATAAAAAATAGAGTAAGAGAATAAAAAAATATCTCTTACTCTATTTTATTTATTTTTTTAGATTTAAATGTAAACACATTCATAAGTATAAAAGTTACAGGAAGACCAATTATAGCAGCTAATGCATATGCTATTAATTTATGTAATCCTAAAGTATTATAAACAATAAATACTATAATATTTTGAATAATGAAATTTGGAATATAAGAAATACAGAATTTTATATATTTTTTTAAATTCAAATTTTCTTTAAAAGTAATAAAGCTATTAAGTAAATAAGATATGGTTAAACTTGTAATATATCCAACTACGAAAGCTAGATTTGCATCATTTATTACTAAAGAATATAGATAAGATAGTAATATTCCATTAAATGTATTTATACAACCTACAAATATAAATAAAATAAAACTTTTAGTAAAAAACATATTTTTAATTTTCTTTAGGAAGGATGGCTTATATTCATTCCATTTAATAATATTATTTTTATTTACTATGTAAGCTTCATTAGATATCTGAGCTATAGGTTCATCTGAGAAAGAATCAGAATAAAATTCATCTATTTTCTCATTACTATATATTTCTTTAAAACGTTTAACTTTTTCTTCTCCATAACAGTTTATACCGGTATATTTACCAGTATTTTTATCTACTCTGGAAGCTATAAGATGTTCAACTCCTAATTTAGAACATATTGGTTTTAATAGAAATTCAGGTGAAGCAGAAATAATTACGTCATTATCATTTTTCTGGCTTTTATAAAATTCTTTAATATTTTTTTTATTCTTAATCCAAAAAGCATTTATATCTTCATCAACATTTTTTAATTTAGTTAAAAATGAATAAAAATGTTCTTTAAATATAGTCTTATCATATTTTCCAAAAAAATATGATGTAAGATATATTAGTTGTTTTGGAATATTAAATAATAGTTTTGGATGTTTTTTTAAACAGTATAAGTAAAAGTCGACTGTTGAGTCTCCATCATAAATTGTTTTATCAAAATCATAAACGTTCATTTTAGATACCTCCAATAGTATAAAGATTAACATACTTAGACATATAATTCAACAAAATATAAATATTTTACTTGATTTTTTGTAAGAAATGATATACTGTTTTAATAGAAGAAATACATGAATAAAGAGGAGGAAAAAATATGGAAAATATTAAAATCTTTGCATGTAGTAAATTGGCAGAACAATTTACAGAGGAAATTTGCAATTATTTAAATCTGCCAATAGGTAAAATAAATCATATGAAATTTAAAAATGACAATAATTTTGTACAAGTATTAGAAACAGTAAGAGAGCAAGATGTATATTTAATACAAGTAGCTACTCCACCAATAAATGAAAGAATAATGGAACTTTTAATTACTATAGATGCAATAAAAAGAGCTTCTGCAAGAAATATTAATGTAGTTGTCCCATATTTTCCATATTCAAGGTCAGATAAAAAAGATCAACCAAGAGTTCCTATAACAGCAAAATTAATAGCAGAAATAATAGAAGCAGCAGGAGCTACTAGAGTAATTACATGTGACTTGCATAATCCATCAATTGAAGCATATTTTAATAATATCAACTGTGACAGATTATCAGGAGAAAGATTATTAGAAGAATACTTTAAACAAAAGGAATTAGATGATATGGTAATAGTGGCAACAGATGCTGGAAGTTCAAAAAAAGCATATAAGTATTCACAATATTTTAACTGTCCAATTGCCATGGTAGATAAAAGAAGAGAAGGAAATGATGATAGAGCTATAGCAAATACAATAATAGGTGAAGTAAAAGGAAAAAATGCAGTAATCTTTGATGATGAAATAGATACAGCAGGTTCAATAATGGAAACAGTAAAAGTATTAGAAAATTTCGGTGCAAAAGCAATATATGCAGGATGTACTCATGGCGTTCTATCAGGACCTGCAATAGAAAGAATAAAAGAGTCAAATATTAAAGAATTAGTTATGACAAATACAATACCTTTACCAGAAGAAAAGAAATTAGATAAAATAAAAGTAGTAACAATAGCTCCGCTTTTTGCAGAAACGATAAGAAGACTAAACGAGAAAAGACCTTTAGGAGAAATTCTAACAAGGACAAAAGAATAAAATAAATATTCTGGGGGATGTAATATGTATAAGTTATCAGTAATAATAATGATGAATAAATTAACCAAAGATAAGTTTAAGACATTAAATTCAGTAATTAGCCAAACATTAAAAGATATAGAAATAATATGCGTAACAGACGTATTAGAAAAAGATTTGATTGAATATAGCGAAAAATATGATAACATTAATATTCAAAAAGATATAAATAAAACCCTAAATATGATTACTGGTGAATATACAGTAATTGCTAATTCTAATGTGTTTTTTGAAAAAACTTGGGCACAAAAGGTATATGATTATGCCAAAATAGATAATGAAGATATGATTGTATGTGATTTAGATGTAGAAGATTATCAAGAAAATAAAATTAAAGCTTATACATTTGAAAATATAGAAAAAGATAGAGACAGAATAGTTACTTTAAACTGGAATTTGTGTAACTTATTATTTAAAACAGAAAAAATTAGAAATATAAAATTAAAATATAATAATAGATATAATGAGTTATTATTCATACTAACAGCTCTTACAGAGTGCGAAAAGATAGGATATGCACAAGATGTTAAGTGTTATTTATATGCAAGAAAATCAGATTTAAGAGATATAGAATTAAAAAACATCGAAGAACTAAAGGATGTATTAAAAGATGCAAAAGAAATATATAAAACTAAAAACAAATATAATGAGAAAGCCAAAAATAGGTTATCAGCAGTGGCATTTTCAAAATTAGGTGTTGAAACTTTAGTTAAAGTAAATGATAAACCTGAGTTAAATGTAGATATTAAAGAATTAATCAAAAATACGATAAATTATTTAGATATAAACTTCTTCGAATGGAGAAATAATCCTATACTAAAAAGTACTTTTATGAAAAAAGAGAATTCTTATATTTGGTATGCTAATAAAATGTATAGATATGGATACATAGATTTATATCTAAAAATATATAAATTTATTAATAAAAAGTAAAATGGACAAAAACCGCTAAAAGTTACAGCGGTTTTTTATTTAACTACCTAAAAATTACTTGTACTTTTGCCTTTAAAATGATATGATTTTAAGGAAAATAAAATTTTTATAGGTGATAAAAATGGATGAAGATAAAATTATTAGCCCAGAGTTAAACGGTTTAGATGAAGAAAAATTGGAAAACTCTTTAAGACCCAAAACTTTATCTGAATATATTGGACAAACTAAAGTAAAAGAAAAAATGAAAGTATATATAGAAGCAGCAAAAAAAAGAGGAGAACCATTAGACCATGTTTTATTATATGGACCTCCAGGACTAGGAAAAACAACATTGTCTAATATAATTTCAAATGAAATGAATGCAAACATAAAAATCACATCTGGACCAGCAATAGAAAAACCAGGTGACTTAGCTGCGCTACTTACTAACTTATCTGAGTTTGATGTACTTTTTATAGATGAAATTCATAGATTAAACAAAAGCGTAGAAGAAATATTATACCCAGCATTAGAAGATTATACTTTAGATATCATAATAGGAAAAGGACCAAGTGCGCGTTCAATAAGATTAGATTTACCAAAATTTACATTAATAGGTGCAACTACTAAAGCAGGTTCACTTGCAACACCATTAAGAGATAGATTTGGTATTGTTGAAAGATTAGAATTATATGAACCAGAAGATTTAAAAACGATAGTAATAAGATCAAGCAATATTTTAGGAATAGATATAGACGAGGAAGCAGCGATTGAAATAGCTAGAAGATCAAGAGGAACGCCTAGAATAGCTAATAGAATTTTAAAAAGAGTTAGAGATTATGCAGCAGTATTAGGCGACGGAAATATCGATTTAAATATAGCAAAAATAGCACTAAATAAGTTAGAAATAGATGATTTGGGTTTAGACCAAACAGATAGAAATATACTTCTTACAATAATAAATAAATATAATGGCGGACCAGTAGGAATAGAAGCATTAGCAGCAACTACTGGAGAAGAACTAGATACTATAGAAGATGTATATGAGCCATTTTTAATGCAATTAGGATTTATATCAAGAACACCTAGAGGAAGAATAGCACTACCTGCGGCATATAAACATCTTGGAATACAACATATAACTGAATAATTGGAGTAATTATGAAAGTAAAAGAATTTTTAAAAAAAGAATATAAGAATATATTATTAAATATTAGCATTTTTATATTAATATCAATATTTATTTCTCCTATAATACTTGATAGAGGAATTGGAGACTTAGATGAACTATGGAATTATAATTTTGCTAGAAATGTAGCAGATGGACTTATTCCATACAAAGACTTTAATATGATTCAAACACCATTATTACCATTAATTGCAGGATTAATCTTAAAGATATTTTCGAATGAGTTAATTACAATGAGAATATTAGCCATATTGCTACATGCAAGTATAATATTCACAATATTTAAAATACTATCAAAATTAAATATTAGCAAAAAGATAATAACATTATTTTTATTAATTTGGATAAATATAATAAAAAGTTATATGTGTATAGACTATAATTTTTCAACTTTATTTATTACTTTAATTATTGTCTACATAGAAATAGCTGAAAAAAAAGAAGAATTTTTAGAATTTAAATTTAAAAGAGATATATTAATAGGAATTTTATCAGGTCTAACAATATTATTAAAACAAACAATAGGATTAATTATATGTATAGTTACATTATTTTATAAAATAATCTTTATAAGAAATAAAAAAGATTTAAAAGAATTTTTAAAAAGTTTAATAACAAAAATTTTATTTATACTAGTTCCGATAAATATGTTATTAATTTATTTAGGAATAAATGGAGCATTAATAGACTTCTGGGACTATACAATACTTGGAATAAAAACATTTTCTAATAAGATACCATATAGTAATTTAATAAACTCAGATAAATTCATAATAAGCGTACTAAGTATATTTATACCTTTAACATTAGTAGTATCATATATATACTCTACAATAAAGAAAAAAGAAAAATTAAATACAATTATTTCATATTCTATAGGAATGTTTGCAATAACATTTCCAATTTCAGATGAAATACATTTTCTAATAGGAAGTACAATAGGAATGCTTGCAATAGTATATATTGCAATTAAAGTATATACTATTATAAAAAATAAATTTAAAAATAATATAAAACTAAAAAAATTCATAACATTCTTAAATATATTTATAAACACTTTTATTGAACTATTAATAATAGTATATATAGGTACAAGCTTTATAAACAACTTAATATTTTTTTTAAAATATATTAAAGATGCTAAGCAATACACAGAATTAGAACATTATAAATATATAAAAATATCAGACGAGCAAATTAATATGATACAGCATGTTCAAACTTATATTATATTAAATGAAAATAATAATGTTTATATATTAGACTCTGATGCAGCATTATTTATGATACCATTAAATAAATATAATAAAGATTTTGATATGTTCTTAAAAGGAAATCTTGGAAGTAAAGGTGAAGAGGGACAAATAGAAAAGATAAAATCTATGAAAAATAATACAAAAATTTTGATAAAAAATGATAACTATAGGAAAAATTGGCAGAATCCTAATCAAGTTACAGATTATATAAAAGAAAACCTAGAAAAAATAGGTGAGATAGAATATTTTGATATATATAAAAAATAGGGAGAGGATATGAAACTTAAAGAACATGAATACAAAATAGCAGTAACAATTATATTGACTATAGGGATTATAATAAGAATTATAAATATTACAAATATGCCAAATGCTATAAATGTAGATGAAATTTCATCAGGTTATGAGGCATATTCAATTCTAAATTATGGAATAGATAGAAATGGAAATTTTATACCAGCTTTCCTAGTCTCTTGGGGAGGTCGGACAAAATGCATTATTAACATATCTAATAATACCTTTTATAAAAATATTTGGTGCAAATATTTTTAGTATAAGGTTACCTATGGCAATATTAGGTTGTATTTCACTTATTATTATGTTTTCTTTATTAAATAAAATAGGAAACAAAAAAATAGCTTTAATTGGTTTAGCTTTTTTTGCAATTTGCCCTTGGCATATAATGAAAAGTAGATGGGGATTAGAATCTAACCTATTTCCAGACTTAATATTAATATTTATTTATTTACTTATAAAAGGAATAGAGGAAAAAAAAATATGGTTTTATATTTCATTTGTGATTGCAGGAATTACAGCATATGCATATGGAACATCATACTTTTTCTTACCAGCTTTTATAATTCCATTATTAATTATTTTAATAAGAAAACAGAAAATAAACATAAAAGAAGCAATAATTGGAATATCAATAACAGCAATAATAGCAATGCCAATAATATTGTATGTAATAATAAATACATTCAACCTTAATCAAATCAATTTACCTTTTATGACAATACCAAGATTAGAAATAAATAGATATGAAGAAATAACATCTATATTTTCAAAAGATTTTATAAATAACAGTATTCTAAATTTGTCAGAAGGACTTAAAATATTATTATTTCAATCAGATAATTTACCTTGGAATGCTATAGACAAATATGGAATAATATACAAATTTTCTATAATATTTACAGTTATAGGAATAATAAATGGATTTATAAAAAATAAATTTACAAATATAAAGTATAACTATATTTTTAATATAGCTTTTATAGTATCAATAATTTTGATGGCAATTTGTGAACCTAATATTAATAGAATAAATATATTATGGATACCAATTATTTACTATACTATTGTAGGTATATACATAGTATTAAATTTTGATAAAAGAATGATTATGCCAATAATTATACTTTATTTGCTTTCTTTTAGCATGTTTGAAATAGATTATTCAAAGGAAAATTTTGATAGGTATACTACATTTGAAGCAGATTTACAAGATGTAATAGAATATACAAGCAAAATAGAAGATAAAAAAATATACATAACTAATGAGATAAAAGAACCATATATTTATGTATTATTTTATACCAAATATAATACAAATGATTTTATTAATACAGTAAAATATTATAATGAAGGACAAGAATTTGAACAAGTAAAATCTTTTGGAAAGTATTGTTTTAAAAATATAGATGATATACAGAAACCAAAAGAAAATGTCTATATAATAAACAAAAATAACTTAAATAAGTATATAATTAACGAAGATGAATGGAATATAATAGAATTTGAAAAATATTTAGTAATAGAAGGGATAGAATAATATGAAATTATTAATGCATACTTGCTGTGCACCATGTAGTGTGTATTGTATTGATTCTTTAAGAAATGAAGGAATCGAACCAACACTATATTGGTATAATCCTAATATACATCCATATACAGAATATAAAATGAGAAGAGATACTCTAAAGCAATATACAGAAATGATAAATATTAATGCAGTCTTTGAAGATGAATATGGTTTAGATAATTTTTGCAAAAATGTAATATCAGATTTAGAAAATAGATGCCAAAACTATTGTTATAAAGTTAGATTAGAGCAAACAGCAAAATATGCTAAACAACATGGATATGATGCAATAACTACGACTCTTTTAGTTAGCCCATATCAAAAACATGATATATTAAAAGAGCAAGCTGAAGAAATAGCTAGAAAATATGGACTACAATTTGTATATAGAGACTTTAGAGTAGGATTTAGAGAAGGACAAGCAAAAGCAAGAGAATTAGGTTTGTATATGCAAAAATATTGTGGCTGCATCTTTTCAGAGGAGATGAGATATTATAACCGCAATCGTATGCAAGCCAGTAATACCAATGGTTACGAGATGCCGAAAGAGCCTAAAATGCAGGTTAAAAAAATAGAAAATAAAGAAGATTATATTGATTTACTTTTAGAGGCAGATCCTTCAAAAGACATGATACATAAGTATTTGAGCGATTCCGATGTATATGCATTAAAAAAAGAAGATGAGCTAATTTCTATTGCAGTTATTTTGCACATTGATAGAAAAACATTAGAGTTAAAAAACATAGTTACAACAGAAAAATACAGAAATAAAGGTTATGCAAAAACACTTTTAAAATCATTATGTGGTAATTATAAACAGAAATATGACAGAATGTTAGTAGGAACAACAGAGAATAATATTCCTTTCTATGTTAAGCAGGGATTTGATAAATATGAGAAAACAATTAAGAATTTCTTTATAGATAATTATAAAGAAGAAATAAAAGATGGAGATTTAATTTGTACTGATTTAATATATTATTCAAAAGATTTAAAGAAAAACAAAATATTGTAGTTATTGAAATAATATCTAACATATATAAGAAATCTAATAGAAATATTAGGTTTTTTATTTTGCCTTCAAAAAGGAAGGAGTAAAAAGAAAATGAAAAAAATTGAAAACAAAAAAACAAAAAACAGTGAAAAAATCAAAAAAGAAACAGAAAAGATTAAAGAGATTATAAGAAAGGAGACAGGTATTTATATTAAGAAAATGAATTCTAGAAATTTAATGAAAGAATTTGAACGATTTTATTATGTTATGGCAGCAGATTATTATAAGTGTTTAACAGCAATAACATATTTAGATGAAATAAAAACTGATTGTTTTATTTGTATAAAAGATGATTATCTATCAGATTTTGTAAGTTCAATGAGTGCTATGATGAACAAAATATTTAGTGATGAAGAAAAAGACTATTCAGATATAATGAATGGGATTTTGAGAATGTTAATTTCAGAAGATAAAATTGTTAATATTATAAAAGATGCTATGCCTAATTGGGTAGTATTAAGAAATAAGATAAAACCAGGATTAGTAAATATTGTTCCGTTATATGATTATTTAACTGAATATTATTTGAATTATTCATATAAATTTAATATAGAAGAAGATATTAAACCTTTTATAGAAGGTCTTAATAAATTATTTGGAGAATTAGTAGAAGATGAAGATTTTATATATACTTCTACACATTTAGAAGAAAAAGAAGAAATAACAGAGGAATAAATATTCAAGATAAGAGTTAGCTTTTAGAAGTTAGCTCTTTTTTTTGAGGAAAGGAGCGAGAATGGGAAAGTGTCAGATAATTGCAATAGCAAATCAAAAAGGTGGAGTTGGAAAAACAACAACTACATTTAGTTTAGGAGTTGCACTTTGTAAACAAGGAAAAAAAGTATTACTAATTGATGCAGATCCACAACGGAGATTTAACTACTTGTATGGGTTATTATAATCAAGATGAATTGCAAAATACTATTGGAACATTAATGTCTGATACTATATATGATAATGATGTAAATGCAGAGAATGCTATTCTTCATCATAAAGAAGGAATAGATTTAATTCCTGCTAATTTAGATTTATCAGCAATAGAGTTTTCATTAGTTAATGCAATGAGCAGAGAGTTCACACTTAAAAATTCTATAAGAGATATTAAAGATAACTATGATTATATATTGATAGATTGTATGCCATCTCTTGGAATGATAACAATAAATGCACTTGCTTGTAGTGATAAGATAATAATTCCAGTACAGGGAGAATATTTAGCTGCAAAAGGAATGGGACATTTAGTTCAAACAGTTAAAAGAGTTCAAAAGCAGATAAACCCTAATTTGAAAATAGGGGGAGTATTACTTACATTAGTAGATAAAAGAACAAATTTATCGAAAGATGTTAGAGCAAATTTAATCGACAATTATGGACAATATGTGAAAATATATGGTACTGAAATACCAAAAGCAATAAATACTGCAAAATCAACATCAACAGGAAAGAGTATATTTGAATTTGATAAAAACAGTCCTGTTGCAAACGCATACAATAGTTTGGCAAAGGAGGTATTAGATAATGAAAGAACAAGACAAAAAGATGGTACTTCCAAAGTTAGATGATTTATTTACAATTCAAGAACAAAGAGATAATCCAGTTGTTGATGAGGTAAAGGAAATAGAACTATATAAAATTGGAGAATTTCCAGACCACCCTTTTAGAGTTTTAGATGATGATAAAATGGAAGAAATGGTTAAAAGTGTAAAAGAATATGGAGTTTTATTACCTGTTATAGTAAGAAAACGAGGAGAAGGAAATTATCAAATGATTTCTGGACATAGAAGAAAAAGAGCGTGTGAACTTGCAGGAATAGATAAAATAAAATGTATTGTTAAAGACTTAACTGATGATGAGGCAACAATTCTTATGGTAGATAGTAATATTCAAAGAGAAGAAATATTGCCTAGTGAAAAAGCATTTGCATATAAAATGAAACTTGAAGCTATGAAACATCAGGGAAAAAGAGTTGATTTAGAAGAAAATGAAACTTCGACACCAGTGGTGGCAAAGCTAAGAACTGATGAAATATTAGGTAATGAGGTTGGAGAAAGTAGAGAAAATATAAGAAGATATATTAGACTTACTTATTTAATACCAGAGTTATTAGAACAAGTTGATAAGAAAAGAATAGCTTTTAGACCAGCAGTAGAATTATCATATTTAAGTGAAGAAAATCAATATGTTGTAGAAAATATATTTGAATTTGATGAGGTAACACCTTCTTTAAGTCAAGCAATAAGATTAAAGGAATTAGAACAAGAAGGAAACCTAACAGAAGAAAAAATAGAAGAAATACTACAACAGGAAAAGCCTAATCAAAAAGAATATATAAAGATACACAATGAAAAAATTGAAAAATATATTCCAAGTAGAGTTAAAGAATCTGGAAATGTTGAAGATTTTATTATTCAATGTGTGCAAGATTACATTAGGCGAGAACGAATAAAACAAGAAAGAAATTCAAGATAGTGTGTGAACAAAATTAGATATATTTAGTTATACTTGTTTGTGTGAACACTTTACAAAGTTTTCCCTTACAATCCCTTTTAAATACATACTATATTACAAACTAAAAGATAATTATTATAATATTATTTAATATATTTTATATAATAATTTATACATTTGTTTTTATCTCTAAAAAGCATATAATTAAGCTATAAGGAGATGGTAGTAATGAAGAGTAAAAAGATATTAGTTTTAATAATTATAGCCTTAATAGTGGCATTATTTGCGAATATGATGATTATAAAATCAAAGAAATTAAGTTTAAGTAAAATAGAAAATGAGAAAGAGATTGTAACTGAAATAAATAATATTGATGACGAAGAAAAAGAAGATATTGAAGTGATTGTTGTTGAAAACAATACAGAAGAACAAGAGATTGAAGAAAAAAAACATTTAGAAGCGGATATTGTAAAAGTTAATAATACAAGTATTCAAGAAGAACCAAAGAAAAATCCAACTATTAGACAAGAGAATATAGCAAAAAATACTAATAAAAATGAAGAATCTAAAACTATTGAAAATGATGTTATAAAAAAAGAACAAATGTCTAATACGGTATTGGAAAATAATGCAAATGATAATAGAGAAAATAACGATGAAGATACGAATGGAACAAGAGTACAAGAAGAGAAAAAAAGTAAAGATAAAGTTACAAAAGAGCCTACACCAAGTGATTTAGCTTATTGGTGTGCAGAGGGTGGAACTCACCATATTGCAGGAGATGGGGCAAATGAACATGGATATTATTCGAGTTGGAATGAAGCTCAAATTGCTTTTGAAAATTATACAAAAGGATGGCCTTCTGTTCAATACAAAATAAGTCAATGTTTGTGTGGAAAATACTATTTCTGGGCAATAAAATAAAATTAAATTAAATAAATTATATTTATAAGCTTTAATTTTTTAGTTAAGGCTTATTTTTTATGAAAGGATGATAAAAATATGAAAAGTAAAACAAAGAAATTTATGGCAATTATATGTTTAGCATTATTGCTATTAACATCTTTGCCAATTAATACTTTTGCAGCATTTATTACTGATATGAATTCAAATGCACAATTTGGTGTAATATCAGGAAGTTTAGCAAAAGTAGGACACGAATTACATTATGCTACTTATGATGGTCAAACTTATATAGCTTTTTGTTGTCAAAAGGGTGTAAAATCTCCTAACGGAAGTGAATATACTTTCAACGGAGATTTTTATGTTCAATATAAACAAAACTTACCACAATACGAGAAAATAGCTGAAATGATATATTTTGGTTATACTATGAAATATGGTTTAGGGTTACCATCATCAGATGAAGCATATAGAGCAGCATGTTGTACTCAACAATATGTATGGGAGTATATACATAACAATATAAATAGTTCATTTGATGCATTCCCAAGAGATTCATGGAATGGAAATTTCATGTCATCAGGACACTATGCTAATTGGGTAGCAGAAGCTGAAGGATATTATAATCAGTATCATGGAAATACATCTTTTAATGGTTCAACACAAAGTGTTGCTATTGGAGATAGAAAAGTGATAACAGATAATAATGGAAAATTATCAGCATATCAATCATTTTCACAATCAAAAGATGGAGTAACATTTAGCCATACACAAGGAAGTAATGATTTAGTAATAACAATATCTGATAATTGTAATGTAGAAAATGTAACATTTAATTCAAGAGAATATGGGCTATATCAATTAATGCCAAATGGAAGTGCATATAATAGTTCTACAATGTCAAATTATATGTATTTTACATTTACTTCAGGTAGTGTTCAAAACTTAATATTTTCTAACTATGTTGATCCATCAGCATTTAGTGTTTCAGTTCATGTTGAAAGTGGAAAAATAGAAATTAGAAAAACAAATAATATGGGAAATGCAGTTTCAGATTGTGTTTTTGGTCTATATAGAAATAATGAATGTACTGATTTAGTAAAGAAAGCAAATACAAATAATGAAGGTAAAATTTTAATTGAAAAACTAAAACCTGGTACATATTTTGTAAAAGAAGAATCAGTTGCTAGTGGTTATTTATTAGATACAAGTATTCAAAGAGTTAATGTAGCAGGTGGTCAAACAGCTAGTGTAACATTTAAAAATAACGAACCTACTGGACAAATAAAGATTTATAAAGTAAGTACAAATAATGATAAAATAGCAGGAGCAGAATTTGAAGTAAAGGCAAATGAAGATATATATAATGTTGCGAAAACTAAAAAGTTCTATTCTAAAGGACAAGTAGTTGCTAAAATAACATCTAATTCAGATGGTGTCGCAACATTAAGTGATATTCTAGTAGGTAAATATATAGTTTATGAAACACAAGCACCTAAAGGATATTTATTAAATGAAACAATATTTAATGCTAATATTCAATATGTTAATTCTACTACACCAGTTATAGAATTAAAAATTGAAGGAGTAGTTGATACAGAGCCAAAAGGTTCTATTGAAATAATTAAAAAAGATAGTGAAACAGGAAGCATGGCACAAGGAGATGCTACACTAGAAAATGCAGTTTATAAAGTATTTGCTAATGAAGATATATACAATGTAGCTAAAAGTAAAAAGTATTATTCAAAAGGAGATTTAGTAGCAACAAGAACTATGGATAAATTCGGTAATACAACTCCTGTTGAAGATTTACCACTTGGAAAATATATTGTAAAAGAAGATAAAGCTTCAGTTGGTTATTTATTAGATAAAACTGAATACCCAGTAAATTTAGAGTACAAAGACCAACACACAAAAGTTATAGCAAATAAGACTACAAGTAATGAAGATGTAAAGAAAATGGGAGTTCACATCTTTAAATCTGGAATAAAAGTAAATTCAGGAGAAACACCAGGACTTGAAGGTGCAGAATTTACAATAAAATTAAATTCAGCTGTAGAAAGAGCATATTCACAAGGATATACTTATGCTGAAGTATGGAATGGTGTTGATGAAAACGGAAATAAAGTTAATGTCGATACTAAAAGAGTAGCAAAGGCTCAAAAAATAGCTCCTACTTATGATGTATTAGTAACTGACAAAGATGGTAATGCATACACACAAAAGAACTTACCTTATGGTAAATATATCGTTAAGGAAACAGTTACACCAAAAGATTATGAAAGTGCAAGTTATTTCTATTTTTCTATTACTCAAGACGAAAGTGAAATAAAAGAAATACCACAAAAAACAAAACATATTGTTGTTAATAATGAACAATTAGAAGCATATATAAAGTTAATCAAAAAAGATTTAAAAACTGGAAAAGTTGTTACATTGACAAGTACAACCTTTGAAATAAAAGCTGAAAAAGATATTTACGATAGAGCAACAGGAAAAATAATATGGAAAAAAGGAGAATCAATTTCACAAAAAATTGGTAGTACAACATATACTTCATTTACAACAAATGCAGATAATATGATAGTACCAGATAAAAGCTTTACTAATAACAAAGATGATAAAGGTTCAGTTGTTACTCCTTTACAATTACCAGTTGGAAGTTATGCAATTTATGAAATAAAAACTCCAAAAGGTTTCTTACAATTAGAAAAACCAGTTACTTTTGAAATAAAAGGAATAAGAGATTATGATAAAGATCAAGATGAAGATTTTATTAAAGAAGTTTTAATGAAAAATGAACAACCTACAGGCACTTTAATTATAAATAAAACAATAGCATTAAGAGAAGATGCTGACACATCATTGGTTGATACCTCTGATTTATCAGGTATTGAATTCAAACTTACTGCAAAAGAAGATATTATTGATTATGCAGATGGAAGCAAAATATATACTAAAGGTCAAGAAATAAAGAAATATAATTTGGATAAAAAAGGTAATTTAAAAGTTGATAATTTACCTATGGGAACTTATGAATTAGAGGAAACAAAAACTTTAGACGGATTAGTTTTAAATTGGACTAAATATGAAGTAAAATTTGAACAAAAAGACTTAACAACAAAGGTATATGAAGATATTAAAGATATATCTAATGATACAACAATGTTTGAATTTTCTAAAAAATCTGTAACAGGAGATGATGAACTTGAAGGTGCAAAATTATCTGTTATTGATGAAAATAATAAAGTTGTTGATACATGGACATCTACTAAAAAGACTCATAAAATAGAGGGCTTGGTAGTTGGAAAAACTTATAAATTAAAAGAAGAAATTGCACCTGATGGATATGTAAGAGCTTCTACAATAGAATTTAAAGTTGAAAGTACAACAAAAGTACAACAAGTTAAAATGATAGATAAAATAGTAACAATGACAAAAGCAGATATAGGTGGAAAAGAAATTGAGGGTGCAGAAATTGTTGTTACTGATAAAGACGGAAATGTAATCGATAGTTGGACATCTACAAAAGAAAGTCATAACATAAATGGAATAGAAGAAGGTAAAAAATATATTTTACATGAAGAATATGCTCCTGATGGATATGTTGTAGCAACAGATGTTGAATTTGAAGTTACAAATAAAAAAGATATTCAAAAAGTTGAAATGATAGACAAAATAGTAGAAATGAGCAAAGTCGATATTGCAGGAAAAGAAATTGAAGGTGCAACAATTCAAGTATTAGATAAAGACAACAAAGTAGTTGATGAGTGGGTATCTGGTAAAGAACCACACAAAATCAAAAATTTAGTTGAGGGAGAAACTTATACATTACATGAAGAAATAGTTGCAGATTCTTATGTAAAAGCAACTGATGTAGAGTTTATTGTAACACCAGATAAAGAAACACAAAAAGTAGTTATGATTGATAAATTAGTAGAAATAACAAAAACAGATATAACTAATGGAAACGAATTAGAGGGTGCAGAACTAGAAGTTATAGATGAAGATGGTAACACAATAGATAAATGGACATCTACTAAAGAACCTCATAAAGTAAAAGGTTTAGAAGAAGGTAAAACATATATCTTAAAAGAAACTACTGCTCCTTATGGTTATGAAATTACTGAAGAAATAAAATTCACAGTAACAACTGATAAAGAAACTCAAAAAATAGAAATGAAAGATATGCCAATACTAAAAAATGTAAAGGTAATTAAGATTGATACTGAAACAAAAGAAGTTATTAAAGACAAATTCATATTTGCAATATACGAAGATCCAGAATGTACAAAACTTATTAAAGAGGTTAAATCTAATTCAGAAGATGGAACAGCTTTATTTGAAGAATTGAGATATGGAACATATTACATTAAAGAAATAAAAGCACCAAAAGATTATGAATTATCTGATAAAGTTGTTAAAGTAGAAATCAATGACAAAGGTATATTTATAGATGATACACAAGTAGAAGAAAATGAAAATACAATAGAATTTACTTTTGAAAATAAAAAGATAGAAGTTCCTAAAACAGGAGTGGAAAGCAAAATAAAATTATTTGCAGGTTCAATTATTCTATCTTTACTAGGAATAGCTTATATTATAATTAAGAGTAAACAAAATAAAGATAAATAGTAAATGATGGAGAGCTAGATTATTAGCTCTCTTTTGAATATTTGAAAGGAATGATAAAAATGATTAAATTAGATAAATTAGAAAAATTAGGTTGGGACTCTTTATCTTTTAGAGCGTATATTGTTAGACCAGAATTAGAATATGTAAGAGAAGATATTGTAACACATATAGATGGAATGGATTTTGATAGTCAATATATAAAGGATTTCTTTATGAATATATATGTTACTAATCCTGATGAAGAAGAAAAAATGCAAATAGGTTCTATAAAAGGAAGATTTTTTACACTTATGGATTTTACAAGATTTGGAATAACATTGAGTGATGTAGCAGATTGCAGAGGTTGGGATTTTGAGGCTATGGCTTCAGCTATAGTTGGTAAAGATGGAAATATCAAACCAGAAATTGCTGATGAAGATGATACAATAGTTTATATAGAGGACTTTTATATAAATAAACAATTCAGGAGTTGTGGTATAGGCAGTTATATTATAGATAATCTTGAAGATATATTATATTACTATGCAAATACAATTATAGATAAAATAATAGTTTTACCACAGCCAAGAGTAGTAAATAAAAGTAAGGGACTTCAAAACATTTCAGAAAAAAACAAGAAGAAAGATGTAATTATGAAAAGATTAGTTTCTTTTTATAATGAAAATGGATTTGAATTTATTAAAAACACAAAATATATGGTAAAAAAAATAAGATAAATTAAGGGTTAGAAAAATCTAGCTCTTTTTAATTTGTTAAAAATAGGAGGTGTGAAATGCCTAGAAAAAGAAATTTAAGAATGGAAACATATAACAAGTTAATAAGTATTGGGAAATCAACAGAAAAAGATATTTCTAATTTAAAAATAGAAGATTTAAAAGAAATAACGAAAGACCCTGATGTTTTAAATATTATTGCACTGCGAGAGTTTATTAAAGACCATAATACAATAGGGTATTTCAATTATCAAGAAACGAGAAAGGAGGAAACCGATGGCGAATAAATATCAACTAATAAATGAAATGACAAGTGAAACATTGAAAGAAATTACTCAAAATGGAGAAAGTTGGATTAAGTTTTTAAATACAGCGAGTAACAATTACAAATATTCTTTTAATGAACAAGTGTTAATATATGCTCAAAAACCAAATGCTACTGCTTGTGCAGATATAGAAACTTGGAATAAAAAATTACGAAGATGGGTTAATAAGGGTGCAAAAGGTATTGCATTATTATCAATAGAAAATGGTAGAAATGTATTAAGACATGTTTTTGACATTTCAGATACACATAGTGGAATAAACAAAGAGTTTAAGTTGTGGGAAATAAAACCTTCTTATGAAAATGGAATTATAGAAACATTAGAAAATAGTTTTGGAAATTTAGAAGTTAAATCTAATTTAGCAGAAGCAATATATTCTGCATCTATAAATTTAGTAGAAGATAATTATCAAGATTATTTAGTTGATTTAAAAGATGTTTTAGATGGTAGCTTATTAGAGGGAATGCAAGATATAGATTTAGAGGGAAACTTTATTGTATTACTTGCAAAATCAATATCATATATGGCAATGAAAAGATGTGGTATTGAACCAACAGAACATTTTAATGTATCAGATTTTGAAATGATTAGTAGTTTTAATAATAAAAGAGTTGTTTCAAGATTAGGTGCAGCAATAAGTGATATTGCAGAACAAGAATTAAGAGAAATCTATTCTAGTGTTATAAATTATGAAAAAAATTACAAATTAACAAATCGTACATTTGTTAATAATGAAAAAATAAATTATCATAATAATGAAGAAAAAAATAATGAAGGGAGAAATGATTATGATAGAATTAACATACAATCAAATGGGAGATTACCAAATACCACAAGTAGCATTACCAAAAACGAAGAAAATGGCACAGGGGAGATTCTCAAGAATGAGGGAGAAATTCCTAAAAGAACACAAAAGAGGGTTATACGAGGAATTAATGTTAGATGGCAAGATGGAAGAACATTTAGGAGAAATAGAACAAACAGCTCAAAAGAGAATGAAACAGATAATAACAAGTCTAGCAGAGAAGAACCAAATAACAGAGGAAATGAAAAGAGAGAATCAAATGAGTTGGGTACAAGCAATGAACTCAATAAAGAACCAAGCAGAAGAAATGATAATGTCAGAGCTAATTTACAATTAAATCTTTTTGAAGATACTTATGTACCACCAATTAAAGAGTTGCCAAGTGTAGATACACAAATAAATAATATTCAAGCACAAGCAGAAGTAGAAAATACTCCTGCTTTTTCTTTTACTCAAGAAATGATAGATAAAACACTTATTGAGGGCAGTAATTTTTCACATAGCAAATATAGAATTTATGAACAATTTAAAAGAAGTTTATCAGCAAAAGAAAATATAATATTTCTAAAACATGAATATGGAATAGGAGGTTCAAGTTCTGCATATTCTGGTGCAGATTTTGGACAAGAGCATGATAGCAAAGGAATAAAGTTATATAAAGGCTATAAAGATGATAGAGTAGAGCTACTAATAAATTGGAGTAATGTTGAACAAAGGCTTAAAGAAATTATTAGATTAGATAGATATTTTAATGATGAAGAAAAAATAAAATATCAAGAATGGCTAGAAAATGACTATGAAAAAGAAAAATGGATGCTAGATAGAGGGTTAAAAGAAAATACAAATGATTTTATAGATATATCTAGTATAAATATTGAAAAAAATTATAAGTTGAGTAATGGAAATTACTTTCATTTTCATACAAATGATGAGGGATATTATTATGCAATATATGACAAATATGGAGTGGAACAAGACGGAGGATTATTAGAATATTCTGATAATGTAGAAAATCAAACTTTAATGGGCATTAGAAAAAGATTAGCAGAATTTACAGACATAGAAGAATTAACAAATGAGAATTTAGAAGAAGTTAGTCAAGATTTTATTGATAATTTAGAGGAAGAAACAGATAAAATTATTAGAAAATCAGAATTTGCTAATCCTGAAGATTATGAGGCATATTTTGTAATAGATGATATTAAAAATATGGAAGAAGATAAATCATATACTGTTGCTAGAGTTATAAATAATAAAAATTGTGTAGAATTACATTATACTGATGGTATTGCAACAATAGAATATGGAACTAAACAAGATGATAATTTATGGGAAAGTATAATTGAAGAAATATTATGGTTTGATAAAAATCAGAGTAAAGATGAAATTATAAGTAAACTAGAGGAATTATTTGAAGAAGAATATTTGGAACACACAAAACATAAAGAAAATAATGAACCTCAAACAAATAACTCAAATTTTAAAATATCGCAAATAGAAAAGATAAATTTTAATATAAATGATAACCAATTAGGAGAAGGAACTCAAAAAGAAAAAGTAAGAAAAAATATAGAGGCAATAAAACTTTTACATAAGTTAGAAGATGAAAATAGACTAGCAAATAAAGAAGAACAAGAAATTTTATCGAAATATGTTGGTTGGGGTGGACTTCCAGATGTATTTGATGAAAATAAAGATAACTGGAGTAAAGAATATAACGAGCTAAAAGAAATACTTACAGATGATGAATATAAATCAGCAAGAGCATCTACATTAACAGCTTTTTACACACCACCAATAGTTATAAATGCAATATATAACGCATTAAAAAATATGGGAGTAGAACAAGCAAATATACTAGAACCAAGTTGTGGTACAGGAAATTTTTTAGGAATGTTGCCACATGAAATGCAAAGTTCAAAACTATATGGAGTAGAACTAGATTCTATAAGTGGTAAGATAGCAAAACAATTATATCAAAAGGCAAATATTAAAGTTCAAGGTTATGAAAAAGCAGATTTACCAGACTCGTTTTTTGATATAGCAATAGGAAATGTGCCATTTGGAGATTTCAAAGTTAATGATAAAAGATATGATAAAAATAATTTTCTAATACATGATTATTTCTTTGCTAAAACTTTAGATAAAGTTAGACCAGGAGGAGTAATTGCATTTATTACTTCAAAAGGAACAATGGATAAGGCAAGTCCAGAGGTTAGAAAGTATTTAGCACAAAGAGCAGACCTTTTAGGTGCTATTAGATTACCAGATAATACTTTTACAAAGAATGCAGGAACAAAAGTAACATCAGATATTATCTTCTTACAAAAAAGAGAAAATTTGACTGATATAATGCCAGATTGGGTATATCTTGATAGAGATGAAAACAATATTACAATGAATAAATATTTTGTAGATAATCCAGATATGATATTAGGAAAAATGGAAATGGTATCTACTGCTTATGGCTATGATTCAACTTGTAAAGCAGAAGAAGACACAAATTTAGAAGAACAATTAAATTATGCGATAACTAATATACATGGAGAATTACAGAATAATAGTATTGAAAATGAAATTGAACAAGAAGACACATCAATACCTGCAATTCCAACTGTTAAGAATTATTCTTATGCAATAGTAGATGATAAATTGTATTTTAGAGAAAATTCAAAAATGATATTACAAGATGAACTACCTTTAACGGCACAAAATAGAATAAAAGGCTTAATTTTGTTAAGAGAACAAGTAAGAGAACTAATTGATTTTCAAATGGAAGATTATTCAGATGAGGAAATTCATATTGCACAAGCAAAATTAAATGAATTATATGACAAATTTTCAAAAGAATATGGCTTAATAAATTCAAGAGCAAATGAAACAGCATTTTCTAATGATAGTAGTTATTTCTTATTATGCTCACTTGAAAAAATAGATGGAGAGGGTAAATTTGTAGGAAAAGCTGATATATTTAGTAAGAGAACTATAAAGGCTAAAAAGAAAGTATTACAAGTAGATACTCCAGATGAAGCACTAATTTTATCTATACAAGATAAAGCAAAAGTTGATTTAGATTATATGCAACAATTATGTAAGATAGACAAAGAAGAAATAATAAATAGTTTAGAGGGTGTTATTTTTAGAGTACCTGATTATGAAAATTCTGATAATTGGGTAACTGCTGATGAATATTTATCTGGTAATGTTAGAGAAAAACTAAAAGTTGCAGAAGAATTTGCAAAAGAAGATTCTAGTTTTAATATAAATGTTGAAAAATTAAAAGAGGTTATTCCAAAAGACCTTACTGCAAGTGAAATTGGAATTAAGTTAGGCTCAACATGGATACCTCCAGAAATCATCAGAAAGTTTATTTTTGAATTATTAGATACACCAAGTTATAACAGATGGGATATTCATGTTAAATATTCTAATATAACTGCTGAATGGTATATTGATGGAAAAAGTAATGATAGAAACAATGTAAAAGCATATACAACTTATGGTACATCAAGAATAAATGCATATAAAATAATAGAACAGACACTTAATCTAAAAGATGTAAAAATATTTGATACATTTATAGATGATGAGGGCAGAAAACAAAGAGTATTAAACAGAAAAGAAACTGCAATAGCTTGTAGTAAACAAGACGCAATAAAAGAAGCATTCTTAAATTGGGTATGGGAAGATCCAGAAAGAAGAAATCATTTAGTAAGACTTTATAATGATAAATTTAATTGCATAAGACCAAGAGAATATGATGGCTCTCATATAGGTTTTGTAGGAATGAATCCAGAGATAAAATTAAGGACACATCAACTTAATGCAGTAGCACATGTTTTATATGGTAATAACACATTATTAGCACATGAAGTAGGTGCAGGTAAAACTTTTGAGATGGTAGCTGCAGCAATGGAAAGTAAAAGACTTGGATTATGTAATAAGTCTTTATTTGTTGTTCCAAATCATATTATAGAGCAGTTTGCTAGTGAGTTCTTACAGTTATATCCAAGTGCCAATATTTTAGTAGCAACTAAAAAAGATTTTGAAACTAAAAATAGAAAGAAGTTTTGTAGTAGAATTGCAACAGGAGAATTTGATGCAGTAATTATTGGACATTCACAATTTGAAAGAATACCAATGTCAATAGAAAGACAAATTGCATTATTAGAAGAACAAATAAGTGATATTACAAAAGGAATTGCCTCTGAAAAATCAAACAGAGGAGAAAACTATACTATTAAACAAATGGAGAAAACAAGAAAATCATTAGAAACTAGATTAGAGAAATTACATAAGGAAGAAAGAAAAGATGATGTTGTAACATTTGAAGAATTAGGTGTAGATAAATTATTTGTTGATGAAGCTCATAATTATAAGAATTTGTTTTTATATACGAAAATGCGTAATGTAGGTGGAATAGCACAAACTGAGGCACAAAAATCTTCCGACCTTTTTATGAAATGTAGATATTTAGATGAAATTACAGGAGGCAAAGGTTCTGTATTTGCTACTGGAACACCAGTAAGTAACTCAATGGCAGAACTTTATACAATGCAAAGATATTTACAATATTCTGGATTAAAAGAAAATAGTTTAGAACATTTTGATAATTGGGCAAGTACATTTGGAGAAACAGTAACTGCAATAGAACTTGCACCAGAGGGTACAGGATATAGGGCAAAAACAAGATTTGCTAAATTTCATAATTTACCAGAGTTAATGTCTATGTTTAAAGAAGTAGCAGATATTCAAACTGCTGAAACATTAAATTTACCAACACCAGAATTTGAAAATATAAATGTAGTTGTAAAACCAAGTGAAATACAGCAAGAAATGGTTAAGGCTTTAGGAGAAAGAGCAGAGAAAATAAGGTCAGGAACAGTTGATGCAACAGAAGATAATATGCTTAAAATTACAAATGAGGGTAGAAAACTTGCACTAGACCAACGACTTATGAATCCTTTATTACCAGATTCAGAAAGTAGTAAAGTAAATTCATGTGCAGAAAATGTTTATAGAATATGGGATGAAAATAGTGATAAGAAATCAACTCAACTTGTATTTTGCGATTTATCAACACCAAAAGACTTAAAAGGCTATGAAAAAGAAGAATTTACAGATGTATATAATGAGTTAAAGAAAAAGCTAATTCAAAAAGGTATTCCACCTGATGAAATAGCTTTTATTCACGAGGCAGACAATGAGGTTAAAAAGAAAGAACTATTTAGCAAAGTAAGAAAAGGACAAGTTAGAGTGTTAATGGGTTCAACTCAAAAAATGGGTGCAGGTACTAATGTTCAAGATAAGTTAATTGCAACTCATCATTTAGATTGTGCATGGAAACCTTCTGATTTAACTCAACGAAATGGTAGAATGATTAGACAGGGAAATGAAAATAAAAAAGTATTTGTATATTCTTATGTTACAGAAAAGACCTTTGATAGTTATATGTACCAATTAGTAGAGCAAAAGCAAAAATTCATTTCTCAAATAATGACATCAAAGACTCCTGCAAGAACAATGGAAGATATTGATGACAAAGCATTAACTTATGGAGAAATAAAAGCATTAGCAACAGGAAATCCTAAAATATTAGAAAAGACATCGTTAGATACTGATGTTGCAAAATTGAAATTATTAAAACAAGAATTTATGAATCAAAAATATTCATTGCAAGATAAGATTATAAAATACTTTCCAGAAGAAATAGCAAGACTTAATAATAAAATTGGAGCAATGGAAGAAGATACAATTAAATTACAAGAATATACTAAACCTAATGCAGATGGATTTTCTCCTATGAAAATAAATGGAATAACTTATACTGAAAAACAAGAGGCTGGAAAGAAACTATTAGAGAGTATTCAAGATTTAAAAAGTATGGAAACACGAGAAATAGGAGAATATAGAGGATTTACAATGGAGATGAGTTTTGATTCAATAACTAGAAATATTAGATTAAAACTAAAAAATAAATTTAGTTATTCTATTGATTTAGGAACTGATGTAAATGGAAATATAACAAGAATAAATAATTGTTTAGAGAATATTGCAAAAGATATTCCTCACGAAAGAGATTTATTAGATAATACATATTTTCAATTAGAAAATGCAAAACAAGAATCTCAAAAAGAATTTCCGAAAGAACAAGAGTTACAAGAAAAGTTACGAAAACTAGAAGAAATAAATGCAGAATTAAAAATAAATGAAAATGAACATGAAATGTTGGGAGATGAAAAAGAAGAAAAACAAGATAAATCTCCTGATAAAAATTCTCCAGAAAGATGTTAAAAAAATTAAATTTATGCTATAATGATTCCATCAAATAGTAATTTGTAGTTTTCAGAATAATAATTTGTTAAATGTAAAAGGAAATAATTATGAAAAGAAAAAGATTAGTAAGAATTGAGATGTTATTAAGTATTTTAATTGTAATAGGAATATTTTTCTTGATTTTTAATGTATATTTTATATTAAAATGTTTTGGGAAAGATTTTTTATATGTAAATGACAAAAATAGGCAAAGTATAAAGAATATAATAGAAAAAAGTGAGTATTATGATAGTTCGGAAGATTTTTATAATGTAAGGAAAATTCAGTTTTTTCTAGCCTTCAATGATTTGGAATTTACTTTATATTATAAAGATGGAACAGTAAAAAAAATATATGATGATAGTTTAACTGATTTAGAAGAATATATAGAAGAAAAAGGATATAACGAAGGTGAATTTTTTGTTATGTTAGGAACAGGAATGATTATTATTTGTATAGGATTAAATGAAATAAGAAAAAGAGTATCAAATCAAATAGATTTGATTGATAAACAAGAAAATTAAATAGATTTATATAAATTACAAGTTATAGGAGAAATAAATGATAAGAAAATTTGAAAAAAATGATATAAATCCTGTAATGCAAATATGGAAAAATGAAAATATAAAAGCTCATAAATTTATATCAAAAGAATATTGGAAAAATAATTATAATTATGTAAAAGAAATTTTACCAAATGCAGAAATATATGTTTATGTTTTAAAAGAAAATATTGTAGGATTTATAGGAATAAATGAGAATTATATTGAAGGAATTTTTATTGATACAAATAATCAATGTAAAGGAATAGGAACATCTCTATTGAATAAAGTAAAAGAAAACAGAGATAATTTGACATTAAGTGTATATAAGAAAAATATAAATGCTATCAATTTTTATAAAAAGAATGATTTTATAATTACAAGCGAAAATATAGACAAAGATACAGCTGAAATAGAATACACAATGACTTGGAATAAGTAAGAGCCCAATTACAATTTAGATAAGTATAATATTAATAAAAGGAGAAATTTTAAATGGAAGAAAATGCAAAATTTTTAAAATGTCCAATATGTGACAATATAATAGAATTAATTGATGGAGATGTACAACATATAACTTGTTGTGGTAAAAAAATGGAAGAAATGAAAGCTAATACTACAGATGCAGCAACGGAAAAACATATACCAATATATAAAAAAGTAGAAGATGAAATAGTAGTAAGTGTTGGAGAAGTAGAACACCCAATGGAAAAGGAACATTATATAATGTGGATTGCACAAGTATCAGAAAATAGAACAACTCATGTAAAATTATATCCAGAGCAAAAAACGGAAACTCGATTTCCATATATATCTGGTGCAACATTATATGCTTATTGCAACAAACATGGATTATGGAAAACAACAATAGAATAGTAATATGAATTTATAAATAAAATACATATTAAGGAGTTTCTTATGTCAAAAATTTTAGAGGAAGAAATATATGGTAAAGTAGCGACACCAAAGAGAAAAATATTAGGAGAATTTATAGAAAAATATGTTATACTATCTCTAATTCCATTTACCATTTATCGTATTGGAATTTATATTATAACAGATATTGGGTCAAAAGCAATGCAAGAAGAACAATTTTCAATAAATTCTATATTAAATTATTATAATATAGCAAATGAGTTGTCATATAAAATTTTGTTTTTTTCTATTGCAATAGTATTAGCAGGATTACTGGTTGTAATTTTGAGTTCAATGCTAATATTAAAAAAATATAGATTGAGAAGTGAAGATATAAATAGTGTGATGAAAGCAATTATTATTACACAGATTATATTTTTCTGTATTACTACATTTTTTTATTTTATATCATATAATAATGAAATTAAATTCAATTCTGTATTAGGAACTAGATTTGAGTGGTTATCTAACAATGAAAAGAAGAAAAATAGTACCGAAAACTATGATGTAAAAAAATATATTACTGATATAGAAAATTGTTATAAAACAAATTTCACTATAGTGTTGATTACTAATTTTTCTTGTACAATACTTGAGATTTTGTTACAAAAAAAGATACTAGATAGCAATAGCTATTAAAATAGAAGAATATACAATTCAATAAATTACAAACTAATATTTTGTTAGGAAAATATAATTACTCAACTATTATTTGATATAGAAATCCCCACACTCAACCAATGGTTTGTAGACTTTTAGATGACAATATTTTATAATTAATTAAAGGAGGGAAATGAAATGAATCAGATTAAAATTGGAAAATTTATAGCTGAATGTAGAAAAAATAGTAACTTAACTCAAATGCAATTAGCTGAAAAATTAAATATAACAGATAGAGCTATTTCAAAATGGGAAAATGGAAAAGCAATGCCTGATTCATCAATAATGCTAGATTTATGCAAGGAATTAAAAATAAGTGTAAATGAATTGTTAAGTGGGGAGATGATAGATATGAAAAATTATAATAAAATAGCAGAAGAAAATCTATTTAAATTGAACGAAAGTAATGAAAAAAAGAAAAAAATTATGTTGAAATCTGCAATAGTGATAGGATTATTAATTTTTATAATTATAGTAATACAATTATATTCATATACAAAGCAAATTTCAAAATCAAATCTTAATAATGTACTAGAACAAGCTCAACAAAATCAAAAAATATATATTAAGATTCAGGAATTAGAAGAGAGAGTAAATGAATTAGAAAAGAATGTGTCACATTAATCAGAAAGATAAATTACAAATTATAAAACAAAATAGTAAGTTGTAGAGGAGATTATTTCTCCTTTTTTTTCATAAATTATTATAAAAGTGTTACTTTTATAATAAAATTGTCAATATAAAGATATAAGATATCTTAAAATAAAAAAAGGAGTTTAGATCTAAATTGAATGAGTGTAAAGAGATAAAGCATTATATGAAAAATAATGAACTTGATTTAGAAAAAATAATAAATGAGTATTCATCTTATATTGCTACAATTATAAATAATATGGCTAGAAGTAGTTTGAATAATGAAGATAGAGAAGAAATAATATCCGAAGTGTTTTTTATATTATGGAAAAATAGAAATAAACTAAATATTCATAAATATTTAAGTTCATATATTGCAGGAATAACAAGAAATGTAGTAAAAGAATATTTAAGAAGAGTCAAAATTAACTTTGATATTTCTGATTATGAAAATAGTTTATATAGTTATGATAAAATAGACCTTCTCGATAGTAATGTAGAAGAAATTAGTAAAATAGAAAAGAAACTAGAAAATATGAAAGAAATTGATAAAACGATATTTTTAGATTTTTATTATTCTTCTAAATCAATTAAAGATATAGCTAATGAACAAAAGATTTCTGAATTTAGTGTAAAACAAAGACTATACAGAATTAGAAATAAAATAAAGAAAGAGGTTAAACGATATGAATAATAATAAAATTTTTGAAAAAGTAAAAATGAAAATAGCTATATCTAATGTTAAAGAGGAGGATATAGTAATGAATAAAAACAAATTTAATCTTGGAAAAAGTATAGGAATAGCAGCTTGTATTGCACTTTCGATGACAGGAGTAGTATTTGCTACAACACAAATAATTAACAAATTTGGAGCAAATAGTAGTGATGGTATTCAAACAGCTATTAATAATGAATATTATAGTGATGTAAATACAGAATATAAAGAGGCAAATGGAATTAGTACAAGCATAGAATCTTTTTTAATAGATAACAATAATTTTGATATGAATATCAATATAAAATTCAATGATAATTATAATTTACAAGAAATGTTATCAAATGATGGAAAAATAGATATAATGGATTTAAAAGTAGTAAATGAAAAAAATGAAAAAGTTTTTGCAACAAGAGAACTTGAATCAGAAGAAATGACATCTTTATACAAAACAGAGCAAGAAGCAAGAGAACATTATGATAGTTATAAGGGGGCATATAGTGAAACAAGCCAAAAAATAAATGATAATGAGATTAAATTTTATTTAACTGCAACAGGAAATCCAGTAGAATTTCCTACATCTCAAAAATTAAAAGTAACATTTAATAAGATAAGAAATAGATATTGGGAAAATGGCGAGGAAAAATATATAATTTATAAAGGCGAGTGGAGTTATGAAATAGATGTACCTAGCAAGATGGCAAAATCTAATATAGTTCAATACAAACTAGTTTCTATTAGTGATGAAAATTATAAATTTGAAAGTGCTAAAGTTTCAAATACTGCTTTTAAAATATATTTGAGTAATTGTGATGGTATAGCTTGGAATGATAATGAATGTGTAGAGAATTCGGATGGAACAAAATTTTATCCTGTTCATAGATCTGATGGAGATGGAGAAATAAGTGTTAAAGATGATGGAACAGTAACATATTATAATACATTTAATTTAACAAATTATGATGCAACAGATACTTTAAAAGTACATCTTTTTAAAGTAAATGGTGATGAAGTAATTATTGAATTAGCAAAAGAAAAATAATATTATAATAATGTTTATAAAGATTATAGGTATAAATTTAAAAGATTAGTTTGTAAGGACTAATCTTTTAAATTTTATGTTATAATATAAAAAATAGAATCGAAGCGAGAAATTACAAGTTATAGAGTAGTTTTAAGAGTGATATTTAAAATATTGCTCTTTTTTTCTGTCAAATTTATAATTAAATAATTTGCACATTTCTCAAATTCAAAAGATTATATTAGAATAAGTTTGAGGAGGGATAAGGAAATGGAAGAATTATTTAATAGATCTATTTTAGATCAACTATATGATTCAATAAGTGATGATTTTGAAACAATGCTATTAAAGAAAAAGAATCTTGATGGTAAATTTACAGAGTCATTAAAAGTGGAAGAAGAATTGATTAATTTGATTAAAAAAGTAGGTAAAGATGAAAAAAAGTTAGACCCAATAATTGCTAAATTAAATAAATTTGAACTTGCCATTGGTAATGAAACTGACCTACTTTGTAAACATTATTATAAATTAGGGATAGTTGATAGTAAAAAAATATTGATGGAAATAGGAGAATAAAGGTATGGAAGAAATCGCAGGTAGCTTTTTTGATAATTATGAAGAAGGTTTTTTAGAGTATTTAGAAGTTCATAAAGCACAAGCATTAAAAGATAGAGAAGACTATCAAACATTAAATAAAAAGATATCAGAACTAAAATATAAATACCCAAATGTAAGAACATTTTTAGAAGAAAAAGAACCAATAGATTTAAGAGATGATGAACAATATGCAATACTTAATGTACTTGATTATGAAACTGAACTTGATGTTATTGAGTTAAAAGAAAGTTTTAAATTAGGTTTTAAAGAAGCATTAATCTACTTAAATAATATGGGAATGTTAAAATTAAATTAGTTTAAAGGGACGGATAATTTAAAAAATCTGTCCTTTTTATTATGCAATAAAAAAGAAAGAGAGTGTGATAAATTATGGAAAATGAAGAATTAAAAAATAAGTTAATTAAAAAATTAGAAAGGGAATTAACAGATTTTAAAGATAGTTTAAAGGGACTACCTGCAGAACAAATAATAGACAATAGTTATAAAATAACATGTATGCAAACGATACAAGATTATTTAGCATACGATAAAGATTATTCAAAATTCGAACTTAAAACATTACTTAAAAGGGAGCATATATTAGAAGAATGCTATGATGATTGGTTATCTAATGATGGTAGTTTAAGAGAGGCTTTAGAATTTTCAATAGATGATACGATAGACCTTATTAGAGATAATGAGGTCAAAAAAGAGCGAAATCAAGATGCAAGATAAGAAAAAGGAGGTGCAAAATTATGCCTGAATTTGTACCAAAAGAAGTTGTAAAACAAGCAAAAGAAATTGATTTACTAACTTATTTTATGAACAATAATCCATCAGAACTTGTAAGAAAAGGTACTAATACATATTCCTTAAAAAGTCATGATAGTGTCATTATAAGTAATGGATTATGGCATAGATTTTCAACACATCAAGCAGGAAAGTCAGCAGTTGATTATCTTATTAAAGTAGAAAATATGTCATTGCAAGAGGCAGTTTCAAGTGTATTAAATAGAAATATAGATACATATATTAGACCTCAATATAGTAATGAAAACGCACCTAAAACAATAGTAATTCCAGAAAAAGCGAGTACCAATAAACAAGTTATAGAGTATCTAAAAAACAGAGGAATTGATGAAGAAATAATAAATGATTGCATAAATAAAAAGATTATTTATCAAGAAAATAAAACCAATAATGCAGTATTTTTAGGGTACGATAATGATAACAATATCAAATATGCAGGGTGCAGAAGTACAAATGAAAAAAGAATAATGAGAGATGCAAAGGGGAGTTCAAAAGAGTATTCTTTTAGAATGTTAGGAGCAGAAGAATGTAATTCATTACATATATTTGAAAGCAGTATAGATTTATTATCTTATGCAACATTATTAAAAAATAAGGGATATGATTATACAAATCAAAATCTTTTATCACTTGCAGGAGTGTACCAACCAAGTTCTAATATAGAACAAAGTAAAGTACCAATAGCAGTACAAAACTTTTTAAATAAAAACACAAATATAAAAGATATTGTATTACATTTTGATAATGATATAGCAGGAAGAAATGCAACAAAAGCAATGATATATGCACTTGATAAGTACAATGTTTATGATATTCCTGCTCCTTATGGTAAAGACATAAATGATTACTTATGTTACAGCATAGGGTTAAAAAATAGGCAAGAAATTGACAGATATAAAATGAAAAAGGAACAAAATAGAGTACCAATGTAGGTACATTTAAAAATGGAAAAAATGGATTTCTTGTCCTAGCAAGCACTGAATTTGTTCACACGAAAATATCGTGTTTCAAAATTCTATTCTATGGGGAAACCCCAATCCCCATTTTTAAATGAGTAAAACAGGAGGGAGAGATTTGAGAAAAAGATATATAAGAAAAGATATAATGCTTAATGAATTAGAGAATGAAAAGTTAATTGCAGATTGTCAAAGATGTAATCTTTCTTATGGAGAATATTTTAGAAGATTGTTAATGAATGAAAATATAAAAGAAAAGCCTGGCAAAGAATTTTATGTGATAATGAAACAACTTTCTAAAATAGGAGTTAATCTTAATCAAATAGCAAAGAAAGCAAATCAAACAGATAAAATAGATAAAGATTATTATAAGAGTGAAGCAAATAATTGGCACAAATTTGCAGAAGAAGTAAAAAATAAATTTTTGTAGGAGGTGGTAATTTGGCAGTAACAAAAATATGGAAAGTTGTTAAAAGAATGGATCATGTTATAAGTTATGCTAAAGATGAAAATAAAACGAAAATTGAATTTAATCAGAAATATGAAATGTTGGTAGATGACTTGCAAAATGTAATTGATTATGCAAGAAATTCAGATAAAACAGAAAAAGAATATTTTGTTACAGGAATAAATTGTGATTCAGATTCAGCTTATGAAGAAATGCAAGATACAAAAAGATATTATAATAAAAAAGATAAAATTTTAGCATTTCACGCATATCAATCTTTTGCAGAGGGAGAGGTTACTCCAGAATTAGCACATCAGATTGGTGTGCAACTTGCAAATGAAATGTGGGGAGATAGATTTCAAGTAGTAGTTACAACTCATCTTAATACTAATCATATACATAATCACATAGTGCTTAATTCTGTTTCTTTTGAAGATGGTTTGAAATATTATGATAATCATACTAATTATGCAAAAATGAGGCATATATCAGATGAACTTTGTAAGGAATATGGATTAAGTGTAATAGAAGAAAAAGCAACAAAGAAAAAAATGAACTATGATAATTTTTATAAGAAATCTTTATATACTGACAACTATTCTAATAATGCAAAACGAGATTTAGATTTAGCAATTAGACAAGCATATTCTTATGATGACTTTTTATACTTAATGAAAAAATTAGATTATGAAATTATTTTTAGAGCTAATAAAATAAGTATTAGAAAAGAACCATATAAAAGAAACATTAGAATAGAAAGAAGATATGGAGAAAATTATTCAATAGAAAATATAAAAAGAAGAATAATAGAAGAACAAGCAGTTCGAGTTCCGTTTATAGAAAATGTTTATAATTATAGAAAAGTTAATTATCCTTTTGCAAAAAGGCACAAAAGAGCCAAAGCGAAAGGATTTATTGCTTTATATTATCATTATTGTTATTTGCTAAAAGTTTTTCCAGATAATGTACCACAACAAAGATTACCACCAAGTATTAGAGCAGATGTTTCAAGAATGGAACAATTATCTGAAGAAGCAAGATTTTTAGCAACACATAAAATAAAAACATTTGAAGAATTAAGTAATTATCAAGATGATGTGAATTTTAAAATAAAAGAAATACTAGACCAAAGAGAAAGACTTTGGGCAAAAAGAAAGTTATCAAAAGATGGAAATGAAATGCACGAATATGCAGAGCAGATTTCATCTTTAAATGATAAATTAGTTAAATTAAGAAAGAGGGTGGAATTATGTGAAGATATTAAAACAAGAGTACCGAAGATAGATAATAATTTATCTGAATTAGATACACAAGAAGAAATGGAAAGAGAAACAAAAGAGAGAAAAAAAGAGAAAAGAAAAAAAGGAAAGGAGTAAATGATATATGAGTGTTAATGGAGATGTATCAGAACAAGTAGTAAGATTAAGTTTAGAGGGATTTGAAATTTTAGCAAGACTAACTGGTAGTGGAGCAAAGAATGTTGCTGCAATGATTTATACTATTATGAAAGATAAAAAACAAACAAAAGGAAAGATTAGACTTAATAATATGTTAAAAACAGGAAAGCCTTTAAAAATATTTACAGTAAGCAGAGAAGATTTAAAAACATTTGCAAGAGAGGCAAAAAATTATGGTATTTCATATTGTGCTTTAATCAATAGAAATAACAAAGACATTGATGGAATGGTAGATGTTATGGTTAAAGATGAAGATGCTTCAAGAATAAATAGAATTGTTGAAAGATTTAAACTAACAACAACAGATACTGCAAGAATGGATACTGTTATTACAAAATCTATTGAAGATAGAGAGGCAGAAAAAAGAGAAAAGGGTATTCCAGAAAAATCAAAGGAACAACAGCTAGAAGATTTACTTGCTAAAAAGCCTATGCAAACAGAAGAAACCTCAAAAGCAAATTTCAATATGGCAAAGACGGAAAAAGACCCTCTGTCAGAGCCTTCCTCAACGACTTCCAAAATGCAAGAAGGGGTATCTAAAGGAGCAAAGAAACCATCTGTAAAGAAAGAACTTGCAGAACTTAAAGTTGAAGCAAAGAAATTAGATGAACAAAAATCTAAAGAAAAGGTTAAAGTAAATATAGTACCTGTTCAAAATAATAAAAAAGCAAAATCAAAATCAAGTAGATAAGGAGGAGTGTTCAATGGAAGAAATGAGAACAATTAATTTAGATAAATATGATTATCGACTAATATTAAATGCATTAAATGAATTTAGAAATATAAAAATACAAGAAAATGTTGATATAGAAATCATAGATAAGTTAATGTCAAAATTGTTAAAAGCCCCTGTAAATAAAAAGATGTTATCTTTAAATAGAACTGCAAAGGGAAAATTTACAAGCAATGAAGCAAGATGAAAAAAGAATAATGAGAGTGTTGTATGTAATAGGAATTATTCCAATTATTTGGATTGCTCTCCTTTTAGCTCCTTATACTAAAGGTGGACTTATAGAAATAATAAAAAATGGTAGTGCTGCATTAAATCAGCCATTTAAAATAGTTATTGTAGAGAATAGCATTAGAACTATTCTTATTTTTTTGATTATTTATATATTTTCAATCTTATTATATGAATCAACTAGAAAAAATTATAGGAGGAGAGAAGAAAATGGTTCAGCCAAATGGGGCGAGGCAAAGGAATTAAATAAAAAATACAAACAACCTAATAATTATAATAAATTGCTTACTAAAAATGTTTCTGTTGGATTAAATGGAAGAAAGCATAGAAGAAATGTTAATGTATTAGTTATTGGTGGTTCTGGTGCAGGAAAGACATTTAGTTATTGTAAGCCAAATGTAATGCAATGTGCAACATCGTATGTTATACTTGATCCAAAAGGAGAAATCGTTAGAGATACAGGTTATTTATTAGAAAAAGAACGGATATGAAATCAAAGTATTAGACTTAATAAATATGGAGAAATCACATTGTTATAATCCGTTTGTATATATAAAAACAGATAATGATGTTCAAAAATTAGTAACAAATCTTTTTAAATCAACAACACCAAAAGGAAGTAGTACAAACGACCCATTTTGGGATACTGCTGCAAGTATGTTACTTTTAGCTTTAATATTTTATTTGAAATATGAAGCACCAGAAGAAGAACAAAACTTTGTAATGGTAATGGAATTACTACGAGCAGGAGATGTTAAAGAAGATGATGACGAATATGTTAGTCCTCTTGATATGTTATTTAATAGATTAGAAACAAGAAATCCAGAGCATATTGCTTTAAAATATTATAGAGCATATCATTCAGGTTCAGCTAAAACATTAAAATCAATACAAGTAACTCTTGCTGCAAGACTTGAAAAATTTAATTTAGAGAGTATGGCACAACTTACACAAACAGATGAATTAGACTTGCCAAGTTTAGGAGAAAAGAAAGTTGCATTATTTGCAATTATTCCAGATAATGATACATCATTTAATTTTTTAGTTAGTGTTTTATATACACAACTTTTTCAACAATTATTTTATTTAGCAGATTATAAATATGGTGGCAGTTTACCAATACATGTACATTTTGTTATGGATGAGTTCGCTAATGTAAGTTTACCAGATGATTTTGATAAAATATTATCAGTAATGAGGTCAAGAGAGGTATCTGTTTCTATAATATTGCAAAATTTAGCACAATTAAAAGCCTTATTTGAAAAACAATGGGAATCAATAGTTGGAAATTGTGATGAGTTTTTATATTTAGGTGGTAATGAACAAAGCACCCATAAGTATGTTAGTGAATTATTAGGAAAAGAAACAATAGATACAAATACTTATGGTAGGAGTTATGGTTCACATGGCAGTTATTCTACAAATGACCAAATCGCAGGTAGAGAACTATTGACACCAGATGAGGTAAGAATGCTAGATAATAATTATGCTTTACTTTTTATTAGAGGAGAAAGACCAGTAAAAGATTTCAAATTTAATTTAAAAGAACATTTTAATAGCATAAATACACCTATTGGAAATAAAGAAATAAAACCATATATACATGGAGGAACAGAAAATTCAATAGGTACAATATCATTTAATTTAGATGATATGGAAATTGATACAAAAGAAATTATAGATTTAGAAACAAATGAACTTGATGTTGAATTATTATCAAGTGAAGAAATCGAAAATATGTACAAAGAAGATACAAAAAATGCTAATAGTATCTAAAAGACCAAAGTTATATCTAACAAATATACTTTGGTCTTTTTTTGTACCCAAAAATAAAAATTAAGGAGGATTTTTGATATGGAAAATAAGAAAAAAGGAAATTTTAAAGTATTTTTAAAGAAAACATTAAAAAGAGGAGCAATAATTATAGGTTATGTTATTGCATTAAATGTAGCACAACAAATTCACTCATTCGCAGCAGATGACCCAATAGCTATTGTTAATAATTTATCTAATTTTATATTTGGCTTAATAAGAGCAGTTGGAATGATTATTTTAGGTTTTGGAATTGTTCAAGTAGGTATGAGTTTAAAATCTCATGATCCAACACAAAGAGCAAATGGAATAATGACATTAGCAGGTGGAGTGGTAATTACATTTGCAAAAGAAATTTTAAATATTATTACAGGTGGATAAAAATTAAGGCAGTTTATCTGCCTTAATAAATTAAATTTAGAATGGAGGTGCTAGATGTGAATTGGATTGTAGGAAATTTACAGAACGCATTAGATACATGGAATGGTAAATTATCAGAAATTTATATGTTAGTTACACAAAGTCCAGCAGATTTCAAAGGTGGAGCAATATGGAATATTATTTTAAATATAAATGGAGCTTTACAAGCAATAGGTTTAGCATTACTTGTTTTATTTTTTGTTGTTGGAGTAGCAAGAACTTGTACTAATTTTTCAGAACTAAAAAGACCAGAACAAGCATTAAAACTATTTTTAAGATTTGCAATAGCAAAAGGAATTATTACTTATGGATTAGAACTAATGTTAGCAGTATTTAAGATAATACAGGGAATAGTAACAACAATTATGGCGAAAAGTTCATTTCAAGCAAGTGCTATGACTCTGCCACAATCAATTATTGATGCAATCAATAAATGTGGATTTTTTGAGAGTATTCCTTTATGGGCAGTTACACTATTAGGTGGACTTTTTGTAACAGTATTATCATTTATTTTAATTCTAACAGTATATGGAAGATTTTTTAAATTATATATGTACACAGCAATAGCTCCAATACCATTATCATCTTTTGCAGGAGAAGGAACACAAAATATAGGAAAGAGCTTTTTAAAGAGTTATATAGCAGTTTGTTTAGAAGGTGCAATTATAGTTTTAGCTTGTGTAATCTTTTCAGCATTTGTAACAACCTCGCCGAGTGTTGATACTGGTGCTGCAACAGTTACTATGGTATGGAAATATGTTGGAGAGCTAATATTTAATATGTTAGTTCTGGTAGGAACTATTAGAATGTCAGATAGAATTGTTAGAGAAATGATGGGATTATAGGAGGAATGCTTTATGAGTGAAACAAGACAATTAGAAAATGCTTATGTAATTGATGTTGGTTATAGAAAAGAACAACCTATTGCTTTTGTAAAAATGAATAATGAATATGTTATTGGTTTTGGATATGAAATTAAAGACAACAAGATTGATTGGCAATATGGTTATTATTATTTGACAGATTTTGAAAAAGCAAAAACAGATTTTAAAAGAGTTTTAGCAGGAGAAAATTTAGCTGATACTTTTAGTGAGAAGGAGGAAGATAAAATTATGGAAGATTATCAATTTTATAGTGTTGAAGAAGTTATGAAAATTTTAAAAGATAAGGAAAAATTATTATATGTTGATGATGGATGTGATGAGGTAGTAATTAAGTTTGAAGATTTACCAGATGTTATAGTTGATATAAATACAAAAAGTGGAATGACAGATTTAAAAATATATGATTACCAAAATCCATCAATGACACCACTTGCAACTACAATGGGAATATTTTTAGATAAGTGTAATCCTGATTTAAGAGAAAAGATTATTGATAGACTTGTAAAATTACAACAAGGAGAGATTGAAGTCAAAGATTACAAAATGATAGATGAATACATACTCGAAGAAGCAAGAGATAAGTTGGAACAAGAGAAAAAAACAAAAGCAAAAAGAAATAAGGAGGCAAGATAGATGGAAGTTAAAATAAATAAAGATATTAGAGAATTTAGTGAAAGTATATTTTTTGGACTGTCTTTAAGGCAGTTCATTTTTTCTGTAATAGCTTGTATTGTGGCAGTTGTTTTATATTTTGCACTTAAACCATATTTAGGTTTGGAAACTTTATCGTGGGTTTGTATATTAGGTGCTGCACCTTTTGCTGTACTTGGATTTGTTAAATATAACGGAATGACGGCAGAAAAGTTTATTGTTGCAGTAATAAAATCAGAGTTTTTGACACCTAAAAAATTAACATTTAAAGCAACAAATATATATGCCCAAAACTTTAAACCAACTATTGATAAAAAGTTAAAACAAAGTTTGCTAAAACCACAGAAAAAGAAGAAAGAAAAGAAAGATAAAAAGAAGAAAAAGGAGGTAAAAAATAATGAGAACTCTTAATAAGATTTTTAAATTAGATAAAGAAAAATTCAAAATACCGAGATGTGTTCAGGATATTATTCCGATAAAAGCAATATGGGAAGATGGAATTTTTCAAGTAAGTAAAAATAAATTTTCAAAATCATTTAAGTTTATGGATATTAATTATGCAGTTGCTAGTAAAGAAGATAAAGAAGCAATGTTTTTAGATTATTCTGATTTATTAAATTCATTAGATGTTGGAGCAATAACTAAAATTACAATAAATAATAGAAGAATAAATAAATTAGATTTTGAAAAAACAATATTACTAGATGAAAGTAATGATGAACTTAATGATTATAGAAAAGAATATAACAAAATGCTTATATCTCAAGCAAAAAATGCAAATGAGATAGTGCAAGAAAAGATAATAACAATATCTGTTTATAAGAAAAATGTCGAAGAAGCTCGAAATTATTTTAATAGAGCAGGTAGTGAATTGATAAGCAGATTTAATACATTAGGTTCAAAATGCGTTGAATTAGATGCAAAAGAAAGATTAAGAATAGCACACGACTTTTATAGAACAGGAGAAGAAACTTCTTTTAGGTTTGATATACACGAAACAATGAAAAAAGGTCATAATTTCAAAGATTTTATTTGTCCTGATACAGTAGAATTGGAAAGAGATTACTTTAAAATGGGAGATAGATATGGGAGAGTATTATTCTTAAAGGAATATTCTAGTTATATCAATGATGATATGGTAACAGAGCTTACAGACTTAAATAAAAATATGATGTTATCAATAGATGTTATTCCAATACCAATGGACGAGGCAGTAAAAGAGGCAGAAAATCGTAGATTAGGTGTAGAAACTAATATTACAAACTGGCAGAGAAAACAGAATGCTCAAAATAATTTTTCTGCAATAATACCTTATGATATGGAACAACAAAGAAATGACTCAAAAGAAATGTTAGATGACTTGACTATTCGTGACCAAAGAATGTTTTTAGGAGTTATTACAATGGTAATAACAGAAGAATCAAAAGAAAAATTAGAAAGTGTGACAGATGCAATTTTAAAAATAGCTAGTAAAAATCTATGTCAGCTTGGAATATTAAGATTTCAACAATTAGATGGACTTAACACAGTATTACCGTTTGGAGTTAGAAAAATAGATGCAGTAAGAACTTTAACTACTGAAAGTTTAGCAGTATTTATGCCATTCAAAGTGCAAGAAATTAGGCACGAGAATGGTATTTTTTATGGTCAAAATGCTATTAGTAAAAATATGATTATTGCAGATAGAAGACAACTTTTAAATGGAAACTCATTCATTTTGGGAGTATCTGGTAGTGGTAAATCATTTGCAGGAAAGCAAGAAATAACTTCAATAAGATTACGAGATCCAAATGCAGACATTATTTTAATAGACCCAGAATCCGAATATGCACCACTTGTTAAATCTTTAGGTGGAGAGGTAATTAAAATATCAGCAGTAAGTAATAATCACATAAATGCAATGGATATGAACTCTCAATATGGAGATGGAGCAAATCCAGTAATATTAAAATCTGAATTTATATTATCTTTGTGTGAACAACTAATTGGCAGTGGAAATCTCGGACCGAAACAAAAATCAATAATTGATAGATGTACGGCAAATGTTTATAGAGTATTCCAACAAGGAAATTATCAAGGAATACCACCAACTCTGCAAGATTTTAGAGAAGAACTATTGAAACAACCAGAAGATGAGGCAAAAGAAATAGCACTTGCAATAGAATTATTTACAAATGGTTCTTTAAATACATTTGCTATGAACACTAATGTAAATACATCTAATAGTTTAATATGCTATGATATTTTAGAATTAGGTAAACAATTACAACCAATAGGAATGTTAGTAGTATTAGATTCTATATTGAATAGAATTACTGCTAATAGAACAAAAGGAAAAAATACTTATATTTTCATTGATGAAATATATTTATTATTCCAATATGAATATTCTGCAAATTTCTTATTTACACTTTGGAAACGAGTTAGAAAATATGGAGCTTTCTGCACAGGTATCACACAAAATGTTGAAGATTTATTACAAAGTCATACTGCTAGAACTATGCTTGCAAACTCTGAATTTATAATAATGCTTAATCAAGCAAGTACAGATAGAATTGAACTTGCAAAATTATTAAATATATCAGATTTACAGATGAGCTTTATAACAAATGTTGGAGCAGGAGAAGGACTTATAAAAGTAGGTTCATCATTAGTTCCTTTTGTTAATAAATTTCCAAAGAATACAGAACTATATAGGCTGATGACAACTAAACCAGGAGAGTCATAATGAATAAAATATATAGTTTGATTTTAATACTACTAATAGTTATTTTAGCTATTAGTAGTTATTTTTTTATAAAAGAAATTGCAGAAAATAAGAAAGAAAATGAATTGTTTGAAGAATTGCAGGAAGTAGTGCAGGAAGAAGAAAAAACGACCGCCCAAAATCAAATTACAGACAATTTAAAAAATGAAACAAGTAATTTATCATCTAAAAATGTTGGAAATTACAATTTAGAAAGCATTTCAAAAATAAATACAGACATAATTGGGTGGATTAAAATTGATGGAACAAATATAAATTATCCTGTTATGCAAAATGGAGATTTCTATCTTCATAGAAATGTTTATAAAAATTATTCAAGTAGTGGAACTCCATATTTAGCAGAACATTGTAATTTAAAAACAAGTGATAACTTAATTATATATGGACATCACATGAAGAATAACACAATGTTTTCTAATTTAGATAATTACAAAAATTATAACTATTATAAGAACCACAAGTATATAAAGTTTTATACATTAGAAGATAATAAAACTATTGAAAATGACTATGAAATAGTATTTGCATTTAAAACAGTTGCTTATTCTGATAAAGGCTTTAAATATTATAATTATACAAAGTTTTATGATGAAAATGATTTTAATTCATTTGTAGAAAAATGTCGAAATTATGAGTTTTACAATACAAATGTCAAAGTGAATTATGTAGATAAGCTAATTACATTATCTACTTGTGAATATTCACAAAAGAATGGAAGAATGGTAATTATAGCAAAGAAAATATAAAAGTCTGGAGGTGGTATAAATGCCAGATATAAAGTTAAAAGAAAAAAGTATAATAAAACAATTAGATAAAAAAGTAGTACAAACACAAAACTTTAAAAACAATTTAGTAACTACAAAAGAACGATTAAATGAATTTACATCAAAAGAAGAAAATACTTCAGCAGAAAATTATGCAAGTAATCATATTCAAAATGATATAAGTTATCTATCAAGAAAAGGTGCAACAAAGAGTAATGAAATTGGGAAAAAATCATTAGAAAATACAAAACAGAATATCATAAAAAGTAAAGAAAAAATATCAAACATTAAATCTAAAATAAAACAGAAGAAAGCACAGCAAATTAAAAATGCAGTAAAAAAACGAACAATAAAGAATGGAACTCAAAAAAGCATTAAATATGCAAAGAATGGAGCTAAACTTACTAAAAAAGGAATAAAAACATCTGAACAAGTTGCTAAAAATAGTGCAAAAGTGGCAAAACAAAGTTTTAAAGCAAGTAAAAGAGCAATAATGATTGCTAAAAGAACAGCACAATTAACTATAAAAGCAGTTAAGGTAACTGTGAAAGCAACAATAGCAACAGTAAAGGCAATAATTGCTGCAACAAAAGCTATTATTTCTGCAATAGTTGCAGGAGGTTGGGTAGCAGTTGTAATTATTTTAGTAATAGCTTTAATTGGAGGATTTGTAGCTGCAATTTTTAATAGTGATGGGGATGCAGATTATGATACCTCACAAATTCCTAATAGTGAAATAGTATTAGTTGCAAAAGCACAGATAGGAAATGAGGGAGGAGATAAATTTTGGAAATGGTATGGATTTGAAGAACATGTACATTGGTGTGCTTGTTTTGTGAGTTGGTGTGCAAACGAATGTGGTTACATAGATAAAGGTATTATTCCTAAATTTGCAGGGTGTGTTAATGGAATAGAATGGTTTAAAGAAAAAGAACAATGGCACGATAGAGGAGAAAGTTATTATCCAATAGTTGGAGATATAATTTTTTTCGATTGGAAAGATGAAAATGGTAATCAAGATGGGACAAGCGACCATGTTGGAATTGTAACAAGAACAGATATTACGAATAGAAATATTTATACAATAGAGGGAAACACAAGTAACAAATGTGCTGAAAGAATGTACTCTTTTGATGATGTTCAAGTTATGGGGTATGGTAGTCCTAAATATGAATAAAAATAGTATCAAGTAAGGTATATAAAACTTTGCTTGATACTATTTATTTTTTTGCTTTTTTATGATACAATGCAAAAAATCAAGGAGGAATATATGTTAGATAATATAGAAGTTTTATATCATAGCAGTATAAGAATTAACAAAGAAAAAATAATTTATATAGATCCATTTAAAATAGATAGAAATTTTAATGATGCAGATATTATTTTTATAACACACGACCACTATGACCATTATTCTGAAGAAGATATAGATAAGGTTATAAATGAAAATACAACTATTATAATACCAGAAGAATTATTAACAAAACTGTTAAGAAAAGGCATAAATAAAAATGCAATTATTACAGTAGAGCCAAACAAAGAATATGTGGTAAAAGGAATTAAATTTAAAACAATACCAGCATATAATACAAACAAAACATTCCATCCAAAAGGAAACGATTGGGTTGGCTACATTATTACAATAAATAATATTAGATATTATATTGCAGGAGATACAGACATTACAGAAGAAAATAAAAAAGTAAAATGTGATGTTGCTTTTGTTCCAGTTGGAGGAACATATACAATGGATTTCAAAGAGGCAGCACAATTAATTAACGAAATACAACCTAAAATAGCAATCCCAATTCATTATGGTAGTGTAGTTGGAACAAACCAAGATGCTACAGATTTTGTGAAATTATTGCATCCAAGTATAAAAGGTATAATTTTAATGAAACAATAAATGAAAGAAGGAATGAACAATGCAATTTTCCAATAAAGATATACAACTATTTAATGAAGCAGGAATAAATGTAGAAAATAAGAATTATACAAATGATGAAGTAGAAAGATTTAAAATAAAAGTTACAGATTTTATAATGAGTCAAAGCACAAAAGATATAGAAAAATATAGTAAGAAATTTAGTAGTTTATTATAAGGGCTTAGATATGAATAAAGAAGAAATAATAGAATATTGTTTAACATTAGAAAATACATTTAAAGATTGTCCATTTCCAGATGATTTTGAATCTGTTACAATGAAACATTGCAAGAATAAAAAGTGGTTTGCACTAATTATGAATGTCAATAATAAGTTATATCTTAATGTAAAAACAGATCCAAACTATTCTGATATATTAAGAAATACTTATGATTATATAATACCTGCATATCACATGAATAAGGAACATTGGAATACAATTATTGTAGATGAAAAAGTGGACAAGACATTAGTAAAAGAAATGATAGAACAAAGTTATCAATTAACAAAGTAAAAAGAAAATAGTAATTTGTTGAATGGAGGTAATATAATGAAAAAAGGAAGAATTATTATAATTACTGGTTCGCCAGGAACTGGAAAAAGCACAATTTCATCAATTTTAGCAAAAGAGTCTAATATGAGCAAGTCAGTGAACATGCAAACTGATGATTTTTATCATTATCTTTCTAAAGGTGCAATACCTCCATATTTACCAGAATCAAACGAACAAAACTTAATTGTTATAGAAGCATTTTTAGAATCTGCAAAGCGATATGCTCGTGGCGGATATGATGTAATTGTAGATGGGATTGTCGGGCCATGGTTTTTGGAGCCATGGAAAGCTCTTGCCCAAGAAGATTACGAGGTACACTATATTGTATTAAGAGCGAGTATGGAAATAAGACTTAGAAGCAAACTTAAGAGTGTGTTGATAGTGCAGTATCTTAAAATTTTGTATAATAGGAATTGAAGTTAAATTAGATGCTAAAAATTTGTAATTAAGAAGGAGTGATTACATGAACAAAAATATAAAATATTCTCAAAACTTTAATATAAAATATTCTCAAAACTTTTTAACGAGTGAAAAAGTACTCAACCAAATAATAAAACAATTGAATTTAAAAGAAACCGATACCGTTTACGAAATTGGAACAGGTAAAGGGCATTTAACGACGAAACTGGCTAAAATAAGTAAACAGGTAACGTCTATTGAATTAGACAGTCATCTATTCAACTTATCGTCAGAAAAATTAAAACTGAATACTCGTGTCACTTTAATTCACCAAGATATTCTACAGTTTCAATTCCCTAACAAACAGAGGTATAAAATTGTTGGGAGTATTCCTTACAATTTAAGCACACAAATTATTAAAAAAGTGGTTTTTGAAAGCCATGCGTCTGACATCTATCTGATTGTTGAAGAAGGATTCTACAAGCGTACCTTGGATATTCACCGAACACTAGGGTTGCTCTTGCACACTCAAGTCTCGATTCAGCAATTGCTTAAGCTGCCAGCGGAATGCTTTCATCCTAAACCAAAAGTAAACAGTGTCTTAATAAAACTTACCCGCCATACCACAGATGTTCCAGATAAATATTGGAAGCTATATACGTACTTTGTTTCAAAATGGGTCAAGCGAGAATATCGTCAACTGTTTACTAAAAATCAGTTTCATCAAGCAATGAAACACGCCAAAGTAAACAATTTAAGTACCGTTACTTATGAGCAAGTATTGTCTATTTTTAATAGTTATCTATTATTTAACGGGAGGAAATAATTCTATGAGTCGCTTTTGTAAATTTGGAAAGTTACACGTTACTAAAGGGAATGTAGATAAATTATTAGGTATACTACTGACAGCTTCCAAGGAGCTAAAGAGGTCCCTAGCGCCTACGGGGAATTTGTATCGATAAGG
>CAUWBF010000010.1:0-62625 GCA_963557785.1 uncultured Clostridia bacterium | reverse complement strand
CTCATATATATACAACTGAGAACTGAAAAATATCATCACTAAAATTTAAAAAAATCAATAATCAGTTGATATATCAAGCAATTAATAACTAATTACTCCTCATATATATACAACTGAGAACTGAAAAATATCATCACTAAAATTTAAAAAAATTTATCTTTTTTTTATATTTTTTTATGATTTTAAAAACTAAACACCTCTGAAAACGCTTAAATTTAAGTTATAATAAAAGTTTATAGTTGGGGGTATAATTATATAACTATACCTTTGAAAATCGCTTACAAGCTAATTTTAAGCTTCATATATTTTACCATATTTTACATTTATTTACATATATAAAGTATAAAAAAATGGACGGTTAAAAAATAACCGTCCTATAATTCTACTTTAATACTTCCTCAACCTGTTGGATCCCTATACTGTATATATCTGCATAATTAGAATCGCATTTGTATTGGTCTAAATCAATGTTAGCCCTAACACGTCCGACCACTTTGTTAAATAGGTTAGCCGCACTTGACGGACTTATGCCAACTTTGTCCGCTATCTGCTTATAACTATATCCTTTTTTATCCTTAGTTCGAACACTTGGCGTTGAGTTTTAGTACAACCCTCAACTATTTCATTGATCTTATTAATCAATTCTTTTTGCTCAACTAATTCTATTATCCTCTGCTTCTCAAGTTGATTGCAGGCATGTTCGATTGCTACAGAGTTTACTGTTTTAGGTTCACAACGTTCAATTAAATCCCCTTTATTCCTATAATAGGAACGAATACGATTGACTACTTTATATTGATAATCCTTTAATGGATTAGCTTTATAATATAGAACATTAAATATTCTATGCAGTCTATAGTTGTTCTCCGGTTTGTTCAGGATAATGTTATCTCCTAAAATTTTAACAAATTCTGTTATGTCAACGTCTGTTGGTATTGACTCTACTATATCAATATATGTTAGTTGGATCAGGTCATTAATATAGTTGTCTGAGTTATACCCATTGATCCAGTATTTTTTGTATAAATCAAATAAATCAATATAGGCGTCATCGTTAGACTTAACGCCGTTTTTTATCATTTTTTTAATAGCTAAGTAAACATATTCTATAGCTAGAACATATAAACCAACTTGATATGGGTTGTTGATTTGATTAATAGTATTGATATAATTATTGTTGTTTTTTATCATTGTTTTTTTCCTTTCTGTTTTTTTAAAAAATTAACTTATAAATTAATAATACCATATTAATATTTAAAGTCAACTATTTTTTTAAAATTACAATAAAAAAATATTAATTTTAACTTTTTGTCGTTGTTAAAATTGAGCGTACAAGGGGGATGTTTTACACTTTAATCTAATAAAGTGTAAGCCGTACACCACATAGTCTATCTCCCCCACTCATCACCTCGTCCGAACCCTTACCGACCACGAAATTCACCTCTGAAATTACGAGCTAAAAACCTTGAAACCCTTGCAAACTAGCAGTTTTAAGTGTACTACAAGCCATAGTACACTAATAATACGATTTTGATTCACCTAGTTAGCACCACCTTAGAATTTCCTTGTGAATTTTAACTTAACCCCCTTGCCCAGATAATAAACTATGGTATAATATAACTATAGAAAGTTAAAGTTCAATGGTAAAAACTTAAAATATAGAATTTAGCAAAAAGCTACTTTTTATAATTTTACTATATAAGAAAGGAAGAAATATCATGACAAATTTAGCACTAAAACAGGAAAATATCGTATCATTCCCTCTACACCTAGTAGAGAAACCACAAAGAAGAACTACATCAAAGCTTAAATCTAATGGAGTTCCTAAAGCATCTGCTGCCGATCCTATTAGAGATGTGTCAGATATCAAAGCTATGCAAGAATACTACCTATCAAAAAATCAGATTAGAAACTATTGTATTTTTACAGTAGGAATTAGCTTTGGCATTAGAGCTGGAGACCTAATTAACCTAAAAGTAGCAGACGTACAGGGGGATTATTTAGAAGTAATAGAGCAAAAGACTAGAAAAAAGAATAGACCATATATCACAAAACACATTAGAGAAGTGATAGATATGTACCTATCTACACGTAAAGATATACAAGATAATGATTATTTATTCATATCTAGGAACAAAGGAAAGAATGGTAGACCTAAAGGATTAACTATTCAGCAGCTTAACAACATTATTAAAGATGGAGCTAAAGCTTGTAATGTGAAGGGACATATTTCAAGCCACTCTTTGAGAAAGACTTTTGCTTATCAGTTGCTAACTATGAACGAATATGATGAAGAAGCAAGATTTACTCTTCAATCTATGTTAAATCATAATGATATGAGAACAACTATGACATATGCAGGATTAGTACAGGAAAAACAAGATGATATGAGAAGTCAACTTGATGCTGTATTATAGAAAAGAGAAGTTTCCCTATTAATTAAAGATAGCAAAGCTATCTTTAATTAGTGCGAGAGGAGTCTCTTCCTCGAAGCACATAAGAGAAAGTACAATACAAGAGATAATACAAGTTGTTATATAATATATAGTACAAGTTGTTATACACCAAGAAGAAGTAATGAATCAAGAGCAGTCTATTAAGAGAAGGAAAATATACCAAAGGTATATTATAGAATAAGAGAGAAAAAGCTTACTTTTTATGGTAAAAAATGTAAAAAAGGTATAATTACTCAATGAAGCTATAAAAGTCTCTGTATGGCTTTAAAAAGTACCTAGAATGGATTAATAATGAATGATACGTAGGACAGGATTTATATAAGAGAGAAGAAAAGAGAAATCTAACAAGAGAAGAAAGAATATGTCAAAGGAAAGATCAGAGAAAGACTTAGCTAAGAGAAAAGCTTCTTCAAGAGAAAGATTGAAGGAAAAGAAATGAGACAAGAGAAGAGAAAGAGAGAAAGAAAGAGGAGGGGAAGAAAAGCTATATTAGTTCTTTATTTATAAAGAACTAATATTTAGTAGTATAATCTTAGTTATATAATAGTATAATCTTAGTTATGTTAATGCAGTTCTGACATGTAGACACTTTTTATTTTTGCACTCAACGGTCGGGTCAAAATTAATTTTCAACTTTTTTACATATTTTTCCATTAACCCTATTGCTCAAAATCAATTTTGGGTGTATTATACTGGTAGATAATTAACCTATCTAATATTCGTTGCCGCACTATATGAAATATTGATGAATAGAAAGGAGTATAATGAAATATGACAACTTGTTATAACAATTGTAATATGGAATTGTTTGATGACAAATTCTATAAAAACATTATCGCAGAAAAATCAAAGGATTGGTTTATTCCTATTCCTAATAGCAAAGCTATTTTAGGAGTTAAAGGTTTGGAGAATAGTTTATTAAAACATCCTCCGAAAGAATTTTGGAATATGTATCATTATCTAACGGCTCAATTCCAATTTAACACATCACATATTACTAATCGAACAACCATTTCTAAATATCAGCTATTAAAACAATTAAACTGTTCTCGATATAAACTAGACAATGGTGTCAAAGGACAAGTAATAAATAATCATCTATCTCTAATGTATGAATGTTTTGATTATATGATAAATAATTCTTTAATATCAAACATATCTAAACACCCTAAAGATTGCAGAATGAATGATTTCTTTTCATTCGAAGTTTCTAAATATCATTATTATGAAGAATTAAATAATAAATTAGACAAGTTCGTTAAGATATATCCATTTGAATTTTATGCAATCTTCTCTAATAATAAATATGGACACAAGGTTCGTTTGAATTTATTTAATCTTTATTTAGCAATCAAAATATATAGTGTACAAAAAGGTAAAGATTGCAAAGTATGTATAAAAACAAAACGTAGTCTTTCTAATCTAACAGGTATTCCACCTGCTACTCTTAAACGATGTTTAGTTCAATTAAAAGAACTTAATCTAATAACTACTAAGCTAGTTGTCTTAGAATATTATGGAAACACTTCTTTGGTTGTCCCAGCCGATGTAGATGACCCACAAGCAGAATTTGAAAAATGTAAACAAGAATTAGATATTGTTGGAGAAGCGAATGAGTTAGATGAGTTATTCGCATAATAAATAAATTGTCACTTTGTATTTCCATATTATACCTTTTTTGGTGTTTTATGGTATACTATATTAGATAAATAAAAAGGAGAAATTATGTATAATAAAATAATAAAAGACAGAGATAAATCATTTTGGATAAAATTCCCAAGATACAATGCTTTATACTCAGATGAGAAGTTAGAAGTTATGCTTGAATACACATATCCAAACGGCACTAAAGCTGACGTAAAATATTCCGATAGAGAAAAGATTGCTATCGCAATAGGATTATATCTAATGTGTAGTTGTTCTAAAACAAATTTTATATATGACCCTACGCTGGCTATATTGGAAGCGAGTGCCTTATTAAAAAACAGTCAAACTCCTGACTCTGATTTCATTATAACACAATCTTTTACCACTTTTATCACTATCTCCATATTTGATAATATTCCAGTCAGTAAGAAATTAAATTAAAGAAAGAGAGGTAAGTGTGTAATTTTAAATTTATCATGTGCTAATTGCATGTGGGGACAAGATTGTCCTGACGAAAACATTGATGAGTGTGAATATCATACTCCACTTGAAGAATATAACGATAATGAAGGTCGTTTTGCATATTACGAAGAATGGTTTGAGTATGTTGAATATTTGGAAGGAGATGAGTAGATAGCACTAGATCGACAAATTCATATATACTCTGTAGACACTGGTTCTTTTTACAAAAGACAAGAACGTATTCTACATTGGAAGCTCCATAAACTAACTCAAGAAAAGAAAACTCTAGAAGAGCTAATGGAGAAAATGAAAAAAGAATTATCTCAAGTTGTATATGATAACGACTTAGATGATATATTAAATTCTCATAAATTAACAGATGTTCAAGAGAAATATTCTAAAGAAGAACTATTTTATATAGAAGTTCGCATATCTAAATACCACGATTATTCAAAGTGGAAATCTTATAAAACAAATCTAATTAATGACACAAAAGAAAAACTATTATCGTGTCTATCTAAATCTGTTAATTATAATAATGAAAATCCAAATAATAAATGTATAAGACAATTAAATAAAAAAGCATTAGTTGACAAGAATATAATATCTATATTTGAGTCTACTCTAACAAGAACATTAGAAATTCCTAAAGACGAATTAAGCGAAGATATATTTGTCGTGCAAGTATATTACTTTGATGTAATTAAAGATTTAATCTTGAATGGCTTCGAACACAACGGAGAAAGATATAAATTCTTAACTGCCTCAGCAGGACAAATAAGAACAAAGAAAACAGTATTTATTAAAGAGTCGCAATGGGAGAAACATCAAAAGTCGCTAATGTGTGGTTTGACTTTAGATAGTATTAATGAGCAAGGTGGGGTAAATGTGAACAAGTTCCTTGCATATCTCGCTTTAAGTAATTCAGCTACTGACCAATGGGTCGATTTCGATATTGACAGATGTATTGTTGTGCCAGACTTTGAAACAGAAGTAAACGGAGATGTTGATTTTATTGACGAACAGACTTATCAAATAACTAGGCAGAATATGAATATCGCTATAGAACACACAGATGGTTGTGGAATGATACTTCCATCTGTAAGTAAAAAGAACTTTATGATAAGACTTCCTTGGGTTAAAGGTTTGTTAGGAGTGTTCGACTTTAAAAAGTTTATTGAAGAACACAACTGTTCTCCTCTAATTGAGGATATTTATGGTGACGTTCATAATGTTATTGAAGAAGATATTCAAATAATCTTCAATAAAAGTCAGTTTAAAATGTACAAATATTATTCTAGCTGGGAATCCTATAAAGATAATTTTAAAAAATATAATTGTCAAGCTGGTATATGCAATGTTGAGGAGGATAAAATTCCACAAGCGAATATAAATTATCAAATGTTGCAGTCTCTTACAGATGTAACGCCTCAGGAATTACATACTATCGCTGAAGCTTCTATTAACAAATTAGAAAATATGACCTCTTCAGTAGGTAGCTTATTAAATGTATTAGGGGCGACACCTGAAAAGAAGTATAAAACTCCTCTGCAAGAAGCCCTTCTACTCTACCCTGAACTTTTAAGCGACCCTTATTGTAAGAATAATATCAAAGCTGTACAAAAGAGTCTGGTTAAAAGTTATAAAGCTGGAAGATTAGAGGTTAATGGTAAATATTTATTTATTGTTCCAGATTTATATGCAGCTTGTGAATATTGGTTTAAAGGAGAGAAAAATCCTAAAGGTTTATTGGCTAACAAGCAAGTTGCTTGTAAATTATACAAGAAGAAAAGCAAATTGGCTTGTCTTCGCTCTCCTCATCTTTACAGAGAATGGGCAATACGAGAAAATGTTTATAATGATGAGATTAAACAATGGTTTAATACATCAGCTGTGTATACAAGTTGTCACGACTTAATAAGTAAATTATTACAGTAAGCATTTTGCTGTACTTTATGGAAACATAAAGATATAAAACTTCGTGAACCTATAAATATAGGGTGTAACTTTAACGAATAGTAATCGTAGGAAATGACGATTAATAAAGTTGCTAACAGGGGAAATATGTAAATACAATCCTGTGCTAAGTGTAAACTAAATTATTCTATTATCGGGAGGTAGTAGAATGTATAAAGAAATTGAATATTATGGTGCTAAAATAAAGGTAAGTCAGAATGGAGATATTATTTGGAATGGTAAGCGTAGAGAGATTTATTATAATCACGACGGTTATTCTGTATGTTCAATAAAAACCAATAAAGGTTGGCGTAGTGTTAGAGTAGCCCGCCTTGTGGCTATTGCATACATTCCAAATCCACAAAATTTACCTGAAGTCAACCATAAAGACTATAATAGAAAAAACTCAAACGTTGATAATTTAGAATGGATATCTAGAAAAGACAATGTTCAATATAGTATTTGTAACAGACCTGATTACAATGGGGCAAACAATCCTAATTATAAAAATAAAACATTGGCAAATAAATATGCTAATGATAAAGATTATGCTAAAGAAAAACAAAGCAGGAAAGGTTTGCAAAATGGTCGATGTAGAAAAATACATATATTAAAAGACAATATCTGTGTTAATAGTTTTGACTATATTTTGGATTGTTGTAAATATATGCAAGCCACTTATTGCCCTAACTGTAAATTAGAATCTATTAGAAATCAAATTGATAAATCTATTAGGAAGAATACGCTATATAAAGGGTTTAAATTTAAAAAAGAATAATTTAGTTTATGAAAGTCCAACGACTATCGAAAGGATATTATTGTTGCCAATATGGTAACAATAAGAATAACCAAGTAGAGTACAAATAAGGTGAAACTCTTTATTTGGAAGTGCGAAGCACCTAAGTCAGTAATGATATGGTGAAGATATAGTCTAGCCTATATTATTATAGGTTGTTGATTGCGATGGTGATAAATCTCTTGTATTAGCAGATGAAACATTAATCTCAGTAGCTGAAAGAAATATGGAAGGTATAGTTCCGTTATTTTATAATATGCGTAAAGCTCCTAGTCATCATATAAGCAATGTAGATATGTATGATGGCATGTGCGCTGCGTGGACAGGTGGAAATATTGGGATGATCAGCAATGACATCACAAAAATATGGAACAGTGGCGAAATAAATCAAGAAGCATTAGACTCAATAAAGAGACTGTGCTGTACAAATAATTTTGTTATCGATTATGCTAAGACGTTATATAAACCAGAAGTTCCAGAAGAAATCAATTCTATTATCTCATCTTATACAAAATCTAAAGTTCCTCACTTTTTTAAATTCGCTAAAGACTATAAAGCAGACAATGTTGAACCAATTAATAAATCTACAGTTAATAAAATTTCTAAATTCTTCAAAGTGAAGAGATTGTCTTATAAAAATTTACCACTCTTCTTTTATCGCAAACTTATGAATAATCCAGAAATAGAAATTGATTATGATTTAATTAATTGCTTTAATAAGCTAAATCGTGAATATCACTTTAAAGTTAATAACTTAGATAGGAATAAAGGTAATATTCCTTACATATCACATAAAATAAAAGGTGAACTATCTGAGTTTGGCTATAGTGATGTCGACATTACAGATATGTTTATTAAATATCAATATTCTGAGAAGAATACAGATAAAAAAGCAGCCTTATGGTTTTGCTATGGAGATATTATAGTTGATAATTTAAAAAACAATCTTGACCCATTATCTAAAGTGTGTATGGAGTGTGGAACAAGGTTTTATCCAAACTCAAATAGACAAAAGGTTTGTGAGCATTGTAGAAATAAAAAACAAGACGAATATATAACAAAAATATGCGTAGATTGTGGTAAGACATTTACAATACCTAAATCCAACAGAAGAACTACTCGCTGCACAGACTGTCAAGAAAAACGTCAGCGAGAATTGACAAGAGAGCGTGTAGCAAAATTCAGAAATAATGTGTAACTGTTTTAAAGCTATTTAGGGTTTAATAAAGAATGTTGGAATTTCAATGCTTATAAAGGTTTTATTTTAAAGAATGTTGAAATTTCAACGCCGTTTTTATCCCTAAGAGGGAAGATATTAAATTTCCGTCCACATTTTAACTATAATGTCGGCACTATGTTCAAGCTAATACACACATAAACGAGTTCTGGAAAGCATAGTGCCATCTTAGTTATATATGTATACATCCAGAGCAAATAAGAGATAAAGGAGTGATATTTTGGTTAGAATTACCAAACAAGAGGCTGAATATTTAAGAGCCAATTCAAAGAATTGTAAAATCGCTGTTACAGGCGCAAAAAAGAAAAGTAGACACAAGAAATGGTATGTTGACGAACTTCCAGAAACTATTCATTTGTTAAAGAAGTTTAACGAAGAGAGAAAGGTTCACCAATGGAGCTAAACAAAAAGTCAACAGAAAACGAAAGAGAATATATTTGGAGAATATGCTCTGCTAAAGATTATGGGACGCTTGACGCTGATTGGGATGAAGTTGCTAGAATTCTTAATCATGGTTTATTTGATGATGATTATGATGCTTATTTATCCCCTAGTGCATTTAGAAAGCCATATCAAGAAGCAAGAAAATATTATGAAGATGTATTTTCAAAACAGGAGTCAAATGAATATACAAATGATTTATCTGACAAGCTTTACGAATTAGAGAAAAAGAAGAAGCAAATTCAGGCTGAAAAGGTTGAATATAATAAATGGCTTCGTGAAGATGCAAGAGATGAATTGATTTTAGAAAAAATTATAAACGCTGTAAGAAATACCTCTACTCTACCTCCAGTTTCAAAAATTGAAAACGCTCAAAGTGTCGAAAGTGAGAAATCTCATATATTACTATTTGGAGACGCTCATTTTGGAGCTGAGTTTAAAATTCAAGGTATCTGTAACGAAATTATTAATGAATATAGTCCTGAAATATTTTACTCTCGTATGCAGCAATTGTTAATAGACACAGTTCATTTCATTAAAAGAAATGATATTGACACATTATATGTGTTTGACTTAGGTGATGACATTGACGGCATTTTAAGAGTTAGTCAATTATTTAAGCTAAGGTACGGAGTTGTTGAATCAACTATTAAATATGCTAAGTTTATGGCAGGTTGGCTTAATGAATTAGGCAAATATGTCAAAGTGAAATTTAGAATGGTTAATGGTAATCACAGTGAACTTAGAATGTTAAACCAACCTAAAGGGACTTTTGTAAATGACAATATGGGATTTATTGTTAATGAAATAATCAATATTATACTTGAGGGAAATCCTAATGTTGAAATTAAAAATTGTCCTAATGGAATTATATATGAGAATATTCAAGGATTTAATGTAGTTGGTTATCATGGCGAAGATAAAAAATTAGACAAAGTAATTAAGGACTATTCTCAAATATATGGTGTTAACATTGATATCCTTATCGGTGCTCATCTACATCATAGTTATAGTGAGAATGTTGGGTTCTCTACAGATATTATGAGAATTCCTAGCATTATAGGCGTAGACGATTTTAGTTTGAAGTTATTAAAAACATCAGACCCTGGCGCTACAATAATTACTGTTGAAAAGAATAAAGGAAAAATAAATGACTATCATATAAAGTTAGGTGGTGTTAAAGGTGGTTAGAGACGATATGGCAAGAGCACTTGCAAAAAATACTAGAATTAAAGAACATGTAGGATTAACTACAAGAGATAGTAAGATTATCGTACAAGAGATTTTTAAAATTATGGCTGACGAATTGGCAGCACATGGTTATATTCGAATTTATGGCTTTGGTGTTCTTTATGTAAAAGACTGGGGTGCTAGAGAGTATATAATACCTGGTATAGAAGAACCAGTTTATAAAGAACACGAATACCGAGTTATGTTTAGGGCTTCAGAAGAATTAAAAGAAGCTGTAAATTAATTATAAAAAAATGTAAAAAATTTCCATAAACCCTATTGCATAAATGGTAAAATATGGTATAATAAATATATAGTTAAGGAAGAGATAGTTCTTCTTAGCTATACCAATCCTCAAAACTTTTTGCACTGAATTGCAAAAACTCATTAATTTTTAAAGTTTATGCACTGAATTGCAAAAAGTTGTTTCTCATTATTTTATTTATTGTTTTTTTCAAAACAAACCTAGTAGATTCTTCACTAGGCTAATCCTCAAAAAATTTATCTATTATTTTGTATATGCAAGTAAGAGAGTTGAATATTTATCGAATAAGCTCATCATAGAATTATAAGGCTAAGGCTATCGTGCGGTAATTGGTTTTGGTTATATTTTTCTCCCTTTCTATCCTTATATAATATACATTGTTCATATGTGGTTGGGCATACCACTCCTCCTAAAGTGTATATACTCTCTTGCTTGCAAACATCATGGAATTGTCATTGGAAAGACTATAAGCGTATTCGGCTTATATTTGTGGGTTCGAATCCCACTTCTATGAAACTATCCATTAATAGAAGTTAGAATTCATTTTAGCTTTGTTTGTTAGTTCGTAAGAACTTACATATATTTTAGTTAAAACACAAATTCATATTTTCAACCTTGTGAAGATGGTTTGACAACTTGCAAGGACATTGAGTATATCTAGGATGAAGTTGTAAGGATACTTTGATGCAGTCCTATCAATATATAGAAATATGTGTTGAGAAGTAGAAAACTACAACGATAATCAATGGTGGCTCAACTATCGTATTAAAAGCAGTAAGTCTTGTCGGTAGCATAATTGAGGGTAGTTAATCGCTGCACTCGTCTTGTGAAGAATGGTGTGGAAACCATAGCACTAACAAGAAATCCAATAAGCTATTTTGGTGTTGATGAAGTGAAAACTTCGTATAAGGCAAAGGTTTAGCACGAGTAGCCCATAAGTGCCAGTATTAAAAAAGACATATAATACTATTTTTAAAAACAGAAAAAATACGATTTTTTAAGAAAGTTTAATGAATGTCGGGTGAAAGTTGGGAGTGCCAATCTCCCCTATGCTTTGAGCTGACTGTGGTGGTTAGTCGGTAGAGAAAAGTTATAAGGCGACGGCTTTATGGCTCATAGCTCTGCTCATAGTGTGTGAATATTAATATCTTAGTATGAGTTACGGCGAAGGTCGGGAAATTAGAATTTTGTTTAAACTTTTGTAAACTTTTATTCATAGGGTTATTCAGTATTGATTAGCCCTTGATATTGGGGGTTCGTATAATAGGAGTACATCAGACTTTGACTCTGATAGCGCAGGGGCAGTACCTGCACCCCTAACCATTATCAGAAGACATTGGTTGGCATAGCACAAGCTATGTGTGGGTTTGACTCCCACTCTTCTGTCATTGTCAAGAACAGTTCTCGTTGGGCTTCCTTAGAATAATCTAATAGCATAAATGCAACGAGCCAATAAAAACTAGGTTGGCAATTATTGTTTATGTAAAATTGTAAACTTCATATTCATAACACCAACCTTATATATTGCAGAGTGGACAAGTGGTAAGTCATGAGACTCATTATCTCACACACGTAGGTTCGATTCCTACCTCTGCATCCATCAAGTGTAATATACATAGTTTCATCCCTCCCCTTTGTACTATGTATCATCCCCAATGTAATGTTGGGGATATTTTTTTTATTTAAAAAAGAGTGAAAGGAGAACAGATGGCGGCTAAAAGAGGCAGACCACCAAAACCTAAAGTAGAGACTACACATGAGTTTAGATGTTCTAGATGTGGGGCTGTTTATTCTGCTCCTAATGGTAAGTTTTTTAAAACTAGAAGTAGTATCCATGATGCAAATGACCAGTATGGAACTATTTGTAGTAAATGTATAAATGAACTGTTTGAAGATTTCAGAGTACAGTATGACGACCAAGAATTGGCTACAATTATATGTTGTCATTATTTAGATGTACCTTTTTATCGTGGATTATATGATTCAACTGTAAAAAAGAATGAGAATTTTACAATGGGGCATTACTTAAAAAGCTTAGCTTGTGTTCAATATCATAAGAAGACTTTTGTATCGACATTAGTTGAAGGCGAATTAGCTAAAGATATTGACTCTTCAAGAGAACTTTCTGAAGAAAATTGGTCGGTGGAAAATAAAAGAAATAAAAATGAAGTAATTAAAATTGTTGGATATGATCCATTTGTTGGATATTCAGATAGAGATAGAAAATATTTGTTCTCTGAATTATTAAAGTGGTTAGACGATGACGAGTTATTGGAAGACACTTATAAAATGACACAGGTAATTCAGATTGTAAATAATAACAACCAGATTAAACAATGCGATCTAGCAATATCAAGATTAGATGCCTATAAGAATTTAGGTGATGTAAGTAAATTAAATACTATGAAGAAGGATTTGGTTACTGCTAATGATAAGATTGCTAAAGAAAATGGCATTTCAGCTAAGAATAGAACTGATCAGAAGGCTGGTAAAAACTCTCTTACGGGTCTTATGAGAGATATGAGAGAGAAGGAATTAACTGAAATAGAAGCTAATTATTATGACCAGTTAAGAAGTGAAAATTCTAGATGGGCTTCTGAAGTATCGTTTAAATCTATGAAAGAAAATTGTTATTTTGATGAAAATGATGTAAATGATATTATAGATTATCAAAGAGAAACTCTGTCTAAATTACAATTACAGTTAGAAGATTCTAAGGAAGAAAACAGACTACTGAGACTTGAAGAAATAGAAAAAGACAAAGAAATAAAGCGTTTAGAAATGAAAGTTAAAAAGCTTGGAGGAAAATTAAATGATTAAAGAAATTAATATTAGTTCCGCTAGGCTTGAAAGATATTTAAGAGATGCTGAAACAGTTGGATTTTATAGGAGAAATCCAATCATTGCTTGCGAAGATTTGTTAGGTATTTATTTATCTGACGCACAGGCTTGGATGATTGCTTCATCATGGAATACAAGTCGTTCAGTTTGGTCTTGTACACGAAACTTTGGTAAGAGTTTTTTAATTGTAATTTATTGTTTGTTAAGAGCAATACTATATCCAAATCAAAATATATATATTGTTTCTTCGGTTGGTAATCAGGCGAAAGAAACATTTAATAAATTAGAAGAAATTGTTTTACGTTTAGGTAAAACTTCTGAAAGTATACCAGACTTAAAAGATATTGCTGCCGCTGAGGTTGTTACAAATCCAACTAACAAAGATGGGTTTAAACATGATCCTAGTGGCTATAGTGTTACATTTTATAATGGTTCAAGAATTGAGACACTTAACAGTAAACCTTCGAACACTAGAGGTAGATAAAATTATAAAGAACGTGCTTGCCTCTCTGCATAGTGATATGTAGTTACAAAACGAGGAAGAAAACGGGAAGGCTGAAATGCTAATCCGAGTGGAAGGCTAATTTTAAAAAATTGGTCACACGCAGAGCACAGGTGATGAAACTGCTTGCAGAATATAATTCACCCATGAGTCCTCGTCTCTACTTTTGTAGATGAAAAGATGTGCCGAACTTATGAGAAATACAATCATAAGAACTAAAAGATAAAAAACTTTTAGGATAACATATGAAGCGTTCTTCTTTAACAGTATTTGACGAAGCAGCTTACTGTTCTGAAGATTTAATTGATGCTGTAGAACCCTTCTCTACTCAGTCATCAGACAGTAAATATGGTAAGAATACTGCTAAATTACAAGGTTTACTACCATCTCAACCACCAAACCAAATTATATATGCGTCATCACAAGATACTTTAGATGCTGTATTTTATAAGCGTTATAAAGAATATGCTAAATATATGCTTGCTGGAGACTTTAGATATTTTGTATGCGATATGCCATGTGATACTGCTATTACGATGTATTCTAAAGGCGAAGTTATCCCTCCCCTACTCTCTCAAGATGTAGTTGATAAAGCTATGAGGGATGACCCAGAGACAGCTCGTAAAGAATATTATAATAAACCAGATATGACTGGTGGAGACGATCAAATTGTTAAATGGTATACGATTAGAAAGAATGAAAGACAAATTGTTCCATACCAAGAATGGAGAGAAGACAATAGAATTGTACTAGCATTTGACCCTGCTCGTACAACAGATAACAGCGTTATGTCTGTAATGAATGTCTATGAAGACCCAGAATATGGTTTATGCGGAGACATTATTGGTTGTAATAATTTTATAGACATAGCAACAAAGAAAAAATATAAGTTAGATTCAAATCGCCAATTAGAAGAAATAAGAAATATCTTATTAGCTTATAATGGCGATAATTTAGATTATGAATACATAGACAGCCTATTGATTGATAGTGGATCAGGCGGTGGAGGTCAATCAACTTACGCTGACCAACTATTAAATGACTGGGTGGATATTAATGGTAAGACTCATGCAGGTTTAATTGATGCCGATAATGAATTATACACTACTTATAAAAGAAGATATCCAAATGCTATCAATAAATTGAGACTTATTTCTCCTAGAAAATATAGAACTCAAATGGTTGAGGAATTTATTGAATTAATGGAACTAGGAGTTTTAAGATTCCCTTATGCTTACTCAGGCAGTGACATTCTTCATCTAGTTAAAGGAACTCAAGTTGTTGGTAAAGATGAAGATGGGAATGAAATTAAAGAAGAATTAACTGAGACATATAATTTATCTCAGGATGAAAAAATACAATTAACACAAATTGATTTTATGAAAAGAGAAATAGCAGCCATTCATAAATCAACAAATGCTGAAAATACTTCTGTAACTTACGCATTAGCTAAAGAGAAAGCTAATAAGATGCATAAACAAGTTGTGCATATTACGGAATAATACATAAGCCGTAATTAGTAAATTCAATCTAATTGACTTGGAAGTCCAGAGATGGATGACAGGGGCGAACTTAATGGACGCTGAACGACTGAATGATTGAAATTCATTTATGATGAATATGCGACAGTCTGAACTCTAGCTATAATCTAAAAATGAAACTAGAGAGGGAAAGTTGAAGCACTCTCCCCGCTTTAATTTAAAGTCATAAAAGTAACAGTATGGACGACAGATTTTACACAGCAATTATGTTAGCTCATAGGTTATATGAATTACGTAGAGGTAAAACTGTTAACAAGAAACAGAAGAAACAAGCAGATTTTAGCTTTATGCAAATAAGAGCACCAAAATTAATATAGGAAGGAGGATTAATAGTTGGCGAATAATAAAACTAATAATAAAGAACAATCACGTGCTGAGTTTCTTTCATTCGTACAAAAAGAAGTTGAGAGAAATAGTAAACTTCTACTCTCTTCCTTAACAAAAACAACAACAGCTACATACGAAGATTTTACTAAAGAGAAATTTAGAACATATAATAAAAATCCAATGTCTAATGAGGCTAAGTTAAGAGAAATGTCTCAATTCTTAGCAAGAGTGTCTATGCCGTATAAGAGGCTTTTATGGTATTACGCATCTATCCCATTATTCTATTGGAATTTAACTCCACAGATTTTAGACGTTACAAAAATAGACAATGATAAATTATTAGAAGAATATATGTCATTATCTCATAAAGTAACTACTATGTCTCCTGCTGTTGAATTTAAAAATGCAATGTATTTCGCATTAAGAGATGGCGTATTTTATGGAGTTATATACGAAAGTGAAGATAATTTCTTTATACAGAAACTAGATCCTAACTACTGCCGACCAGTTCAGTTAGATGGTGGCGTATGGAACTTTGCTTTCGATTTTGCTTATTTCGACAAGAATAAAGAGTTTTTAGAGTTATGGCATCCAATGTTTCAAACAGGATATAACAATTACCTAAAAGACAAAAAAGGTATGAAGTGGCAAATATTAGAAGATTTACAACCAAATTCTTCTATTTGTATTAAAGCTGACCCAGATTCAGATTTAAATTTACCATTCTTTATCGGAACATTTGAGGCAATTATAGATTTAATAGACGCTCGTACTCTACAAAGAAATAAGGATATTATTCAAAACTATAAACTTATTCTACAGAAAATGCCAACATTTGATAATGGCGAAACTGACGACTGGAAATTAGAAGTTGAAACAGCTTTAAGATATTTTAGAATGTTAGCAGATTCAGTTCCAGAAAATGTAGGCGTTGCATTGACTCCTATGGAAACTGATACTATTGACTTCAAGCAAGACGATACAAATTCAGATTTAATTGCAAATTCTATGAAGAATGTATTTGATGATTCTGGCGTATCGGCTATGCTGTTTAATTCTGACAAATCAGGCTCTATTGGTTTAGACGCATCTATAAAGACAGACATTGGCTTAGCTTGGAATATTGTTTCATCTATTGAAAGATGGGTTCAAAAATATCTAATAGCTTATATGAATAAAACTATATTCAAATTTGAAATATTAAAGGTGGATATTTTCAATAAAGATAAAGCAGTTGATGTTGAATTAAAACTAGCTAACAATGGAGTGCCTAATAAAATGAAGTTAGCAGCGACTACTGGTTTAACACCAATAGACGTTGTATCAAATCAAATATTAGAAAACGATATTTTAAATATTGTTGATAATTGGAAACCGTTAATGACTTCATTTACTCAATCTAGTCAAGAAGCTGGCAGACCTGAAACAGATAATCCGTCAGATGAAACAGTTAAGAGTCGTGACGGAGACAAGAATAAGGATGAAATTTAGGTGGTGGTTAAATGAATTTTATTTATGTTACAAACGAAAAGGATATTAAATCACTACAAAATAAAGGATATGAATTATTTAAAATAACTAATAATGGCGTTCATATCTTTATAAATAAAACTCCTAATCAAATGGAATTTAAGGACAACTCTAATATTGTATACACAAATACAATAACATTCTAGTTTATATAAAAATCTATTTGAAAGGAGGTGTAAGCAGAAATTGATTAAAACAATTAAATTAGACTATAACTCTACTCTATCTAACATAGTAAATAGAAATGAATCATTTGATATGGGCAAGCTGCGAATTGCGTATACTGGTAAAAATAGAAATAATTCAGTTATTAGCAAAGAGACTTTTGAACAAGCAATTCCAACTATGTTCAACTGCCCTATTGTTGCAAGATATATTAGGGAAGATGACGAAATAGGTTCTCACGATTCAGAAGTTGTTAAGGATAAGAGTGGAAATTCAAAGGTTGTTTATACTACTGAACCAGTAGGCGTAATTCCAGAATCCGCTCAATGGCACTGGGAAGTAGTTGAAGATAATGGAGAAATCCATGAATATTTATGTACTGATGCTCTACTCTGGAAGAGACAAGAAGCATATGAAAAAATTAAAAAAAATGGCATAACTAAGCAGTCAATGGAAATTAATGTCAATGAAGGCTATATGGAAAATGGTAGCTATATAATTGATGATTTTACATTTACTGCTTTTTGCTTATTAGGAACTGCTGAGCCTTGTTTTGAAAGCGCAAGTTTATTGATGTTTAGCAACGATGATGAACAGAAAATGTTTAATCAAGAATATCAATTATTGTTAAACGACTATAAAGAAATGCTAGAAGAACAAGTTGAGGTGGTTGCTGAAAATTCAAAAAAGGAGGTTAAGGCTAATTTGAATACAGAAAAATTTAAAGAATTATGTGCTCTGTATAATGTCGAAGAAGACTCTGTAGAATTTGAATATGCAAATATGTCTGATGAAGAACTTGAAAATAAATTCAAAGAAGTATACGAAACAGTTTCTGAAGAAGAAGGTGAAGAAGTAGAAGAAGAATCTATTGAAGAAGAAACTGAAGATATCGAAGAAGAAGTCGAAGAAGAATTTGAATTAAATTCACAGTTACAAGAACAGATGTGTGAAGCAGTTGAAAATTTAGGCAGTGTTGAACTTTGGGAGGATTATGTAGTCCCTAAATATTATCTAGTAGATTTCGACATTGAGAAGTCAGAGGTGTATGTCAACTCTAGAGAAGATTGGAAGCTATATGGCTGTCCATATACATTAGACGGTGACAAAGTTGTTCTTGATGCAGAAAATCTAAAGAGAAAGAAATTTGTCATTGTAGACTTTGATGAAGGCTCAGTAGTCGATGAACCTGTTACATATTCTCTATTCACAGATGTAACAAATAAAATTGAAGAATTAACTAATGCTCTTCAAGCAGAAACTGAAAAGTATTCTACTTTAGAAGCTGAATTGGAAACACTAAGAGAATTTAAAAATGAAGCTGACAAAAAAGCTAAAGAAGAATTATTCTCTAAGTTTGAAGAAAAATTAAATACTATGGAAGAATTTGAAGCTCTTAAAGAAAATCAAGACAACTATACTCTTGATGAACTTTCTAAGGAGCTTTTTGCTTTAGTTGGAAAGATTTCATTTTCATTAAATGCTTCAAATACTATCACTATTAATACTTTAGAAAATAAAGACCAAAAGCCAAACGTATATGGCGATTACCTAAAATAATTAAGGAGGAAAATTTAATGGCAAGAAAACAATACGGATATGCTGAATCAAGCAATCTAAAAGCTACTACTGCTGGACATATTTTCGATGTTATTCAGACAGATGCGGCTCTTGAAAATGGAATGTTAAAGAAGCTAGGCGAAATCAAGGAAATTCTTGAAGTAAGAGAAGTTAAGAAGGCAGCAGCCAAAGATAAGGTTGTTCTTATTTTATCTACTCTAATTCCTTATGACACTTCTAATACATTATATACTCATGAATCTTACCTAAAAAAGGAAGCTGGCGAAGTTGCTAGAGCTTATGAATTAGTAGAAGAAGATAGATTTGCAGTTGCAGACTATATGATTAAACCTGCTGATAGCAAGTTAGCTGTTGGCAACTTTGTAGTTTTAGATGATGCTACTGGATTTTATCAGGAAGTAGCTAAAGGACAGGAAGAAACTAAAGTTGCTGAAAACGGATTCATGGCAAGAATTGAAGGCATCGAAACTAAAGGTGCTATCACAATCGTAAGACTAAGAGTTATCCAGAATACTCAGATTGCGTAATTAAACATAATTATATTTGAAAGGAGAATTTGGAATAATGGCAGATATGCAATTCACAAAATTATTAATAGATACTGCTGCTCATCAGATTCCTGAGCAGTATTCAGAAAATCCTAATGTTGCAATTAGAAAGAAATTTGCTGAAGTTTTAGGTATTGCTGAAGATGAACATAATGCAGTAGTAATTAAAAAGGCTTTTAGAAAAAATAAATCAGCAGTGTATGAACTAATCGAAGTTACTATCGAAGATAGATTGGTTTCAGGATGGGGAGACAATCCTTTCTTCAGAGAATTAGTTGAAGAAAGAAATCTACTTCTAGGACAGAAGAACGAATTCTATGTACCAGACGATTCTATTCTAACAGTATCTAAATTTGCTGGCGACCACCATGACCTAATCAGACAGAAACTAGGTATGGGAAAAATGTTCTCAGTAACAATGAATACTTATGGACTAAAGGTTTACGAAGAATTCGCTAGATTCCAAGCTGGTATTATTGACTGGGCTAACTTTATCGACAAGATTTATGAAGCAGCTGATAAGCACGTTAACGACATGCTTTACAAGTCATTTACTGACCTAGAAAAGTTTGCTCCTGCTGGAAATGTTTTCAATGGATCTTTAACTGCTGATAAGGTTCTTGAAATTGCTGAAAATGTTGAAATTGGTAGTGGACATCCAGTTATGATTTGCGGAAGCAGAAAAGCTCTATCTAAACTACAGAACCTAGTTAATGCTGGTTGGGTTTCAAACGAAATGAAGGAACAGAGAAATACTTCTGGATACCTAGCTAAATTTGAAGGTATTGATACTGTAGTTATCCCACAGACATTTAAGCAGGGAACTAGAGAAAAAGCTTATGCTGATGATAAACTATATATTCTACCTAAGACTGACAACAAACCAATCAAGCTAGTTTGGGAAGGTGACGCTCAGTTTAATGAAAGTGTAGACCCAACAGCTAGAATGGATGCTACTGTTGAAGCTGAATACACTTATACTATGGGTGTTGCTACAGTAGTAGGTTTAGACTATGGTGTAATTACTATTGGTGCTTAGTATTATATTATTGAATTTAAGAGATGGGGATATGTATGTATCCCCTATTCTCTTTGGGAATGAAAGGAGAAATAATGGCAACTGCTAAAAAAGAAACTAAGACTTCTACTGAAGCAACAACTGAGACTAAACCTCCAGTAAAAAATGCAACAACTAGAAGAAGTTCTGCTAAGAAAGCTGAAGAACCTACAAAACCTTCTATAGACAACATTGACTTCAATGACCCAGAAGTTGTAGCCGCTTTAATGGCTAAGCTTAACATTAAAGAAGAACCAAAGAAAGAAGCTGTTAAACGTATCGACCCTCATACTCTTATTCCATGTATGAGTGTATGTAGAGGTGAACTTGGGTATATTTCTGATAAGTCTCATAATGAGTATTTCTGGGGAGATTATGGAGATATTGTTGAAGTTGAATATCAGGATATTCAGTTTTTAAAATTGAAGAAGTCTACATTTTTATATAAACCGTGGTTTATCGTTTTAGATACTTCTGTGTTAGACAAAAAGAAAGATGCGGAATTAATTGAAATGACAAACTTATACAAAAGATTTGACACAATGGAAGAGTTGTTTGATTTAGAAACTGATGAAATTGAAAAGATTTTAGTTAATGCTCCTGCTGGTTTTCAAGAAGCTGCTTATTATACAGCAGATTCATTAATTAAAAGAGGAGCTTTAGATTCAATGTATGTTGTTGCTTTAATCAATAAACTTCTAGGTGTAGAACTATCATATAATTAATAGGAGGTGTTATTTTGGGAACACCTTTTCTTACTATATATGAAGCTTTCTTGAATAAAATTACAGACTTCGATTTGTCGTATATGACAGATGATGAAATGGAATATTTTTGTCATAGCGTTCTGATGTCTGCTCTAGTTAATATTAAGCCTATGGAGCATAAGTTAGATTTTGATGATGGACAAAAATCTTTCACAGAAGAATTAGCTTATGTTGAAATAGAAGTTATTGCTTGTTTAATGGTATACGAATGGTATCAAAGACAAATTAATACAAGCATGATAACTAAGCAGTTTATTGGAACTAAGGATGAAAAATTCTTTGCACAAGCCAATCATTTAGAGAAGTTAAGTGAAAGAGCTGAGCGTCTATATATTAGAGCAAGAAAGTTAAGACGTAACTATATGTATGAAGTTACGGAAATAAAATAAGTGAGGTGGTAAGTTGAATACTAAATATGGACAATTATACGACCCCACATTTAACGAATATATCTCATCTTTAATAAATAATGTTTGGAAGTTACTTCCTTTAAAACAAGAAGGTTGTAAAACTATCCCATCTTATATAAGTCGAATCAATAGAGAGTTATTTGGTTTAATATCTACTATTGATGGACAGTCTACAAAAATTATCAAAGTTATTAATTTATTAGAAAATGCTGGATTCGAAGAAGACTTCAAAACATATCGTTCAGATGTTTTAAGGTGTTGCAATTTATTAGACAAACTTAAAATTAAGTAAGGGGTGATTTCTAATGTTTCATAAATATAGAAATAGACTAGAGAATTTAGGTTCTAGTTTCGCTGAAGTCGCTTCTAAAAATGCAAATGATATGTTGGATTATAGATTCCAAGACTCTACTTCTTATAAAGAGGTCTTTATAGATGGTGAACCATATGACGCAAGAATTATAATTGACGCTATCACTTCTGCTAGAGGTGGTATTGGTTCTTATAAAATCCAATTTAAGAATGGAATTTATTTCCCTGCTGGCACATATATTGATATACCCAATGAGCAAAATAAATTAGTCAAATGGATGATTATTTATTCGTCTGATGATTTATTGTTTGACAAGCCTTTGATTAAGAAGTGTAACTATCTTCTTAAATGGAAAAATCATTATGGTGAAATTATTGAGCGTTGGTGTGTATTTTCGGATAATAGTAAATTAAATAACGGAGATAGAACTGCTGCTAAAGATAGGTTGCTTCTACCCTACTCTACTTTCCCTTTAGTATTGCCTTATGATGAGGAGACTGTAAATATTCGTAGAAATGATAGATTTTTAATTGATGATAAAAATGTTATAGATGCACCAGATTGTTATTTGGTAACTAATAGAAATATTATTAGTAAAACATTCGGCGAATACGATGGCAATATTGAACTTGCCTTATCCCAACATCAATATAACTCTGAAACTGATAGTCGTGAATTAATGATCGCTAACTATTATGGCGATTATGCAGAAAGAGACGAAGCTCCTACATCTAAACAGTATGTTTGTAATATTAAATATCAAAATGAAAGTAGTTTAAAAATGTCTACTCCATATAAAGTATACTCTGCTGATTTCTTTGCTGATGGAGAAAAGGTAGATGTTACTCCTGTGTGGGAAGTCAATATATTAGAAGAATTAAAACAGTTTATCGACTATAAGGTTGAGAACAATAAATTATACATTAAAGCTAAATATAATAAATTATTATTAGGTAGTCATATTAATATTTCAGTTAGTGACGAAAATGGTCTATCAAGTGACTCTTTGGTTGTTAAGGTGGTGAGTGCAATATGAGTAGTAAAGATTTACGCCTTAAAGTTGCGAACTCTAAACAAATTGCTGAATATAAACAAAAAATTGTCGCAAGTATTCTAGAGAACAAAGAATTAACTGATATTATCGACCCTAATATTGACGCAAGTGAATTGCCTTATAATAATATATTTCCTTTTGGTAAAATCCCTGGCACTGTAGATGAAGCTAAGGCTTATATAACTATTGAAGTGTCAATGCCTAATGTATCGACTGCCAACTACTTCTTTAAAGAGGTGGTTATCGTGTTAAACATTGTTTGCCATGATGATTTAATGAAAGTTGAAGGATTAGGGATGACAAGAATAGATGCAATAGGTATTGCTTTAGAAGATTTATTCTCTGGCTCAAATGATTTTGGATTTGGAGAAGTTGAGTTGGTTTCTAACGTTGAAGGCGCATGGACTGAAAGACATAGCTATAGACAATTAAGGTTTAGAACTAAAGAACCAACTAGAACAAGGTGTTAATATGGCAATCAAATTAAGAACTGATTTGCTGTTGCAGGGTAAAGATATTCAGCTTAATGATAATATTATTATTATCAATCCTACGATAGATGAAATACTAGAATATGGAGAAGAAGAATATTGGAAGGCTGTTACTCAAATAACTTCTACTTCATATCAATATCTACTCTTCTTTCACAGACAAGGGTTAAACTATCAAGAAATATCAGATTATGAAATGTTTGTTTTATTAGCTCAAAATATGTCTAAAGAACAAACTCAATTAATATTAAAAGATATTGACTTGTCTGAATTAACAGCAGTAATGGATAATGAAGATGGGTCTATTGTACTAATAGACAAAGACGAAAATATTATTATAGATGAAGCTATTTATTATGTAATGATCGAATATATTCGTACTATTAATAATGTTACACGAGAATATCGTATACCTGGCAATGAACACACATATAATATTTACATAAGAGAAGCAGAAAGAGAAGAACAGATACTAGAGAGAAAAGGTGCGCAGCCATTCGAGTCTTTGCTTGAACCGTTAATATCTGCTCTATGTAACCATCCTTCTTTTAAATATGACCATATGAGTGTTGGACAGGTATCTTTATATACATTAATGGATTCTCTAAAGAGAATTCAACTATATGAAAATTATAGAAATTTAATATCTGCTATTTATGCAGGAACTATAGATAGCAAATCTATCAAGAAAGACGAGTTGAATTGGTTCAAGTCGTTATAAATATTAGGACTACTTTAGTAGTTCTTTTTTTTATTTTAAAAATAAGGAGGCAAATTAATGAATACTAATAACTTAGTTATTAATAGAGCGCTTAGTGCTTGGATGAAAAACAAGACAACTGGTGATCTAATTTTCAATTTAATTGATGTTAAGGAACCTTCACTAGAAATTGCTGGTGAACAGGTTTACGCTACTGACTCTATTGGTCAGAAGATTGCTGCTTTCGATAGAAACAAAGAAGCTAAGATTAGCTGTCAGTCTTCTCTATTCGACCTAAACCTAATTGCAGCACAGGTTGGTGCTGAAAAGGTTGAAGCTGGAAAGTCTGCTAAGATTCTAGCTCCAGTTGTTGACATTCTAGAAGCTCAGTCTAAGAAAATCACTCTATCAAAGACACCTAAAGAAGGATACTCAATTACTCAGATTTGTAAGCTAAACAATGATGGCTCAATCGCTTCTAAGTATGGTGTAAACTCTACAGCTACTGCAACTCAGTTCTCAATCACTGGAAATCAGATTTCTCTTCCAACTGCTGAAGACATCAAAGATGGCGACAGATTCTATGTTAACTACATGGCTGATTATGATAAGGGTGTATCAGTTGTAAGTTCTGCTGATGGTAAAGCTGCTTCTGGTGAATTTGTACTTGAAGTTCTATTCTGTGACCCTTGCGACCAAGCTACTGAATACCACGGATATGTTATCTTCCCTAATGGTAAGCTAACTAACGAAGCAACAATCGAAATGAACGTTGAAGCTGCTCAGCAGTTTACAATCGAAGCTCTTCAAGACTGGTGTTCAAAAGATAAGAAATTATTTGAAATCGTAGTTGTTGGAGAATAAGTCTATCATGGCTAACAAGAGAGCAACTTGTTTAATTTGTGGCGAAGAATACGATGTATGCAGACTTTGCCCTTCTAACGTGCAATACACACCGTGGAGAACTTTGTGCGACAGTGCAGAGCATTATAAAGTTTATTTATTACTATCAGAATATGATGGCGGTGTTATTTCTAAGGAAGATGCTTGTGAATATCTTACTAAATTAAAGATTTCAGAAGATGAAATCGAAACTTTTATTCCAAGCGTAAAGAAGATAATCAAAGAAATCTTATCTTGTAAAAAAGAAGTTAAAAAAGAAACACCAAAAAATAATAACTTCACGAAGAAGTTTAATAAATAACTCGGAGGTGGCGAAAGCATTTATATAAATGTTAGTAGTCACCTTTTTTTTAAATTTGAGTAAAAGGAGTGAATAATTATCGGACGTAGTAAATTTAATGTATGCATGGATGTCGAAGGCAGAAAAACTGACGACATTGTTTTCGATAGTGCGACAGAAATGAATTATTATCTTCAAGTTGTAGTGCCAAAATACAAATCAGGCGAAATTGTAGAATTTGAATTACAGAAGCCTTATGAATTACAACCAGCGTGTGAATATCAAGGCAAAGCAGTTAGAGCTATTACATATGTAGCGGACTTCTGGGTTAAATATGCCGATGGACACGAAGAAATTATCGACATTAAAGGCTATCCAGACGCAGTAGCTAAATTAAAAAGAAAAATGTTTTGGTACAAATACCCCGACCTAGACTACAAGTGGATCAAATACACTAAAAAGTTTGGCGGTTGGATAACTTATGAAGAATATAATCGTATGAAACGAGAAGAGAAAAAGGCTAAAAAGAAAGCTATGGAAGCTAAAGAGGCTAAAGAAAAGGAGAAATAAATATATGAGTTTAACATATAAAGAATTACAAGGAAAAGTTAAATATGCTGACGAATATGTAGAAGTTAAAATCAAAGATGCTTCAAAAGATGAGTTGGGTTTAAAAGCCAAAGAACATCCTTCTTATGAATCTATTGTGTCTTGTGTAGACAATATAGTGGAACTATTAAGAGAGAATGAATATAATTTTGCACTCTACCCTGCTATCTTTGCCAGTTGTATCATTAATGCGTTTACTGATTTAGAAATTAAAGACGAAACTGGCGAGGTTGATATTGAATTAGTATATGCACTAGAGAGTAAATACGACATTATTCAAACTCTTAAAAAAGAAGGGTTTAATTATATCTTCGATGTTGAGCAAAACCTATGGAGACAGATTGATTTCGATAAGCAAAGATATATTAATTATGGCGCAAATACTTTCTTCTATGAGTTGTCAGATATTTTATATTTACTACAAGATAAATTTTTAAATATGGACACTGTTAACATTCCTGAAATGCTAAATGCGGTGGACAAAATTACTGAAATGAATAAGGTGTTTAATACCGATTAACAAAAAAACTCATAATTTTTAATTATGGGTAGGTATAGTTAGTCTCCATGTCGGGAAACTGACATGTAGGGAGTTAGTTATAACTCCACAGCTACCTGAATTGCTGGGAAACCCTAAAGCTATTCAAACTACAACATAATACCGTAAAAGGTATAAGTGTGAAGGTTGCGAAAGCAGAAAGAATTGAATAGATGACATAAGGTTAAATCCTAAGTGTCATTACAATGGGTAATCAGCAGCTAAGACCGAAAGGTAAAGTTCAACGACTATTCCCCCAAAGGGAAGTAGGATGAAGTCATCCGAAGTGGGTAGACCGTAACAGATAATGCTGACGGATAAGATATAGTCTGTGCTTAATGGAAACATTAAGAAGTTCATAAGAGAACTGTATGGGAAGTAACGAACCTATATGAACGAGACCTCTAAATACGACTAATTAGTAGTCGGTTTTTACATATATTAAAATAATTGTAAATATTTTCCTAAACCCTATTGCATAACTGGAAATATATGGTAATATAAATATATCAGATATTACAGTTAGGAGTAAGGAATGGAAATAACTAGAGCTTATAAATTAAGATTATACCCTAATAAGAAACAGGAAGAACTTATACAGAAAACATTTGGCTGTGTAAGATATGTATATAATCACTTTTTAGATAGAAGAATAAATTTATATAAAGAAGAAGGCAAATCATTAGGATTTTATGCTTGTTCTAAAGAATTAACTACTTTAAAGAAAGAAACTGAATGGTTAAAAGAACCAGACAAATGGGCGTTACAGAATACACTTAAAGATTTAGATAACGCTTATAAGAAGTTCTTTAAAGAAGGAGCTGGATTTCCTAAGTTTAAATCTAAGAAGAATAGAAATCAATCTTATACTACAACTAAAGAAAGTCTAAAAGCGAATAATATAGCTTTAATAGGAAATAAAGTTAAATTACCTAAATTAGGACTAGTCAAATGTAAAGGATATAAAAATATAGATGGTAGAATATTAAACGCTACCATATCTCAAACACCTAGTGGTAAGTATTATATATCTATTTGTTGTACAGACATAAATACTACTCCACTACCTAAAACTAATAAGAATGTAGGATTAGATTTAGGTTTAAAGGAATTTGCTATAACTTCAGATGGTTTTAAATATGAAAATCCTAAATTTTTAGCTAAATCAACAAAGAAGCTTGTTAGATTACAGAAAGAATTATCAAGAAAAACAATTGGTGGTTCAAATTGGAATAAAGCAAGAGTCAAAGTAGCTAAATTACAGGAGCGTATTGCAAACCAAAGAAAAGATTATTTAAATAAATTAACTACTCAGATTGTAAAAGACTATGACGTTATATGTCTCGAAACTTTAAAAGTTAAAAATATGATGCAAAATCATAAATTAGCTAGAAGTATTGGAGATGTATCATGGTATGAATTTACAAGACAATTAGAGTATAAGGCTGAATGGTATGGTAAGAAAGTTGTCAAGATAGATACTTTCTTCCCTAGCTCACAAATCTGCTCTCATTGTGGTAGTAAAAATAAAGAAGTTAAAAATCTTGGAGTTAGAGAATGGATATGTCCAGATTGTGGAACTATCCACGATAGAGATATTAATGCGGCAATTAATATCCTTAATGAAGGTTTAAAGCTTATAGCTTAAATAATATATGTGAAAACCGTAGGAACTACGGGGATAGCTTGGTGATACTTAACTCGTGAGAGTTATTGACCAAGAATCTTACAATTAGTTGTAAGAGGTTCAGTATAACAGTAATGCTTTAAGAGAAGTTAAAGACAAAAAAAAGAAAAGCTAAATTTTAAGACAAGATTTGCTACTATGTCTTATTGTTTGGTATGGAGGGAAAGTATCAATGGCGGAGCAAAAAACTCTGTTTGCATTAATGAATGAAGTTAGTATTGTGGATTTTGCCGCTGCTCTTCTTTTAATTAGTGTGTTAGTTATTTTACTTGCCTCACAAAGGGAAAAGTTACATGAAATATTTGAAAGCTGGAGACGAAAGAAAAACTTTAATGAAAATGTCATGGAACTAATTGACCATCTGGCAGAGCAAAATAAACAACTAATGGAGCAAAACGATAAATTCCAAACTGACTTACGTAAGTTTGCAGAAAATCGTAGTAGTGACAGAGAAGTTTCACGACAAATACGAGATAATTTATATGGCGACATTAATAAATTACATAATCAAATTGATGAATTAAGAGAGAGTAATAAGAAGTCAACTCGTGCAAGCATTAAAGATAAAATTCGTGTCCTATATAATCATTGTCATTCTATTCAAAAAATTACAGATATTGAATGGGACACTTTGAACGATTTAATTGACGACTATGAAAGCAACGATGGAACTAACTCTTTTATACATTCTAAGGTTGCTATTGAAATGTATAAATGGGAAAGAGTTTCTGATGATGAATATGGAATAAATGGAGATGATAAATAAATGAATTTAAAATTAAGACTTAAAAATAAAACAACTTTAGTAGCTTTAGTACTAGCTGTTATCGCATTTGTATATCAAATTCTAGGTATTTTTGGTATTACTGCTCCAGTAGCACAAGAAACTTGGGAACAGCTAGTGGTGTTAGTTGCTAATATTTTAGTAGGTTTAGGTGTACTTGTAGACCCTACTACAACAGGCATCAAAGATTCAGCACAAGCTATGACTTATGTAAAACCTAGTATGCCTCCAACTCTACCTTATGAAGAAATAGAAGTTGAAGAAGTTGATTATGATGAAGAATTAGCACAACATAACATAGATAACTATGGAGATTTAATTGAGAATATAGATGCTGAAATGGGAGGCGAAAAATAATGGGATTAAAAATTACTAAAGTAAACTTGCCCGAAAGCAAGTATAAGATTAAATGTCCTTATAAGATGAACCCTACTCGCATTATCATTCATAATACAGATAACGATGCTTCTGCTATGAATGAAGTTTCTTATATGCAGAGAAATAATAACCAAACTTCTTTCCATTTTGCCGTTGATGATACAAGGGCTGTTCAAGGATTACCATTGAATAGAAACTCTTGGAACGCAGGTGAACACATTGCCTGATATATTGGTGACAATATATAGGAATCTCTCTAATTGCTGGGAAGTCTTATTTGTTAAGATAATCAGCAACCAAGCGTATTATTAATACGAAGGCTCAACGACTAGAACCTTGTCGGTTCGTAGGCTACAAGCGATTGGTGGTCGAAATGGGAGACTCTCATTTTAATGAGATGAAGATATAGTCTAAACTATATGGCGACATATAGCAGTTCTTATGAACGGTATAAGTGTAGCGAGCTTATATGAATATAATTGGATGGTGGAAATGGAAAAGGAAATAGATATGGGATCTCTATTGAGATTTGTTATTCAAAATCTGGTGGTAAGAAATTTGAAAAGGCAGAAGAAAATGCAGCTAAATTAACTGCTCTTTTATTATATGAAAGAGGTTGGGGTTTATCTAAAGTAACAAGACATAAAGATTACTCTGGTAAAGACTGCCCTAAGAGAACTATGAAGTTAGGTTGGAGTAGATTTAAGAAAATGGTTGATGTAGAATTAAAAGCTTTAAAGAAAGGTACGACTCCATCAAAACCTTCTACAAGCAAACCAACTACTCCTTCTAAACCAAAAGTTAAAATAGATGGTTATTTTGGCGTAGATACAATCAAGGCTACACAGAGAGAATTAAAGACTGACGTAGATGGTATTGTTTCAAGACAACCTACATCTAATGAAAAGTATTTAATCAGAACTACTTCTGCTTGGAAATTTACAAAGAATTACAAAGGTGGATCTTTGATGGTAAAAAAAATGCAGAAACTATTCGATGTAGAAGCTGATGGATATATGGGCAAAAACACTGTTATTGCTATGCAGAAATTCTTAAACAAGAAAGGATATAAACTTAAGGCTGATGGGTATATGGGCGAAGCTACAGTAAGGGCTTGGCAGAAATATCTAAATAAATAGGTGATTATATGGCAAGTACAATATCACAGCTAAATAAAATCTCCGCCGCTCATGGCGGAGGTAAAGCTATATTAACTGGCAAAGAATTAGGAATCAGACTTAGGACAGAAATAAAAAATGCTATTACTAATTCTGATATTCCTGAAGATTTAAAAGGACAATTATTAAGCTCTATTGTTGTAAGAACATATGGAGAAGATAATAGTATGGTAGAAGTTGGATTCTGGGGGCAACCTATAAAGCCTTCAATTATCGACAAAACACCAGCTTTTATGCCAAGCGTTTATAATTTTCCTAATCATTATAAAGACAGTCCTATAATGTATAACGGATATTATAAAAAATGGGATAAATATATTTCATTCGATTTATCTAATGTTAGAGGTAAAGGTAGTAATTTTATGGGAAGAGCTATGAAATCATTTATAAGTAAATACGCTTGGAACAATGGGATAGTAGATATGAAAATAGTGAACGGATAAAAGGTAGGTGAAATAATTGGCTGATGATAAATTATATCTCCAGTTTGCAATAAAGAAAGACGGAGATAATGGAGCAAACGATGTTATTCGGGCGGCTGAAAAGCTACAGAAAAAAATTTATAACCAGTACCCTATTAAGCTTAAATTTGCTACCAGCGGAGCTTTAAAAGAATTAGATAAGATACAAAGTAAATTATCTACAATTAAAACTATGGCTAACAGCATTCGTGTTGAAGTCAACGATCCGTCTGCTAAAAAAGAGCCTACTCCGCAAGAGATAGCGGCAGCTAAAGCAAAAGCTGATAAAGCTAAACAAGATGCTTTTTATAAAAATCAAATTGCTCAGCTGAATAAAATTCCTGCTAAACACGCAACAGCTACAAAGGCTATGCAGAAGTATCGTAAAGAATGGGAACTATTAGCTAAAGATACAAAGCGTGCTATAGATAATATTGCTACAAATAAGAATAATTATCAAGGTGGGAAATTAGCATACAATAAAGATGGAAAGTTAAATTCTAATGCTTTATTGCCAGAGCATAAAGCTAAATACGATGAACTGAACGCTTTATTTACTAAGCAGGAAGACGCTTACCTTAAAGCTGAAGCGGTAATGGCTACATTAAATAAAGCTGAGTCGGCTTTTGTTAAAACTGTTGGCAAGCATGGGCACATCCTAAATAAAGGTCAATATGAACAATATATTGGCAATTTTGCTGACGGCATAAATGCAATAAATAAAAATTCAGATAAGTATACTGCTTCTATTGGTAATGATTTGTTTGAAACTGTACGCAAAAATGCTTCTGAAGCAATTCAGGTATTCGATACAATTGCAACTCATCAGAAGAATTTATCTAATGAATTTGCACCTGTAAATGAAATTAATAAAGCTAATGCTGCGTATCAAAAACTTTCTAATACAATTAAAGATTATATAGGCGTTAATGAAAAAGCTTTAACTAAATTAGGGACTAAGAGTGGTTTTGAAAACTTATTAAAGCAAGTTGACGCTAAGGAGATAAAGAATATTGCGGACGCTCAAAGGCGTTTCGAAGAGTTAAAGGTAGACAATAAACAAAAGCAACAATCGTTTGATATTGACAAAAAGAATATTGCGACATTAAATAAGATACCTAATTCATATGAGCAAGCTAGTAAAGCTATGCAGAAATACAGACAAGAATATCGTATGTTAATTAAGACATATGAAATGGATAATTCTCGTATTTTGCGTGACGAAAAAATGTATACCAAAGGTATCGTTACTGGCAACAATGACGACCTTAATGCAATAGGCAAAAGTCAATTTGACGAAGCTACTAAAGGTATAAAATTACGTCAAGAAGCTTATATGAAACAGGAAGAGCTGTTTGCTAGAATAAGCAAAATTAATAGAGCTAGAGAATTAGCTCTTGACGGTAAAGATTCTTTTACGAATGTTGCTGAAATTGAAAAATTTAAAAGTATATTAAGAACTAGCTTTGGAAAACAAGAAGGGACAAATGTGTTTGAGTCTTTAACAAAAGATGCTAAAGGCTTAAATGAAGAAATATCTCGACTTAATGTTAATAAAAATAAACTAGAAACATTTACTAAAGATTTTAAGAAGATTCGTGGTGACGATATTAAGTTTGGTAGTTTATCTGGTACTATGAGTGACTACATTCAAGACTATCAGAAAGCTTTAAAGTCTACTAAGTTATTAGGACAAGCTACTGATTTACAAGGTAGAATTAACAAACGAGACTTCCCAGATTTCAAAACAGCTGCTGCTGAAGTTGAAAACTTTAAAATGCAAGCAAGATTAGCTGGTGTTGAATCTGATAAATTCTTAGGTAAATTCGACAAAACTTTAGGTGCTAGAATTAGATCGTCTATGGCAGGTATGTCAGTCTTTTATGCTCAAGACGCATTTAGACAAATGTTTGAAAATGTAAAACAAGTTGACACTGCTATGACAGAATTAAAGAAGGTTACAGATGAGACTGCTGATACATATGACAGATTTTTATCTACGGCTTCTAATAGAGCACAACAAATTGGTGCTTCATTAGTTGAAACAATACAAGCGACTGCGGATTAAATGATAGTCCCCTTCTATAGTGATATAGAAGTGAAAACGTAGCTCAAATCGGTAGAACTCCAGAAGTGGACAATACCGAGGGTAAGATTTAATTTAATTAAAATCCCGTAACGACCACACTGGCATAAGTAATTATGTTGGGTACGCTACGCCCTCTATTGAGGTGATGGTATGGTCTGCACTACAGATATAACTTAATTATTATGAAACTGTAGAGATAGGTAGAAATATCCTATCCCTTTTTTATTGCTTATAAAAAAGAGTAACAAAAGGTACAGTCGTCTTGGATACAACTTGAATGACGCAACTAAATTAGCTGATTCCGCATTAGTGTATAGAAATGTTGGGGATGATATCAAAAGCATGGAAGACGCTAGTGCTTCTCTAATATCTACAATGCAGGGTTTCCACATTGAAGCGCAAGATTCAATGAGTATTGTAGATAAATTCAACGAGGTTTCAAACTCTTTTGCCACATCTTCAGGAGATATAGGCGAAGGAATTAAGCGTTCAGCAGCCGCTATGTATGCTGCTGGTAATGACTTAGACCAAACTATTGGTCTATTTACAGGTGCACAAACGATAGTACAGGATAAACTGTTGTCCCCCTATGTAGTGATATGTAGGTAAACAGTTGGCTTAAAACAGGGGAACTCTAGAGGTAGACAATCCTGTGGGTAAGGCTTGATTTATTCAAGAATCCCTCAACGACCACAGAAGTGTGAGTGATTACATTTCGTACGCCAACCGTCTTATAAAGATGAAGATATGGTCTGAACTCTAACTATAACCTAACAATGAAATTAGAGAGGAAAGCAGAAATGACTTTCCCCTTCTTTGACATAAAGAAGAGTAACAAATTTGGCAGATGTCGTAGGTAAATTAAGTGCCTAACAATATAGTAATATATTGCAAGTTAGTAGCCGTATGCGTCAAAACCATAGAGGTATGATGAGACGCAGGAAATGAATTATAAAGAACAGGAGAAAAGTTATTAATACAAAAACAAAACCATGCCACCCTGTAAAAGGAATTAATCATGGAAGATTCAAAGGACAAGCTAAGTTTGAGCAAGATTTACAGAAAGTTCAGCCTCATTTAAAAGTAATAGGAAAATATATTGGTTCTCATAAATTAATAAAATGTAAATGCTTGATACATAATATTGAGTGGGAGACCTACCCTTCTAATTTGCTTAACAATACTTCGCATTGTCCAAAATGTACAGAAGATAAACATAAACAAAAACTTAGCCTAAAAACAGAACAGTATAAAAAAAAATTAATACAAATACGCAAAGATGTTGAAATTATCGACGAATATAGCGGATATCACAAAAAAATCAAATGTAAATGTATTAAACATAATATAGAATTTTATAGCACTCCTCGCTCTTTATTTGCAAACTATACGGTATGTCCAAAATGCAAAATAGAGGCAACCACAGCAAGCCACGGAGAAAGAATTATTTCTAAATGGTTGTCGAATCGTAATATTTTTTATATATTTCAACATACGTTTGATGATTGCAAATTCAATCTGCCATTAAAATTTGATTTTTATTTACCAGATTTTAATATGTGCGTTGAATATGACGGAGAACAGCATTTTAAGCCTATACGATTTGACGGCAAATCTAAAGAAGCCGCAAAAGAAGAATTCTATAAATGCATGGCGAGAGACCTAATAAAGAATGAGTATTGTAAAACTAAAAACATACAATTAGTCAGAATCCCGTTTTGGAATAAAGATAAAATTAAGTTAATATTAAACAATAAAATCAATTATAATTCAGATCCTCAGAGACTGTTATACTTTTCATAGTAATATGAGAAGTTCTGCTACTCCCCTACTCTACTTAGAGAGGGTGAATATACAGTCCGAACTGTGACTATAAACCTCGAATAATGAAATCACAGAATAAGGATGAAAGTCCTTATCGCCATCTTGTGATGGTCAGTATCTTATACGACATAAGAGAAAGTAACAGATTGACAGCCTTGAAGACAAATCGTTGTCTTTGTGTATAGTAATATGCACTAAGAATATATCTAAAACCAGTAACTCCTAAAGCCTAATTACTACAATGCGGATGAAATATGCTGGCATGAATGTAACGAAAGTAAAACAACAATTAGGATGATATATGGTCAAAAACCTAAGTATCGTAACAATGGATGTTTGGTCGCCAAGCCTCGAACAGAGGTAGGTCAAACGACTATCTCCAGTCGGAGAGTACAGCACAAGCTAATGGTGTGGGTGTTAGCCCTTAAATGGAAAAGGTATAACCCTACTCTATTTTAGAGAGGGATAAGAAATAGTCTAATCTTATATGAAAATATAAGGATAAATTAATTTATCAGTATGTGTTGCGAGCATACTAAATATATATGAATGTCCATGAGACTGCGTAGCTCTAAATCAGAGTAAAATATTGCTCCCCTATATGGCGACATATAGGTAAACAGTTAGCTCAAAACGGTGAAACTCTAGAGATAGACAATACCGTGGGTAATGTTTGATTTATTCAAAAGTCCCGTAACGACCACAGAGATATAAGTGATTATATTTCATACGCTAACTATCTGTAATACTACAGATAAAGGTATGGTCTGCACTGCAAATATAATCTAATAATGAAATTGCAGAGACGAGCAGAAATGACTCGTCCCTCTTCTTTGAAGAGAGTAACAAATGGTAGAAGCAGCAGGTATGGACACTGAAGGCATGGCATCATCTGTATCTAAACTAAGAGAAGAAATGCACGCTCTTACTGGTGTTGACATAATGAAAGACAACAACACTTATAAGAGTACTTATGATATGTTAAAAGATATATCTGAAGTTTGGCATCAAATGAACGATGTATCGCAAGCTAATGTTGGCTTGAATGTATAGAAATATGCATAAAGAATAGACCTAAACCCAGTAAACCCTAAAGCTCAACAGCTACAATATTGGATGAAATATGCTAATATGAACGCTAGTGAAAACGAAACAATAGTTGAGATTGTATATGGACAAAATCCTAAGTGCAGAAACAATGGGAGTTTGGGTGCGAAGTTCCGAATAGGAATGTGTCAAACGACTATGGCTAGGCTTATATAAGCAATACCAGTACGGCAGAAATTAAGCTGTGGGTGAAAATCCCTTAAATGGAAACGGTCTACCCTTAACAAGTAAAGTTGAAGGTGAAGAAATAGTCTACTCTCATATGAAAGTATGAGTATTGTTTTAAAACAATAGTCTTAGCTTATGACTAAGATTAATATAATGCAACGTATTAGAACTACTTTTCGGTAAGAGACAAATAACTTGTCTCGGTATATAGAAATATATATCGTAAAAGATATCTAATTGCAGGTAACCCCTAAAGCTTTATAGCCACAATATAGAGGAAACTACTATATGATGGATTGAAAAGTATGAAGATTGGGTGTTCATGCAGCCAAGCTCCTAAGTGTTTATCATATGGAGAAGGTTCAACGACTAGAGTTATGTCAACTCGTAGAATGTAAGCTAATGACATTCGAAAAGGTATCCCCTTCCCTACTTTGTAGAAAGGTGAAGAAATAGTCTGAACTTATGTGAAAGCATAAGGATAAATATTTATCAGTATAGTGTTGCGAACTATACTTAACATAATGAAGCTAATATAGGTGCGGCTTTACTAGATGACTTCTCTGTTGCCGAACAAGCATATGAGACAGCTAAGAATTCTAGTGGGTCTGCTCTAGCCGAAAATGAAAAGGTTCTAGATAGTATTGGTGGAAAACTAAAACAATTTACAGCTACATTCCAATCGTTGTCAACTTCTATTTTAGACAGTGAAGGGGTAAAATTAGTTGTTAGCGGGTTAACACAAATACTATCATTATTTGAAAAAATAACAAGCGTAGCTGGCGGTTTATCTACTGTAATAACTACTATAGTAGGTGTGCTAGCTGCTAAAAGTCCAGGATTTAAATTCTTACCATTCCAAAAGGTTGGTGAGCGTGAGGTTGATGGTAAAACAGAAGGTGTTTACGCTAACATCTTTAACGCCAATTCTAAACGAAAAGAGCTTGCTATAGAGAAAGAAGTTAAATCTATTGAGCAAAGTAAAAAATCTTGGCAGAGTTACATAAATACTGTTGACGAAGTTTATCAAGCAAAACAGGATTTAAATAAACTAGACGCTAAAAGCCCTAAATATGATGAAGCTAGGTCTAAATATGAAGAAGCTAAAATAAATAATGAAAATGCTAGAATAGCTTTAATTGAAGACGAAAACAACAAAGCATATAGAGGCGTTTTTGGAGCTCAAGGTCTTGATACTACTATGGATTGGGAAGCTTCTAAATGGAATAAAGACCTTGAAGAAGGTCGTGATGAATTTATTCAATATAAAAACGATCTAAAACAAAATGCTGACGATATTACTAAGGATAGAGAAAGAATTCTAAATGGCGAAAAAAGTAAACAGTCTAAATCTAGTAAAGGCGACATCATTAGAAGTGGCTTAGGCAAACAAAGAAAAGCATTAAAAGAAGTTAAACAGCATAGTAAAGATTTAACTTCACAAAATAATATATTCAACGAAAGACTTCAAAAATTATCCGATACAGCTGAAAGTATAGTTGATATGGATAAATCTATTAGAGATATTGAAGCTAAGAAGAACAAAATAAAATACACTAAAGGTGGTAAAAAGAAAAAATTAAACAAAGGGAAGCGAAGCGAACTAGAAAGCTTAAATATCCAAAGGCAACAATTTGAAGCAGCTCAACAAGATTTACAGGATGCTTTCGATAAAGAAAGAAAAAAAACCTTAGAAGCTATGCAAGATATGAGAGGTACTACTTCTAAGATTAGTAAACAGAAAGTTAAAAATCGTAGAGGTGATACTGTTGATCTTGGCAAGGATGTTAGAAATAATATAGCCGAATTAGACCAATCTTTACAGAATTTGGACGGCAAGAATGTTGATGGCTTAAAAGATGGATTTGCTGAAGTCGGTGAAAAAGCTAATAATGTTACTAAGAGTATAGATGGTGTAAATAATGCTACTAATAAAGCTTCCAAAGCTTCTGCTGAAGCTAAGCAAGGTATGACTTCTGCTTGGGATTCTGTTGGAGAAAGTGCTAAAAATCTAGTAAAGAATATCGGAGCTACAGTAGCATTTGATTTAGCATTACAAGGTATTATGTGGGCGGCAGATAAAATGATTGAAACTTCCGCTGAAAAGATTGAATCTATGGAAGCTGTTGTTAATGATTACAACAATACCATGAATGAAATCACCGAGAACACTTCCAAGATTAAATCGGTAGCTACAGAATTTAACACTTTGTCTCAAGGTGTTGATGAAAACGGACGCAATATTGGGCTATCAGCCGAACAGTATGAAAGATACAATGATATTGTAAATGAATTAGTGGCTATCAACCCTGAATTAGTAAAAGGATACACTGCCGAAGGGCAAGCTATTCTTGATAAAAACACCGCTATTGCTGAGTCTATTAAGCTTCAAAAAGAGGCTGTTGGTTTAGCTACTAAAGAATATCTTAGCGTTGAAAATGGCGAAAAGATATACAAAGGATTTAAAGCTAAACAAGAAAAACAACTCAGAGAAATAAACCAACTCTTTGATAAATATTCTAAATCTGCTGACACTAAAGGCACTATCGGCAATATTGATAGCAACAAAGGTCTGGACAAAGAAACTTATGACTATCTTAAAAAGATAGAAAAAGAACAAGGAGATTTAACTCCTGTTGAAAAGCTAAAGTATTCTTTAGACCGCAGACACGAAAGTTTAGCTAAGGTTGCTGATGAGTATGGTAAGAATTCCGATCAATATAAAGAAGAGTTAACTAAATGGAGCGAAGTCCAAACTAAGTACGATGTGTTACAAAAAGAACAGCAAGATATGGTTAACTATCTTCATACTTATGTGTCAACAGCAACTGAATATGGCGGCGTAGGGTTGAAAGACCTAATATCAGATGAGCATATAGTTCAGTATAAAAAAGGTTTGGAAAGTATCGCTTCTAATACTGATTTAACTTTTGAAGAAATGCAAGCGAGAGCTAAATCTTATACTGAAGCTATGAATCAAATCCTGAATAATACTGGCGAATTTTCTGGCAAAATAGGTATAGAGGATGAGATTGAAGCTTTAGAGAAGGCTAAAGAAAAATTACAAAATAGCGACTTTTCAGAAGGTGCTCTTGATGCTTATGATGCGCAAGTTAAATCTCAAGTTACAAGCATTAAGAATTTAGCCAACCAATACAAAGAATCTGCTCCAGAAATCGCATCAGCTTTAAATGAAATTGCTAATAGTTACGAAGATTATTCTCGTAGGTTATCTGTTGTAGATTCATTAAAAGGTACTGATGTTGGTTTAGATGCTGCTCGAACTCAATGGGAACAACATGAGCAAGTAGCTGGTTTACCAGACTACACTACTGCCATTCAAGGATACAAGAAGATATACGACAGTATATTTGAAGGACTAAACGCTAAAGGTGAAGGTTCTAATACTTTCTGGGATGGTGCTGAAAGAATACTTGGCACTAAGAAGCTTGAAGAACTAGATTACAACCTTGATAAGGTTAAAGCTAAAATCAAAGAGATTAAAGACGGTGGCGGATTTACTGCTGGTGACAAAACAAGTAGTTATCTTGATAGTCAATTACAAGCAAACGCTGACAAGATCAACAAAATCAAAAAAGGTATGGTCAATACAAAGACTGGCGACCTTAATATTGATCCAAGGTACTATCAGCAAGTAGCTGATATATTAGGTGTATCAAAAGAATATCTTGTTAGCATGGTCGATAACGCTAGACAGTTCGGAGGATTGGAGTTTAATAATATCGCTGAACTTGAAAACTCTATGAGGCAATCTGACGAATATGTAAAAAGTATGTCTAATTCAGACTTAGGCTATTATTCATGGCAACAACTTGTAAAAGATGGTCGTGAAGCTGGTCTTTCTATGAAAGAAATTGCTAAGAAGAAAGACGAACTTGAAAAGTCTGGCAAGATTAAAATTGTTAACTTCACTAATTTAGAAGAATCTTTGGCGGCTCTTAAAGATATGGAAGGTATCTTTAATGAGGAAAACAACACGTTTGACTTTGAGAACATGGTTACTCAAATGAATCAAATGGGAGCGACTACCGAAGATATCCAAGCTATGTGGACGCAAATTACTGACGCAGGTAACAAGAAGAACTTGTTTACTACTAAAGGAGTAGTAGATACTGAGTTAAACTCAGAAAAAGGAGCTCAAAAGAGAATTACTGAAATTCAAGCTGAACTTAACAAAACTACAGACCCTACTGTTGGAGCTGTTAATGAAAGTACAAATGAATTAAAAGGGATCTCTAGTAAGCTTGACAAAATTATTCTACAAAATGGTGGCGATGTTGACCATGAGGTTGGTGGAGCTATTGATGCCGCTCAAAGAGCGCAAGATAATTTTAGAAAAAATCCTAACGACTCTAAAAGCTATCAAGAATATTTAAAACAGCTTGATATTATCAAGGAAAGACGTGAAGAGCTAAATGAGCTAGAAAAAGACCCTACTATAACAGATGCTCAAAAAAAACATATAGCACAACAAAAAGAATATCTTGACCAAATACTAGCTACATTCAATGAAGATGAAATCTATATTAAGGCGGCTATCAAAATAGATGGTATAAAAAATAAAGATGATATCCTTAAAGGGTTAGGCATCGAAGAAGAGAAAGTAGTTAGAATCCAAACATTATTCGATCAAGGTAGACTTGATGAATATGAAGATGCATTAGCAGAACTTCCTCCAGAGGTTCAAACAGCTGTTAGAGCTATTGTGGAATCTAAAGATAAAGATAATATTAAGTTAATCGAAGGTAAACTTTATGAAATAGATGGAGACACTGCTACTTGTATTTTTAGTGCCGACGCTGATGATATTGGCAACAAATATAAATACAGTAAAGGCAAGATAGGCGAACTAGATAAAACCTCTTCTACTTCTGATATTAAAGCTAATAATAAAAATGCTTTAACTGCTATTAGTGCAGTAAAGAAAGGATTAGGAACTCTTCATGGCTCCGTTGCTCACTTCTCTATTTCTGGTACTTTAACAAGCGGTGCTCGTACAGCTATTGATGCCGTTAAAAAGGCTTTAAGATACATTAATGGTAGTGGTGGCGGTGGTGGCAAAAAGAAAGGCAAGAAAGGGACCGCTCATGGTACGCAAGGTCGTAGACGTGGTAAAAATCCTGTTTATGGTTCTGCCGCTAATGGTCTAAATTGGCAGGGGTTAAAACCTAGAGCTAGTAAATATGAATCTGGTCAAACTCTTGTTGGAGAATTAGGACAAGAATTAGTTTGGTCTAGTCGTAAAGGATATGCTTATTTAGCTGGACAATACAGTCCTGAAATTGTTCATTTAGATAAGGGAGACGTGGTCTACCCTGCTGATGAAACAAGACGAATTTTAGCTGGACGAAGCAGTCATCAAGTATTCGGTTCTATGGCTTTTGGTAATTTAAGCTCTACTCATAGTGGCTCTGATGATTCCAAAAAGAAAAAGAAGAAGAAGAAAAAGAAGACTACTAAAAAGAAAACTTCTAAATTAAGCAAAGCCCAAAAGAAAGCTAATGAAAAGAAAGCTTCTGCTTATGATAATGCTAAAGACATTTTAGATTATCAGCTAGAAATGGGCTATATTTCTGAAAAGACTTATTATAAGAAGCTTGTTGCCTTATATAAGAAGCATCTAAAAGGTCGTAAGGGAATGGGCAAGGAAATTCGCGAATCTCTTGAAGACCAAAAGAAAGCTTGGATTGATGCTTATAATTATGAAAAAGGACTTTTAGACCATAATCTTGAAATGGGTAAAATATCTTATAGTACATATTACAAATCTTTAGATAAGTTAGGTAAGAAGTATTATAAAGGTAGAAAAGGTTACGGAGACGAGTGGAGACAGCATGAAGAAGAGATGCTTAGAGCTGCAAAGTCTGCTTATGACCATTATCAGCAAAAGCTAGACGAGCAAATTGAAGAAGGGTTAATATCTGCCGACAAGTATTATACTAAGTCAGATAAGCTTCGTAAAAAATATTTAAGTAACAAAGGTCTTAAAGATGAAAACGCTGAAGCTTTAAAAAATATGTACTCTAACTATCTTGAAGCTATTGAGCGTTATATTGACGAAGCTCAGCAGAAAATAGATGATAAAGATTTATTTGATGCTTGGGCGCCAGGTCAAAATGCGGTAACAGACCTAAAGGCTATACAGGTACAACTTAATAATTATTATAAGAGTGGTAAACTAAAAACTAAAGATTACGAAAGATTATGGATGGAACTTGAACGTCAAATTAAGCAAGCACAAGATGAAGTCTATAATAATGAAAAAGACCACTTAGATGAAATTACTGATATGGTCGAAAATATGCTACGTCAAGAAGCCGAAGATAGAATCGAAGCTCTTGAAAAGAGTGTTGACAAATATCAAGAAATCATCAATAAGAAAAAAGAAGCTTTAGAATTAACTCAGAAAGAATTATCTTTCCAAGAAGATATGGCGGACTTAGCTACTAAGATTGCTAAAAAGCAAGCTGAAGTAGACATGTTGTCTCGTGATACTTCTCGTGCAGGTAAAGCTAAATATAATAAAGCTCTTGAAGAGTTAAACGAATTAATTAAAGAACAAGACAAAACTATACGAGATGAAACTATTTCACAAACTCAAGACAACCTTGACAAGCAAAGTGAAAAGTATAGTGAGCTTGTTGAAAAACAAATAGAAAAAATTCAAGAATGGTTGGACGATCAAAAAGCTGTTCTTGATAAAGTCTTTGAGCAAATAGACAATAAAGAAACTAACAATCTATTAGACCGCTTGTTGCAATATAACATGAAACATGGCGATGGTCTAAAGGATACCGTTGATGATTATTGGAAGCAATTAAGTGAATTGTTGAATAAATACAATAAAGATATTGCTTCGATTGCTAAATTGCTTAGAGATGCTACAAAAGAGAAAGACACTGGTGGAAAAGTTCCTGTTGTCAAGAAACATACTGGTTTAAAAACTGGTTTTGTTGGGGATAAGTCTTCAGTTAAACAAAACGAAAGATTTGCTTTATTGACCAACGATGAACTGGTATTAAGTACTGCTGACCAGAAACGTCTTTCAGAACAAATTAAAATATCTGATTCATTAATCAAAGCTTATCGCTCTGCTCCATCTTTAGGTGACAACTTAAAGAGTGTCAATAATTCTTCTAATATTGAATTAGTTAATAATACTAATATTAACATAGAAGGAAATGTTGACAAAGATATTATGAAGAAGCTAGAAAGCTATGGCGATATGATTTCAGATAAGACATTAAGTCGTATTGGAGATGCGCTTAATATTAAAGGCGTATCCCCTTCTCAGCGAATTAATGTATATAAAAGATAATTAATTATGCCCTACCCTCTTTTATGGTAGGGCTTTATTTTAACAGGAGGAATAATGTTTAAAAGTACATCATTTATATTCGATGGTGTGCCTAGTGAAGATTATGGATTGATGATTTATTTTCTTGAAGATTCAATAGACAGAGAACTAGCATTGGGAACCGATGTTGATGTCATAGAAGATAGATTGCCAGCCAACTACTCCCCTATTCACTATGGCACTAATCTAAATAAGGAAATGACATTTCCTCTAACAATCGGGAGTGTAGAACCTTTATCAGATTATGAAGTTGACGCAATATTAGGTTGGTTAACTGGTCATAATACTTATAAATATTTAGAATATGTAGATGGTGACCATTACGTAAGATATAAATGTTTTATCAATAATGTTAAATCAGTTTATATGAATGGTCTTGCAGCTGCATTTAATTGTGATGTCGTATGTGACTCACAGTTTGCATATGAATATCCAATTAAACAGGAGTTTCAGGTTGACGATACAGAATCTGTTGTTAATTTCTTTAATAGAAGTTCTTATAACGGGTATCTAAAACCAAAACTAGATATATTATTTGCTAATGACTGTAATAGTATGTCTATTATAAATGAAAGTGATGATAATCGTGAATTTAAAATAAATTATTTCGATAGAATAGTAACCGAAGATAACACAGTTGATTATGTGTATGACACTACTCTATCTGATGTGGTATCTCAAAATATAGAGCCTAGTGAATATTTTTCTTGGCAAGAAGGTAATCTACCAACAGGTAATTGGAATGATATTTTATATGGAGATGATGTTTATGTTTTATTACCAGAGAATGGAAATAAAGCTCAAATATCTTTAGATAAATGTGTTACTTGGAAAGAAATCGAATTACCTTGTACTGGAACATTTAAAGGGTGCTATGGCGCAGCTGGATTTGTTGCTATTGAAGTAAAACAAGCTTCTCAAACAGTTATATATTCGCAAACAGGGGTAAACTGGACACAAGTCACAGAAGCTAATTCATTACCAGTGAAACAGAAATGGAATTCTATTTGCTTTGCTGAAATAGATATGTTTTCTGATGGTTATTATATTGCTGTTGGAGAAAGTAGTATTGGAGCAGCCTCATTGTCTGGTTTAAACTGGAGAACTTTAGATGTTACTCTTCCATCAGGTAACTGGAATGAAGTTGCTTATGGGAATGGTACAGCTATTGCTATATCTAAAAACACAAATAAAATAGCGTACGCATCTGGCGTTACTACATGGAAAGAATTATCTTTACCAGTAACATCAAGCTGGACAAATTTAACTTATGGTGTTAATGGCTGGGTAATAATAGCCGACACAGTAGCTAGTACCGAACAAAAGCCTTTATGTTTGCATAGTACTAATGGTGTAAATTGGGAAACTATTAATATGCCTATCAATAGTTGGAGAGATATATCCTTCTCTGGTGGTAATTATATTGCTATATCAGATAACAAATATGGAATATCTTCCAATGGTATAGATTGGCAAGTAAATACTCTACCAAAGACATTAAAATTTATGGTTAGCAGTGGAACTGAATCTTATGGTGTCGGAGAAGGATTGTTGATTTCAACTATGTTAAATTCAGTTGAAGGTTCTTTCTCATTTCTTGTATCAGAAGACAATATAATGAGCAAAGTTATTATATCAGCTAAAATTGAAAATATGTCAAATGCAAATCCTGACTTTTCCTCTAATGGTGAAGTTCAGCTATATATGCAAGATGATGGTACTGGACAACCAACTGAATTCGATTGGATTATTTTAACCAACGACCTTAGACATGGATTAGGAACTGCTGGTGTTCAATTTAAAGCTACTTGGGACGCTGAAAATAAAACAGTTAATATTCAATATATATGTGACCCATCTCATGAAAATGTTATGGAAGCATTGCTGAGTGTTAGAGTTAATTATCAGCTGTCTATTATTACGGATTTGGGTATGGAGGATTTGATATTGTCATTCGATAATCAAAATCAAATCATTACTTCTAATAGAGAAAGTTTAAATCCATATTCTTATTTTAATATGAAATTCTTTAGGTTATTAAAAGGAAATAATAAACTTAAAATGAAAACTGAAGGCGGTGTTGCTAAGGTTGTTATTACTTGTGAGTTTCTAAGGAAAGTAGGTGGTTTTTAATGTTAGTGAATTTCGCTGATATTCAATTTGACAAATACGATCGAATTGAAACCCCTACTCTTGTGTTGAAACATATGGATAGTAGAGTTATCTCTACTATTGGTGCTTATCATAGTTTATCTGCTACATTTAGGTATAACGATGTATCAGAAATTAGCTTTGAAGTGCCAGCTAAAATAGAAATAGAAGGTAAGCTTGTAGACAATCCTTATTATGACGAAGTGTTAGGAATGAGACTTGTCAATGTTGAACCATTTGGGGATTTTATTTTATCTAATCCTCAAGTGTCTAATGACGGATTAAAAGAAAGTAAAGCTTGCAAAGCTTACTCTTTGGAATACGCTTTTAATAAGAAGCAAATTAATATACCTACTGGAACATATAATTTTTATAATCCTGCCGATAACGCAGACACTATTATGACTATTATCACAGAAATTGTTCCAGACTGGTCTATTGGAGAAGTAGATAGAGATTTAATCGGGCGTTGGAGAACATTCGATAATATTGATGATGGACTGTATTCGTTTATAATGAATACATTACAGAAAACTTATAATTGCTTGTTTCAATTTGACTGTAGAAATAAGAAAATTAATGTTATAAGTGCTGATAGAAAGCCTATCCACTCCCCTATTCATTTGTCATACGATAACTTAATTAAGAGTGCTAGAATAACAGAATTGTCAGACGAAGTTATTACTTCTCTTGCTGGCTATGGTAGTGGCGACAATATGTCTATCGCATATGTAAATCCTAATGGTACGGATAGAATATATAATCTTGATTATCTAATTAATCATGGAGATATTGAAGATAAGCTAGCTGACCGTTGGATTGCATATAGAGACAGTTGCGACTTTTATCAAAAAGCATTTGGTAATTTAGAAGCATTAAGAATTGAAAAAACTTCTGCTTATATGTTAGCTGAAGCACAATTAAAAATTATTGAAAAAGACATAAAAGCTTTAGAAGGGTCTATCATTAGCAGTAAAGCTGATACAACTGTTGAAGGCTGGGAGGCTCATGTTAAAAAACTAGAAGCAGATTTAGCTGCTCTTAAACTTAAATATGAAGACCAACAAGCAGTAGTAAAAAAATATAACACAGATAAAGAAAAAGTACAAACTCAACTTAAAGAAATTATGGATATTTGTAAGTTAGACGCTTATTTTACTGAAGATGAGCTAAAAACTCTATCTATGTTCTTTAAAGAAGACACTATCGTTGAAGATAGCTTTGTAGTTCCTTCATACAACTCTGCTCTTAAAGGCGATGAATCGAGCACTATCACTGAAAGAAGTGAATCTATGTTAAAGCTAACGGGTACTGTTGTTGAATCTAGTAATATAGCTGAGATAGTTGGGACAGATGAAAACGGCAATTTTGTTGGCGTAGACACAGATAACTCAATAAATATTGCCGATACAGATAGACATGACCAAGTTGAAACAAACGAAATAACACAAGATATTGCCAATTCTGTTGCTCAACAGTTAAATGAGAATAAAAATAAATATGTGTATAGTTTAAGAGGAGGTTCATTAGAATTTACTCAAAAAGTATTCACAGTTAAAAATGGCAAAGAAGAAGTTTCAGACAGGCTTATTAAAGGGAGTATTGTTAGTGCTTCATTTCAATATAATGTAGATAATTTGTTTAGTTATGTTGACGAAGCCTCTCCTGAAATAACAAAGAAAGGTTATTTCTTATTGACTGTTGCGTTGAGAAACGCTTATCAAAATGATGTCTTCTACCCTTCTATGAATATCACTCTGTCTGGTAAGATTAAAGGTGACGCTCCTCAAATTACGGACGATTTTATTGGGTTTAATATTACTACTGGTACATTTTATAATACTGTTGGAGTTACTGAATTTCAACAACAGCAAGTGTATCAAGAACTGTTTGATTATGTAAAAGACGCATTGAAGAAATTGTCTGAGCCGTCATATCAGTTTTCTATAGACAGTGCAAATTTTGTGTTTGCTAAAACATTTGAAGCATTTAAGAATAAATTAACACTAGGTAAAACTATAAGCGCAGATATTAATGGGGATAGTGATTTAGAAACTATTGTCTACCCTATTCTTATTGAAGTATCTTTTAGTTATGACGATATAAATAATTTTAGTTTAACATTTAGTGATAAATACAAACTTTCTTGTCCAGAATTTAAATTCGCTGATTTATTTGGCGAAACTGTTACTTCTAGTAAAAGTTTGGATTTAAATAAGGCATCATATAATTCATTTGTAAATTCGGGTGCTAGTGGAGCTATTGATTCATTGACTAATGATGCATATGATGTGGCTAAAAAAGCTATCATTAACTCTACTAATCAAGGGATGGAATGGAATGAGAACGGACTTTATTTAAGAAAGAAAGTTAATGGCGGTTTCGATCCTGAACAAATAGCTATGATTAACAATATGATTGCTTTTACTGGCGATGGTTGGGATAGTGTTAAATTAGCTATTGGTAAATTTAAAGATACAAATGTTGGCGACACTTGGGGTATTGCCGCTCCTAACATTACGGGTACACTATTTGCTGGTAAGAATTTAGTTATAGAAAATACTGTGACTAACAAAGACGGTACTAAAGTTGTTAAACAGTTTAAGGTTGACGAATCAGGTGCTTGGTTAAACAACTCTGCCCTTTACTTCGCTCAAGATTTAATTGAAGGCAAAACTGGCGGCAAGATGATACTCGACCCTATGTATGGATTTGCAGCTGGTAATGCACAACTATTCTCTGGTGAAGGTAAAAATATTAAACCTAGTTTCATAGGAGAAAATGGAGAGATGTTGTATGATACTCTCTATGAAAATAAGAATCCTGATGGCACTATGGTTAAAATACAAGTTCCTAAAAATAGCTCATTCTTCTTTAATATTAATAATGGCAATAGTTATTTTAAAGGAGATATTTACGCTACCAATGGATATTTCGCAGGAACTATTAATGCACAAAATATCATAGCTGGCACATTAAATGGGAATGTTATCCAAAATGGAACTATTAACGCTGGCGATAAACTAACTGGTGACATTCAATTACCTCAAATGTATAAGAATGTTATTGAAGCAGTAAATGAATGTATTAAATTCCAAGAAACTGTTGGTGGTGGCAAATTAGTACAAATAAACCAAGCTGCTATCGGTAATTTAAATGCCGATAAAATTACAGCTGGCGATATTGCGACTGATAGATTAACAACTAACATTATTGAAGCTATTAATGGTGGCAAAGGTTTAATCAACGCTGATAAAGTTCAGGCTGGGTCTATGGTTGCTGGAAGTCTTATTATTTCTGGAGAAAATGGTAGATTAGCTATCGACCCTAAGTATGGTATTGTAGCTGGTAATAGAGATATATTCCAAATTGGCGAGGATGGTAAAATATCTACTCCTACATTTGTTGACGAAACAGGCAATTTAATATTTGACAAAGATGCATCTGCTCCTAAAAATGCGTCTTTTTATTTTGACATAAACACTGGCAAAGCTTATTTTAGCGGTAAATTATCGGCTAATGATATTACTACTGGTAGTTTGACTGCTGATGTAATTCAAGCAAATGTAATCAAAGCCATTAATTTGTCAGCTGATAAGATAAACGTTTCTCAACTTGTAGGAGATAAAGCAGTTATTACAGATGCTTGGATTAAAGATTTAAGTGCTGATAAAATTACTGCTGGAACTATTGGTTCTGATGTAATTGTGTCTAGTGTTTTAAAGTCATTAAACGCATCTGTTGGACAGATAAATGGTAAACAATTAACATTTGCAGATGGCTTTATTCAGTCTGCTTGGATAAGTAATTTAACAGCTGACAAAATCAAATCTGGCAAAATATTAACTAATATAGTTGAAGTTGGCAGCCAAGATGGTGGATTTTTAATTAGCGGAAACACTACTCAATGGACTGACAAAACAGGTAAAGTTAGACTTCAAGCTGGACAAGATAAGTCTGGTAATTTCAATTTTACTGTATTTGGAGAAGATGGTAAAACAGCTTATTTTGATGAAGGTGGTATTCATGCCGAAGGTATTAGAGATAATATTTTAGTCGACAATATGTTTAAGCCTATCAATCCAGACGGTAGTTATCAAGGCATTAGCGGAGATAAATTAAATATCTCCTCTACTATCTCTCATATTAATAAAGATGGAACTACTACTATCAATTCTGGGAAGATACTATTTAACTCTAATTTAAACCCTATCTACGAACCAGAGTTAACGCCTGAAGGAGAACCAATCAAAGAGCCTGTCACATATGTTTGCTATGCATATATAAAAAACGAAGCTGGCGAAATTCAGTACAACGAAGATGGAAGTCCACAATTAAAAAAGCTAACTAAACAAAGATTAGACAAAGATGGACAGCCATTAATGCAAATTAAATACAAAATTAAAATTGACACTACGGGTCAACCTATGTATAAACCTGTGTTAATTAATGGTAAGGAAGTTTATGATGTTAAGTTAGACGAAGAAGAAAAGCCTATACTTGATAAAAACGGCGAACAGGTATTAGAAGAAGAGCCTAGAAAACAACCTGTATATATACAAAAGGTTGATTCTAATGGTAATCCTCAGTTTGAAATCAAACCATATACTTTAGATGTATTTTTAAATCAACTTAATACTGACTTCAAAGGAAATATTGAACAGTTATCTACCAATATTAATATTCAAGCTGGTAAAATTGAAACCCAAGTAGAAGAACTGAAACAGTACAAAGATGATACAGCAAAAGAGTTTAATGGAATTAACGATAAAATAAAATATAACTCATCTCAAATTTCACAAAATGCAGAAAAGATTAACTTCCAGTTTACAAAGATTAACGAATTCGATCCTATCATAGGGAATGTTAAGAGGTATATTGATTTTAGTGCAAATGGTATCGAGTTTGGAGATACACAAAATACACAAGACGTTAAGAATATGCCTAAAATTCAACTAGGTACATTCCCATTAAGCGGATATCCAGAACAAGGAAGTGCCGAAGGTAAGTTAATATTTTATTCTGGAGCTACACCTGTAGCATGGTTGACTGAGCAAAGGTTAAATGTGAAAAATATAGATATTAAAGATAGATTGTATTTAGGCAATTTTGCATTTATACCAAGAAATATTGGTGTAAATCAAGGTAATTTATCATTTAAGAAAGTAAGAAAGGGGTGATTGAGTGGGCGTAAGTATAAGTGGTAATGGGCACGAAGGTAGAATAGTAGAAAAATTTCCTACAGAATCTAATATTCCTGGTCTAAATTTTGTTTTACAATGGAAGGTTATGAATCAAAATGTCAATGAAAGAAAAACTAAAATACATTGGACTGCACATTTAGAAATCTCCCAAAATGTTGAAACTATCGCAACGGCTGTTGGAACAATATCTGAAATGAGCATTGCTTTTAATGCAGACCGAGAAATGTTTTACACTATCCCTTTTGATATAGAACGTGGCTCTTCATCAAGTAAACCATTTAAGAAGATATTGTGTGATGGATATGTCAATATTATACATGATGAAAAAGGCAACGCAGGTTTTACATTATCAGTAGAAGTTTATGCTCGTGGAGCTTATTTTAGTAATTTAGACTATTCGGCTATAGAAACTAGAATATTAAGTTATAAAGATAGTTTCTCTAGAATAAGACTACCGCAACTTCCTTTGGGTTCTACATTGACCGTTCAAAATGTAACCTATGACGATACAAAGGCGACAATAAAATTTGCGTTAAAGTCAATCTCGTCAAACGCAAAACATACTGTGGCTATTGTTAAAGGTAGTAAGACTTGTCACCTCATTAACATCAACCCATCTACGGCAGCAAGCCAAACCCTAACCATTGAATGTGACTATACTTATCTTGGGAACAATTCAAGTGGTCAAACTTTTGATTTGGTGTGCAAAACGTACCAAAATAATACTACTAACCTTTTGGGATTACAAACATCGGTGCCTGTTAGTATCCATATGCCAGAAACCATTGTGCCATCTATATCGTCAGAACAAATCACAATGACTCCTTATGGATACGGGCAGAATATATATGAGAAATTCCAAGAATATATTGATCAGATGAATGTTGACATAAAAGTTGTGGGATGTAAACCTACTCCTGGAGCAAGCATAGAATCTATTTATTACACTCTTTATATGGGGGGCGAACCTGTATTCCAATACAACGCAACTGCAACTGATAATTTTATGATGGAAAGCTATCCTTTGCGAGGGGTGTCGGGAGAATTTTATGTTGAGGCTACGGTTATTGACAGTAGAGGTAGACGTACTACAGCAAAATCAAAACAATATATTGTTTATACTTTGACACCACCTTTAATAAAAAACTTTTCAGTTATTAGGGCAGATTTTACTAGACCACAAGAAGGTATTTTGTTAGACACTGGTAACTCCATCAGAATACATTTAGATATTAATATTTCACCTATTAATAATAAAAATAATAAAACCTATACAATTGAGTATGCTAAATCTACAAATGGCAATCTTGCAGTAGACGAAGTGTGGATTAAACTTGTTGATATTCCGCCTTTGACAAGCTATGACTCGTCTTTCACAATAGATATTGACAGCAGCAAAGCGGACTCTACTGGTAAAGTCCATATGTTTGACCAGAAGAATCAATATAAATTTAGAGTTTCTGCAACCGACTATTTTGAAACAGTTAAAGCTGAAACTACGGTAGAATCTGAATATGTATTATTAGACTTCCATGCTAGCGGGACTGGTATCGCTTTGGGTAAAATAGCAGACAAGGAAAATACTTTAGATATAGATATGAATATGATACTTGGCGGGTTTAATATGAATATATCTTCTGCCACTGTCAGTTTATATGAATCATTGGGTATGCAAGTATTCCCAGAAGAAATACCAATGGCAGAGGAATACCCTACGACATTTGAATTATTAGAGAAAAAGGAGAAAAAATAAATGACTAATTTAGAAATATTTAATTTTGTAAATATATGTTCAAATATGTTAAATAAAAATTTACCATTAAGATTAGCGTATGCTTTAAGATATAATTTAAACTTGCTTATGCCTTTTTATAAAGCGTGTCAGGAGGAAAGAAATAATATTATCAAAAGATACGCTGAGACAAATGACAATGGTGATTTTATAGCCGAAAATGGACAAATTAAATTTAAAGACAACAAAGCATATGATGAACTTAATGAATTGCTTTCTATAGAAAACGAAGTAAAACTTACAAAAGTAAATATGGAAATTGTTGAAAAAACAGAAGCAGACAATTATGACTCTATTACAATGCAAGAATTAAATGTATTGATGTCAATTATAGAAGAATAAGTTAAAACTTTAATTAAGGAGGTATCATGCTTAGAATAGTCGGTAGAAAAATTACATTAACTCGTGGTGACTCTGCTGAATTATCTATTAAAGTAAGTAAAAGAGATGGTAGTCTTTATGAGTTAAGTCCTAATGACAAATTGACTTTTACTATTAAGAAAACTATAACAGACGAAAATCCTTTACTTCAAAAAGAATTTACTGGAAACAATGTGGTTGCATTAACCCCCGAAGATACAAAACCTCTAAGTTTTGGTAAGCATATATACGATATTCAGCTCTCTTTGGCTGATGGCAGTATATACACAGTAGTACCTTCTTCTGAGTTCATCATAGCTGAGGAAGTGACTATTTAATGGATAATAAATTATATAAAAGAACTCGTGAATTTATAGATGCTCAAATAGTATCTTCGGGGACATTGTATGGCGTTATAGATGGAGATATAAAAGACGTTCCTACTGTAATCTCATACGAAGATTTAACAAACCACCCTTCTATTAATGGTGTTGTATTGTTAAAAGATAAAACGGCTCACGAGTTAGAACTTCAAAGAGAAATGGACTCTTTGTCCAACCTAGAGTTAGACGAAATATTTAAAGACATGGTTTAGAGGCTACAATTCGGTAGCTTCTTTTTTATTATACAAATTTAAGGAGTTTAATAATGGCAAAGAAAAAATATTTAGACCTTAATGGTGCGTTATATTTTAAGAACAAAATTAAAGGATACGTTGATGGTATTGCAGCTAAGAAAGTTGATGCTGTACCAGGAAAAGGGCTATCAACTAATGACCTTACTGACGAATTAAAACAGAAAATTCTAGACGCTGGTTCTTCTTCATTTGATGGTCAGTATGGCAGCTTAATTGGTAAGCCTAAAATCAACAATGTTGAATTAAAAGGTGAAAACAGTTTAACTGAATTGGGCATCCAGCCAGCAGGCAACTATGCTCTAAAGACAGAAATTCCTACAGTTCCAACTAAGCTATCAGAGTTTACAAATGACAGCAACTTCCAAACTGACACACAGGTACAACAGGCTATTGCTGGTAAAGCTGATACTGCTGATGTAGATGGTAAATTAAAACTAAAGGCTGACAAGACAGAAGTAACTGCGTTAGATACTAAAACAACTAAAGCATTAGAAGGTAAGGCAGATAAAACTCATACACATACTAAAGATCAGATTACTGATATGCCTACTAAATTATCACAGTTTACTAACGATAGCAAGTATCAAACTGATGCGCAGGTAGCTGCTTCTATCGCTGAGGCTGTTGGTAAAATTACTTCATTTGAAACACAAGTAGTTGATGGCGAATTACCTTTAACTGGTAAGAAAGGTGTTATTTACTTTAAATCTTCAAGCAAGTCTGGAGTAAACCAAGCATACGATGAATACATCTGGGTTAATGATAAGTGGGAATTCATTGGAACTACAGCTGTAGACTTAACAGGATACGTTCAAGACACAGATTTAGAAGCAATTAGCAACGCTGAAATTGATGGTATGTTCTCAGCATAATAATTAATTAAAGGAGTTTTAAATGAGTAAGAAAGTAAAGTATGTAAGTGATAATACATTGCGTTATTTCTTACAAAAGGTAAAAGCTCTAATTAGTGGTAAGGCGGATAAAACGCCTGCCACTAATTATGCTAATGGGCTTATGAGTAAAGAAGATTACTCTAAGTTGCATAATTTAAAAAAATCAGATATAACAGATTTCCCTTCTACTATGCCACCTAGTGCACATACGCATAATGATATTTATTATACGAAAGACGAACTTAATTCTAAAATCGAAAAAGACTATGAAATAGTTATATCTAACACCCAACCTCCAGCTATTCCTGGAAAAACGGTTTTATGGATTAAAACAGAAATAACACATTCAGGAGGCAGTAACTAATGGCATGGAAACAAGTATGGAAAAATAAAGGTTTCGCACTCGATGTAGAGTGGAGCTACACACAAAGCCCAGTAAATAATACGACAACTTATACTGTACATCAATTAAGATGTAGATCATTAACTTCAAAATCTTCATTTACTCGAACTCAAGGTATAGATGCTGGCATTGCTACTATAACTGCACAAAGAACTATTAAAAAGAATTTAGCAGGTACATGTAAAGCTAATAGTTCTAAAACTTGGAATTTAACTAACGATAGTAGAACTTTTACACATAGTTCTACCGGGGCTACACCAGCAGAAATTAATGTACATGGATATTTAGATATCAATTTATCAAGTAGTTATTTGCCAGCTGGTGGTTGGAAGGTTGCAAATGTAGCAGGATCTATCCCTGATATAGATAGAAAAGCACCTAATACAAATAATGTATCTTTGGTTTCTTCAACATACAATAGTTTAACAATCAAGCTAGATTGCTCGGCTCAATGCAATTATGCCGCATATAAATTAGATGGCGGTTCATGGCAATATTTTACGCCGCCTACAGCTATTGTCGAAAATACAGGTACGGCAAATTATACTATAACTGGGTTATCTCCAAATAAAACTTATAAAGTTGAAGTAGCATATAGAAGAACTTATAACCACGTATGGGGATATTCTTCAGCAGTTAATATGACAACTGCAAAACCACCTGCCCCAACATCAGGGAAAATAACTGCGTCAAATATTACACATAAAAGTATTGATTTCACAATATCAGGAGTTACGCCAACCTCACCAGCCTCTATTGCTCGATACGAGTATTGGGGAAACGGACAATGGAATAGTAACGGTAGCTCGCCAACCTACAGAAAAACGGGATTACAACCTAACACCGAATATTTAGCAGAAATGAGAGGTGTTGATAATTATGGTACGCCTTCAACTTATGTATCGTTAAGAGCAACAACAGCAAAACCACCTATTCCGAGTATTGGTACGGTAAGCATAATAAATACAACCGAAAATGGAGTAACGGCTCAAATAAGCGGATTCACTATGGGAGACATGGCAATATTAGCTAATTATAGATATAAAGTACTAGATAGTGCAGGAACAGAAGTTATCCCATTAAAACTTAATGGAACGAGCACAACAATAAACATAACAGGGCTTCAGCCCGAAACTACATATACATTATATGTAGATGCAGTTGACAATTATAGCCAATCAAACAGTGGTTGGGCAACAGTCTCTTTTACAACTTTGGCAGATAAATTTGTACATTTAATAAAACCAGATGGAACAAAAGAAAATTGCGATATGTATTTAGTCGAAGAAGTTGACGATATAGATAATGGTTCTGAATATAATCCAGACGTTGCACATTGGGGATTTTGGGATTTTACTGGGCAAGAAAGCGCTGTTAATATGACGTGTCCTAGTTCGTCATCTGGATATGAGTACGTTGATGAGAGAGATACTTTTGTTGAATACAGTCCATTATCTTGGTATGGAAATGAAATTCAAATTATACTTATTGGAGCATATCATGATATGTTTGACGGATATCCAGTAGCCATAAAAGGTGAATTCAAAGGTTTAGACGATTTAACATTTATTTACAGATATACTGATGGCGAAGAGGATATTTCTCCAATAGGAACAACTGAAACATGGGAATATATAGAGTTCAAATCCAACCCTAATAAAAACTTGGATGGAATATATATGACTTGTAGGACTGGGCATTCACCTTTTATAGCATTTAATTTAGATACCGTAAATATATCTGTATGTTTAGGTACGACTACTAAAGTTACAAAAGTAACAAAAGATATGTTATTAGCGACACATAGTGGATGAGAAGCATAAAATAACAAGGAGGTGGTATTATTTTAGATAGAATATTAAATTTCATAGGTAAGCAATTAGAAACAATGAAGTATCAAGTTGGAGATATTTATATAACAATCAATCCTGAAATGAACACACCCGAAGCTGTTTCTAATCGATTTGGAGGAGATTGGGAACAGATACAAGGAAAGTTTTTACTAATGGCGGGGAATGGATATATTGTTGGCTCAACTGGCGGCGCTGCGACAGTAACTCTGTCTGCGAGCAATATGCCCGCTCATACCCATCCTTTCAGTGCGACTACTACAAGCAACGGGAAGCATAATCATACAATGGGACAAAGATGGTCTAAAGGCTCTGGCTCTGACAGTGGATATACGTATCATACAAATAGAAGTATTAAGACAATTCATACCGATTCAGATGGAGCTCATACTCACTCAATCAGTGGAACAACTGGTGCTACTGGTTCGACAGCAGCACATAATAATATGCCGCCTTATCTAACTGTGTATGGATGGATAAGAATTGCATAAATTAATATTATTTTATTTAACCCTAGTGCATATATAAATATATATTGTATAATATAGATATATTAACTAGGGGGTGTTTTATGAAAACTATAATAATAGATGCAGAATTCACAGGACTAAAAGTTAACGAAGATGAAATCCTACAGTTATCAATAATAGATGCAGATGAGAATATTCTATTCAATGAATATATCAAGCCTGAGAATAAAACAGAATGGGCTGAATCAGAAGCTATCCACCATATAACTCCACAGATGGTAGAAGATAAGAAATCTATAACTGAATATAAGGATGCTATCCAGTCAATCCTTGATGGCGCTAATACTATAGTTGGATATGCTATGGACTTAGATATAGCATTCCTAAGCGCTGCTGGTATAACTATCGACGAAGACAAGCTAGTTGATGTAGCTAAGGATTATGCAGAGATACACAATACCTATCATGAATATTTTGAGAATTATAAGTTATCAAAGCTAACAGAGGTAGCAGAAGAATATAACTTCAACTACGATGGTATGGACGCACATAACAGCCTAGTTGATTGCTTAGCAACTCTTCACTGCTACAAGATTGTAAGACCTGAAGCAGGAAACAAATGGCAAGCAGAATATAAAGAGAAGTATGAAGCGATAGTTAGCAGTTATTCTCTAGATCTAGAAGATACAGAAATAGAAGAATTAATAAAAGAAGCTCTAGCGGTTGACTATTATCAAGACTTCGAGGACAATGTTGGTTGGCAGGATTGGATGGAAGATATAGATGAGGAACACGTGGATAATCTAATGCAAGACATATACGATGATTGTGAAGAACTAAGAGAATTAACAAAGAAGCTTGACTAAAGGCATAAAATAGTTTATACTGTAACTAATTTCTACTATTGTAGATTGATGTGTTGCCTTGTATAATAGGGATATCCTTCTGAGGCAACTTTTTTAATTGACTTATTTCTATAGTTATGATATTATATATACTGACAGAAGATAAAAGGGTTTAATACGACCCGCTGATATCATGCCACCCTTCCGAGGGTGGTTTTCCATTTGACAAATAATATCAAACTTTATATAATAAAGGTACTCCTAAACATTATTGTGTTTAGCATGATAATTAGCAACCATAATAAAAAAAGACACCTTGATTGGGTGTCTTTTTTTATTGTATGTATTATATGTTTAATAAAATGAGAATCAGTTTTCGTTATAATAAATTAATTCATAATCTTCATTAATCTCGCCAAATATGTTAACATCTTCTAATCCTAACGGTTCTACTACAACGACAGTCTCCCCGTTTTCTTCAAATGTAATATTCATAGCAGTATCTTTTAGCTTATCATCATTTTCTAGACAAGTTACAATTTCTTCAACTGTAAAGTTTGATTCTTTATGTTTAATAATTTTCATATTGCGCACTCTCTTTCATAATTATCTTATTTAAATAATATCATACTTAATAATAAACAACAAGGAGGTTTCAATGAATTCATGTAATAAATCTCAATTTGAATTAGACGAAATAAACATCGTTGGTGGAGATTACAAAGAATTCTATTGGCAGATTAAAGATGAGGATAGAGGTCAATATATAGACTGCAATAATCTAAAAATGAATTTTTCTCTTATCGAATACAATCAAAGATATGGAGAAAGAATACTAGCCAAAGAATGTGAAGTATCTCCTATTGAAACAGGTGGAAACGAATTCAAATTAATATTAACTAAGGTTGACACACAAGACTTAGTTGGTAAATACATATATCAAATAACTATTAACACACCAAATCATAAACAAGAATCTATGCAAGGAATAATGAATATTAGAAAAAATATTAACCCTAAAGCATATCCAGTAGAGGAAGGTGTTCAATAATGGTTACAACTTATTATCTTAAACTAATAGCTAATAATATATTTAAAACTTCTACTACACAAGATATACCTACTCAATTACAAATAGGGTTATCCTCTACTCTACCAACGGTTGAAGGAACTAATGTTACAGAGCCTATTAAAGAAGATGGCTATTCTCGTATATTGGTTGATAATGACTTCGACACATTTGACTTTGACACATCAACAGGATTTCCTATCAATAGAAATAGGTTATACTTTCCCGAATCATTAAGACCGTGGAATAATATTAAATATTATATTATATACGACACAAACGAAAATTTATTAATGTTTGGCGAACTAGCTAAAGTTTTAAATATACCAATTAGAACTATTGTATCAATACCAGAGAAAACACTTAAATTGGAAGTGACAAATGGGAGTGTGATAAAATGATTATCGAAAAAAACACTTTATCATTATTCCCAAATAAAGAAAGACAAGAAGTCAAATATTCATACAAAGAGAAACAGGAAATAATTTTATCGAAGCAGGATATTCATACTCAAATAGGAGTTAATGGATTTCCTGCTTTTTTAGATGTGCCTATAAAACAAGACAATATCACGTCTTTAGCGACCGATTTTGGTATAACATTAAATACGACAAGTTTAACTTTATTATCAGACTTAGACCCCAAGGCACTAAATGAAATAGACAACAAATCGTTACAAGAATTAGATATAAAAAATAACGAGTTAATAAAAAATATAACATAGAAAGGAGAACTTAATGCAAAAAACTCCTAATAAATTAGATGTATTTGAAGCAGTTGACTCTACCCTCTCTTTCAAAGAATGGAGAGACAAGATGGCTGCTAAAACAGAAGAAACAACCATAGAAGACGATTCTAATATGGAGAAAATAGATAGATTATTTACTGATTTTGTAAATAGTCTAAAGGCTGCTGACGGAGAAGTAAAAGCTTATGCCGATACTTTAATAGAAGCATTAAAAAAAGAGTCTGCTGATTTAATAAACAAAGATGAAAATGGAAATATTATTATAGGACAAGGCTCTGAAAATGGTTCTGGCATAATATTTAACGATGGTTTAGGAAGTAGCTTGATTAATGGTATATTACAAGTAGTTGCTGTTGAAACTAAAGACTATATGAGACTTCCTAATTATGTGTTTAGAGAAGTGGATGTAAATGGAGTTCCTCATATGAGAATCAGTTATTCTCCTAAAATTGAGGAGGTGACTAAATAATGGGTGGTAATTTTTACGCATACGTCAGAAGCCAACATACAGAATGGTATAGGGTAAGTTGGAAGGATACCCCAATATCAGGTACGAATAAGTCAGAAGTTAAAGTAAGTGTTAGGTATTATAGTAAATGGAAAACCAAATCTACAGCTAAAAAGGATTTAACAATATGGATTGATGGTACTAAATATACTGGTACTGCTAAAATAGGTGTTAAAGGGTACTCAGATGTATTGATGAGTAAAACTAAAACTATTACTCACAACAGCAATGGCAAGAAGAAAATAAACATTAGATTTAGAGGCGATGTTAAAATTACCTACACTGGTAAGTTTTACGATCATGTAGACACTGGCAATTTAGCTATTGATTTAACTCCTCTAGCTAATACTCCATCCGCTATAAGTACATCTTCGACTAGTGTAATCCCTGGCAATAAACATACTTGTTATATTAAACCTAGAGTATCTGTATCAGGATTAACACATACAGTAGTTGGTAAATGTAGTGGTTACACTTGGACGATAGCAAGTAAGACAACTTCTAAGACAATAGAATTTACATTACCGACAGCGGTTATAGGATATATGGATGCTAAGTCGGAACCTGTTGTGTTGACCTGTACGACATATGTTGGAAGTAAAAATATAGGAAGCACAAGCTGTAAGTTTACATCCAGTTTATCATCTAGCACAAAACCTTCGATTGGAAGCATAGGCGTTACGGTCGCTCCATCATCGGCGGTAACCTCTACATTTGTACAAGGAAAGAGTAAAGCTAGATTAACATTTAACAGCCCTAGTATGCCTGCTGGTGCTAAATTAAAACATTATGAAGTTAATGTAAATGGAAGTGTTTATTATACTACTAACACTACATTTGACACTGCTGTATTAAACTCTGCTGGTACTAATAAAGTCTCAGTACGAGCAGTTGATACTAGAGGTTGTGTTTCTAGTGCAGTATCAAAATCATTTACTGTAGAGTCTTATAATATACCTATTATAAAATCAGTAACTGCCAATAGACATAATGGAAGTGTTATATCTCCACAAGGCACTAAACTGTATTTATCTGCCGACTGGGCATTATCTAGTGCTGGTGGACATAATAAAACTAAAATAGAAATATTTACTAAATTAAAATCAGAATCCTCATTTGGAACAGCCAAAAAGACGGTAACTGATGTTATAACATTTAATGGTTTAGTAGATGGTACATATGATATTAATAAATCATATGATGTTAAGGTGGTTATCACTGATACCTTTGGTGGAAGTGCTACATACTTCACAGATATAGATACAGAAGAAGCTTTGATAGACTTATCTCCATACGGGCTTGCTGTAGGGAAAGTGTTTGAAGGCACAGCAAAACAATTCCAATGTCAATATCCAGCCGTATTCCAGGATAAAGCATTTATTAATGGTACAACAGCTGTTACATCAGATGCTAGAATGAAAGATGTAATAGAGCCGTTGCAGCCTATCTTAGAAGAGATATGGGAGGAAATTGGAGTTTATACATTTAAATATAAACAAAATCCTGAAAAACTAAATTTAGGTGTAATAGCTCAGGATGTAATTAAAATATTTGAAAGTCATAATTTAGACTGGAAAGAATATAGTTTAGTTATTGAAGAAAAAGATCAGTATTATGTTAATTATGAATTCCTACATATGATAACAATGTATGTTGTTCAACAATTACAAATACAAACGGCAAGTTTAACAACAAGGTTAGATGAATTAGAAAGACGCATAAAATAAATTAAGGGTGGTCAAATTGACTACCCTTTTTTTTACATTTTTATTTATATTTATTCAAATTTAAATATGATACAAAAGACAGCGTTGCATATCTTCTCTATTATATTTAATCCCATATAAGACTCTCTCTCATTCTATTAAATATTATCCTCTTTGTAAATGGTGTAAGTGTGGTGTAAATAACTATTTATTTCCATCTATCTACCTGTATACTTATTGAAATTCCAATCTTTATTAAACAGAGATAATAAGCCGTACCATATTATT
>CAUWBF010000009.1:0-69370 GCA_963557785.1 uncultured Clostridia bacterium | reverse complement strand
AGCGTAACTTGTTGTTTTACAACTTGTTACGCTATTTCTTGCGGAGAGACAGGGAAACAAAAGCGTTTTTACACTTTTTGCAACAAGCTGTATTCCAATAAGTTAATTCGCTATAAAAACGCATTTTTGCTCATTTTTGTCGCAGATATGTCGCTCGACAAAACTTCTATAACCTCTGAAAACCAACGGATTTTGGTTATTCAATTAAGATTATTTAATAATAGTATCTATATACTCCCTTCAAATCAGCCAAACAATGCAATAAAAAAATATTTTTCCAACATACACCTTTTACGGAATTTATTATGTAGCGGATGTAGCGGAACTGATTATCAGCACTTTTTGTATCATCATGGGTATATATAGATGTAGCGAAGTTGTAGCGGAGTGTAGCGGAATGTAGCGAAGGTATCTATACTATATATTATAAATCTATAGTAATTGATTCTTAACACCTTTTTATAACTCCTATTCCTCTTTCTTGCCCATCAAAGTCTGAATCAGCAAATCTTTGGTTGCTAAGGCATCATTCTTGGCCTTTACTATGTCTTCAAGAGCTTTGATTTCTCTTCTCAATGCTTCGTTTTCAAGCATAAGGTTCGTATTGACAGAAACATTCCCGACTTGGTTATTGTTCCCGGACACATTATTCCCCTTGAATGTATTTCCAACTCGGAAGTAATCCAAGGGCATATGAAAGAAGTCTGCCAATACTTCAAGTTTTGAAAGCGTAATATCTTTCGTCCGCTTGAAATAGCTCAAAGTCTGCTTACTCCTCTTAAATAAAAGAGTGAGTAACTCCTGCTGCTGTTCTTTAGATAGTCCAGCATAGAGATTTTCTATTAGTTCCGTGTTAAGCATAAAAATTACGTTAATAATGCGCTAATTAATACTAAATCCCTCAATTTATTGAGCAAAATCACAATATGTACAATAAATTGAGCTATATTTGCATACAAAAATAATCCATATTTTGGATAAATACAATATATAACCATTTAAACCTTTAAAGACATGACCACAAAAGAGATTGCCTTCTATTACAAAAACCTTCCTAACGGAGAAAAAGGCAGATTTACTGCTCATATCAGTTTGGAACTTGGGGGTTCTCCTCATTCTTGGCAGCAAAAGTTCCTCAAATGGTTCAATGAAGAAAAAATCATCCCACCTGCCATAGCTACGGCTCTTTCTTTAATCATTGAGGGCGGTAAGTGGAAATAACCATTTCTATCAACAACTAAAACTATCAATAATGATTAAGGACAAATACATAGACTTGGTAAAATCCCGAGTGGATATATGCCAATTGGCTGTAGACTTGCATCCTGAGACAACTCTCAGAACTGCCGGCCCCCACCGCAAGAAGTGTTGCTGCTTTTTTCATAGTGAAAAAACACCTTCCCTGCTACTTGACAGCACAATCAACAGATACAAGTGCTTTGGTTGCGGAAAGAGTGGTGACATAATTTCACTTGTGGAAGAGAGCAATGGGCTTGACTTCAATGGAGCTATCTGCTTTCTGCTGAAAATGTACTGTCCTGATGTTGACATTCCCTCAATATATGAAAAAAATATTTCTGAAGATATTGCGTTACAAAAACAAAAAGAAACCTTTTATGCGTACAACGAGTATGCGTATGAGTTTTTTCGCGGACAATATCAAGCAAACACTTCTGAAGCCTTAGCTTGCCGACAATATGCTGAACGAGACAAAGGTGGTCGCTGGGATGAAGCATACTGCCAAACTATAGGTTTAGGATATAGTCCGCTAAAAGGAAATCAATTCCTTTCGTTTGCCATATCAAAGGGATTAAAAACAGACATTCTCCTGCAACTTGGTCTTATTGCCGAAGATGAAAAACAACCAGGTAAATATTACGATTTTTACCGTGGGCGTTTGATGATTCCTCAAAGAGACAGATATGGCAGAATCCTAACCTTCACAGCAAGAAGTATTGATTCTCAATCCTATATCAAATATCTAAATGGTAAAGATTGCCTGATTTACAAGAAAAACCAAACTATTTTTGGTATAGACGTAGCTTTAAAGGCTGCACGTCAAGCCGGAAAAGTTTATCTCGTAGAAGGCGCACCGGATGTAATGCGTTTGCAATCCATTGGGATAGGAAATGCAATAGCGACATTAGGAGGTACTTGGTCAGAAACTCAGCTTAATGAATTTAGTAAATTTGGATGCAGCATTTGCTTTATTCCAGACAATGACGTACCCAAAGACGGTTCTAAATTTGGTGTCGGAGATCAGTTCGTTTTCAAAAATGGGAAAACTGCTTTGGAAATGGGCTTCAATGTTTCTGTTCGTGAATTGCCAACCGCTGAACACAAACAGGATCCAGATTCCTATCTGACTGACCTTTCAAAATGGGAAACATTGGAAGAAAAAGACTTCATCCTTTGGTATGCACAAAAGCACTTTGAAACAAACCCTTCCAATGAAGACAAAATAAGCATAATCAATGACGTATGTAGTCTGTTAGTTCTTGTCACCTCCGATGTTCAACAAACATCAATCCTAACGGAATTGAAGGATAAGTACAAGAAAGCTTCTGTATGGAAAGCAGCCTTAGCTGATGCAGCTCGCAAAAGACAGGAACTTCGCCGTCAGCAAGCCTTGAAAAAGGATGATGAGTTGAAAGGGTTTCATTTCTTCAGAAAAGGCTACCACTACTATGATATTGATGCACAAGGCCGTGAGCGAGATTGGACTAATTTCATTATTCGCCCCTTGTTTTTAATTGCTGATGATAAGAAACCTACCAGAATCTTTGAATTGGAAAATGAAAACAGAGTAAAAAAAACCATAGAATTGCAGCAAGCAGATGTAACCAAGTTAGATAGATTCAAAGAAAAAATTGAGGGAAAAGGAAACTTTCTCTTCTTTGAACGTCAGGACAAATATGAATTGTTTAAAGCCTATATCTATGAGAAGACCGAGGAAGCACAGCGTGTAGTACAGATGGGTTGGAATAATTTAGGCGAAAAAGGATTTTATGCGTTTTGCAATGGAATTATTTATGAGGGAAAATGGAAACCCATAGATGAATATGGCATAATCCGGCTTGAAAACGAGAATTTCTACCTTCCGGCCATGTCAAAGTTCCACAAGACAAATAAAACCGCATTTGTCAATGAACGAAGATTTATCCATGACCCCAAAATGGATATAGCTCCGGAGTTATATTTCAATATGCTTCATGAGCTGTATGGTGATAACGGAATCGTTGCATTTTGTTTCTACATTGCAACCCTCTTCCGGGACATCATTACTGATAGCACACGCTCTTTCCCTATTCTGAACATCTACGGAAAAAAAGGAACCGGAAAGACTGAGTTTGCTCTTTTCTTGATGGCTTTGTTCCAAAACAATCCAGAGGTCAGCAACCTTGAAAGTACAACATATTACGCAATGGGTGAGAAATGTGCTGAAGTCAGCAATATGTTAGTTCACTTCGATGAATACAAAAATTCGCTGAGCAACAAACACATAGACTTTCTCAAAGGTGTATATGACAATGCCGGTCGTTCAAAGCGTTCTTCTGACGGTGAACATCGTGAAGCAACTAAGATTAACTGCGGTGTCCTCATTACAGGACAAGAAATGCCAACTGCTGATATTGCATTATTTTCGCGTGTGATTTTCTTGGAATCACAAAAGAGTGAAAGATCAAAGGAGGAAACAGACAAGTATCAAAAGTTCTTGAAGCTCAGAAATATGTGTCCTACAAACATAACTGTTGGATTAATGCGCTATCGGGAAAATTTCAATGCAGGGTGGTATGACGCTTGGAAAAGATCACTGAGAGAAATTAAAAGTGAAGTAGATTACAATGTAATCGGAGAAAGATTCATCAATAATTGGGCTATGATGCTTGCCTCATATTATTGTCTGAAATCTTTTGCCCCCGGCTTGCCATTTACAGAACAACAAGTTCATGACATTTGCATTGATGGACTTCTCTATCAGCATTCTCTTTGCAGCAGCACTGACGAAATTGCAGTATTCTGGTCTATGTTTTCAAAGGCTCGTCAATTGGGTGAAATTCGTGAAGGACAAGACTATAAGATTTCACAGATAAGCAGTTTGAAGGTAAGCATTAAAAGTGATCCCCAAAAAACCTATGAGTTTAATGAACCAACCTACATTTTATTTGTCCGGGAAAAGATTTGTTTGGCCAAAGCCAATATCCAAGCCAAGAGAGAGGGAAAGATAATGATTCCAGACGAAAGTCTCCTATCCTACCTCATATCTACACCGGATTACTTAGGCAAAACCAAATCACCCTTAAAATTCTATATATTGGACGAAAATGGGAACCCTACAAAAAGATACAAAGATAGTGGCGAAAGTGAATTAGTCTATGATCAGGAACGAGTACTGGCATTTGACTATTGCAGCATTGCCAAGAACTACGATTTAAGCCTTCAACTTCTAACTGAGAAAAGATAATAAACTAAAGTAATTATGAACAAGAAAATTTTTCCCCTCTTCTTCATTGTAGAACGTGTCAATAAAGGCTATGTTCTCACTTTTAAAAACAATGATTCCATGGAAATCACGAAAGAAGTGGTTCTGGAATCCAATATCAACACTCGCATTGGCGAATTGCTTTCATTGGAAACTTTGACTAAAGGCCGAATCGCAAAATTCCATGTAGAAGCCACTGCAGCAGACCACATAGTATCATCAAACGATCCTGCCAATTTCGAACAAATGGATGAACTTTTTACAGCAAAGGTCTGTTTTTATAATAACCTAAGTCAGGACATTAAAGATGGCAGCACATTGGTTTTACAAGACAAAGATGACAACCTCAATGAAATCTTCGGAGAAAACGCAAAAGAAGTTGCATTAAAACACGAGCTGCCTTTAGCTTACAAGAATGATATTGCGTCAATATCATTCCCCACGACCAAGGAAGGACAGAAATCCTTGGCACAATGTATTCAGCGAGTCAAACTTGTTGCATTTACCCATCAGGAGTTACTCCAATGGTACCACAGCAACAAATTATAAAGAGGAGTTTTCCCCACTACATTAAGGAACTTTCTCGTATCAAAATATCAAGCAAAATCCTCATTTTTTCAACCTCAAAAATCAATATTTGTATGAATACCAAAATTATTGCAGTTGCAAATCACAAAGGCGGTGTAGGTAAAACAACAACAGTAGCCAGTCTTGGAAGCATTCTCAGCAAAAAAGGATATAAAGTCCTACTCATCGACCTTGATGCTCAGTCTAACCTCACTACGTCCTTATCTGCACCTACGGAAGGTCCTACTATCTATGATGCACTTACCGGTAAAGTAGAAGAACTTCCTATCGTTTCGCTCAATGAAAATCTGCACTTGGTTCCTGCTTCTTTGACCTTGGCAATGGTTGATGTGGAACTTTCCACAGCGATAGCAAGAGAAAGAATCCTATCAGATGTCCTACAAAAAGCAAAGGTAGAGGAAAAATACGACTTCGTATTCCTCGACTGCCCCCCATCTTTAGGGCTTATGACACTGAATGCGTTTACCGCATCAACAGATATTGTTATTCCTCTTATCTCAGAAGTGTTACCCTTTAAAGGTTTAACGATGATTAATGATTTCATCAATATGGTTAGTACAAGGCTGAACCCGAAGGCTCACATTTCCGGCATTCTCATTACTCGTTGGGAAACAAGCAATCTTTCACGCGGTATTGAAGCCAAATTACGCGAAGCAGTTGGTGATACTGTATTCCAAACAAAAATTCGCAAGAATGTACGCTTGGCCGAAGCCCCATTGGAACGACAAGACATTCTTGACTATGATAAGAATAGCAATGGAGCTAAAGACTATGCAGCTTTTACGGACGAGTTTTTAGCTCACATACAATAACCCTAATAAGAAAAAAGCATGAACAATACAAGCTTAGATGCTTTATTCTCAGGCTTGACGAAAAATGAACCTACAGAAAAACAAGAGACACCTCCGCAACCGGAACCTCCTGTAATAAAAAAATCTGTTGAACAAGGCACAGCCAGAGAGAAGCAAAAAGAAAAAGAGCGTGCAAAGAGTGAAGAACGCTTTTGCACCATCGTTTCTTCCGAGTTGTTAAAAAAAATAAGAATCATCGCCAAGAGAGAAGGCTTGCCTATTAAAGACATTGTATCAGCAGCTTTCGAGAAGGCCATAGACCTCTATGAGCAAAAGCATGGTGAGGTTTTTGAAAATCAAAAGAAGAACGCAAAAGAATTATTTTAACAAAAAACAAACTTGGTGTCCACTTTTAAAGACATGCAATACAAAAACCTTTGAGGTGGGCACCTTTAAAAAACCAATTATGAAAAAATATATCAATGTTGGCTTTATGGCCATTTTTACGCTGATGACATTCGTTTTGAGCTTTAGCAGCTGTTCAAGTGAAGATGATGACATTATGAGTGAATATCCCCCAGAAGAAAAGCCGGAAGTTCCCCACTACGACAATCTTTCCTATATGCCAGGAGCCAATGTGCAACTGATTAACAAGGCCGAGTACTGCAAATCCATCATTGCCGATGGAAAGGAACTTATTACCGGTAATGAAAGTGGAGTAATCACTGTGCCGGAACTCAAAGACCCCAAGATTTACATCACCTTCAAAGAAGGTATTACGGATTTCTCGGATGTATTCTTAGGCTGTACCAAGTTAACGAGTGTTCCTGCCAATCTCTTTGCAAACCATCCCAATGCCACTAGTTTTTCAGGAGCCTTCCTTCGTTGTACAGCTCTGACTGCCATTCCGGAAGATTTGTTTGCAAACAATCAAGCAGCAGAGAACTTTGCATGGCTGTTTTACAATTGCCGTAAATTAGAGTCCATCCCAGAGAAATTGTTTGCAAACTGCCCGGCAGTTACTGATTTTTCAAGTAGCTTTGCTGCATGCAAAAGGTTAGTTTCAATACCCTCTGCTCTTTTTGCTCACAACCCGAACGTCACCGATTTCAGTTATGCCTTTTCCGATTGCAGTTTCATAACCTCTATTCCGGCCAGTCTCTTTGACAACAACCGTAAGATAGAAGTATTTTCAGGCCTTTTTTCCAACTGTACATCATTGAAAGGAGAATCACCTTATACGGTAGTAGAGGGGAAAAAAGTACATCTGTACGAACGAGAACTCTATCCTGAACTCTTTGAAGAACCCGGATTGCATTTCGGGGTATTCGAATATTGCACCGGTCTGACGGACTATGCAAATATGCCTTCTGTTTGGCAGAAATTTCAAGATTAAATCTTCAATTTGTACTTATAAGCAATAAAGAATTATAAGGTCTCCTATGTGGTGGAATTTTTCCACCACATACTTTTTCAGGACCTTTAATTTTAAACAACACCTAAATAGCGCAAACGAAAAATATATTGTAACAATAGACTTGAAAAAGGTCGAATAAAATACACCAATCATGAAAATAGGAGACAAGGTTTTGATTTCTCCAGACCTGACCCGGATGGAAGGCTGGATAACAGGAACAGTCATAGAGGTTGAGGACAACCCCTTTATCGGTATTGTCATTTCCGCCGAAACAGAAGACAAGGATGTCTTCTTCGGCAAGGAAGATTTATTTAAATTCAATCAAACATCAACAATTAAAATTACAACAAAATGAAAAGTAAATTTCGCCTGAGCTGCATGGCTATGTTAGCTGCAGCAACAATGAGTGGCAGCTTTAGCAGCTGTTCAAGTGACGAGTTGTTGGACGGCACCAACACTCTCCCCGAGAACGCGATTGCGTTCAACGTGACGCAACAGGGCGCATTGAGTCGTGGTACGGAAACGAACTCCGTAGCATGACTTCAATAGTACATACGACATCAAAATCATTGGACTATCCTCTTGTGGATGACCGACCTTGTGTCCTAAAAAGCCGTGGCAGGAAGAAGCAGGAAAAATCTCCGAAGCCACTAAATCTTTAGTTTAGCGGTAATTCACAAGAACCTACCTACCCACATTTATGTAGGTAGGTTCTTATATTTATATCTAAGCTAAAGCATTGACGAAGGAAGGCTAATGCGTAGCATTTTTTATTTCCCTTTTTTATTTATTCCCTCATAAATCATTAAATAAAAACCACTTTTGCCTTTCTTGTAGAGATAGTCTTTGTAGAGATTCTTGTAAGATTAGATTTATTAACAAAATATCGACTGATTATCAAGCATTTCAAGTCAAAAAAATACGAGGGAAAATACCCAAAATACTAAAATCCAAGACCAAAAGATACCCAAAATACTAAATTCAGCCTTACCTAAAGAACCCAAAATACTAATCATACCAATAAAAAATGATTATTATTTTTCCATGTTATTTTTAATATATATATTTGCATATCAATCACTTATATCTAAAACATAGACTTATCAAGTCTGCACTCATTTCCACCTTCCCTAAAACTTTGCTGAATCCCATTCTTAGTTCATTGAAATCACATCACTAAATCTTTTTCAATCATGACAAATCACGATTCCCTAAACTTCAATCCTCCTTCCAAAGAAGAAATCATGCTGATACAGCCCAATAATGTAACTTTTGGGCAATACAATGTGACAGACTGGCAAGAAAATCTTCTAACTTTGATTGGCGACAATATCCAAAAGCACATGAGCCGTGAGCAAGAATTGCCGCGAGATTTGTTTAATCAACCCTATGTTACTATATCTTGTGATGAAGCAGGAGGTAAAAACAATAAAAAGAAAGTATATAAAGAAGCTCTGGACTTAACCAAGAAACTATTTTCATTCAGATGGCTTCATCCTCGCATTCATCAGACAATAGAGAGACAACAGGCGTTGTCATTACAACCATACATGATATAAAGAACACGAATAAAATAACTATCAACATCAATCCCTGGGCCATACCATTTTTGATTTATTATGGAGTCGGTGTAGGCGGCACGCGGTTTTCAAAATCCATAGCATTGAGTTTAAGAGGCAATTACACCAAGAGGATATATAAAATTATTTGCAGCCAACATGCTCGAAGAGAATATTATTATCCTATTGAACAGTTTAGAACAGACTTGGGTATTTCAGAAGTCTATTCGAACTCTCAGATAGACCAAAAAATTCTTCGTCCCAGTCAGCAGAGAATTAAAGAAAGCGAATCCGAAATATGGTTTGACTACAAACTCATTTGCAAGAATCCCATAAAAGGCAGAAAACCGAAAGCTGATACAATTGTTTTTTACCATCAACACCCTTCATCCACGACAGGAAAAAGGAGACCAATTCTCGCAATATACCTATGTGTACAGATGGGTGTTTAATGCAATGGGCTATCCGGTAGACAATGCGGCCCAATTAGCCGTTGATAAGATTGTTGAAACCGGCAAGCTAAAGGAAGTTTATGACCGCTGCTGCTTCTATGATGACCAAATATTCACCGGTGATAAAACCAGAGACCATGCTCAAAATGCCCTTATGAAAATGTTACGCGAAGAATTTGGGATAAAACGAAGTTAAGTCTTCCACCCTGTAAAATACCATATATTCTCTTAGTCAACCCTTCATCTAACCAGAATCTATATACTTGATTAGCAGCATTTTGGTTTCATTATATAGTTAAAATAGAACCAAAAAAAAATTATTGCTTCAAAAATGGTTTTTCCGTAGTCTTAATTCCTTTGGAACAAAAATAACTATGTAATTTTGTCATGAAAATCAATTGTGAATAACTACAAAATAATAAAAAATGAGTCCATTTTCGATTTATGCAATAGTTCTAACCATTGCACTTATTCTTTACTACATCACGCTCATTACAATGGATTTGAATGCAAAGAATAAGAAGGATAATAAGAATGAACTAACCATAGCTTCGGGCGACGACACTGAAGAAGATGATGAAGAATACACTCCGCAAAGTGTTGTTGAAACGTCTTCAGGCAGCTTTAGTTTTGTAAATAATACAGAAGACCCGAAAGAAAATGAAGAGATTCAGGAAGCACCTGAAGAAATCACATATCAGAAAGAATCTGGAAAAGATGAGTTAAAAGAGGAACATAAAGACTCGGAAAATCAAGATTCAGAATCAGAAGTACAAAATCAAGAAGAGGATAAAGCAACCGATCAGCAAGAGACAACACAACCGCAAGAATCAGATATAGATAGTGAAGCTAAGGATGCTGAAAAATCTTCTGAAGAAGAATCGGCAAATTCAGAGGAAGAAAACTCAATGTTTCAAGCTGAAGATATTAGCTCCGTTTTTGGCAAAGAAACTCCTCGAAAAGATTTGAGTAATTCTGAATTATTCGATGAGAATCTAAGAACTACCAAGTATACAGTTAATAAAACATTTGCCCCAAAGCCTTCCAAAAATGTGACTGAAATTCTTGATACTATCAACAACTCATTAGAAAATGTTCAACTATTCCAAAATGGATTGATGACTCCAGAGGAATTGACTAAAATGGTGAGAGAAAATAAGGAAAATTGTAATATTGAGAGACATGATGAAATTACAATGTTATAATACAAAGTTACTCTGCCTGTTTTTTTTCATGGCCATATTCATTCCCCTGACAGTTTCAGCAAGGTGTGGTGCTGTTAATTACTCATTGGGTGCCCAGCAACTTCATAATGCAGCTGTTTTTGTAGGAACAATGACAAAGTATGCCGTAGAATTGCTAAATGCCGTAGCTGCTATCCTTTCCATAATTTCAGCTTTGCAAATTGCAATAAAGATGAATTATCACGAAGGCGATATAACAAAGAGTGTGGTCATGTTGATAGGTTCACTGCTTTTTCTAATTGGTGCGGCAACTGTGATGCCAGCATTTTTTGGTTACGAGAATTTGAGTTTTGGAATCTAATAAACTGATAAAATTTTATTCACCCTAAATAACTTTTTAAACACAATGAACTTCAAAAAAATCTGGAGTACAGCGAAAGCAAAAAATTCGAATGCTGCTTTTACTGTAAAAGTTGCAGTTTTAACTGCGTGTATCAAAATTCTTACTCCTGCTACTGCCTTCGCGCAAGACTACGCATCAGGAACAACAGCATTAGGAGATGTTACCAACGAACTTAAAAAATATATCCCTATTGTAACAAACCTGTGCTACGCACTTGCCGGTATTGTGGCCATCATCGGTGCCATTTCCGTGTACATTGCCATGAATAACGAGGAGCAGGATGTCAAGAAGAAGATCATGATGACCGTAGGATCTTGCATCTTCCTCATCGCAGCTGCTAAGGCTTTACCTGCATTCTTCGGTGTAGGTGGATAATTCTATCATCTAATGGCTGAACCAAACAATCCAGAATTTCAAATGTTCAAAGGGCTTCAACGCCCTTTGGAATTTTTGGGTCTTCAAGGACGTTATATTGTCTGGGCCGCTATTACAGCAGGAATAAGTCTTCTCGGATTTATTATAACATACACCCTCTTAGGCTTTATGGTCGGACTGATTGTATTAGTAATAGCAGTGAGTACTGGTGTTGGAATCATCATGATTAAACAGCGAAAGGGTTTATATTCGAAAAAGAATCCAAAAGGTGTTTTTATTTATGCCTACAGTGAGCGACTTTAAAACCTTTTCCAAGTTACGAAAATGAAAACGACTTAGGTAGGCTTAGCTTTAAGGTTGAGCCTACTTTTTTTTTAAAGTACTACAACTAAAGAAATAGATAATGTTAGTATATGTATTGTTGTGTTTTGCTGCCATCTGTATAGGTATGGCTATTTCAGTGCGAGCATTTGGCACCGGCAGCAAAAAAGCTAAAATCTTTAAGGAAATCTACTTTTCGATAGAGGAAGTAGACGGTATCGGTGTGTACTATACAAAAACCGGAGAATTTTCTGCAACTGTAAAAATCGTAAATCCTGTACAGAAATACTGTGCTGACATTAACGAGTATTATTCCTTCTCCAGTTTGCTCACCTCTTTGATGTCTACATTAGGCGAAGGATATGCGATTCACAAACAAGATGTATTCGTCCGTAAAGGTTTCGAGGCCGAAGGTGGAAACAAAGAGTTTTTAAGTGAAAGTTATTTCCGCTATTTTGGTGGTCGAGAATATACCGATTGCATTACTTACCTCACCATAACTCAGGAGAATAAGAAAAGCCGTTTGATGAGTTATGACAATAAAAAATGGCAAGATTTTCAAGTAAAACTCGGCAAAGTACAAGATCAACTCCGGGACAGAGGCATTGACGCTCATTATCTTAATAAAAAAGAAGCCAAGCGATTCATCAATCAATATTATACCCAAAACTACACACAAAAGAATCTGAGTCACAACAACTACAAAGTGACGGACGAATATATTGGTATTGGTTCCAAAAAATTCAAGATTTACAGCTTAGTAGATGTTGACTGCATAGTCGTTCCGGAACTAATCAAGCCTTATACAAATATAGATGTCAACAATGTCACTATGCCGGTAGATTTGATGTCTATGTTAGACAGCATTCCTGATTCTGTAAATGTAGTTTTCAATCAAATCATTTTTCTACCTAATCAAAGACAGGAATTATCAAAACTGGCAAAGAAAAAGAACCGTCATAGTTCCTTGCCAAATCCAAGCAATGAAATTGCAGTGGAAGATATAAAGAAGGTAGAAGAACTTACTGCTCGTGAGAACAAGCAACTGGTTTATTGTCACTACAATATAGTGATTACCGTTGATAATAATACCGATTTGCAAAAAGTAACGAATAACTTAGAGAATACTTTTAGCCGTATTGGTATTCAGATTTCTCAGCACTCTTACAATCAACTTGAACTATTCGTAGGCAGTTTCCCGGGAAACTGTTACTCTATGAATAAAGAATATGACCGTTTTCTTACATTAAGCGATGCAGCATCCTGCTTAATGTACAAGGAAAAACTTCCAAAGAGTGAAGACACCCCATTAAAGGTTTACTATACAGACCGCCAGGGCGTGCCAGTAGCTATTGACATTTCCGGAAAAGAGGGTAAAATTAAATTAACCGACAACTCGAACTTTTTCTGTCTTGGTCCCTCCGGTTCCGGTAAATCCTTTCACATGAACTCCGTTGTTCGTCAACTTTGGGAACAAGGAACAGACGTAGTTATGGTAGATACAGGTAACTCCTATGAAGGTTTATGCGAATATGTAGGTGGCAAATATATCAGCTATACAGAAGAGCATCCTATCACAATGAATCCATTCCAAATCAATAAAGAGGAATTGAATGTTGAGAAAGTTGACTTCTTGAAAAATCTGATTATGCTCATTTGGAAGGGTAACTCTGCTATACCCACCAAAATTGAAGAGTTGCTGATAGAACAAGTTATCAAAGAATATTATGAAGCTTATTTCGTAGGATTCAACGGCTATAACAAGACTCAAATTGAAGCCCTCCATAAAAAACTATTGATAGATACGGCCACTGAGAGACGCATTTCAGACACAAATGAAGACGTGGAAAAGCGTATATGGGATAAAATTCATGAAATGGAAGCCCGTAGAAAAGCTCTTATCGTGAAAGAACTCTCATTCAACAGTTTCTTCGAATACAGTACCGAACGCATACCCTACATCTGCAACGAAAATAAGATTACAGGTATTGATATATCGTCTTACAATTATTCACTTTCTGAATTTTATCGTGGTGGTTCATACGAACGCACGCTGAATGAAAACTTAGACAGCAGTTTGTTTGATGAAACCTTCATAGTCTTTGAAATTGATACGATTAAAGATAATAAGACTCTGTTCCCTCTTGTAACGCTCATTATCATGGACGTATTCATCCAGAAAATGCGAATCAAAAAAAATCGCAAAGTCCTTGTGATTGAAGAGGCATGGAAAGCAGTAGCATCTCCCATGATGGCAGAATACATCAAATATTTGTACAAAACAGCCCGAAAATTTTGGGCAATGGTTGGTGTCGTTACTCAGGAGTTGCAGGATATTATCGGTAGTCCTATTGTAAAAGAAGCTATCATCAATAATTCAGACGTGACAATTTTATTGGATCAAGGTAAATTCAAGGAACGATTTGATCAAATTCAATCCGTTTTAGGTCTGACTGATATAGAATGCAAGAAGATATTTACAATCAACCGATTGGATAATAAAGATGGAAGAAGTTTCTTCCGTGAGGTATTCATACGGCGCGGACTGGCAAGTGATGTCTATGGAGTCGAAGAACCCAGAGAATGTTATATGACCTACACTACCGAACGAGCCGAGAAAGAAGCATTGAAACTCTATAAATCAGAGCTTAAATGCAGCCACCAGGAAGCTATTGAAATGTATTGCCGCGACTGGAATCTATCCGGTATTAGCAAATCTTTGGCTTTTGCTCAAAAGGTAAATCAAACTGGGCATGTACTGAATTTAAAACAAAAATAAAAGCAATATGAGACGTTTTATACTAATTACAATTCTGGCAATCGCCTATTGTTTTCCTTTTCAAGCTCAAAATATCAATGTTGACAAGGAGACTTTAGCTGCAATGGAAATCGCTTTTCAAACCAATTCTTTGATAGAATCACAGCATAATCAAAACCTTCTAAAGATTCGTCAAAGCTATAAGGGAGCAGAAGTTGCAGCTGCCGGAATTTATTTTGTAAAACATCTCGACAGAAAGGCTTTGACCAATGTTAATATATGGAGTTCCGATGAAAACTATTATTATAAACGAATTTATAATATAGTGAGTAGAGGTATTATTCCCAAAACAATAGATGTAGCCAAGTTGATGGTAAAGGATCCATCAACGGCTATCTATTGGGGAAGTTATCTTGTAAAAACAACGCAAGATGTAAAATCCTTATGTCAACAATTTGAGAGTGTAGTTACCAATGGTAAACTATCTTTTAAGGACCTTCCATTCTTGGAAATTGCCGACCAGTTCAAACAAGTATTTGATATTACCAAATTAGGAGAAGTTGATTGGAAAACTACTTTTGAAGCCATCTCTGATGATATTCAAAACAGTTTTACTAAAGAGAACTTCATGGCTGATATTGAGAACCTTGTTGTTAAAGGAGCTGCTTTAGCTGCATCAGGTTTCAATAGCAACTTGAATAAACTACTTCAAGGAACAAGTTTTGGTGGTACATTCCAAGACAAGATAGGTGATATTATTACACTGGCAGGAAATGCAAACGATATGTTTTCAAACATGAAAGACAAATCAGCCTTAGAAATTGTCAATCAATTTGCCGGAAAGGATAATATTGAGGATCTTTTCGATTTGAGTGACTATAACACAACTCAATGGGCTGATGATTTTACATCTGCTGCCAATGGTCAATTCTACACTCAAAGAGTTTATATCTATCGTGAAGAAAAGAGTACGGATTTGATATGTGATTATAAAGCACCAACAGATCAAAGTAGTGTCCTTAAAAGCGATCACTGGTATAGATTTTTCCCTAAAAAGAGCGAAAACTTCTTTCCCAATGAAAGTCAGCAGGAAGATATTCTCCGTAATTCTGAAAATCAAGCCGGATGGAGCCGAAAAAAAGTGGAGCAATTGAATCAAGAAAATATAGGAAAAGGATATAGATATGAATTTTTCAAGAATCTCAATGAGAAAATCATAGAAATAAAAGATCCTATTATTAGCCGCGTTTTTATCATAAAAGCGTATGCTTATGACATACAAGTCTATAAATATACTGACATTAAAGAAGTTGTTTATGAAGAAATCTTCGACAGTTATAAAATGGACAGGAATACCTTTATGGCTATGATGAATGCTCGGTTAGAGCAATACAATCTGAATGGCGATCATACAGATATAAGTAATCCCGATGATTTGAACAATCCTGAACCGGAAAAAAATTACACCTACAAAATAGGTTACGATGAAAGAAAATATTATGAAGCTACAACTGACCGGGACATCCAAGGAGCCAGTTCTGCAACTTTCCTTGTAACCTGTAGTGACGGTGGTGTATTAGGCAAAGGTAGTACTTCCTACAAATGCCGTAGCTGTGGAAAAACCGTAAATGATCATACCAGACAATGTGCAATGAAAACCACTTTAGGTAACGAAACCGAAATTACCGAGAATATTGCCGAGTTAAAAAAACAAGCCGAGAGTATGAGAAGTGAAGCGAATGTACTTCAAAAAGAATTGGATGAGTTAAATAAAGAATATGACCAGATTCGAAGAAAACTCAATTCAGCCACAACGACTGAAGAACGTGACAAATACCGCGAGCAGCTAAACAAAATACAGGAAACCATCAAAGAAAAACAATTGAAATATGATGGACTACGACATTCCATTACCAGTGTAGAACAAGCCATAATAGAAGCAGAAGAAGGTGAACAAGTACAAACTGACGACTACAATCGTATTCCACAAATTATGAAAAGCATGAAAAGTGCTTATGAAATAGCTTGGTCTGAAGAAGGCCATTGGGAAGGTGATAGCTTTATCCGGAAAGGAACAATGGGTGGCAAGGATTTCAGCGATGTCACGTTCAAAGCTACCGTGAAGATAGCCCGAAAGCCCAAATACTTTTTAGGTATCAAAATTCACCGTGCCATCGTCCAAATAGACTGGGAATTAACAAGTAGTTGGAGCGAAACTACCATTGCGGAAGAAATGGATCTTGACCCCAACCGTCCAGAAGCAGAAAACAGCAAGCTGGTAAATGACAAACTCAGTCAATTGGCTCAGCAACATCCAAATTGCGAAGTAACGGTTGAACTATACAAAACACCTGAAGTTGAAAAAGACGATACTCCAGATGTGAAACACCTTTTATGGGCAAGTGACCGTTTGGATATAGCAAGAGATATTGAAGCACGTCTTTCAGATATACATACGCAGTTGGTACTCATTGAAAAATTCCTGCATTACAAATACACGGTCAAAGATTGGTTTTTGAGTTTTATCCCCAAGCTCAATGCAGACAAGGACAGAAAATTGAATATTGCAGAACAATGCCATAAAAGATGGATGATTACTGGCGGTGTAAAACCCGATGCAGCCACTACACAAATTCAAAATTAAAACCACAATATGAAACTAAAAGAATCAAAGGGAATAAAAAACAAGAAGCATCTTTTGCCTTTCAAGGTTATTCTTATGCTATTGCTTTATTTTGTCTCCTCTAATACTATAAAAGCCCAGTTGGTACCAGATGTTGCTACCATTGAAGCATACATCCGTGACCACAAAAAGCAACGCGCTATTCTTTATGCACGCAGTGTTTTGGAAGAAAGCAATAAATTACTTCACAAAACCAGTGCTGCAACAAATAGGAACTACAAAGACATAAATGTAGAATTAGACAAATACGAAAGAGCTTTTGATGTCCTTGACTTAGTGCTAAGTTCTGTACAGACAGGCTTCGGAGTATATAAAACTTGCGATGTAGTAAAGGATAAGCTTGGCAAATATGAAAAACTTATCAAGGAATACAAAGATAAGGTTTTACTTCGAGGTAAAATAGAATCTGCAGACACTTTGCTGCTAACTGTTAATGCAAGGGCTATAAAAAATATACAAACTGAGGTCAAGAACATTTGGCAAGATTTTGTGATTATAGGAGGTTATGCAAGCGGACAAGTGAATTGCACGACTGCTACATTGACATTCATTGTAGAGTCTATTGCAAACTCTCTGCAAAAAATCCAAGATATAGTAAACAATGCCTACTTTCGTACATGGCAGTTCATTCAAGTGAGAACCTGCTATTGGAAATCAGCTCTATACCGTTCAAAAACCATAAAACAGATAGCTACAGATGCTATTGAAAAATGGATGGAGAATGGGAATATAATCGGTTATTAAACAGCAAAAAAAATGAAAAGAGTTATTTGTTCCCTATTATTCCTTTTGCCTATTATAGGTACGAAGGTAACAGCTCAGAGTATGACGTACTTGCCTGATGTAGCAAAACGAAATCAAATTCAAGTGATGGAGTTAGGGGCAGGCGTTTTGACTCCTGACTTTTACTATAATATGTTTCATAAAAATTACAAGAAGACAGCATACCTTCCAACTTCTCCTAAGAACTCATTGCGTATGACGACCTATTTAAGTTCGAAACCACAGGTAGAATTTGCTGATAGCATAGAAGCAGATTTAAAGTCAAGGGCAAAGATAGAAGCGTTGAATTTGGCTGATAGAGAAGTTGATTTGGCATGGACTTCAATCGGTAATAAACTGGATAATACATTAAGAAAGTATAGAAATAACATCAACAGTCTCAGTGGAAAGACAAAGAATGATGAAATAGAAGAATGGAAATCTCTTGCAGATCAGTATGATTTTGCTATTAAAACCATCAAAAAGGCATATTTGGCAAATTCTCAACGCCAAAAACAATATATGACCATTTATGATGAAATCTGCAAAACCAATGAACTGCTCGTGGATCGAGTAAAAACTCTGACTTTGAAAAAAGCAGCCAATAGAGTCTTGAATGTGATGTCTTCCAATATCTCTCACAGAGTCAAGGAAGAATCACTTGCCGGTTACAACAGATGGATTGGAGTGACTGATAAAATTCAAACTAAAACGACAACTCAAAAATAGAAAAATATGACGAATGACAGCACAGCCGTAGATTTCGGCATTAACCTTCTTGAAAGTGAAATTGACGATGTGATCTTTCGCACAAACGAGTTTCTCACGAGTGAAACACTGATTGGTTCACAAGGCCCGTTTTGGTACATTCTTCAGATTTCAATGGGTTTAGGCGGACTCTTTGCCATTATCATGTGTGCAAATATGGCGTACAAAATGATGATTAAAAAAGAACCTTTAGACATCATGAAACTATTCAAGCCACTAGCAATTAGCATTATACTTTGTTGGTGGTACCCACCGCAAATAACCGGAATAGGTAACAAAAGTACAAATTGGTGTGTACTGGATTTTTTAGCTTATGTTCCCAACGCTATTGGATCTTATACCCATGATTTATATGAAGCTGAAGCAGCCCAGGTTGAAGATAGAATGGAAGATGTGCAACAGCTTATGTTTCAACTGGGAGAAAAAACTTCCGACCCGATAGCTACAATCGCGCAAGCTCGGGAAAAGTTAGGACAGTTATTGACTCAATCAGCAGTACAAGAGACCACGGATATAGATGCTGCGACACAAGATGAAAAGAATGTTTACAAGGCCAGTCTTGTTTCGACTTCAGCCGGAACTGTGATGCTGCTCGATAAAGTCATTATGCTTATAGCACTGATTACTTACCGAATAGGATGGTGGGGAACTATATACTGCCAACAAATTCTCTTGGGTGTATTAACTATATTCGGTCCAATCCAATGGGCTTTTTCTATTCTACCCAAATGGGAAGGAGCTTGGGCTAAATGGATTATCAGGTATTTAACAGTGCATTTCTACGGAGCCATGCTGTACTTCGTAGGCTTCTATGTACTTCTCCTGTTCGATATAGTTATCAATATCCAATACAACGATTTGGCAGCTGTTACGGCAAATCAGGAAACTGCTACGGCCTATCTCCAAAACTCATTTTTTACAGCCGGTTATCTGATGGCAGCATCTGTCGTATCACTTAAATGTCTTAGCTTGGTGCCGGATCTTGCAGCATGGATGGTACCGGAAGGAGAAACTTCATTCTCCGCACGTTCATTTGGCGAAGGTGTAAGTACTACGATGAGTAGTCATATTTCAAGAAGAATTGGTATTTAATTTCAAAATAAATAGTTTATGGTAATCAAAAATTTAGAAAATAAGATTAAGCTTGTACTTATAATATGCAGCCTTTTCTTAGTTGGCTGTACTATTATATCATTAGGAAGTATTTGGACTGCAAAGACAATGGTCAATGATGCGCAGAAGAAAATCTATGTATTGGATGGTACGGTTCCTATTTTAGTAAATCGCTCAACAATGGAAGAAACCTTGGATGTGGAAGCCAAGAGCCATGTGGAAATGTTTCATCACCTCTTTTTCACCCTGGCTCCTGATGACAAGTATATCAAATATACCATGGAAAAAGCCATGTATTTGATTGATGAGTCCGGATTGGCACAATACAATGCTCTGAAAGAAAAAGGTTTCTATGGGAATGTAATGGCTTCAAGTGCAGTATTCAGTATCTATTGTGACAGCGTGAAGTTCAACAAAAAAGATATGTCTTTCACTTATTACGGAAGACAGCGCATTGAAAGGCGAACTTCAATCCTGATGCGTGAACTTGTTACAGAAGGTTATCTTAAACGTGTACCAAGAACTGAAAATAATCCTCACGGACTGCTTATCGTCAACTGGCGCACAACCCTGAACAAAGATATTGAACAACGTACAAAATCCAACTATTAAATTATGAAAATAAAAAAAATGCTATTGGGCGAAGATATGCCTGATAAGAATGACCCGAAATACAAGGAACTACATGAACAGAGTTTTAATGCAGGAGCCAGTTTTGCAAGAAAAACGAAACTGGATGTCTTTGCTTTAAAAGTTCAAACCTTTGCAAGTTCGTATCCTAAAATATTCTTAGGGATTATTTTCAGCATTGTACTGTTTTGTATAGGATTAAACCTTTATAGATTATCAACCGCTGTAAATATGCCTAAAACTCGTTCCAGTGTCATTCAAACGCAAGAACAGTATTTGAAGTTAAAACGTCACCATAACCCTCAAAACAGTTCGGATGCCGTTTCGGAATCTCAGGACCCTGTTTTAGAATAACAACCTCAGTAGAATATGAATATAACAGATAAAATAAACTTCCGGCAACCTAAATATGTACTGCCGGCCATTGTGTATTTACCCCTTCTGTTTACCGGATATTTCGTCTGTGATTTTTTCAATTTAAAACCAGTTGAAACAAGTAAGATGGAAACGACAAATTATTATAATGACAAACTTCCATCTGCTAATATCAAAGGAGATGGTATCGGTCAGAAATATCAGAATATGGTCGAAAACTTTGGTAAAATCAAAGATGGTTCAGCTGTTGAAAATATTGAAGGAAGAACTGAAAAGGAAAAAGAAAAATACGAATCTCAATATAGTGACGCGGAACTGGCAGCAATGGATTCTACCAGTGAATCATCCAAAAACACGACCGAACAGATTGAGGAAATCAAGAATAGGATTCATAATCAGCAAAAGAAAGATGAATCCCTTAGTTCTTCGGATCTAAGCGAAGATGAGCGGAAGCTCCTTGAACTTCGTAAAGCCTTGGAAGAAGCCCAAAAAGAAGAAGAAAACACTTCCTCAGAGGAAGTAAATGATGACGAACTTTCTGAGGCAGCACGAAAAATCAAGTCCTCTATGCAAAGAAACCAATCTAAGGACAAAGAAGATGAAGTAATAGAAACCAATGTCAATGCGGTCAAAAGCTTGGATGAAAATGACAAAACGGAAGAAGTCGTAAAGAAGCATGATGAAGCTTCAGATTATTTCAATACCATCAATAACAACGAACCTGACCACAAATTGATCAAGGCCATCGTTGATGAAGATATAAAAGCAGTTGATGGAAGCAGAGTCAGACTTCGCTTGCTTGATGACATTGATATAGGTGAGCGTACTATCCGCAAAGGAAGCTACCTTTACTGTACCATGAGTGGATTCGGCCAACAGCGTGTCAAGGGCAATGTTACCAGTGTACTCTTCAATGATGAATTGGTAAAAATCAACCTGAGTATCTATGATATGGACGGTCTTGAAGGTTTGTATGTACCCAGAAGTTCATTCAGAGAGACCACCAAAGACATCAGTGGTGGAGCTTTAGATCAAAGCATGAATTTCAATAGTACCACAAGTGATAATACTTTTTCACAATGGGGAATGCAAGCCCTTCAGAATGCGTATCAGAAAACAACCAGTGCGCTCTCGAAGAATATTCGAAAGAACAAAGTGAAAATTAAATATGGAACCCAAGTATATCTCATCAATTCAAAAAATATTAAAAACTAATAAATAATAGAACATTATGAAACTACATAAAGTATTCTTAGCTGCCGTAGCTTGCATTCTTTTTTCACTCCAGGCTTTTGCTCAAAAATGTTTGAACGAGATGCCTCTTATTACGGTTAATGAAAACGTGACGACTGTAATAACCGCCTCGGAACCTGTCCGCTTTGTCGACATCAGCACACACAAGGTAGTAGGTGATCAGCCTATCAATAACACCGTTCGATTAAAACCTAAAGAAGGGGTAGAAGTAAATCGGGATGGTGACATCCTTGCCATTGTTACCATTGTTACCGAACGCTATCGGACTCAATATGGCTTGATTTATACATCCAAAGTTGAAGAAGCTGTAGCTGATAAAACCATAGAAGTTAATGAACGTACAGCTTATAACAACCCGGCAGTAAGTATGTCTACTGAAGATATGGTTCGCTATGCCCGACAAATTTGGACTTCACCGGCACGTTACAGAAATGTGGCCACCAAAAATAACAAAATGGTCATGCGCTTAAACAACGTCTATAGTGTTGGGGAATATTTCTTCTTGGATTTCTCGATAGAGAACAAGACAAACATCCGTTTCGACATAGACCAGCTCCGACTGAAATTGAATGATAAAAAAACATCTAAAGCCACGAATGTTCAGACCATAGAATTAACTCCTTCCCTTGTTTTAGACAACACGGAGTCTTTTCTGAAAGGGTATCGCAATGTAATCGTTGTAAAAAAACTGACTTTCCCCAATGATAAGGTACTGACTATTGAAATGAGTGAGAAACAAATCAGTGGACGAACAATCAGTCTTAATATTGACTATGAAGATGTATTGGGAGCAGATTCGTTCAGCAAATTATTATTATATGAAAACTAAATAATAAGTATATGAAGAATATTAAAATCTTATTCTTATTTCTGTGTCTCTCATTCATTTCTACGGAAATGAATGCTCAGGCCAACAGTAATCGAATATCATTAGGCATAGGAGCATTATACGAAAGAGGTTTTGATTTTACAATTGGAGTTGAACATGAAACAAAGCATCACAATGCCTGGGAGTATTTTGCCAACGGCTATATTAAATATGCAAAAGACCCTCGTGTAGGACATATTACCAAAGATTCCTTTTGGAAACACTACCGGACTTGGGGAGTCGGTGCTGCCTATAAACCTTGTGTTGTACGCGGTAAAAACCATTATGGAAACATTCGGTTTGGAGGAAGTATCGGTAGCGACACCCACGAATTTTTAGGATGGGTTCATGCCGGTTATGAACACAATTATTCTCTTCGAAAAGGATGGCAAATCTATTGGCAAGTAAAAACTGACCTTTGTATCAATGGCAAGGATTTATTCCGGACAGGAATAGTACTTGGCTTTAAAATACCCACTTCAAACTAAGTAATATGAAGAATTTTAAATTATCAATTACAGGCATACTTTGTATGATAATAACGCTCCTCTCCTCTTGTGATAATCACGTCTTTGAAGATGAAACGTGGCATCGTTGGAGACCCGGCATGATTTACTGTACAAATGGAGAAATTAATACCTATGAAGAAGTACTCAGCAAAGGGAATACTCCTGAAGCTGTAATCTTCTATGTAGATTATGATGACAAAATAGATGGTACAGCCTACGCCGTTTGTATAAAAGAACATAACCCTTGGGCTTTTTCTGACCCGGACACGACCTATGTTGAGCAAGGCACATCCGCTGATATATCTACATTTGATGGTGAGAAAAATACCACTGCAATGAGAAGTAAGGACATAAGTTCTCCACTTGCAGAATCTCTGAATCCAAAGTATTTTATCCCTTCAGTTGCTGAAATGTATCAATTATATTTAGCAAGAGATATTGTCAATCCTATCATTATCAATTGTGAGGGAGATCCAATCCCCATAGACAAGGAAGACTGTTGGTATTGGACCAGTACAGAATGTGCAGGAGCAAATTCAGATAGAGCTTGGCGTTACAGTTTAAGTGCTGGCCGGTTTGAAAGTGCAGACAAACATCAATCTTTTGCCTCACGCCCTATCCTGACAATTAGGTTAAACCATGAAGAAGAATAAAAAATGGATGAAAGTAAGGATTTACAATCACTATACAAAATATTTAGAATACTCATCTATGTAGCCATTTTAATTGAATTTTTTGAATACGCTATTAATCCGGCTTCATTAAATTTTTGGAATGGTTTTTTGTTCGATATATATAGTCGAATTAAAACCTGGGGAGTATATCAAGATGGTCACATGATTTACAGTAAGGTAATGACCTTATTGATAATCTGTGTAACTTGCATCGGAACTAAAAACAAAAAACATCTGGAATTTAATGCCAAGAAGATGGTGATTTACCCCATCTCCTTCGGTTTAATTCTGATGTTCTTGTCCATATGGGTTTTTAAACAACGGTGGTCTCCCTCGTTCTTTTCATTACCCCTAAGCACATGGATATATTTTCTTATGAGTATTGTAGGGGCCATTCTTTGCCAAGTTGCATTAGATAACATTTCCAAGTTCTTGAAAGATGGATTATTAAAAGACCGATTCAACTTTGAGAATGAGAGTTTTTCGCAAATGGAAGAGAAGGTAGAAAACAAATACTCTGTCAATATTCCTATGCGTTACTACTACAAAGGAAAATTTCGCAAAGGATGGGTAAATATAATCAATCCATTCCGAGGAACATGGGTTGTCGGAACTCCCGGTTCCGGTAAGACATTCTCTATCATAGAACCGTTTATCCGGCAGCACTCCGCAAAAGGTTTTTCGATGGTAGTTTATGACTACAAGTTCCCGACATTGGCTCAGAAACTATACTACCATTATAGAATTAACAAGAAAGCAGGAAGGACACCCAAAAATTGTCAGTTCAACATTATCAACTTTGTTAATGTAGAATACAGTAGGCGCGTAAATCCTATTCAGCTAAAATACATATCCAATCTTGCAGCAGCGAGTGAAACAGCTGAAACACTTCTTGAATCCTTGCAAAAAGGTAAAAAAGAAGGTGGTGGCGGTAGTGATCAGTTCTTTCAGACCTCTGCTGTCAACTTCTTAGCTGCTTGCATCTACTTTTTCTGCAATTACGAAAAGAGACCTTATGATGCGAATGGTAATGAAATGAACTTCGACAAGACCATTGACCCCGAGACCGGTATGATAAAGCCAACCGGAGTTGTGCGTGATACCAATGGCAACATAGCACAACCTGCCTATTGGTTAGGGAAATACTCTGATATGCCCCATATCCTTTCTTTCTTAAATGAAAGCTACGATACGATCTTTGAAGTCTTGAAAACCGATACAGAAGTAGCCCCACTTTTAGGTCCATTCCAAACAGCTTTTGAAAACAAAGCAATGGAACAGTTGGAAGGTATGATTGGTACGCTTCGCGTATTTACTTCACGTCTGGCAACCAAAGAATCATATTGGATTTTTAGCAAAGACGGTGACGATTTTGACCTCAAAGTCAGTGACCCCAAGAATCCATCCTATCTTCTGATTGCCAATGACCCTGAAATGGAAAGCATCATTGGAGCTTTGAATGCACTAATCTTAAACCGTCTTGTTACTCGTGTCAACACAGGACAAGGAAAAAACATTCCAGTAAGCATCATTGTGGATGAGTTACCTACATTATACTTCCACAAGATTGACCGTCTTATCGGCACAGCACGAAGCAATAAAGTGAGTGTAGCTCTCGGTTTTCAAGAACTACCGCAATTGGAAGCAGACTATGGCAAGACCGGTATGCAGAAAATCATCACAACCGTTGGTAATGTAGTCAGTGGTTCTGCACGAGCCAAAGAAACCTTGGAATGGTTATCCAATGACATATTTGGAAAGGTCGTCCAACTGAAAAAAGGTATAACGATTGACAGAGACAAAACCTCTATCAACTTGAATGAAAACCTCGATTCTTTGGTCCCCGGCTCCAAAATTGCAGATATGCCAACCGGTTGGATTTGTGGTCAAACCGCCCGAGATTTTGTGAAGACCAAAACAGGACGTGGTGATAGTATGGATATTCAAGAGTCTGAAGAATTTCAGACCAGTAAATTCTACTGCAAAACAAATTTCGATATGGATAACATTAGCAAAGAAGAAAAAGACTATGCCAATTATCCAATCCCTAAGTTTTATCACTTTGAATCTCCTGAAGCACGCGAAAGAATCCTATATGGAAACTTCTTGAAAATCAACAAAGAGGTCAAAGACATGATTGCTGAAATTCAAGAATTTAACAAAAAATAAAAGGGAATAAAATCGCATCAGGAGACTCCCAATATTCTGACAATGGTTTCCCTTTAAAATACAGTACTTGAATACGTTACAAATTTAAGTTTTTTATAACTTGATTCTGTTACATATTCAAGTATTTTTTTGTATCTTTGCATATAATAATTAAGAAATATGGAAACTAACAAGAAAAATACTCATGGAGGCCGAAGGATAGGTGCCGGTCGAAAAGGCAAACTCGGAACGCCAACGTCTGTCATTCGTGTTCCCTCTTATCGGAAACGTAATATACAAATAGAAGTAGACATGTTCCATTCTTCTGTAAAAGAGAAGCCATACAACTACTCAGCTTCTGAAATCTACGAAGTCGTAAGCGACCTCATTTTCTTATTAAGGAGTTTTCAATATCGCATAAAAGAAGGGAAAATAAAGGGATTAGAAGAATTAACTCCTTTTCAACGGTATGAACTTCTTAATATAAATTCAAGATTCAAAGACTAAAGTATGGGAAAATACAAAGTAATCATAGCCGGTTGTCGTGATTTCTCCAACTACGCGCTGTTGGCCGAGAAATGCGATTACTACCTTCATGACAAGATACAGACGCATGAAGTCATCATCGTTTCAGGTCATGCCAAAGGTGCAGATACCCTGGGTGAAAAATACGCACAGGAACGAGGATTAAATATCGAGCTGCACCCTGCAGACTGGCATCGTCATGGACGAGCAGCCGGACCCATCCGGAACGCGGAAATGGCTGCTGAAGCTGATGCTCTCATTGCATTTTGGGATGGCCAAAGCCGTGGAACGGCTAACATGATCAAAATCGCCAAAGACAAAGGACTTCAAGTAGCAGTGGTTAAATATTAAATAAAAAACCCCAAGCAAGATTTAGCTCTTGCCTGGGGTTTTATTTACTTCTTAATTTCAACCAATTGAATCTCTAATCCTAATTGTTCACATAACTTATCCAAGATTTCGATACTGATATTATATGTACCTCTTTCAAGTTTTCCAATATTAGCAAAACTTATTCCTGATTTTTCAGCCAATTGTCTGGTCGATAATCCTCTATGATTTCTAACTTTTGCGATTCTGATTCCAATTCTTTCTTTTACATCCATGAAATGCTGACTGTCAATAATTTCGTCATTAACTATTTCTACATTTCCTTTCAATGAAACCTCTCCCTCTACAATAGCATTACTTTTAATCATAGTGTTTCCTTTAATCCAAGCGTTATCTCTTACCATAGCGTTCTCACCAATCTGTACATAATCTTGTACGATACTTTTCCCTTCTATTTTTGCATTCCCTGATATAACAGATTTATCGCGTACAATTGCACTTCCTTTAACGACTGCATCATCCATCACTATTGCACTACCGGAAATTTTTGCTTCTTCATTTACAAAACTCATACCTTTTATAGTTGCACGATCTTCAACTACCGAATTTCCTGCTACCAAGGCTTCGTCTTGAACCTGAGCATAATTTTGAATCACGGCATTATCTCTTACTATTGCGCGATCCATAACTGAAGCATAATCTCCTATTTTGGCATTGTTCATTATTACCGCAGAGTCTTTTACAATAGCTGATTGAGATATTTTGGCATCATCACAGACTACCGCTTCATCATATACAAAGCAGTTTCCATCGTGTGAGAGGTTGCTTTCTTTTTCAATCCACCCACCGAGCTGCCCGGTCTTCACATCCCCAAAGTCCCGAAGAGCCTTGATACGATAAACTGTACGCTCTGTTCCATCAGACAGCGCAACCATTTTTTTCTCATCAGTAATATCTATTTTTTTTCGCATATCAAACTTCTAAAATAAGCTATTTGGCATAATGTATCTAATTAAGTACAAAATTAGCATTTAAAATTCATGTATGCAAAAGCACACACTATATTTTAACAGATTGTTTAAAAATGCGCATAGATAACAGCGCAACCACCTATCGTTAAATTTCCCGTAATTCTTGCGTAACCTCTAATGATTATATCATCCGTGACTACGGCATTTCCTTGGATATAGGCTTTATCTGTTACAAGCACATTACCTTTTACGGTAGCCTTACTAATAATTCTTGCACATCCAAAGATTCTCGCTTTGTCAGAGACTAATCCTTTATCCTGAACAATAACTCGATCATTCAAAAGAGCATCATTTTCTATCACTGCTTCATTTTTTACAATAACCTTTCCAAGCAACATGACTCTATTTTTTACAATAGCATCATCACGAACCCTTGCATCCTCACAGACCACTGCATCATCATATATAAAGCAGTTTCCTTCATGAGATAAATTTTCTTCTTTTTCCACGAACCCACCGAGCTAACCAACCTTAACAGTCTCAAAGTTGCGAAGAGAACGAATACGGTAAACTTTAACCTTTACTCCATTATTCTTCATTATTATTTTTTCTTCTGTGGTAATTTCAAATTTTCGATTCATAATTTTGATGCTGAGATATATTGCACGAATAAAATCCTCTTACTCTTTCTATCAAATCTAACAAATTATTGATTTCAAACTATAGATAGCAGACTCTCTACTACTGCCATCTGGAATTGAAACTTCTAAGCTATTTAAGTTTAGACCATCTGTTCAAATCAATAATAGTTCATAATCAAATTATTTTGAGTACCATGTTAATAGCATTCTCCAAAGCTTCCTCATACTTTTTATATACAGGATAGCCTTCTTTTTTAATATCGTTTTCAATCCAATCGCTTTCTTCTGCACTCACATTCAAATCACAGAAAGAAATCGTCCACTTATGACCCACAACTGGTTCTATCCAAACATAAATTCCTTTCGTTTCTCTCAGCCAATTTTGTGCCATACAAAGAGTAGGCGCAGCGTATTCATCTACCTGCAACCAATACTTTTTTCTTTCCTCTTTGTAGAACTCCAATTTATCATTTTTGTAAAAAAGCGTTGAATAATGACTATCAAATCCTTTTTCTTTGAGAAGTTTTGCCGTTTCCAGAGATACATAAGCCTCATTCATAATCTTGTAGTGTTTAATGTTGTTTGTTTGCATTATTGATAGTGCAAAGATACAAAAATATTTCCATGTATGCAAATATACATACTATTATTTGCACTTTTTCTATTGAAGCGTAAATGATTAAATGTGAGTATTATTGTATTCCCTCTATTTTCCGTCTTACCTCGATTACTCGGTAATATGAGAAATATAACAGATAAGGTGAGCAGTAAAAAACTCCCAATGGCAGGGTTGAATGTGCCATTGAGAGTTATGGATTACAACCAATCAGTTGGAATTTGAGCGTAGTCTGTCAGCTTATTAGAATCATAGAAACAATCCTGAAAACCTGTTGGTGCCGTGAACTGCTCCGGATAGTTTTTGCGTTCATAGAGATGCACCTTTTGGCCATCTATCATCGTATAAGGACTCTCACCGGTGAGAGCCTTGCAACTTGCGAAGGTGTAGGCGAAGTCAGTGACTTTTCGGTTGTTGTCAAAGAGAGCGGTCGGAATGGAAGTCAATGACGTGCAACCAACGAAGGTGAAATTGAAGGCAGTGGCTTTCGGATTATTCGCAAACAGGTTCTCGGGAATGGCAATCAGTGCCTTGCAACCATAGAAGGTTTCGGAGAAGGTAGTGACTGCCGAATTATTTGCGAATAAGTTCTCCGGGATAGTAGTCAATGCCGAGCAACCATGGAAGGTGAGGGAGAATTTGGTTACCTCTGGGTTGTTGGCAAACAGCTTCTCGGGAATGGCCGTCAAAGCCGAACAACCCTCGAAGGTCTGTTCAAAGTCAGTGACTTTTGGATTATGAACAAACAATCCTTTGGGGACGGCGATTAGTGCCTTGCATTTCGAGAAGGTTCCACCGAAGTTGGTGACTGCCGGGCAATTCGCAAACAAGTTCTCCGGGATGGAAGTCAATGCTGTGAAGCGAAAGGTACTTTCAAAGTCAGTAACTTTCGGATTGTTGGCAAACAGTTTTTCCGGAATTGACTCTAATGTCGAGCAAATAACAAAGGTTGCATTGAAACTGATCACTTCCGGGTTGTTTGCAAACAGTTTCTCCGGAATGGAAGTTAAAGTTCTGCAACTACTGAAGGTGTCATCAAAGTCGGTGACTTCTGGGCAATTCGCGAATAGCTTCTCCGGAATGGAAGTCAAAGCCTCGCAACCATGGAAGGTGGTGGAAAATGTTGTAACTTCCGAGCATTTGGCAAATAAGTTCTCCGGAATGGCAGCCAATGACGTGCAACCAAAGAAGGTACTGAAGAAGTCAGTGACCTTTCGGTTGTTGGCAAAGAGACCGGCAGGTATGGATTTCAATGACGTACAACAAAAGAAGGCTCCTGAAAAACTAGTGGCATTGGGATGGTTTGCAAAGAGATTGGCAGGAACACTCGTTAACTTGGTACAGCCTAAGAATACATCCGAGAAAACCGTAATACCTTCTTTGAAGGTGATGTAGACCTTTGGATCTTTGAGTTCCGGCACAATTAGTTCACCTGATTCGTTTCCGGTTACGATGAGTTCCTTGCCATCGGCAATGATGGATTTGCAGTACTCGGCCTTGTTAATCAGTTTGACATATGTTCCGGTTTGATAAACAATCGGTTCTTGCGTCATGTTTTGTTTCATGATTTTTCTAAAAAACATATTTAGAGAGGTTTAGGTTGATTACTAAAGAATTGTTTCTTCCTCTTTTGTACTACAAAAATACAAATTCAATCCAATCTTACATATTTACAAACAAGCATTATTATCATATTTAATGATTATTGAAAATATACCAAATAGTAATTATTTAGTATATTTGCTGAAAATTTCTATTTATGGCAAAAGTTGTACATGTTCACTTATTTCATAGCATAGACAATTCAAAACGTAAAGATTGGTATTTTAGCAGCATATCAGCAGTCTATACGACTCTTAAAGCTGAACAAGTCGGAGCTACCAAAAATTATCTCCTTCATGCAGGTCTTTCTGGGAATGGAACTATTTTTACCAAGAAAGCTATTATTAAACAATCTAAGCTCATATCATGTACAAAAAGCAAGAAACAAGTCCCTATCCTCAATGAGGAATAAGGAATTGTCATTAAACACACATTTGTAAAAAGGGAGTAATTACCATCTCCCAAAGTCAAACAAAGTCTTACAAAGAAAAAAGGTTCAGACTTCGATTAGAAATCTGAACCCACATGGAAACTTTACAAACTATTAAATTTAGAAAAATCCATTAGATTATGTGTTGTACCCTTAGTTATGAATTTCATAAAAATCAAGAAATGCTGAAAGTTGCTACCGGTATATGCTGAACAGATTCAACACCCATGAAAACAATTCCATATTCGCCTTTTTCAACACAGGAAGAAGGAATTGTCAACAAATAAGACTGCTTGCCATATTTCTCTGCATGAAACGGTATATAACCTTTGTTCTTTGCATCTTCGTCAATTACACCAGAATCTATCTGAAGCCACTGAATACGTCTTTCTTTCTTAGTGGTTGAAAATTTAACCAGACGATAAAGGCTATGTGGATCATATTCGTTATTTTCAGCCTTAATCAAAATACAAATATCTTGACCATTCTTTTTATAATTGAAAGACGAGGCCTTACCCGAGAATATAATATCCATACCTACTGCTCCTGTCAAAGCACTGGCTGCATCAGCCACATCGCTGACGCTCATAGCCGTCATGGAAGCCTTTACTCCAGACAAGACAGTTTTTGAGCTATTTGCGCTTAGTCCTACTGCAGAACCAAGTCCACCAATGGCACTGGCTGCATCAGCAATCTTACCGATTTTACCGAGCAAACTTGTAGTTTTATTCTTATGAGGTCCGACAATACCTGTTTCTTTAGGTAGCACTGTATAAGTAGAATCGCTTGTCAATATACAATAACTATTAACAAATTCAGGTTCATCCAGGGTTAAAGAATCAGCCTCTAAAGACTGGTTTGAAATCTGATTTTGCTGTACATTCGAAGTGACTGATTCATTGTTTTCTACTATTGCTTTTACTGAGTCAGCATAAGCTGAGATTGAAGTTACTGATAAAAACAGTGCTAATAAAAGTGTTATTTTTTTCATTTGTATGATATATTGATTTTTGATGCTGCAAAGATACAAAATTCCTATAAAATAGAACCAAATTATATTTACATTAATTGTTGTATTCTATATATTTAATACTATCAGCACAAAAAAGCGATATATATTTACAGAACAAATTACAACTTAACATCTATAGACATCTATCGAAGTAAAAGTTTAGGGGAGCAATGTGAATCCATATAAAAACAAGCCCATCCTTTTTTTCGGGGAAAGGGCTTGTCAATCAACCTGTATATAATGATCAACCATCCGTGGATTAACGATTATCAAAAAAGGAGCGACATTGTAGAAAACAAATATCGACTCCTTCTCAAAAATCAACAGTGAGTTACCGCAAAGAAGTAATGGAATACAAAATGCGGTTTAGGAGTTACTCACACCTCCTATGAGCTTTTAAGACTGTCGTTCCCTTTTTTTTCTGCCACGGCTTTTTAGGACACGAGGTCAGCTTTCCTGCGTGCGGTTTCAAGCCAAAATCCTTGATGTTGCAAGCATTAGCAACTGGTACACACTTGGCTCTCGTGCGTAAACAATTCTATAGACACACAATATTGAATCCAAAAAAACTATTTATTTTCAAATTACTCATAAAATTTACTACCATCATCGCACTGTCTTTCATAAAAGGATTTTTCTCTAAAAAAGAACATATTCAAAAACGATCCCCTTTTCTTGCGCTTTTTCTTTTTTAATTCTTTCTTAGGTTTCTCTGACCGCGCAATGGCAATCACGATGATCATAATGATGATTAATTCCATAATCAAGATTTTAAATTGTTCAACAATTCATCTGCGACAAAGTTGAGCAGCACAACAGGGTTAAAGAATTTACCTTTTTCGTTCCCCCATCTACAAGTTATATGTAAATGCGGTCCGGTAGTCCTTTTTCCAGAGTTTCCGCTTATCGCAACCATTTGTCCTGCCTGAACTCTTTGACCACGCCTTACAAGAATCTTAGATAGGTGCAAATACGAGCATACACATATTCCATGATTTACTGTTACGTAATATCCTCCATTCTTAGAAAAGGACACAGCTGTTATCACACCAGGCATCATGGCATATACCGGCTCATATTTAGCTCTCAAATCCAGTCCATTGTGCATTCTCCGTCTTTTCCTATTCATCGGATCCTTCCGTATCCCAAATGGAGAGGTAATCCAAATATCCTTCAATGGGAATGACACATTGGATATACGGCTCTTTATTACATTTGTTGGTATAGAATCCAAGCTCTGCTCTTTTGTCGCTTCCACATCTTCATCACCGTCAGTTGATATAGAATCTTCTGGCAATACATACACCTTCGGATTGTTGGCTACATATCCGACCGTATTAAATGTACCATTAACGCGATTTTGGGCAACACATACATCAAAAACGCTAACGAATATCATAGAAACGAATATCGAGCTTTTACCCAACACAAAGTTACAAATATTTTCTGATACAGCCAAATTTCTTTCCCTCATTTTAGCTACTTACAGATGATTTTGTTTGAAATAAATGTTCGTTTTCTTCATACAGCCACTTAGCAGTTTTGGCTATTTTGGGAATATATTTAGGGTCTTCCGCATACCGTATCTGCTTCAAGAATCGAAGGTAGTTTCCTCCCTTGTATCTGCGCTGAATCATTTTTTGATAGCCGACAACAGAGTCCTCCCATTTTTCAAATCGAAAATAGTCTTTGTGCCGACTATCATATAATCCAAAGAGGTTGTTGTATTCACGACAAACCCGGCTTTTAAAATTTCCTGTTTCCAATACAGCTTGGGCCATTACAAATAGTTTGTTAGACAAGCCGACTTCTGTCATGACTTGTAATAGGTTTTGTATGTTTAGGTGGTGATTTTTCCCTTCATAGAGTTTGTGGATTTGTTTAGGGAGAGTTTTCTTATGTTTGTTTTGTTTTTCCAAGGCAGCCTCTAATTCCTTTATAAAAAATCGTAGTTCTTCTATACTTAAATGTGCATATTTCTCTGTAAGAGAATCGACCTTTAATGAATCTGATTTTTCAGGTTCATTTTTTAAGAAATCAATAGCTCTCGCATCAATTGTTTTGCCATCTTTTTCAATTTCTAAAACCTTCACTTTATAGTTATTTGTTCCTTGCTTGATTGTATTGAATTGCGCAAATGAAGTCTCTGAAAAAAAGAGAAAGAAAAGGGGTAAAAATATTTTCATGCCGTGAAATTACACAATTCAGTCCAACTAGGAACAAATAGGTTCTTGTAAAATTCATAAATCATTGTATTTTAGATATTTTGGTTCTACCAAGCATTGTGTTTAGAACCAAAAATTAAATCTTATATCTAAATATATAGGTTTTACTCCTTCAGGTTCTTCACGTCCGAATTTAAAATTACCTTTGCTACAAAGAATATTAAAATAAACGATTATGTCAGATATTTTATTTCATCGTGAGGACTATCCGTTTGCCATCTTGGAAGAATTTGGTTTAACGGCTCAAATGATTTTGGATTTACCCGAATCAGTTCACCTAAGATTGCAAAGAGGTGCTTTTTCACCTCTGCTTCCCATTAAGATTGAGCAACCAAATGGATATACAAGATGCTATGCAAAATTCTGTCTGATTGAAACAGATGAAGGAGTAAATTTGTTGTTCTCTCCCAAATTAGAGCAATTAGATTTGAATCAATTTTCGGAGGAAGAAAAACAATTGCTTCTTTCAGGTAAAGCCATTGTTGCGGATATTATGGAGAGCAATGAAAATGATGCTGCATCTTCTCAACGTATCAAAGTCTTCGTCCAAATAGACCCTGATACGAATAATGTAGTATATACCCCTTCCCAAATCATAGGCCGTAATCTCAGTTCTATTGGTCAGGAATTTAATCTTTCTGAAGAAGTTCTGGAATCATTTTGGAAAGGAAAAACAGCCACTATAGAAAGTGATATTTTCGATGAAGACCAACCTGTTGAATTGACTATTGGCATTGATTTGTTTTCAAAAACCGGTGTGATGGTTGTTTATGGCAATGCTGAAGATTGGGACAGAGCCGTTCGGCTTCAGATTCCCGATTACTCTTTTGGCAATGACGGCTGTTGGGTAAAAAGGAGCGGTCTGTTGTCTTATGTTGAAGAGAGCGATTTTACTGAAGAAATAGAAGAAGCTCTGGAGCGTATGTCACAGGAAAATCAAGAAGGAAACTTCATGGAACAATCCGAACAAATTGAACAATCAATGGATTTTCCATCATCTACAAGACAACAAAATCGATAATTCACAAATAAAATAAGAAGTATGAAAAATTATCCCGATTACGAAACACTATGTGAGGAATATCAAGCTGGCAATATTTCAGCCGTTGATTTTGTGACTCAGCAGTCAGACGAAATGAGTGAAGAATATTACGATTTTTGCAAGAATGAATCTCTCGACCCTCATTCTGAAACTGCTGCCATTGCCTTTATGGATTACCGTGAGGCTTTATTTGAAGAAAGTATAGGAAACTAAAGAAGTGAAATATGAGCATTCGTTCAGAAGCGATGGCCACCAGATACAGAGGCGAGTTATCGTATCAGTTGCAAGATGTATTGCACAGGAATGGTATGCGTGCCCAAGTTGCTTTGGTTGAAGATAAGTATGTTCTTATCGTTCAAGGACATGACTCCCCTGTTTTGGAATATCCGATTACTGAAAGACAATTTCAGGCACTATCTGATGGTGGCTCAAATTATTCAAATAAGAAAGCCTATAATACGTTCAACAGCATTGTAGGTAAAGATTTCGATGTACCAAGTAGCTTTGTAGCTGCACGCAATGTAAATGGCCTTGTTGCAATGGGTTTACATGGCTATCGCGAAACCTATCCGGGTAACAGCACCTTATCCCCCCCTCGTGCCATACCTCCCGGATATTTAGGAATGCGTCCTTCCATGCAACCCGGATTTCACCTGCGACGTGTAGGCGGTACCGTGATGGTGCCTGAACATTTCGATGGGCGTATTCGTCCCGGTGAGCTTAAAAGCGGTGCTTACGGTTACTATTACAAAGGATCTCAAAAACCTTCAGTACAACGTGATCCTCTGGAAGATCTGCAAGAAATCTTTCCGGAAGTTAAAGCCACTCCAAGACCAACCGAACCGGCAAAGCCCTATAAAGAGCTTATTACTTCTCCTGTCTATTTTTCCAATGAGAAATGGCAAGAAATTTTGTCTTCGCACGGCATCATCATAGATGAATCAAAGAAGAGCATGACGGTTTTGTCAAAAGGGACTACACAGGATTTCGAATACAACTTATCTGAAGAAGATTTCAAGAAGTTGACCGACAATTCTTTGAAGTCAACACCCATAAACGAGCGTTTAGATATTATCAATAGCTATATCGGTAATGACTTCAATGAAAAAGTAACAATGGATATGCTTAACAGCAAGGAAAGCATTTCCATTACAGTTAAACCAATCCCCTCCTCTATTGAAACCCAACAAGCTGAAAGTCTATATACTAATAACGATGCAACTTTAAAGGAAGAAGTAGTAGCAGAAGCTCGTATGGCTCCAACGACAAATCCTGAAGAGGGCTATGTTAACGGACAGAATTTACAAGCTTTAAATGAGAGTAAAGGTTGGTATCGTGAAGGTAAGCATGGCCGTGAAGTTGAAGTTGGAGATATTTGGGTCGAAAAAATAAAGTCTTTGACCAATGAACAGACCGCTTTAACATCCAAGGCAAGTTCTGATGAGCAAAAAGGTAAGCAGAAGGAAAAAGATTCCGAAGTTACCTATAAGATGAGTGCCGTAATCAATGGAACTGTAGTCAGTCACGAAATTTCGAAAAGACAATACGACAAATTCATGGCCGTGGATGACTATCAGCGTCAACGCATGATGTCGAAAGTATTTAGCGAAGTTGATATGAAGACACGTCCGGAAATGCGCGAGAAATTCAATTTGGGAGCTTTCTTGGCTGCCGGTCTTACCGCATTAAGCGAAGCAACCTATTTAGGTGCAGATATAGCCCATAACATATCCCATATCAAGAATCCACATCCACGCCCTGAAATATATCACGAAACCCATAAAAGCGACTTTGTATATTTCAAGCCGGGACTTGAAAGACCGGAAGATTTGGCAAAGAGAGCTTACGATGCAGGAGTAAATGCAACATTGAATAATTTGGATATGAATCGGGGAAGATAGATAATAACCACAAAAAGAATCCGCAATGGAACTGACATTTGATGATTTTATAAAAAGAATTGATATTCAGGACTTACTCATGGATGTAGGCTATGTGTTTAATCGCAAAGACGGCATCCGCTATCCGGCTTATGTTCGACCGGACAGCAGTGGTCATCATGTGAAAGGAGACAAATTTATTGTGTACCCTTCACGTCAAACCTGTTTCCAACCTCCTGAAAAAAAAGTGTACAACGTAATCTCATTCATTACTGAGCACCCCCATCTTTTTAAAGATTATCAAGCAGGTATGGATCCTTATCGTTTGGTTAATCTTGTCTGTAACAGATTGTTGAATAACCCTATTGACCGAACGGTTCATCCTATTATTAAATCATCCCCACAAGTAAAGGATTTCAATATAAGGGATTATGAATTATTACATTTTCAAAAATACAACTTTGACAATATCAAACAGTTTTATCCGTATTTCGTAAATCGTGGTATTAACACCAATACACAGAAAGCGTTCGGACAGCATTTTTTATTAGCAACCCTGCGAAAAGAAAATGGAACTTACTTCAAGAATCTTTCTTTCCCACTCCGAATACCGGGAAAAACTGATGCTAAATCAACTGATTTGAAAGACATCGTGGGTTTTGAAGAACGAGGACGCGCACGTCTGGATGGTAGTAGTGGTTATAAAGGTAAAGCAAGAGGAAGCAATTCAAGTGAAGGTTTATGGATTGCCAGCCCTAACAATACCGAACTTAAATCAGCAGAAAAAGTGCTATGGTTTGAGAGTGCCTATGATGCTATGGCATACTATCAGCTTAATGCACAACATGACAGTAGTCTGAATAAGGCCGTATTTGTTTCCACCGGTGGAAATCCGACTGTTATGCAATTCAGGGGTGTAATAAATGAAGCTTCGAAAGCTACACACCATCTTTGTTTTGACAATGATTTGGCAGGAAATCAGTTTGTTGAGAATTTCAAAAATGAATTGTTCTATGTCAAATCTAAAAGTACAGAATCAGGTCCTCAACTTCTTGACTACATCAAATCGCTATCAAAACCTGACAATAATTTGTCCGGAGATACAGATTTGTTGCCAGAAAATTTGCGAAGAGCATACGGATCATACGAAGCTGCAGAAGAGGAATGGCATTCTATGAAGCAATGCGGTTCTATACATCCTGATGATTTAAAATATCAGGCAGATAAGGCGTTGGCTTACTATGATGAATATAAGAATAAATTAAATACAGCTATTTCGACATTTACGGAAAAGGTTTCGTTTGTTCGGGAAATTCCGGAAGCAGGTTCTAAGGATTGGAATGATCTGCTCTTGAAAGAAAGCAACAAAGCAGACAATACCCAGGAAGAGAGCAAGTCTGAATATTCGGGAATTGACATAGACAATGATGGGAATCTATCTGCTGATGAATGTGATGAACGGAAAAAAATTACGAATTTCAAAAGGTAATGAACAAGAAAATACAACCTATCCGATTACATCCTCATTGGAAACAATTTATCGCCACTGAAGGATTGATAATTCCGATTCCAATTGCTTTAATATTTATTGCTGGCTATGATGGATTTCCCATTCCCCAATTCATTCCTTTTATATTGGTATTGAGTTGCATTTTCATTATCGGCATGATATATAAATATTTCTATATCATCAAAATGGTATATGTCATCACTGAAGAACAAATACAATCAGAACATGGACTGTTTTCTGTACAAAGGAATTATGTTGAATTATACCGAGTTATTGATTATCGCGAAGATCAGTCGTTCATACAGATGGTATTTGGCATAAAGACCATAACCATTTACAGTGGAGACCGTTCAAATCCCCAACTGAAGCTAATTGGTATAAAGAATGATATGGATTTAATCAGTATTATCCGTCAAAGAGTCGAATACAATAAAAAACGGCGTAATATATATGAGTTCACGAATAACCAATAAAAATAAGGGAATGGAGGATTATCCTTCATCCCTTTTTCAGAATAGACAGAATAAGCGTCAATGGCTGATTGTTTCACTATTGGCACTTATTCTCTTGTTCGTCATGACTACCAGAGCAAATGCTCAATCTTTTTATGGGTTCTATGGAGTAGTTTCTAATGTAGGTGAACAAACCCTTTTAGCTAAAGGTAATCAACAGATTAACGAAACAGTCAGAAGCGAAATTAAGCATCAAACCAAGACAGGTGTCATACAGAATGCAATGGCTGCGGAATTTTCGAAAATGAGAAAGTGGGAACAACAATACAATAAGTATTTAAAAACCGCTACGAATTTCGCCTCTTCCCTCAAAGCTGCCACTCACATCTATGACAGTGGAATGAGAATACTACTGACATTAAGCAAACTGCGCAAAGCAGCATCTAACAATCCACAAGGGATTGTTGCTACGCTAAGCATGAATAACCTTTACATGGAAACCCTATTGGAATTTGTCAGCGTAGGTAATTTGCTGAAAAACGCAATTGCTAAAGGTGGTAAGACAAATATGCTAACAGGTGCCGAACGTTCAAAATCTCTATGGGAACTGGAAGACCGTTTGTCATCACTATCTGCACGTCTTTACCAATTGTACCTAAGCATTCGTCATTATACGATGGCTGATGTCTGGTATAGAGCCACAGCAGGAATGGTAGACAGGAGAAAAGGAGAATTAGCTGAACAAAGTCTTTCACATTGGAAAAGATGCGCTAAAGAAGTTGCCATATATGCCAAATAAGATGAAACGATACTTTTATATATTATTACTGATGCTATCCTTTTGTCTTGCCAGTCAAAAATCATACGCTCAGATAGACCCGGTTTTAACCGGAATGATCATTCGTTTTACCAATACATCAACAAAGCAGTATTCCAAACAGATGGCAGCAATGTCAGCTCAAACCGAGGGACATGTATGGCTACAAAGCGAAGTTGAATCCGTAAATAATTGCTTGAAAGAATTTGATGATTATCTTAATGATTTTAGAAATATCATAGCCTACGCAGCCCAAGCATACGGCTTTTATTATGAGATTCATACGCTATGTGATAACATGGGAGACTTGACACGTCAAATAGGAGATACACCGGTTAATGCCATTGCAGTAGCTTTACACAATAAACGCAACGACATCTATGTCGATTTGGGTAACACCTGTGTTGGTGTTGTGAAGATTATTAAAGATTGCATTACACAAAAAATGAATGAAGAGGACAGACTTAAACTGGTTCTTAGCATTCGTCCGAAACTAAAGCAAGTCAATAACAAATTGTTCTTACTTATCAAACTTGTCAAATACACCAATATGGGGCTTGTTTGGAATGAGATAGTTCAAGGAACAAAACCGCATAACAGAGACAAGGCACAAATCGCAAAAGATTGTTTAAAGTCTTGGAATCTCAATGCAAAGAGTGTGAAATCAAAAAAATAACAAAAATATGGCGTGGTTATCATTATTAACTAGAGTTGTTCCCCAATTATTAAAATTAGGAGCAAAAGCTACATCCCAAATTACGAGTGTTGTAGCAGCAACTACAGCAAAGGCTATTCAAGGCGGTAAAGTGGGTGCTGAATTTGTCATAAAGAACCCAAAAACCTCCGCTGTGGCAGCAGTTGCGAGCTATGCCGGGTGGAAAAATATCGGCACTGATGATTCTATAGGAACAAGTGTTGGCAAGACCTTCCGGGACGCAACGGATGGTGCCGGAGGTTTTGCCCATGATGTCGTGAATGGCTACACTGGTGAAAATACGGTAGAACAAGTTAAGGAAACTACGCAATCCGTAGTGAATGGAGTTGCAGATTCAACCAATGCCACCAAAGATTTTTTAGGTGGAATCGGTAATATGATGTCTGGTCTTGTCAATATGATAGGAAGTGGAGTTGGTGCTATTTCAAATATGTTCAATAATGTTGGCCTTGGTAAAATATCAGGTTTAGGCATTTTTGGTTTGATTGCAGCCAGTTACATGATGTTTAGCCGAAGCGGAATCCTCGGAAAAATAGGAGGAGCGTTGATGGCTATGTTTATTCTCAACAGTACGTCAGAAGCTAAGCAAAAAGAACAAGCAACGGCTCAAACCATGCAACAAGGAAATACCCAAGAAAATCAACAACAAACAGCTATGCGCAGATAAGATTTAAAAGATTATGAAAAAAGTAATTACCCTTTTGTTAGTTCTAAGCCCGACTTTGGCTTTTGCCGATGGCATTACCAATGGAATAGGTATAGCAGGAGATTCTATTTATAAGTACACCCCTGCTGTTCAATCATTAGGATATGTTATAGCTTGTATTATCGGCATTGTTGGAGCATTCTCCATCTATTATGCCATACAAAATAACGACCCTCATACCAGGAAAAAGATTCTTACCTATGCCGGTTCCTGTTTTACTATGGTAGCTATGTCAATAAGTCTTCCTCAGTTCTTCGCGTACAAAGAATCAGGACTGATAGCCGGTAATCAAGGAACTGGGGGGACTGGAGGAACCGGCAGCCAAGTCGGTGGAGACAATTATGATGATATTATTACAGATATTCCACCGATGAATCATCCAAGTTGGAAACCCGATCCTCAATTCCCAACAAAACCCGGAGATGTTATTATTATAAATCCCGGTGGTGATTTGCAACTACCGCCTGATTTTGAATTTAGACCCGTTACCAAGCCTGGCGATCAACCTATATTAAAACCTTCGGAAAGTAAAAAAATAGACATTTAATACATAACGAAAGAATTTCTGAATATGGATAATCAAAATATGAATCTACAAAGTCCAAGTGGTTACGCAATGCCTTTTGAACTTACAGAATCAGAACCCCTTGAAATAATCAAGGAATATGGCGGTAGTGAAAATGACTTCAATCATGGTATTGACTTTAAAGTGCGTCCAAACACATGGCTTAAAGCTCTCGCAACAGGTATAGTTTCGGGTGTTTCCAGTGATATTCAAAAAGGATTCAACATCACTATTATATACCGTAATTATCAGCCACAAAGTAAAGCTGCCTATGAAGTTACCTACTACCATATCAAAGAATCAATCTGCAATTTTGGCCAAAATGTGAAGGCCGAAGACAATGTTGCTGTCTGTGACGATTATTTACACATGGAAGTTAGATTCAATGGTAAGGAAATCAATCCCCTTGAATTTTTAACTATGGTACGCGATAACCTCGTCATGGAAAGCCAAAAACAGATGAGCGGAAATAATCCGGAGATTGCCACTCTTGATTTTGATGTGCATACGCCTTATGATAATCATGAAAAAGAATTGGACCAGATGTATAACAGATTCTTTGGGTCCTACATGAAGGATATGCTCTTCAACCGCTATCAGGTACCTAAAGCTACAGAAAATACGCTACGAGATATTATACAAGAAGGTTCACGCTTAGGTGCTTACTACGAACATATACCAAGTATGCTGAATCCATTAGGCTTAGGAGAACGCAGCTTTGGCCTGATAGGAAGGATTCAGACATTGCTTATTCAAGACTTTCTCAATTACCTGGCTCTTATGCAAGGCGTATTCCTTTCCTCCATGACAGAAGCAGAAAAAAAAAAGCTACTGACAGGGCAGTAGAAAGTCAAGGTGTAATAGACCCTCTTGCGGAATTTGACATCGACATTCAAAGTTTCGATATAGAAAGAACCGTAAGTGTATATCCTGACAAAGATGGTATTGTGTGGTGGACGAAGGCGTGGTTTAATGGCAAAGCAAAAGGTGAGAGAGCAATAGAAATCACCAGAGAACTTGCCATTAAATTCATTCAGGACAATATAAAAAAGGACGAATGGCTTGAAGAATATTATCCCCAGCAAATGCAGATTCTTCACGCAGCCCTTGCTCAAACACGAGAACAAGTTATCCAACAATTAAAACAAACCTATACTTAATCATGTCATCAAACAAAGATATATTTAACAGTGCTGTACTACCTGTTATGAAGAAAGTACAGCATGATCTGGAAGAAGCCAAGAGGCAGGAAATGATCAAACATCAGTCTTCTTGGCACGCAAATATGTTGGGAGGTATCGGACCTGACGGTGGCATGACAGCAATAGCCAGTCATAACAACTTAATATATACCATCGGAGAATGGAACAGCAAAACAGCTGACGATTATTTAAAGACCGTAAATAAGATATTATTAAGCAAGGGGATAAAGGTGACTCCGGAGATTGAGCAACAAATGATTGACTATTTGGTCAAGCAAAAGATGCCCAAATCCACAACAGATTACATCATTAAGAAAATTCAAGAAGGCAACGTATTCAGTGCAACGCTTTCTGCTACAAGAACTTCACTTGAAGGCCATATCAAGCAAGAAGCCGAAAAAGAGTATAATCCCTCATCTTTAGAAAAGTTGGCCGGTGAAGTTTCTGCTTTTGTTTCCAATGCAGTTGTAACCATGGGACAAGGAACAATCGCCTCTTTTATCGGTCAGACATTATTAAGTACAACAGCAAATTCTATGGATCATAGCCAAGCCCAACAGGAACAATATTTAGAAGAAAAAAAGAAACAGGCAAATAAAGAAATTGCTGTTGCCAATAAAAAAGAAGTTTCCATTCCCTCATGGATGATGAAACAAATGGGTATCAGCAATATTTCTGAAGCTTCAAACGAGGAACTAATGAAGGCTCATGAATGGGCTTATCAGAATGCTCTAAGCTATAGAAATAAAATTCATGCAACTGTTTCAGAAGGGAAGAGAGCAGTAAAAGCCTCTGGTAAATCCAATTATATATCTTTGACTGAAGCAACCCTTCAAGCCAAACGATATGAATCATTTCAGAGATTATTGGAAGATGAAATAACCAATCGAATGAATCATCCTCAATGGATGATGGAAAAGATGGGATTTAAAGATATATCCCAAGCAACAGAAAAGCAACTTCACATGGCTACACAATGGGCCAGTGGTAATGCCAAGATGTATCGTGACAAAATCCAGAAAGCTGCTCTCAATGGCCAGTCTACGGTTAAGGCATCAGGCAAAGATTCACAAATGTCGATTGATGAAGCAACTGCAAGAGCTTTGCAATATGAAGCATTTGCCAAAGCAGCTAAAGCTGAAGCCAATAACAGAAAAGTCGTTTCACCGGTAGCATATGACCATATAGATGAAGCCGAAAGCGATGAAGCATATAGGACTTCAAACAGTACAAATGATGCTAATACTGCAAATAGTACAAACAACGAGAATCAGCAAAGTAATACTCCATCCGGTGATTACTCGGGTTGGAACAACATGATTAGCGAAGTAGGTTTTAAAGGCAGCGTTGATACAATGAAGAATTTGGGTTTGTCGCTTGCGAACCTACCTGAGATGCTTATACGTCTTTTTACCGGCCAGACAAAGAATGAAGGATTAACATCAGGAACTATATTACCCTTTGCTTTGATAATGTGTGGTATCTTTTCCAAAAATCCGATGTTGAAGATACCATTACTGTTGCTCGGAGCCACCAACTTGCTGAATAAGTCGACCCAATATGTATTAGAAAAAAATGGTCTACAAAAGGAAGAAAATTCATCAGTTAACTATAAGCAGTACGCAGATGAACCTCTCAATCAAAGGTTGAAAAATCCGCAATTAGAGGGGAATGTATTACTGGTAGATATTGACAATGTTCCCAGAATAGTGACCCTCCCCCCTACCGTAGTTGATGCTTACCATAAAGGAGCCTTGCCATTGAATACTTTGGCCAATAGGATTTTGAATAGAGCAGACCAACTCGCTGTTTCTGAATCGCAATCTCTACAAGCTTCAGAAAAATATGAAAGCAATCAGGTTCGTGAGCAAAGCAAAGGTCTCAGGTAATAAAAATAAAATATAATGGAAACAGAATATATCAAAAAAACCGGGCTTGAAAGACAGAAAGAAGTCCTCATAGAAGCCTTAGAAAGAGCTGCAAAAGAAAATGGTTTGTTTCTAAACACCAATTATAAGCAGCAACCTCACTTCTATAACAAAGAGTTGCAAATTACACCTGTAAACTCTCTCATGATGGCTATGCACAGTGACAATGGAAATTTCAAGTCAAACGCCTATACGACCTTTCAAAATCTCCAAGCCAATAATGCAGCTATTCGAAGAGGACAAAAAGGAGTTCCTTTCATTTGGAGCAATCTCAATGAATATGTTGAAATTGCGAACCCGGAAAACAAGATTACCAAGGATAGTTTCAACAAATTATCTGAGGAGGATAAAGGACGATACAGAGTCAATCCTAAAGAAAATGTATTTACACTTTTCAACCTTGACCAAACTACCCTTCCCTTTGTTCACAAGGATTCATATAAGACGCATATCAATGATACCGGGCAGACTGCACCGCATGATGAGAAAGAGCTACGCATAGACATCAATAAATACATTCAAAAAATGAGGGAAAACCTCCTGCCTATACGCAGAGATGGTATAGGTGTAGCTCATTATGATGCAAACAGAGACCTGATTCATATTCCGGCTCAGAAGGAATTTGACACATACCCGGAATATGTACAGGCCGTAACTCGTGAAATTGTTCGTGCTACTGGTGTACCACAGCGTTTGAACAGAGAAGGAACAATGTCTTCTGACAAAGAGAAACAGGCGCGTGAGAGTTTGGTAGAAGATTTAGTTTCAGCACACAAACTTCTTGAATTTGGTTTGCCTTCTAAATTGAAGAAAACAACGATTGAGAATGTACCATCTATCATCAAACATATCAAAGAAACGCCCAATTATACGGAAAACCTTTTCCGCGACATCAATCGTGCTGTCGGCATGATGAAAAAAGCAGAGAAGGGAGAAAAAATCAAAATCAATGAGCGAGAAACAGTGGAATTACTCAATGTAAATTCTCAGGAACAAGCTCAGAGAAATATGCAAGAAAATCAGGTTTCAAAAGCTGTTTCTTTTGAGCAGATTACCATTCTCAAAGATGATAATGAAAAATGGACTTTGGTTGCCCGACCAAATGAGCAAAAGCCTTTTGCCATTCATCCTTCAAAGCAGGATATAAGTATGTACTTTGATTCCTTGAAGAATCCGAACAAGGAAGAAGGAGTTAGCATTAGAACTGAACTTGCTCAAAAATATTATGGTCTTTCCCTTCAACATCCCGAATTGAAGGTGGACATATTTAATACCGGAGCTACGCAGGAAAACATTGAAAAAATTGACAGGGTTAACGTCTTTAGAACCAAAGACCAAAAAAACATGATCATCGCGTATGTTGACGGAAAAGCATTGCAGCCCATTGAGCTAAACAAATCTCTTTATCAAAGATTTTGGTTGACAGATAATCGCTCAGCTTATAAAGTAGCACTGGCAGCGAGCCTTTACGCTGAAACTCTCAACAACATTAAAAAAGAGGGAACAAAACAAGCCCAAGAAGTAGAGCAGACTGCAACAAAAGAGCAAAGTAAACAGTCAGAAGTTTCTCATGATACTGCAGAAAAGAACATTCCTCCCATTATGGAGCAATATAAGGCTTTGAAGAAGAATTATTCTGACGCGCTTCTACTGTTTCGCAAAGGGAACTATTATATAGCATATTCTGATGATGCTGTCACACTTTCAAAAAAACTTGATCTGGAAATAAAGACGGAGAAGAATCATTATGAAAACGAGAAAACTCCTCTCAGGAGTGCCAGTTTTCCTGCCAGTTCCTTAGACGGAAATTTGCCAAAACTGATAAGAAGTGGTTCAAGAGTAGCTATTTGCACCCCCAACGAGGAAGAACAAAAAATACCCAAACCATCTCGTCAAGATCCACCTAAAGAGCAGGAACAAAAAGAGTCTATTGTATCACGTCCATCAATGCACAGATAAATGGGAGTAAATTCATCAAGACAACAATATATTGAACAATATGCAGGATATGCCATGGAGCAAATGCGCAGATATGGCATTCCTGCCTCTGTAACACTTGCACAGGGAATCATAGAATCTGCATCCGGTAAAAGTACTCTGGCACAAACCGCTAATAATCATTTCGGAGTAAAAGGCACTTATAATGGCAACTATGTACTGGCTAACGATGATCGACCTAACGAAAAATTCAAGAAATATGATAATGTCGGTCAAAGTTATGAAGACCATTCTAAGGTTCTGACTGCTAATCGCTATCAAAAATATACAGCAAGTCTTTCTCCGGAAGATTATAAAGGATGGGCCAACGCCATCAAAAAAGGTGGTTATGCTACTGCTTCCAATTATGTATCAACCATTGTCAGTGTCATTGAAAGCAACGATTTACACAAATATGACCAACAAGTGATGCAAGAAATGAAAGCCCAAGGCAAAAAGTTTGGTGTTGAATCAAATCCCTTATCTTCCGATAATTCAAACGCGAAAACCACCAACACGGCCAACACCGTAGCTGTAAAAAGTACAGGTATGAACCTTCCACAAGGTCAATACAGTATGCCGGTAGCTCGCGAAGCATCTTTGTTTATCACTTCTCCTTATGGCGAAAGAGTTGACCCTATCAATAAATCACAAAAGCAGATCCATCACGGAATAGATATTAGGACACGCAAAGATGATTTATTGGCTACTGAAAATAATGGTAAAGTAATCGGTGTAGACAATAGAACTGATACCGGTGGAGGAAAAACGGTTACTGTCGAATACGTCCGTGATGACGGTAGTAAGACCCATGTGCAATATATGCACCTATCCCAAATCAACGTACAAAAGGGTGATACGGTAAATGCCGGTCAAAAATTGGGTGTATCAGGTGCAACTGGTACACGAGTTACAGGTGAACACTTACATTTGGGTGTAATCAATATATCGGCAGACAACAAAAAGACTTGGGTCAACCCTGCAGCTTATTTGGCAGAAATCAATCAAAAAGGCAACTTGAACAAAGAAGCCTTGTATAATGGCAAAAATTTACTCGGCCAATATGCAGCCGGTGGCCAAGATCCAAAATCTGTCCTTCAAAACCAGCAAGGAGAAACAAATCCTGAGAGTTGGATGCAAAAGCTGCTTTCTTCTGAGGATGCCCAATTAGACAATGCCCAGAGAGAAGGCTTGTTCGGAGGACTTTTCCAGTTTTTAATGATGCTGCTTATGTTATCCATGAAATTGGATAAAGACAAAAGCAACGAGGAAAAACTTCAGGCAGTCAGTGATGCGGTATTCAACAAGAAAGTTGACATCAGTAGCTTCACTCCCAACTTTAAAAGTGCCTCAATCAGTATCAATGCCAATGGGAAACCTATACTCACCGTCAATGACGGAAAACAGGAAATATCCCACGAGCTAACCAAGAACGAACAAAATAAAATTGCCGGTATTCTCAACAGTGACAGCGATGATACTATGAAGAAGCAGAAGATTACAAATATAGTGTATTCCATCACCTTCTCCAAACAAGCGTCCAACACATACGAACAGATAGAATCTCAGCAACAAACGCAAGAACAAACACTTCAACGCAAATAATAACCCTTTAAACTACAAGATATGATACGCGCAAAAGTAAACATCACTGGTACAATTACCAAAGAAGCCGTGGTAAGAACTGACAAAAATCACAAGTCTTACCTTTCATTCATCCTCACGGTGCGGTTGTCAGATCCCAAAATCAGCCAAAAGGAAGTGAATATATTTGTTGCCATGTACAATGGCAAACAAGAAGATCTTTCGATTCTCACTATTGGCAAACAAGTGGTTGTTTCGGGAGAAATGGATATTCACAAGAAAGAAGACTTTTCTTTCTATCTGAACGCAGAAAAATATGAAGTTCAACAACTTCAAAGCGTAGATGCTATTTCCGGTTCCCTCATTTTCAGAGGTCGTTTGAAAAACGATAATATCTATGAAGAGAAAAATGATAAGAACGGCAATCCCTATCTCATCTTCTCAGCTTATTCCTCAGAAAAGCATGGAGAGGAGTTCTTCAGTACATGGGTAAACTTTATGCGTTTCCCGGAAAAAGGTGCTTCCATCGACACCATTAAGCCGGACTTCATGAAACCCAAAGCCACATTAAGTATTATTGGAGACTTGACTATTTCCTCCTATGATGGCAATATCCGCATATCCTCTATCGTCAAGGAAATCTCAGAATATCAAAAAACCGAACAACAAAAATAAAACAAAGAAATGGCTAAGTATCAGTATAAAAACAACGGCCCATCTGCTGAAGATAGAGCATTGGATGTATTTGCCGATTTGATGATTAAAAAGATTGAAAGTGTGTCATCTAACTGGCAAAAGCCTTGGTTTACGAAAAACGCACTTCAATGGCCCAAAAATCTATCAGGCCGGGAATATAACGGTATGAATGCGCTGATTCTCATGTTTCAACAGGAAAACAAAGGTTGGAACTCCAACCGTTTTGCCACGTTTGAGAGAATTTCCAGTCTTAACTTTGATGATAATAGAAAGCCACTTGTTGACAAGGAAGGCAACAAACTCCCTTTCGTTACAGTTACCAAAGGAGAAAAAAGCACACCGGTCATGTTTACTTCCTTTACGGTAGTCCATAAAGAGACCCATGATAAGATTAAGTATGATGACTACAAAAATCTCCCGGATGACGAAAAATTGAATTATAGTGTATATCCAAAGCTTCAAGTCTACAATGTTTTCAACATAGACCAGACGAATATCAAAGAAGCACGACCCGAGTTATATGCCAAGTTCAACCAAGAATACGAAGAGGTCCAACACAACAACGAAAAGGAAACTATGGAAATTCCTGCCGTTGATACAATGATTAAGAACGATCTATATGTTTGTCCCATTAAGCCTACCCAACAGGATAGAGCTTACTACGACTCTAACAAAGATACGATTGTAGTTCCGTTGAAAGAACAATTCAAAAATGGTGAAGCTTTTTACGGAACACTGTTCCATGAAATGAGCCATGCTTCCGGAGCGCAAAACAGATTAAACCGTTTTGCCTCTGGAGATCATTTCGGTTCTCCCTCCTATGCTCGTGAAGAATTGGTAGCAGAATTGACAGCTGCCCTACTCTCTACGAGATACGGCATGGAAAAGAATTTGAAAGATGATAGCGCAAGGTATCTGAAATCATGGCTCTCCAATCTCAAACAAGATCCTTCATACATCAAAACAACACTGTTTGATGTAAAGCGTTCTGCCAACTATATTTCAACACGTGTGGAATCTATCGACAACCGATTGAAACGAGATGGCGTAAATGCTGATTTTTCAGATATAAGGGAACAAAATAAGAAGGATTCTGCATTGTTTATCGCTAACGAAAATAAAATTATAGACAAACCAAAGCAGGAAGAAAAAGAGGAAGAAAATATCAACACAAGCGAAAAAATAGAGGAAAATGCTCAGGAAACTGAGCATCAGCGATTTCGAAGATAGTAAATTTGGTTCTAATTCAGAAGTTTTATTTACTTTTGCTGAAGATAATATTGCTTATATGTACTTTGGCAATACCCCTGTACAAGTAGACTACAATACAGCTCTCTATATTTTACATCAAAAAGACTCTATGCCACAAGGGAATTCCTGGCCAGAGGATTTTCCTGCCATCATAAATCATACCAGTACTACTGCTGCAAGAAAGCACCCTGCTTTTGAAGCTGCAAAAAAAGGAGATTTTGAAGCAGCACTTAGTCTTGTGAATGACATGGTTAAGGATGAAAAGGTTCACCATATTGTGCAAACATACCCCAATGCTCACATTATATACAATCATCGCATGAAAGGTGATGGTATCAATATGATCCCTGCAGCATACGCAGCTATGTTTGAAGCAGCAGGAATGCAAGTCGAACATAATGTAGTCGGAATAACCAATGTTTCTCATACAGGAGCATCAGATATATCTCGGATTTGTAAAAGGATGCGTTACGAAGGTAATATCAACCAAGGTACTGATTATATACTTTTGGATGATTTCATTACTTCGGGTGCTGAACTTAGAGACCTGAGAGATTATGTAGAAAGTAAGGGTGGTCATGTTGTCTTGATCAGCACGTTAGGACATGGAAGTTATAGTAAGTTGTCTGACATAAGGATTGATATTAAATATAAGGAGAAACTACTGAATTTAGGTATAACCGATAAAGAACTTCAGAAATATGGAATCGCTTCAAAAGTTGATTGCCTCACGCTCGGAGAAGCTGCAAAACTCTCACGAGTGGTTGAGTGTCAAACAAAAAAACAATTTACGTCAAACCGCAGCGGAGTTCAACATCTTGACCAGAGAAAACGAGATTCGCAAACGATGGGCAGAGAAATTCCGGAATCCGGAACAGTATGCAAATCAGAATCTTCATCAAAGGTTCACGAAGAACAAAGCGTAACAGTTATGTCAAGACAAACAAATCATCACAAAATAAGAAGATAATAATGAAAAGAAATTTTTTATTAGCATCCTTGCTGTTATGCTCAATGACAGCAATGAGAGCTGAAGCCTGTTACAAAGAATGTCATATTGATGATGACAAAGAAATGAAACGCCTGACAGCCCCATTGAAACCGACCTATCTGAATGATGTAGTTTCAACAGGAGGTTGGGCAAGTAATTGGTTTCTTGAAGTAAAAGGTGGAGCTTCTGCCTTTGTCGGTAAACCGGTTGGCTGTGGAGATCTGTTCGACAGAATTATGCCCACTTTAAATATTGGCTTCGGCAAATGGTTTACTCCGGCAGTCGGCACGAGATTAGGTTATCAAGGTCTCAAATTCAAAAATGCCAACTTGGATAAGATGAAATATTATCATATCCATGCAGATTTGATGATTAACCTTACCTCAAACCTCCAACCTAATGAGTATGGTATCTCCAAATTCGATGTAATTCCCTTTATTGGTTTTGGCTTTATCAATAACAGTTCTGCTACTCCCGGTTATTTACAAGCAGACGGAACATCAACAGATAATAAGCCCTTTGCGCTGAATTACGGCGTTGAATTACGATATAGGCTTTTTGACAGACTGCACCTTATCGGTGAAGTTAGCGGTATTTCAACCATGCGTCACTTTGACTGTGTAGGAACATCTGGAAAGATTGGTGATAATATGTTGAATGTATCAGTTGGCATTTCCTACACACTTGGTAAACGCGGTTGGAAAAGAATCATTGATGCAGAACCATATATCAACCAAAATAATTACTTGTTGGATCACTATGCTTATCAAGACCAAGCCAACAATGGTAATGGGTTGAACACAACCATTGTTTCTGATGGAAGTAATAACTATAGCGGTCTGAATGCGCTTCGTGAAAGACTTAGCAATGAATCCATGCAAGATTCAATAGCCGATAATAATCAGACCATCATTGCTGTAGGAGTACCCATCCACTTCTATTTCAAAATCAACACTGCAAACCTGGTTGATAAGACCCAACTTTCTAACTTGAAAGAAATTGCAAATATCGCCAAAGAACAGAATTTGATTGTACATATTTCTGCTGCAGCAGACAGTTATACCGGTAAGGCTGCTTACAATAAAAAGCTTGCAGCCAAACGTGGAAACTACATAGCCAAGAAATTGAAAGAATATGGGGTTTCTATGGATAACATGAGAGGTGCGAATTTGGGTGGTATCAGCACATACGCTCCTGCTGAAGCCAATAGAACTACTATTATTCTACTCACAACTCACTAATGATTAAGTTCGGAATGAAATACATGGTAATTTCTCTTGTTTCGGTCTTTTGCTGCAGTCTGATTCTTTTTTTCAGCTGCAGTGAAAGTCCGGACAAACGCGCTACAAAAGTTGCAGAAAAAGCTTTATACAGCCTTACTTCTGATTCTATCAAGATCACGAAAATCAGTAAGCCTGAGATGTTTTATGGATTGAATTTCATCACACCAAAGGAAAAAGACGAACTTTCCAAGCGTTTGTTGAAATACACCAATCAATTTTTCGAAGAAACTGACTATTTCCAAGATGTGGATGAATTTGATGCTGAGATGAGTGAAAAGGTAAATCGTCAGGTGGATGCAATGAATACGCTTCGACTTCTCTGTGCATACGGAGAAATTGATGACCTCAATAAAAAACATGAGAATGTACAAAAACCATTCAATGGATGGAAAGTAAAAATCACCTTTGAAACAAAATCACCCAAAGGGTTCCCCTACCGTTCGGAATACTGGTTCATTCTCGACAAAAAGGCTGAAATTGTTGTAAAATCATTTGAAATTCCTCTGTTATATTAAAGAAAATAGAACGACACTCACTTCATTTTCATAAACCTTTTCAATGGTCAGAGATTAGAAGTCGTTCAAAAAAGGCTTCTTTTCTCTGGCTTTACAGTAGTAAATCCTTTAAAAGAATCTTCTCTATATTGTTCTATTCCCTTTATTATATACCTTTGCACCCCAATAAATAAATAACGAGATGAGTGAATTAACAAGAGAAGAAGCTTTGCAAATTGCAGCAATGTACGGCTTAACAACCGAAATCAAATATGCAATTGGCTGCGGTCAATCACCCGAACAGGCGTTAAGAGACTGGGATATAATAAAAGAAGATGAAATCGAGATTATCTCCGGAAGTGAAGATAAAATACCTCCAGCAGCAACAAACCCAGATGTAAAAGACGGAGATGATGTTGAAATAATATACAGAGAAGAGAGATACACAGAGCCGAACGAGGAAACAAAGGAGGCTATTGCAGAAGCTCGTGCAGACAAAAACTTGAAGAAAGTTGATATGAGCAGCTTTGAAAATTTCATCAAATCTTGTAGTGAAGACTTGAAGCGATACAAAACTGACAATACCATATCCGAAGAGGACAGTTTGACCACGCGCATTTGCAAGGGATTGCAACAGGTGAAGCTGATTGAAGAAGGTGAACTTCCAAGTAGAACCATAGAAGACCTTCTCGATGAGCTTTGAAATCATTTCGACACCTGACTTTGTCCGTTCAGCGCAACCACCATCTTGCACAATCCGTAGGGGACGCATCCTGCTTAAATACAAGTGCCGCTGGTATGGTGTGAACCTCATAAAGATAGACCGTTTTGCCCATGCGATGGCGGACAGCCCCCTCGGAGGGGGTGCGCGGTTTTTGAAGAGTTTTTCGTGCGTGTACACAAATGTGTACGTAAATTTACTATTGTGCTGAAAAAGAATTATCTTTGCAGCAAAATTAAAAGTTGTGATTATGAAAGCATTATCAGTTAGAGAATACCGCAATAATCTTGCGGCTTCATTTACCAGAGCGAGCAACGGAGAACCGGTTCTTATTCGCAGAAAGAACGAGATTTACGTACTTGTCAATGTAGGCAGGGAAGACCTCATACTTACCCCGGAGCTGCAAGCGAGGATAGAAGAGGCAATGGCAGAAATCAAGGCTGGAAATTGTACCACACTTAGAAGCCATGAGGATATTGACGCTTATTTTGAAGCTTTATGACATACACCATAATAGTTTCAAAAAGGTCGGATAAGGTAATCTCCAAATGGAAAAAGTCAAGCCCAAACCTGTTCAAGAAGTGCAAGGACATATTTGCGCTGTAAACCAAATATATAAATTGTTATGCAGATAGTTACAACACGTGAATTTCGTGCCAATCAGAAGAAATACTTCGAAATGGCGGAAAAGGAAACTATTTTTGTTTCTCGCCGGAATGCTGCTCCTATCGTTGTGTATGCGGCTACGGAAGAGGACTTTCCTTCCCGAGAGGAATTAATGGCAATCCAGAGAGGAATTGAGGATATCAAGGCCGGACGGACTTTTAAAATGGGAAAGGGTGAATCATTGGATGACTTCTTGAATCGTATAGAAGTAGAATGCAATGTATGAGGTGAACTACCGTTAAACTAAAGATTTAGCGGTAGTTCACTATCTTTGCACCGAACCTAAAAACAATAGATTTATGGCAACATTCAACTACACAACAAGAGAATTTAGGGAAAAGCAGGCTTTGATTTTGGATAAGGTTGATGCTGGTGAGGATATTATTATTCACAGAGGTATCAAAAAGTCCTATATGCTTGTTCCGGTTCACAAGGAAGATTACACAATCAGTGAAGAGTTCAGAGAGAAGATTGCCAAGGCAAGGGAAGATTACAAGGCCGGGAAAGGTGTAACTTGCAAGACTATTGAGCAGTCTATGTCTTTACTTGAATCGTTATAGTCCATGTATAGCGTTACATACACATTTACGAAATCTATGAAGAGGTCGTGAATGTGTTTGTAAATTCCGCATCGTATTCGTTTTATTGTTATTTGTTCAAAAACTTCCACAAAGTTAGATACTGAATAAAGTAAAATCAGAATCCTTTAAAAAGGACAATCATCAACTTCTTCCACTTTTGAATTATGTTTTTGTGTATCAACAGTTTCCAATGCTTCATGACTATCACTTTTTTCGCTTGACATTTCCCATGCTTCACCTCGATAGTGTTTCATGGCTTCTTCATCAAGCATGAAATTATCCAAATTAGTCAAAGCCCATGTAATATAATCTCTATCAGCATCTATTACTTCATGTATATTATATCCTTTGTATTTTCCGAAATTAAATACCTTTGTTGGGAAAAGCTGTTTCCGTGAAATTTTTAATATATAGGCACTTTCTATAGCAACGTAATCTAACAGGCTTTTTAGTTCTACATCATTGATAATGCCATCAAGGAGTTTTTTAGCCAATTCAAGTGTTCTACTAAAACCTTGTGTTCTTTTCTTCTCAAAAGATTTGTTCTCAATGATTTGTTGTATAATCTCCTGGGCAGTTGAATCCTTTTTATGAATAATGGTTCTATCTTGGACGTTTTTCCAATTTTGATAATTTGATTCATACATAGTAGCCACCTTGAAATTACTATACCTTTCTTTATATTTCACACCACAATATTTCCATCCTTCAGGCCTATTGCTGAAGTCTTCCGGATATGCGTACAGGTTGACAATTTTATCCCACTGCCAGCTACACTGTTCGGGAGAATGCGTATTTACCCAAAAGAGAGGATCATTATAAAACTCTTCAAACACCTGTTCTTCCTCATCTTGTAGAGAGTCGCAACACTCCTGACACATATAGAACTTAGAAAATGAAATTCCTTTGGGCTTGTACATTTTAATATAGTTCTCAAACTCTGCACATCCGGCGGTATGTTGTGGATATTTTGTTTCGCACAAATCTTGATAATTGAAATCAGTTCGAATAAAAGAAATAAACTTCGCTTTAGAAAAACTAATTTCAAACTCTTTTCCGCACAAAGGGCAAGTAAAAACGATGAATAGCGAATGCCTCTTTTGGGGGTCGAAAGGTGGAAATTCCGACAACAATATATCCCTGTCAGCTTTTGTTACTTTGCGAAGAAATTTGTACGCATCGTAGGAAATCCTGTTATTGGGATAAAATATAGGTTTGCGGTTCTTTATTGCTTCCTGAATTTCTTCTACTGTTACCATGATTTTATGTTTGAATTTCTTCTACTTCTCAATGTCAAGCAAGTTCTCAAATCTGCTTTCAAGATCATTTATCCTTGCTTCCATTTCATGAATTTCTCTATCCAATTTATCCTTCTTCAGCAGAAGATGTGTAACTTCTCTGACTAAATCAAGTTTGTATTCATACAATGACCGATGCTTGGCTTTTGTCTCGACCGTGTTATTTCCACGTTTCAATCCCCACTTTCTGTTGACCTCTCTTTCCAGTTCAGAATGAAGTTTAGTCATGTTAAAAGATTCCTCTTTCATATTCTGTCCGAAAACAGTTCTCCATGAAATTTGATTCTTCTCTGCATCTACCGGAACCAAGGTACAATGGATATGTGGGTTCATTTCATCTAAGTGAACATAGAAGCTCATGATGTTTTCTTCACCATATTTTTTAGCCATGAAACTATATATATCTTTAGCCCATTCTTCGATGTATTTACAGCGTGTTATCCCGGAATTATCTGCGCCTTTGGTCAAATCCACCCTTTGGTCTCCAAAGGCCAATTCGTGCATTCGTTCGCGGTTTCCACCAAAAATGAACTGCGCAACAGTTCGTCTTTTCATTACGGCTTTTGGGTTTGCATTCGGGTCCTTAATACCTCGTGCTGCCAAATTTTCTGCCATCTTTTGAGCAATACTTTTGGACTTATCAATAGGCTGCACCACCCCACCTTTGGTTACTTCAAAGTTGAGTGAAGCCCGGGTTGGATCATAGTTGGCCAAGCTGTCTTTGGCCTTGTTCTTCCATTGTTCGTCCGACCAATTTCTCTGCTGCTCATTGCTTTCCATTTGGCTGATGCCAGAGGTTGTGGATCTCATATCCATTACTTGTTTTCTTCCTGTCATATTATAATTTTTTGGTTCAATACAGACAAGTAAAACTTCCATACAAATTTAGCAAGAAATAATATAATAGAAAGCTAACACAAAGGATAAAAATATCTGTCTATATTTTTAAGGATAATACTATTCTGAATAAGTTATAGAAATAAATGGATTCTTATATGTAAAAATATACAAACCATTATTCCTAATACCATCATCTATTATAGTCTTCAATATGAATTAAATGCCAGTAAGCAGACCGTGTAATTATTCCTCCTGCCAAAGACTATGAAAATGTAACACAATCATGTTTGCAATATGAAATCCCTCTCTCTACTTAATTCTTACGGTTCTAAATTCTTTCTATTCCATATCTTAAATACACTTATGCCCTATGTTTAATTACGCATAATTTACCCCCTGAAAAATCAATTATCCCAAAGTCGATTTATATCAAATTACTGCCAATATATAAGTAATATCAGCAATACTATATATATTGTAAATAAGGTATTACTGATATTACATTTCTTGATTCAATACAATAAAAACAAGGGAATGAAATAATAAGTATTACTGAGTAATATCATATTATCTACCACGACTGCGCTTCCTTTTTGCAGGGCGTACCATTGCAGTAGCGTGAGCCAAACACTTCCTCCACCATCTATCATCATCATCATCTTTATCACGTCCCCATCCAGAAGTTGGACCTCCCCCTCCACCACCGCAAGACACTGCATAATCAGTAGCTAATTGTATATATCCTCTTGCCAACATTACAGCACAATTTAAAATCTCCGCACTTTTTTCAAAAAGCAAGGCAAAATCACTATCCTCCAATATTTCACGTTGTTCAGGTGTTAAAGTTGGCAATATAGGGCGCATTGCAGAAAGCATCATACCGTTAAACTGACCCACCATATTTCTCTGAATATCAGCTATTTTACTCTCTTCGGATTTTACCATATCTTTTTCAAGATTCGTGTGTTCCCTCTTCATCTCCTCCAATTTTTCATTGGCTTCAAGCAGGACTTTCTTAGTATTCTCCAACATTTGATGCCTTTCGGCCAATTTTTCATCAACCCTCTTCATTTCCTCTCTTAAAGCTGCCATTTTATTACCCAATTCCTCATTGTTAACACCTTCTTGACCGAACTGTTTGGCAATCAAATCAATCTGCTTTTGGATGTCTTCTTTCCTATTCTGAAGGTTTTCAATCATGGTTGAAAGTCCTTTCAACTTGATTTCGTTACGGTGAATTTGCTTTATCAATTCCTGTCTTGTCTGTTGAAGATTGGTGACCTCTCTTACCAAGTCACGCTTGTATTCTTCAGTCGATCTGTGTCGAGCTTTAGTCTCGGCCATGTTGCTACCACGTTCCAGTCCCCACTTTCTGTTAACTTGTCTTTCCAGTTCAGAATGAAGTTTGGTCATGTTGAAAGATTCCTCTTTCATATTCTGTCCGAAAACTGAAGTCCATGAAATTCGATTCTTTTCTGCATCCACCGGAACCAAGGTACAATGGATATGTGGATTCATTTCATCCAAGTGTACATAGAAGCCAATGATGTTATCCTCACCATACTTTTTTGACATAAATTCATAAACATCCTTTGCCCATTCTTCAATATCCTTATGCCGAGTAATTCCGGAATTATCTGCGCCTTTGGTCAAATCCACCCTTTGGTCTCCAAAGGCCAATTCGTGCATTCGTTCGCGGTTTCCACCAAAAATGAACTGCGCAACAGTTCGTCTTTTCATTACGGCTTTTGGGTTTGCATTCGGGTCCTTAATACCTCGTGCTGCCAAATTTTCTGCCATCTTTTGAGCAATACTTTTGGACTTATCAATAGGCTGCACCACCCCACCTTTGGTTACTTCAAAGTTGAGTGAAGCCCGGGTTGGATCATAGTTGGCCAAGCTGTCTTTGGCCTTGTTCTTCCATTGTTCGTCCGACCAATTTCTTTGCTGCTCATTGCTTTCCATTTGGCTGATGCCGGAGGTTGTGGATCTCATATCCATCACTTGTTTTCTTCCTGCCATATCATTTATATTTTCTAATTCCCTTTGTTTCTACCAGAGCTTGCTCCCCGAAGGAACTCTTTAGAGTGGTAGCCTAATCGAGGTTTTGCAAAAACCTCTAATTAGGCTTAGAGATTTGGAAAACCTCCTTTTGCGACCGCTCTGCCATCACTCCAGATGGGGAGCAAGCTCTTCGCCTTGGGTGGGCTGCGCTACCGATCGAATGAGTTGGCTGCATAGCTGAAAATAAGGGGGTCATAACTATAGTACGAGGTTTGCGCATGAAGTTTTACCAACTGAAAAGATGAGGATGTTTCCTTCTTTGTGCAGTGTGATGGCTGACAGACTTACGAGTTCGTGAAGGAAGTCTCTGACAGTTGGTTTCGACCAATTCCATTCCTGTGCAAGTCGCTCCAAAGAATGTACCCTGTATTCCGGCCTTGCGTTCATGTGTCCTGACTTTTCATAAGCGAGCTGTCCTTTCTGAATATTTTCGATTATCCACAAGAAAGCATCATAGCGCGAAAGACGATGATTGCCTTTTGACTTCAAGCATTTAATCAAATCTTTACCCATAGCAATCCATGTTATCGTGGAATCTATCGAAGTTGGTGTTATTGTTTCCATAATTAGTTTGTTTCTTGAATGAGTTTATTTTTGTTCCCTTTTTTAAATTTTTGTTCTTCGTCTTCATCCAAAACTTCGCTTATTGCTTCGTCTATCAAACCTTTATTAAGCGCATTCAAATGCTCATTAGGTTTCCATTCTTTCGTTTTGAATGGAAAGAAACAGGCAAAGATTACGATAAAGGCAAGAGTTGCAGCACAAGAGAAAAAATGAGGGATAAAAGCTAAGACAATCGCCAAAGGTGACAGTAGCAGGATTGGATATTCGGATTTAGCAAGAAACATCAAGAACTTCATATTTTTCTTTGACATGAAACAAAAGAATACATACAGAGAAGATACGAGCAATCCTTTTTCCAATGGATAAATGGAGTAATAGATCATGTGAAACACACAAATTGAGACACCCAAGAGGGAAGCTACAAAAAGCCGGGCTTTTTCCGAATACATCATCCGAACAGAAAAATGACGAGATTTGGGCTTGCCATATAACTTCCTTGGGATTACGACAAGAGCTGCAAGCAGAATCAACAAAAAAATATTGCTTAGAACCATAGTCAATGAAATTAATTAGGAATGAATAATTTTCTAACCTCTCATGAATATATGCAAGTCACATACAACCTCGAAACAGGTCTAAATATAACCCATAAAAGGGACTTCACATCTACCAGGAGAGAACTTAAAAGTTGAACCATTCTATGTAAGATGGATTTTTCCCATACAAGTAATACAATATTAAAAGAGGGAATAAAAAACTTCAATGCACACGCTTTTCTAATTCTTAGTAATATGAGTAATATGAGTAATATTAAATTCATAAAATCGGTGCTGAGTCTGAATAGGTCATCTTCAAATTTAAAATTTTAAATGTACAACGTCTGATAATACACTCTACATCGTAAACCGAGAGAGAACCTTCTTCTACCCTCTTGGAGAAGCCTTTGTCGCGTCTTGCAATCTTGCAAATTACTTTTTCTATATCTCTTTCGAAGATATACCAAACCTTATTCTTTCTCTTTTCAAAAATACATTCGATACGAAGAACCCGGTTGCTCACCTTAATGATTCGGCCATTGATTATTTCACAATATTCGCGCAAATTTTTAGGAATCCGGGCTTCATATCGTTTGCTGTTCGAGTTGATAATAATTGCAATATTTTCAAGAATATTATCCATCATAATTTAGCTTACAAAAAATAGACAACAAATCCTTTCTTTCCACTCCTGCAATAATTTCAAACTCTTCCTGATGCGCTTTTATGTCTGTTTCCAAATCTTCTTCCCAAAGTTCCATACTATCAAATAACGTAACAATAATAGTTTCTACATATTCATTTTTGTTCGTATGGAAATTGATCTTGTACATCAAATGCCCATCACGCGGATTGGAAAAATAACAAACATGATGAATCTTTACCAAGGTCGCATGATACAATAGTTTCAGATCCCAGTTATCCTCCAGCACATCCATTACATATCCTACCGGGAATGCTTCATTGAGGTCAAAGAACAATACCGCAGAATCTTCTGCAATGTCTGTTTCCATTTGCCCCTTCTCGATCAATGTCGGCCATGTAAGCGGAGCTAATGCCATGAACTTTCTAATTTCTTTGTGTAACATAATGCTAAAAATTTAAAACGATAAAATATACAATTTCAAGAACTGTTGAGGAAGCAAATAGTTAAGCGATTGCAATTCTATATCAAAAGCCTTTGCGAAGTTTTTGGACTTTGACAACTGAGAAGATATTTCGCGGAGATTGCTTTTTTCCGCTTCTGTCAAGGAAGCTATCGTGAGATTATCAATACTGATATAAGGTTGGATAATCATCCACAGATAAGCATTCCTCTGCAAAGAGTTCTGCATCGGCAAATGATTTATATTGTCGATACAGCGTAAAGAGTTCTGCAACAATCTTCTTGCTGTTCTCATAGACATAATTGCAATTGCGTCACGGGCTTTAATCTTTCGCACGGATGCTGCCAAGAAAATCTTAGCGCAAACATCTTCTGTCATATAGGTAATATCAGAAAGAGAATCGTTACCCATTTCGTGAAGATGTAAAAGAAAGCTTCTAAAGCAATAGTCTTCATGCCGAATAAATTTCAGCAAATCGTCTTTATTGGAAAAACCCTGAATCTTTGCTTCATGCAGAAAGTCCCGATATTGCTTCAGAACTTTGTTCTTGTTGGAAGGCTTTACCTGTACGGTATTCAAGGAACTGAAAAAAGGTTCATATTCACGAACGGCAGCGAGCAGAGTCTCATCGTCTATAAAAGGAGAAGTCTGCTCTTTAATCTGCATAACGTCATTATAATTGTAACGCCAGGTTTCTGTCAACCGTATCATTTGATTTTTTACAGAATCCTTCATGGCTATGTACTTTCCGGCCACAACCATGTCTTTCACCAAGACAGAATCCTTTGCAAGGAATTTCTTTACCGTATCGTTTACCTCTCTCCACTTTTTCAGCATATTGCCAAAATCACTCGTGTTTGAGCTTTTCAGTTCTTTGAGTTTTGAATGAAAGGATTGATAGCACTCAATGGCATCCTCCGGCTTATCGAAGGAATACTCACCCGATTTGCCACAACCCACGAGTCCGGGCAGCACCAGAATTGCAAACGAAGCAATGCCCCCTTTGCATTTTCGAATCTTCAAAAACAATTTAATTTTCTTCATATAAGATTAGGATTATGTAAAACTGTGCGTCAAAGATAACCATAATCCCTTATTCAATTGATATTTTCCCCTATTTTTTTGGGTTTTTGGTTTTAGTATTATCATAAATAGAACCAACAAAATATAATATTACACATCTATTTGTTTAAGTGAACTTTAAATGTTAATTTTGCAGCAGATAAAAACACAATCATGAAACATATCGCATACGGGAATATAACCCAACGAAATGAGGAAAAAGAAGTAATTATTGATTCTTTAAAAAAAATGAATTGTCCTGTTTTTATCGAATCTGATATTGACAACAGGAGAGAAAAATGGACGGAGTTTATCGACATCCTTCAGGAAGGTGACACAGCAATCATATATTCCTTTTCGAACACCTTTGTCAATTACCACGATATGATATTTTTTCTGAAGTATTGCTTTACGCAAGACATCAGAATTGTATCATTGGCTGACAAACTCGATACACAGGATATACTATTTCCAGAAACTCACACAAAGGATGTTCTACTGCTTGTTTGTAAAATGTTTCTTCAGAAGAAAAAGAGCATAGACAATCTTGAAGCTGATTATTCACAAAGCAAGAGTGAGGAGAAACTTAAACGCTATATGTTGGTTATCAATATGTATAGTTCCGGGTATAGTATCAAAGACATTATGACGAAGACTGGGTATAGAGGCAAGAGTAATATCTACCGGATCTTAAAGATGTACGATGTTGACGTGTATTACCCTCAGAAAATCAGAAAAACAACATCCAGTTCAACCCATTAGACTAAGTATTCTTTTAGTAAATCATCATTGATAGTAAGAAGAAGACCGTTTCAGGCAAAAGCCAAGAATGGCCTTCTTTTTTTTGATAAATATCTGATTTTCATGTTATTAAATTTGCTAACATGATATTTTATTTGTATTTTTGCAATATTAAAACAACCATACAAACCAAAGAACAATCAAAGGGAGAAAAACAACCCTTTTTCCTAAACCTTTAAATAAAAATCAACGATGGAACTGACACAACTACAATGGGCCAAAACCGGGTACGTCTTGAATGAAGACGCAGAAGGCAAGGAACGATGGACTAATTGTTTCCATAATGCCAAAGCAGTATATTATTCTGAAAGCGAAGTACACCCCGATATAACAGGAGCAAAAGCTATTTTATCCGCTAAAAAGAAACAATATAGACTTGCTATGAAAGAACGTCAGCAAAAAATCAAAGAGATTGTAGCAAAAAACAAAGATTACGAAGAGAAACGCGATGAAGGTCTACCACTCCCCTCTGACGCACTGGAAAATGTAGAATTGCCTGTTTATGCCGGATGGCAAGAAGCGTATTCCGGTAACAATGCTGTAGTTCTGATCTTTGATACTGAAACTACCGGTTTCAAAGCTGACTATAATTCTCTTTTGCAACTCTCTTGGCAAGTTGTAGAGGTCGGAACATGGGAAGTGCTGAGCAGAAAGAACTTCTATTTCAAATATCCATCCAATCCTTACAGGGTGGAAAGCAAGGCTATCCTTGTAAATAACCTAACTCCCCAACGCTTGAATGAGTTAGGAACCACTTCTCTTCAAACCGCCCTATACATATTCAATCAAGACCTAAAAGGCTGTGATTTGGTCGTAGGTCACAATGTAGCATTCGATTTATCTTTTGTCGAACATGCTTCATACACGCTATCCTGCCATCTTCATCGCTATCTTCTCAGCAATCTTTCTGAATGCGCCACTTACTGCACAATGATAGCCACAATAGACTTGTGCCGTCTGCCCGATAAGAAGAATCCAGAAGTCTTCAAACGTCCACGTCTTATCGAACTGGCAGCATTCCTTGGAGTCGGAACCAACGACCTGAACCTACATGATTCAGCCTGTGATGTAGAACTCACGAAGCGATGCTTCAGAAAATTGGTGGAAATGAAACATGATACAAGCATGATTAAGTTTTTCCTCGAAAAAACTCCGGACTAACATCAACAAAATACGATATGAAACACAACACAATAAATACGCTTTTATTGGCCCTTCCTGGGCTGATTCTATCAACAAGCATATTGTCTGCATTCTCTTTGTTGGCATTTTGCATGCGGTCTATACCTATGGCCCTTCTTTTGGTAGGCATTTCCGCATTCGGTTGGTCCGGAATACTGGCAGCTATCACTAAATTCTACGACAAGCTGATGAATATATGGCAAACAAAAAGTTATCCATTATTCATTGGTTCATGGATGCTGCTTTCCTTCCTCGTGAGCATGAGCTTCGGATTTGAAAAAAGTAGCACATGGAATATCAGTGTATTTACCCTATCCATCCTTGCATCTATTTCGATGCCATGTCTGATTTTCAAAAAAATCATTGAAACAAGACTTGATAGCCGTGTTTCGCAAGCAAAAAACTCAGATTATGTAGTTCCACATAAAACCTATGAATAAGAAAACGCATAAAATAGCCTATAAAATAACCAAAGACCTTAGCATGATCCGGAAGCGTAGGGGATTTACCCTACGCAATCTTTCACAAGTTTGTGGCATATCCTATTCAAACCTATGCAATATGGAGAACTGCAAGACCAGTCCTTCCTTAAACACCTTGGTAAACGTCTGTGAAGCCCTTGATGCAGAAATTCTCATCAAGGAAAAAATAAGGGAATAAAACATGAAAGATTTGCTCTGGAATACTCTTGTAATCGGTCTTATCATTGGAACATTATTCCTCCTGACCGTTTATTTCATCACATCCTCAATTATTTCTAGATAACTATGAAAAGAATTTCGTTCAATGATAAATACGGCCTGACCAAAGCAGTACTTGAAGGCCGGAAAACCCAAGAGAGAAGAATTATCACCTGTCCTTCTTTTTACAAAGGAATAGAAGTACGCGGTTTCTATGTATATAAGAATATGGAAGGCAAAGCAGTAGATGCGACTCTGTATGACGAAGACGAAGAAGTGATAGCTCCCTGCCCACGTTACGAGATAGGAGAAGTTTTAGCTATAGCCCAAAGTTACAAAGACTTGGGATATAAGCCTCACGATTTCTTATACTTGTCTGAATCAAAGGGATGTGGCTTATCTGCCATTGAAGCTCACGAGCTAAAGGGTTGGAATAACAAGCAGTATATTCTCTCCGACTTTGAGTATTTGCTATCCAAACTTCAAATTACCAATATCCGAATAGAAAAACTACAAGACATATCAGAGGAAGACTGTATGGCCGAAGGTATTAGGAAAATAGAATCAAACAAAATCAGTAAGTCTTTCGGTTTCTACAATAGCTATGAAATACCCAATCAATTCCCTGTTTTCGACTCTCCTCGTGAAGCCTATTCCTTCCTCACTGAGAAAGTATTCGGAAAAGGCACATGGGAATCAAATCCCTGGGTGTGGGTATATGATTTTGAAGTTTACAAGAAAACAATATGATAAGACAAAGTATTGAAACAGGTCATCACGAATGGGAAAAGCAAAATATTGTAACCCGAAAATACGGAAAAAAGCTGTATGACATATATAGATGCAAGAACTGCGGTATAGAAGGGAAATCATACCAAATAGGAACCATCTCCATTCAGAACAGATTCTACAAAAAGGCACCCTGCTGCCCAGGTATACAACAGAAAAAGCCTACAAAGCTGAAAGTTTTATGCTGTACAGCTTTCTCACCAGAGTTTGATAACATCATTAAAGGTTGTATTCTTGACATTCTCCCTCCCCCACCGGGTGAAGACAATAAACTTGGTGAATGGGTGATGGGTGTAAGCCAACCTGTTCTCCTGCTCGATGGAGAATTTGAATATATCTAAATCCATTGTTTCTAATCCTATCAACCTAAGAATCAATGAAAATACAACTCATTTTAGAAATCAACGTTCCTGATGGAATAGGAACGTATGAAGATGCTCTTGAATACCTACAATATGAAATTGGTTTTGGAGCAAATGCCTGCTCCTGCGAAAATCCATTTATGTTGTACGACAAAGAAGTTCCATACAATGTGGTATCTTATGAAGATTGTGAAATTAACGATTAAAGGGAACATAAATACATAGAAATGATATGATCACGACACTTAAAGAAGTAACCTCGAAAGCCCAAAAGGAATACAGATGTATGCTTTGTGGCTGTAAAATCGAAGTCAGCCAAGCCTATATCCGTCAAACCAATTTGTATGATGGTATTGTTGACGATTTTATCGCTCACAAAGAATGTAGGTATCTTATTCAAGAGATTGATAAAATATCTGAGATACAAGATTTTCCAATGGAATATGGTATAGATGAAGATTCATTTGTAGAATACATCCACTCCTACGTTTCAGCGAACCACTACGATTCGTCTTATCCACGACATTGATTTAGACTGGCAAACCAACAACTACGAAATTGTAAAAATGATAATTGAAGAAGCACTATCTGAATAAGTCCGTAAGAATACCAAGTTTTCAATCATTTTTCAAATACAATGATTAACATGAATACCCAATCCGAACAACTATCCGGCCAATCAACGGCATACATTGCCACAAATAAAGATGGCAGTTCTTTTATCTATCTGCACATGCCCATGCGAGGTAAATTCATCCCTAAATGGTTCCCAATAGACACTAACTTCTTCCCTATAGATAGTGATGAGTTGAGAGAATCTATAGGAGAAGAGAATATACCTTCATGGAAAGAAGAACCGAAGGAAATCAAAATAACAATAATATTCAAGCCGGTGAAAGAGTAAATACACCGAACCCACACCACACAAAACACGAATACACTATGAACTTTACATTCAATGAACCGGTTTTGGTTCGCAACCATAAAGATGAGAAGTGGAATCTTAATTATTTTGAGCGTTATGTAGAAAATGACTACTACCCCTTCAAAATGAACGATGAGACATTCTATCGGCAATGTATTCCCTACGTTGGCAATGAAGATCTATGTTACACTACGCTGGAACCTAAAACTCTCCGCTTATCTAAGAAGATTACCCATTATCGTCCGAAATTACATGAGACCTACTTTACCATTTATTTTTGCGATTATATCACAGGGTTTGGTGTTATAGCAGATGAATGGTGGGATAACCCCGGAACTGATGAAATACGATTAAAAGCCGGCCATGTATTCCGAACTGAAGCAGAGGCCCAATCCTTTTGCGAGAAAATAAACAACCTCTTAAAAGAAAGGAGACCCTAAAGAAAAATGGTATAGCCCCAACCATTAAACATCTAATTGCCCCAATATATGAAAGAGCCAAAAGAACTCTCACCTATCGAAGCTGCCAAGGAAATAGAATATGAGTTGCTTACTCAAAAATTAAGAAATATAGTTCAAGAACTCGGTGAACTAAATAAAAAATATCCTTTTTCCAACTTCAAGGAAAAAAATGGAAATCCAAGCTTGAACTATTTGGTTTATATCTCAGCTTTAAAAAATTCCCAAGATGAACGATTTTTAAAAATTGATAGATATATAGACGGAACTAATTACCCACACGTTGGAGAAACATTTAAAGCGTTTTCGACTATGGCATTAAGCGTCAATGAAGGTTATCTACTCCGTTCGATGGCCATCATTCACAGTTTTGCCTTAGAAATAAAGAGTTCCATCGCAAATGAAATAGATGATTTATTTACGCAACTGGGATCAGAGATTGTAGAATACTTTTCAGAAAAATAAATATATTACAATGAGCATAAACAATAATATCAGATTTCCAATTAAATATGAAATCCCATATTAGAAATAACAAAACCATATAGGAAGTATATAATGTTTTAGTAAGTATAAGGTATGAATCCACGAGAGTTTTACGATGCAGTTGTAGCAATGAGAACAGTTCAGAAAAGGTACAAAGAAAGCAAGTCACAGGAAGACTTTGATGAATGTACAAGACTTGAAAGTGTCATTGATGCTGAAATTAAACGAGTAGAATTGATTTTGAAAGCACAGAGTATGTTTCCAACCCTGGATTTGGTACCAATGAAAAGCAAAATAAAAGCTGAAGAAAATGACACATAATGTTTTGTTTACATCAAAAGGAGAAATGCTTGATGCCATAAAATCGCACCTAAATATGAGTAAAAACGCTGATTTTGCGAGGTTTTTAGGTATATCTTCACAGGCTGTTTCAAATTGGTACACAAGAAACACTTTTGACGCAGAACTATTATACACAAAGTGTGATTTTATAAATCCTGCTTGGTTGCTAACCGGCAAGGGGAGCATGTTAAAAGACGATTTGAACGGCATTAAAACAATAGACGAAGCCAATCCTTCGTTCATGCCTACCACATCCATGAACCCATCTGTCGGCACACCATACTACGATGTGGACTTTATTGGGGGATTCGATGAGGTGTTCAACTCTCAGGTAAACATACCCGCCA
>CAUWBF010000008.1:0-88821 GCA_963557785.1 uncultured Clostridia bacterium | reverse complement strand
TGGTTTCTTCTCTTCAAGAATTTATTATTTACTTTTCAATGTACTTTTTGTTCCTTTTTCTTTCAAAGGACAATTCTTATTTTAGCACAGCTGTTTATTCGATGTCAATACTTTTTTAAAAAATATTTATTATATTTTATATAATAAATTGTCGACATTTTTCAACAACTGTTCTGTATTTTAACATCTATAATTTAGGTTGTCAACACCTTTTTTTATTTTTTTTAATTTATTTTTTAAAAGTACCAAAATAGCTTTAATTTTTTCTTCATTTTTAGCTACTTTGGTACTTCTTTTTTAATATTTGTAATTATTTACTTCATTTGCTAGTTCTTCATAATTTGGAATATACTTCTCAATTAATTCATAAAATTTTTTTGAATGTGTTTTATATTTTAAATGGCAATATTCATGTAGTACAATATAATCTATAATTTCTCTTCTGTATTTTACAATATCTTTATTAATTGTTATTTTATTATTCTTACATTCTCCTAATATTCCTTTTGTATTTAATATTTCATAATCTTCTGGAGCAAATCCTAATGTTTTTCTTGCTTTTTCCATAGCTGTTTCTATTTCTCTTTCGGCTAGCATATTATACATTTTATCTAAAACTAATTTTACTATTTCTTTATTTTTTTTCTTTAACTTAGTAGGAATAGTTATTTTTACTGTTTCTTTTTCTAAATCTAGTACAGGACTATTTATATTTTTGTAAATTACTTCTATATTATAATATATTCCTAATACTTTTATTTGTTTTATATTACTAATATGTTTAACTTCTTTTTTATAATTTGATATTTTGTTTAATATCCATTCTCTTTTTTCTTCTATTATATTTTGAATGTCTGATTGTGTTGTATACCATGGAGCATTAACAATTACTTCTCCATTTTGTATTGTTAAGTATAAGTTATTGTTCATTATTTTATTAACAGTATATGTTATTACATTATTATTTTTTTCTTTTATTAAATTCATTGTTAATCCTCCTTTATCTAGTTCCTTTTTAGAACTTCTGTTTGGTATATTGTATATTTTATTTTTTATATTGTCAATAGTTTTTGCAAATTTTTGTTCGTTTATTTTTAAAATAAAAAAGATATTGAAAAATCAATATCTTTTTGTTTCTAATTTTACTGGCTGGGGTACTGTGATTCGAACACAGGAATGTCGGAGTCAGAGTCCGATGCCTTACCGCTTGGCGATACCCCATCATTTGCAAAACATATTATAACTCATATTTTGCAAATTCGCAATTCTTTAATCTTATTTCTACCAACTTATCATCTTTGGGTATTCCGTCAAAATAACATTTAACCGCCACACTAACTCCAGCATGTGCTACTAGTAAAATGTTCTTTTCTTTATATTTTTCTTTTATGTCATCTAAAAAATTATATATCCTTTTTAAAAATACTCTTATATTTTCTGCTTTTTTATATTCTTTATTAGTATTATAGCTCCAAAATTCATCTACATTATAGTTTTTGATATATTCTCCTTCGAATTCTCCAAAATCTCTTTCTATTAATCTATCGTCGTATATTATTTTTAAATTTCTTCCTTCATTTATTATATTTGCTGTTTCTTTCGCTCTAATTAATGGTGAGCATATAATTAAATCAATCTCTTCATTTTTTAATTTTTCCTTTGTAATTAAAGCTTGCTCTTTTCCTGTTTCATTTAACTTGTTGTCTGTAATGCCCTGAAGTTTTCTTTCTAAATTAAAATCTGTCTGACCATGTCTAACTATTATAATATTCATAGATTTTCCTTTCATTATATTAAGGTAAATATTTTAGAGGATTTACTCTGCTTGAATAACTTGATGATGTTCTAACTTCAAAATGTAAATGTGGTCCTGTTGAGTTTCCTGATGAACCAACATACATTATAGTTTGACCTTGCTTTACTTCTTGTCCATATTTTACATTTAATGCTGAGCCATGTGCATATAATGTATATAATCCATTATAGTGTTTAATCATAACATATCTTCCATAACTTGTTTCTAACTCTTTAGCTTCTATTACAATTCCATCTGCAACTGCTTTTACTGGTTTTCCATAAATTCCGCTTCCAGAATAGTCTACTGCACCATGATATCTACCATCTGAATAATATAACCCTGTAGTTACACTATATCCACTTATAGGTTTTATAAAATTCACACTACTTGAGGCATTTCCTCCATTAGCTTGTTCATTTTTTTCTTTAGCTTCTTCAAATTGCTTTCTTAAAGCTTCCTCATTCTTTTTAATATCTGCATCAAGAGCTTTAGCTTGTTTTTCAAATTCAGCTATATCTTTTTCTAAGCTTTCCGCTTGAGATTCCAGTTTATCTACTTCCTCTTCTTTTTCTCCTTTAGCAGCATTTAATTTTGTTACTGTTTCGCTTCTAGACGTTTTACTTGTTTGCAAACTGTTTAATTGATTGTCTAATTTTTCTTTTAATTCCTCTTGCTGTGCTTTTTCTTCCTCTACTTTTTTTATCAGTTTTTGGTCGCAGACTGTAATTTGTTCTGCTGCCGTATATTTTGAAATAAAGTCAGACAAGCTATCAGATCCTAATATGAAATCTAATAATGTAGTTTGACCTGTTTGATACATTGTTACAAGTCTTTGATCTAATAATTCTTTATTTTTTATAATTTTTGCTTGTAGATCATCTAATTCTTTCTTTGTTTTCTCTATTTCTTCATTTGATTTTTGAATTTGAGCATCTAATTCTTTTATTTGACTTTCATAATTACTTATTTGAGTAGATAAATTTTTCACTTCATTTTCTGTTTCTTTTTTCTGACTATTAATTTCATTTAAATTCTCTTTCGTTTGATTTATTTTGTTTGTAACTTGATTTTTACTATTTTTTTGTTCTTCTAATTCTTTTTCTGTACTACTAGCAGCAAATGCAAAACTATTTGTTAATAATGTACATATTGATAAACCTGTAATTAGTTTAGTTTTTACATTTTTTAATATATGTATTGACTTATTTTTCTTTAGTTTTTTCATTTTTCCTCCTAGAGTTTTAAATAATATATCTTACATATATCACTTTTAGTTTAATTATTCAAGCTTTTTACTTAATTGTATAATTTATGTAATGTATCTGTAAAAAAAGAATTGAATAAAATTCAATTCTTTTTTATATTCTATTCAGTTCTTAATGCTTCTACAGGATCTCTTTTGCTTGCCATACTAGATGGTATTAGACCTGCAACCATTGTAAGTATCATACTTATTAGTACAAGTATTACTGCGCCTTGTACTGGTAATACAGCAACATTAGAAATTCCAATTGCTTGTTTTATTATAAAGTTCGTTGGTATTATTAATAATATTGTTATTCCTATTCCTAAAAGTCCTGCAACTAAACCTACTATAAATGTTTCTGCATTAAATACTCTAGATATGTCTTTCTTTGATGCTCCTATAGCTCTTAAAATTCCTATTTCTTTTGTTCTTTCTAATACAGATATATATGTAATTATACCTATCATTATAGAAGAAACTATTAATGAAATAGCAACAAATGCAATTAATACATAACTAATAACATCTATTATTGTTGTTACAGATTTCATCATTATTCCAACCATATCTGTATAGTTTATTACATTTTCTTCTTTTCCTTCTTCTCTTTGTTTTGCATTATATTCTTCTATAGCATTAGAAATTTTTTCCTTTGATTCAAAATCTTTAGGATATATGTTTATTGTTTTAGGATTAGATAAATCTACCGCTCCTAATTTTTTTAAATTACTGTCATAATTTGCATTTGTATTTTCTGTATAAGTTTCCATCATTTTCGCTAGTTCTTCATTGCTTAATTTACTCATTGCTAATTTTTGTTCATTACTTAATTGTGAATAATTAAATGTTCTACTTTCATCTGTATTTGGGAATTTTAATCCTGTAAATACATTTGTATCAATATCTGCTTTTTGTTCTTTTACTATTTCTGATTCATTTGTTTTATTTATTACATATTCTTTTAATTCTTTTGTATATCCTATTAATCCTGTTGTATCAGATGCAACACTTTCTTCATTTAGTCTTACTATTCCAACTATTTTTATTTCTTCAGCATTTTTTATTACATCTTTCATATATTCTTCATCTTTGCTTTTATCTATCCATAATCCATTCTCTTGTTTATAATAATCTGAATTTAGCACTAATTTATATGATAAATTTAATATTTCGTCATATGTATATGATGTTTGCTTTGTTTCTTCTAATTGCTTTCCTTCTTGAACTGCTTTCCATCTTTCTTCTAATTCTTTTTGATTCTTTAATCCTAAAGAATATAATGTATAATCGCTAACTTTATTATCCGAATCTACAATTAACACAACTTCATTATAATTTTGGGGCCAATTTCCTGCTAAAACATCATATTGTGATTCTAATAGTTCTTGATTATCTATCATCTCCATCCATACGTCAGTTTCACCCATAGACATTTGACTACTAGACATGAAACTGCTCATTGAAGAGCTATTTTGTGCTTCTATTAAATCTCCCATTCCTAAAGCATTCATAACAGTACTTGGATTTACTTTAACAATTCCATTTTCTGTTTCTGGCTTATACAAATTAATATCTAAATCATATGTATATTGTACAGCGTTTGCATTATTAGCTATATCATTATTGTTACTATCTATATATTCTTTTAATGCTTTTAGATTATTGTTTTGTGTTTTATTTGATAATGTTGTAATCATGTCATTCATTATATCACTTGAATATATTTTATCTGCTTCTTGATTTTCAGAATTATCTGATACTTCTCCCATCATAGCTTCCATCATGCTTGTCATATCTATTGTTTGTTCTTCTATGCTTATTGGATAAGAAGACAATGTATCTTCTTCAACTTTTTTGATATATTCCTGTACACCATTAGATAATGACATTATTAATGCTATTCCTATAATTCCTATACTACCTGCAAAAGCTGTTAGTAATGTTCTCCCTTTTTTTGTCATTAGATTGTTTAAACTTAATGATAATGCTGTAAAAAAATTCATTGAAGTTTTGCCAGTTTTAGCTTTTTCTTCTTTTTCTTTACCTTGTTCATATGGATTTGTGTCATCTGTTATTAATCCATCCAATATTCTTATAACCCTTGTGGAATATTTTTCAGCAAGTTCTGGATTGTGTGTTACCATTATAATTAACTTATCTTTAGAAATTTCTTTTAAAATTTCCATTATTTGTACACTAGTTTTTGTATCTAATGCTCCTGTTGGTTCATCTGCTAAAATTATGTCAGGATTGTTCACTAATGCTCTTGCTATTGCAACTCTTTGCATTTGTCCTCCTGATAATTGATTTGGCTTCTTATGAATCTGCTCTTTTAAGCCAACTTCTTCTAAAGCTTTTATCGCTCTTTTTCTTCTTTCTTCTTTTGATACACCTGATAAAGTTAATGCTAATTCTACATTTGATAAAATTGTTTGATGTGGTATTAAATTATAGTTCTGAAATACAAATCCTATTGAATAATTTCTATAGGCATCCCAATCCTTGTCCTTAAATTTCTTTGTAGATTTTCCATTTATTATTAAATCTCCTGAAGTATATCTATCTAATCCACCAATAATATTTAATAGAGTAGTTTTTCCACATCCACTTTGTCCTAGAATAGATACAAATTCACTTTTTCTAAATTCTATATTTATTCCTTTTAAAGCTTCAACCTTTGTATCTCCTGATATATAATCTTTTTTTATATTTTTTAGTTTTAACATGATTTTTCCTTTCTACTTAAAAGATCAATTTTTCTATAATATTACCATTTACATCTTTTAATATTAGTTCTTTTTCATCCATTATTAAATATGAATGTTCTGTATTATTCTTTGGCAAAGATATAGAACCAGGATTGGCAAATATAATTCCATTTTCTTCTTTTATAAATCCTGTATGAAAGTGCCCATAAAACATAATATTTATTGTTTTATCAGGAATACTATCAATATTATGCACATGTCCATGTGTAAACAATATTTTTTTATTATTTATAACCATTTCTACTTCTTCCTGTATTCTAAATTCTGATATCATTTCGTCAACTTCTGCATCGCAGTTTCCTCTTACAGCTATAATATTATCTTTTAAAGAATTTAAAACTTCTGCTACTTCCATAGGTGCATATTCGTAAGTTAAATTATTACGTGGTCCATGATAATATAAATCTCCTAGTAAAACTAATTTATCTGGTTTTTCCATATCATAAATTTCTTTAATTCTTTTTGCATAATATCCTGAGCCATGTATATCTGATATTATTAATAATTTCATATTTTATCTCCTTATTCTAAAATCACTTTTTTATATATCATATTAAAAAAATTTTTTCAATAAATTAGATTAATTTCACATTTTAGACACATACCTTAAAATACAAAAAACACCATAAAATGATTTAATTTTTCATTTTATGGTGTTTTTTCTTATATTAACATTTCTTTTACTTTTTTTAGAGCTGTTATAAGTTTATCTACATCTTCTTTTGTATTATAGAAGTAAAAACTTGCTCTACAAGTTCTATTTATTTGCATATATCTTGTAAGAGGCTGTGCACAATGACTTCCTATTCTTATACAAACTCCAAAAGAATTTAGTATTTTTGCAACATCTTGCTGTCTTACTCCTTTTACATTAAAAGACAGTACCCCAGAATGATGTTCCTTATTATCTGTCCAATACGTTTCTACAAAATCTAATTTTGATAATTCTTGTTTTGCATATTCTACTACTTCTTCCTCCATTTTTTGTATATTATTATATCCTATGCTATTGATATAATCTATTGCTGCACCCAATCCTATTACTCCTGATACATTTTGAGTTCCAGCTTCAAATTTATTTGGAAGAGATGCAAATACAGTTTCTTGCTCATACACATACTCAATCATATCCCCACCCATTAAAAATGGTCTCATCCTTTGAAGTAATCCTCTTTTTCCGTATAAAACACCTATTCCTAGTGGAGATAGCATTTTATGACCTGAGAAAGCAACAAAGTCTGCATCTAAATCTTGTACATCTATTCTCATATGAGGAATACTTTGAGCACAATCAAGAACAACTATTGCTCCATTTCTGTGTGCTATATCAATTATCTTTTTAACAGGATTTATTGTTCCTAATACATTTGATACATGAGTTATTCCTACAATTTTTGTCCTATTTGTTATTTTTCTTTCTATCTCTTCTATAGGAATTTCAAAATTTCTATTTATATACATATATTTTAATATTGCTTTTTTATCTCTTGCTACTTTTTGCCAAGGTACTAAATTTGAATGATGTTCCATTATAGATAATACTATTTCATCACCTGAATTCACATTTTGCATTCCATAAGCATATGCAACAAGATTTAACCCCTCTGTAGCATTCTTTGTAAAAATTATTTGATTGCTATTCTCAGCATTAATAAAGTTTGCAATTTTTTTCCTTGAATTTTCATATAAGTTTGTGGCATTTGTGCTTAAAGTATATATACCTCTATGAGGATTTGCATTTGAGTTTTTATAAAATTCATTAACTGCATTTATTACTTGTATTGGCTTTTGTGTTGTAGCTCCATTGTCTAAATATACTAAATTACTATCTTTAAAAATAGGAAAATCTTTCTTAATTTCTTGAATATTCAATATTATTCTCCTTTCTTTTCCCTTTTTTATATTATATTAATTTAGTATTAGATAATTTCTATATTTTTATAATTAATTTATATAATATGATATATTTTTTGCTTCTTTTATATATTTTTCTAACTTTTTATTTAAATTTTCTCCTTCTATATAATCTAATGCATATTCAAGTACAACTTGTCCTTTATATCCTTTTTGACTTATGTTATTAAGCATTTCTATTACTATTTTATCTTTACTAATGTCTTCTATTGGATAATGATCTTCTGTTTTATTAAAAGTATGAATATGTATATTATTCATTTTACTTATTAAATATGAATCTATTTGTTTTTTTATTGTTCCTCTTCCATCTATATATTCATGTCCTATGTCATATGTAAAATTAAGCTTATCATATTTTATAAGTATTTCTTTAATATCTTCTTTTTTTAATCTTTTTATTTCTCCTATATCATTAAGATTTTCAATACTTAATCTTAAATTATAATTATTTACTTCTATATATTTTAATAAGTCATTTATATAATTTGAAGTTACCTCTATGCTTTGTTTCTTTTCTTTATTATATATTGGATGAAATACCATATTCATTTCGTTTTTATATACCTTAGTAATTTCATTTAAATAATCTAAATATTCTTTATATTCTTCAATACTATTTAAACATGGTAAATGTATATTCAACATATAATTATATTTATTGCATTCTTTTGCTAAATCATACAAATATTCTCTTTCTTTACTAGTTTCTGCATTTACTTCAAATCCTTTTATTATTTTATCATTATCTATGTTATTTATATATTTTAATAGTTCTTCAGGTTTAGTATTAAAAAATTTATAATTTAAGCTTAATAAAATATTCAAATTTCAACTATTCCTTTCTTAATATTATTCTCATATAATTTCAAACACCTACTTTTTTTCATAATACCATAATTTTATATTATAAACAATAAAAAGATAAAGTAATATATTTTCTGAAACAAAAACAAAAAGGATACAATTTTGAAATTGTATCCTTTTTTTATTTTTATACTATAAGTATTTAAATTATTTCATAGCTTCTTCTACAGCAACTGAAACAGCAACTGTAGCTCCAACCATTGGGTTATTACCCATTCCAATTAATCCCATCATTTCAACGTGAGCTGGAACTGATGAAGATCCTGCAAATTGTGCATCTGAGTGCATTCTTCCCATAGTATCTGTCATACCATAAGAAGCTGGTCCAGCAGCCATATTATCTGGGTGTAATGTTCTTCCTGTTCCACCACCAGAAGCTACTGAGAAGTATTTTTTACCTGCTTCTAATCTTTCTTTTTTGTATGTTCCTGCAACTGGGTGTTGGAATCTTGTTGGGTTTGTTGAGTTACCTGTAATAGAAACATCAACATCTTCCATCCACATTATAGCTACACCTTCTCTAACATCGTTAGCTCCATAGCATCTAACTTTACTTCTTTCTCCATCTGAATATGCTATTTCTTCAACTACTTTTACTTTTCCAGTAAAGAAATCGAAATCTGTTTTTACATATGTAAATCCATTAATTCTTGAAATTACTTGTGCTGCATCTTTTCCTAATCCATTTAAGATTACTCTTAATGGTTCTTTTCTTACTTTGTTAGCTGATTTTGCAATTCCTATAGCTCCTTCTGCTGCTGCAAAAGATTCATGTCCTGCTAAGAATGCAAAGCATTTTGTTTCTTCTGATAATAGCATAGAAGCTAAGTTTCCATGTCCTAATCCAACTTTTCTATCATCTGCAACTGATCCTGGTATACAGAAAGATTGTAATCCTTCTCCTATTGCTTTAGCTGCATCTGAAGCTTTTGTGCAACCTTGTTTTACAGCTATTGCTGCACCTAATGTATATGCCCAAGCTGCGTTTTCAAAACAAATTGGTTGAATTCCTTTTACTATTTCATATGGATTGAATCCTTTATCTGTACATATTTTTAATGCATCTTCAAAATCTTTTATTCCGTATTTTTCCATTACTGGTTTTATTTGATCTATTCTTCTTTCATAACTTTCAAATGTTACTGCCATGATTTTCCCTCCTATTTTAATTTACCTTTCCATGTTTATATGGTCTTTTTTCATTATATTCCATTTTCTCTAAAATGATTTTTTCTAAGTCGATATTTGCTCCTCCTGCAAAATCAAATATTCGAATTATTACATCAGCTAACTCCGAAGGAATACCACAAGGTTTTCCATCTTCTTCATAATAAGTTTCATTTAAACTTTTATGATTTCTATATTCTTCATAAGCTTCTGATAATTCTGTATGCATTAGTGCAATGACTTCTCCGAAATTTTTATTTTCTTCCCAAAATCCATGATTAACTGAATTTCGATGAGCTCTATTTACTAAATCATTTATCATTTTAGCCTCCAAATGGTACTTTATTATTGTTTTCTTGGATCTATTTTCTTAACTGCTTCATCAAATCTTCCATATTTTCCAGAAGCTTTTTCGATTGCTTCCATTGGTTCGATTCCAGCTTTTATATTATCCATCATTTTTCCTAAGTTTACATATTTGTATCCTATTATTTGATCATCTTTATCTAATCCAATTTCTACTATGTAACCTTCAGCTAATTCTAGATATCTTGGTCCTTTTAATAAACTTGAATATATAGTTCCTACTTGACTTCTATGTCCTTTTCCTAAATCTTCAAGTCCAGCTCCTACAGCAAGACCTCCTTCAGAGAAAGCTGATTGGCTTCTACCATATACTATTTGTAAGAATATTTCTCTCATAGCAGTATTTATAGCATCACAAACTAAGTCTGTATTTAATGCTTCTAATATTGTTTTTCCTATTAATATTTCTCCTGCCATTGCTGCTGAGTGAGTCATTCCAGAGCATCCTATTGTTTCTACTAATGCTTCTTGAATAATTCCTTCTTTAACATTTAATGTTAATTTACAAGCTCCTTGTTGTGGTGCACACCATCCAATACCATGTGTAAAACCAGATATATCTTTTATATCTTTAGCTTTAACCCATTTTCCTTCTTCTGGTATTGGTGCTGGTCCATGATCAACTCCTTTTGCAACTTTGCACATATTTTCTACTTCTTTTGAATAAATCATTTTTATTGCTCCTTTCAAAGTAATATTTATATTATTTTTAATATTAATAACTTATTTAATTCCATTTATCAAAATTTAAGATTTGATTTTTATGTTCATTATTTGTTTCTTCAAATGCTTGTTGTACCTGTAATTTTATTTTATTTTCTAATTTAGATTCTTGCTCAACATTATCCGTAACTTTTTTCATATAACTATAATAATTATCAGCATTATTATTTTTCTTTAAATAATTTTTTTCATAATCGTTTCTAATTTCATAGTTATATTTTACGGTACTATTAGCTTTTTCATCATTCTTAACTAATACTTCTTCATCCTCTTTTTGATAGTCTATAATGTTTTTTTGTTCTATCTTGTATATAGGTTCTATATATATTTCTTTTTTTTCATTTCTTAAATGCATACCTCGCATATAATTTTCTATCATTGTTCTTTCTTTTTTGTTATATGTGTTTATACTTGTATTTAAATACATATATCTAAAAATTATATGCCTATCATAACTGTTATATTGTGAATTCTTGAAATCTTCAAATCCATATTCTACTTTAAATTTAAAATTTTCTATTGAAATTATAATATTACTCCAAGCCTTATCATTCATATTTATATATTCTTTTCTAAGCCTTTTTATAATTCCATATAGTTCATCTGCTAGTTTAAAGTATTTTGTATCATCTATATTAAATTTATTAGGTACCTCATAAACATTTACTGGATCCTTTTTTAATATTCCTTTTGGAAAATAATAAAAATACATCTCTCCTGTTTCTAATTTATTTATACCTTCTGATACTGATGCATACAAAAATATTTTATCCCATTTTTCAGGTATCATATAGAATAGTTTTTGTTGAATTTCATTATATAACTTCTTCATTCTAGGTGTAGTATACATCATAATTTACTCCCCCTACAATTACACTATTCCTTTATTAATAGACTTTCTCCTGTCATTTCTGCTGGTTTTTCAAGCCCCATTATATCTAACATTGTTGGTGCTAAATCTGCTAATTTTCCTGATTTTAATTTTGTATTTGACATTCCAACTAATATTAGTGGTACAGGATTTGTTGTATGAGCAGTATGTGGTTCTCCTGTTTTGTAATCTATCATTTGCTCAGCATTACCATGATCAGCAGTAATTAATAGTACTCCTTCTTGAGCTTCCACTGCTTCTACTACTCTTTGAACACATGCATCTATTGTTTCTATAGCCTTTATCGCTGCTTCAAGATTTCCAGTATGACCTACCATATCTGGATTTGCATAGTTAAGAATTATTGTATCATATTTTTTAGAATTTATTGCATCTACTACTTTATCTGTAACTTCTATTGCACTCATTTCTGGTTTTAAATCATAAGTTTCTACTTTAGGTGATGGAACTAAAATTCTATCTTCACCTTCATATTGTTTTTCTTCTCCTCCATTAAAGAAGAAAGTAACATGTGCATATTTCTCTGTTTCTGCTATTCTTAATTGATTTAATCCATTTTTGCTTACATATTCTCCAAATGTATTTTCTAATGTTGTTGGTTTAAATGCTACTTCTACATTTGGCATTGTATCATCATATCTTGTAAAACATACAAAATATAAATTCATTTTCTTTGTTTCGAATTCATTAAATTCTTTATCTACTAATGTTCTAGTAATTTCTCTAGCTCTGTCTGGTCTAAAGTTGAAGAATATTACTGAATCGTTATTCTCTATTGTGGCAATAGGACTATCTCCATTACATATTACTGTTGGTTCGATAAATTCATCAAAAATTTCTTTTTGATATGAACTTTCTATTGCTGATATTGCTGTACTTGCTTTTTCTCCAACGCCATTTACTAAAGCATCGTATGTTTTTTGTACTCTGTTCCATCTTTTATCTCTATCCATACTATAGAATCTTCCTGAGATACTTGCTATTTTTCCAACACCTTTTTCTTTCATTTTTTCTTCTAATTTAAGAATATAGTTTTCTCCTGATGCTGGTGGTGTATCTCTTCCATCCATAAAACAATGTACATAAACATCTTCAAAATCTTTTCTTTTAGCTAATTCTAGTATTGCATATAAATGACGCATATGGCTATGAACTCCACCATCAGATAATAATCCCATTACGTGTAATTTAGAATTATTCTTTTTACAATTCTCTATTGCTTCTACTAATTCTGGAATACTGAAGAAATCTCCATCTTCTATTGATTTAGTTATTCTTGTAAGTTCTTGATATACAATTCTTCCTGCTCCTATATTTGTATGTCCAACTTCTGAATTTCCCATTTGTCCATCTGGTAATCCAACATTTAATCCACTTGTATAAACATCTGTTACTGGACATGTTTTCATTAGTTTATCTATATTAGGTGTATTTGCTAATTCTACTGCATTTCCGTCTTTATTAGAATTTTCTCCAAATCCATCTAATATCATTAGCATTGTGAGTTTATTCTTCATTAACTATTACCTTCCTTTTTTAGAATTTATAATTCTATTTATTATAATTGACAATCTTCGCAAATTCATCAGCTTTTAAACTTGCTCCGCCAACTAGTCCTCCATCGATATCTGATGTAGTAAATAGTTCTTTCGCATTTGATGATTTTACGCTACCGCCATATTGTATTATAACTCTATCAGCAGTCTCTTGTCCATAGTCTTTTGCTATTTGGCTTCTAATTTCTTTTATGCTATTGTTAGCATCTTCTGAAGTAGCTGTTTTTCCTGTTCCTATTGCCCAAATAGGTTCATAAGCTATTATTGTATTTTCTACTTGTTCTTTGCTTAGTCCTTCTAAAGCTAATTTAGTTTGTGTTGTTATAACTTCTGTAGTTTTTCCTGCTTCTTTTTGTTCTAAAGTTTCTCCAACACATACTATTGGTTTTAGTTCATATTTATGTGCTGCTTTTAATTTTTTATTTACAGTTTCATCTGTTTCAGCAAAATATTGTCTTCTTTCAGAGTGTCCTATAATAACATATTCTACTCCTATTGCTTTCAACATTTCTCCTGAAACTTCTCCTGTATATGCACCCTTTTCTTCAAAGTGCATATTTTGTGCTCCTATTTTTATATTTGTATTTTGCGCTGTTAATAAAGCATAGAATAAATCTGTATATGGAACACATAAAACTACTTCATTATCTGTATCTTTAACTAATGTAGATAATTCTTCTATACATTGTATTGCTTCATTTGGCAACATATTCATTTTCCAGTTTCCTGCAATTACTTTTTTTCTCATAGAAAAACCTCCTATTATTTTAAATTTTATTTATCTAATAAACATGCTATTCCTGGTAATGTTTTTCCTTCTAAGAATTCTAAAGAAGCTCCACCGCCTGTAGAAATATGAGTTATTTTATCAGCTAATCCTGCTTTTTCTACTGCTGCTGCTGAATCTCCTCCACCAATAACTGTTGTTGCATCTAAGTTAGCTAATTTTTCTGCAATTGCATTTGTTCCAACAGCGAATTGATCAAATTCGAATAATCCAACTGGTCCATTCCATAAAACTGTTTTAGCACTTTCTAATTCTTTTGTATACATTTCTATTGTTTCTGTTCCAATATCGAATCCTTCCCAACCATCTGGAATGTCTGTGTATTTTACTATTTTGCTTTCTGTATCTTTGCTAAATTCTTTACCAACTTTTGTATCTACTGGTATCATGAATTTTACACCTTTAGCCTTAGCTTTTTCCATTAAAGATAATGCTAAATCTAATTTGTCTAGTTCGCATATTGAATTTCCAACATTATATCCTAGTGCTTTAAAGAAAGTATATGCCATAGCTCCACCTATCATTAAAGTATCAACTTTTTCTAATAAGCTTTCTATTACTCCTATTTTGTCAGAAACTTTTCTTCCTCCAAGTATTGCAACAAAAGGTCTTTGTGGATTGTTAACTGTTTCTCCTAAGAAATTTAATTCTTTTTCTATTAAGAATCCACTAACTGCTGGTAAATAATCTGCTATTCCTGCTGTTGAGCTATGAGCTCTGTGGGCTGTTCCAAAAGCATCATTAACAAATACTTCTGCCATAGAAGCAAATTTCTTTGCAAGTTCTGGATCATTTTTTTCTTCACCTTGTTCAAATCTTACGTTTTCTAATAACATTATTTCTTTTGGTTGTAATTCAGATGCTAATTTTGTTGCATCTTCTCCAACAACATCTTTTGCAAGTTTTACTTCTTGTCCTAATAATCTAGATAATTCTGTAGCTACTGGAGCTAAAGAAAATTCTGGTTTAACTTCTCCCTTTGGTCTTCCTAAGTGAGAGCATAAAATTATTTTGCAGTTTTGTTCTAATAAATATTTTATTGTAGGTAAAGCAGATACAATTCTTCTGTTATCTGTTATTTTTCCATTTTCATCTTGTGGTACGTTAAAATCGCATCTTACAATAACTTTTTTATCTTTTAAATCTATGTCTTTAACAGTCTTTTTGTTCATATTCAAATTCCCCCTAAATACATTTATCTCTTTTAATAATTGTAGAGGTTGCAGATATTTTAGCAACCCCTTTCTCATCTTTCTTTATAAATATTAGTCTTTACTTGCCATATAACAAGCTAAGTCTATTAATTTATTTGAATATCCCCATTCGTTGTCGTACCAAGCAACTAATTTAACAAATGTATCTGTTAATTGTATTCCTGCTGTACTATCGAATATTGATGTATGAGCATCATTTATAAAGTCTGAAGAAACAACTGGATCGTCTACATATTCAACTATTCCTTTTAATTCTCCTTCAGATGCTTTCTTAACAGCTGCACATATTTCTTCCATTGTTGCTGGTTTTTCTAAGTTACATGTTAAATCAACAACTGAAACATCAACTGTAGGTACTCTGAATGCCATACCTGTTAATTTTCCATTTAATTCTGGTATAACTTTTCCAACTGCTTTTGCAGCTCCTGTTGAAGATGGTATTATATTAGCTGCTGCTGCACGTCCACCTCTCCAATCTTTTTTAGAAGCTCCATCAACTGTTTTTTGTGTAGCAGTTGTAGCGTGAACTGTTGTCATTAAACCATCTTTTATTCCAAAATTATCATTTATTATTTTAGCAAGTGGTGCTAAACAGTTTGTTGTACAAGATGCATTTGATACTATGTTCATACTTGGATCATATTTATCATTATTAACTCCCATAACAAACATTGGGGCATCTTTTGAAGGTGCACTTATAACAACTTTTTTAGCTCCTGCATCTAAATGAGCTTGAGCTTTTTCCATTGTTGTAAATACTCCTGAACATTCTAAAACGTAATCTACTCCGTCTTTTCCCCAAGGAATGTTTTTAGGATCCATTTCATTATATACTTTTATTTCTTTTCCATTAACTATTAATGTATTATCTTTAGCTTCTACAGTTCCATTAAATTTTCCGTGAACTGTATCATATTTTACCATGTAAGCCATATAGTCTGCTGTTATAAACGGATCGTTTATAGCTACTACTTCTACTTCATCTCCTTTTGCTAAAGCTGCTTGGAATGCTAAATTTCCTATTCTTCCAAATCCATTAAAACCAATTTTAACTGACATTAAAATTCCTCCATTCTTTTGCGTAAGCACGCACGTAAATTAGCCAGTCTCCTGACCATAACAATTCTATAACAAAAAAGAATACTTTTCAAGTATTCTTTGCTAATTATTTTCATTTTATACATATTTTTGCACTTTTACCACTATGCGATCATTTTTAGTTTTTCTAAGTATTCCTACTATTTTATATCTCCCTTTTCCTCTTATTGTAATTATATCTTCTTCTTTTACTTCTTTTGATATTCTTACTTCTTCAATAAAGTTTACAAATACTCTTTCTTGTCTTATTATTTCTGTACCTTTATTTCTTGATACTCTTATAAGTTCTGAAATAATACTATCTAATCTCATAGATGGTACAATTATTTCTAATTCTTCAAATTTTTCTTCTTTTTGCTTTATATTTGCTAAATTTTCTATTTCTATTTTTGCTTTACTAAATCTGGTTAATTCTGGTAAGTTATATTGCAAATATTTTGTTATTTCTGGAATTACTAAAATATCTGCTCCTTCATCATATACTATGATGTCTCCTATTTTTTCCCTTGCAATTCCAGTTTTCATTATTCCACCCAAGTAATCTCTGTGTGTATATTTTCCAGATAATTGTTTTGGCAATTGTATTCTTATCAAATTTATGTACTCTTCTTTGTTTGGTATGTCTTCATCAAATATGCTAGATAATTTTTCAGGATATATTATAATAATTTTTCTTTCAGCATTATCTATTCCACCAAAAAGCACATAATTTTTGCTCTTTGCCTTTTTTAGTAAATCTAATGCTACTTTTTGTTCATGCTCATCTAAAAAATTGGTACTTACTATTTTATTTTTTGTTTTCGCCAATTCTATTTTATCTAAAACCTTAGCTAATAATATTTTTTCTGTATCACTACTTTTTTCTAACAATTCTATTTTATTCATATATATTCCTTTACATACAGTATTTAGCTATTGTTTCTGCATCTAAACCATATTTTTTCTCTATTTCACTTGGAGTAGCATGTTTTATAAATTCATCTGGATATCCAAATTTTTTCATTTTTATATCTGTTAAATTATCTTTTATGATAAGTTCTGAAACAACTGTACCTAATCCACCTTCTATAATATTGTCTTCTATTGTTATTACATTTCTTGTTTTAGTTATAGATTTTATAATGGTTTCTTCATCTATTGGTTTTAGGAATCTTGCATTTATTACTTCCGCTTCTATATTATTTTCTTCTAAAATTTTGCTAACTTCCATTGCTCTATCCACCATTTTGCCTATAGCTATAATTGTTATATCTTTTCCTTCTTTTAATACTTCTGCTTTTCCTTTAACTATTGGATCATGTTTTTCAAATTTATATGCTCCTTCTCCACCACGTGGATATCTAATTACTATTGGTTCATTTAATTTTGTTGCAAATTCTAACATATCTTCTAATTCTTTAAAATCTTTTGGTGCCATTATATTTAGATTTGGAACAATGTTGAAGAAAGACAAATCGTATATTCCTTGATGTGTTTCCCCATCGTTTCCTACTATTCCTGCTCTGTCGGCACACAATACTACCGGTAATTTTTGTATACATACATCATGTATAACTTGATCATATCCTCTTTGATAAAATGATGAATATATTGGTACAACTGGTATCATTCCTGCTCTTGCCATTCCTGCTGCCATTCCTATAGCATGTTGTTCTGCTATTCCAATATCAAAAAATCTATCTGGGAATTCTTTACTAAACTTAGTAAGTCCGGTCCCATCTTTCATTGCAGCAGTTATTGCTACTATTTTTTCGTTTTCTTTTGCTAGTTCTACTAATTTTTCACCAAATACTTTAGAATAATCTGTCTTTTTAGGTTTTAAAGCTTCTCCTGTTTCTATATTAAAACTTCCTGTACTATGAAATTTATCTGGATTTTCTTCAGCTGGTGTATATCCTTTTCCCTTTTTAGTTACAATATGTATAAGTATTGGTCCCTCTAGCCTTTTTGCTGTTTTTAAATTACTTTCAAGTTTTTCTATGTCATGACCATCAATAGGCCCCATATATCTAAATCCCATATCTTCAAACATCATATTGGGAATCATAAGTTGTTTTAGGCTATATTTAAGTCTTCTTACTTGTCTTATAATGAAATCTCCAACCTTTGGAATTTTAGCTACTGCTTTTTTTACATAGTTGTTAGACTTTGTATAAAATTTTCTTGTTCTTACTCTATTTAAAAACTGTGATATTCCACCAACATTTTTAGATATACTCATTTCGTTGTCGTTTAATATAACTATAATATTTGTATTTGAACATCCTGCATCATTTAGTGCCTCTAAAGCCATTCCACCAGTTAGTGCACCATCACCGATAACTGCTATTACGCTATTTTTTTCTTTTTTTATATCTCTGGTTCTTGCCATTCCCATTGCAACTGAGATTGATGTACTACTATGTCCTGTATCAAAACAATCATATTCAGATTCACTTGTTTTTGGAAATCCTGCTATTCCATCTAATTGTCTTAAAGTGTCCATTTTATCTTTTCTACCAGTTAAAATTTTATGTACATAAGTTTGATGTCCTACATCCCATACAATTTTATCCTCTGGTGCATTAAAAACGCTGTGCAATGCTAGTGTTAATTCTACTACTCCTAAATTAGATGCTAAGTGTCCTCCGTTTTTTGATACTATATTTAATATTTTTTCTCTTAATTCTCCAGCTAGCTGTTTCTTTTCTTTGTAATTTAGTTTTTTTAAATCTTCTGTTGAATTAATTTTGTCTAATATCTTTTCCATTTTTATTCCCCTTAATAACTTTAATAGTTTATTGGCTCTATAAACTATAACACATATTTCCTTATTTTTCTATAATAACCCAAAAAAAGGTTATTATTTAATAACCTTTTTAAAAAACTGCATATAACGAAGTACCATTTAATTCATCTTCAATATTTAACAATCTATTATATTTTGCAACTCTATCTGTCCTACATGGTGCTCCTGTTTTTATCTGTCCTGCATTTATTGCTACAGCAATATCTGCAATAGTTGTATCTTCTGTCTCTCCTGATCTATGAGATATTACAGTAGTATATCCTGCATCTTTTGCTATCCTTATTGCATCTAAAGTTTCTGTTAATGTTCCTATTTGATTTGGCTTTATTAAAATACTATTTGCAACTTCTTTTTCTATTCCTTTGCTTAATCTATCTACATTAGTTACAAAAAGATCATCTCCTACTAGTTGTATTTTTTCTCCTAATCTATCAGTTAATTTTTTCCAGCCTTCCCAATCTTCTTCTGCTAAACCGTCTTCTATTGAAATGATTGGATATTTATCTACTAAATCTGCTAGATAATCAATCATTTCGTCTGTTGTTTTTAATTTATCTGTTTTCCAAAAATAATATCCATTTTCTCCATTTTTCTTTGCTGCATCATACATTTCTGTACTTGCTACGTCTAATGCTATACCAATTTCTTTTCCTGGCACATATCCTGATGCTGAAATTGCTTCTAATATATTTTTTATCGCTTCTTCTTCATTTTCTAAATTCGGAGCAAACCCTCCTTCATCTCCTACTGCAACAGAAAGTTCTTTATTTTTTAATATTTGTTTCAATTTTTGATATACTTCTACTCCCATTTCCATAGCTTCTTTAAATGATTTTGCTCCTATTGGCATAATCATAAATTCTTGTATGTTGATATTATTATCTGAATGTTTTCCTCCATTTAATATATTCATCATTGGTATTGGAAGTTCTGTTGCATTTATTCCTCCAATATAATTGTATAAACTCATTCCTAATGATTCTGCAGCAGCTTTGCATACAGCTATAGAAACTCCTAGTATTGCGTTTGCTCCTAATCTTGATTTATTTTGTGTTCCATCTAGATTTACAAGCATTTTATCTATTGCTATTTGGTCATATGCGTTCATATCTATTAATCTTTTAGCTATTTTTCTATTTACGTTTTCTACTGCTGTTTCGACACCTTTTCCATTTAGACGTTCATTTTCTTTGTCTCTTAGTTCAACTGCTTCAAAACTACCAGTAGATGCTCCTGAAGGCACTATTGCTTTTCCTGTAAATCCTCCTTCTGTTACTACTTCTACTTGAACCGTAGGATTTCCTCTAGAATCGAATACTTCTAGTGCGTTTACTTTTTTTATTCCTAGATAATCTTTCATTTTAAACTCCCTTCATCTGAATTTTCTATTATTTTGCCATTATTTTGAAAGTTTATTCAAAATGAAGATTAAATAAAGTTTTAATATTTATTTTATTGCGGTTTTATTATATTTTCCAATCTCTTCTATTTACAAATTTCTACTAATAATATAAAATAATGAAAGAATTTTATACTATTTTGAAGGTGGGATTATTATTAAATTTATATCTAATTCAGAAAATGAAACTATGAATTTAGCAAAAAAAATTGCTTCTCAAGTAAAGCCTAGTGATATCATTGTTTTATCAGGTGATTTAGGTTCTGGAAAAACAAAGTTCACAGAAGGTTTTTTAGAGTATTTTAATTTACAAGATGAAATTTCTAGTCCTACTTTTACTATTGTAAATGAATATAATACAGAAAAATTTAATATTTATCATTTTGATGTTTATAGATTAGAAGATATTGATGAATTTTCAGCTATAGGTGGAGAAGATTATTTTGAAAATGGAGTTTGCATTATAGAATGGGGCGAGCTTTTAGAAAGTATTTTGCCTCCAAATTATACAAAAATTACCTTCAATAGAGATTACGAAGATGATAATGTTAGACATATAAATATTGAGTTTCATGGAAACTCTTATTATGAAATATAATTTTAGTTAGGAAGTGTAAATTTTGAAAATTTTAGCTATAGATACATCTAGCAACATATGCAGTGTAGCTATTTTAGATGATTTAAACATATTATATGAATATTCAAGCAATGATGGTTTAACACATTCACAAAACCTTATGCCAATGATTGATGAAGCTTTTAAGAAAACTTCTTTAAGTCTAAAAGACATAGACTTATATTCATGTTCTATTGGTCCAGGTTCTTTTACAGGTATACGTATTGGAGTTTCTACAGTTAAGGCTTTTGTTGATGTTTATAGTAAACCTTCAATTGGTATTTCTTCTTTAGAAGGACTTAGCTATAACTTAGATTCTGAATATGTTTGTTCTATAATAGATGCAAAGCATAATAATGTATATTATGCTTTATTTAAAAAAGATAAAGCAACAAATGGATACTCTCTATTAACAGATTTATGTGCTACTAGTATAGATTCTTGTTTGCTAGAATTATCACAATTTGGTAATAATACTATTAATTTTGTTGGTGATGGAGCTCTTATTTATAAAGATAAAATATTAGATAAATTCAAAAATTCTATATTAGCATCGGAAGATTTAAACAATCAAAATGCTGTATCTATAGGTAAAGCTGCATATATTAAATATATAAATAATATATCTTCCTCTTCTTTATCTCCATTATATTTAAAAAAATCTCAAGCTGAAATGATGTTAGATAAAAATAATTAGTATTTTGAAGAAGGAAAATTTTTATGAATTTAGAATTATATAATATGACAATTTCTGATTTAAATCTTATATCAGATACATTATTCGATAAATTTGATGATTTTTGGACTTATAATGTTTTTAAGTCTGAACTTGAAAATCCTAATTCTATGTATATAGTTGCAAAATCAGATGATGAAATAGTTGGTTTTGCTGGAATTTGGAAAGCTTATGATGACGTACATATTACTAATATAGTTACTAGAAAAGATATTAGAAATCAAGGAATTGGCTCTAAACTTTTAGAAGAATTAATAAATTTAGCAAAAAAGACTAATTTTAAAACTCTTACTTTAGAGGTAAATGAAAATAATCATAGTGCTATACACTTGTATGAAAAATTTGGTTTTTCTACTTTAGGTATTAGGAAGAAATATTATAATAATATAGATAATGCAATCATTATGACTAAGAAAATAAATTAAATATTCTTATAGAAAGAAGGTTTTACTAATGAAAAAAAATGAACTAAGTTACAAAGATTTAAGGGTTGTTTGTAATCCAAATATTTTCAACTTTGATACTACTGAAGAGCTTGAATCTATTGTTGATGGTATTGGTCAAGATAGAGGCATAAAAGCTCTTGAATTCGGAATTAATGTTAGTGTTAAAGGATATAATATCTATCTAGAAGGTCCTAGTGGTGTTGGAAAAACTATGTATACAAAAAATTATTTGGATACAATCTCTAAAAAGAAAAAAACTCCTTGTGATTGGTGTTATATATATAACTTTGATAAACCTAATGAACCAATCGCTGTTTCTCTACCTGCAGGTCAAGGTAAAGAATTTGAGTCTGCAATGGACAATTTCATAAAAGACATCAAAAAGGATATTAAAAATACATTTAATAACGAAGATTTTGAAAAAGAAAAAAATTTAATAAAACAAGAATTTGAAGACAAGAAAAGTTCTCTTATGGAAAAATTGAATAAAGAAGCTCTAAAATATGGCTTCTTTGTTAAAAGTGCTCAAAATGGTATTTATATGATGCCTGTTATAAATGGAAAGACTATTGAGGAAGAAGAGTTTGATAAGTTAGATGATAACATTAAAAAGGAATTTGAAGATAAATCAACTATTGTTCAAGAACAAATAATACAAGTAATTAGTGAAATTAAAAATATTGAAAAAAGTGCTGATAAAAAAATTGAAGAATGGCAATCTAATATTGCTTTACTTACAATTAATGTTCATATTAATAATATAAAAGCACAATTCAAAAGAAATAAAAAAATCAATAAATTTTTAAATGATGTTAAGACAGATATTTTAAAAAATATTTCTGTCTTTATGGCAGATGAACCTACTGAACAAAAATCTAACGTTCCAAAGCCAGATGCTCCTGCTCCTTGGCTAAATTATAGAGTTAATTTGTTTGTAGATAATAGTTCTCTTGAAGGCGCACCTGTAATTATGGATTCTAATTATTCTTATCATAATATATTTGGAAGATTAGAATATGAAAATTATTATGGTTCTTTAAAAACAGATTATACTATGTTAAAACCAGGTCTTCTTCATTATGCTAATGGTGGATATATAATATTCCAAGCAGATGACTTAGTTTCAAATAGTCTTTGTTATGAAACATTAAAGAAGGCTTTAAAGGTTAAAGCTTTAAATATAGAAAATGCTGCAGATCAACGTTCTTCTATGGTTATGGTATCTTTAAAACCTGAGCCTATTCCTTTAGATTTAAAAGTTATTTTAATTGGTAATAGTAATATCTATCATACTTTATTATCTTTAGATAATGATTTTAGAAAACTATTTAAAATAAAAGTAGAATTTGAAGACGATGCACCTAGAAACTTAGAAAATATGCAAAAATTAGCTAGATTTGCTCACGGTTTTTGTGCAAAAGAAGAACTTCCTCATCTAGATAGATCTGGTGTTGCAAGACTTATCGATTATGCTACAGCTCTTACTGATGATAAAGATAAATTATCTACTAAATTTAATGATTTATCTCAAATTATAGGTGAAGCTGCAACATGGGCAAAAATGGGAAAATCTAAAATTATAACTAGTGAATATATTGAAAAAGCTCTTCAAGAACGTATTGAAAGAGTAAAAAAATATGATTCAAGATATTTAGAAATGATTAAAGATAATACTTTACTTATAAATACTTCTGACTCAGTAGTTGGACAAATAAATGGTTTAACTATTATGACTATTGGTGATTATTCTTTTGGAAAACCTTCTAAAATAACTGCTAATACTTTTATGGGTAAAGAAGGAATTATAAATATAGAAAGAGAAGTTGAACTTTCTGGTTCTTCTCATTCAAAAGGTGTATTAATTCTAAGTGGTTATTTAGGAGAAAAATTTGCACAAGACTTCCCTCTTTGCTTAACTGCAAGTTTATGTTTTGAGCAATTATATAATGGTGTAGATGGTGATAGTGCCTCAAGTACAGAATTATATGCTATACTTTCTAGCTTATCAGAAATTCCAATTAACCAATCTATTGCAGTAACAGGATCTGTTAATCAAAAAGGTGAAATTCAAGCTATTGGAGGAGTTAATGAAAAAATAGAAGGATTTTATCAAGTATGTGCTGAAAGAGGTTTAGATGGATCTCATGGAGTTATGATTCCTACGCAAAATGTTAAAAACTTACACCTTCCAGAGTATATAGTTGAATCAGTAAAAAAAGGCTTATTCCATATTTATTCTGTTTCTACTATAGATGAAGGTATCGAAGTTTTAACTGGCGTTCCAGCTGGTAAAAAAGATAAAAATGGTAATTTCCCTGCAGGAACGATTAATTACTTAGCTTATGAAAAATTAAAAAAATATGCAAAAAATGCCGCTTCTAAATAAGCGGCATCTTTTATTTTATTGTCTTGAATCCTCTACCTGTGTTACTTCTTCTTGAACTACTGTTTTTCCTTCTCTTGTATCATTATTTGTAGGTTTTATTTCTGATATATTTACTTCCTCTTTTGTTTCTTGTAAAAAATTTTTTCTTTTGTCTTCAAACGTTTCATTTACTTTTACTACTTTTTCTTCTTTTCCTTCTGGTAACATTTTTTTCTTTTGTCCAAACATGGTAATAAATTTACGTTTATATCTTCTAATATTTTTGGCACTTTCTGCTAATTCTGAATTATCCTTTTTCTCTATTTGAGAAGATATTCCTTTTGCTAAATCTTTAAAACTCTCTTTTTCACTTTTATCTACTTTAGCTTTTTGTCTAATTTCTTCATATTCAGGCATAATTTTTTTCAATGTTCTCTTTGGCGCTCTTAAATCTCTTTGAGCTAATACCATATTTCTATTTAGTCTATACTCATCATATCTTGCTCTTGTTTTATCATATCCTAGCATTTGCATATCTATAAAATTTCTTTGATTATAAATGTCTTTTAGTACATCATATAGTTTAATATATCCTATAATTCCACCTGCTACATCATGTTCCCCATTTTCTTTACTATACATATTACTTAATATATCTTTTATATTATCTACTTTGCTTGGTAAATCTAGTCCAGGATATTTTGTATCTAATATTTCTTTAAGCTTTAATTCTCCTTTGTCTGCTAATTTTATAAATTCTGATTCAGACATTCCTAATGCTGATGATATCATTGTTGTTGCAAATGATAATTCTTCATATCCATCTAAATTATATGTTGTAGCAAATTTATCTTTATATGGATTCTTTCCAGTAATTTTTACTGTTGCAGCTTCAGTTACTAATTCATTTAGTCCTTTACTTTGATTTTCAGATAAGTTATCACCAAATAAAAAACCTTGTTCAAATGCTCTTTTTCCTTCTCTTACTGTTTGATCTGTTGCATGTCTTAGTTCGTGCATAACAGTACTTGCAAGCTGTTCATTGCTTATAAATGCTATATCATAATTTATAGCTATTCTTTTTGCATTACACTCAAAGCAAGCTACCATACTTGATTTTTTTTCTACAATATATTCAAATTTGTCTACATTTCTTGAAAGATTTTCTATCTTTTTTTCTACTGTTTCCCTATCCCATTCAAAATCTTTGGCACTTCTTTTAAAGAATTCATAAATAACAGTTTCAAATTCTTTTGGATATCCTTTTTGTTCTATTAATTTAGAAACTCTTTCTTCTATTTGTTCTGGGGTTATAGTATTATCTACTTGTAGATTTAGTTCTGCTTGCTCTTGCATTATTTCTTTTCTATCAAAATATGTTACTTTTTGCTTATTCTCTGTATATGTATCCAATTTTGTAACATCTTTAAATTGTTCTTCTAATTGCGATAACAGTTCATTAGCTTTAAGATGCCAATTATTTTTGTCTACGGCAACATCTTCTAATTCTTCAGAATTTATTCCAAATATATTTTTATATTTATCAAATTGTTCAACTAATTGTATATAGTTTTTAACTGTACTTTCATCTACTAATTTATCATCGCACACTTTTATTTTCATATTTAAAAGTGATAATGCGTAAATCGCTTTATATGCTTCTCTTACATTTTCTCCGTTTTGAATGTCTTTTATTCTATCATTAATTGTATGTAGGATAGTACGCGCATTAGTGAAATAATCATATTCTTCAAAATCTTTTTTTCTATCTAATCCACTCATTTTTTGATGCATATTGTTATATACTTGAGGTAATTCTTCTATATTTATATCAAATGCACTTGCTACCATACTGCTTATATTACTATTTAAGTCATCTGGATATTCATATATATTTGCAACAGAAGACATTTCTATAAAATCTTCTACGGCTTTATATGAATCACTTATAAGTATTACTGAATTTGCTTTTATTGTAGTTTTTATGAATCTTTCAATATTTCTTGGGCTTAAATCTTCAATTAATTCCCTATCAAAAACTAATTCTTTAGAATAGTCATACATATAATTATCTATTCCTATATTATAGAAACTAATTTTACTTACTCTATCTTTATATGTTTCTATATCTTTTTTTAGCTTTTCCTCTGTGTAATTATATCTATTAGACATAGCAGTAAAAAAAGCTACTAGCATAGGCTTAACTCTACTATCATATCCTTTTTCTACTATTAAATTATTAATTTGTTCTCTTATATAATTTTTATCTAACATTTTTATATCCTACTTTATTTTTATTTAACTTCTTTTAATGCTGCTTGTGCTGCTGCTAACCTTGCTATTGGAACTCTGTATGGTGAGCAAGATACATAATCTAATCCTATATTATGGCAAAATGCTATTGAAGATGGATCTCCACCATGTTCTCCACATATTCCAAGCTTAATATCTGGTCTTGTTTTTCTTCCTAATTCTGTTGCTATTTTCATAAGTTTTCCTACGCCTTTTTGATCTACTTTAGCAAATGGATCAAATTCATAAATTTTATTGTTATAATAATCATTTAAGAATTTTCCTGCATCATCACGACTAAATCCAAATGTTAATTGCGTTAAATCATTTGTACCAAATGAGAAAAATTCTGCTTCCATAGCTATTTCATCTGCAGTTAGTGCTGCTCTAGGTATCTCTATCATTGTTCCTATATGATAATTTAATTTTACCTCTGCTTTATTTATAACTTCATCAGCTGTTTTTGTTATGATTTCTTTTACATATTTTATTTCTTTATATTCTCCAACTAGTGGAATCATTATCTCCGGTACAACATTCATTCCTTCTCTATTAACATTAATTGCTGCTTGAATTATGGCCTTTGTTTGCATTACTCCTATCTCTGGATATGTTACATCTAACCTACATCCTCTATGCCCCATCATAGGATTAAATTCATGAAGTCCTAAAATAATATCTTTTAATTCTTTAGAGCTTATTTTCATCTCTTCTGCTAATTTCGATATTTCTTCATCGTCTTGTGGTAAAAATTCGTGTAATGGTGGATCTAATAATCTTATCGTTACTGGGTATCCTTTCATTGCTCTATATAACCCTTCAAAGTCTGATCTTTGCATTGGTAATAATTTTTCTAGTGCTTTTTCTCTTTGCTCTACTGTTTTTGAAACAATCATTTCTCGAATAGCTGATATTCTGTCCGGTGCAAAGAACATATGCTCTGTTCTACACAATCCTATTCCCTCTGCTCCAAATTCATATGCTTGGTTTGCATCTTTAGGTGTATCTGCATTTGTTCTTACTTTTAATCTTCTATATTGATCTGCCCAATCCATTAATTTAGCAAAATTTCCTGTTACAGAAGCAGGTACTGTATCTATTTTGCCATCATATACATTTCCTGTTCCTCCATCTAATGATATATAATCTCCTTCATTATATTGTTTTCCATCTTTTGTTACTAAGTATTTTTCTTCATCATTTACTGTTAATTCTGAGCAGCCTGCAACACAACATCTTCCCATTCCTCTTGCTACAACTGCTGCATGTGATGTCATTCCCCCTCTTACAGTTAATACTCCATTACATACATTCATTCCATCTATATCTTCTGGTGATGTTTCTAATCTTACTAAAATTAATTCTGTTTCTCCACTTTCTTTTAGTTCTACCGCTCTTTTAGCAGAGAAAACTATTTTTCCAGTAGCTGCTCCTGGTGAAGCTGCTAATCCTTTTGCTATAATTGTAGCTTGTTTTATTTTTTCTTGATCAAAGTTTGGATGTAATAATTGATCTAGTTGTTTTGGTTCTACCCTCATTACCGCTTCTTTTTCTTCAATTAAACCTTCATCTACCATATCTACAGCTATCTTTAATGCTGCATTTGCTGTTCTTTTTCCATTTCTTGTTTGCAATATATATAATTTTCCATGTTCTATTGTAAATTCTAAATCTTGCATATCTTTATAATGTTTTTCTAGTTTTTTTGCATATTTATAAAAATCTTCATAGGCTGTATTATTTATATCTTTTAGTGTAGATATTGGCATAGGTGTTCTAACTCCTGAAACTACATCTTCTCCTTGAGCATTCATTAAAAATTCACCAAATATTTCATTTTCTCCAGTTGCAGGATTTCTAGAAAATGCAACACCTGTACCACAATCATCTCCCATATTTCCAAATACCATTGCTTGTACATTAACTGCTGTTCCCCAATTTCCTGGTATATCATTTAGTCTTCTATATGTTATTGCTCTTGGATTATTCCAAGATTTAAATACTGCTTTTATACATTCTAATAATTGTTCTTTTACATTTTGAGGAAAATCTTCACCTTTATTTTCTCTATAAATTCCTTTAAATACTTTTACTAGATCTTTTAAATCATTTGCATCCATATCTGTATCTGAATTTAGATTTCTTTGTATTTTCTTTGTTTCAATTGCCTTTTCGAAAAGTGACATTGGTATATCTTTTACTACATCACTATACATTTGTATAAATCTTCTATAACTATCATATGCAAATCTTTCATTTTTTACTGCCAATGTTTCTACTGTTTCATCATTTATACCTAAGTTTAATATTGAATCCATCATTCCTGGCATAGAAACTCTAGCTCCAGATCTTATAGATACAAGTAAAGGATTTTCTCTATCACCTAATTTTTTTCCAGTCATAGATTCTAATTGATTTAAAGCCTCTAGTATTTGATTTTCTATTAATTCTGATATTGTTTGATTATCTTCATAGTATTTGTTACATGCCATTGTTGTTATTATAAATCCTGGAGGTACTGGCATACCTAAATTTGACATTTCTGCTAAGTTTGCTCCTTTTCCTCCTAATAATTCTCTCATATCTGCATTTCCTTCTTTAAAAAGATATACATATTTTTCTTCCATTGTAATTTCCTCCACTTATTCTTTTGTTTTTTCTCTCATAATTACTATTAGTATTATATACCAAATTGAATTTTCCTGTAAATAGGTATATACATATTTCAAGGCTAAATAGAAAACCAGATGTCTAATAAACATCTGGTTTTTATTTTTAAAATTCTAATTTTTCATTTATCCAATTTTCAAGTTCATCTATATTTACTCTAACTTGTTCCATTGTATCTCTGTCTCTTATAGTTACTTTATTATCTTCTAAAGTATCAAAGTCAACTGTTATACAGTAAGGTGTTCCTATTTCATCTTCTCTTCTATAACGTTTTCCTATTGAACCTGCTTCATCATAATCACACATAAATTTTTTAGATAGATTAGCATATATTTCTTCTGCTTTTTCGCTTAGTTTTTTAGATAATGGAAGTACTGCAACTTTATATGGTGCAAGAGCTGGATGTAAGTGTAATACAACTCTGCTGTCTCCTTCATCTAATTGTTCTTCTTCATAGCTATTACATAAAAATGCTAATGCAACTCTATCTGCTCCTAAAGATGGTTCTATACAGTATGGAACATATTTTTCTCCTGTTTCTGGATCTAAATATGTAAAGTCTTCTTTTGAGTGTTGCATATGTTTACTTAAATCATAGTCTGTTCTATCTGCAATACCCCATAATTCTCCCCATCCAAATGGAAATGCAAATTCTATATCTGTAGTCGCCTTGCTATAGAATACAAGTTCTTCTTTACTGTGTTCTCTTAATCTAATATTTTCTTCTTTCATTCCTAAACTTAGTAAGAAGTTTTTACAATATTGTCTCCAATATTCAAACCATTCTAAATCTGTTCCTGGCTTGCAGAAAAATTCTAATTCCATTTGTTCAAATTCACGAGTTCTAAATGTAAAGTTTCCTGGTGTAATTTCATTTCTAAAAGCTTTTCCTATTTGTCCTATTCCCATTGGTAGTTTTCTTCTTGTTGTTCTTAATACATTTTTAAAATTAACAAATATACCTTGAGCTGTTTCTGGTCTTAAATATATTTCTGATTTTGCATCTTCTGTAACTCCTTGGAAAGTTTTAAACATTAAATTGAATTTTCTTATTGCTGTAAAATTGTGTTTTCCACAGTTTGGACACACAATATTGTTATCATCCATATATTTAACCATTTTTTCATCTGGCCATCCGTCAACTATTTCTTCACAATTATGTTCATGCATCCATTCTTCTATTAATTTATCTGCTCTATGTCTTGTTTTACATTCTTTACAGTCTATTAGTGGATCACTAAATCCTCCAACATGTCCTGAAGCTACCCAAGTTTGTGGATTCATTAGTATTGCTGCATCTAGTCCTACATTGTGTTTATCCTCTTGAATGAATTTTTTCATCCAAGCTTTTTTTACATTATTTTTAAATTCTACTCCAAGTGGTCCATAGTCCCAAGTGTTTGCTAATCCTCCATAAATTTCTGAACCTGGATATATATATCCTCTGCTTTTGCATAATGCTACTATTTTTTCCATTGATTCTACCATAATATTACCTCCTAAATTTTAATAATTTGTTCTTAATTCCCAAATTAATACTTTTTCGTTATTGATTCCTATATTTTTATCAAATACAGAAAACTCTACAATCATATCTTGTAGATTGTGCTCTAAAACATAATCAATAATGTCATAAGCGCCATGTATATATTTTAATTTTTTATCAAATATATCTGTATTTATATGATATTTTGCATTATTTACAGCATCTCTTGCTGAATCACATTTTTGATCTGTTCCTTCTATTGTAACATTTCCTTTGGAATCTACTACTATATTGCCTGTTAGTACTTGATTCTCTATATAATTGTATTGACTTATTCCTACTGTACAAATATCAAATTTTTTGTATATATTTAATATTTCATCTTTTGATGCTTTATGTGTTCTGTTAGGATTATTTGTTTTTACATTATCACGTATTGAGTAAAACTGTGCTGGATGATTTTGCAAAAAATCTTCTATTTCACTTCCCGCTTCTACCTTAAACATCTTTTGTGGTAATACATTTAAGTTCAACTTATTTATTAACTCAGAGCTTTCTAACTTGTTATATGTTTTATACATATCAATTCCTCCTTATTATTAAAATCAAAAAAACTTTCATCCTTAGCTATAAGCTAGGGACGAAAGTTTTATTTCCGCGGTTCCACCCTAATTGATACTGTTTCGACAATATCCTCTTTATTTTTGTATGCTCCAAAGCTCCCCATATTTAGTTTATGTTAGATTACACCAAACTCTAACTCTCTTATATAAACTATAATATTTTTTCTTTTTCAACGCATTATTAATTTTTATATACTTTATCACTTAAAGCAAAAAAAATCAATAGTTTTTATAATTTTATTGTGGTTTTACATATAATAAGCTTGATAATTTTGAAATTGGCATACTTTGTAACCATACTGTTCCTGGTCCTTTTAATGTTGTTAGGAATAATCCTTCTCCTCCAAATACTATATTTTTCATTCCTTGCACTGTTTCTATATCTAGATCTACATTTTCTGTCATTGCTACAACATATCCATTATCTACTTTTAATTTTTCGCCTTCTTTTAGTTCTTTTTTTATTACTGCTCCATCTACCTCTAGAAAAACCTTTCCTGTTCCTGATAATTTTTGCATAATGAATCCTTCTCCGCCAAAGAATCCTGCTCCTAATTTCTTTCTAAAGTGCATTGCTAAATCTACTGTTTTTTCTGAGCATAGAAAAGCTTGTTTTTGAGCGATAATTGTTTCTCCATCTTTTAAATCAAATTCTAATATTTTTCCTGGAAAACTTGAAGCAAATGCTATTTCTGCTCCATCTTCTTTTGCAGTATATATATTCATAAATAATGACTCTCCTGCTAGCATTCTTCCTAGCCCTTTCATTATTCCTCCATTTGTGCTTGTATTCATTTCTATTTTTTCATCCATCCAGCTCATTCCGCCATTTTCTGTTATAACTGATTCTCCTTTTGATAATTTACAAGTTACTACTGGTAATAATTCCCCTTCAATTCTTGTCTCCATCATTTTTCCCCCTTTTATTTTCTATAATAAGATTTTAGCATTAATATTTTCCTCTTTCAATCTATCTTTATTTACAATTATATTACAATTTTATTTACTAAAATTTTTATTTTTTCGTCTATTATTTACATATTATTCTTATTTTTTGTAATATTTCATACCTTTTATTGCATTTTTATTACAGTCTTTCTGTTTTATGTTACCATTTTTGTAATCATTAGTTTACATTTTGTAATATTTTATTGTGTGTGGATAATGTGGATAAGTCTGTGAATAACCTTTTTGACTGTGTTTTTACTATTGAGTTATTCACATTCAAACATTTATTCAAATTATTTTATGTTTATTTACATTTATTTCCATTTTTTATGTGCACTCTTAAAACTAAAAAAGGAATTATATAATACATATAATTCCTTTAAAATCTAAAATTTTACTATAAGGTATATTGCAAGTATTATTTCGGCAATCAATATTGTTGGAAACCCTATTGTAAATATTGGCTTTTGAGTTTTATGCCTAAATATATACATTCCAAGGATTCCTCCTATTCCTCCACCTAATAATAACACCATAAATAATCCTTTTTCACTAATTCTCCATTCACCTTTTTGGGCTCTTCTTTTGTCCCACCACATTCCTAAAAATGCCATACTATTTATTACTAATAAATATATTGCTATATTTTTAGGCGTAAATAGCATTTGCAAAAGTAAATTAAAATCATACATAATTCTTACCTCTTTTATTAAACAAACAAACTCATTTGGTTACTTTGTGTCATACCTTTTAAACATCCTGCACTGTCTAAAAGTTCAATTACAGATTTTCCTATTTTTGACCTTATTTTCATATCATCTATAGACATAAATTTTCCATCTTTTTTAGCTTCATCTATTCCCATTGCAGCAACTGTACCAAGTCCTGGTAAACTATTTAGAGGTGGTCTTATTCCATCATCTTCCATTACAAATTTTGTTGCATGAGATTTATATAAATCTATTGGCAGAAAGTTTATTCCTCTTTCGTACATTTCTAAAACTAACTCTAATATTGCATACATATTTTTATCTTTTGTTGAAGCTGCATTTCCCTGAAGATCTATTTCTTTCATTTTATTTTTTACTTTTTCTTCTCCGTGGCACATAATTTCACTATCAAACTCATCTGCTCTTATTGTAAAATATGCTGTATAATATGCCATTGGCTTATGAACCTTAAACCACGCTATTCTAAATGCATTTGTAACATACGCTGCAGCATGAGCTTTAGGGAACATATACTTAATTTTCTCACAAGATTTTATATACCAATCTGGAACATTATGTTCCTTCATTAATGCTTCATATTCCTTCCATTTTTCTGGATCTTTTGTTGCCTTTCCTTTACGTACACATTCCATTATTTTGAAAGCTGGTTTTGGCGGTAAACCTTTTTTTATTAAATATAGCATAATATCATCTCTTGTACATATTGCATCTTGAAGAGTTATTGTTCCTGCTTCTATAAGTGCTTGGGCATTTCCAAGCCATACATCTGTACCGTGTGATAGTCCAGAAATTCTAAGAAGTTCTTCAAAAGTTGTTGGTCTTGTGTCTACTAACATTCCCCTTACAAATTTTGTACCAAACTCTGGTACTCCATAACTTCCTACTTCTGAATGTATTTGTTCAGGTGTTACTCCTAGTGCTTTAGTTGAGCTAAATATAGACATTGTTTCCTTATCATCTAATGGTACTTTTGTTGGATCTATTCCTGTTAAATCATATAGCATTCTTATCATTGTAGGATCGTCGTGTCCTAGTATATCTAATTTTAATAAGTTTTGATCTATAGAGTGATAATCAAAGTGTGTTGTTATTATATCCGAATTTGGATCATCTGCTGGATGTTGTACAGGAGTGAATTCATATATTTCTCTTCCTTTTGGAACAACTATTATTCCCCCTGGATGCTGACCAGTAGTTCTCTTTATCCCTGTACAGCCTGCTGCTAATCTTACTATTTCAGCGTTATTTACTGGAATTTGTCGTTCTTCATAATATTTTTTAACATATCCATATGCTGTTTTATCTGCAACTGTACCTACTGTACCTGCTTTAAATGTAGTTCCTTTTCCAAATATTACTTCTGTATATTTGTGTGCTTTTGCTTGATATTCTCCTGAGAAATTTAAGTCTATATCAGGCTCTTTGTCTCCATCAAATCCTAAGAATGTCTCAAAAGGTATATCCATTCCATCTTTTGCTAAATCATGTCCACAATTAGGGCATTTTTTATCTGGCAAATCAAATCCATTCTTTACTCCATAATCTGTAAAATCAGAATATTTACATTCTGGACATCGATAGTGAGGTGGTAATGAATTAACCTCTGTAATACCAGTCATATTAGCTACAAATGAAGATCCAACTGATCCTCTAGAACCTACTATGTATCCATCTTCGTTTGATTTCCATACAAGTTTTTGTGCTATTATGTACATAACTGAGAATCCATTTTTTATGATTGAGTTTAATTCTTTATCTAACCTTTGTTCCACTATATCTGGTAAATTTTCTCCGTATAATTCATGAGCTTTATCATATGCTATTGTCTTAATTGTTTCTTCACATCCTGGAATATGTGGAGGGCATTTTTCAGGTGATATTGGACTTATTTGTTCACACATATCTGATATTTTATTAGTATTTGTAACAACTACTTCGTACGCTTTTTCTTCACCTAAATAATCAAATTCTTTTAGCATTTCTTCTGTGGTTCTCAAATATAGTGGTGCTTGCTGATCTGCATCATCAAATCCTTGTCCTGCCATTAATATTCTTCTATATATCTCATCTTGTGGATCTAAGAAATGAACATCACAAGTTGCAACTACTAACTTTCCTAATTTTTCTCCTAATTTAACAATTTTTCTATTTATGTTTTTTAATTCTTCTACATCTTGTACTGTTCCGTTTCTAACCATAAACATATTGTTTCCAAGTGGTTGAATTTCTAAATAATCATAGTCCTTTGCTATTTCTTCTATTTCTTCATCAGACTTTCCTGCTACTATTGCTCTATATAATTCGCCTTGTTCGCATGCACTTCCTAATATTAATCCTTCTGAATATTTTTTATATATAGATTTTAATATTCTTGGTTTTTTATAGAAATAATTTAAGTGTGAGATAGAAATTAATTTATATAAATTCTTTAATCCTACATAATTTTGTGCAAGTATGATTGCATGATAGCTTGGTAACTTTCTAAAATCCGCTTCTCCAGATATCTTCTTAGCTATATCATCTAATGTTTTTACACCTTTCTCTTTTAACATGTCTATCATAACATTAAATACTTTTACTGTTGTATCAACATCATCTAATGCTCTATGTGCTACTTCTACTTTTATTCCTAAGTTTTCTGCTATTATGCCTAATTTATATTTTTTATAATCTGGGAATAAATCTTTTGCTAGTCTTAATGTATCTATATATGTATTTTCTAAGCTATATCCTAATTCTTTAGCATTATATTTTAAAAATCCTATATCGAAATCAGCATTATGTGCAACTAATACAGAATCTTCTATAAATTCTAATATTTTAGGAAATACTTTATCTATTGTTTCTGCATTTTTTACCATCTCATCTGTTATATTTGTAACTTCAACAACCTTTGGTGGTATTGGTTTTTCTGGATTTACGAAACAAGAAAATTCATCTATTACCTCTCCATTTTTTATCTTCATAATTCCTACTTCTGTTATTTTCTCTGTTCTAAATGATATACCAGTTGTTTCTAAGTCTAAAACACAGTATGTTGTATCTATCGGTTGATTTTTGGAAAATGATACTGCTCCAACACTATCCGGTACTAAATATGCTTCTACTCCATATATTACTTTCATATCAGGATTATCTACCCCTAATAATTTGTGTGCCTCTGGGAATGCTTGTACTACACCATGATCTGTTATCGCAATAGATTTCATTCCCCATTTCATCGCTCTTTTTATTAAATCTTTTGCAGATGTCATTCCATCCATTTGACTCATCTGGGTGTGCATATGTAATTCAACTCTTTTAGTTTGTGCTAAATCTTGTCTTACTTCTTTCTTTATTCCTTGAGTTTCAATTATTACATTTACTATTACTCCAAGTTCTTTTGAAAATGGATCAAATTGAGCTGTTCCAGCAATTTTGACTCCTTTTGCATCTTTTAGTCTGCCTAATATTTTTTTAGCTTTTTCTGTTTCTACAAAGGCTTTACAAGTAATAGTGCTTGTTCCATCATATAAGTCAAACATTATTAATAATTTTCCACTTTTTAGTTCTCTTGAATCTGTATTTAATATTTCTCCTTCTAGAGCAATTTTTCCACTATCTACTGATAAGTCTTTTACTTTTACAAGACCATCTTTAATATTTAATGATCTTCCTAATATTAGTGGAGATTTCTCTTCCTCTACCTCTTCTTGCTCTATATTAGGAGTTTCTATAATTGGTTGTTCCTTTTCTTGTGCTTGTACAATATCTTTTTTGGCCATTTCTATTGCTATTTTTTCTGTCTCAAGAGATTTATTTTCCCATGAATCTATCATCTCTTTAGATACATTTTCTAAGAATTTTATTTTATACTCTTTTCCATATGTATCATTTATTATCGTTTCTAATACTTTGTCTAGTTTTCTTGCTTCTAAAAATTCTTTACCTTTTACTTGTAATTCTACTAATATATTATTTTCTTCTGTATTTATTTTACTATTTTCCAAAATAACTTCTACTAATGGATATTTTTTTGATATAAACTTTAATAATTCTTTCCATTCGCTTTCAATACTAGGTCTTTCTATATTATTAGAATATGTTATTTTTATATGTACATTTTCTATTTTAAATCTTGATTTTAGATAGCTTTCAAAGTCTGTAATTTCTTTTAAAGATATAAATAAATTAGAGGTTATTTCTAACACTAATTTATTTGTTTTTTTATATAAATTAATATTTTGAATATAAGCCTCTAATATAGAATTTTTATTTTTATAATCACTAAATACATCCTTTATAGCTTTTGAATTTTCCAATTCTTTTTACATCTCCTATTTTGATTGTTGTTTTTGCCATTCTTCAATTATATCTTCTATTTTCTGATATGTTTCATTTATGTTTTTTACACCAAAAATTAATATTCCATTATCTAAAAACTTTCCTGAGTTTGTACTTATTACTATTGTTCCTAGTTTAAATGGTATTTGTAAAAATATTTGATTTACTCTTACTTCTTTTATATCTTCAAACTTTATTCTTTTGCTTTCTTTATTTATAAAGCTATTTGTATAGATTATTTTATCATCATAAAACTTATATACATTAGCATTATATTGTAATTTATTATATATTGTACTTAATATTATAAAAGCAATATATACCGCTACAATTATTAAATAAGTTAATATTAAATTAGCTTTTATAGATATAATTAATAATACTAATAATATAAAAGTTGTTACTCCATTACGGTCTAAAAATTCATATAAATAATTATATTCTGATTTAATTACTAATTTTGGTTGTTTTTTTTCCATATTTTATACTCCTTTTATTTTAAAAAATATTTGTTATATCTTTGTATGTTATAAATATTGAAAAAGCTATTAATACTGTAAACCCTAATAACTGTATTCCTAATTCAACTTCTTCTTTTAAAGGTTTTCTTCTTATTGCTTCTATAATTAGAAGTAATAATTTGCCTCCATCTAAAGCTGGTATTGGTAATAAGTTTGTTATGCCTAATGATAAAGACACTAAAGCTATCATATATATATATTCTTCAAATCCTTTTGTTTTTGAAACTATACTCGAAATGCCAACTGGACCTACCATTTGGTCTACTCCAACTTTCCCTGAAAACAACATCTTTAAATTATCAAATATTGATAATAAGAAATCTTTGGTTTCGAAAAATCCATAATATATATTATTTATAAAATTTTTCTCTGCTTGTTTTAGTGTAATTCCTAAATAATATCTTGGTACTTCTTTTGGAGTTACCCCTATTTCTATTTCTTGTGAATCTCTTTCAATTATAAACTTTATTGTATCATTATCTTTATTTATTTGTTCTACAATTTTATTTTGATCTCCTGTTACATCTTCGTTATTAACTTTTTTTATAATATCATTTACCTTTAGTCCTTGCTCGTATGCGCTACTTCCTTCATCTACCTTTATAATTTTAGTTGCTTCTTCTCCACTGTTATTGGCTGATAAATATATTCCTGTTACTTTTGTCTTTACTTCCATAGGTGTTATTTTAACTTCTTCTATATTTCCATCTCTTTTAATTAGTGCAGTTATTTCTTCTCCATTTGCTACTTGCATAATATTGTCTATGTCTGTTTTAGTTCTAATTTTTTTATTATTAAGTTTTAAAATTTCATCTTCACTTTTAAATACTTTAGTTGCGTTTTCTCCATATGTTGTATCTATTATATTTGAAATATGTGTTTCTGTAATTGCTGTTAAAGAAAAATATACAATTAATCCAAATACTATATTTACTGTTGCCCCTGCTATAACTACTGCTATCCTTTTGGGAATACTACTATTACTAAAAGATCTTTCTGTATCTTTTCTTTGTTCTTCCCCCTCCATACTTACAAAACCACCTAGAGGTATTAATCTTATTGCATATTTTGTTTCCTTTCCTTGCTTCTTCCAAATAGTTGGTCCAAAACCTATTGCAAATTCATTTACTTTAATATTGCATAATTTGGCGACTATAAAGTGTCCACCTTCATGTATTAATATTAAAAAACCTAATAAAAAAATTATTTTTATCGCACTTAATAAAAAACTAATCAAAAGTAAATCCTCCTTGATTATACTAACAACCTTAATAAGTAAAAGGCAAATGGTGCTATGAATATAATACTATCTATTCTATCTAGCATACCTCCATGCCCTGGTATTAAGTTACTAAAATCTTTAACTCCAACATATCTTTTTATTGATGATGCTGCAAAGTCTCCTAATTGAGATAATAAACTTAGTATTATTGTTATTCCTATAATATATATGTAATTTAGGCTCATTTGACAAAATGTATTTATAATCCATGTATATCCTAAATTCATTATTATTGCTCCAATTACTCCTCCAATACATCCTTCTATAGTTTTATTAGGACTAATTGGACTAAATTTATGCTTTCCAATTAATTTTCCTACTGTATATGCAAATACATCTGTCCCCCATGCAGATAATATTATATACCAAACTAATAATGTTCCTTTTTCTAAACCTCTAAGTATTGGTATAAACATTAAAAATAGTGGTATATAACAAATTCCAAGCATAGTAATAGCTATATCTGTTATATTTGTTTTCATATTTGAATATATTACTTGAAAAAATAATATTAGCATAAATATAGGAATTACTATTCCAATTATATGCATTAAATATTCACTTGGAATTATATGTATAAATGCTATTAAACTGCATGCTACATATCCTAACCATGTTACAGGCTTAGCTTTTTCTTTAAAACATTTATAATATTCATGCAAACTCATTGCTGCTATTATCGCAAAAGCTACATCTATTAAAATTTCATTTCCTAAAACTAAAACTAAAACTACTATAGGAAATCCTATTACTCCAGTTAAAATTCGTGTAACATTCATAAGAATTATTTTCCTCCAAATTTTCTATTTCTCTTTTGATATTCTTCTATGGCTTCATCCAAGTCTTTTTCTGTAAAATCTGGCCAATGCTTATTAATGAATATAAATTCTGAATAAACTATTTGCCAAGGTAAAAAATTACTTGTTCGTAACTCTCCACTTGTTCTTATAAGTAAATCTGGGTCTGGTTGACCTTTTGTATATAAATTACTAGATATTAATTCTTCGTCTATTGAATCTATATCTAAGTTATTTTCTTTTACTTGCTTAGCTATACTTTTTACAGCTCGTATAATTTCATCTCTTCCACCATAATTTAATGCTATATTAAAAGTTACCCCTGTATTATCTTTTGTTCTTTCCATACATTTAATAATACTTTTTTGCATTCCTTGTGAAAGTCTTGTAATATCTCCTAATATTTTTACTTTTATATTTTCTGTATCTGCTCTTTTACTATAATCATCTAAATAGTTTTGTAAAAGAAGCATTAAAGCTCCAACTTCATCTTCAGCTCTTTTCCAGTTTTCTGTTGAAAAAGCATATACTGTAATATATTCTAAACCTATTTTATTTGCATATCTTACTATTTTTTCTAGTGTTTTTGCTCCTTCTTTATGTCCTTGTTTTGGATCTAAATTATGTTCTCTTGCCCATCTTCTATTTCCATCCATAATGATTGCAATATGTTTAGGCATATTTATATTTTTATCCATTATTATTGCTCCATTCATCCTTTTTATTTTTCTCTATTTTTAATATATATTGCAAATTCTCTAAAAAATTCTCCATTTTTATTATATTTATCCGCTAGTTGAATTGCTTCGTTAGTAATTTCCTCTAATATTTCTTGTGCCCTGCTTAGTCCATATTTTGTAACATATGTACATTTTCCTTTTTCTTTGTCGTTTCCAACTGGTTTTCCAAGTATATTTTTATCGCCAATTTCAGATAATATATCATCCCTAATTTGAAATGTTAAGCCTATTTTTTCTGCATATTTGCTTAGATGTTCTATATCGTCATCACTAGCTCCTGCTAATATTGCTCCAATTCTTACAGAAGCTTTTAAAAATTCGCCTGTTTTATTTTTATGCATATACTCTAAATATTCATTTGAAATTTCTTTACCTTCATATTCTGTATCAACATATTCTCCTGCAATAACCCTATCTATTGCTTTAGTTAATTCATTAAACGCTCTAATTTTTAATTTTTGTTCTTCTATATTTGTTGTTTTTGCTAAATCTTCGCTTATTATCATATATGCAGAATTTAGTAGACCATCTCCAGCAAGAATAGCTGTTGCTTCATTAAATTGTTTGTGATTTGTTGGCTTTCCATGTCTAAAATCATCATCATCTATTGCTGGTAAATCATCGTGTATAAGTGAAAAATTATGTATCATTTCTGTTGCAACTACAAACGGAAAACATTTTTCATAGTCTTCTTTAAAAATTTTATATGTTTGTAATATTAATATTGGTCTTAATCTTTTGCCCCCTGCCATTAGACTATAAGCCATAGAGTCGTTCAATATTTTTTCTGGGCAATCTTTTGTTATTACATATTTTTCTAATTCTTTATTTACTATATTTTGATATTCTTTTATAGTTTCTTTAAAATCCATGTTTTTTCCTTCTTTATACTCTATTTATTATACTGACATTATTTCTTTTTCTTTTTTTGCTAAAATATTATCAATTTCTGCTATATATGAATCTGTAATTTTTTGGATTTCTGTTTCAGCATTCTTTAAATCATCTTCTGTAATTTCTGAATTTTTTTGTTTTGCTTTAAATTCATCTATTCCATCTCTTCTTATAGAACGTATTGCTACTTTAGATTCTTCTGCTGTTCTCTTTATATCTTTAACTAATTCTTTTCTTCTTTCTTCTGTTAATTCTGGAAAGTTTAATCTTATAACTTTTCCATCATTGTTTGGATTTAATCCTATATCTGCTGCTAATATAGCTTTTTCTATGTCTTTTAAAGCACTTAAATCCCATGGTTGGATTACTATTAATCTTGCTTCTGGAACTGATATTCCTGCTATTTGATTTATTGGTGTTGGTGTTCCATAATAGTCTATTCTAACTTTATTTAATATTGCAGGATTTGCTCTTCCTGCTCTAACTTCTGATAAATTTTCTTCTAGTACACTTATTGTTTTTTCCATTTTTTCTTTTATATTTGTATAATCCATTTTTCTTCTCTCCTTTTATTTTACTATTGTTCCTAATTTTTCGCCTTTTACAGCTCTTGTAATATTCTTTGGATCTGATATTCCAAATACTATTAAAGGTATATTATTGTCTCTACAAAGTGATGTGGCTGTTGAGTCCATTACTTTTAAATCTTTATTTAATATATCTAGATAAGAAATTTCGTCATACCTAATTGCTGTATCATCTTTTTCTGGATCTGCTGAATATACTGCATCTATTGATTTTCCTAATAAAATAACATCTGCATCTATTTCAGCTGCTCTTAAAGCTGCTGCTGTATCTGTTGTAAAATATGGATTTCCTGTTCCACAAGCAAATATTACTACTCTTCCTTTTTCTAAATGTTTTATAGCTTTTCTTTTTATATATGGTTCGGCAATTTCACGCATTTCAATAGCTGTTTGAACTCTTGTATATACTCCTCTTGCTTCTAAAGCATCTTGTAATGCTAACCCATTCATTGCTGTTGCTAGCATTCCCATATAGTCTGCTGTAGTTCTTTCCATTTGATGTCCATATCTTCCCCTCCAGAAGTTTCCTCCTCCTACAACTATTGCTACCTGAACACCTAGTTCAACAACATTTTTTATTTCATCACATAGTTCTCCTATTACTTGCGCATTTACACCAGTTTTTTGATCACCTGCTAATACTTCTCCACTAAGCTTTAGTAATACTCGTTTATATGGTATTTCGTCACTCACTTTTTAAACACTCTCCTTAATTTATTTATAATCATTCATATTCTATCATAAAACAAACTAATTTTGCATCCTTTTTTTCATAATTTATTAATATTTTACAAATATTTTTTACATTTATTTGCTTTTTAATATCTTATTAGACCTTTTTATTGTATATTTTGTATTTTTTTGTCTAAAATATACTTTTATTTTTTATTGATTATTTTATTTTTTTATACTATTATTATAGTATCAGGCTTATTTTATGAAAGGAGATTAAATCATGAGTAAAAAAAGTCAAGCTGAAAAACTAAAATTAAAATATCATAAAGCTCCATTTGTATCTGATTTAAAAGATTTACTTTATAGATCTGCTAAAAAATATGAGTTTAGAAATGCTTTTAAATTAAAGGATTCTGCTGGAAACATTTATGGTGTCAGTTATAAAAAGTTCAAAAAAGATGTAGTAGCACTAGGTACAGCATTAATTAATTTAGGTTTTTTAAATTCTAGAATAGCAGTTATTGGAAAAAATAGTTATAGTTGGGCTGTTTCTTATCTTGCCGCTGTAATAATTGGAACAGTAGTTCCAATAGATAAAGAACTATTAATAGATGACATTTCAAACTTTGTTAATATGGCAGATAGTAAAGTAGTTTTATGTGATGAAAAATTTATTAATTTAATTTCTGATAACATAAGCAAATTTGATAATAAAAATTTATTGAAAATTAATTTTAATTCTGATAAAGATACAGATTCTTATAAATCATTTTCCTCTTTAATAAATTTTGGAAATAAACTTATTGAAGATGGTGATACCTCTTTTGATGATATTATAATCGATCCTGATGAAATGCACATTCTTTTATTTACTTCTGGTACTACTGGAAATGCAAAAGGTGTTTGCTTATCACATAAAAATATTTGTTCTTGCATAATGTCTACATATGGAATAGTTAAAGTAAAAAGAAGTGATCATGTCTTATCAGTATTACCTTTACATCATACATATGAATGTACATTGGGTTATCTTTTAGTTATATATAGTGGTGCTTGTATAAGCTACTGTGAAGGACTTAGATATATAAATAAGAATATTGAAGAATTTAGACCTTCTATTTTTCTATGTGTTCCTTTATTATTAGAAAAAATGCTAAAAAAAATAGAAACTAGTATAGCTAAAACTCTACCAAAGTATGTTAAAGAAGGTTCTAATATTCTAGATAATATACCTGCTCCAATGTTTCAAATAGTTAAAAGAAAAGTTAAAAATACTTTGGGAGGTAGACTTCGTGCTTTTATAGTTGGTGCAGCTCCTCTTAACCCTAATATAGTTAAACATTACAAAAAATTAGGAATTAATGCTCTTCAAGGGTACGGACTTACTGAATGTTCACCTTTAGTTGCTGGTAATAATGATTTTTATATTAACGCTAATGCTGTAGGACTTCCTATTCCTAATGTTGAGTATAAAATAAATAATCCTGATGAAAATGGTGATGGAGAAATTTTAGTTAAAGGTCCTAATGTAATGCTTGGCTACTATAATGATGAAGAAGCTACTAATAAAGTAATTAAAGATGGTTGGTTCTATACTGGAGATTTAGGTAGAATAGATGATGAAGGCTGGCTTTATATTACTGGAAGATGTAAAACTGTCATTGTTACTAAAAACGGAAAAAATGTTTATCCTGAAGAACTTGAACATTATTTGAATGATAATCCTTTAATTTCTGAATCTTTAGTAACTGGATTAAATTATGAGAATGATGATGAAACATATGTAAATGCTCAAATTTTACCTAATATTGATGCCATAAAAGAATATTTAAAAGTAAGTGTACCTCAAAAAGCTGAAATTATGGCAATTATGAGTGATATAGTAGCTGGTATTAATAAGAAATTACCAAATTATAAACATATAAAAAGTTTTATTTTAAAAGATAAAGAATTTGAAAAAACTACGACTCAAAAGATAAAACGCTATGGTGAAAATTTAAATATAAAAAAAGATGATAATGAAGATAGAAAATAAAATCTGGAATTATAAAATTCCAGATTTCTTTTTTATTTTGCAAATTTTTCTTTTATTCTTTCAATAGCTTTTTTAGTATTTTCTTTAGTTCCAAAAGCTGTTAATCTAAAGTATCCTTCTCCATGAGGTCCAAATCCACTTCCGGGTGTTCCAACAACATTAGCTTCTTCTAATAATTTATCGAAAAATTCCCACGAAGTCATACCTTCTGGAACTTTAAGCCATATATATGGTGAATTTACTCCTCCATATGTTATAAATCCAACTTCTTCTAATCCTTTCTTTATTATTTTGGCATTTTCTAAATAATAATTTATATTTTCTTTTATTTGTTTCTTTCCTTCTTCTGTATATATTGCTTCTGCCGCTCTTTGTGTTACATATGGCACACCATTAAATTTTGTGCATTGTCTTCGATTCCATAGATCATTTAACAATACTTCATTTACTTGTATATTTTTAGGTACTACAGTGTATGCACATCTAACCCCTGTAAATCCAGCAGTTTTTGAATAACTTTTAAATTCTATAGCAACATCTTTTGCTCCTTCTATTTCATATATACTATGTGGTACATTTTCTTCTGTTATAAATGCTTCATATGCTGCATCGAATAATATTATAGCTTCATTTTCTTTTGCATAATCAACCCATACTTTTAATTGTTCTTTTGTAAGAACTGTTCCTGTTGGATTATTTGGAAAACATAGATATATTAAATCTACTTTTTCTTTTGGTAATTCAGGAATGAAATTATTTTCTGCTGTAACTGGCATATATATAATATTCTCATACATTCCTGTTTTTTCGTTGAATTTTCCGCTTCTTCCAGCCATTACATTTGTATCTAAGTATACTGGGTATACAGGATCTGTTATAGCTACTTTATTGTCTTTACCAAATATATCAACTATATTTCCACAGTCACATTTAGCACCATCAGATACAAAAATTTCGTCTATTTGTATATCTATTCCTCTATTTTTATATTCATTATCTACTATTGCCTGTCTTAAAAAGTCATATCCTTGTTCTGGTCCATATCCTCTAAAGCCTTCACTTGTTCCTAGTTCGTCTACTGCTTTGTGCATAGCTTCGATACAGGCAGGTATTATTGGTCTTGTTACATCTCCTATTCCTAATTTTATTACTTGTTTTTCTGGATTCTCCTCTGTGTATTTTGCTACTTTTTTAGCTATAGTAGAAAATAAGTAGCTTTTTTGTAATTCTAAAAAATTTTCATTTATTTTAATCATATCTTTTCCTCCGTATGATTATTGTTATGATAAGAACTAAATTATTATTCCTTATACTTTTCTATTTATATCACTTTATTAATTTTTTTTCAATTATATAATTTTATTTCTATTTCATTTTTCCTTATTTTTCACGTTTTATTTACAAATAAAAAAAATAGATATATAATTTGAAACATAGAAATCTTGCGAAATGGAGGGATGTCTATGTTACTTAATAAATTAATTTCAGAAGTCGAAGTAAAAAATACAGTTGGTGATCTAAATTTAGATATAACTAATATACATTCAGACTCAAGAAAAATTAAAGAAGGAGGACTTTTTGTTGCTATAAACGGTTTTACTAAAGATGGTATTTCATATATACCTAACGCTATAGAAAACGGTGCTAGAGCTCTTATTGTAGAACCTGATGTAGATGTACAAGAAATTTATAATAAATATAACTTACCTGTTATATCTGTTTCAAATACTAGAAAAACTTTAGCTGAACTTTCTTGTACTTTTTATGATAATCCTTCAAAAAAATTAAAAGTTATTGGTGTAACAGGAACTAAAGGAAAAACTACATCTACATTTATGATTAAATCTATATTAGAAGCTCATGGTTTAAATGTAGGATTAATTGGTAGTATTGCTGTTTATATCAATGGTGAGAAAATTGAAGATACTGATAGAACAACACCTGAAAGTATTGAAATTCAAAAACATCTAGCTACTATGGTAGAAAGAAATGTTGATGTTGCAATTATAGAAGTTTCTTCACAGGCTATTAAACTTGATAGAGTAGCTGGTTGTGAATTTGAAGTTGGATTGTTCACTAATTTAACTGAAGATCATATCAGTGCTAAAGAACATCCTAGTATGGAAGATTATTTTAATTGTAAACTTCAATTAATTAAAATGGCAAAATATGGTGTTATTAATAATGATGATGAAACTGTTTCAAAAGTTAAAGATTTATTACCAAATAAACAAATTAAAACTTTTGCAATAGATAATTCAGCTGACTTTAAAGTTAATCCAGATAATGTTGTTATTACCGATTCTTATATTGATTTTTCAATTTTAATGAATGGTAAAGAAGAAAGAATTGAAGCTTGTATTCCTGGAAGATTTAGTATATATAATGCTGCAGGTGCAATAAGTGTTGCTTCTTATTTTGGAGTTACTGCTGATGAAGTAAGAACTGCTCTTAAAGATTTAAAGGTTCTTGGTAGAAGTGAACTTGTGCCAAATAAATTAGGGCTTACAATAATGATAGATTATGCACATACACCTTCTAGTTTAGAAAGTATTTTAACAGCTGTAAAATCTTATGCAAAAGGGAAAATCATCTGTGCTTGGGGTGTTGGTGGCGATAGAGATGCTGCTAAGCGTCCTGTAATGGGTGAAATATCTGGAAGACTTGCAGACTATACTGTTTTAATGTCTGATCAAGTACGTACAGAAGATCCTTTAAAAATATTAAAGGAAATTGAAGTTGGTATTATTCCGACAGGAAAACCTTATAAGATTATAGTTGATAGAACAGAAGGTATTCGTTATGCTATTTCTATTGCAAAACCTGGTGACATCATTGTAATTCCTGGTTTAGGACATGATCTATACTTAGAAAGAAATGGTGTAAAATATCCATATAATGAAAGAGAAGTTATTGCAAAACTTATAGATGAAATGATAGCTTCTGGTGAAAGAGAACCTGTCTCAAAATAAAATAAAGCAAAAGTCCAAACCATTTACAATCTGGTTTGGACTTCTATTACTTTTTGACCTCCTAATTAGAATTTTTCTACCTGCCAACATACTTATTCAGATATATTTCATACTTCCACGGCTTTATCTCAACCCCCTTTTCCTCAAGTATCGCTTTTTCTTTCTTTGAAAGGGCTCTGTATATATACCTTTTATGTTCTTTTACATAACTGTAGTGAACGGTTTTTAGTATACCGGATTGGCTCTTTACATCATATATCGGTTTTGTTTTTATTCTGTAAAGGTATTCTTCTACAGGAAATCCGATGCTTCTGATGTACTCTACCTGTTCTGGCTTTAATTTCCACCGCGGGTTCTTCTTTTTAGCATTCCGCATCTGAAATAACTGATGTTTTAGCTGTGCGTTCTTGTAATCTCTATCTTTCATAAAGATACCTCCTTCAAAAAGTAATGTTCTTTTTGTTACTTTATACAATATTATTATAACATATTTTTTATGTAAATCAACTACTATATGTCGATTTTTCCTACAAAAACTTTTTCCGCCTCACCTTTTAAATATACTAATTCACTTTTTTTATCGTACTCTATCTTTAAAATTCCACCTTTTAATTTAACTTCTATTTTATCCTCTAAATTTTTTTTAATATTTGATATAACCGCTGCAGCACATGCGCCAGTGCCACATGCTAATGTTTCTCCTACGCCTCTTTCCCAAACTCTTACTTTTATTTTATTTCTACCAATTATCTCTACAAATTCTACATTGGTTTTATTTGGAAAATATTTATATTTTTCTATTAAAGAACCTTCTTTTTCTATGTTAATATTTTCTACTGAATTTACAAAACAAACTGCATGTGGATTTCCCATTGATATCGGATATACCAATTTATTATCTATTTTTACTCCTTCTTCATTCTCCTTATAAAAAACTGGTATTTTATCATATTCAAAACATGGCTTTCCCATATTTACTTGTACTAAACTCACTTTTTTTCCTTCTAAAATTAATTTTATTTTTTTTACTCCTGCTAATGTTTCTATATTCATTTCAGTTTTTTCTAATATTTTATTTTCATATAAATATTTTGCAAAACACCTTATTCCATTTCCGCACATTTCTGCTTCTGTTCCATCACTATTAAAAATTCTCATTTTAAAATCTGCAATTTCACTTTTTTCTATATATAAAACACCATCTGCTCCTATTCCAAAATTTCTATTGCATAAATATTTTGAAAGTTTTTGATAACTATATATTATCTCATTTTTTAAATTTTCTATAACTATAAAATCATTTCCTATTCCTTGCATTTTTGTAAAAACAATCATATACTTCACCTCTTAATAAAATATATGTTTCTACTGCATCAATTTATGAAAAAATATAAAGAAATGCCCTCTATTCTAAATTTCAGAATAGAGGGTTTTCTTTTTAACAAATACTTAATTTAGAAAAGCTGTCCAGTCAAGGTTTGGAATGCTTCGATGTATTTGTTTGATGTGACCTGAATCACTTCTTTTGGGAGTTCCGGCGCCGGGGGCTGCTTGTTCCAACCTGTACTTTTCAGATAATCTCTCAGATACTGCTTGTCGTAGCTCTTTTGAGATTTACCTACTTCATATTCTGCTGCTGGCCAAAATCTGCTACTGTCCGGTGTAAGTACCTCATCTGCAAGTACTAAATTACCTTCCTCGTCCAGTCCAAATTCAAACTTAGTATCTGCGATGATGATTCCTTTTGTTCTTGCATACTCAGAGCACACAGAGTAAATTTCGATACTCTTGTCTCTTACTTTTGTCGCCAATTCCTCACTTCCAAGAATCTTCACAGTATCTTCAAAAGATATGTGCTCATCGTGACCTGTTTCGGCCTTAGTTGTTGGAGTATAAATCGGCTCCGGCAGTTTTTCTGATTCTCTTAATCCTTCGGGAAGCTTGATGCCACAAACAGCACCTTTTTCTTTATAGCTATCCCATCCTGATCCTGTGATGTATCCACGAACAATACACTCAATAGGAAGCATCTTCAGTTTCTTAACCAGCATACACCGTCCTGCCAGGCTGCTCGTCTGAAACTCTTCAGGCATTTCCCTATTTTCTGTGGAAATCATATGATTAGGGATTATGTCTTTGGTATAAAAGAACCAAAATGCTGAAATCCTGTTAAGAATCTCACCTTTGTAAGGAATCTCAGCATCTAATACCGAATCAAAAGCTGAAACTCTGTCAGAAGTAACTAATACTAGCCTATCACCTCCTACATCATAAATGTTCCGTACCTTTCCTTTTCCAATTTGTTGCATTTCCATAGTTGTATACCACCTTTCTTTGTATTTGCTTTACACTCATTAGACTGAGTTAAATTAATGCTAATGTAAGCATAAAGTAGTTTTATTATAGCACAATTTACATAATTAGTAAAGTTACCTTATTATGGAAAATATTAAAGCCGCTATATCTTTTGATATAACGGTTTTTCATTGGTGCCTCGAACGGGAATCGAACCAGTGACACAGGGATTTTCAGTCCCTTGCTCTACCAACTGAGCTATCGAGGCTTAAATAAAAAAATGGCGACCTGGAACGGGCTCGAACCGTCGACCTCTAGCGTGACAGGCTAGCGTTCTAACCAACTGAACTACCAGGCCGTAAATAAATGGTGGTCGCAATAGGGCTCGAACCTATGACCCCCTGCTTGTAAGGCAGATGCTCTCCCAGCTGAGCTATGCGACCTCATTTCTTTCGACGAGATTTAGTATACCAATTTTTGATATATATGTCAATACTTATTTTTAATTTTTTTATTTTTTTTAATATATTTTTAAAAAATATACTAATATAAGTAATTTATAAAAGGATATAACCTAAGTTATATCCTTTATATGAATTCATATTATTTATTTAAATTCCCTATTAGTATTAAATTTTATTTATTTACTAACTCTTTTAAAGCTTTACCAGCTTTGAAAACTGGAGCTTTTGAAGCAGGTATTTTTATTTCTTCTTTAGTTTGTGGGTTTCTTCCTTTTCTAGCTGCTCTTTTTCTAACTTCGAATGAACCAAATCCAACTAATTGAACTTTATCTCCTTCTACTAATGCTTCTGTTACAACATCTACAAATGCGTTTACTGTTGCTTCAGCACCTTTTTTTGTTTCTCCTGTTTTTGCAGCTATTGCTGCGATTAAATCAGCTTTGTTCATATCTAATTTACCTCCTATAAGATTGTTTATGTAGTGCTTGAATGCCTACTACTTAAGTATATTCGCCAATTTTTGATAAAATCCTTCTTTTTTTCTTTATTTTTTTCTAAAAAACCTTTTATTTCTAAGTTTTTACCCAAATTCCTATATTTTTTTATACTTCTTCATTTGCTTCTTTCTCGTATATACCAAGCTTTTGAAGTATTTTATATATTTTTTTACCATATGGAATCATATATATATCTTCTTTATTTAAAATCTTTAGAGCTAATATTGCTAAAACATATATTATAATAGCGAATAATATTGATAGTATTGTTGCCCATTTTTCAGCAATTATTCCACATAATAATTTTGAATATACAAAATACGAACAAACTCCCATTATAGCGGTAGCCATAAGTGGTTTTATTAAAAATTTACTAACTGTTAAATCTAACTTAACATTCTTTCTTAAAACTGTAAATGCTATTGAAAATGCTACCATATGGCACGCTACCGAACCAATTGCTGCTCCATTTACACCAAATACTGGGTTTGGAACTAGTACTAAATTAAATACTAATTTTGTAAGCATTCCACATCCTAAAGAAATTGCAGGTACCATTACTTTTCCTATTCCTTGTAGTGTTCCATTTATTGTTTGATCTAATATTGTAAAAATTATTGTTAAAGCAGAGATCTGTAATATTACTGCTCCTTCCGAAGCATTTGGATATAATAATTTTAATATTGGATCTGCAAATACTATCATTCCTACTGTGCAAGGCAAACCAATTAACATGCTGGCTAATAACGAGAATGATACTCTTTTTGTAACTGTATTTTCATCTTTTTTTGCCCTAGCTGCTGAAATAGCTGGCACTAAAGCTGTTGCAAATGCTATATTTATTGCTAATGGTAGTGAAGTTAATGTATCTACCTTCACTCCTAAAATTCCATATTGTGCCTTTGCTTCTGCTTCTGGCATAAATTTCTTTAAATTTCTTACCACAGTAAATGAGTCTATATTTTTGTTAAAAGATGACATTATTGAGCTTAATGACATTGGTATTGAAACTAATAATATCCTTTTTACAATTGTTTTTACTTTCTGATATTTATAATTAATTGACGTTTGTATTTCTTTTCCTATTTCTTTACTATGCATTTTATATAGTGTAAATAAATACATAAAGCTTAAGAAAATAGATAATGTAGTAGCTATATTAGCTCCTGCTGCCATCCATACAGTGTTTCCGCTACTTAGTGCAAATACCAATTCTACTATTAATATTGTAAATATTGTTTTAAATATTTGTTCTAAACTTTGTGATCTGGCAGTTACTTTCATACTTTCTCTTCCATTAAAATATCCTCTTAGAACAGAAGCTATAGATACAAAAAATACTGCTGGCGATAATGCTAGTAATGTATATTTTGCTTCTGGAATTTCTAATGCAGTAGTAGCTATAAAATCTGCTCCAAAGAACAATATTAAAGTTCCTATTAATCCTATTACTGCAAATGTTGCAAATGCTACTTTAAATATTCTATGTGCACCTTTATGATCTCCTAATGCTGTTCTTTCTGCTACTAATTTAGAAATTGCATTTGGTACTCCTATAGAAGATAATGTTAAAAGCATTGCATATATTTGATAAGCACTACCATATATTGCATTTCCTGCATCTCCAAATCCTTCTTTATTAGTTAAATATAGTGTATATACTAATCCTAATATTTTTATCAATATTTGTGAAAATATTAACGAAAATACTGCTTGCATAAAACTTTCCTTTTTTAAACTCTTATCTTTTTGCATAATTATTCCTTTCTTAATACTATAATTATTACAATAATATATATTATATTAATAATATTTTTAACATTCAATAGAATTGGTAAAATTTTATGTTTTTTGCTACAAAACTCTTGTTTTTTTGCCCATTTTATAGGATAATATATATGTATATGTAAAAATTTGAAAGTGGTGAAATAATGAAATACATAGATAAATTTTTAAAATTTTTAAAAACAGATAGAAATACATTTTTAACATATGTTCTAACATTAGCAACATTATATATATTAGTAGATAGAGTTGTTGAATTGTTATTCCTATTTTTTACTGGAATATCAGTTTCATATTGGGGACCTATAAAATATACTTTAGCACTAGCTTGTCCGGTGTTTGCATTTTTCTTCTCAGGTCCATCAAAATTTGCGAAATCAGACAATTTAAAATTAACTTTCGTATATACATATGTTACAACAATATATATATTAGGAATATCTATGATTTGCCAATGGATGAATGAAATTTTATGGATATTATTTATGTCTGTACCTAATTATGTTGGTATTGTAACTACTTCCTCTGAATTAGTTAAACCGGCATTTACAGCCTTAGCCTTATACTTGCCAATTACTACTGCATGTGGTGTATTTCAATTCATTTATATGAAGGTTAATGATAGTAAAGATTTAAGAGATTCTATTATAGATTATAAAGGTATAGATTTATCACCTACTCCAGATAGTGTAGGACCTTATACTTGTGAAAATATTTTATGTGTTGATAAAAAAAGTGGAAAACCTGTAAAATTACCTGAAGTTAAACGATTTGAATCTACTCTTATAGTTGGTAGTTCAGGAACTGGAAAAACATCAATGGTATTTGAACCAATGATAGCAAGAGATATTGAGAAAAAATATTTCTTCAAAGAAGTATCAAAAGAAATGGGATTTACAGCTTTAAAAACAGGAATTGCAATTCTAGTTGCACCTTATGATAATGATTATTTGAATGCTAACTTCAATCTAAATATGTTAAAACCAGTTGAAGGTAAGTTTAAATTATATAAAGCATATATGAAAAAACTAATTATGGATGCACCTTCACCAGATAAAATAACATATAAGACTATCGGTGTTACATCTATATCTCCAGATTATGAATGTACATCACATATGATGAATGTTGCAGATAATTTCTCTATTCCATATAATATAGTAGATCCAAGTAACCCAAACTCAATTGGTATAAATCCATTTGTTTTTGATAATCCTTCAAAAACAGCTATAGCAATTTCATCAGTTTTAAAAGGAATGTATAATACTACTCATACTGATGTTGAGGAAGCATTTAGAGAAAATATTACTGCTCAAGCTATTGAAAACTTATCTATACTATTAAAAGAAATGTATCCAAGATTAAATAATGGTGATTTGCCAAATCTTGAAGATATGCTTCAAATGCTTACAGAATTCGATTTAGTTGAAGATATGTGTAGAAAGATGGAATTTGACGAAGAACTTTCTCAAAAATATCGTTTACTAATTGCTTACTTCAAGAAAAACTTTTATAGAACAGGTAGTGGTAGACCTGATACTGAAAAATTTGTATACTCTGCTATCACTCAATTAGATAACTTACTTAGACTTGAAGGCGTTAGAAATATATTATGTAATAGAACAAATAATATAGATTTTGATAAAGCACTTGCAGAAGGACAAATTACTTTAGTATGTACTCGTAGAGGTGACTTAGGGGCTGCAGCGCATAAAGCTTTTGGTTTATTCTTTATAATGTTAATGCAATATTCAGTATTAAGAAGACCTGGTAATGAAAAGAACAGAGTTCCTCATTATTTATATATTGATGAATTCCCTGATTTCATTTGTAAATCAACCGATTGTATATTTACTTTATACAGAAAATATCGTGTTGGTTCAATTATATCAGCTCAAAACTTAGATCAATTAGGAAATGCAAATTCATCTCCATATAGACAAACCATTCTTTCAAATAGCTCTACTAAATTAGTATTTGGTGGAACTACTACTGAAGATTCTGAATGGTGGTCAAAAGAAATGGGTAACTACAGAAAATGGAAATATAAAAATGATTATGAAACAGATAAAGGTAGATATTCTCCAAAATATGGTGATATACAATGGGCTTGGACACCACACTTCCAACCAGATAAAATACATAATATGGGCTTCAAGAGTTGTGTGTACAGAACCAAAACAGTTAAAGGTAGCAATACTGTAGGTGCCGGAAAAGTAAACTTCCTAGATTCTAAATATAAGGAAGTTCAACCAGTAAAAACTTTCAACTTCGCTAAATTTACAAATGGTATTTCTGAAGAAGATTCTACAAAAGTAAAGAAAAAGAAATTTGACTATTCAAATGTAGACTTCTCTGATAAAGAAAGATTAGATGAAATAGATCCTATAAAAACAGATACAAGTGATTCAAACTTTTTATTTGATAATGAAGATGCAATTATAGTAGATTTAAAAAAAGGAAATAGCAATAAATAATATAAAAAATAATCTCTAAACCCAAAGGTTTAGAGATTATTTTTTTATTCTCCTAATAAGTTAAGTTCAACATCTTGTACTTTATATTTGTTTGTTTTTTCATCTAATTTAAATGTTATTAAAGTATCTTTTAATGTTTCTTTGTTTTGTCTTAAATCTGTTGTAAAGTATAAATTAATTTTATTTATTTCTAGTTGATTCATTACTATTTCTTTAAATACTTCTGCAGTATGTTTTTCATCTTCACAAATAAATATTAATTGTGGTAGTGTTGCAAATCCTGAATCTCCTGGCTCAAAATTATCATAGAAATCTTTATATAATCGCATTTTTTCTACAAATTTCTTTGACCAATCATCTTCTCTTCTTACTGCTTCAAATAAAAAGTATATAGATTTATTATTTTTAGTTAATTTTATACTTCCTCCTGTAGCTTTAAATATTTTTCCAGCACTTTTGGCCGTTATTGCTGGCTTAACTGTATATTGATCAAATGCTTTTACTTTCCTTAAGTAAGCAATAATTGTTTGATTTCCTGCTAGTCTTTTCTTTATCATTCCAACTGGTTTAGTATTGTCTGTTGGTTGCCATTTACATTCTGTTCCTCTTGAATTTAATAAATATTTTCCCATTTTCTCTAGGCAATATATTCTATATATTCCTTTTCCTTCTTCAGAGTTAAAATAATATCTAGTTAATATTTTAGACTTAACTAATTGCTCTAATTTTTTATTTAATTTATCTTGTGATTTTAAATCATAACCTTTCCATTCTAATATTTGATATAACTGTCTTGAAGTTATAAATTCAAATTCATTTACTAATTCTAATATTGTAAAATGTATATCAGTTATATGCCCTAAATTAATTTTGTGTATGATTTGATTCATTGAAACGTAACCATCTTTACCGTCAAATGTTTTTATTTCTCCCTCTCTTATTGCAAAAGGAGATACCTCTGCTTTTATTTGACTATCTTCTACCATAATACTTCCTCCCTTATTTATATATAATTTTTAGCAAATTATTAACTTTATTTTTTTCTTATCTGGTATTATTCTTTTTATATAAACATCTACATTCTGTCCATATTCAAGACCTTCTGTGTATTCTGCAAGACCAACTAAATTTGGTTTTAGTTCTATAAAAATCCCATTACCATTTTTTTCTGTTTCTCTTACAATTCCTTTAACTTTTGTTCTTTCATTAAATAATTTTGCATTTTCTTCCCAAGTTCCTAATAAATCCTTATATGAAAACATAACTCTATTTTGTTCTCTATCTATGTTTTTTACTTTTACATTGATTTCTTGTCCAATATCAAATCTTTCATATGGACTTTTAATTCTCGCTACTGAAATATCTTCTATATGAAGAAGTCCTACCGTTCCTCCTTCTATTTCAACAAACACTCCATATGGCTGAATACCTTTTACTGTACCTTTTACTATCATGTCTTCATGTAAATTTTCATCTATTTTTACAAACTTCTTTACCTTCATTTGTACTTACTCCTCTTTTCTTTAGTGTAAAATCTATATATATTATATATTTTTATTTTTAGTATATCAATGGTGTTTTAAGATTTTTTACATATTTTTTATTTCATTTTCTTTTAAATATCTATATTCTCCTATTTTCATATTCTTTACTGTAATATTTCCTATAGAAGTTCTATGCAAAGCAATAACATTTTTTTTAATACTACTTATCATTTTCCTTATCTGTCTATTTTTTCCTTCATGAATTTTTATTTCTAATCTAGTTATATTTTTTTCTTCATCCACCTTTAGAATTTTTACTTTTGCTGGTTTTGTTACATATCCTCCAATGTCTACACCACTTTTTAATTTATTTATTTCTTCTTCAGATACAATTCCTCTTATTGTTACATTGTATGTTTTTTCTATTTCATGACTTGGATGAGTAATTCTATTAACAAATTCTCCATCATTGGTTAATATTAGTGCACCAGATGTATACATATCTAGTCTTCCTACTGGAACAACTCTTTCTTTTGTCTTTATTAAATCTAATACTATCTTTCTATCAAATTGATCTTTAGCTGTTGTTACATATCCAACCGGCTTATTTAATAAAATATATATTTTATTATTTGTTATTTCTACCTTTTTACTATCGAATTCAATTATATCAGTATCTGGATTAATTTTAGTCCCTAATTCTGTTACTATTTTACCATTTAATTTAACTCTTCCTTTTAGAATATATTCTTCACATTTTCTTCTAGAGGCAATTCCATTATCTGCTAAAAACTTTTGAATTCTAATTTTGTTATTATTTTCCTCCATTGTATTAAATTTCTCCTTTTTATTTGTATCAAACATATTATTTTTGCATATCATATATTATGTATACAAGTAGATTTTAAACTTCTTTTTATACTTTATGTATAAAAAGTTTATATAGATCATCCGGTATAATATTATACCGGATTTGATTTTTATTTTTCTAATGTTTCTAATACTTCGTTAAAATATGTAGGAATTGGTGCCTCTATTCTCATTTGCTTTCCTGTAGTAGGATGTATAAATTCTAATTCTTTTGCATGTAGCATTTGTCCCTTTACTCCAAATGGATTTTTTCCATTTGAATAAACTTCATCTCCAACAATAGGATATCCTATATGTGATAAATGTACTCTTATTTGATGAGTTCTTCCTGTCTCTATATTTACTTTTAAATATGTATATCCTTCATATCTTTTTAATACTTTAAAATGAGTTACTGCATTTTTACCATCTTTATCTACAGCCATTTTCTTTCTATCCTTTTTACTTCTAGCTATTGGCATATCTATTGTTGCTTCATCATTTGGTACATTTCCTCTAACTAAACATATATATGTTTTTTTCATTTTCTTATTTTTTATTTGCTCACTTAAATTTATGTGAGCTTTATCATTTTTAGCAACTACAATAACTCCTGAAGTATCTTTATCTAGCCTATGAACTATGCCAGGTCTAATTTCTCCACCTATTCCTGATAAAGAATCTTGGCATTTAGCCATTAGTGCATTTACTAATGTTCCATCTAAATTTCCATTTGCAGGATGAACTACCATGCCCTTTTCTTTATTTACTACAATAATATCTTTATCTTCATATAAAATATTAAGTGGTATATCTTCTGCTTTTAGGTCTATCTCTTTAGCTTCTACTTCTTGTACTTCTATATTATCATTTAATTTTACTTTATAAGAAGCTTTTTCTCTTTTTTTATTTACTAAGATTTTTTCTTCATCTAAAAGCTTTTTTACCATCATTCTAGATATATTGCTATCTAATAAAGTTATTACTTTATCTAATCTATTTCCAATTAAATTTTCTTTTATTATATATTTATTCAATTTTACCTTCCTTTTTTTCTTTTTTTAATTTATATGTATATATAGCAAAAAATAGTGCCATTAAAATCCATCCTAATACTATGAAAATATCTGCAATATTAAAACATAGTGATTTTATAACAATAAATTCTAATACATAACCTCTAAAGATTTTATCAATTACATTACCTATTGCTCCTGCAATAACTAAAGAAAGCGCAAAATATGTTTTTTTGTCAATTTGTTCTTGTTGCATATGCATAAATTTTATTATTATTCCAATAACTATCACATTAGTTATAATAAAAGTAGTTGTTCCTGTTTGTCCTACTCCAAATGCACCACCATAATTTTGTGTTGAAGCGATTTTTAATACATCGTTTATAATATTCTTTTCTGTACCTATGAATAATGCTTTAGAAACTTGATCTATTACTACTAAGAAAATTATAAGTAAAGCAATTAATATTACTTTTTTATTCTTTTTCAATTTTTCCAAATTTACCATCTCTTTTCTATTCATTAATTAATCTTTTATATATTACAAAATTATCATCCTCGTATAATTTCTCATAATTACTATTTCTTGAAACAAACATATTTAATTTTGCATTTTTATACATAATTAAATGTGTAATTCCATATTCTTCTATTTTATCTTCGTAATACACTCCAATGTTAGATATATTCAAAAAGTCTGCAAATACATTTACACCTTCATTAAATTCTGGAGTATATAATTCTGCTCTTGAATCTATAAAAACTGGAATTCCTTTATATAACATATAACTTCCATAATTATATTCATTATAGAATTTTGCTGTACTCAAGTCTATATTATCTAAAATATATTGGCATGCTGCCACTGGATATGTACTTTCGTTTATATATTTCTCTTTTGCATCTATCTTTGGTTTAATCATTTTTATTCCTAATAAAATAAATATTAAAATAAAAATAAATGCTCCAGATTTAGTTGTAAGAAATTTGGTTATATCTTCTATTTCATCTTTTGCCTTATATTTTTCTAAAAATTCACATATCATTCTATTAACAGCATATATTCCTATCAATAAAAACATTGATATTTGCCTTCTAGACATTAAGGCTAGTATAAATAGTCCACCTAAAAATAATATATCTTTTAATCTTATTTTTGTATCTGTAAATATTAAAAATGCTACAATTGCAGTTATAATGCATAAAAATTCTTTTGCATTAATAAGTGTTAATGGTAAATGTTCATTTATATTTTGTGTTGTAATTCCATTCATAGTATCTATTAAATATGTATATGGCGTGGTTCCAAGTGGAGTACATAATCCTGTTAGTATACATATTAAAAATACTAATATTAAATATTTTACATTTTTATTTTTTTCTATTCTTAACTTATATGGATTTTTTCTTTTTTCTTCTCTTATTTTTGATATTTTTTCTATTTTTTCTTTATCTAAATTTATTTTTTCATTTATATTATCCTGTTTTTCAGGATTCTTTTTATTTAATTTATATAATAATTTGTTCCATAATATTTTTAATCTTATAATTATATCTGCATCTACAATTGCACATATTATATACTCTGCTATATATGGTAAATATACTATAAAATAGAATGGCCATACTGCTACATGTAGGTTTGCTATTAATATAGATATTCCTATTAATGTAATTGCATATTTTAGTTTTCGCAATTCTAAGAATCTCTCTATAAAATATATTGTAAGTACAAATAATATAAAAGTTACTAGTTGTGCTCTTGCAGTTATATATGGCTTAAATAAAAACATTACACCTATTGTCAGTATAAATGATATTAAATTATTTTTACATATTTTTGTATTAGTTAGATATAATATTATTCCTAATATACTACATAATACTAATGTAGATATGTATATTCCATCCCAACCACCTAAACTATATATAAGATACATTGCAACATCATATAACCAGTGTGGATACGTATATTTTAATCCTTCATGCCATGAAAATGGATCTTGCATATCTATTCCACCATCTTCAATTATGTGTTCTCCAATTTTTACTGTATAAAAAGTATCATTTTGCATACTTATTGGAGATATTGTTATACAAATAATTATAATTGCTATTATAGCTATTATATTAAATCTTGTTTTTGTTTTTTTATTCATTTTTTTCACCTTTTTACTATAAATTAAGTGGCTTTATTATATCAAAAAAAGATTAAAAAGAATAGTCTTTTTAATCTCTTTATTAATTTATTTAATTACATTGCTTGTTCATTATTTTCTAGTTCTTCTTTTTTATCTTCTTCTTCATTTATAATTTCTAAACTTCCGATAGAAACTTCGTAAGCTACTCTTGTTTGTGTTGTTCCATCTTCTAATTTTTTCTCATAATTTCTTGATTGAACTCTACCTGTTATTCTTACTTTTGTTCCTACTTCTATATTTTGACAAAATCTTGCATTACGACCCCAAGCTATTGCTGGTATGTAATCTGATTTATTATATGCTCTATTTACAGCTAGTAATATGTCTGATATTTCTCTTCCAAATGGTGTTTGTCTGTATATTGGTTTTTTACAAATATATCCTGTTAAAACAACTTCATTTGATACTCTTTCTTCTTTCTCGCTTTCTTCTGCTTCTTGTTCTTCATTTGCTTCAAACTTAATGTCTTTAGCAAATACTGTTAATACTAATCTGTTTTTTTCATTTTCATAACTGTTATATGATCTAAATTGACCTTCTATTAGTACTTTTTTACCTATTGAAAGTTCTTCTGTTGTAATTAATCTTTCTGATATTGTTATTGGTATAATATCTGAGTTTCCGCTTAAACGTGCTACTTCTAAATCGAATACATAGAAGCTTTCTCCATAAATTTCATGACTAAATTTTTTATCACTTGTAATCTTTCCCATTAATAATAAATGGTTATTATCTGAATAATTTGTAATCAATTTTTATTCCTCCTATTTTTTAAATTTATCTATTGTTTCTAATATGTTTTTTCTTTAACGTTACGTATGTTTCTATTATACTACTTTTTTATGGTTTTGTCTACATAAAAAGTTAATTTTTGCTTTTTTATATTGTTTTTTCCATCTATTTTACATTATTTATCTCATTAACTATCTTATTATTTTCGATAATAACTTCATTTGCTATGTTACTTGATGTTTCTATATATTCTTCATCTTTTATATATACTTCAGATACTGCAAACAATACTACAACAGTGCATACAGCAATTATATATGAATATATCTTTTCTCTATTAAATACAAAAAACATATAAAATTAACCTCCTAAATTATGCTTTTTAAATTTATATGCTTTTTTTTATTATTTATTCAAACAATTATTTAACATTTAATATGTATTTTACATAATATATATTAAGCTAATCGCTAAAGAAAGGATGTTGTTTCTATGGAATTTGATAAGAATGTATGCCCTATTATTGACATTAATGGGTTAATGGAATGCGGAAAACAATTTGACCTAGATATTACTCTTCCATGTGATAATCGTGAAGTTATTTATGGTATTGTTCGTGACTGCTTTAAAGAACCAGTTTGCGACGCTGTTGTAAAATTAATTGAAGTAGTTTGTGAACATGGAAAAGAAGAAAGAAAACCTGTTTCTCATACTTTTACTGATAAAAACGGTGAATTTGTATTTGGACCTTTATGCCCTAACAAAGTTTATGAAATACAAATATGGGTAAATAAAGTAAAACATGTTAAAGTATGTGCAAAATGTGAACATGAGGGTTCATGTTTAAAAGGTGAAGATATTGATTGCTGTGAACCTTGCTGCCCAAAAAAAGTTTATAATAGAGATGATGTTGTTGAATCTGAAGAAGTTTCAGAATAATTATTTTGTACCTATGATGGAGAATAGTTAAATATTCTTCATCATTTTTTATGCAATAAAAAAGCGAGACTCTTTTTTATTTTTAGTCTCGCTTTCTTATTCGTAGTTTTTTGTGTTACGCTAATTTTTCCATTGCAATTCTATACAAACTTGGATTGATACTTCTAAATCGTTCCAATGTTTCCAGTACAGTTTGCTCTGAAACCTTCTCCTCTTTAGCTACTTGCTCTGTATTCATCCCTCGACTAATAATTAGAGAGATATACCGACCTCCAGTAGATAACTGATTTTCACTGCTCATTGATTGTGTATTACACATAACACTACCTCCTAATTTTGAAATAAAATCACATTAGTTACTACAATATTGCATATTGCAATATTAATATTATAACACATTTTTCTATAAAAATAAAGCTACTCATGTTCTATTTTATATTATTCCCATTTTTCTAACCCATTGTTTTCCTTTTCTTATCATTTTCTTTTTATTCATATTGCAATTTGAATCATTACACATCATAGCTATACTAGCTGATAATAGGCCACCTACAACTAATCCTTTTACAAATTTCATATTCATATATTAAACCTCCTATAATTTTTATTTATCTTTTAATATTATGTCTTTTTTTAGTACTAGTATGCATATTTTTATATGAAATAATTTCATTTATTGCAATAATTGCTAAAAAAACACCAAATATTTTTCTTAAGATATTAGAGTTTATATTATTTGCAATAATACTTCCAATTATTGCTCCTATTACTCCAAATATGCTTATTATATTTGATGTTTTAAAATCTATCAATTTCTGCTTACTATTTATAACTATTGCAGCAACAGCTGTTGGTATGAAGAAAATTAAATTTATTGCTTGTGCTAAATGTTGGTCTACATTTAAAAATATAGTTAGGATTAGTATTAATATCGTTCCACCACCCATACCAATTCCACTTACAATTCCAGATATAATTCCTATAATTATTTCTAACATTTTTTCTCCTTTTATTTAAAAGAATATCATTTTTATTGATGAGTATACTAAGAATATAATAAAAATTAATTTTAAAATTTTATCTGAAAGTTTAGTTAGTAATTTAGCTCCAATAATTCCTCCTATTATTCCTCCTATTGCGCAATATATAGCTATCTTCCAATCTATATAATCCGCTCTAAAATAAATTACACTACTTGCAATTACCATTGGGAGTACCGTCATAATAGATGTAGCTCTTGCTTTTTCCTCGCTTAATTTTAATAAATATATAAAAGCTGGAACTAAAATCATTCCTCCACCTGATGCGAAAAGTCCGACTTATAACTCCAGCTATAATTCCTATTAATATCTTTTTTAACATCATATTAATAGGTTATCTATTTTTTAAATTTTTATGCAATTATTCTATTGTATCATCTTTTATATAATATTTAGTTCCTACCATTTTGTCTGGTAAATATTGTTGTTCTACAAAATGTCCTGGAAAGTCATGTGGATATAAATAACCTTTATGATATCCTAATGCTTCCATTCCTTCTACTGGTGCATTTCTAATATGCATTGGAATTTCTCCTGTATCTTTATTTTGTACATCATCTAAAGCTCTATTTATACCTAAATATGTAGCATTTGATTTTTTCGAGGTAGCTACATAAACCGCAGCTTCTGATAAAATTATTCTTGCTTCTGGCATTCCAACCATATGAACTGCTTGCATTGCTGCATTTGCTACAACTAAAGCATTTGGATTTGCCATTCCAACATCTTCTGCTGCAGCTATAACTATTCTTCTTGCAATAAAAACTGGATCTTCCCCACCATTTATTGCTCTTGCTAAATAGAATATTGCAGCATCTGGATCACTTCCACGCATAGATTTTATAAATGCACTTATATTATCATAGTGACTATCACCTTTTTTATCAAAAATTGCCTTTCTACTTTGTACACTTTCTGCAGCAATTTCATTTGTTATATGTATAAAGCCATCTGAAGACATTTCTGTAGTAAGTACTGCAACTTCTAATCCATTAAGAGCTGTTCTTACATCTCCATTCGATACGTCTGCTATTTTTCTTAGTGTTTCATCTTCTATTTTTATATCATAACTACCTAATCCATCTTCTTTTTCTAATGCTAATTTTAAAACTTTAAAAATATCATCTTCTGTAAGAGGATTTAATTTAAATACCATAGAACGTGATATTAAGGCTTTATTTACTTCAAAATATGGATTTTCTGTTGTTGCTCCAATTAAAATTACTGTTCCATCTTCTACATATGGAAGTAAAGCATCCTGTTGAAGCTTATTGAATCTGTGAATCTCATCTATAAATAATATACTTTTTCCAGAAGGATTAAACATCATATTTTTTGTTTCTTCTACTACTCTTTTTATATCTGATACTCCAGATGTTACTGCATTTATTTTATAAAATTTATATTTTGTTGTTTCACTTATTACTCTTGCTAATGAAGTCTTTCCACATCCTGGAGGTCCATATAATATGATACTAGATAATCTATCTGCTTTTATTGTTCTATATAATATTTTGTCTTTTCCTAAAATATGTTCTTGACCTACATATTCTTCTAACGTCTTCGGTCTCATTCTATATGCTAATGGCTTGTCTAGTTCCATAAAGCTTTATCACCTTCCTAAATTAATTAATGCTTTTCTTATAATATCTTCTACTGACATATTATTTGTATCTAGAGTGCTTAATACTTTTTCTATTTCTACTGATGTATATCCTAATACTTTTAAAGCTTGAACTGCTTCTGAAGTTTTATTATCATCTTGAATTGCTACTATTATTTCTTCATTGCTATTATTTGATATACTTTCCTCTGTTTTTAGTTTATCTTTTAATTCTAATACTATTCTTTGTGCTGTTTTTGAACCTATTCCTGGTATTTTGGTTAATGATTTAATATCATTTGAAATTACAGCTAATGCAAAGCTTGATGGACTTATATTAGAAAGCATTGCTATTGCTGACTTGGCACCTACGCCACTTACAGAAATTAGAAGCTCAAACATTCTCAATTCTTCATTTGTTGTAAATCCGTATAAACTTATATCATCTTCTCTTACTTGCATATGAGTAAATACTTTTATTTCTTCTCCTGTTTCTCCTAATTTTTTTATCGAAGTTTCAGACATAAATATTTTAAAACCTACTCCTCCTACATCTATAATTACATAACCTATTGATTTTGCTACTAATATTCCTTTTATATATGAAAACATTTTCTTCCTCCGTGCATACAAACAAATTTTCTGTATGTATTATATCATAATGTATTTGTTTTGCAAGTATTTATAAAAATATTTTTATCTAACTTTCAATGTTTCATTCATCAATATTATTTCATATATTAATATAACGGAGGTAATTTATATGAGTATAGTTTCTACAAATACTGATTATAATTTTAATGTTCTTAAAATTGATTTATATAACTTATTACGAACTTTTAATTTCTTACAAGTTTCTACTATTGGTTATAGTGTTTTAGGAAATGACATTTATGCTATTAAACTTGGTAATGGTACAAAAGAAGTGTTTTACTCTGCCTCATATCACGCTAATGAATGGATAACCTCTCCCGTTCTTATGAAATTTATAGAAGATTTTTGCAATGCTTACATTTCAAATTCTAATATATATAATTATTCTGCAAGAAATATTTTTAATAATACTACTATTTATTTAGTACCAATGGTAAATCCTGATGGTGTAAATTTAGTTACAGGATTATATTCTTCTTCAAGTTTGCAATATCAATCTGCTAAAAATATTGCCAATAATTATCCTAATATTGCTTTTCCTAGTGGTTGGAAAGCCAATATTAGAGGTGTGGATTTAAATCTTCAATTTCCCGCCGGTTGGGAACGTGCTAAAGAAATAAAATACTCACAAGGATTTACTTCTCCTGCACCTAGAGATTTTGTTGGTTTTGGCCCTTTAACAGAACCTGAATCTTTGGCAATTTATAATTTTACTTTAGAACATAATTTTAGATTAGTTTTAGCCTATCACTCACAAGGAGAAGTTATATATTGGAAATATTTATATTATCTTCCTCCTGAGTCCTACTTTATTGGTCAACAGTTTGCAAATTCAAGTGGATATTCCTTGGACTTAACTCCTCCTGAATCATCGTTTGCAGGATATAAAGATTGGTTTATTCAAAGCTATAATAGGCCTGGTTACACTATTGAAGTTGGTCTTGGAGAAAACCCTCTTCCTTTATCACAATTTAATAAAATTTATAACGATAATATTGGAATTTTAACTTTAGGTGCTGTTCTATAAAAATAGAGTTACAAAAATGTAACTCTATTTTCTTTTAATTTTCTATACTATGATACCACTCTGCAAATTTTTGCATTGCTTCAAATGATCCGTCTATTTTTCTTCTATCTTCTCTTTCTATTTCATTCATTTCTGCTAATGTCTTTTCAAATCCTTTTGGTTTAAATATATACCATAAATCTGACCATTTTTCTTTTCTATTTTCTCCTTGTTTTTTATAAGCTAAATTTCCTGGATGATTTCCATAAAAATAACGTATTTCTTTACCATCAAAATATGCTAAACATTCATCAAATTTACAAGTTCTATTTTCTTTTCCTTCCATTAGTTTTAATATTCCATCTATACCTATTGTGTCTAATGAAAAATTTACAAATGCCTTAGGAAATCCATTTAATTCATCTATGAAAAAACCAGTATCTAAAGCTATGCATGGTTTACCTACAACTTTATATGCTTGCATTACTTTTGCAGTAGCAATCTCTTTTATATCGTCACTTCTTGGTTCATCAAGTTCAAAGTCATATGTACTGATTTTTAAATTTTTAAAATACTTCTCTGCTGATTGTGCTTTTCCTTTATTATGTGTAACAAATACTATTTCTTCCATTAAAAACATATCTCCTTCTAATAAATATGTTATATTTATTTTATATAAAAAGGATAATTTTAAAAATTACCCTTTTTAATTTTACTATTTTTATTATCTTGTCCAGAATGCTTTGTATGTTTTGTATGCTGAGTATACATCGTATTTGCTTGTAACTTCATATGGTGCATGCATAGAAAGTACTGGTACTCCGCAATCTATTACATCTGCTCCCTTATTTGCAATTATATATGCGATAGTTCCTCCACCGCCTATATCTACTTTTCCAAGTTCTGCTACTTGATATTTAATTGCATTTTCTTCTAACATATTTCTAACCCAAGCAACATATTCTGCATTTGCATCTGATGATCCAGACTTGCCTCTAGCCCCTGTATATTTATTTAAACTTATTCCTTTTCCTAAGAAACCTGCATTATATCTATCTGATACTGATGCATATAGTGGATCATATCCTGCATCAACATCTGAAGATAACATCTTAGAGAAACAAAATACTTTTTCTAATAGGTTTGGTTTATTAACTCCTAATTTATTTAAAATTTCTGACATAAAGAAATCAAATGTATGAGATTCCATACCAGTGTTTCCCATACTTCCTATTTCCTCTTTATCAGATAATATGCATACTGCTGTATTTTTTGGGTTTTCTATTTCCATTAATGCTTTTAATGATGTATATGCACAAACTTTATCATCTTGTCCATAAGCTGCAACCATACTACTATCAAATCCTAAACTTCTTGCTTTAAATTGAGGTACTATTTCTAATTCTGAGCTTACTAAATCTGCTTCAGTTATTCCATATTTTTGATTTAATATATTTAATATATTTAATTTTACTTTATCTGAAATTTTTTCCTCTGTATTAAATGGAATACTTCCTACTAATAAACTTAAATTTTCTCCAGATATACCTTCAGATAATTTCTTTTGCATTTGGTCTTGCGCTAAATGTGGTAGAAGATCTGTTATTGTGAATATTGGATCATTCTCATCTTCACCTATATTTACAGTTATTTTTTCCCCGTTTGCTTTAACTAAAACTCCATGCATACTAAGTGGAATTGTTGTCCATTGATATTTTTTTATTCCACCATAGTAATGTGTTTTTAAAAAAGCTAAACCTGTATCTTCATATAATGGATTTGGTTTTAAATCTAATCTTGGAGAATCAACATGTGATCCTACAATATGAACTCCTTTTTCTTCTATATTATCTGTTCCTATTACTGCTAAATATAAGCTTTTCTCTCTATTTATAAAATATACTTTATCCCCTGCTTTTAAGTTTGTATATTCTATTAAATCTTTAAAGCCATAGTTTCTTGCCATTTTTATTGCTTCTGTTATAAATTCTCTTTCTGTTTTTCCTTTATTTAAGAAGTTAATATATCCATTTGAGAATTCCATTATATTTTTCATTTCATTCTCATCTGTATCTTCCCACCCTATTTTTTTCTCATTAAATAGTTTCTTTTTTAATTCTTCTGCCATACCTTCCATATTATTCCTCCTTAGTTTAATTTTTTTTAGTATATCACTTTTGGTGATTTTTTTATATATTTTTATTTTATTTTTTAAATATTTCTTTAATTGCTTTTGAGTAAATTTCTTTAGCTATTTTTCTACCTTCTGGATGTTTTTCTATAAAATTTTTCATGAATATTCCTGAATTCACTTCCAATAAATATAGCTCTCCTTGCATTGTTTCTATAACATCTATACTTGCAAAGTTAATATTTATTGCTTCTGCTGTTTTTCTTACTATGTCTTGTATTTTAGTTTTTAATTCACCGTCTTCTAATATCTTTGGCTTTGCTCCACCACTTAAGTTATGTTTCCAAAATATTTCTACTTTTTCGTTTTCTTTTGGAATATAATTAAAATCTACATCTTTCAAGTTTTCTTTTCTAATATCTTCTAATTCTAAATTTTGTTCTTTTTTTAATAATTCTTTTATATTTGATTTTCCATCTCCAATTAGATATGGAATATTTTTCCCATATGTAATCATACATTGCCCGTTTAAATATATTGTTCTATATTCTGTTTTTATATTGTAGTATGGACATAATACTATCGAGTTATTCTGTTTATACACTTTATTTAATATTGATTTTATTTTCTCTTTTTTATCACAAAAATATACATCTATTCCTTCATGACCTGTATTCGGCTTTATTACTATATGCTCATTGTTCTCGTAGAAATATTCTGTTGCTATTTCTACACTTCCTTTTCTACAATATTTTTCTCTAGATTCTTCATTAAATAATATCTTATATTCCACTACTGGAATATTATTTTTCTTTAATAGCTCATATGTTGCATATTTGTCTTTCGCAATTGCAGCAGATACTTGATTGTTTAATTCGAATCTATATCCTATAATATAATGTTCTTTGCTATCTTTTTTTAATTTTAGCATATACCCATATGACATTTCTTCTACTTCTATTTTTTCTTCTTTGCATATCTCTTTTACTAATCCATTAAAACTTTCTGCGTACATTTATATTCTCCTTTATGCCAATAATTGCTTTATTTCTTCGTCATTTCTTATTTCATCTGTTATATAACTTATTGCTCGTTTATCTTGTTTTATTGCTTCTATTGCAATTTCCTTATCTGATCTTAGTCTTTTGCTTGCATATTTTAATATTAGGCCTTTATTTTTTACTGCCTCTAATACTATTTGTTTGTTATCTCTTAATCTTTCGCTTGCATAGTATAACACTTGCCCAGTAGCTTTTACTCCTTCTAATATTACTTCTTTATCATCTTTTAATTTATCACTCGCATAGCATATAACCCAGCCTACTTTTTTTACAGCTTCTAATACAACCTCTTTATTGTTTTTTAGATTGTCACTTGCAAATTCTAATGCTCCTCCATCTGCTTTAATTGCTGTTAAAACAAGTTCCTTATCATTTTTTAGTTCATCACTTGCATAATCTAATAATTCTGGATTGGTTTTTAGTTTTTCTAAAAAATATTCTTTATTATTTGCATTTTCTATTGCTTCATTTGTATCCATTTAAAATCACCTTTTCTTCTGGATAAATTATAAACTATAGATATCTTTATTTCAAGATTATAATTATTTAAAAATAAATAGTATTTTTAAATTTTTATGTTATAATACTTTTATTAAAGGAGGAATTTAAAATGACACCACATAATGAAGCAAATTTAGGGGATATTGCAAAAACTGTTATAATGCCCGGAGATCCTCTTCGTGCAAAATATATAGCCGAAACTTTTTTAGACGATTATAAGTTAGTAAATCAAGTACGTGGAATGTATGCATACACAGGTAAATATAAAGGAAAAGAAATTTCGGTTATGGCACATGGTATGGGAATGCCTAGTGCAGGAATTTATACTTATGAACTATATAAGTTTTATGATGTTGATAATATTATTCGTATCGGTTCTTGTGGAGCTCACTCTCCAGAATTAAATCTTTTTGATGTTATTTTATCAAAAAAAGTTTTTACAGAAAGTAATTATGCATTAACTGCAAACAATGATGATTGTCATGTTATAGAAGCTTCTAAAGATTTAAATAATATTATTTTAGATACAGCAACAGAACTAAATTATAAAGTAATCTCTGGTAATACTACATCTACAGATTTCTTTGATGTATATATGGAAGATCAAAAACAATTTTTAGATAGAATTCCTGAAGATTTAAATGTTTTATCTGCTGAAATGGAAGCATTTGCTATTTTCTATAATGCAAAACTTTTAGGTAAAAAAGCTGCATGTTTAATGTCTGTTGTAGATTCTCCATTTAGAGATGAGATTGTAAGTCCAAAAGACAGACAGCTAAAATTAGATACTATGATAAAAATAGCACTAGAATCAGCTATAAAAATTTAATATATAAAAAAGATGAATTTTATAATTCATCTTTTAATTTTTTTGCTAAATTTTCATTTATTCCTTTAACTTTTGTTAATGTTTCTATACTTGCTTCTTTTATTTTTTCTATACTTCCAAATTGCTTTAATAATAGTTGCTTTTTCTTCTCTCCTATTCCTTGTATATTATCTAGACTTGATTTTATCATTTCTTTATCTCTTAATTTTTTATGATATGAAATTGCTGTATCATGAACTTGGTCTTGAAAATTTGTAATATGATTCATTAGTTTTTCTGATAATTTTAATTCTCTTCTTTCATCATTCATTAGAGCTCTAGTTCTATGTTTATCATTTTTTACCATTCCAAAGATTGGTATATCTACATTTAATTTATCTGTTACTTCTTTTGCTGCTCTTATTTGTGTAATTCCTCCATCCACAAATATTGCATCTGGCAATTTTCCAAAACCTTTATCATCTTTTCCTTCTATTGAATGTTTTAATCTTCTTTCTATTACCTCTGCCATACATCTTGGATCGTCTTGTCCATATACTGTTTTTATTTTAAATCTTCTAGCTAAATTCTTTTTTATAGCTCCATCTTGCATTACACACATACCGGCTACTGTATTTGTTCCTGAAAGATTAGATATATCATAGCATTCTATTTTTCTAGGTAACTTGTCCATTTTTAAAACTTCTTTTAATTCTAAAAGAATATCATTTTTTTCTTTATTTTTATTATTTAATGTAACTTCTGCATTATTCTCAGCCATTTCTATAAATCTAAGTTTCTCACCTTTTTGTGGTGTTTTTATTTCTACTTTTCTTTCCGCTTCTTTTGATAACCAACTTTCTATTGCTTCTTTATCCTCTATTTCATCTCTAATCATTATCTTATTAGGTAAATTAGGGTTATTTAGATAATATTGCTTAATAAATCCTGATATAATTTCATTATTTTCCATTTCTACTAAATCGCTAAAAAAGTAATGTTCTCTTCCTATCATTTTACTTCCGCGTACAAAAAATATTTCTATACATACCTCAAGTTCATTTTTAGCAATTCCTATAACATCTATATTATTTTCTGATATATTTGACACTTTTTGTTTTTCTGATATTCTTTCTATTGCAATCTTTTTATCTCTTAAATATGCTGCTTTTTCAAATTCCAATTTTGAAGCTTCCTCTTTTATTTGATTGTCCAATTCCTTTAATATTTTACTTGTTTTTCCTTCTAATAAATCCATTATTTCTTCTATTTGCTTATGATATTCTTCTTTAGATACATATTTCATACAAGGTGCATCACATCTTTTTATATGGTAATTAAGACATGGTCTTGTTCTTCCTTCATAATTTCTACACTGTCTAATTTTAAATTTTTCTTTTATGAAATCTAACATCTCTTTTGCACTTCCAGGATTTGCATATGGTCCGAAATATTTACTTCCATCATTTATAATTCTTCTTGTCATATATATATTTGGATAATCTGTTTTCATATCTATTTTTATATATGGATATGTTTTATCATCTTTTAATAAAACATTAAACTTTGGCCTGTTTTTCTTTATTAAATTACATTCCAATATTAAAGCTTCTGCTTCATTGTCTACAACAATATATTCAAAATGGTCAATTAAAGAAACCATTTTCTTTATTCTTTCTGTCTTGTTAGTTTTTCTAAAATATGATCTAACACGATTTTTTAAAGAAATGGCTTTTCCAACATATATTATATTATCATCTTTATCATGCATAATATATACTCCTGGTTTTCCAGGTAGTTTTTTTAGTTCTTCTTCTATATTAAACATATTGCCTCCATAAGTTTATATAGAATATTTTATCATACTTTTTTTTAATATGCTATCATTTTATATTAACTCCAATAATTCCCCCTATTCCTCCAGCCATAATTCCAAATATTATTAAAAGAATGGATTGAAATGGTAATGAAAAATCACTATTTAATATTCCTGAAATTAGATAAATTAATAACATATAAATAAAACCAATTATTAAACCATTTACAATTCCATTCTTTTTTAAATGTATTGTTGCTATTGAGCTTCCTATTAGTATAGATACAGTATTTATTACTATCGTTGCTATTGGTATTATACTTTCTTCAACATTTGTATATGTAAGTATTGCTGAAAAGATAAATAAAAGTATTAATAATGTTATAAATGATATGCTACTTCCTTTTATTATAATTCTAGTAATATTATTAATTTGTATACCTTCAATTTTATCATTATTCATATAAAAATACCTCCCTTAAATATTATTAGGAAGGTATTTTATTTAGAACTATTTTATTTATTGATTTTGTTCCGTTGTTTCTTCTGTTACATTAGCTGCTGTCTCTGTTGTGGAATTATTGGCTATAATATTTTGATTCATATTTATATCTCCTCCACCTTCTTCAGCATCTATTATATCTTTATTTACTTTTTCTATTCCATTTGCTTTAAATACTTCATCAAGTTTTCCTTTTTGTCCATTAACTTCTATTTGATATATATCTTCACCATTTTCTGTAATATAGTATATACTATCTATATTACTTCCAAATTGTACTAGAAATTCACCTCTTGCATTTACAACTGCATATCTTTTTTTGCCTTCATTATTTTCTTCAACGTTTTTACCAATTATTATAGCTTCATAATCTGAAAGTAATATCGCATTGTTTGCTGAGCCACTTTGACTAGTTGTTACTACACATCCAAGAGTATCATATTCAACTGGTACTAATAGTTTTCCTGTTACACTATATATTCCCCATTTTTTATCTTTACATACTGGTATACAGTTATTGTATAATAAGTAAGGATTTGTTATTTCAGTATCCTTGTATAAAGTTTTATCTACTCCAATATCTTCATATTCTATATATATTACAATTGCACCTTGTTTATTTATAACACCATATTTATTATTTAGTTTTGCTATATATAGTCCTGAATCATTATCTAGTAATTTTAAATCATCATATTCTAATGCTATTTTTGTTCTACCTAAATTATTTACAACTCCTACTTTTTGATTATTTTCTACTAGAAATTCATTTGTAGCTTCAATATATGTTATATCAGAATATTTAGCTCCTATAATTTCTTTTCCATTTGTATCTACTACTCCGTATTTACCAATATCATTTCTTACAATTACCATTCCATTTGGAATTGATTTTAAATTATAGAATCTTTCATCTACTTGATTATAACCCCAATTTGCTATTCCAGTAGTATAGTATTGGTCTAAATAACTTAATGTATAAATACTAACTTTATTAGTTTCTTGATTATATGATATATCTACATTAAATATTCTCTTCATTCCATCCATTGTTGTGTATAAATTGCCATTTATATATCTTATTGGTTCATCAATATATATATAATCATATTCATTATTTTTTGCATTATCATTTAATAATATTTTATATATTTTTTTAGAATTCATTTCAAAAGATGCTACTTCTTCTGCTGTATTAGTCTGTACAAATCCTTTTTTAGTATCTTCTGAGGCTGCACCATAAACACCATTATAATATGTATATCCTAAAGATTTACTTATATCTTTTATAGATACATATACTTTACCTGAATCCACTATAATAGTAGAATCTGTTATTCCATATGCCATTCCATCTATGTACATACCTAGTTGAATAGATTGATAGTATGATAGGGCAACTATAACTCCAATTATTAATATAACTACTACTACTATCGCTGCTATAATTCCTGTTCCTATTTTCTTAACTTTTTTCTTCTCTTCTAATAGATCGTCTTCAAACAAATCCATACTTTTTCCCCCTCGTTAATCTTTGTATCCATATTTTTTATAAAATTCGTTTTTGAAGTTTAGTAAATTATCATTCTCTATTTCTATTCTAACCTTTTCCATTAATTTAGTCAAGAAATATAAATTATGAATAGATAATAATCTTACACCTAAAATCTCTTTTGTTTTTACTAAATGTCTAATATACGCTCTAGTATAATTTTTACATGTATAACAATCACATTCTGGATCTAAAGGTCCCCAATCTTTTTCATAAGTTTGATTTCTTACAACTACTTTTCCATTCCATGTCATAGCTGTTCCATTTCTTGCAATTCTTGTAGGTAATACACAGTCACACATATCGATTCCACTAATTGCTGCTTCTATTAAATAATCTGGTGTACCTACTCCCATTAGATACCTTGGTTTATCCTTTGGCATTAAAGGTGTGGTATATCTTAATATATCTAAAAATTCTTCTTTAGGTTCACCTACACTTATTCCTCCTATTGCATATCCCGGTAAATCTAAATCTATTAAATCTTTAGCACTTTTTTCCCTTAAATCTTTATAAAATCCACCTTGGATAATGCCAAATAGAGCTTGATTTTCAGTATTTTTATGAGCCTCTTTGCAACGTTTTGCCCATCTTGTTGTTCTTTCCATTGAGTTTTTTGTGTATTCATATGTTGAAGGATATGGACAACATTCATCAAATGCCATCATAATATCTGAGCCTAAATCATTTTCTATTTCCATAACTTTTTCTGGTGATAGGAAATGCTTACTTCCATCTAAATGGGATTTAAATTCTACACCTTCTTCTGTAATTGTCCTTAAATCTCCTAAACTAAATACTTGAAAACCACCACTATCAGTTAATATTGCTCTATCCCAATTCATAAACTTATGAAGACCTCCTGCTTCTCTTACAAGTTTACTGCCAGGTCTTAAATATAGATGATATGTGTTTGACAATATTATTTTTGCATCTATTTCATTTTTTAGTTCATCTGGTGTCATTGATTTCACTGTGGCTTGTGTTCCAACCGGCATAAATACTGGTGTTTGTATGTCTCCATGTGGAGTATGAATTACACCTCTTCTTGCGCCTGTTTGCTTACATTCATGTAATAGTTCATATGTTACTGCTTGTTTCATTTTTAACTCCTTTTATATTTATTTTCTCTATTATAATTTTTCTTTATTATTGAATAAACATAGCATCTCCAAAACTAAAAAATCTATATTTTTCTTTTACTGCTTCTTCATAAGCTTTTAGCACATACTCTCTTCCTGCTAGAGCTGATACTAACATTAGTAGAGTTGATTGTGGTAAATGAAAATTTGTTATTAATGCATCCAAGCATTTAAATTTATAGCCTGGATAAATAAATATCTGAGTATCTCCTTCTGTTTCTTTTACTAATCCATTCTCATCTGCTATAGTTTCTAGTACTCTACAAGATGTTGTTCCAACTCCAATTACTCTATTTCCATTCTTTTTAGCTGTATTTATTTTTTCTGCATCTTCTTGTTTTATATAGTAGTGTTCTGAATGCATTTCATGATTTTCAACATTTTCCTCTTTAACTGGTCTAAATGTTCCTATTCCTACATGTAAAGTAACGTTTGCAATAGATACGCCTTTTTCTTCTATCTTTTTTAGTAACTCTGGTGTAAAATGTAATCCTGCTGTTGGAGCTGCTGCTGACCCATTATATTTTGCATATACAGTTTGATATCTATCTTTTTCTTTTAATTCTTCGTGTATATATGGTGGTAATGGCATTAGTCCAATTTTATCTAATATCTCGTTAAATATTCCATCATATGTAAATTTAACTTTACGAGTTCCACCTGGCATTATATCTAGCACATCTGCTTTTAGTAAGCCGTCACCAAATATTACCTTTGTTCCAATATGTAGTTTATTTCCTGGTCTTACAATGCTTTCCCAAATGTCACCTTCTATATTATTTAACAGAAGAAATTCTACATTGGCTCCAGTTTCTTTTTTTCCATAAATTCTAGCTGGTATAACTTTTGTATTATTTCTTACTAATACATCACCTGGTTTTAAATAATCTATAATATCTTTAAAAACTTTATGTTCTATTGTTTGTTTTTCTCTATTTAATACCATTAATCTTGATTCATCTCTTTGTTTAATTGGTACTTGTGCTATTAGTTCTTCTGGTAAATTATAATTAAAATCTGATACTTTCATTTTCTTCTCCTTTTTAACACAAATATTATATATGATTTAGCCTATAAAATCAATAATTTATGTAAATAATAGCTTAAAAAGAGGTATTAGTTTAAAGTAAACTAATACCTCTTTTTTATTATAATTTTTCTACATCTAGCTTAAATTGTTCATCATTTATCTTTGTATCTGTGTATTCTGTTCTATCTTGATTATAGAAAATGTTGTCTGCTAATGTATCATGTTTAATTACTTCTTCATATTTTTTAACAACTTTTTCTAATTCTTCGTTATTTGCTACATAAAGGTTTATTCTATCTAATACTTCAAATCCTTTATCTTTTCTCATATTTTGAACTTTAGACAAAATTTCTCTTAAGTAACCTTCTTCTTTAAGTTCAGGTGTTATATGTGTATCTAATACTACACCTATTTCTCCTTCACCTGCAAATGCAAATCCTTCTTTTCCTTGCATTGTTACAAGTAAGTTTTCTGAATTTAGTCCTATTTCTGTTTCATCAATTTGGATATATTCTGTTCCATCATTTTTTACTTTATTTGCTAAATCCATTTGATTTTTCTTTGCAATTTCTTCTTTTATTCTTGGAATTAATTTTCCATATTCTTTACCTAATACTGGTAGATTTGGTTTTATTTCAAAATCTACATACTCTGACATTTCTGCTCCCAGTACAACTTGTTTTACGTTTAATTCTTCCTTTACTATATCTCCATAATATTCAGGTAAAGTGTCTACAGATATTAGCATTTCTGATAATGGTTGTCTATTTTTAATGTTTGAAGAATTTCTTGCGCTTCTTCCTAATTTAACAATTGAATAAGCTAAGTCCATTTCATTTTCTAGTTTCTTATCTATTTTACTTTCATTCATTTCTGGCCATAAGCATAAATGAACACTTTCTTTTGCAGTTTTATCTAAATTAACAACTAAGTTTTGATATATTTCTTCTGCTATAAATGGTACAAATGGAGCAATAACCTTTGAAAGATTTACAAGTACTGTGTATAAAGTTACATATGCACCTATTTTGTCCTCAGTTAATTCTTGTGACCAGAATCTTTCTCTGTTTCTTCTTACATACCAGTTTGAAAGTTCATCTGTAAAGTTTTCAATTTGAATAGCTGCACTTGTTATATCGTATTTCTCTAATTTTTCGTCTATTTCTTTAATTAAAGTATTTAATTTTGAAATTATCCATTTATCCATAATATTTGTAGCATTAAAGTCTTTATAATCTAATGGATTAAATTTATCTATTTCTGCATATAGAACATAGAATGAATATACATTCCATAATGTACTTAAGAAACCTCTTTGTGTTTCTTGTACATTTTCCAAAGAAAGTCTTGTTGGAAGCCAAGGTGCACTTACTGTATAGAAATGCCATCTTGTGGCATCTGCTCCTACAGTATCTAATAGAAGCATAGGGTCTACACCATTTCCTTTAGACTTAGACATTTTTTGTCCTTTTCCATCTAAAACATGTCCTAAAACTATACAATTTTCAAATGGTATTTTATTAAATAAAGCTGTTCCTATAGCTGTTAATGTGTAGAACCATCCTCTAGTTTGATCTACTGCTTCTGAAATGAATTGTGCTGGGAAGTTTTTATCAAATAACTCTTTATTTTCAAAAGGATAATGTAATTGAGCAAATGGCATTGATCCTGAGTCGAACCAACAATCTATAACTTCTTTCGCTCTTGTCATTTCCTTTCCACAATGTGGACATTTTAAATGTACTTCATCTATATATGGTTTATGTAATTCTATATCATCCGGAACATTTATACCTTTTGCTTTTAGTTCTTCTATACTTCCTATACATTCCTTGTGACCACAATCACAATACCATATTGGAAGTGGAGTACCCCAATATCTGTCTCTTGAGATTCCCCAATCTATAACATTTTCTAAGAACTTTCCAAATCTTCCTGTTCTTATTGAATCTGGATACCAATTTGCTGTATTGTTGTTTGCAACTAGTTCATCTCTTAATTTACTCATTGCAACAAACCAACTTTCTTTAGGATAATATAGAAGTGGTGTGTCACATCTCCAACAGTGTGGATATGAGTGTAAATGTTTTTCCTTTGTAAATAATTTATTTTCATTCTTTAACCATTCACATATTCCTTCATTGCAATCTCTTACAAATTTTCCTGCCCATGGCTCTACTTCTTCTACAAATTTTCCTTCTTTATCTACTAAATTAACAAATGTAATTCCATTTTGTTTTGCTACTAAATTATCATCTTCACCATAAGCTGGTGCTATATGAACTATACCTGTACCATCTGTTAAAGTTACATAGTCTCCATGAATTACCTCAAATGCTTTTCCTTCAACTTGTGCGAAAGGCATTAATTGTTCATATTTTGTTCCTAATAGTTCTTCTCCTGCAAATTCTTTTAATACTTCATATTTTTTATCTTTTAAAACTGTTCCTATTAGGTCTTTTGCTAATACATATACTTCATATCTTGGTTCTTCTTCAGTTCCAACATTTACTTTTACATCTGCATATGTATATGCTTTATTTATACATAATGCTAAGTTTGAAGGTAATGTCCAAGGAGTAGTTGTCCACGCTAATATATATTTATTATCTTCTCCTACTACTTTAAATTTAGCTATACAAGTTAAATCTTTTACATCTTTATATCCTTGTGCAACTTCGTGTGATGATAATGCTGTTCCACATCTTGGACAATATGGCATAACTTTATGTCCTTCATATAGAAGTCCTTTATCCCACATTTGTTTTAGTGCCCACCATACTGATTCTATGTATTCATTGTGATATGTTACATATGGATTATCCATGTCTACCCAATATCCAACTTGGTTAGTCATTTTTTCCCACATTGATACATATGTGAAAACACTTTCTTTACATTCTTTAACAAATTTTTCTACCCCATATTCTTCTATTTGTTGTTTTCCTGAGATACCTAATTTTTTTTCTATTTCAAGCTCAACTGGAAGTCCATGTGTATCCCAACCAGCTTTTCTTATAACTTGATATCCTTTCATTACTTTGTATCTAGGAATAATATCTTTCATTACTCTTGTTTCTATATGACCAACATGTGGTTTTCCATTTGCTGTTGGTGGTCCATCATAGAATGTGAAATATCTTTTTCCTTCGTTCATTGCAAAATTCTTTTTAATTATATCTTTTTCTTTCCAAAGGTTTGCAACTTCTTTTTCCATTCCTACAAATCCATCTTTTAGCTCTACTTTTTTGTACATACATTTACCTCCTAAAAAATAATTTATATATCAAAAAAACCTTTTCATCCTATCTCTTAGGACGAAAAGGTTTGAATTCCGCGGTACCACCTAATTTAGTAATTTACAAATTACTCTCTTAATTTATCTTTAACGCAGATTTACGATTTAACTTACTTTTTTTCAGCTAAACAACAACATAGGTGATAACAAATAATTTTCCTTTACCAAACTTTCACCAATATGTCTGGCTCTCTTCAAAGTAATTATTTATTTGTCTTGTCCTTGTTAATGTCTTTAATATACTTCTATATATTAACACCTTTATTTAACTTTTACAAGTTTTTTTATTATTTTTTTTAATTTTAGTTTAACATTTTTCTAATTTATCATATAATGATTATTGTAAGAAATATAATTATAGTTCTTATTATTACTATTAAAAAGCCGAGGTGCTTATATATGAAAAATTTTAAATTAGCAGTAGTTGGAGCTACTGGCTTAGTTGGTAGAACTGCATTAAAAGTACTAGAAGAAAAAAATCTTCCAATTTCTGAATATGTATTTTTCTCTTCTTGTAGATCTGCAGGAACTAAATTAACTTTTATGGGAAAGGATTATGTTGTAAGAGAACTAAAAGAAGATTCTTTTGATGAAGGATTTGATTTTGCTATATTTTCTGCTGGTGGTGATACTTCTAAAAAGTTTTCTCCTATAGCTGAATCAAAAGGATGTATTGTTGTAGACAACAGTAGTGCATTTAGAATGAATCCTGATGTACCTTTAGTAGTACCTGAAGTAAATCCAGAGGAAATACCTAATAATCACGGAATTATTGCAAATCCAAATTGTTCAACTATTCAAGCAGTATTACCTTTAAAGGCTTTGGATGATAGGTATAGAATAAAAAGAATTGTATATTCTACATATCAAGCAGTTTCTGGTGCTGGTCAAAAAGGTGTGTCTGATTTAGAAAATGGAAATAATCCAGATTATACTCTTCAAAAATTTCCATATCCTATCTTTAATAACTGTCTTCCCCATATTGATGTATTTTTAGAAAACGGTTATACCAAAGAAGAAGAAAAAATGATTAATGAAACAAGAAAAATATTAAAAAGACCTGATTTAAAAATAACTGCAACAACAGTAAGGGTTCCAGTTCTTAATTCTCATAGTGAATCTATCAATGTAGAATTTGAAAATTCTTTTGAACTTGATGAATTAATTGAAACTATTAAGAATTATCCAGGAATTATTTTAGAAGATGACTATAAAAATTCTGTATATCCTTTAGCTACAAATTCTACAGGTCATGATGAAGTATTTGTTGGCAGAATTAGAAGAGATTTTAGTGTTGATAACGGAATAAATATGTGGGTTGTAGCAGACAATATTAGAAAAGGTGCTGCAAGTAATGCCATACAAATTGTAGAAAAATTAATAGAAAATTATAAATAATATTTTAGTAGCTATACTAGTACAATGTATAGCTACTTGTTTTTTTATGTAAATTAGTATATAATTAATGCTATCACACTGATAGGAGGTATAAAGTTATGACACTATTTCGAGAGATTGGTCAATATCTTTGTCGGAAATTAGTAATTGAACACGATGTAAGAGAATTTGCAAAAGAATTTACTTACGCACAATCTGAGCTTTCGATATTAATTAAAGATGATATCAATTTGCAAAATATCATCGCTCAGATACGCAAAGAAGTTAGTCTTCATTTGTTTGAGATAATTCCGAATGTGGATTATCTCGTGCCTAACCCTTCAGCATGTCCAAATTTAATCTGCCTTAGGTGCTTTGCAAACAGAGATGATGATTACTTAGTATATGGATGTCAGATTTGGGTTAAGCGCAAAGGGATTTGGAGATACTATAATTATGCCACAGATAAGTGGATTAAGTTTTCTACATTTCCCCCTGAAGATTTCAAAGTTACTTGTTGTGGTTGTTGCGGAGATGTAAATACCTTTTACAATTTTCAAGTAATTCGAGATTACTATTTTGTTTATTAACAATTTTGTCAAATTATGGAGGTAATTTTTATGCTTGTACGTATTAAAAAGATATTTGAGGCTCGTTTTAATCGGCAATATTCATTTGAATTAGCAAGCATTTTTGCACAAAATGCTACTTTTTCTGATTACACTTCACAGTCTGGTTTAGATCTTGTTGCTATTGTAGATTTTCTTTACAATATATCAGTTGATAAACTTAAAGATCTTATTCCTACTATTAAGTCTGTAGAATATGAGCAGGTAAAAAATTCGCATTATGCAATTGCTATCAAATGTTATGCAACATATGATGAAGGTGATGTTGTATATGGTTTATCTGTTTGGATTAAAACAGATAAAGGCTGGAAAACGTTCGATTCCTTAACAAATTGTTGGTCCGTCGTTAAGTCCATTCCTTTCAATAATTTTTATATACATTATCGTGACCACCATACTTCAAGAACCTTTTCATGTAACAGTTTCGATGAAACGAAAAACTTTTTCTTTGTCTATTAGACTTACCTAGCTCCCGCATTAGCTTCATGCTAATGCGGGATTTTTCCTTTTATTAATTTAAACACTTTATTTTTTTCCTCACTTATCATATAATTAGTGCATAGAATATATAAATATATAATCTATTATTAGTGCTCTTTATAAAGGAGATATAAAATGAAAAAAATAATTTTTAAAGGTTGTGGGACTGCCATCTCTACCCCATTTACAAATGATGGCATAAATTTTGATGAATTTGGAAAATTGATTGAATTTCAGATTTCTGAAGGTGTTGATAGTATTATTGTATGTGGTACTACTGGAGAATCTGCCACTATGACAGATGATGAAAGAAAAGCTACAATAAAATATGCTATTGATAAAGTAAATAAAAGAATTCCTGTTATAGCTGGAACAGGATGTAATAATACTTACCAAGCTATACAAATGACAAAATATGCAGAAAGTGTTGGAGCTGATGCAGTACTTATAGTTACTCCATATTATAATAAAACTACTCAAGCTGGATTAGTAGCTCACTATAAGGCAATAGCTAGTCAAACAAGCTTACCTATTATTGTATATAGTGTTCCTAGCAGAACTGGAGTTAATATTACACCAGAAACTTGTTTAGAACTCTCTAAAATAGAAAATATTGTAGCAATTAAAGAAGCTAGTGGAAATTTATCTCAAATTGCTCAAATTTCAAGTATCTGTGGAGATAATTTAAATATATATTCTGGAAATGATGATCAAATATTACCAATACTTTCTGTTGGTGGAATTGGAGTAATTTCTGTTTTATCAAATGTTGCTCCTAAATATACACATGAAATGATTCAAAACTATTTTGATGGTAATATATCTAAGGCTACTGAAATGCAATTAAATGCTATAGACTTAGTAAATAGTTTATTCTGTGAAGTAAACCCTATCCCCGTAAAAGAAGCTTTAAATTTAATGGGATATAATTTTGGAGTACCTAGATTACCATTGGTTGAACTATCTGAAAATGGAAAAAACAGACTAAAAGCTTCTATGGAAAAATTTGGATTAATATAGAATTATTAACATTATCTTAATTTCATATTTTTCTTATTTTATATATGTTATAATTAATTTAATGTCAATTTTGGAGTGAAATATAGAAATGATTTTAAACAAGACCAAAGAAAAAAATTATGATATCGTTTATAATGCAGAATTTGAAAATATTATTAAAGACTTAGTTGAAAATCCAACTGTTCAGGAAATGAATAATTACATACAACATTGTGATACTACATGTTTTGAACATTGTAAAAATGTAGCTTACTATAGTTATATTATTTGTAAAAAATATAATTTAGATTATTCTTCCGCTGCACGTGGTGGAATGCTACATGATTTATTTTTATACAATTGGAGAAAAAGTCAAAGAGAAGTTGAATTAAATGGCTTACATGCTTTCGTTCATCCTAAAATAGCTTTATTAAATTCTTTAAAACTATTTAGCTTAAATAATATCGAAAAAGATATAATATTAAAGCATATGTGGCCTTTAACAATACGATTTCCAAAATACAGAGAAAGTTATATTATAACTTTTGTAGATAAATTCTGTGCTATAAAAGAAAGTATCGATTATATTCAGAAAAAAGATATGTTTTCATATATGTACAGATATTCATATATTTTATTGGCTATGTTAGTAGTAAATCTTTAATGAGGTGATAATATAAATGATTAAAATATTAGTAAATGGTTGTAATGGTCGAATGGGACAAGAAGTAATTAAGGCTATCGATTCTAATGATGATTTAATGCTACTTTCTGGATTTGATAGAGAAAATACCGGTGAATATACTTTTCCTGTTTATACAAATATAAATGAAATTGATGAAAAACCTGATGTAATTGTAGATTTTTCTGTTCCTGTAGCTACTTTGAATATTTTAGAATATGCAAAACAGACTAATACTCCTGTAGTTATTGCCACCACTGGTTTTAATGGTGAACAAATAAATCAAATATCTGAATTTTCAAAATACATACCTATTTTTAAATCTTCTAATATGTCTTATGATATAAATCTTATGGCAAAATTATTAGCAGATTTAGCTTTAAAGTTAAAAGGTACAGATATTGAAATTATAGAAACTCATCATAATAGAAAAATTGATAGTCCTAGTGGAACTGCAATATTACTTGCTGATAGTATAAATAATGCACTTGGCGGAAATATGAAATATGAGTTTGATAGACACAATAAGCATGAAAAAAGAAATAAAAATGAAATCGGTTTTTCATCTATAAGAGGTGGAAATATTGTTGGTGAGCATATTGTTCAGTTCTATGGCGAAAATGAAACTTTTGAAATCAAGCATACTTGCTATTCTAGAACAGTATTTGCTGAAGGAGCTTTAAAAGCTGCTAAATATATAGTTAATCAAGAAAATGGATTATATAATATGAATGATTTATTAAATTAATACAAAAAATAAAACCAAATTATTAAATTTTAATAATTTGGTTTTTATTTTTACTTTTTATTATTGTCCTAATGAGTTTGGATCTATTCCGTATGTTTGATATAACCAATTTGAATAATTAAATGGTTTTATTGTTTTTGGTTCTCCATAATCTACACCAAATGTATCTACTGTTACACTTTTTATAACTGGTGGATTTACTGGTGTACTTGCTTCTGATGAACTACTTGAATCTTCACTATTCTCATCATCTGATGATGTCTTTACTTCAACAGCCTTTATTTTATCTAATACATCTAATCCTTCTATTACTTTTCCAAATGCAGCATATTGTCCATTTAAATTGCTATTATCTTCTGTCATTATAAAGAATTGTGAACCTGCTGAATTATATCCTTCTTCATATAATCCCATTTGACTATAATCTGATCTTGCCATTGAAATTACACCTTTTTCATGTCTTAATGTATTTTGTGTAAATCCATTAAGTGAAAATTCTCCCTCTATAGCGTAGTCTTCATCAGCTCCGCCTTCTTTTAAATCTGCAAGTGTTGGTGAACCACTACCTGTTCCTTCTTTATCTCCACCTTGAATCATAAAGTCTGCTATTATTCTATGGAATGTTAGTCCATTATAGAATCCTCTATTTGATAAAGTAATAAAATTCTTTACAGTATTTGGAGCCATATCTGGATATAATTCTATCTTCATTGTTCCAAATCCTTCTACTTCCATTGTTACTATAGGATTTTGTACTTTATATGTAATCTTTTGATATATTCCATATCCTACACCTGCTATTAGTGCAATTAATACTAATACAGCAATCATCATTATAATTTTTTTAGATTTTTTCATTTTTTCCTCCTATGTTTGTTATTTTTTTCTTTAGAATATATATAAACTATTGTTTATAACATAACATTATCAAAAACAAATTGTTCTTGCATTCTCTTTAAAGATTGTTTTATTGTTTTTGCTCTTACTTCTCCTATTCCATCAACTTCATCTAGCTTTGGAATATCTGCAACCAATACATGTTGAAAAGTTTTAAATTTTTTAACTATATTATCCACAATATTACTTGGCATTCTAGGTATTTTATTTAATAATCTGTATCCTTTTGTATATACTCCTACCTCATCATAATTATCAAATAATTCATATCCTAATATTTTTGCAATTACTTGTGGTTTTAATAAATCTTCATAGTCTAAATCTATAATTTCTTGTAATACTTTTTCTGGAGTTTTCTTTTTTGATGTTAGATAATCTTTTACAATAAGTAGTTCTTCTTTTTCTAAACCACCTACTAACTCTTCCAATTGCATTGTAAGTAATCTACCTTCTTGTCCTAATTCATAAATTCCTTTTTGAACTTCTTCTACAATTTTCATTACCATTTCTGCTCTTTGAATAGCTGTAATTACATTATCTAAAGTTACTATATCGTTAAATTCATATTCATTTAATATACTTAATTTAGTATCAAAAACCTTCTTGTACTTTTCTAATGTTTGTATAGCTTGATTTGCTCTATTTAATACTGCAACAGTATCTTGTATTGTATATCTCATATTACCTTTAAATACTGTTATTATGTTTCTCCTTTGAGATATACTTACAACTAGTGCTCCTGTTTGCTTCGCCATACGCTCTGCTGTTCTATGTCTTGTACCAGTTTCTTTTGTTAATATGTCTGGTGATGGAATTAGTTGTGCATTTGCGTATAGTATTTTTTTTAGATCTGAACTTAAAACTATTGCTCCGTCCATTTTTGCTAGTTCATATAATTTTGAAGATGTATAATCCTCGTTTATATAAAATCCTCCATCTACTAAATCTAGTACATCTTTTGTATCTTCCATTACAATTAATGCTCCGGTTTTTGCTTTAAGTATATTATCTAATCCTTCTCTAATAGGTGTTCCTGGTGAAATTAGCTTTAGTATATCTGTTACTTCGTTGTCTTGATTATGTCTCAAATATAACACACCTTTCTTAATTTTTCTTAATAAATTACAACCCCATTATTTTTATTACTTCATTAATATTTTTCACACCTATTATATCTAATTTGTATTTTTCTTTCAATAGCTTTTTGTTATTTTCTGGAATTATGCACTTCTTAAATCCTAACTTTTCCGCTTCTTTTAGTCTTTTTTCTATTAAATTTACTGCTCTAATTTCTCCTGTTAGCCCAACTTCTCCTATAGCTACACATGACTTGTCTATTGGCTTATTTTTAAAACTTGATGCCACAGCCATAATTATTCCTAGATCTAATGCTGGTTCACTTAATTTTATTCCTCCAACAACATTTAAATACACGTCTTGGTTTCCAAGCATTAGTCCAGCTTTTTTCTCCAATACTGCTATCAATAAGGTTAATCTGTTATAGTCCATTCCATTTGCAGTTCTTCTTGGAAGACCAAAAACACTTGGCGTAACTAAGGATTGTAGTTCTACTAGTAAAGATCTTGTTCCTTCCACACTAGCTACAATTACTGAACCTGCTGGATTTTCTTCTCTTTCTGATATTAATATAGAAGATGGATTTAATATTTCTGTCATTCCATCTTGTTGCATTTCAAACATCCCAATTTCATTCGTAGAACCAAATCTATTTTTAACCCCTCTTAAAACTCTATATGAAAAATATCTTTCACCTTCTAAATATAAAACTGTATCTACCATATGT
>CAUWBF010000007.1:0-98042 GCA_963557785.1 uncultured Clostridia bacterium | reverse complement strand
TATCATCAGCATAACGATAATAGAATTTACATTTAAGTTCTTCTTTACATAAATGGTCAAGTTCGCTAAGATAAAGATTAGCAAAGTATTGAGATAAATAATTACCAATAGGAACTCCAATTCCAATTTTATTAGTTAATTTAGAAGAAACATCACGAACATTATCAGTAGAATCAATAATTTCATCAAGAATCATTAAAAAATCTTTATCTTTAATCTTCTTTCTAATACATTTCTTAAGACCATTATGAGGAATACTAGGATAAAATTTCCTAATATCTAATTTAAGACAATATTTAGTTTCATTAGGATATTTCCTTAAATCTCTTTTAAGATTATTTGCACAAAGATGAATACCTCTACCTTCAATACAACTATATGTATTATGAATAAAACTTTTTGTCCAAATATATTTTACAACATTCATTATAGCATGATGAGCAATTCTATCTGGATAATAAGGAAGTCTATAAATAATACGTTCTTTTGGTTCATATATTTTATATAGACTATATTTAGAAGTTTTATATTTAAGATTAAATAGTTTATCTACTAAATCTTCATTTTCATATTGTCTATTTTTATCATGTTTATTAATACCATATTTCTTATTTTTATTCTTTCTTGCATTATCATCAGCAACTTCAATATTTTCAATAGTACATAGTTTATCATGTAAACCACTATATCTTTTCATATTTATATAATTTATATAAGAGCCTTCGTGAATATCACTACCAACACTTTTAGTTTCTAAATAACGTTATCTTTTACCAAGAGGTAAGGTTATACTTCCCAAAATAATATTTATATTAATCTTATATTTATTAGTTTTAGGAATTATATAAAAGAAGCCGACATTAGCATTAGAATCTGACTGAACTCAATTAGAATTAAAGTTACTAGAGCTAGCTTTAGAACTGTTATTAGCGTTACTGCTAAGCAGAAGCACTGTATCTAAATGTCAATCATCTTAAGAAATATAACCTTTAATATTATTATAATAAACTGTTGCAGGAGTAGTATCGAGAAATACAAAAACAGAAAACAAATTAATTAACCAACTACTCCTAGCAACAGTTCCACGTGGACTTATTTAATCAAGCTTAACTGTAGTAAAGAAGCCGACACGAGCACCAGAATCCGACCGAACCCAAGCAGAAACAAAGAGCCCAGAGCCAGCCTTAGAACCGGCAGCGTGACCGCCAAGCAGAAGCACACGAAAAACTTTATCTGTATCTTGTCCATTATTACCTCTTATCCAATTATAGTCAGCTTTTTTATTAGTTCCAACTTTATTAGGAACAAAATAAGGACCAAATCTAAAATCAAATTCAGTAATAAAATTATTAGTATTAGCTTGGTCACCTATAAAATAACATTTATCTTGAATATTATCTATTGTAACATCAGAATGATTAACACCTTTTTTAAGAAGATAAACACTATTATAATTTGCATTACGATTTATAATAACTACATCTCTAATAAATGTCCATATATCACCAAAGAAATTTAGAATACCTCGATAAACAGCAGGATAAGTATTAAAATTACTACCATCTGTATTATAATTTCCTAGTTCATAATGGTCACCATTTGTACTACCATTACCAATATTATGTTCAGCAGTCCAATAAGTTTGTACAATAGGATTATTGCCATTAAAAGCTGTCCATCTGTCCCAATCTAAATTTGTAACACCAGCACCAAGACCACCTTGTTTAAATCCATCACTAGTTAAATTAACATTCAAAGTAGCTTGATTATCAAAATTAGCATACTCAATATAACAAAGAGCTTGTAAAGCACAATATTCAAGATAATCAATCATTGTAATCCAATCACCACGATTAGCACAAAATTCATTAGCTTTATCATAACTAATTCCAGTTCTAGGTCTACCTTGTAATTTAATAGCATCAATAGAAGAATTTTTATTTCCTCCTAAATATCTAGTATCATCATGTTTAATACAAGCACTAAATACTTCTTCTTTACCATCTTCTCTAGTTCTAGTCATAGTTTTAGTATGACTTATAATAAAAGGATGAACTCTAGTAAATGTTCCATCAATATTAAAATCGCTTATCCAAAGTTGATATTTAGTACCAGTATCTTTAACGCACATATAAAACTCTGGAACTCTTACCCCAACATCGCCATCACTTCCATCAAGAGGAGGAATAAAACCATTTTCAAGAGGTTTAGCCCAACCCGTAGGATTAAGGAAATAACTGATTTTCTTTTCATTATAGACACAACCTTTAAGTCTATTTTGAATAGGAAGTTCTCTATGAAATTTAGCATTACCAATTCTAATTATATCATTATCATCTTTAGTCCATTCAATACCATAAGCAGCATTTTCAAAAGTAGGAATAAATGCAGCAGAACCCCAAGCAGGATTGCCTTGTTCATTAATAATTAAACTATCTCCTTTAGATACTCCATCTAAATTAGGTAGATGTTTAAGTCCTTCTGCAAGTTCATTTAGTATATGCTTGTTAAATCTTAACAAGCCATTATACATTTCTACTAAATTAAAATTCATGTTAAGCTTGTTCTAGAGCATCAACTCGACCGTTAAGAGAATTAATATTACTAGTATTTCGATTAACTTGAGTTACAAGTCCTTGAAGAGCAGCAATTATAGCATCGTTCTTAGTATCATTACTAGCTTTCATATCATTAACGGCATCAATTAAAGTATTAAACTTACTTTGTAATGCACTACTCATATTCTTTATATTTGTATCAATAGTAGTAAGTTTATCACTAATAGTAGCTAAATCAGAATGAACTAAATCAAATTTTTCAGTAAGAAGAGTTTGAGTTTCATCTGATTCACTTTTATGTTGATTTTCAAACTCATCAAATTCAGCTTTAACCATTTCATGTAATTCAGTAATCTTTTGACTAATCTCATCAAGATTAACTATAACATTATTTTCTCCAAGCTCATCATGTTCTTTATTACCAGAAATACTAAGTTTAAGATTATTAATAAGTTTATTAATAGCATCTAACTTATAATTAACTCTTTTATCATCTTCCATATCTTTAGAATTTAGTTTGTTACAAATATAAATTATATTATTAATAACAAGTAGTTTAACAATATTATTAACATTTTTTAATTAAGCAGTTTTAGAACTATTAATACCTAGATATTTAGTCCAAGTATAATGTTTACGTTCACTAATATAATTAAGATTATCATCATTAATATGAGCTTCTTCTTCAAAACTTACATCTTTATAAGCATCATGTTGTTTAATATGAAATAGTCTTATAATAAGATATTCAACACCATACCATATATAGAAAAAGATATATAACATCTCTTTCATTTGTTCTGTATGAATAGCTTCATGATTAAGTTCTTTATTACTTAATTCTCCTTTAGTAAATATAACACCAAAAAGATTAATAGCTTTATAACCATTAAAAGGAAAATGTTTAGTCTTAATAACTCTCATAACTTTACTATTTTAAATTTTAATATTGTAAATATTTATGTACGTCCATAGAGCCACTTTTTAGGCTTATAGTAAGACTTTTATTCAATCGTGTATAACTAATTAGCTAGGCTTAAAACTAGCCAAATTTGGCAAGCTATACTCCCCGTAGAGGATGGAGCAGGCTTAAATCAGTCAATCAAACCTAGCTAATTCATCTCATATAATCTTAACCAATAGTGTTATCAATATCTTTATAACCAACTCCAAGTTTCTTTAGAATAGGACTAACAACCCAACTCCAAAACACAGGAGCAAGAACAGAACTATTAACAAGCATAATAGTATTATCATACCCAGATGCAATATAAATCATAGCCATAGTAAAAATACTTATTACTAATACACATCGTTTTTGCCAAGTAGGAACTTTATTATCACCATTAAAGTAATCAATAACTTTAATAATAATATAAGTTAGAACATTAACAATAAACATAAATCCAAAATCAAAATTACTAAGGATTCCATCTACAATTACATCAATAAATTTGTCCATACTAAAATTTAGATAAATAAAAAAGGGAACTATCCGAAGATAATTCCCTTTTACAGTTTTACAATAATGATTAGTTATTCATGTGGAAATATTCCCATACTTTATCACCATCAAAATCTACATCTTTAAACCAAAATGTAATAGCACTTTCAAACACTTTATTATCTATATTACCACCAAACCATTCTTCAAATAGTTTAGCATAATCATGATATTGAGCATTAATTGCAACATAAACATCACAAGGTTCAACATCATTAGGTAATACTTCTTTATAGCGTTCACAAATCTCATGAGCTTTATTCATATCATATTTTTCACCAATATATTTCTTATTGTCTTTAACATGATACATTTGTTCTACAACTTCTTTAGCTTCATACTCATCAAAATGATAGCCATCGTCATTATATCCACCGCTCATAAGCATAGTTAAAATCTTTTCTTCTCGGTCATTTTTATTAGTAGAGCGACCATAAGTATCGTAAGTATCATAACCAATACGATTTCTCATGCCACCTCTACCACCACGACCGCCTCGTCCTCCACGTGCATCAAGAAATTCACGAAATTCATCAAGAATATTTTGATTACCGCCACGACGATTACCAACATGGTAAGGTTGAATGTAAGGCATTTCTCTCATAATATTACTTTGTTTTTAAACTGATTAATGATTCTTTTAAAACTTCTAAATCAGTTTGATTAAGAGCAACAATTTTATTCACATAAGGAACTTCAAGAGATATAATACCTTTAGAAATATTACCGCCACCAATAAAAGGTATATCAAAATTAAAATTATCAATATTATTAATAACTTCCATTTCTTCATCAAATATACCTTCAATATCAATCATACCATCTTTATCTGCAATAGGTTTTAAGAACTTATCAAAACTATTAATATTATTAGTAATCGCTCTTTTAGCCAAAGGAATTAAAAGTCTTATAGCTGGAGAACTTTCACCCATAGATACTAATTGTTTAATAATATAATCTTTAATAACCTCTTTAACATTACCAATTTCAACCATAATATTACTTCTTTAAAAATTCTTCATAAGTTAAATTAGGATTAGTTTTACTAGCTTCTTTAAAAGCTTTAAACAATTCCATTTCTTTGTTAGTAACTTCAACAATTTTACTTTTAAGTAATTTAACAAGTTTAAGTTGTTCTTCAAGTAAATGTTTACCATCTTCACTAGCTTCGATTTTTCCTCTAACTAAATTAAGAACTTCTGCTTGAACCATACTTTGTAAAGCATTATAGTTATTTACATAGTCTTGATTATTAAGAAGCATATTTTGTTGTTCTTGTGTAAGTGGTGCAATTTCAGCATCAATAGCATCCCAAATTCCTTGAGTTGGAACTTGCTGATTTTGAGTTGTACCATTATTTGCATTAGGAATAGCATTACGACGATAAGCTTCATTAATTGCTTGTTTTTGACTTTGAAGAAAAGCAATTTGTTCATCAATGCTATTAGTCATTTTTTCACTAGGGTATAGTAAAGGGTCACTATTACCTAGTATGAATTGAGTAACAGGTATCATATCTCTTTCAATTTTATGTTCTTAATCAAACTTAGTAATATTACTGAGCAGGAGTTCCGCTAGCAGGTTGAGTAAAACCATATGGTAAACATCCACAAGCATTACGCCCAACTAGACCAGTAACAGTAGGTTCATTTGGAAGAGTAACTACACCATAGATAACATTACAAGTCTTTCTATCAGTATAGTTGATACCAGCCGTAAACATCTTTTCCATTTCGCATTGGATAAGTTTATCTTGATAAGGACGAATAGCTTTAGTAACAGCCAATTCAGCTTTCAAATCAGATAACTCTTTACGGATATCATCATCAGCATCACGAGTATATTTGTAAAGATTAAAATGGTCAGTGTTATTTTTCTCAATAAGAGCATCAGTACGATTACGTCCATCAATATAAACACCAAACAATTCACTATTCAATCGTTCTCTATCTTCAAAACGTTGATTCTGTTGAGTCAAAGCCCATTGATAAAGACCACCTTGAAGAGCTAAAGTATCTTCACAAGATTTTTCCCATGCTTGAAAAGCAGTAGGAGCACCGCTTCCACTACCAGCAGTAGCACCAAGTACGTTAATATTAGTAGAGCCATCGCCTAACATTCCACCACCAGCGCCACCTAATACACTAGAACGACGATTACCAAACAAAGCCCAAGCACCAAGTGCAGTACCGATAATACCAAGAGTTAAACCTGCATTAGCTTTACCGTTTACATCACGACGATTACAACCGTCATAATTCATTCCAGCACCATTATAGCCCTCTGGAACAACTTTCACTTTTTCAATTACTTGCATAATAAATTAAGGTTTAAGTTAAAAAAATAGATTAATACTTGTAGTTTGAACTACATAATCTATAACACTTAAACCGTTATTTTTGTTTGGTAATTAACATTAATTTAACTTTCAATAGGACTATATATTGTCAATTCACCAATTTTATTAAGTTTAGTATATTTTATTTCACCTATTGAAGTCTTACCATCATCAGCTTTGCCACCTTGTGTACCAACATAACATTGAATAGTTTGTTGTCCTCTAAATTCAGAATTACCTGCAACAAAACCAAATCTAAATTTATAGTTATCAGTATAATTATCATTATAAACAGTGTTATCTTCATTTAACAAAACTGTATGATATTCATAACTATAATTATCATCACTAGTTATATTAAGAGTTGGTTTATCAAGAGTTAAAGGAGTACCAGTTGTATTAACTTGATTATTCCAAACTTTATATTTATCATTAGGTTGATTTTCATACCAACAATAACCATCACGATGAATATAACCACCACCATGACGAATTATTTTAATATTATCTAAACCAATAGTTTTATCATTAACAGGATTAATTCTAAAATATTTTACTTCATTATTAGATTTAGCAACTCTTTTAATAACTTCACCATACCAACATTCTTTATAACCACCATGTCCATCAGGCATATTAATAGTTCCATCAGCCAAAGGAAAAATAAACATTCCTCTATTATCAACATCAATTTCATTATTTCTTAATTGCCAAGCATGAACAATAACTCCACCTTTATAAGCAGTACATTCAACAGTAACATGACCTCTACTCAAACTTCCAAACCAATTAGCACAAAGATTCATTTTCATTATATCAGGCATTTTATCTTCAAGGTCAATCATAGATTCAATATTAAACATAACACATTCAGCACCTGAGTCAGTATTATCGCCACCCCAATATAGATAAGGAATTTGACTTAAATTCCAAGACCAACCAACAGCTACATAATTTAAACTATTAATAGGAGAATTAACATAATATGATTTAGTATCCAAATCTCGACCATCATCACTACCCCAAATATATCTAAGTTGGACACTAGTAAAATCACTAAAATGAATAACAGAAGTAGGCCAAATATGATTAGCACCATCATAAACATGAGCAATATTAATTTGACCTACTGTCCGTTTCTTAAGAGGTTGAGCAATTCCTCCTTGACGTCCAAGAGTTAAACTCATTATTCATCAATAATATTATAAGTCATTCCAGCAACTGGGGTAATAGTTGCATATTGGGTAGCAGTTCCTGTCCAAATTGGAAGACTAAGTTTATTACTATTCGCACTAGGCATAGTCATATTAACTCCACATCCGTCATTAATAGCTTTTTGAATCTTATCAAGATTAACACTATTAGTAATAGTTTGATTTATTTCTTTTTTAAAGTTATTAAATGTATCATTAGTAACATATCCATTAAGTAAATTATTAACTTCTTCTTTATTATAAGTTTCAGACTTAGTATAATAATTTTTAAGTAAATTATTAATTTCTTGTTTAGTATAACTATCAAATGAAGAAGTATCTCCCATTACTCTCCATTCAGTACCATTCCAATAACAAATCTTTCCATTACGATATTCAATCTGACCTTTAGCCCAATTACTACAAGTTACATTAGGAAGATATTCAGACTCTTCACCAACCATACCTGTAAGTTTACATTTATTTAAATTAATAGTACCATTCTCAATAATACCACCTTCAAATACAAGTTCACAACCAACAGGCATTGTAATAGTTTTACCACTTAAATCAAAAGCATAACGAATAATATAACGAGTATTTTCTTCGTTAACCATATCTTGAGTAAGAACAGCTTTATAATTAAGATAAATATTATTCTTAACTTGAACTAGATTTTCTTCATTAAAATAATATTTAATATTATCTACTGAATTAACATATATAATACCAAGTCTTGGACGTTCATCAGAAAGACAAGTATTATAAATATTATAATCTTCACTATTTCCATAAACAGGAGTGTTGACCCCCCGTAGAGGATGAACTCTATCCGTAGGTTCTACAATAGTCCATCTAGTATAATAATTATAAAAACCAACTCCATCATGAATAGTCTTAACTCTAAGAACAAATAATTTATGATAAGTATCATAATAAATACCAGCAGTATTACCTAAATCTGTTCTAATAACTTCATACTTATCAGTATTAAGAATTATTTGGCCATATTGTTCACAATAAGTATCATCAAGAAAACCATCAAATAAAAGCTGTTCTGCATTACTAGCATCATCCTCCACGGGGAGTAAGACCTTGCGAACTATTTTATATCCTTTACCACTTTTATATTCAGGCTCATAAGGTCTATCTTTAAGACTAAGACGATTAACATTACAACAACCCGGACTTAATCTTATAGTAATATCTTCTTCATCGGGATAATTAATAATATTAACTTTACCATTTCCTGCAATCATTTGTTTAAGAGCTTCATTAAGCATATCCCAATCAATAGTTCCGTCAGCAATTGGAATTTTAGCTCCACTTTCTTCAAGATACTTCTCACTAAGAATTTTTGTCCAATTATCATCAGAAACCCAACTAGTTTCAACACCAGCTTGAAGATTACTACCTATATAACTTTCAGTTACAGATAGATTATGTTCAGCATCATAATAACTAATAGTAAGACTATTACGTCTAAAAATAGCAGGAACAGCTTTACGAGTATTAACTCTAGTTCCTTGATATGGAATCCATAAATGATTAAACCTAGAAAGAACAACAGTTAAATCATTATTTGTATCTTTGTCAAGAATATTTTGAAGATAAGTAATAGGAAATACTTTATCATAACTATTCTGACCTAGCTTTTCATATAGTTGTTTATTGTTCATAATTATGTGATTAATTTAAATAACTTTAATGAGTAAATAAACAATATAAGCATTAATAATATTGTTATATTAAATAGTATTTTTATCATGGTTCAACTAAAACTCTTACATTAAATATTGTACTATTAGAAGTCATAGTAAATTGACATAATATAGTAAATGAAGAAGTAGTTGTATTAGCAGTAACACTAATAATATTATTACTATTAGATACAGAAACATTATTCATAGGTGTGCTAACACTACTTAAAGTACAAGTATATTTACTACCACCATCTTTATTTTCAAACCAAAATTGTAATTTACCTGCATTCATTATAGCAGTATTAGTAGGAATATATACATAAACACCAATAGGAGTTTTCTTAATATCATTATAACTTGCTTCTCCTTTATATATTGAATCTACATTTTCACTATCTAAATAAATAGGTAATGCAACATTTTGACTAGTAAAATAATCATTTTTAATAACAAGTCTACCACGTACAGGATTTGCTCTTTGCGTTCCTTTTGTAATAACATTATGATTTAGCCAATTCCATTCAATTTTATATTCTCTTGCTGTATTAGAATCATTTGCGGATAGTTTAAATGTTATTATAATCATACTAGCATAATTAAGAGCATTTGCAACAGATACATCACAATTAACTTTATTTGTTACATTTACATAATCAGGATTATAATATACAGTTTCAGTTCCTCCTGAACCAGCAACACCATTCCAAGTCCAAGGTTGAGTTGTATATAACCTATAATAAACACTTATAGATATAGTATTAGCATCAGCAACTGTATCAATTTCATTAGTATAAGGATAACCTGTAAAATCTAATCCACTTCCATCAGGATTAGTACCATAATATTTAGTATGATATACTTTAGCACCATAAGACTTAGCACCAGCAGATTGTGTAATATTAATTGATTTACTAACTCCATTATAAGTAGCAGTAACAGTTGTACTTCTACTTGTTGTAGTAGTTCTATTACCATAAGTAAGTTTACTACCGCTAGTAGTACCACTTAATGTGCCATCTCCAGATTTACTTAATGTAGGACTACCATTTTCAGTTTCAGGAAAATTTTGTCCAACTCCATTCCAAGTATATTGTCTACTACGAACAGCACTACAAGTAATAGTAGAACTACCTCCAGCAGCAGCAATATTAGTAGGACTAGCAGAAATACTTACTGACCATGCTCCCCAACTACCATAAACTTTACTACCTGCTCTTTGTTCAATATCGCAAAAATTAATAGCACCATTATAATTTGCAGTAACTCTAGTTCTTCTAACACTTGTACTAGTATTATTACTATAACTTAAAGTACTACCACTTAAAGTTCCACCACCACTTCCTGCACTAAGACTTGGAGTAGCATTTTCTGTTTCAGTTCCACCTGAACCTGCAACGCCATTCCAAGTCCAAGTACGAGAACGAGAAGCACCATAATAAATAGTAACAGAACCGCCTGATGCCGCAACAGTATAACTACTAGCATTACAATATACAGACCAACTAGACCAACTTCCATACGATTTACTACCAGCAGATTGACTAATAGTTATATCTTTAGTAGTTGAATCAATAGTTGCTCTAAATACAGAACTACGAGAACTAGTAGAAGTATTATTACCATAACTAACAGTAGAACCACTTAAAGAAGCTGCACCATTAACTTTACTTAATGTAGGAGAACCACTAGCATTTTCAGTATAAGTTGTTCCTGTACCATTCCATTGCCAAGTACGACTTCTAGTAGCTGAAGTAGATAATGTAGCATTTCCACCAGCAGCAGCGATAGTTGTTACATTAGCACTTAAACTAATAGACCATGCTCCCCAACTACTATAAGTTTTAGAACCAGCATTTTGAGTTACAGTAGTATCTTTAGTTACAGAATCCATTGTAGCTCTAATAACCGTACTTCTAGCACTTGTAGAAGTATTATTATCATAAGTTACTTTATTACTAGCAAAAGAACCAGCACCACTAATTTTACTAAGAGTAGGAGTTCCAGTTCCTGTTTCAGTTCCACCACTTCCACTAACTCCGTTCCATGTCCAAGTTCTTGTTCTACTTGCAGAAGTAGTTATATTTGAACTACCTCCACTAGCAGCAACATTTCCACTATTAGAAATATTAACTGTCCATGCAGACCAAGCACTATATTGTTTAGCCCCAGCAGATTGACTAATAGTTATATCTTTAGTAGTTGAATCAATAGTAGCACGAATAACAGTTGATTTACCGCTTGTGCTAGTATTATTTCCATAAGTAACTTTAGGACTAGTCCAATTACCTGTACCACTAACTTTACTTAATGTAGGACTTCCATTTCCAGTTTCTGTACCACCAGAACCGGCAACACCATTCCATGTATAACTTCTAGTTCTACTAGCACTAGTTGATATAGTAGCTGTTCCACCTGTTGCTCCAATACTAGTTTTATCAGCACTAATATTAACAGTCCAAGCAGACCAATTACCATAAACTTTAGCACCAGCAGATTGTGTTATAGTAATAGATTTAGAAACACTATTGCTAGTAGCAGTAATAGTTATACTACGACTATTTGTTGTAGTATTGTTACTAGCAGTAACAGTTTTACCACTTAAAGTAAATCCACCAGCACTACCACTAAGTGTAGGTGTAGCAGTTTCTGTATCAGTATGTGTAGTACCAACTCCATTCCAAGTCCAAGTACGAGAACGACTAGCATTAGTAGTTATCGTAGATGAACCACCACTTGCAGCTATCGTTTGCGTGCTTGCCGAAATAGAAACAGTCCAAGCAGACCACGCTGAATACACTTTTGCGCCTGCCTGCTGCGTTATCGTAACCGTTTTGGACAATCCTACATAACTAGCTGTAAGTGTCGCTGAACGGGCTGAAACGCTTTCATTTGATGTAAATTTTATTTGATTTCCACTAAGACTAGCACTACCACTAATACTAAGAGTAGGAGTAGCAGTTTCACTATAAACAGTACCAGTATTATTCCATTTATAAGTTCTACGAGCAATATTAGCTGTAACTGTTCTAGTACCGCCTTTAGCTTCAACACTAGTTCCATCAGTTTGTAAATCTAGTACCCAATTGGTATAAACTTTAGCTCCAGCAGCTTGATTTAAAGCAGCACTAACTTCTTTAGTTTGTTTATTTTCTAAAGTAAATATAACAGTTAAAGTTCCACTTTTAGTATTAGTAGATTCATTATTAGGTATAGTTAGTACATTATTACTTATACTACCTAAAGTAGTAGAACTAGTAAAGCTAGCAGTAAGATTAACAACAGTTTCAATCCAAGTTCCAGCATAAGTAGAACCCTTGGTTATACTCCCCGTGGAGGATGCATAGTCAGTTCGTGTATAAGCAGTCTTAACAGAACTAGTAGAAAGTTTTAAATCATAACTACCACCAGTTGCAGCTATACTACTATCTACTACTTTTAATCCACTAGTATTATATGTACTTGCTTTACTACCTTTAAATGTAACAGTATAACTATCTTTAGCTACTGTATCATCTATTTGAACAACTAATTTACCATTAGTTATAACTCCTTTTTCTACTCCATCAAATAAAACTTTAACTCCATCTGTAGGAAAAATAACAGTATAAGATACATATTCTGTATTCCATACTAGTTCTACATTATGAGTTATAGGTAAATAACCACTATTACCTGTAACAGTTTGTGACTGATAATGGTCAGCTTCAATAATAGCAGTATAATTAGTTTTAACAGGAATAGTAAATATAAATTTAGTATTATTTTCACTTATAACAGGAGTATAACCATTAATAGTAACAGTTCCGGAAACATTTAATTTAAACGTAATAGTAATTTCAGTATTCTCTGGATAAACAAGTTTAGAACCTTGATATATTTCAAATACATCTATACTACCAAGTTTAATATCATGTATTCCAATATCTCCTTGATATATAGCCATAATTTAAGCGTCTGATTTAACTATATAAGTAGTATTGTTATCTTTTTGTGCAATAGCTGCATATTGAGTAGCAGTACCAACCCATATTTTAGGATTAACTATTGGTTCAATAGTAAGATTAGATAATCTATAAAGAGTTTGGTCAACTATTTGAATAGTATTATAAGTATAATTACCATCATTATGTAAAGCTACATGATTTATTGTATTACTATTACTCCATTGTATAATTATAGTATCACCAGTATATCTAATATAAAATTTACCGTAGGTATTATTATAAAATACAGAATTAGGTTTACCGATAGCAGCGACAAATCTATCAAAATTAGTAAATGTAGTATTTATAGCATTTAATACTTCCGTAGGAGTACCATTATTAGTTAATAACATAATAATAGTATTAATATTATATGATTGAATGATTTGATTACTATTTATAGCTACAAAAGTATTAATACTTTTTGTTTCTTCACCTCTAACTCTAGTTAAACCTTTATCCCAACTTAAATCAATTTTATTAATTCCACCGCCATTAGGAGAAAAATAAGTAATCGTAGCACTAATGCTATTATTACCTATATCAATTCTATCAAAATTAATTCTACTATTGTTATTATCAACAGCAATAATACTTCCGCCTTTTAATAATATTTCTTTTACTTCATCAAAAGTTTTATCACAAGTAAAATCTTTTTGCCCATTAATATATATTCCAGTAGGAACAGTAATAACTACACCATAAACAGGAATAAATCCTTCAGGTGTACTTTTATTTTCATATAATTGTTGATTAATATCTTGCATAACTTTATAAACTTTAAATGGTGGCACTTATTCAGTACCACCATGATTAATATTAAGTTGTTTTCTTTTTAATAACAAGTTCATAACCAGCAGGAATTAAAGCTTTAATAGCATCAGCAATAGCTTTATCAACTTCCGCTTTAGTATAAGTATTTTCTACTGTTGGTACATTGTCAAACTTATTATTAATTTCTTCTTTAGTATAAACATTATTACTAAGTTCAGTAATTTGATTAGGTAAAGTTTCATCAAGTTTAACTTTATCAGCAGATGACATACTACCATTAGCAGTTTTACTAGCATTATTTAAAACAAGACCAAAAGGAGTTTTATCAATATATAAATTTGTATTATTACTTTTAACAGATTTACTATATATAATTTTAAGTCCTTCTGTTGTTTGGTCAACTCTATCTAGTCTAATAATAAATTCACTAGATAAACTATTGACAATATCAGTAGTTTTCTTACCTTTACCACCATCATAAGCAGTACCTGTAACTTCACCTAAAGCTAAAGTTTCAGATATAACTGAATATTTAGTTCCAGACCAACGATAAGTTTTACCACTATATTCAGTATCTTCATTTATATCAACATAAATTTTACCTTTTTCAGGAGTATAATACACAGGAGCATTTTCTATATACTTTTCAGCAAAATGAGTTTCATCAACATAATATCCTTCAAGAACATCATCAACATAACTAGGTAATTGACTTGCTGGAACTTTACCATCTCCATCAAGACTAGCAATACCATTTGCTACACCACGTTTAGCTTCAATAGCTTCATTACAGAATTGAATAATCTTCTCTTTAATAATAGGATAATTATCTATATTACTAAGGATATGTTCAACTGTAGATTCAACCTTATTCTCAATAACAACTTTAAGATTAGGATGATTATCAATATTATCAAAGATATTTTCTATATTACCTTTAATAACATTAAGTAGTTCAGTAAAGTTATTAATATGTTCAAATATATAAGTAACTCTAGCTTCTACTTTAGTTTCAATAAGATTCTTAAGAATAGGAAATCTATCAATATTATTGAAAATATAATCAACTCTACTATTTACAGCATTATTAATACAAGTAACAAGAGCAGGATAATTATTAATATTAGCAAATATATTCTTAACACAATTACAAACTAAATCAGAAAGAATACCAATGAGTTCAGGATAATTATTAATATTATTAAATATATAATCAACTCGTTCATTAATATTATTCTGAATAGCTTCTTGTAATTCCGGATATTGGCCAATATTCTTAAATATATCAACTACTTTATTAATGGTATTAGTAACAATAAGATTTTTAATAGCAGGATAATTATCAATATTATTAAATATATTACCAATAGTAGTTTCTACATGAGAATTAATAGCATTAGTTATGAATTGATTAAGAGCAGGATAAGAAGAAATATTATTAAAGATAGATTCAGTCCATTGTTTAATATATTGATTAAATATCTCTTTAAGCTCAGGATATTCATTAATATTATTAAATATATCTCTAATAATAATAGGCAAACTTTCAACTGTACTATTCTTAATAATTTCAACTAGTTTAGGATAATTATTAATATTATTAAATACATTAACAACAAAATCATTAATAAAACCAGTAATAATATCAAGAAAGTCTTTATAATCACCTATATTAGTAAATATCTCTTCAAGTGCTTCTGCTAAATCTTTAATAACAGTATCAAAAGACCATCCTTCCCAATTAGCAGGATTAGTCCAAGCAACATCACTAATATCATCACTATTATATCGTTGTGTCCAATTAATATTAGTTGCATCACGATAAGTAATAATATATCCTTTACGACGATAAATTTTATTAAGTTTATTAACAGTATCAGCAAAAGTACCTTCCCAAGTTAAATAAACACTATTACAAGCAGCAAGTATTCTATCAAGTCTAGTACCAGTTAAACCATCAAATACAGCTTGTATAACAGTTAAAGGATATATATTATATCTAGTATCATTTTCTTCACAATACTTATCTAGTATATGAATTGGCATATTGCCCTCTTTATCACATTGAACTTTACTAGGGTCAAAAGATTGACAATTAGTACCAACAAAAACATTTTCTTCTTCAGCCATAATTACCACGGATTAGAAACACGTTTAATATAATGTAAAGCAATAGTAGGCATAAGTTTATTAATAGCAAGATAATCACCTGTCCATCTATTACCACTTATTTGACTCCAAGTCATTTCACCATTATTACTAATATTAGGTCCAGTCATATACCAATTAGTAGAACGATTAATGCCAAGATTATCAAATCTATTTCTATCAGTACCATAAGGATAACCATTTTTAACATCACCATCTAAATCACCTGATATAAATCTCCAGTTACTAGGTGCTATAACTTGATGGTTATTATCACCGGATTTAGTTTTACCAACAGCAACAGCATGTTGATGAAGAGGTAAATCAGTACCACCAATATAAAACGTATATGCACTTACATTACGACCCGGAGCAGCAGGGTCATATGTATCTTTAATATTTTCAAGAACTGTTTTCCAATCAAGATTTCCTTGTTTAGGATTATTATAAATATTAATACCATTAGGTATATAACCCATAACAAAACGTCCTTGTGCAGCAGTATAAACTTCCCAACCATTAGGAGGAGTTGAAGTATCCCAAAGCATAATAGAACCAATAGGAACAACAGCAGCAATCCAAGCTTGAATTTGACTAGCAGCAACTCCACCACCTTGTCCACTTCCACCGCCTTGTCCAAATCCTTCTCCAACTAATTTATTTTTAATATCAGTATAAAGAGAATTAAAATCTACATCAAGTCTACTAGGTTTAGTTTCACTATCTGCAAATTTATTCATAACAAGATACTTACCTGTTCTAGCTTCACCAAGTTGAGTAACAGACATGACATTATGAGTGCCATCTCCACCAGAGCCACCACCTCCTTCAAGACCAGCAATAATATCATTAATTTCTTGCTTAGTATAATAATTATTAAGTATAGAATTAATAATATTACGTACTTCTTCTTCGGTTAATCCACCTCCGCCAGAACCTCCACCGGCAGCATTAATAGTAATAGTACCATCATCATTTTCAACAAAAGTAATATTAGTACCAGGTCTAATCTTATTTTTAAACATTGATACATAATTACTTTCAAAATATTGTTTATACTCATTACTGATATTACTACCACTTTGGTTTATTTTATTAAGAATTTCTTCAATCTTATTATTAATATATTGTTCAAGATTAGTAATGCTACCTTCAATATTACTATTTAAATCTCCAATCTTATTATAAATATCAGTAAACTTAGCATTATATTCAGTAATAAGATTATCAATTCTAGTATTAATATCAACTATATCTTGTTGTAATTCAGATATTTGTTGGTCATGAATTTCAAGATGGTCATTAATCTTTTTAAGTTCTGCAAGAAGCCAAGCATAAAACTTTTCCATCTCTTCTCTTAACTTCTCTAAGAAAGCTTCAAATTCAGCACGAGTAAGATATACAGATAAATCAAAACCCATACTTACCCATTTTTCACCATCCCAAAACCAATAAAAATCATTAGTATAAGTTCCACCCCAACCAACAATTTCAACTTGTTTATTATCTTCACCTAAATCAAGAGGATGATAAAGTATTTGACCAACAGCCCAATTTCCATCAAGAGATATAGATTCTTTATCAAACATATCTTCTTGACGATAATTACTAAGAAGTCTACATTGATTTAATTTAACTGTACCATCATACATTCTACCACCTCTCCAAAGAATAATACTATTATCTGGAAGTTCAATAGTTTGTCCAGCTAAACAATAATCATATTGAAGTATATAAATAGTATTAGGCTCGTTAATCATATCTTGAGTAAGAGTATTAACACCACTAATCATATTCTTACGAAGATATTTACGAGCCTTTCCACTATAATCATTTGTATTATAGTCTTTATCTGCAAATTTAAGAAGATTATCAACAACTGTTAAATCTTCTTCATCAGCTGCATTAGTAATCTGTGAAGCAGTAAACATTTGTTTAACAGATTCACTAAGCATTTCAGGAGTAATCTGACCTTCAAGTATTTGAACAGCATTATCTTCAAAATACTGTTTAAGTACTTGTGCCATATAATTAACTACAACATTACGACGAAGATAATTATCTTGAATATTAATACCAAATTCATCAGCAACTGCACGCTCTGCAATGGCTCTTGGAAACATACCACTAAATGATTCTACAAATTTAGAACCAATTTCAGAATCAGCTTCAAGATGCCATTTTTTAGCATTAGAAACAGGAGTTATTTCGTCAAGAATATAACTCTTTTTAGTTTCAATAACATAAACTTCACAACCTACTCCAATCTGTTCCCAAGTAAGAGCATCCCTATCCTCCATTGTAGATACTACAATTCTAGCAGCTTTAAGACCTCTTTGAATAACAGCAATAAGTTCTAATATTTCTTTCTTGAAAGTTTCATAATCAATAACTAAATCTTCTCGAAGTTTAGCAATAGGCTGCCAATACTCTTCATTAGATAAAGGAATACCAGCAGGAACGGCTTTACGAGATATATAGCTAGCATAGAAACCGTCATGAACTATACATAGTCTTTCATAAGGTCTATCATTCCATTGACCATTACAAGTAAGACTAACTTTACCAAGTTCTTCTTCTATTGTTTTCATACGTTCTCTAAGTTTACTAAATTCATAGTGTAGACCCCCCGTAGAGGATGGAACACATTCACATTATTCATTATCATAATCAACATCACTAAGACTATAAGTTTCATTATATTCTTTACCTTCTTCTTTCTTCTCCCAAAGTTTACCAGTTTCAGGGTCAACATAAAATTTAGGAGCATCTCCACAACTAACTATTGCATGAATTTTACCTTCTTCATCAACAGGAAGCGTAATAGAACCACTATACTGAACTTGTTCACTACCTTCATAAATAATATTAAGTTGACCTTTAATATATTTAAGAAGAGTTTCAGCAAGTTTATCTTGACCAAGTTGATATGCTGCCATAGCAGATTGAAACATATTCCAGCAAGTAACAATATTCTTATTATTACCTTTACAAGTAGCAGAACAATCATTAAGCATATCAAGTCCATATTGTGCCATAAGAACTAATAGTTTATGATAAACACAAACATATTTGCTAGGAACAGTCATATAAACATATTGAGGATTAATCTCAACTTGTTCAGTTCCATCAGCTTTTACATAGACACCATTAACATAATTATCATCTATTTGTTCACTCATTCTAACATCAAGTTATTGTACGAATTAATAATTGATTTTTGTTGCTCATCAGAAAGCAATTCTAAGGCTTCTAGTGCTTGAATTAAAATTTGCCCTTGTGTTAGTTTGCACCAATTTTTTTCGTTCAATGGGAAGCCTAATTCTGCTATTTTCACCTGTTTTTCAGCCATGCTTGCGATACGCAATTGCATCTCTTTCGATAGCTGTTTTGGATTATTAATATAACCTCTTATCATAATACCATCTTATTTAAATGCCTTATTAATAATATAAGCAGTATAATCATTAACTCTAATATCAATACGTTTATTAAACGCAAGAATACGTTGATTAGAATCAAGATTTTTATTATAGACAATATTTATAATATCACCATAAATATCTTCTTTCCATTCTTCTTTCATATAATGACTAAGATAATCTTCATCACCACGATACATATTAAGTTTAGAATAAGCATCATAATAAACACTATTAACTAAATGTCTAGCGTTATATTCTATTTGGTCACGATTATTATCAACATTATTAGTAATAATAGTTGAAGCAACAAACTTTGCACATTCCGAAGCTGCATTAACCATAGTAATAGAAATAACAGCTTTAGATTTTTCTCTATCTTTTTCAATAATATCTCTAGTAACTATATTAAGAAGTTTGGCAATATCATCTAAAGGATTTCTTTTGTTATTATCAATTATCTTATTAATTATAAGATAAATAACAATAACAATACCGGGAATAAGACCTTGTTCAAAGGCATTTTGAATTAATTCCATTTTTATAGATACAAGAATAGGGACTATCAGTATCAACACTAATGCTAATACCAATAGCCCCTATTCGATTAATATTACCTAATATTTACCTAATCGAGTCGGGTAATAGGTTATGCTTTTTCTTCAGTAGCAATAGCTTTAAGGATAGTTTCAACAGTTGTAATAGCAGCAGCTCCAGTAGGGAATGCTATTTGTACAATCTGATGAACAACTTCATCTCTAGTTTTCATTTCACGCGGAACAGCAAAACGAAGAGTAAAGATAGTATATCCAGCATCTGCACTATCAGGTTGTTTCAAAGGATTAAGCGGATATGTAGGATACAGTTCAGTATAAGTATCTCGATAAGTATATTCGATACCAGCATCAGCAGCAGCTTTATTAGCCAAATCAGTAATATAAGCTGCATCTCCATATGCAGGAAAACCAGTAGCTGTAACTGTAACACTAATACCAACTAATTCATCAGCTCCAAGAATTTCATAATCAATACCTTTAGACTCAGCAGTTAGAGTGATTTTAGCATCAGAAACAGATGCTTTAATACCATGTCCAATAGTATTATTATTAATTTGGTTAGCTAATTTCTTTGCTACATCATTAGAAGTAGGATTAAGACCAGTATGAATGGTAGCAGTCCAACGATTACGTTCATTGAACTTTAATCCTTTTTTCACAATCATAATAGAATAATCAGAATAAGCATTTACATCTCCGATAGTAAGATTAGCAGAGAAAGTAGTAGCAGCTTGATAAACACCTTTAACAAAAGTAAGATGTTTCTTATAAGCTGGAAGAACTACTTGACCATTTGCTTCACGACCAAGATTAATGTAAAACTTATCGGTAATCTTAGTACCGTCAGCGTCAATCGTTTCCTTGCCATCAGCAAGATAAGTAAAAGCAACCGCTCCAGCAGCAAGAGGTAAGCTCGCTCCATAAGCGACATTGCCCGCTAACAAAAACTGTCTCATTTTTAATTTAATTTAGAGTTTAACTTTGTTTATCAGCTCCATTAGAAGTAGCACCAATACTAGCAAGATAAATCTGTACTGCACGCATAACTATTTCCATATGTAAATAAGGAGGTAAATCACAATTAACCCAATCTTCTTCTCTATCTTCATCAAACTTAACTTTAGCAGGTTCTTTGATATAAAGATATTTAACTAATTGAGGTTTAACTGTATTATTACGTCCAGTATATATATCAACATTAATACCAGATTCATCTCCAAATATAGTAACTATCGGAGCATCTTTCGCAGCACGATTACAGAAATCTCTTAGCGTTTGACCTAAATCTTCAGCTTCAATAATTCTACAATCATAAATTGTCTTGCCATTATAACTAACTTGAAAGCCTGTATATAGCATTATTCCGTCGCTATCAATGTTAATTTTATAAGGGTCAACTTCTGTTCCACCACCTGTAATATCTCCGCCGTTAACAGTACCAGCTGTGTATAAAGTTCTAAGAGCATTAACAGGACTAATAGAAGCATTTTGTCGAGCAACCTTATCATTATAAGGAACAGGTCCGACGTTTTCTACTATTACATTTCTAGCTTTTTCAATTATAGCAGCATTAAGACAAATATCTATATCTTCCATGAGAATAGCACGAACGGTCTGCATACCCATCTGTTGTGCCAGTTCTCTGAACGTCACGTGCATCTCCCCAATGTTCATAATCAAATGTTTTTAAGTTTATTTTTATAAGCACTAACAAGAGCACTATTAGTAGGATTCTTAAACCATGTAACAGCTTCCTTAACATTAGCACCAATGAACTCACCATCAGGAGTAGTAATATTCTGATTATGAATTGCTCTGATAAATTCTCCACGAGAAATAAGAACCTCAATTAAAGATTTAATAGTAATATCTTTATCATTGCAAAGTTTATTAAACTTAGCAGGTTCATTTGTACTAAATTTATCAAGATGAGTTTGTTTATCGACAGTATCCATAGCCATACCGTTAGGAATATTAATATTATTGGCAACACAGTATTGAATAAATACAGCATCAAACAAATCACTATTCGTGAGAAGTTTAACATAATTGCCTTTAGCCGAATTAATTTCCTGACGATGTTTAGCAAGACGCTCAGCTTCTCTTTGGTCATCTTTAAAATAAAATCTAATAGATGGGTCAGAATTAATAAGAGCAATATCTTTAGCTACATCTTTATACAATAAACAATGACGATAAATTAGATAATCATCAAGAACAATAGGATAACCATATTTATACTTTTCACTTTCAAGAAGATTTAACTTAGTAATCTTAGCTTCAAGAGCTTCTCTAAGTTCTTTAACTCCTTTACGGTCACTATTCATATAAGCAGTTTCAATAGCTTCTTCTTCGGCTCTAAAACGAAGATAATCTCGTTTACGATTCCAAAAGAAAGAAATATCAAAAGTCTTACCTAGTTCATCAACTGAAACACTAATATTATTAAGATAAGCCTTAACCCGTGAAATAAAGTTTTCATTATTAGGAGCAAGACCAATTAAAGCAGGAAAATAAGATTCAATCTCACCTTTATTAGAAGAAAGAGTACGAGAACTACGAACACAACTACCAATCTTATCCATTCGTTTAGGTAATGTTTTATCATTAACTCTACGATATAATGAATAATTAGTAACTAAATTAATAGTAATAGTTCGTTTTTCAGTATAAGGTTCATCAAGACTTTCATCTCTAAATCCTACTGTATTAGTAGGCTGTTTATCTACTCCATCCTCTACGGGGGGTATAACCTGTTTATCTGTATTTATATTAGAAGCAGCAGGAGTATTTTCTCCTGCTTTATTAGCTTCATTTACTTTGTTAAAATCCATATCTTAAATAGCTTCTTTTAAATGATTATAATACACATTTCAATAAGAACATCTTAGTAGTGTTATCTACCTGCAAACCAATAGAGCCTTTAACTTCATAACGAGCCATATCAATTTCAGTAGCTGCATGATTAGTATTAGGCAATCCCCAGCAAGCAGGAATATCAGTCATACCTTCGATAACTTTAGCTTTATAAGCCTGTCCTTTTTGACGTACTATACGAACATTCTGATTACCTTTATAATTACTCATATCAATCAAAGCAGCTTGATGAGAAGTAATAGGCAAGCCAGTAGTAGGATGAATCATACCATTTTGCTTAGCAGCTTCAGCATCAGTACCCTTATCGAAATAAGCATTATGAATAACAGTAATAGTATATCCATCTGGAGTTTTATACTTATTAAAGTAACGTCCATAAGAAAGACCATCACCATTATCTTGAATCATCTTTTCACCAAGAGGTGTAATAAATCCGTTTTCTTTAGCATCAGTTCTGATAGCCATTTCAAAGTCACGAATAAATCCTTTACCGCCCATAAGAGCTACATTCTTATCGCCATCTTGAGTATCACGGTCAAGAACATCACCGATTGTACGTTCAAGTTTGTTAAGAGTCAGAACTTCACCATAAGTATCGTAGTTAGATTCACGACAAATTTCTAACATACCAGCAGTACGAGGAATAGGTTTACCATTATCATGGTCTTTCAAAGGAATAGTACCATCAGGTAAACGGTTATATTCAGACTTCCACAAACGTTCTTCGTTCATTACTCTCATGTGCAAGTTGAACTGTCGCATCTCTTCGTTAATCCAAAGATTAGAAGTACCACCATTATCATTTTGGAATTGATATTGAGTAACAACATTAGCAAGATTACCAGCTATTTCTTTAGAATAACGATAAAACTCAAGTTGAGAAGTCATTCCAGCAGGACCCATAGTATTGCTTCTATTACCTTTAGAATAAGATTCAGAAACAGTAGGAGCACTCATTGCCCAATACATACCTTTAACTAACCATTGAGGGTCAACATAAGCATCAGGATTAGGAGAAGTAAGTTTCAAAAGATAAGCATAACCATAAGCAGATTCACCTAAGTCTTTCTGAATACGAACTTGAGTAACACCATCAGGAGCAGTAAGACCATGTTGTTCAATAAACCAATGAGTAGAGAAATGAACTTCAAATTCACTACCATTTTGACCAGGTTTAGTAACAGCAGTATTAAAGTAAGTTACAAAGTCTGTAAACTTCATACGACCCATAGTTTTCCAAGTCCATTGTACAGTAGCAACATCTTTAATACCACGACTACCTTGACCTTCAGTAATAAAACTTAAAGGAAAACGGTCATCATCCATACCATAATTATAAGTCAGAAAACTATTAATTTCTTCTGGCTTTTGAAGCTGAAGATAAGCAATTGATTCTTCATTAGAATAACCTCTATCTTCATAACGAGTTTGTCCAATAACACGTAATGTTTTCATCTACAAATTTACTATTATGTTAATAACCAAAACGCTCATCTTTCAGAACGTCTTTTTTACTGTCAGGTTTAGTTATTTTAATAGCTCCTTTTGTAGATTTACGTTGACTAGCAGTAAGTTTCAACTTTTTAGCTTCTTTATCAGAAACAGCCATTTCTATCAAACTATCATAACCTTTACCTGTATATTTAAGCCAAGCCTTAAGCAGTTCTTCATCGCGTCTTTCAGCAGGAGATAACTTCATTAAATCATTTTCATAACGAGAAAGTCCTTTATCATCAACTTGATAAACATAATTGAAGAAATCTTCAGGAGTAGTAGAAATCTGTTTACCATTACGTTCAATAATAACAGTTTCGGGAATACGATAACCAGCAATCTGTCGCTTATCAATACAATCTTTAACTCCATTCCAAAATTCCACAAGTTGTTTCTCTTCTTCTGCTTTAACTCGCATAGCTTCTTTAGCATTAGCTTCACGCATTTCGTTATCAGCTTTCTGAAGAGCTTCAAGTTCTTCTTTAGCAACATTGAAAAGTTCATTACTATCTTTAAGATATTGAATATACTTATCAACATTACCACGACGATTAAATTCCTTAAACGCCTCACGAACAATAGCTTCTTGTTGACTTACATTATTTTCATCTACTTCAATACCGCTTCTATCTCGAAGTTCACCAAAGCCTTCAAATGAATTACCATTTGCAACATAATAATTAAGAAAATCACCAACAATAGGATAATCTTCAAATAATTTATTAACACCAGCTTGAGCAAATTCATCACGTTTTAAATCAATAACGGATTGAATATAACTTGCAACTCCTTGAGGAGTATTATCAAAAGCAATTGGTTTACCATCTTCTGAAGTAACAGAAACACCTACAAGTTCTTGAATTGATTTAACATCAATAGTATTTTCTTCTTTAGTATCTTCTACTTCAAATTCTTTAAGATAAGCAGCAACTTCATTTTTAGCTTTAAAGATATTACCTTTATCGTCAATAAGATTACCGTCTTTATCAACAGTATATTTATTATCTCCATCTTCGATAATAGTACCTTCTTCTAAACCATGTTCAACATCAGCGTCATTCGCTTTGTCATTAGGCTTACCCCCCGTGGAGGATGAAGATTGGTTATCTTTATTAGCATTAGAATCGCTATTCCCATCTCCATTACCATTATTAGTAATATCATCAATAGAATTACCATCAGCATCTAACTGCCCTGTTTTACCTGTATCAAGGTCTGTAATGTCGTCAGTAGGTTTTCCATCACCATTAGATGTTTCACCATTAAAACCAAAACTATCAAAATTAGACATAATTCTTTGTTTTTAATTAATTACTATATCACAAATATAAACTATAATAATAATATGAGTTTTACTTGTATCGTTAAAATATGTTCACCTTTAAGCCGATTTGCCGACTAACATACTATTGCTAACTAGGATATTTATTACTGATAACCTATCCTATCGCTTTCAGAGAAGCCGTGTATGAATCAAATTTTATCATAATGATTAATCTATCACGAAATGAATAAAGTGCTTAAAATGAGCTTAAAATGGCTCATGTGGTGTAAAGAAAAATGAAAATGGGCTGAACCTACTTTCACAAGCAAGTCCAGCCCTATTATGAACAAAAATTATAAGTCCAGTCGATTATTTACTTTTACTATCATAACGATTTTTATTCGTTTTTGCAATCTTGACTTTATCATCACTTTCTTTAAGTTTAACAGCTAATTCTTTTTCTTTAAGTTGTGCTTCAACAGAAATCTTTTGAGCATCTAAACTAAGTTTACTACGTTCAAGATTAAGTCTAGCATTTTCCATACGTTCTTCAGCTTGACTCTTTTCAGCATCACTAAGACCATTATCAAAACTCATAATATTAGCATTTGCTTTCATAGCTTCAATCTGACCATCAAGATATTTTTCAACTCTAATTGTTTCTCTATCTTGTTCTGCTTTTCTATCAATCTTAGCAAGTTCAAATTCTTGACGAAGTTGTTCTGTTTGTTGAGAAACACGTTCAACATCAAGTTCATGCTCACGTTGAATATTTTGATACTTATCAATAAGTTTACTAATTTGAGCAACATTATCTCCACGTATAGCAGCATTAGCCATATCCATATTACCATTCTGAGCAGCACTAAATGCAAGTTGTTTATATTGTTCAAGTTTCTCACGTTCTTTAACAGAAGTTTTACAAGTAACAATATAATTAGCAAATATATGACTATTAACATCAAGACTTAAATATCTAATATCGCCATCTTTAGTTTTATAAGAAGTATTAAGACCATCAATCCAAGCAAGTTTAGTATAATCCATTTCAGCTTGATAATCTCGTTCTCTCATTTTATCAAATATAAATTCAATAATAACAGAACCCATACTTCCACGAATAACTGCTTCATCAGTAACTCCTTTACCAGCACTATTAGCAATCTCACCATAACGTTGCGGAGTCATATCACATTCCATTTTAGCAGTCTGTTCAATCTCTTGGATAAGTTGTCCAAGTTCAGTAATATAATTATTCATACGACTTTCAAGATAACGAACATTTTGTGCTTTAACAAGATTAGCATCATCTTCATCATCAATATAAAGCACTCCATCAGCAGCCATACGATATATAGTTTCAGCAGGTTTTTTACCAAGAAGAGATTTAGCAATCATAAGAACATTCATCTTATTTTTAGCAATAGCCATTTCTCTATGATAAGAAACTATATTACGAAATACTTGATAAGGAATAACTATATCTACAATACTAAATCTTCCAAAACCAGGCAAAAGTTCTGCAATACCATTATAAGGAAGTTTACCATTCCTATTATAAGCAATAGGACGAGCCTTATAAGGATATATGCTTGTAGCACGAGAACCAATTCTAACGCTCTCATAAACTTGTGGACGCCACACCCATTCAATACTAATATCACCACCAGCAGGGTTAAGCTGATAAGTTTCATCAACAATTCTTGTTGTAACAAATGCTCCATTACTATATGTAAGAATACCTTCTTTTATTTCACCTCTCCAAACAGTATGCCAAACTTCAAATAAACCATTATTAGCATCACGAGCCATTATATTAGTGTTCTTAATATGTTGCAAATCATCTTTATTAAATTTACTACATATATCACCAAAATAATACATATATTTATCCCAATTTAAAAGTGCTTTATCGCTAGAAGTAGTAGCACTATATTGATAATATGTATCAAGAGCTTCACGTTCTTTTTCAGAAAGATATTCATAAAATTCATCTATAATTTGTTGTTTAGTCAACATACGACGTTCAGCAAACATATCATAATCTTCTGCAAACATATTATCGTTAGGAACAGGAAAAGCATCTCTAACACTAACAACACGTTTAATTAATTGATTACCTACAACATCTCTATATGTATAACAAGCTCCAAAAGCAACAAATTCAAAATAAGCTCTAGCATATATAGTAAAAGCATCAGTAAGGTCATCAATAACATTAATTAAATCTTGTCCTTGTGCGCTAATATCATCAATAAAATTTTCATTAAACTCTTTAATAAAAGCTTCAATATCAACAGCTTGTTCAGGATTAAATTGTTCAGGATTATTTCCTTCATTAACAAACTGCATATAACTTTCTTGTATTTTCTTAGCAACAGCTTGTTCTGCAAGCATCATAATTTGTTTACCAAGTTCAGCATCTCTAGCAAATACAACTTCTGGATTATTAGCTCCAACAATAAAATCATGTGGATTCTTAATATATTCACCAATATATCTTCTAATAATACCTTTCATCATATCATAATTACGCATAGTAGCTGGAAAACGAGTTAGATTTTCATCTTTCTCATTATAAGGATTAAGAGTTTTTCTATAATATTCTCTAGGAATATTACCAAGAAGAATATTAAACTTTTCTTCTACATTAAAATCAGCTTTACAAGCAATACCAGCTTCTATAACATAATCACAACACTTAGCATACCAATCAACTTCTTGTTTTTCAGCATAACTAACGTGCTGATTAGGAAAATCAAGTCTACCAAAATTATACATATCTTTATCTATTTAATCTTAAAACCATTGTCTATTAAAAATATCTGTTTTATCATTATCTTCTGTAACTTTCTTACGACTAGCAAGTTCTCGTTTACCTTTAATATCAATAGACTTCCAATATATACCTAAAAGTATAAGACTAGATATACGGTCAAAGTTACCTTCAGCATTAAACTTTTTAAGTTCAAGAATTGTTTGATAATCAAGAAATCTTTCAAAAACATAAATATCTTCTCCAAATTCATTCTTACCAATAACTTCATATAAGAACTCTTTAAGAAGTCGAAGACCATCTAGTTTCTTAGGACCACTACCAATATTATAACCATAACTAGTACTAACTTTTTCTTTAACAGCAGAATCCCAAACATATAAAGGTTCATAACCTAGATATTTAGTAGCTTTCCATTTACGAAAATTAGAAACAGTTTCACCACGATTTATTTCTACAAGTCCAGTACCAATACAATTATACCATTTACATAAACGATAAAACTTTTCATCAGCTTCTTCTAGTCGTTCAGTACGTCCATAATATGCAGCACACAACTTAGGTTTAAATCCATTACGTTCTCTAGGCATTTCAATAACAAATATACTATTATGAGAATGTCTATCAGTAATTTCTTTTTTATCTTTATCAATACCAACAGGATCATAAACTGCAACATAAGTACCAGGAAGAATACTTCTTATAAGTCTATCGCCAATATATGTTTCTTCATATTCTGGAGCAAACCAAACTCTTATACAACCATGAGGGTCTTCGTTACCACGTCTAGGAACTCCTTGAATATAATCATAAGTTTTCATATCAGGATTTTCAATTCTTATACGAGCATTAGATTTAAAATAAATCTTTTTAGTTCCATCTTCAAATAGTTCACCATCAGTATAAAACTTATAACTATTATCAACTCGAAGTTTATCTTCAAACTTATTAAGAGCTTCACTACTAAATATATTTTCACTAGCACTACTAAAAGATTCAGCAGGAAATAAAGCACGCTGACCAAGATAATTAAGATATTCTGCAAAAGTCTTAGCAGTCTTTTTCTTTTCAACTCTTTCTCGTGCAGCAAGTTGAAGTCCTATTCGTAGATTACTATTTCCATCTTCATCAAATCCTTTAACTCCATCTATCTCTCCTTCAAGACCCCAAGCATAAGATTTAAAAAATCCACAAACTTCATTACGAGCATCATTATCAAAAACATTTTCAAAAGCCATAAATCCAAATGCTCTAGGATTATAAAAGTTTTGTTCAAATATTTGCATATTAGCAGCGGTAGCAGTTCCCCAAGCCATAAGAGTACCAGTAGTACGAGTACCAACAGTCATTGTAGGTTCAGTCACATTCATGAACTCATCAAAGTTCTGCATTGTAGATAGCTCTTCAACTTTAATTGTAACAGCATCTTTACCAATAGCACAGTCAGGATTATTATTAGCACTAACGCTTAAAAGAGAACTAGACCAACTATCATCAGCTTCAACTCCATTTTTCATACGATAACCAAGTTTAAAACTATCAGTAATAGGACTATATATACCTCTTTTAAATGGAGTCTTTTCTTCAAAGAACTTTAAATTATTAACAGCAAAATCACTTAAACCTCCTTGTTTAATTAAATACTTATTATCAGCTGCAACATGAATAACAACTTTATGCTTATATAAGTTAACTTCATTAGAACTATCAGCAGCCATAATATAAGAAAAACCTCCACGTCGAGTTTTATCAATAATAAGATGTAAACCATTACGTCTACAAAATTCTATAATTTGCCAAGTCCAAAATTGAGCATCAATAAAACTAGGAAAACTATAAATCTTTTTAGCAGTAGCTCCATGTTCAGTAACAATAACAGATGATTCATCTGTACGTTCCATACGAGTATAATTAAGAAAATTATAATGACCACCTGTTATCCAAACATCTTCTATACTTCCATCTGGATTTTGCCAACAAGGAGCAGAAAAACCATTACGTCGTCTATCACATTCTCTACGTCTAAATTGTCTATGAGGAATACTATCTACTTTAAATTGAGTATATTTACCTGTGGCTTGATATGTTCTAGCAGCTTCATTAAAAAGTTCAGTATTAACAAATTTGCCAGGTCTAATATTTAAAAGAAAGCCACCACTATCTCCAATTAAAAAGTTATTATGAGGGTCATACCATCCACAATCACTAGCTTTCTTATACTTTTTCTCTTTATCAGGTTCTTCAATGTATTCTAGAAAAGGATATTTACCATCAGCCATAATATTTTATTTAACTAGTAAACAAACAACAAAAGCGATAGCGCAAACAGCACCACCGCTTACCAAATATCTATTCTTACGTTTAATACGTTCAATAGACTTATTTAAATTATCATTTACTTTATTACTATTATCAAGATTATTTTGTAAAGTTTCAACTTCTTTATAAAGAGCATTATATTTAATCTTATGGAGATTAATTATACTATCTTGTTCGTTAATAATATCTTTATAAAGTTTAGCTTTAATAATTTTAGTATTAGCAATTTTAATCATATTAATAGGGACAAGAACAGTTGTATCAGTAGTGTTGACTCCCCGTGGAGGATGCACTACATTATCAATCTCACTCTGACACCAACTTCTTGAATAACTCCCAAGTAGCACTGTCATTAAGACTAATAACTTTATCTTCAATATCTTTTTCATGTTCTTTAAGTTTATAAACTATACTTTCTCTTTCAGTTATAATTAACTGTATAGAATCAATCCGAACATGATTAATAGCAGTGTCACTTTTATTATATGAATTGGCTTCTACACTAAAACGACTTATTGATAAATACAGAGTAACACATAAATTAATAATCGCTATTATAAATATTGCTATTAACATCTTCTTCATAATTCTATACAGTATTAAGTTAATCTTTTATTTCTATAAGTTTATTAAGTAAATCAAGATTCCATCTACCAGTTTCTTTAAGACCAAGAACTCTTTGAGCCATCTTGATAGCTGCAACTTGACCACAATTCACGTTAGTATCAAATAATTGTTCAGCAACTCTCTGACTATTAAAATCATCAAGTTCAAATACATCCCAATAACCTATTTTATACTTTTCCCAAACAAGTTTCTGAAGCTGAACATCATTATCAAGTTTAGACTTAAACTCTTTACTACCAACAGTATAATGTTTCTTATAAGAATCAATCATAGTCCAACCTTGCCAAGTAGGATTATATTTACGACTGATACCTCTATAAGTTTCTCCACCAGCATCATCTTTATCGTTTACATAACCACCTTCTTTAATAGATAGTTTTTTAAAAGCATCTCCAAAGTAAGCCATAATTTAATTTATATAAGGATTAGTACAATATCTAAAACAATCAACAGCATCATAATATTCATCTTCATCAAATTCTTTAATTGTAACCCAAAACCAAAGAACTTTAATTTGAACTTTATAAATCACAAATTCAAAGTCATCACCAATATGATGTTCATCGCCAATTAATCTTATATTTTTTCTACGATTAATAATATACATAACTTATTCATCAAGAGTTCTACGAATCCAACCTCTAAGATATTTGATATTATTTCCTTTGCCAGCAATATCATTATAATATCTAATACGTTCAAGTTTATATTTAGCTACAAAATAATCAGCACTAATAGTAGTATCAGATTTATAAGCGTTAAGAGAATCTTGAGTTCTACGAAGTAATTCTTTAGTTAAAACTAATTCATTAACAGCAGTAGAATCAGTAACAGGAACATAACGAATTTCAGGAACAGGAGTAATACGTTTAGCACATCCACTAGATAAACAAATAGCAAATATAACTAAAACAATAAAACCAATAATTACTCCAATTAAATTATCTTTATTTAATTTCATATAGCAAGTTTAAATTGAGTTTGAACACCACTAGCTTTAATTTGTAATTCTCTATCTTTAAGAACTTTATTAATATCATCACGTAGATAATTCATAGTAAAGAATTTAGTAGTTTCAACAGGATTTTCTTTAATATGATAAAGACCATCAGAAAATCTTTTTGGCATACCATATTCATTAAGTTCAAAATCACTATCAATATGACATAACCAAATGCCTTTAATAGTTAAACCAAGTATATATTCAACAGCAAAAGCATACATACTAAGTTGAAGATTATATATAGCACCATTACAATTAGGAAGATGATTAAGAGGAGCTAAAAGTCGTTCATCTTTATCAACCCAAACATTAGTTTGTTGTGCAGGTTTAACTGTTTTATCTTTCTTATAATAACCACTACTAAATCTTAATCCACCACGATTAGTTTTCCAATCACCCACAACAGCACAATTAGTATCTTCATTAACTAGAAGAATATCAATAGTTCCACTAATTAACCAATCTATAAGAAACATACCAATCTCACTATAAATCTTATATCCTCTTTCAGTGTACATTTTAAACGCATCATAAATAAGAGGATAACGATTATTAGTAAGTTCAATAAAATCTTTAAGATTAAGAAGTTTATAATTAGCACCAAAATTTGGAATATCAGCAATAGTAACCATTACACCATCTTCACGTTTATCAAGATAATTAATAGCTTGTTGAAACATAGATGCTCCTTTAACACCATCTTCAAGACCATTATGAGTATTAGTTCCACGTTCACAAGCTTCTTTAGTAATAGTTGACCATTGTTCCTCTAGTTTCTTCTCACTTATTCCTAACTCTTTAGACTTTTTTCTCAACCAATAGTTCTTATCGAACTTCGGTTGATATCCATGAAGGATAGTAGTGGTTGAAATATAATCATTACCAAGACTATCGTTATACTTATGTTCTTCTTCATGAAAAATAAGTCTAATATCATTATATCTTTTATCTTTAAGTTCCATATTAACATTATTAAGTTCAACACTAGCTTGGGTACGCTTCGGCACTACGTGCCTACGCTAGACTCCCCGTGGAGGATGGAATAGATTCAGCATCAGCTTATTCTTCAATCATACTACTAGTAATTTCAACACCACCTCTACCAGCAACATTCTCTTGTTCATACAGAAGATTTTCTTCAGCTACATTAAGAGCTTTAATCGTGTTTGGAAACTGATTAGCTAAATCATTAATTTGTTTCATATAACCAATAACAACTGGAACATCTTCTAGACTAGCACCATCAGATAATTTGTCATTCAGCAACTCATTTAATTTGCTAGCAGCTAAAGCAACATTATGAATACCACGCTTAATATTAAGTACAGCTTCCATACCTGCACCAGCTTTTTGATTATAATATCTTTTAATAAGTTTCCAAACAAGAACATCAGGTTGATAATTTTTAGGTAAATCAAAATTCTCAATAGCTTTCTTAAGAGCTTCTTTTTCACTAAGACCTTCTTGTAGACACGGGCCTTTAGGGTCACCAAGATAATAAATAACTCCAACTTCTTTAACATACATCTCTTTATTAGGAGATTTATCTCTAGTATAAAGAAGACTAACATCTCTATCAAGAAGTTGTTTAAGTGTAGGAGCTTTTGGCATACCAGTTTCATCTATGGTCAGCATCCAATCCAATTCCAAACCGTTCATATATTTCTTCTACTTCTTCATCAAATTCAATAATTTCAAGTTTACCCATAGCATATAGCCAAAGATTAGCATAAGCAGCACTATGTTTTTTACTTAGTTTAATCCAAATAGGAAGAAGTTTCTTTTTAAATTTAAGTTCAGTCTTAATCTTTTCTTCTTCTTCATAATGTTTTTGCTTTTCTTCTTCCATAACTTTAGCAGTATATTCTTTATACTCTTCTCTAGTCATAGTTTTTCTAGCTTCTTTAAAGTCTTTATAATGACTAATAAGTTTGGAACGATACCAATTCTTTTGAATAGTACCAATATGAGGAATAGCAACACATTTATCTTTTCGTATATTAATACTAGCTTCTTTTTCAAGACTTTCAATAATAGATTTACAAAGTATTCTATCATCACCTTGAAATCCAATATCATCTAATATATTATTTATATCTTTATAAATAAGAATATAATCATCATCAAAATCTTCATGAGAACTAGTATTAGCAATATTAAAACTAGTATTAGTCTTAAAATCCATAATTGAAAGTTTAAGAACTCTTCTTAGATTACTACTATAAACAAGAACACAAGTACCTATAATTTTAAATTATACATAAGTAGTTTTAAGAAGAGTTCGATTATTTAGACGAAATGGCTAATTAGCTTTTTCAGCAGAATGATAAATAAAAGGATTAATAGCTTTATGTTTATCAGTAATAGCAGCTCTTAAATCATTAATAGCTATAACTTTAAATTCAACAAACCAAACTTTTTGTCCTTTTGTATATCCTTGATTTTGTCCAAAAGTACCAACAGTAATAGAACGAGTTAGTTCAGTATCATTAGTAATATACTTATTAACAAATTGAGGGCTAAGAACATTATGTTTAAGATAAAGATGATAGCCACGTTCAAGAGTAGAACGGTCAATAATAATCTTATCCATTTGATTCATACCAATAAGTTCAGCATCTTCTTTACTAATCTTAGCAATAATTGGCATAACCTCAACTGTACTTACTTTACTATTAATAACACCGAACAAACTTTCATTTTGGCAAAGAGCAACAACACAATAATGTTTAGCAATAACTACATTATTAAGAATAGCGTCAAGTGCTTCACTTGTTATTTCGCTAATGTCAGTAGGTATTTGAATACCAAAATCTTTAAATTTACTTTCAACTTTAATCATAACACTAAATTATTTAGTTTTAATAATACTATCAATACCAATATTTCCAAGTTTAAGTTTACTAGGAACTTTAACTTCTTTTTTATTCCTTTCTCCACTATGAAATTCTCTAGTGTATTTAGGTTTAGTTTCACTTTTATCTTTACCCATAACTTAATTGTTTTTAGCAAATGTAAGAGTTTGAATGAATCTACCAAGAGAAAAACTATTTTTAACATTTCAATCGTAGAGGATTATATGATTATAAATATGCAAGTCATACTCCCCGTGGAGGATAGGGATGAGTTAGACTTAATCATATTAGTATTAATGATATTAATAGAGATAATGATAATAATTATAGTATTGATTAACTTGATATGATTGATACTGATTGTATTCATCCTCCACGGGGAGTTGAGCGGAGAGCGAAGCTCGGAGCGGGTCACAGCGAATCTATTAATGTGATTATATTAATATTATATATAATATATATCTATATAGATACTATTGCTAACTTATAATTACTTGATTATCAATAAGTTATAAATACTAATTTATACCATACATGGAATAGATTTCGCTATTTATTTGCTATATTTATACCATACATGGAATAGATTTCGACATTTCCTAGAGTAATATATTTTTATGTTGAATTTAATAATATTATTGTTATGACTTTTAAAGAAGATTTTAAACCTAGTAAAGTTTATAATAAACTTGTTAATGATGTTTGTTATAATGCTGATTGTTTAGAAGAATTTGAAAAACAAAGACTTGTTGTTGCTAATCCTTTTAGTTATAATAAAAGTACCAGAACTGGTATAGTTGCTGAATTTGATAATGGTTATCATCTTAGTAAAGAAGTTGGTATTAAACGTAATTTTGTTACTATTGGTATGAGAGTTTGGGATATAATAAGAAAAAATAGATATGCTGTTATTATTTCTTTTATTGGTTATATTGCTGAAAATATTAAATTTAATAGTAATGTTATTTATATTTCTCATGATTTAATTAAAGGTTATGGTTTAGTTAAACCTAATTATAGAGATTATTATAACGCTATTGCTTATCTTGAAGATGAAAATATTATTAAAAGAACTAATTTACAAAATATTTATGTTGTTAATCCTATTTATATATTTAGAGGTGATGTTAACAAACTTATTAATATTATTAGTGAAGCTAAATTAATAAAAACTTTTGATGATAAAGATAGACTTATAGTTGATAAATTTGTTTTATTTAAAAATGATACCGATAAAGGTATTGTAATTGCGAATAAAGATTTGTATGCAACTGAAGTTGTAGATATTGGTGAGGACTGAATTAAATGCGATGATAAAAATGATGATAATTATAAAGATGAGGGTGAAGATAATGGAAATAATGAAGATGAAGGTAATAAAGGTAACGATAATGAAAATGAAATGAAAAGTTATAATGAGAGTGATAGTGAAAATAATAGTAATGGTAATAATTAGAGTGAAAATAGTGTATATTGGTGTTTTGGTGAGGCTAGTGAGTATAAGGGGTGGGTCATTAAACTCGTCTTGACTACCCCCGTCAAGTTCTAGGAGAAAATAAAGTTCTCACTCTCATTATCAACATTAAATACATTGAGATTATTCATCTCATTACATTACTAACTATTAATACCAATCATTATGAAAACAAACAAACCATTGTTGTTAGTTGCAATCATACTGATGATGCCAGCTATCATACTAGCATTGAAAGTAGAGCCAACTAGTGATGAACAGATTACTGCTGTTGTATTTGGAATACTATCGGCTATTGTTAGTTATCTTAGTAGAGATTAATCTCTACTAGATGATGTTGCTCATTATCAACATTAAATACTTTGCAGTTGAAACGAAAACAACTGTCAGTAATGCTACTGATTAGCGTAATTAAATACTTAATAGTCATGCCAGACGTTAAAGATTTAGCACAAGCTGCACAAAGTGCTGCTGCTCCTGAGAGTGTTAATGTAGTTGAACCAACTACTAGTGTTAACCAACCTGTTCAACCTATTGTTGATGATGTTCCACAGACTCCACAAGTTGATACAGATAACCAAAGTTCTGCGCAAGTGGAAACCATTGATGATGTTGTTAGACGCATCTGTACTGATGGTCATAGTTATGTAATGACTACTGTCATTACTAATATTGATTGTCAAGAACGTACAGGTCGTAATGGCAAGTCTTATCTCAATGCGTTTATTACTATTGCTAGTCCTGTTAAAGGTGCTCAAAGTATGCCTGATGGTACACATCGAATAGGTATGCTTGGTGCTATTCAGATGCCATTCAATCAGATACTGCTTGTAATGCGCAAAGACAAGTTCTACGGTAGATTTGTCAACTATGTTGGCGAGGCTGCTGAAGCTGGCTTTGCTAGTATGTATCTGACTGGTGTTGCTGTCAAAGTTCTTTGCCAGTTTGTACCTGCTGGTGTACAAGACCGTAATCCATTTACTCGTAAAGACAATCTTTACAATGTTGTGGATTATGACCGATATGTATATCATATTGTAGGTATCGAACAGCCTGCTGACCCTGTTCTTGTTGGTGCATATAATGTACTTATCAAGCAGATTATGGAGGACGCTCGTGCTGCCATTGCTGCCAAGCGTGAGGCTAAAGCTAAAGCGGCTAGTTTTGTTGCTACTGTAATGAACGATGACGATATGCCGTTCTAATGAACATGGTGCTACTAACCTTCGGGTTGGTAGCACTGATGTTATCAACAATAGTTTTGTTGATGTTGTTGCTAGTGTTCAACATGGAAATGCTCATTATCAACATTAAATATATTGCAGCAAACGAACTTAATAGTCTGATAAGACTTGTCAATCATGAACTAGCTGTAAGTTCTGATAAGTCTTGTCCTAATATTAAACATTATGAAAGTACATCGTATTATTACTACTATTGAAGTTGAGAATGATAATTCTATTACTTCTATTGAACTTATTAATCTTCATTCTGCTAATGCTGATATTCCTCTTGCTATTACCAATTTAACTACTAATGGTAACGGTGATGATATCAAACAAGTATATGCTGTTGTTGATAATTGTAGAGGTCTTATTAACGATAAACTAAAAAGTATCGCTTATAGTCTTAATAATTGTTTTGATATTAATAAACTCGATGAAATTACTGATGATAATGCTACTAATAAAATTAATGATGATTTACTCCTATAACATTTTGTTATACTGATATTGGTCATGTAGATTTACTCTCATAACAAAAAGTTATAGAGATGAAATTAAAGGTGACGAGAGGTATTGAATGTGGAGAAAGAGGATATGGAGATGAAAGTGGTGAATGTGGATTTCGTGGAGAATGAGATGGTAGAGTTGGATGTGGTTCAAATAGGGTTAAATTGAGGTTGAATATGGAGATGAGAGTGAGTTTTGTAGTGGTAAATGTGGAAATGAGTGTGGAGATGGATATGCTAAAGAGACTAGTCCTGCTGGTATTCTTCCTAATCCTCCTCATCCTCCTAATAACACTCCTAATAATCAATCTAAACCTATTGTTCCAATTCCTTCTTTCTCCCTCTCTTTCTCTCCTATAACTTCTCGTTATAACTCCATAACTTTTCATTATAACCACTATAACTATTAGTTATATTATCATCTTCTCAATTTCATTCATTATAACCTTTGGTTATACCATCATCATCAACATTAGTTCTGGCATCAGCTTTAACTCTAGTTTCGTCATGAACTTTATCGTTAAGCCCAGTATTAAGACTAGCTCTAACAGTATTACCAAGTCTAATAAGACTTTTAGTCATAATGACCAATAGCATTAGTTCTAGCTAACAATAGCACTATTAATACTATCAATATTATAATGACTATTAATACTAGTCATGCTAATATTACTGGTGGTATTACTAATGATATTCTTAATATTCTTGATATTACTGATTCTCTTTATACTAATGATACTCTTGATACTATTGATATTTATTATACTCGTGGTAAGTTAATTCCTATTGCTATAACTATTTTAGTTATTTTAATATAGCTATTGATTATTAGTTAGAATTATAGTATAAATAAATTATAATATATTTGGAGTATTATATTTAATTATTATATTTGTCGTGTTGTTCAGTAGAGTAATATTGCTACTGATAATAATATTAATCTTAAACTTATAAGTGTTATGGTAAATTTTGATAATGTTACTAGTAATGTTCAATCTAAGCCTAGAAAGAAAACTATGGCTGAAAGTTTAGAAGAAGCTAAACAAGAAGGTAAACTTGTTGTTCCTGAAGAAGATACACAAGTTAATGCTGTTGTTAGTAGTGAAACTGTTCAACCTAAGAATAAAACTAGAAAGAAGAAACAAAGTAAAGTTCGTAAACAGGAAGAACAAACTACTGTTGTTAATCAAGCTAATGAAGATAATGATTTTAAAGATGTTAAGACTGATAAACGTGGTATTCCTGTTGGAATTAATGTTCCTCAACATATTCTTGATGTAGTTTGTATTGTTAAATTCAATGCTGCATTTAGACGTCATACTTCTCTTAATATTCTTCATGCTCTTGAAGATGATGGAAGAATATGTAATTCTAAAGGTGCTTATGTTGACTTCTTATGGAATAAGTTTAGAGTTACCGCTGATGGTGGACTTCGTAGAGAATATAGATATACAGATGATTTATTCATTGATGCTTTAGTTAAAGCTCATGCTGATGTTGCTAGTGATAGCCAACGAGTTATTGGTATTATGATTGATACTGAAACTGAACTTCATAAAAAGAATAAAGATTCTGAAGCTAGCTAAGTTTGTAGTATAGACTCCCCGTAGAGGATGGATAGTGCTGTTGAGCTTGTTAAAGCTAATTCTCATGTTCTTGCCATTTTTATCCATTTTGTTTATTGGGTTTGTTATAGTTAACTAGTTGATGATAATCATCCTCTACTCGGAGTTTATTTTATATATAAAGATATGGAAAGAACTGATATTTATTTTGTTGAAGATGATACATATTTCAATAATAATGTTGAAGGTGTTGAAATTCATGCAGAATGTTTAAGTCAAGATTTTGACGATATTGCTTGGGAACCAATAGTTGATGATAGTCCTATTGTTGACCCTGAAAATGATGTTTTTGGTTATTATGATTAAATAAATAAAATTATGGAAAATATTAATATTAAAGTTATTCTTGATGAAGTTTTTGGTAAATCTTGTAATACATCTAATAATATTGCTTGTGATACCTGTAAATATAAAGAAGATTGTAATCTTCTTAATAAATTCATTAATGATATTAAAGATAAAGGTTTATCTCCAGACCAATATGTTAGAGGTTTAGCTTTATTTGTATATGTTCTTAAAGAACAAAAATATATTAATGATTTTGGTAAAACTCAAGAAGATATTATTAAACTTGCTACTGAAGATGGATTTGAACTTGATTGGCTTATTAATCGTTGGGATAGTATAATTGAAGATAAAGATACTCTTAAACCTATTATTGCTGTTTTTCCTAAATATGCTAAAGATATGATTATTAATATTGTTGAAGCTAATACTAAAATTAATAATTTGATTGCTCAACATATTATTGATACTTCTAATGCAGAATATAAGGAAATGATTAAAATGATTAATCAATCTGTTGATAATAATAAACAAGAGAATAAGTTTAAGAATGTTAGTGATGATGAAATTTATGCTGAACTTAAACGTAGAAAAGCAAATAAATCTGCTAAATAATCCCACATAATTTTGATTGTATTTCTAACACTATTGTCTGTGAAGATAATAGTGTTATTTCACTTGCTGATGATGGAGGAATTGAACTCCGAAACTATGATATTGTTATTATCCGTTTTAATTTCTAATTGTAACTTTTGTAATAGTACGGTCTGTGAAGATAGTGCTATTAATATTTATCATAGTCCAAGTGTTATATGTCATATTTGATTTGGTGTTAATTATTCTATTATTATTGATTGTGAAATTAGTAATAATGATGTCTGTGTCAAACATTTCGTTTTATATGATTTCGTATTTGTAGTTTTGCCTAGCATTGTCTGTGAAGATAGTGCTAGGCTTTTTAGTATGTATATTATTAACTTTAAATATATAATTAAAATGGATAATTATGATTCTTTTATTTTTGATGGTCTATTAGATAGATACATTGAAGAACAAGCTAAGTTTAAAAAAGGACAAATAGTTTATATGGAATATACTTATCAATATCATAATCAAACTAAGCTTGGTGTTTGTGTTGGTATTGTAACCGAAGTTGGAATTACTAAAATTGAACGTACAGTAGGTAATAATAAATATATTAATTATCCTATTGTATATACTGTAACTCATGCTAAAGGTGTTAGTCGTTGTGTTAGTGAATGTAAACTTGGTTCTGTATCTGAACATATTCTTAAAGAACGTCTTAAACGTGATGGTAAGAATAATGAACAGAATAATGAGGCTGCTAGTAATGACTAACTATTTATGTTCATAATACATTCATAGATACGGTTCTTTTGCTCTCTGTTGAATTTTCATATATAATCTGATTAATCTATCACGATTAATATTGGGTTCAATACAGGGCAAAAGAACTAGCTAATAAATGTTAAACTAAAAATTTAATACAGTTTTATTATGAATTATATTACTTATAAACAAATTGATGGTACTATTACATCTGGATTTAAAGTTAAACTTTATGATATAGTTACTTTAAATACTGGCTATTGGAAAGATAAACTTGCTATTGTTCTATATATTAATGAGGATAAAAAACAAATTAAAGTTCGTATTATTGAATGTGGTATGAACTTAACTCTTAAAGTTAAAGATGTTCAATTTGTTAATCATAATAATAGAACTGCTGCTCGTTCTTATATTGATTTATGTAATAAACTATCTAAAACCTTTCGTGATAAATATACTGATAAACATTATATAAAAGATAATTGGTTTACTGATAAGTTTATTATTAATGATATAACTGCTGATACTATTGCTAAAGGTATTGGTCAATATATTACTAATACTGATAGTGATAGATATTCTGTTAGTGCTATTATGTGGCTTAGTGATATTAAAGATTATATAGATGCTTTACTTAAATATGGTGATTTTGATTTTGTTGCTAAAGTATTTAAAATTTATAATATTACTGATACTAGATTTGAACTAATTCGTAAACTTTATCATTATTTCTATGATTGAAAATGTTTCTCATTTTATACTTGGTATGATATTTGGTTTATCTGTATATCTTTTTATAAGAATTACCATTGTTAGTAAAAACTAGATAGACTTATTAGAGATATTAATGATACTCAAAATTGGATTAGAAAGATTCAAATTGATATTTGCGATATTAATAAACAATGGGAAGTTAAAAGAGATAGAGATAGAAATAGACTAGATAGAATTGAAGATAGGATTGGTAAACTTGCTAGTGATTTTAATGATATTATTAGAAAGAAAGTTTAATGACTAGCTTGCTTCCATCCTCTACGGGGGGTCGCCACGGAGCGTAGCGTAGTGGCTCTACTAATCTAACTATTATTGAATTTATTATAGTTTTAACTATTAAATATAATTGTTTTATTAATCTTTAAAAATGTAAAGTACTTATGAAAAAGTATGATGAAGTTTCTGTTGTTCGTCAACTTAATAATGTTGACGCTGTTATTGGAATCAATCCTGCTAGTAAAGTTATTAAAGTAGCTAAGAATAGTGCTATTGGTAATGGAACTAGTGGTAAGATTGATTTTCTTTCTCATTATTGTGGTTATCATGTTGAGATTGTTGATGTTATTCAACAACAAAAAGAACGCGATGAAGAGATTGCTGCTAAGAAAGCTGCTAAAAAGGCTGCTCGTAAAGCTAAATTTGCAGAAGATAATACTTTTAAAGGTATTACTCGTGCTGTTGATAAACGTATGCGTACTATTAAAAGAAAGTAGTATACTATGGTTAGCTTTAAATTCTCATTTGGAGTTGTAGGTAAATCCAAAGAGAAAGGAATAGTCAATAAATATGTTATTATAGTTGCTAAATGTGAAGGTATTATTAGATATATTGATGGTACTTATAAAGTAGAATACAATGGCAAACTATATAGCATTACAGGTGAAAGTTACAGAACTAAAGGAAAGAAAGTTGTTTATGCTCGTCGATTAGATGAATATAATCATAGAATTAAAATTATAAGAGATAGTGAAAATAGAAAAACTGTTGATACTAGATTTTATATTCCTTTTGCTGCTGGACTTATAGCTAAAGGTAAAATTGTTAAAATGCCTTTTGCTAAGGAATTGTTTCATATTACTACGTGTTATAATCGTGGTGATAGTGAATCTACTATTTTAGCTTTTCAAGAATGGAAAGAATATGAAGATAAAGTTAAAAATAATCTTATTGATGTAAACAACGAATTGTAATGATTGATAATCTTAATATTGCTAATAGTAATAGAAAAGATACTAACATTAAGTTTACTAAAGACCAAGAAATAGCTGTGCATGAACTTATTGAGTTTCTTGCACAGCCTTGGGATGATAAGAAATATATTAATGCTCTTTGTGGTGCTGGAGGTACAGGTAAGACATTTGTTATTAAATATGTTATTAATAATTGCAAATGGTCTGGTGGTGTTATAGGTTGTGCTGCTCCTACACATAAAGCTTGTAGAGTTCTTAGTAATTCTATTGGTGGAAAAGAAGTTAATACTATTCAATCATTATTTGGTTTTAGACTTGATGTTAATATTGAAAATTTTGACCCTGAAAATCCTGCCTTTAATCCTGTTGGAAAAGATAAACTAGATGGTCTTAAAGTTTTAATTATTGATGAAGCTTCTATGCTTAATGCTAAACTTGTTAAGTATATTAGTAATAAATGTAAGAAGCTTCAAATTAAAGTTATAATGCTTGGTGACTCTAGTCAGCTTCCACCTGTTAATGAGAAAACTAGTCAAGCTTTTCTTATTGCTAGTAATACTTATTATCTTAAAGAAGTTGTACGACAAGGAGATAATAATCCTATTAGTAAACTTCTTAAACTTCTTCGAGAAGATATAGATAATAAGAATGGATGGAGATTTCTTGATTATATATCTAAAAATAGACAAGATTATAATGAAGAAACTAAAGGATTTTATGTTTGTGGTCAAACTGAATTTTCTGATTTAATTGATACTTGTTTTAATGATGAAGAATATACTAAAAATATTGATTTGTATCGTATTATAGCTTATACTAATAGTCGTGTTGCACAATGGAATAACCATGTAAGACATATGATTATTCAAGATGCTGATAAAAGTCTTATTACTCGTAATGATTTAATAATGAGTTATACTACTGTTGTTAATGTTTTTAATGATATTATTATAAACAATAGTGAAGAATATATTGTTAAAGATATTGTTGATACAATTGATAATGATTATGAGTTTAAAGGATTTCTTATTAAGTTTCAAGCTATTCATGGTGGTGCTATAACTCAACCTTTATTTGTTATTGACCATTATGATAACTATACATTTCAGATGTATTATAAGAAGTTGACTAGTCTTATTGATGATGCTAAAAAAGCTAGTAGTTCTGAACGTGGAAGTAAATGGAAACAATATTTTGATTTTAAACGTAAATATCTTATCGCTTCTAATATTACGAATAGTAATGGTAAGATTTTATTTAGTAGAGATTTAGATTATGGCTTTGCAATTACTTCTCATAGAGCACAAGGTTCTACTTATAAAAATGTATTTGTAGATATTAACGATATGATTTATGATAAATATGGTCATCCTTATACTAATAGAGATGAAATGCTTCGTAGATTGTATGTTGCTTGTTCTCGCGCTAGTAATCAATTAGTATTATCTTATGGCAAGTAAAACTGTTGACGAATATCCTGATTGTGAAAGATGTCCAAATCGTATATTTAATACAGGTAAATATATACAAGGTGGTAAAGGAAGTATTCATGGAGATATTGTTTTCCTATTTCCTAGAGGTGATAGAAATTATTGTGAAGGTTATCAATTATTTACTGATATTGGTAATCTTTATGATGAATATTCTGGACGTAATAATACTGAAGATGTGTATATGACTTATAGTATTAAATGTGCTTGTTCTAATAATTATAATACATATCTTACTGCTATTGATAAATGTCGTAATATTTTATGGAAAGAATTAGCTAGAATTAATTATAAGTATCTATTTGTATTTGGGGATGCTTATCGTAGTATTAGTGATAATCCAATTCCTAGATTTATGGCTACTGGCGGTAAATATGTATTTAGTAATTATTCTCCTCTTATTAAATTTAAAGATGATAATCTTTATCATATATTTAAACAGCGTTTTGCTGATGATATTAATTGGGTTAATCAAAATAGAAATAACTATGGATTAAATTATATAAATGATTAATTGTATAGCTTATGATGTTGAAGTTTTAAGAAATTTCTTTTCTGTTACTTTTGTTAGTATTAATAGTTATCTTAAAGTATTTAAAGATTGTGTTAATGCTGATAATAAACCTATTCCTTTAGTTCAAAAACTATCTGTTGAAGAAATTAAGGCTCGTCTTAAAACTGTTGAAAAATATAAGTTTTATATAACAGATATAGATGATAGTCAATTACTTTCTATGATAGGTTATATTAATAAGACTAGATGTTATAAAGATTCTAATGGAAATATTATTCGTACTGACTTGTATGGATTTAATAATTTCAATTATGATAATCTTATGATTGCTGCTTTACTTAGTTTTTATATGCGTACGAATAGTACGAAAGAACTTATTAATAAGTTATATGAAACTAGTAAAACTATTATTTCTAGTCAAGATGATAAAGATAAATTTAAAACTGATTTTTATCTTAATAGTCTTAGAAAATATAAACTACCATTTACAGGTATTGATGTAATGCGTATATTTGCTCTTAATAAAGCAAGTGTAGTTGTAGATAGTAAAACAGGTGAACGTAAACCTGTTCCTAAAGGTTTAAAGCAAACTTCAATTAATCTTCAATGGTATGAACTTCTAGAATATGAACTTCCTGATATTAATGAAAAAGAAGCTGAACTATATGATGAAATTCCTAGTCTTAAAGGAATGAGTATTAGTCAGCTTAATAAACTAGTAGATAAATGGGATAGATTTATTCTTGATGAATATATTGAACCTATGATGTATTATAATCTTAATGATGTTTTCATTGTAGCTGAAATAGTTCGTCTTTATCCAGAAGAAATTAAATCTCGTTATGCTATTAGTAAAGCATATGATGTTGATGTTCTTAATTCTAGTCGTAGTAAAACTGCTGATATTCTTTTTGAGAAATTTTATAGTAAGTTTAGTGGTCTTGCTCCCGAACAATGGAAAGGTAAGAAAACTGAAAGAACTGCTATGAGTTTTAAAAAAGTTATTTTTCCTTTTATTAAATTCAAAACTAAACCTATGCAAGATTTTCTTGATGAATGTCTTAAAACTACTATTTATAGAGTTAATAAAGATGCGTTTAGTAAAGAAGTTAAAATTGGAAATGTAACTTATACTGTTGCAACTGGAGGTTTACATAGTCAAGATAATCCTGTTGAACTTTGGAGTAGTGGAAGAGAATTATTTCCATCCTCCACGGGGGGTCAACACGATGTACTTGGCAATGATGACTATGTTTATATTCATGCTGATATTAATAGTATGTATCCTAGTATTATTGCTGCTCATAAAGTAGCTCCAGCTCATCTTGATACTAATGCTTTTTGTAATCTTATTGGTTGGCTTAAAAATAAAAGAGTTGAAGTTAAACACAGCGATGAAGATACTGTTGACGGAATTGATAGAGATACTTTAGCTTTAGTTTTAAAGATTGTTATTAATTCTGTTTATGGTAAACTTGGATTTGAAAATGGTAATCTTTATGATAGATTAGCTGTACTTAAAACTACTATTAATGGGCAGTTAATGATGTTAATGTTGGTTGAGGAATTAGAGTTAAACAATATTCATGTGTTAAGTGCTAATACAGATGGTATTGTTATTAAACTTTATAAACGAGATATTGATATTTATAATCGTATTAAAGATGATTGGGAACAAACTACTAAACTTAAGTTTGATACTGATTATTATCATTGTCTTGTTAGTAGAGATATAAATAATTATCTTAGCCAATTTAGAGTTATTAAAAATGGTGTTCATAAACTTAAGCTTGAATCTAAAGGCGCTCTTAATCCTATGATGTATTCTTTAGATTTAACTAAAGGTTATTCTATGCCTATTGTTGCTCAAGCTATTGAAAACTATTTTCTTAAGAATAAACCTGTTATGGATACTCTTCAAGAAGCTACTAATATTCTTGACTTTTGTCTTACTCAAAATGTTGGTAGACAATTTCATGTAGAAGAAACTAAGATTGAAAATGGACAAGTTACTCATGTTATTTGTCAAAGATATGTTAGGTTTTATGTTTCTAATAGAGGTTATATTATTGAGAAAGTTCATAACGATAATGGTTCTCGTAGTAGAATGGCAGCTGGTTCTGTTGTAACAGTTATTAATAGTCTTGATGATAAAGATATTTCTCTTAGAGATATTAATTTTAAATTTTATTATCAAGAAGCTATGAAGATTATTAATCCTATCAAACTTAAAATTTCTCCTAAAGGTAAAGGTAAAAGTAAAATTAAAAAATATAGTGGTATGTATAATCCTATTTTTAATGAAGATGATTTTGGATGAAAAATATAGTTGAAGAAACTTATGATAGACTAATTAATAAATGGGGTTCTAAAGAATATAAAGGTATTGGAACTATTAATTGTGTTCCACCTGTTGATTATTGTGAAATTATAAGTAGAATTATTAGTCTTATGAGAAATAAGAATGATAATATTAAAATACTTATTGTTACAGATAATTGGAAAAGAAGAACTGAAATTGTTGATGGTCTTAAAAATCATAATATAAATATAGATACTATTAATATTCTTACTCATACTTATGTTAATAGTAGATATAATTATAGTTATGATATTTCTATTGTTGTTGGAGTTAACGAATGGAATTTATCTTGTAATACAGTTTTTAATCATGCTAGATTTAAACTTATGATTTTAACTGAAAAAACTATTGATACTTCTACATTAACTAAGATTTATAATAATATTCCACCTATTAATAATATTCTAAATTCTAGTGGTATGCGAGCTATACTCCCCGTAGAGGAACACAGAGAGCAGATTTTATTTACTAGTCAAGAAGATATTACTAATTATGATAAATATACTGAATTTATTACTCAGACTATTCAAGTATTTGGTAATCTTGATAATATTAAATGTGCTCGAAATGGTACTCAAGATGGACGTAGTGCTATTCAATATATTACAGAAATAGCTGAATATAATGGATGGAGTGCTGATATGGATATGACTAATCCTTTTAGTAAACAAATTGATGAATGTTATAATCCTCTTGTTCTTGCTGAACGAGTTAAGACTTTTTATAGTATTGTTCGTGAACGTATGCTTATATGTTCTGATAATGTTTGTAAGCTAGAAAGGATAGTTGAAATTATTAAAGATAATCCTGATAAACGATTTCTTATTATTAGTAAGAGAGGTGAATATGCTGCTACTGTAACTAAATATATTAATGATAAATTAGGTGAAATTTGTGGTGATTACCATGATAAAATTGAGGATAAAGTTCTAGTTGATAGTAATGGTATTCCTATTTTATACAAGTCTGGAAGCAAGAAAGGGACTGCTCGTATAATCAAATCTAAGGCTATTTCCACGCTGAATTTGAAGTCTTTTAATGATGGCTTATTAAGAGTATTATCTATAAAAAATAATTCAACTGACAGCCTAGAAACAAGCGTAGACGAATGGATTTTAACCTCACCTTTATGTGATACAATAGATGAACTTATCTATCGTTATAATAATGTTAATTGTAGTCAATCAAAACTTAAAGTACATAAACTTTATATAGCTGGTACTATTGAGGAAGCAAGTCTTAAAAAGGAAAAGTTATCGGCTAAACATGAAGTTATACAGAATGTTAATTCTGATATTAGTGCTCAAAATTTTGATGATATTGTTTGCTAGTATAAATATAATAGTTACATTTGTTGTGTAATCAAAATCGCTCTTTGATAGAATGGACGAAGATAAAGAAGTTAAAGTTAATGATACTACTGTTGCTGTTAGTAATAGTGGTATTGAAAAACAACATGGTGTTCAACATTCTGTTGCTCCATATCAGCTTAATTATATGAGTGAAGCTGAAATTGCAAGTCTTGAAGTATTTATCAAACGTGTTATGCGTAGTGATAAATGTGGTATTAAGTCTGTTGAAGATGGTCTTGCTATTGCAATGAGAGCTAAAGACCTTAGACTTCCATTTTCTACTTGCATTGAACATATTCATGTAGTTCAAGGTAAAACAGGTGTTGATGTTCACATTATTAAGGCATTACTTGTCAAAGGCAGCGTGAGTTGGGAAAAAGTAGATAATTATCGCGCTCTGTACGAATATACAGATGGCTTTAATGCTTATGATGAAGATAAACTTCCATCTGACTGTATTAAGTGTCTTACTCCCAAAGAGGCACAAACTAAAAATACAGAAGATAAAGACCATGAACATATATATGTTTATCCTGTTAAATATTATAAAGATTATAATGGTAATGTATATAAAGAATATCAACTTAATGGTAAGTTTGAAATAGCTACTAATACTAATGAAGCTAAACAAATTGCTTCTACTGGTAAAGTTCCTGTTTATAGAATACCTGCTGTTCCTATTGATTATATTACTAGTTATCGTTTTTATCGTAAAATTGGAGAACGTAATATGGTTGCTACTGGTGAGTTTACTTATAAAGATGCTATTGTTGCTGGATGTTTTGAAAAAGATACTTATAAGAAATATCCTAAAATAATGATAAGTCATAGAGCATTTGTTTATGGTGCTCGTGAAATTGCTAATGATTTAATTATGGGCTGTTTAAGCACAGAAGAATTAAAGACTATGCAAGGTATTGATTTGAGTAATGAAGATATTATTGATATTACTGAAATTCAATAACATAAACAAACTAGAGAAATTATTATTAAACAAAACAGTCGTATGACTGATATTATTCACTTTTAAATTACAAAAATTATGAAAGACTTTAAGAAAGGTTTGAGTTTTGGTATGGGTATTGTTAATGCTGGTCAAAGAGCAGTTAGTGAAGAACCTGAATTGGTAGTTGTTTCTACTCCCGGTAGTTTCCGTATGACTGCCCAAGTTTCTAAAGCTCTCGGCATTGCTCATGGTGAATATGTAATGTTCATTAATAACTGTGCAAATATTGATAATGCTATTATCAATAAAGTACCCGAAGTTGTTGCTTTCTGTGAAGAACAAGGTTTGGATATTGAATCTCCCGAAGCTGCTATGGCTGTTCATGCTGAATTTGATATTTGGGCTTTGGCTAAAGGTATTGCTGAATTAGACAAGAATGGTAATCCTTGCACTACTCGTGTTCGTATGACTAAGAATGATAAGATTAAGTATATTAATACTTATTTCCAAGAAACTCTTAAAGGTGCTTTATCTTCTTCTAATGAAGAACTTAAAGCTGCTCTTAGTCGTAAAGGTATTACCGAAGATAAACAGAAAGAACTTTTGGTTAGCTGTATTCAAGGTGATGAAGTTGCTAAGATTAAAGGTTCTAAGTGTGCTAATACTGCTGCTTTGTCTGGTATTGGTGTAACTCTTAACTTTACTGATTCTAATGTTTGGAAACAGTTGAAAGCTGATATGACTGATGAAGAAGCTACTTCTAAGAATCGTGTTTATACAGTAGATATTGACAACTTGCAAGAAGCTGTTGTTAATAACGGTCATAAAGATATTGTTGTTAAGATTGCAATGCTTACCGAATATAAAGATGAAGAACCTGTTCGTATCGGTAAGAAAGCTGAAAAAGAAGAAACTGCTGAATAATCAAATCTTCGTCCTAGAAATATAGTATCTTGAACATAGAGCTGCATTGTTAGTATTGCTAATAGTGCAGCTCTTATTTTATCTAATAATTCTTTTAATTACTTTAATTATGTCGACAGAAAAAGAAATTAAGAATGAAGCTACTGTTGTAGCAAGTGCTGAACAAACTGCTAATGCAGAAGTACAAACTCCTAAAAAACGTAGAGGTAGAGGTATTAATAACGATTTACGTGATGTAACTCGTAAAAAGTTTGATGAACGTACTGATTGTAATAAAGCTAATGGCTTGTTTATTGGTCATCTTGAAGATGTTAAAGTTGATTGGGCTACATTGAAAGATGATGTTCAAGGTATGCCTTCATTTGCTGGTATGAGTATTCCTTATCTTACATTTACTTTTGCTAGTAATCATGAAAATATCAATGAACGTCGTTATGTAACTCAACGCCTTCTTCCTGCTGAAAGTAATGTTGAAACTATTCCCGGTGGTAAAGGTGCTTGGAAAGTTGATAACATTTTCCGCTTTATGAAACATATATATAATGTATTTGTTCTTAAAGGTCGTGATTTAACAGAAGAAGAAATTGATGCTCTTACTTTGCCTTTTGAAGATTTTGATGAAAATATGCAGTATGTACCTGTTGAGGCTGAAGAAGTTATATCTGGTTATAAAACTGTGTTTGAAAATTATGTTAAGTTACTTAACAATAATGGTAAACCTGTTTATAATGATGCTAAAGGTAAACCTATTACTATTTGGATGAAGCTTCTTCGTTTCGTTAAGAATGATGGTAAATGGCGTGCTGTTGTTGGAAGTAAATCTTCATTTGGTGATTTAGGATTTCCTACATTTATCAATGATGGAGTTATTGAACTTTATAAAGAACAATCTGCTCCTAGTTTGCATATTGACCCTTATAAAGAAAGTATTGTTTATCAAAAATCTGCCGAACAAGCTAAACAGCCAAATGTTGCTATGCCTGGTGTTGGTGTAATGCCTGGTGTTCAAACTGCTGCTCCTATAAATCCTGTTAGTGGATTTAATGGCGGTGGAGATTTTAGTCCATTTGGTGGTGGTAATGATGCTGCTGGTGCTTTTGTTAATCCAACAGAAGATTTGCCATTTTAAAAAATTAAAGTTAGTTAAATAGTTGTATGTAAGAGGATTGGGTACTATTTTAGTACCTAGTCCTCTTTTTTTATATGTTCACGATAAAGGTCAAATTAGAAATATTATGAAAAGAAATATTAGTAATACTATTTTAACTAAAGATTATATTTTCTCTAAAGTTAGTCAAATTACTATTTTTAGTACTTATACTGGAATTAGTGTTGAAGATATACAACATTGTATAGATACAGGAGAATTTATATCTAGTCCTTTTCGTGAAGATACTCATCCTAGTTTTGGTTTTAGATATGATAATAGGAATAAACTTAAAGGAAGAGATTTTGCTGGATATTGGTGGGGAGATTGTATAGATGCTGCTGCAACTGTACTCTCTGAAATTGTTCATAAGCAAATTGATATTTCTATTAAAAGTCAATTTCTATTTGTTCTTAAACATATTGCTTATACTTTTAGAAATATTATTTATGGACAAGATAAAGATGAAAACAACGATTATAATATTGTTAGGGCTATTAGTAATGTACGTAATCATAAACCTATTATTGAACTTGTTACTCGTCCGTGGAATAATTTAGATGCTAAGTATTGGGGACAATTTGGTATTAATCTTAATTTTCTTAATACTCATTTTGTTTATCCTGTTGACCAATTTTATATTAATCGTTCTACTAATCCTATTCCTAAATATTTTTATGATAAAAATAAAACAGATTTATGTTATGGTTACGTTCTTGGGCAAGATAAAAGAGGAATAGTTAATGTTAAACTGTATTTTCCAAATAGGAATAAGAAAACTGAAGTTAAGTTTATAACTAATAGTAATACTATTGAGGGAGTTATTAATCTTGAATTAGATAATTATGACATTATTATTATAACTAAATCTACTAAAGATAGATTAAGTCTTGAATGTTATCTAAAGAGTATTAATCATTCCATCCTCTACGGGGGGTCTACCCTTGAATCTAAAACTATTGGTGTTGTTAATATTCCACATGAAACTTATAAACTTCGTCAAATTGAATATGATTGGCTTCGTAGTAAACTTAATCGGAATGGTTTTCTTATTAGCCTTATGGATAATGATAGAACTGGTCTTATGGAAGCTATAATTCTTAAGAATGATTATGATATTATACCTATTATTATTCCTAAAGAACTTGGTGTTAAAGATTTTGCAGAATTGAGAAGTAGTTATTCTACAAATGTTATTAATGAACTAACTCAACAAGTTATTAAATATATAGAAGAGAATTATGGAGAAGAAACTGAATTTACTTGGGATACGGAAGAAAGTAATACTTTGCCATACTAAAAGTTTAGCTGGTGTTACATATACGGTTATGCGTCCAATTACTGAAGAGGATGAACAAAATCTTGATAAATTTGAATATCTTGATATAGATAATAAACGTATTGATAAAAAAGATATTTATTGTTATGGAGAAATTAATCTATCTTCTAATGATGACGTTGAATATATCAAAAAGTTTAGCTTACTTGATACTGATAATGGTGGAACTGTTCATAGTAATTTTAATTATCAAGAAGGTTATGCTCTTGTTGAAGGAATAGCTAAAACTTATCCTACATTTGATATTATTGAATGGTTTAAATATAATCATTGTCTTATAGGTAAACCAACTCGTATTATTATTTATAAATGTAAGAAAGAAAATCTATGATAATAAAAGGATATGAAGAAAAGCTAGATGATAGAGATATTAGATATATTAATTATGTTATTGATAAATCTACAATGGCTGATGCAATTGAATCTTATATTAAAGATTTAGATTGTACTATTATTTATCCTGATGGTTCTCGTCCTAGACAAACTATTAATTATGGTTATCGTATTACTCTTTCTAGTATTGAATATATTCTTGATAAACTTTATCTTGTTCTAGAACATCATCCAGAAAAAGCTCAAAGTTATATTGATTATCGTAATAGTATTATTAAAAGAATTATTGATATACATGAAAAAAATCTTGATTTCGAGAGAAGAAACCCAGTACGATATTATAGTAAAGAACCAAGGAAACGCACTAGAAGTGCTAGCAGAGTTAATCAATCAAAAGATGTCTTTACAGGTAAACCCATTGATGTTAGCACCGGTATTGCAAAGGCTATTAAGCCTAAAAAGGAAACGATTGCTCAGCGTAAAGCTAAACTTCTAGGTGGTAAAGCTGTTAGTTTTGCATTTAATGGTTTAAAAATAAGTGAACATAATGAATAAACTTTATCGTAGAAATAACAATGGTGTGCCTACTGTTTGGTGGGCTGAACTTGACAGTGGTACTAATAGTATCACTGTTTTTTATGGTCTTGTTCGAGGTAATATTCGTAAAGAAGTTTATGCTGTTACTCAAAAAGATGGTCAAAAAGAACTTGAGAGTAGATATAACGATAAGATTAAAAAAGGATATACATATCTTGATGAACTTTGTGATATGCAGGGTTTACCCCCCGTGGAGGATGGAGATAATGATACTCTATTTAATTTTCTAAATACTTATCTGCCTAAAGACCTTAGTAATGGAAATACTAATCTTCTACTTCCAATGCTTGCTAAAACGTATAGTGGTAATGTTTGGAAAAAAGTCAGTTGTATGTATGGTCAGTATAAGATTAATGGTCTTCGTTGTATTGTTACTGCTTATACTCAAAATGATATGTTTAAACCTGTTAGGCTTCGTTTCCAAAGTCGTGAAGGTCTTATTTGGCATACTCTTGGCTATCTTGAAGATTATCTGCTTGCTACTATTAATACAAATATTATCGACGATATGATTAATGGATTTGCAGCACTTGATGGTGAAGTTTATCTTCCGGGTTATACTATTAATCAAATTAATCATTTTGTTAAAGATGCTAATTGTGTTGAAAATAAACTTCTTCAGTTTTGGTGTTATGATATTATGATGGAAGGTAATCAAACTCATAGAAATACATATCGTTATCATATTAAAATGCCTACTCGCTTTAATAATATTAAAGAACATTATAATAATAAAGAACAATTAATTATTCTTCCTAGTGGATATATTACTAATGATAATGAAGCTATTGACGCTAGAAATCATTTTATTAATTTAGGATTTGAAGGTCTTATACTTCGTAATGCTGAAACTGATTATCAATATGGTAGACGTAGAGCTAATTATATGGAGAAGTTTAAAGATGCTACTGAAGGAGATTTTATAATTCTTGATATTTATAAAGAAAAGAAACGTGATTTACCTATTCTTCTTTGTAAAAATGATATTAATAATGAAAAGTTTGAAACTCGTTTAAGTACTAGTCATATTGTTCAACAGGAAGTTTTATTCGATTCTCAATCTTATATTGGTAGAACTGTTCATATAGATTATGGTGAACGAAGTGGCGTTGCTAGAGTTCCATCTCATATTAAAAATGTTGTTATAAATGGAGATACTAGATTATAATGTAATTAAGAATAATAATTTTGATAGAACTAAATCTTATTTTAGTTGTTATTATAAATCTATTATTCTATTTACTGATTATGATGCTAAAAGTTATAATTTTGCTGTTAGATATAATGATATAACTAAAAGTAATGAACTTTATGTGATTTTGTATAATGATAATAGAATTAATAATAGTGTTCCTATTATTCGAGATGCTAATACTGGATTTAAGTTATATATTCCTAATAGAGTTATTAGACTTCTCGATACAAGATTGCGTAATGCTTTTGTTGTGTCTAAAGATGATTTTAATATTAATGTTAAATTTGTAGAAGAACGTAATGATTTTTGTATTATTTATCATATAGATATTGAATAAGGTGAAGCCTAGTACATAATATAGTGTGCTAGGCTTTTCTATTTTGTTAGAGGTCTAAAACTATACAGAACACGCTCGTAGACATGATTCTTTTTGCCTGTATTCGATTTTATATATCTAAATGATTAATCTATCACGATAAGATTTGCGTGTCATGTTGACCCTTAAAATGCGTCATTCTCACTATGATATTTAACATTAAATTCAGCATCATTATTACTAGTAAATTCCTATTATATTTTTATATTTGTCTTGATAAACAAAAACAAATTATTATGAGTATTAATAAAGTTACTATTGTTGGTATTAAAGGATTTAAAGGAAATGGTAAAGATACAGTTGCTTCTATGATTAGTTATATCCTTCATGATGGTATTATGAAAGCTAATTATGATACTTGGCTTCTTTATCATAAAAATGGGTTTGTTGAAAATGATGAAATAATTATTCATTTTGCTGATAAACTTAAAGATGATATATCTGAATTTTGTGGTATTGACCGTAAACTTCTAGATAAACAAGAAATTAAAGAAAATTATTATTATAATTTTAAGACTGGTATTGTTTCTACTAATATTAAAAATATAGACTATGTTATTAATACTGTATTAGAATATGATAATTTATCTACACTTCTTCTTTTAAATAATAATGTTTCTATTAAAATTAGAGCTCTTCTTCAATATTATGGAACTAATGTTATTAGAAATCATTTTTGGCATAATGCTTTTGTTCATTATACTATTAATAAAGCATTTGATATTAGAAATAAACTAGGTCAATGTATTATTGCTGATGCTAGATTTGATAATGAATGTAATGTTATTAAAGTATGTGGTGGAAAAATAATAAGAGTAGATAGAAGAGTTAATAATGATAATCATGAAAGTGAACAAATAAAAATTTGTGATGATGATTATGTTATTGATAATACTGGTACTCTTGTTGGTCTTTTCTATAAAGTTCTTAAATTTGTAACTGATTATATGGTATGAAATTACATCCTATTTTTGGTATAAATGCTCTTGCTAGAGTTTGTATATGTTGTGGTAAAGTTATTGGTTATACTCCACTTGGAAATTCTGTTGAAGAAGATGCTAGTAAGAGTAAACAAATAGCTGAGGCTATTGTATGTAAAGAATGTATAGATAAGCTTGATAGTGAAACTTGCTTTATAGCTTGTGACATGGATAAAGATAATTATATAACTGCTACTTATGATACTTTATGGATTAGAAATAAAGGTCTTAAAGAGTTTTTTAAAGAACTTGATTCTATACAGCCTATTAATATTATACCTAAAGAACATTTTTATAGTATATTTGGAAATGTAATTAAAGATTTTTATAATAATCAAGAAGATGAAAATAATTGAACCTAAAGTTGAACTTTGGCAACAAGGAGATGATTCTAAAGCTCATGTTGCTAGATGCGCAAGAGTTTGTTATGGTAGAGAAACAGGTAATGATGAAGCTACTATTAAACGACTTATTAATGATGAACATTGGAGTATGTTTCGTCATGGAACTTATTATATAATAGCTAATGATAGTGATAAAACTTTAGAAACTATTATTATTAATTATGCTAATACTATTGGTTTTAGTTATCATTATGAAAAACATGTTTATTATATAACTGTTAATGGTAATTGGGTTTTAGACCATAAAACACAATTTGGTTATCTATCTAAATATATTGTTCCTATTGAAGATTTTCGTAATACTGAAATAGGATTTCATATGATGAGATATACTTTTTGTATTGATACACAAATTAGTACTTCTCGTGAATTAAACCGCGTTAGTCCTAATAGTATTGCTGAAAAATCAACTAGATATGTTTATGAAGATGGAAGTATTTGTAGACCTCATTGGATAAGCAAAGAAGAAGCTGAATTATTTAATAATGATAATAATGCTGATTTAGATGAAGCTATGAATATTTATCTTAATGGATGTAAAAGAGATTTTGAAGAATATAAAATTCTTGTAGATAAATATAAAATTCATCGTCAAGATGCTCGTGGTAAACTTCCTCTTGATACTGCTACTAGATGTATTTATACATATTCCGTAAGAGAATGGCGCCATATTATTGATTTACGTTATTATGGTACTACTGGTACTCCTCATCCTAATTGTATTATTATAGCTGGTATGATTAGAAATAATTTAATGGAACTTGGATATGATTTCAGAGATTGATAAACTTAAACATTTTCATATTGAAGATTATAGTGGTATTTATTTTACTGATGAGTTAAATCCCGGTGAAGAATTTCTTTATACTACAATTGGAATTAAAGATGATAAAGAAGTAACATTTCTATGTAAATATATTAAAAATAAACATATTGAGGCTTGTCCTAATTGTGTATTTAATAACTATTTTTGTCATGGTCTTTTATGTAATATTGTTGTTCTTAAAGTAGTTAAAGATGAAGAAATGAGAAATAATAAATAAATTATTAACTATTTAAATATTAAAGTTATGGGAAGAAGATTTTATGATTTTAATAACCGTTTTAGAACTACTAAAAATACAGAAGCTATTGTATTTGAAAATGGTGGATTTGTTGGTAATCTTGGTTTAAGTAAAAAACTATGGAAAAAATATATTAAAGCTAGTTATAAATATAGAACTAATACTGATAAAATGACTGCTAGTGATTATACTCATTTATTTGGTTATTTAAATCCTTATTATCGTTCTGCTTATAATGTATCTAAACGTAGAAAATAATGGCAAGTATTTATAATATTACTACTGAACTTGAGGATATATTTCTTGAGTTAGAAGAAAATGGAGGTGAATTAACTCCTGAACTTGAAGAACGTCTTGCTATTACACAAGATAATCTTAAATCTAAACTTGATAGTTACCGTAAAGCATATACTATGTTTAATCTTGAAGCTGAATCTTGTAAAAAGGAAGAGCAACGATTAGCTGTTCTTCGTAAAACTAAAGAAAACAATGCTGAAAGACTTAAAGGAGTTATGCTTGATGCTGTTATTGCTTATGGAGATTTAGGTAAGTCTGGTAATAAAGTTGTTAATTTAGTTGATAGTAAACTCTATACTAAGAATAGTAAATGTGTTGAGATTGATGAAAATCTTAATCAAATATTTATTGATTTAGTTCTTGAACATTTACAATCTCTTTGGGATAATGATATGATTGATAGTAATTTCTCATTTAGTAGAGATATTCTTCTTGAACAAATTAATGATAAATTTACTGAAAGATATCCTGAACAATCTGCTAGACTTAGAGAAGAAACTGGAGGTTATTTTACGCTTGATGATTTAGATTGTATTAAAGTTAAATTTGAAATTGAAAAACCTATTGGTGATTTAGCTAATAAAATTAATTTTGATTTACTTAATACTTTCTTTAATCATCAACATGAAATGACTAGAAGTAGTAGTGTTAATAAAACTACTATGAAGAATATTCTTAATGATGGTAGAGATATTAGTATAGCTAAACTTGTTGAAAATACTAGTCTTATTATTAAATAATTTGGTTATACTCCCCGTAGAGGCCAGAATTAAGTTCATCCTCCACGGGGAGTCAACACTACTAATCTTGTTAATTATGGAACTAGAAGAAAAAGTAAAAGAATTAATGAAATGGTATATGGATACTTATGGTGTTAATGAAGACCAAGCTGTTAGAGATATTGAAAGTGTTATGTTACGTATAAGTCATAAATAATATGTATAAAGTAAAAGGTAAACCTTGGGCTTATTCTGGTGCTATTGATGTATCAGATTGTGCTACTGCTAAAGAAGTTATGCTTAAAGCTGGACTTAATTTTAATGTAGCTAAATGTGAACTAGTTGGTAAAATGCCTATTAAACTTACTGGAACTGATGAAGAACTTGACCGAATTATTAAAGAACAAAAAGAAGGCGCTCATGTTTTTGGTACTGACATTTATCGTAAGTGTGATAACGCCTTTGCTACCTATCGTACTGATTACAATATTCCTTTAGGTGTTGTTAAAAGTAAATATACTATTGTACAAAACAATGATGCTTTTAATTTCTTTGATGACGCTATTGGTAAAAATTCTGCTATTTGGCAAACTGCTGGATTTTGGGGAAATGGTGAAAGAATATTTGTAAGTGCTAAACTTCCTAATAATATTCTTGTTAAAGGTGACCCTGTTGAAAATTATCTAGTATTTACTAATACTCATGATGGTAGTGGTGGAGTTAAAATTTTATTTACTCCTATTAGAGTTATTTGTCAAAATACTCTTAATGCTGCTATTCGTACTAGTAGTAATTATGTTAGTTTTCGACATACAACTAGTGTTCATAATAAGATTTCTGTTGCACAAGAAATACTTGGAATTAGTAAAATTAAATCTGAAGAATTTGGTCAATATTGTAATTTACTTGCTAATATTAAAGTTACTGATGAAGATGTAATTCAATTTATTGGAGAAAATCTTCTTACTAGTGATGAAATTCAACGTCTAAAAGATACAGGACATACTATTAAAGATATTGCTTATCGTAGTGGTTTAGCTTTAACTGATAGTAAAATAAGTAGTAGAAAAATGAATGTTATTTCTGACACTTATAGTTATTATTTTGATGGTCCAGGTCAAAGAGATATTCTTGGTACAGCTTGGGGTGCAGTTAATGCTATTAGTGGATATTATTCTAATATAGATAATATTGAAGGTACTAAGCGATTTGATAGTATTTGTTATGGTGATAAATCAAGAAAAATAGAAAATGCTTTTGCACTTGCAGAAGCTCTTTAATTTAATAATTTAATTGTATATGGAAGTAAAAGTATTTAAACTGAAAGAAATTAAACTTCTTAGTGAAGATGTTGTAGATGTAAAGAAATGTTGTATGGTTCAACCCATTCTACCTACTTATGGTAAAGAAGGTGATGCTTGTATGGATATTTATCCTATTTGCTATGAATATGATGTAGATAAAGATAGATTTATTTATCATACAGGTTTAGCATTTAATATTGGAGATGATGCTAATGGTGAACCTAATGAAATGTCTTTACGCCCTAGAAGTAATCTTACTAAATCTGACTTTTATATGCCTAATGCTCCTGGTACTCTTGATTGGGGTTATCGTGGAGAACTTCTTATTATTTTTAAGAATCGCACTTCTAGAGATTTAGTTCATGCTGTATCTACTCTTGCTGAAATAGTTGATAAGTTGAGAGAACATATGCATTTACCTGATAGTATGATTGGTAATGCTAGACTTAAACTTAATAATGTTAGAGCTACAACTACTAATATTCTTGATAAAATTTATACTCCGCCATATAATTGTGATGGTAAAGATAGATGTTGTCAACTTATTATTAATAGTGCTCAAAGAATTACTTGGAAAGAAGTTGAATCTATTGAAGAATTAGGAGAAAGTGAACGTGGAAACAAAGGATTTGGAGAAGGAACCGGTGGAGCAGCTAAAGCTTAAAGTTGGTGCTCGTTATATTCATAATAAAACGTCTAATGAATATATAATTATTAGTATTACTAAAATGAAACATCCAGATACAGGTGAATGGATTCCTGCTGTTATTTATAAAGTTGATGGACTTGAACCTTTATGGTGTAGAAGTGTTGAAAGTTTTAAAAGTCATTTTAGTGATGCTAAAGTTGAAGGTAATGAAGTTTATCTATGAAAAAGTTAATCTTGTTCTATTTACCTGATTGCAATGTTAGTAAACTTTTTGAAGAAAGGCTTCATAAAGCTCTTGCTCTTCCTGAGTTTGCCGGTAGGTTTAATCTTATTAGGCATAATCTATATACTGATATTGGTAGACAAGAAGCGCGTAGCGATGGTATTGGTGATGCTCCTACTGCTTATTGTAATGGTGATATTCTACGTGGTGTGCAAAGCGATTACACTATTAGGAAATATCTTCGCAAGTTGTTAGGGCAGTCATAGATATAGTTCTTTTGCCCTACATTGAATTTTAATTGTTATTGTGATTAATCTATCACGATATGAATATCATTCAATGTGGGGCTTTAAAATAGCTAATTTTATAAATTCTCATTATATTATACAAATACTATGGTTAAAATTGAATTTTATTATAAAAGTGCTGATAAAGATAAAACAGAAGCTATGCGAGAAGCTATTGATATAGCTTTATTTGGTACTAATGTTCAATGTAATTTTAAAAATCTTCCTGACCATCTTATTCTTGAAGATATGATACTTGAAAAGGCTGTTGCTGGTAAGAATATTACTGAATATCCTACTTGTATTATATATAGAGATGATACAGAATATAAACGATATAGTAATTCTGTTACTTGGGAAGAACTTCGTAATGATATTAATTATCTTACTGGAGATGAACCTACAAGACAAACAAATAATATATTTGTTGAAGCGTTTATTGATGAACATGATTGTATAACTCGTGCTAAATGTGCCGATGCTATTGCTTGGATGTGGAAATATCAAAATACTAAAGTAGAATACATTCAAACTAATATTGATAATCCTAACAAATTTGCTGTTGTAATTAAAGATAGTTGGAGAACTTATGCTACTTATGTATATTCTGATAGTCTTACTACTGAAATGATTAAGAATACTCTTTTTAGAGTTCCTAATACTATTAAAGAAGCTGTTAAAAATAATGCTATTGTGTTATGATACGTATTGATTGTTTTACTAGAGATGGTTGTGACGCTTGTAAAATAGCAATTAAAAATATAACTGATGCTATTAATGAAGCTAATTGTGATATTACTCTTAATATTCGTAATACAAATCTAGATGATATTCTAAGAAAAGAAATTACTAAATTTCCTACTACTGTTATTACTAAAGTCGATAATGATTATAAAAGAAAAGAATTAGCTCGACTTGAAGGTAGTTTTCCTAGTGATTATATTAAAGATATTATTAATAAACTTGAAAAAGAATAAGCTATGACAATTAAAGAACTTATTAATAAACTTAAAGAATTTGATGAAGATAAACTTGTTTTAGTTGAAGATACTGAATATAAAGAATTTCAGGCTATTGATGTTGAACCGGTAGATGATAGATTTATAATAATTACTACTACGATTAAATAAATAATTAAATTTTAAAATTATGAGTAAATTTATTGGAGTTAAAATGATTGAAGCTGTTCCTATGATAGCTCGTGAAGCAAATGACAAAGGTTATAAAATTGGTAATCATTCTTTTGAAGAAGATGGTTATGAAGTAACTTATCCAGATGGATATAAATCTTGGAGTCCTGCTAAAGAGTTTGAGAAAGCTTATTATAAACTTGAAGACCCTGCTGGAGATGTTCTTAAAGAAAATGATATTAAGAGATTTATTAAAGGTATTGAAAATGTAAAAGTTGGTACTAAAACAACTAATACTACTCTTACTTGTCTTACTGGATTTGAAGTTCATGGTCAATCAAGTTGTGTAAAACCTGAAAATTTTAATTTAGGAATTGGTGCTGCTTATGCTCAAATTGAAGCTAAAAATAAAATTTGGGAAGGTCTTGGATTTGTTCTTCAATGGGCTAAATATGGACTAAAGAAGTAAATAGTATTAATGCTAATGGTTTATATGTTATACGTAAAGCTGGCTCTAATAGAGCTGGCTTTATTAAATTTAATGATTAGCTTGGAACCGCTACGAGTGCTACGCACTCTTCGCTATACTCCCCGTAGAGTATGGAATGGTAGTTATGCTAGTAATATTAGTATAGTTATTAATGATAATGATTATATTGATTGAATGAATACTAGTCTATTCCATCCTCTACGGGGAGTTGAGCGTAGCGAAGCGGAGCGTTCTACTAATCCTTAAACTTATAGTCGTTGGCATGACTGAAACCTCGGTAGATAAGCTAGTCTTACTACTGAGGTTTATTTTTATCTTATTGTTAAACTTAAATATATTATAATTATGGTTGCATTTATTGTTCTTATTGGAATTATATTTGGTGGTGTTAAACTATTGGCTATTGCTAATAATATTAGTGATAATGAAGCTATGGATAAGTATAGTGGAAAACTATTTGTTGTTGGTATTATAGTTTTTATTATTCTTATGTGTGTTATTGGTAATAATGATGATGGTTTTAATTAATATATTACTATTATTAATAATCATATAGGCTATGCGCCTACGCACAAAGGTTGCACCTTTGATTGGCTTATAGAATAGACTAGATATTCGTAGTCGTTAAAGTGCTGATAATCAGCATAAAAGCTATGTTAAATCAACACCCGTAGTATGACTGATACAAAGATTAGTAGAACTAGTACAAAGATTAGTATAATTTTTTATTCTATTAACATTTGATATAGTTATATTTTTTATCTTTGGAATATAAAATTATATTCTTATGCCTACATTTAAATCTATTAGTAAAAGTAATAAATCTAATAATAGTATAGTTAATTATGCTATTAATGATGTTAATACAGTAGCTATTGTAACAAAAGATGGTGAAATTATTGATAAGAAAGATGTTCTTGTCATGTATGCTGATTCTAAAAGTCATAAACAACTTATTGATGAACAAAAGAAAAGATTATATTTTAAAGTGTTTATTGATACTTTAGGTAATATTTATAATCTTACTAATAATGAAAAAAATGTTTTATTTTATATTAATAGTCATGTTCTTTTAACAAGACAAAAACCAGATAAAACTAAACTTTATTTTTCAGTTAATGCTATGTTTTATGATGATTGTGAAGAAGAAACTAAAGTTCCAAAGCCATCTATAAAATCAGCATTATCTAGTCTTAAAGATAAAGGATTTATTAATCATTATAAAGATAAAGAGGATAAATGTGTTAAAGGTTGCTATGTTGCTAATCCTAAATATATTTATAGTGGTACTCCTGAAGATTATGTTAATGATTGCTTTGAACTTCAAACTAAAGGTATTCTTGTATTAATATAAAAGTAAAAGGGCTTGTCTAGGTAGTGATACCATAGGCAAGCCCTTATTTTTTACTAGATTCAAGTCCAGCTTATTCAAATATATCTTTAGCTATATCTTTATAAGGTATAATACTAAGTATATTTTCATCAACTTTATAATAACTATTATTATTAGGTAAATCAAGAACTCGATTAATACTACGAACAACAGGTATATTACGAACAGCCATAACTTCAAACTTATTCATACCTTTATATCTACCAGTAGTATATTCCTCAGTAAAATCTTCTTCAATAAGGAATCTAGCAGCCATAGCAGTAGTACCAAGTAAGTCATTAATAGTTTGTCCAATAGCAACAGGACTAGACCATAGCTTTTTACCTTCAGAATAAGCTCCAAATGGAGTAAATGAAGCAGCTTCAGAAGCAAGACGGTCAGCATGATAAAGCATAAGATTATAAATAATACCTTCATCATCATCACCTCCCATACCAGTTATAGCAATTGCTCCAATAACCGCAGCACCTACATAAAGTAAATCACCTAAATTACGTCTAATATTTGCTTTTTCATGTTCAGGAAGAAGTTCATAATTAAGTTTGAAATTAATAGCAAATGAAAGTAAATTCTTACCATAAGTTTGGAATGCTTTAAGAACATCACTTACATTATTAACTTCTCCTACATTACTTTCTTTAAATGGAATAGTCAAATAATCATAAAGACTAGTATAACTACCTTTTTCAATAGTACCTAGAGTTTCATTATAATAACCATTCCAACGATAACGTTTCTTAAAACCGGGATAAAGATGTTTATGATATTGCATAACCATACCACCCCACCAATGTTGTTCAATATTAGCAGAACCAAGTTTATCATAAACACCATGAACTTTCTTATTTACTTCACGAACTTTATCAATAAATTTAGCATATTCTTTAAGAGTAAGTTTACTATCAGATTTTATTTGAGCAATTCCATCTTTAAGTTCAAACTGATTATAAATATCTGGAAGTTTAGCAAACTTTTTATCGATATTCTTAATAAGTTCTTTACGTTTAGCTATATATTCTCTTTGTTGTTCTTCATTAAGATAAGTTTTAACAAAATCGAATATAGGATTAGCTTTAAATAGATTATATTTAGCTCGTTTTTTATTATCAGCTTTAGCATCATCCATGAACTTATTGAATTGTTCAAGTAGAGCTTGGTTCTCCCCTCCACGGGGAGTATTTATTACAGACATAAGAGCATCTTGTTCAGCTTTACGATGATACATTTCTTTACTCATTATATCATAACCACCTCTACCATTATCAACAAGTCTATGAGATTTAAGCATAGCAAATAACATAGTATTTTGCATATAATGTTCACCAACAGATTGAGGACTAAATAGTAATCCACGAACTCTACGAATATTTTCTCTAAGACCTTCAGCAGTACTAACTTCAGTTACTCTATCAAAATCAACTACATGACTAAGTTTAATAATAGCATCTTGAAGTGTACTACTATTTTCACTATACATATTAGCCATATAACTAACAGTTCCTTTAATCCATTCAGATTTACCAGCTTCCCAATCTTTAAGATTAATATATTCACCAGCAGCTCGTTCCATAAAGATATTACTAGAACCAGTAAGAACGTTAGCAATACCACCAGTAATGTTCATCATCATATATTTACTACCAGCAATGTTTTGAGCAAGAGAACCAAGTTTAACTAGATTAGGAGTTTTATTATCTTTATATTGTTCAAATACAAGACGACGTATAAAACTTCTAAGATGTGCACTAGTTCTAGTTTGTTGTTCTTGTTTATATTCAATTTCACCACCAGCACTGGCTTCTCTATTTTCAGTTATACTACCTTTATAATTTATATCATAAGCAGTATTGCTAGTAATAATTTGGTCAGCAGTATAAAGAAGATTTTTAACTGTTTTAACAGCATTATATCTATTACTTTCAATTAAGAAACTATTAAATACTTCTTCCCAATTACGATTAAGAATATCATTATGAATTTTATTATTATTTTCAATAATTTCATCTCTAGTTTTAATTGCAGCAGCTTTACGTTTACTAAATTCTTCATCACTTTCATTAGGTTCTTTAAATTTAGGTATAGTAGGAAGTTGTTGAGTATCTTTATTAACTAACTGAACTAATCTAGGATTAGGAATATCATAATCTTTATCAAAAGTTAAATCTTCATTATTTCTCCAACTAGTATTATTAGGAACATTGGCTGTCCAACCAAGAAAACTAAGAGCTTGTTCAAAGTAATCTTTAACAGTCATATCTTTAGACTTAGGTAAAGCTGGAAGATAACCCATATCAACATATCTCTTATTACTATTAGTAAAACAATACTTTTTCATAAGTTCATTTACTTTATTCATAAGTTCAAGTTGATACTCATTAAGACTAGTATAATTAGGATTATCATATCCTGTTCCTACTTTGTACTTATTAACAAAACTACTATATTCTGGATTAACAAGTTCTTCTTTAGGAGTAATATACATTTGATTAATACGTGGTTCATAATTACCAACAACAGCTGAACCATCATCTTTAATCATTTGCATAGTAGTCCAAATACGAATAGGTTTAATAGTACGAGTATATGGGTCAAAATAATGATTATCTCTATACCATTGTTTATATTCAATACTATCAATACCATATTTGTCAAGAACTTCTCTTTCTTTCATATAATAATATTGAGTAGTAGTTTCTCTAGTTCTCTTTTGAAGAATATTAATTGCAGCAGTTCTATCAATATCAGTCCATTTATCTAAATCTTTAGGTTTAATAATACCATAAATAGTTCGATTAGGTCTTTCTGTAATAGTTCCATTTTCTTCAATTTGTTCACTAAATACTTCTAGCCATTTATCATAATATTTTTTACCTTTAGCAAAAGCTCTATTTTTATCAAGTTCGTATTGTTTCCAATTATAAGTAACATCACATTCACTTTCAATAAATTCAGCAACACGTTTTGCTTTAGCTTTATCAGTACTCTTTTCACCTCTAGTAATTTCATTAAATACTTCAAAACCAGTCTTGAGTTGTTCTAAATCTTCTTGACTAATATCAGCAGTGTTAAGAGTTCTAGTAGCATTATCAAAATATTTTTCAAGTATTTTATTAATAGCTTCTCCTACATTAATTTCTTCTTCGCTCTTAGATTTATTACCTGTAAGATAATTATAAAAATCAGCACGATAAATTCTAAGTTCATCTTCAGCAGAACGAATAATACCAGCATAAGGCATACCGTTACCTTTAGTATATTTATATTTTCTAACTGTTTCAGCTTTTATAAGAACTGCACGTTCTTCAGGTATTTTACGTCCATCAACTACGTTAAATTCATCTTTAGCTTGAAATTCTCTAATAGCAAGATTAAGAACACTATTACCTTTATTAGCATCTTTAAGTTCTTCAAACGCCCAATTTAAATCTTCTATATCTTTAATATCAAGAATATATCTAGTATTCTTACGAATCCATTCTTTAGCTTCACGATATTCAGGAACTTTCATAAGTTCTTCCATACTAATAAGAAGATTACCATTAGCATCACGTTGACTTTCATATTTACTAATAATAGAAAGTTGTTCTTTAAGTTTAGAATCAAATCCTTCTTTAGCTTGCTTATCATAAAACATTTCTTTAACTTTACGAATATTAGTTTGATAAGCACGAAGTCTTTCAGCTACATTCAAGTCATGACCAATCTTTTTATTACCATCTTTATCATAAAGACTAGTAAGGCTATCCATTTGAGCATAGATACGCCCAAGTTCTTCATCTTGATTTTGTGTAGTAACATTATCAGTAGCTTGACTTAGAATATCTCGTATTCTACTATTAAGTCTTTTATATTCAGCAAATTCTTTAGGAATACCATCATCTCCTTTTTTAAGTCCTAATAAACTTCTTTCAAGATTTATAATATAAGTAGAATATTCAATAGTAACATCATTACCATCTTCATCTTGAATTGTAATTGGTTTAAGATGATGAATAGTAGTCATATCAATAAATTTAGCTTTATTAGATAAAGCAATAAGATGTTCAACACTATTAATACCAAATTTTTGTTCAGCTTCAATGGCAGCATCTCTATATTTCTTCATCTTTTCTTCCCAAATAGGATTATTAGGTTGAATTAATCTACCATCATCATCAATTATACTATCAAGACTAACAGATTTACCATCTTTAGCAGCTCTAGATTTAAGTTCTTTAAGATAATTTCTAAAGTCATTAGATTCTTTAATACCATTAAGACGACCTTCTTCAACAGTACCCATTACATCTTTAAGTATATTCTGCAATACAAAGTTACGATTAGCACGAATATCTTGTATCCAATAATCCATAAATCCAGTATCACCATAAGCATCAAATTCTTTCATAAGACCACTTATATAATTAGGATTAGTAGTGCGTAATTGAATCCATCTTTCAAACCAATCTTTTCTAGCAGAATGTACAGTAGTATTAGAATCTATTTGATTAACTAGCTTTTGAATTTTTCTAATGTTCTCTTTAGTTTTATCATCAAGATTTGTACTATCAATATCAATTTCGCTAATAAGTTTGTATTTATTCTTAAATGTATTAGCACTAAGAATAACATCTAAGAAACGATTTTGAAGTTGTTCATCTTTAAGAACTTTACTAATAACATCTTTATCGTTAATAGGCTTATCAATACCGTCAATTTTAATAAAACGATTAATATCATTAAGAATATTATTAGCTTCAACATCTATATAATTAGCAATAACTGATAATGAAAATTCAGAATTATCAGAAAGACTACTACTATCAAGATAGTTAATTTCAGCATTATTAAGAGCATTAAGAACATTTTGAGCAGCAGGTTGACCATGACGAACAGCACGAGAAATAACTAAACTAGCATTTTTAGCAAATCTACCAATAGAAGTTTGGTCATCAACACTACTATATCTATCAGTATTACTAGTAACTCTATTTATTTCATTTTCATTAATTTCAATAAATAATCCAAGTTTATTATCTTCAATATTAGGATATTTAGCTTTATATTGTTTTAAATCATCGCTTAAATTAATAGCAGTAGTTCCATTAATGTTAAGATAAAATTTATCATTAATAGTATATATAGTATTATTCTCAAAAGGAGTATTCATAAAAGGTTGGAAATACTCATCAGATATATATTTACCATATAGTTCAGGAACTTCTTTATAACCTTTATTTACAGCTTCATTAATATTATCTTTAATACCATCAATAAATTTATCTCTTTTTTCTTGTTGAGTAAGACCTTTATAAAGAAGAACAGCTAATGGTTTATGAATATTATTATTAGCTATAATACTAGGTTCAATACTATTATAAGTTTCAAATGATTCAAGTCTATCAATAGGATAATAAGCTAAAGTTCCATCATAAGTTCCTTTAATATATAAATTTCTATTAATTCTAATAACATTAACAGCATCTCCATTTCTTATTATTCCTACATTATCAAGATTTTCTTGACCATTAAAAGTAATAATACCACTTCTTTTTAGACTATAATTAATTTTATTATTAGTAAGTCTTTTAAATGTATAACTAGGACAATTAAAACTATTATAATTCTTACGAATAAAACCAATTATATCTTCAACATTATCTTTATCAACAAAACCATAACTATTAATACCTTTCATAGCTATATCTCCAATAGCTATCCCGCCCTCACTCAATCCTCTAAGGGGAGTATTACTTATAAGTCTACTAATATTTCTAGTTCTAAATTTATGACCTTCAACAATAAAAGCATATTTAACTAAATCAAGAGCTGTAAGTTTAATAAGAGGATTAGGATGATTCCAAGCTCTATCAAACAATCTATGGGCTTCATCATTAGTAATATCACCTTGTATGTAATTAATATATTGAATATTTACATTACGACGATTATTTCTTTCATCATTAGCAACTATTTCAATATGTTCAAATACACTACCATCTTGACTAAAATTACGTTTAATCCAATCAACTTTCTGAGCAGGAGTAAGTCTAGCAAATACATCAATTTCAGTTTGTGTAGGCTCAAATATATTTTTAACTACAACATCATCTGTTTTAATATTAACTAATGTACCACTAACTCTACCAACTTCTAAAGCTCTAGATTGGCCAGTACCATATTCTTTAATATATTTAGGATGAACAAAATCACCATTAACAATAGTAACAGGTAAATTAAGATAAGAACTACCATTATTACCTACTTCTAGTTTATTAATAAGATAATCTTTATAGTCATTATATAATTTTTCAGTCATTATTCCACCTTTAGTCCATTCTGCTATTCTATATACATAATCAATAAATACAGGATTAGCAGTTTCAAATACTTGTTGAGTAGCTTTAACACTAAGAGCAGTGCTCATTTGTAAAAATGCAGCTAAACTAGGATAACTACTTTTAGATATATCTGATTTAATAAACGCATCTATACCACCACTAATATCAGGAAATACACTTTCTAACAGCAAGGTTTGACCCCCCGTAGAGGATGGAGCATAAATATTACTATTTTCAATAACAGTTCTAGCATCTCTAAATACTTTATCACTAGCATAAAAACTTTGTTTAGCACCATATTTATCAGCACTAAGAATATTAAGATTATTACTTATATCCTGTCCGATTGAGTTTAACCGATTGAATTGTGCTAGAACATAAAGGTCAAATAAAGCCTGCTGAATGCCATTCATTTCCCCTCTAAGACGAGATTTATATGCGTCTGATGAAAATATAAGGTCAGGTGATGAAAATGCGTCAGAAACGCTTAAATTGAATAATTTCTTGAAAGTTTCGCCATAACTTTTATCAATAGTTTCAATTAACTTTTTACGTCCAGCAAAATTAACTTTTTCACCAAAACCAAGATTATGAGCAACTTCTCTAATAGCTTCAGTAAGCGGATTTTTAGTACCTTCCGCAAGAACACTATTAGTTTCTTTCCATTTACGAACTAGTATATCAATAGCAGGTTGCCACATAAATCCAATAGCAGTATCATAATTACTTCCAAAGTCAACAATAGTTTTGAAAGCATTAAACGTATAAGTATTTTCATTATGTATAGCCCCCTCTTTCATAACATCGAGAATATGAGCAGTAGTCTGAGAACTATAAGGATTAATCAAATAACCATCAACATTCTTATCATCTCCAGACCAACCAAAATTTTTATGAGTAATACGAATATGTTTATTACCAATAGTTTCAACATTTTCTTTACCATATCTATTAACAGCTTCTTGCTCACTAATCACATCAGTAGTGTACATAACTTTAATACCTTCACTATGGTTAGCTTTAGTAACATTTCCAATACTCATAAAAGTATCTCGATTAACACTGATACCTTTAAGTTTAATACCAGAAGTAGAAGCATCAAACCAATCAAGTTGAGTAAAAAAATCACTAGGAGCAACAGTTGTTTTATTAGCGCCAACTATTTCTGCATAAGTTTCATTAGCTTCTTTGACATTTTCAAAATTAGAAGTAGTAGTATTTTCTTCAAATGCAGCAGGATTATTAAGTATATCAATAAATGATTGAATAATAGTATTAGTTCTAGCAGCTTGACTACTTGTATCCTCCACGGGGAGTTTCAAGTATGATTCGTAAGACTTAAGTCCACCATCATTAGCAATTTTTTCAACAACTTTAAGATTACCATTATAACCTTCAAGAGTAGCATTAATAGCATCTTCGCTATTTTTTAAAGAAGCTCTAATATTACCTTGTTTATTATAAGTCTTACCAAGAATTTTACGACTAGCTTTATCTACATTATCTTTAACATAATTAATATATCCTACTTCATCTTTAGTATATCTAGCATGAGTAATTTCAGTTGGAATACCTTTAACAAGATTAAATGTTTTAGACATACCATAAACACTATCAACGTCAAAGTCAGAACCAGTTTGAGTAACCCATTCATCAGGAACAACAACAGTACTACCATAAGCATCTGGAAGAAACTCCTTAACATACATAATACATATAGATTGCTTACCTTCAGTAGGAATACGATAACCAATCATAGTACGTAAGCTATTAGGAACTTGTTCAATATTTAATCCTTTAAGTTTACTACTCCATCTAGGAAGTTTAATTTCAGTATAATAAACAGGAGTGCCATCAACTTCTCCAATCTTTTTATATTGAAGTTTACTATCTGTTTGAGTTTGTTTATCAACTTTAAACCCAAAGTCAGATAGCTGAGCAGCATGCCATCCACTAATAAGTTGTCTAGTAATATTAGTATTAAAATAACTATTAGCAATACTTTCAAGTTTACTATTAATATTAGATAAGAATAAAGGAAGATTATTAAATCCAGCACTATCTAAATCAAAAAACTCAAGAAGAGCTTTTTCAACTCCTTGTTGTTGAGCATTTTCTTTAAATCTATCAAAAAATACAAAACGATTAAGATTTTTAATAGTACCATCAGAATTTAAATCAATATGACCATTATCATCTAATCCAATACCAAGTTCAGCACAAGTTTTTTCAAAACTATTTCTAATATTAGCTACATAATTATTAAATACTTTATCTTTAAGTTCATTAAGTTCAGTTCGATTAGGAAGATTATCAAGCATTTTCTTCATAATCTGAATAGCAGCTTTATTACTAGCATCAACCATATGTTGAGGAACTTCTTGCTGACGATAAAGATAATTATAACTAAATAATTCAGAATTATCAAATACATTATTATCAAATTCTTTAAGAGCTTCATCAGTTAAAACACCATCATTATTCCAAAGTGTCATTCGATTATGTTGTGCAACTTTAACAGTTTCAACAGTATTAATTTGATGAATATCTCTATTAGTCATTATATTATAAACTTTTTCAAGTTCTGTTCCTTTAATAAGTTTAGGAATAAGAACAAACTCAGCGTTCTTTACTTGTCTAGGAACTTCAATACCAACAGTAGTATCATAATATAAATCATAATAGAAATTCTTTTGAATTTGAACTTTATTAGCAAATTTAGTCCAATCAATTTTATCTATTGGAGTATCATCTGTAAGACTTTGAATAAGTCCAGCATATTTATCTAATTCACCAGCAGCAGTAATACGACGAATCCATTCTTCAAGAGTAATATAAGATTGAGCATCATTAGCATTAACTCCTCCTTTAAACGGTTCTAGTATTCTTTCTCTGTCTTTTTTATCAAGTCCAGCTTTTTTAAGTTGGTCATCGAGTCTATCAATAACAACTTTATCAGAAGCTTTAAAAGTATTATAAATGGTAACACCCCTAAATTTATCTTGAAGAACTACTTTTTTACGTTTAGTAACTCCATTAACAGTATAAGGAACAGTAACAGCATTACCTTTGATAGTTATATCATATAAATCAGTAGCTATATCTAAATCATTTTTAGTAAAATCAGTATTACCAAAAGGATTACCACTAGCTTGTACTTCTTTAATACGTTTTAGAATAGCTTGATCATTCTTATAAAAACTTTGGTCACCACCATACATATCGTACATACTATCTCTAACAAGATAATCATTAACTAGGAATTCAGCTAAAGATTCATTATTAATCCTATCATCAATAAATGTACCATATTTATTTTTAAGTTCTTTATAACCATTAGTTATATATTCATTTAACCAATCAGCAACAGCATCTTCAAGAGCAATACGTTGTTCTCCATTAAGAACTACTTGATTATTAACATAGCTAAGCCCACGTGTAGACCCCCCGTAGAGGATGTCAATAGTCTTACCATATCCAATTAGTTCATTAAACGCTCCATTACTATTAGGAGTAATTTTACTAACTAAACGTTTAAAACTAAATACTCTACCAGCTAAAACTTTGTGTCCATCTTTAGTAATAAATACATTACCTTTTCCATCTTTATGATATTGATTATAAAAATGTTCAGGTTTATTATTATAAGTATCACTAAATTCAAAATCTCCATTAGTTAAAATAGGATTACCATTAGCATTAGTCTTAAACATTATATTAACAGCTTGAGCCATATTAGTAAGTTCTTGAATAGCTATATTATAATACTGTTTAAATAATGGATGTTCTCTATTTATAATTTTAGTTCCATCTTCTAGTTGACTACGCAATCCAGCAAGACTATATCTAGGAGCAGTAATAGTAAAGTTTTTAGGAGCATCACTAGGTATGGGAAGTAAATAATTAGCAGTAGGAGTTTCAGAATTATTAATATCAGTCATAAATAATCCCATAGCAGTAATTAAATAATCACCATCACTCATACTACGATATAAGTCATTATTATTATTATCTAATTCACTAATACCATTAAGAAGAGAAGTTTTAAACATACTACGAGCATATTCGGTAAGTTTAGGAGTTCCATTTCCAATTCTTCTAAACAATCCATAATTAATTATATTACCATTACTATCTCTATGTTCAAGAAGTAAATTACTATAATCATATTGATGACTAGCAAACTTTTGTTTAGCATAAGCTTCAACCATAGCGTTTTGCTCTTCAACAGTAGATTTATCATCATTAATAATTTTAGCAATATTAGTAATAAAACTTCTATTAATAACATCAGAACTTAAATTACCTTCGGGATTACGAGAATTAAGTTCAACAGGAATATAAATAATATCTTTAAAAACATCGGCCATTTGATATATAATAGAAGTATCACCTCTATTAATAAAACTATCAGGCATTTTAGTTTCTTTATCCTTTTTAAGCGCTTCTACATATTTATTATAGTTTTCAACTGTACGATTAATAACATTGGCAAAATTAATAAGATTATTAGCCATAGCTACACGACCAATCTTAGCAATAGCTAAGTTAAAACTAGCTTGATTAATATCTGGAAATATTTCTTTAAAAGCATCATATAAATAAAGATTAGCATGAGGAGTATTTTTATATCTATCATATATACGAAACTTTTCACGAGCAGTAGGAACACGATTAGTAATAATATTATTTTTAACATTATTATAAAAAGTATTCTGTAAAATAGTACGAGAATCAGTATTAGGATTAGTTACACGAGCACGAACATAACTATTACCATTAGAATCAGTTTGAATATAAGTTTCAATTTTAGATATAATAGGTTTATTAAACACCATCATATACTTATTAGCAAATACTTTATTTTTGCTAAGTAAATCATGTAATTGAATTAAACATTCACAATTTGGAATAGTTTCAGATATACGTTTAAGACTAGCTATAAAATTATCTACATTACTAGTATCAGCACTAGCATATAATATTTTAGATAAGTAATTAACATCAGAAAAAGTAACAACTCCTAATTCATTATTAGTATCAAAAGGATAACTTCCATTATCAAGTTGAGAAGCAGCAGTAAGTTTAGGTAAACTTGCAAGATGATATTTAATAATTTCTTCTACGTGTTTATTAAAATCTTTAACTTCACCAATACTTAAATTCCAAAGTTGAGTCATTAAATCAATACCATCATCTATACTATTTTCATCACCTTCAGTAGAAGTTTCATCAAGATAACCGCCTAATTCTTCATAATCAGTAGTTTGATATAATTCATCTCGTTTAATAAGTTTAGCTACATTTTTATTATTAAAAAGAGCTTCATTAAATTCAGTATTAGTTAATGAACGTAGTAATGCACCATAATTAAAATCTTGAGCATCACCATATTTACGAAGAAATGCTCCAAGACCATTAATTTTAATAGCAGGACTTGGATTATTAATAAAACTATTAAGTTCATTATTTTTAGCTTCATCACTTCCAGCTAATTTCTTAGCGCGTTTAAGTCCAGCATTAATAACAGTTTCATTAGTACGTTTTTTAATTTCATTAAAATTTAATGGAGCACCATTATATAGAAAATTAAAACTAAGTTTATTCATAATATCAGCCATATAAGTAATAGCTGTATCTCTAGCTTTAATTGTACTAAACAAACCACGTTCTTCTTTTTCAGCAATAGAAGCTACATCGTCCATATTACGAAGTTTAACAGCTCTAGCTTCAAGAAGAGCATTATAAGCTTGTCTTCCAGAAGTTTTAACATTAATACCTCTATCAGCTATAATCTTCTTAAAGATTGGGTCTTCAACCATAGCTATAAGACTATAATAATCAGCATTATTAGAACCATGTTCTTTAATAATAATATTATTAAGATTATTATATCCTACAAGTTTAATATTTCCACAACTCATAAGTTTATATTTAAGTTTAAATTCATTAATAGTAATACCTCTATGACTAATCTAAAGTAAAATTTTATTACATTGTCATAGAGGCTGTTTTCTTTCGTTTTAAGCGACTTTTATCTTTACTCGATTAATTCTACATACAGCTAAAACTGATGCGCCCTGTGTCAAGCAAAGTGGCAAATTCGGGCTGTTGGTCTATTGGTAAACGGCTAGTTAATTCAGCCATATTTGACACTATATCATCATCAACACTACTAAACATATCAAGTCCATCATTAAGATTATCATTATTATAATTATAATCTTGACTGTTATCTTCATTAGGATTTTCAGTTTGTTCTGTACTAACAGTTTCTTCTTCAAACTGAAAAGTTCCTTGAATAGCTTCTTGATTACTTTCTTTAGGCATTTTCTTAATAGCTTTATAAGCATCTCTAGCAGCAGCTAATAAACTATCTTCATTAATATTAATACCTAACATATCAGCAATAACTTCAAGAAGTCTACTAAATAAAGTCTTACGTTTATTAACTTTTCTATTATCATATTTAATTTCATTAAGTGCAGTCATAAGAGCATTACTAGTAATACTTTCAACTAGAAATTCTTCAAGAGCTTCACTTGTATTAAAATTCTCAAACAGATAAGGTTTAAGTCTTTCTTTAGTAGCATCATCCTGAGTATCAAGCCAAAACTTAAATTTATCATAAATAGGTTTAACTAAAGCAATAGCTTGTTCAGTATTATATTTAGTATAAAGTTGTCTATGTAAACTTTCATGAAGTATAATATTAACAACTCGATAAACTCTTTGACCAGCAATAGCAGAACTACTAAGTTTAATTGTATCAGTATCACGATGATAAACAGCATTAACTTGATTACCATTATTATCAGTAATACTATCTACAACTTGAATATTTTTAGGCAATATACCAATCTTTTGAAGAGCATTAATATAATCAATAGCAGTTTGGTCATTAACAAAATACTTTTTAAGTCCACGAGTTAAATTCTTAGCAGTTATAGCAGATTCAAAAGCATTAAAATTAATAGCATTAAGAGTATCATCTAACATGAACTCTGATAGCTGTTCAGGTATTGCTCCATCCTCCACGGGGGGTCTACCCTCAAGTTCATAAGTAATATCGAGTTTAGAATGAATATCTATTTGCCAATTACCAGCAGTTTCATTAGTATTAGTATTAGCTAGTTTAGTTCTAACTAAACCATTACTAATAATAAAATCTTGATAACTATTATAACTATAAGTTTTACCATCAATATTTATAATAGTTTTACCATTTTCGCGATAAATATATTTATTAGTTTTATCATTAGTTTTTGTACTATCATTAATAAAATTTTTACTAATAGCAAATTGAGCATAGTTAAACATTTCATCAATAACAGGACGAAGAGCATTATCTAATTCATCAATAGTACTAGCATTAATACCATAACTTTTACCTATTTTAAAAGCACTATTAATAACATAAGGAGAATTAATAATAATATTACGTTTATAATTACCAGCATCAGAATTAATAGTAAAAGCATAATCTTTACCATTAAAATGTGCACCTTTAACATAAAAGCCTATATTAGTAGGATTAATACTAATTTGAAGTCCAGTATTTCTATCTCCGTTAATAAGTTTATTATTTCCAAATATATCTCCAAGATTTTGTTTAAGTTCACCAAAACTTATTTTTCCACTAATATAATCTCTACAAAGATTATTAACTTCATTCTTAATAGAATTAATAATACGTCGAGCATCACCTTTAAGTAGATTACTATTTAATGGAACTTGTTTACAAAAAGCATATAGAGAAGTACCATCACTACTTGGAATACTAATAACAGACATACCATTAGTAGTAAGATTTTCAATAATAGTTGGTTTACTTTCTCCATTAAGATATACTTGACCTTGTACAACTACACCAAGTTTATTAACATCTTCATTATAATTAACTACTGTTTCTTGTACATCATTCCATTCGCCATTAGCATCATCAATAGTATTAAGAACTCCATATTTAATATTAACAGCTTTAATCTTACCTTTAAAATCACCTTTAACTATTGTAATAGCTTGGTCATAACTATTAAGAAGATTATTAAACCAACGATTAATACTAGCTTCATGACTATTTTCATAAGGTTGATTAAATATGTATTTAGTAAGATTAACAAGATGCCCAGCTAAATCAAAACTTGCAACAGGAGTAGTAAAATCTCTAACTACATCAGGATATTTAGTTTCAAATTCTTTAAATAGATTAACAAGTTCTTCTTGTGTAACTTCTTCTTTAACAGCAAGTTCATATAAATGACCAATAAATTCTTCGTCAAATCTATCACCATCAAGAATACTAATTAAAGCGTCTTTAAGTGGAGAAACAACTTGACCATTTTCAGCATGAATATTATATTTCCAACCTTGATTAACCATATCATAATTACCAAACTTATCAATATTTGGAACTCCTATATAACCAATAATTGTACCATTAGCAAGTATATTAATACGTCTAAGCTTACTATCATATTCAGTTTCTAGATAATCACCTTGTTTAATAGAAGTAAATGCTTTAACATTTTCATTCTCTACTATATACTTAAGATTAACATTATTAGTATGTTCAACTTGAAGTCTTTCAAGACGTTCTTTAGCAATACCGTCAACGTATTGAACAAATTGTCTAGCATTAAGTTTTTTAATAGTTGATTCATCAGTAGCACGATATTTACCTTGATTATTAGTGCTGGCGTAAAGATAGTTTTTTATTTGATTAAACAAGTAATTTTTAATAATTTTATTACCTGTAATACTATCTATATATTCAACTAATTGACCAATACTAAGATATACTTTACCATTAACAATTTTACCTCTAGTATTACCTTCACTATCAACACTATTAGCAAAATCATCCATAATAGCTTCTATATTACGTTCATTACCTGTAACAGTAGCATAAGTAGCATTAAGTAATAAACGTCTAGTACTATCATCTTGAACAGAACTATATAAACTACCTCCTGTAAGACCGTCAATAATATTATTAACTATGTCAGTAGCTTCCGTTTGTTCAAATCCAGCTTGATTAAGTTTATCAATAAAAGACTGTCTAGCATTAAGTAAATCACTACTAGTAGATTCATGTCCTAAAGAATCTTCTAAATCAGCTATACTTTCATAAACCAAATCAGTACCTATTTGACCACGTTCAAAATCATCATCTGGAAGAGTATTATTAACTTCAGATTTAGGAGTACTAATAGGTTCTTGAGAAATTGGTTGTTCAGTTTGAGATTGATGTTGTTCAGTATTAGTAGGCTCACTAGGAACCGCTCCGCTTCGCTCCGCTATACTCCCCGTGGAGGATGGAGATGAGTTAGTATCATCTACATCAGTTTCATTAACTTCATTAACATCAGGATTAACAGGAGCAACTTCTTCCTCTTTAGGAGTATTATTAACATCGTTTTCAATCTCAGCAATCTCAGCTAATTGTTCTATTGTATTTTTAAGATGTTCATTACCTTTAGAACTTAAATCAAGTGCAGCATAAGCATCTCGAATAATTTTATCTATATTTGGTTTATTACCATTATTAGCATCTTTAATAACAGAATTGACATATTCTTTACCATATTGTTTATAAGCATTACGTAAATCGTCCATAGCTTTATTAACAATCTTTTTACGACTATTATCAAAGAAATTATTAAGATAAGTTATACGAGATTTAATATTATCATCAGATAAATTAAGTTGATTTTTATTAACCTCAACATTAATCTCAGCATTAACAACTTCTGCTAAATCTTTAAATACTTCATTATATTGTTTTTGAAGTTGAATAGCTGATTGAACATCATTTTTATTTTCAATATCAATAGGAATATAAAGTTTATTAATAGCATCTAATCGCTCATTTAATTGAGCAATACGTTCTTGTTTAACAGAATTATTAATTGCAGCGTTATCTTGAATAGTTTTAATATCTCTTTGAATACTATCAATAATATGTTGATAAATACCATTCTTTGCAGAATTAATATCAACATCTTCAATATGATTATTTGTAATATCTTGATTTAAAACATCATTAGCCCAATTAAGAAGATTATTATAATTTTCTTGGCGATTACGAGCATGAACCATTTGGGTAGCTATAATACGACCAACTTCAAATCCGCCACCAAGTCTATTAACTTTATTTAAAGTAGTATTATATTCATTTTTAAGATTATTAATTTCAGTTTTAAATCTATTAATAAGTTCATTACTATCTTTTTGTTGTAATCCAAGTTTATTAGTAATACTATCATTAAATTCTTTACTATTAATAGAACTTTCAAGAAGTCCTAAATTACCAGCGTTCATAGAATTAATAATAATATTATCCATATATTCTTTTTCAGCTATATTACGAAGTTCTTCTTCAGTACCAGTAATAATATCTGGATTAACCTGTTGACCATTTTCATCAGTAATAGTTATAAATGGATTTTTACCATTAGCAATACTATTAAGTCTTTCTTGATATGCTTGAAAAGTAGCAGTACGACCAAGAATTTCGTTTTCTCTTTGTTTTTCAGCAGAAGTCCAATCTTTATCAAGACGTTTATTAATAAACTCTCCAGCTTTATTCATAACACTACTAAAAGTAACACCACCAAGAGCACCCCAAAATGCTTGCTCCCATAACATTGGGTCTTGAAGATAATCTTTAATAGTTTGTTGAGGAATATCTTTATCAAATACTTTTTTACCATTATATAAACCATCTTGACTAGCTATATAATTAATAGCTTCTTCAACCCCTTCTGTCCATTCAGCTCTAACACCATGAAGAATATCATTACCCACGTCTTTTAATGTACTAGTAATAGCTTGTTTAGTAGTTTTATTACTTAAAGCATTAGTAATTGCAGCAGCATCATCAATATTACTATTAAATGCAATATTTAAATTTCTAAGTCTAGAACTAGTTGTATTACCACTTAAAGCATTTTTCCATAAGTTTTTTAAACTATAAACTTGCCATACATCAAAAAGAACATTAGCCCAATCTTCTGCAAAAGTAATATCAGCACTATTTTTAGCAATATCTTTAGCTACTTCTTCATCAGACATATCTTTATATTTAGGATTATTATTATAAAACTCTTCTCTTTGTTTATCATTCATATTAGCAAGTTGAGTTTTAGAATAATCTTTAATATCGTTATAAGTTTGTCTAGCTTCTTGATAATTTTCAAGATAACGAGAAGGAACTCCAATAGCAGTAGCTTCTGCTATTCTACCAGTAATGGCTCTACTCTTTTGAGTCATATTAATAGCATTAGCCATTTTATTAGCTAATTTATTAAACTTTATACCTTTACCTAATAAAGAAACACCTTTAGCAAGACCAGTACTAGGAACCATAAGAGTTAAAGAACTAGCTATACTAGGAGCATTGCTAGCCCACCAAGCAAAATCTCCAATATCAAAAGCAGCATTAGGATTTTCTCTATATATAGCTAAACGCTCATTAATAGATTCTTTTAAAGATTCAAGTTCAGAACTTATTTCAGATTGATAATCATTAGGACTATTACTAACCATATTATAGAAAGCATCAGCTAAATCTGCAAAACCAATAGCTGTACCAACAGTAATCTCATTACCAATTTGCCCAATCATTCTTAATCCTTGTTCCCAATTACTTTGATTAACAGCACGTTCTTTATCAAGTTTTTCTGGGTCATCAACAGGATTAACATAAACATCATAAGGAGCATATTTATCTATATCATATTGATTAAGATTATATGATTGCCCAGCAATACGAGTAAATAAATGACCACGACCCCGGTCACTAATAGAAGTGCCGGGGTTGTAATCAACTAAAGTAGGAGGCTGTATAGCCCCCTTTTTAGTTTTAGGATTATATTCAGGATTAGGTGTTTTATTACCACCTTGTAGAAACTTTAATACATCCATATTAATATAGATTGTTAGTTAATTCATCATAGTAATATTGAATAACATAAGGGTCTGAACTGCCACTAAGTTGGGCAAGTTTAGTAGCAACATTTTGTTGAATAGCCTTAACAGCATTTTCATCTACTGCCATACCAGCTTTAACAGCAGTTACAGTTTGTTCCCATTGAGATAAATTATCTACAATATCAACAGCATTTTCTTTACTTACTAAACCAATAGTTTGATTATTAGTAGAATTAATTAAATTAAAACCTCCGCCATTAGGTACTAATTTAAATTTATCAATTCCAGTAAATGCAGCATTATTAGTAAGAGAAATAGGTCTATTAGCATTATAGTAATTTTCTACTTTACCAGCAGCTCTCCAACTAGTATCTTGATTCCAAGATTGAATAATAGAACTATCAATAGCACCACTACCTACAAGTAAAGTAATAGGTTCTCTTTTAAGTTTACCTTCTGTATCATAGTAGCCTGCAATATTAATTTGAACTCCAACATCCCCAGTTTTTGGGTCACGAACAATAGTAGGAGTAATCTCATTTTCTTTAGCACTTCTAAGATAAGCTGTATAAGCTTTTCTATCTTCAGAAGACATAGGCTCAAATATTCCATTTTCACTAGTAATATAAGATTCTCCTTGAGTTAAATCAATACCAGCTTTAATAGCAGACATAGCTTGTTCTTCTAATTGTTTCTTTTGAGCAGAATATTTACTAGCAGCTTCTGGATTAGAACTCATAACAAAATTAAGTTCAGCAAGTTCAGGAGTCATTGCAGATATACCAATAGTAGAAGAAGTTATTTGACCACCATCAAGAACAGCATCATTTTTAGATTTAAGAGAATCAACATAATCAATTAAACCAATATAAGGTTCTTTATTACCTGTTGGTAATCCACCATGATGTTCTTCACCATTAGAATCAACTCGAACAAATTTATCACCATAACCAAAAAATCTAGTCTTAGCAGAATTAAGAAAAGCATTTAAAGGATTCCTAGTATCTTCAGCTTCTTTAACAGCTTTACCAAAACTATAAATAGATTTATGATAATCTTTTGGTAATTCAGCATATCTATAACCATTACCATCAGAGCCAAATCTTACTCCAAGACTAGCAGCTTTTTTCTCTCCACCAAGAGCATTAATAAATGAATTATATACATCATCGTTATTAAAGTATTGTCTAATAGAACTACTATCTCCAAATATCTGATTAACATATTTACTATATGTATCAGAATATTTATTATTAGGCAAATCACTTAAACTAATAATAGAATTATATGTATCAAATCCGTCAATGCTATCTTGCGATTTACCAACTTTAAGACTATTAATATATTCTTGATTATCAATAATATCATTGAGATAACTTAAAGCATAGGCTCTATCAGATGGATTAGTAATATTAGTCATGATACTAGTTCTAATATCATCTGGATTAGCAGTGCTTAAATTAATATTAATATCAGGATTATATTTACTAAGTAATCCAGCTATTGATTGTCTATTGCTAGTAATTTCAGCTTGAGCTTGAGCAGGCATAAAATTATCAATACGAACAGGAGTACCTTTATAAGTTAAATTATCAATAGCTTGTTTTCTTTGATTTGTACTTCCTAATCCAGCTTGTTTAGCTAAAGCTAATTGAGCTTTCCATGCTTCACCATAAGTAGTATTACTACTTTGATTATAAAAAGTTGCAGCATTATAGAAAGGGTCAATACGTTTAGCAAGATACTGTTCAGGAGTAAGCAGAATACCATTTTTATCTGTTATATCAGGATTACTACTATTTTGGTCATATTTCCATTTAGCAATCTTATAATCTTGTTCAAGACTAGCTTTAGCACCAGGAGTGTTTTCAATAACAGCTTTAACGGCTTCAACAAGTTTAGCTTTACTTAATCTTTGCCAATCACCTTTAGTATGAGAATAAATCTCTCCTGTAACAGATTTAGTAATATCATCAGTAACTTTTCCATTAGCATCAAGCCATCTTGTTTGACTACCGCCGCCTTGTTCTTTAGCAGCCCATTGAAGTGCTTGATTAAGTATCTGATTCATAGGAATTTCAGAAACTTCTTTATCAATAGGAGTCCATTTACTTCCACCAATAACATTACCATTCTTATCAGTTATATCTTGATAATTATATTTATTAACAGCACGATAATAATTCTTGTAATCTTCAGATAAATCAGTACGTTTATCAAGATTATCCATATATGCTTTATAATCTTGTTGAGCACGTAAACGACCAATCATTCCCGGACTTGAAGTTATATCTCCATAAGTTCCAACTATATCATCAAGACTAGAATAAGCATTGTCATATTGCATATTTTCGGTAAGAGCATTACGAACTTTATTAAGTTGTTCTTGACGCCAAGCATCTTCGGCTTCATTTAAATCTAATTGAGCAAGTTGAGCATCAATCTGAGATTTAGTTTGAATAGCTTGTTGATGACCTTGTTCAAGAGTATTATAAGTTCTAGCTAAGACATTTAAGTCAATAGGATTAACTTGTTGTCTAAAAGTAGGAGTATAAAAGTTTATCGGCATGATTGTTTTCCTCCAAGTTTTCTACGTTTACGAATAATAAATTCATCATAATCAACTCCAGCATCTCGCATAATTCTATCATCTACATTAGAAGCAGATGCTCTCATAGCACCAATAGTATTATTTAAAGCTTTACGATTTTCATATCTACTAATCATATCTTGAATACCAGCATTAATTCCACTAAATAAATTATTAATATTAGTTACTTTAGCTTCTCTAATACCATTATCAAATGCTGCTTTTCTATCTATATATTGATTGTATTGTTGAGCATTAAATTGACGAACACTTTGCTGATTACGTCTATCTTGATTAATAAGATTAGTTTCTATATTTTCTTTATTACCATAAAGTTCATTAGCAGCTTGACCAGCAGCATTACGAACTCGTTGTTTACGAGCTAAACTTACACGACTACTAGCAGTATTAGAATCAATATCACTATAAGCCTCAAATTTATCTTCTCTAATTCTATCAAGTTGAGGATTAATATTATATTTAGTTTTAAGTTTACTAGCACTAATAAGAGTAGGTTGACCTGGACCTCTCATTTTATTAATAGCTCTTCTACTAGCAAAATAACTAGCTAAACTACCAGCTACATTACTACCTAGTCCAATCCAATCAGCAGTAGTAAGATTTTTAAATTTACCTTGACCTTTACCATCAAAAGATGTGGTTCCTTTAGCAGGAATATTAGTAGAAACAGGTAAAGTAGTAGGAATACTAGCTTCTACTTTAGGTAGATTACGATTATAAACAGCAATAGGAGGTGTTTTAGTAGGAATAGATTGAGTTGATTGACTTGACTTACTTCGTCCTCTACGGGGGGTCTTCCCGTTAGATTTAGTTTCAGATAAACTTGGAATATTAGTATTATTTGTACTAATACCTTTATCATTTCCATGACTCCAACCAGCTCTAACTAAACCACTAGTAATTCCAGCGCCATCTTCAAATAAAGGAAGTCTACGTTCTGCATAATATTGAGGACGACGATTTCCATTATCAATATTAGGTTTATTAGTATTAGTATTTACATTATTATTTTTAGACCATCTTCCATTTATAAAAGTATAATCACTTCCAATAATAGTTTCTCCTCTAGCAGATTTATTAATAGGATAAGCAGAAGTTCTATTAATAGTTCTATTAGTTATAGGAACATAAGCTCCAATTTGTTCATCATATTCCCAAGTTCTTCCATGACGATTAATCCGTTTTCCACCAACAGCAAATTTATCGCGTAGACCCCCCGTAGAGGATGGAGAATGAATTAATCCATTCTTAACATTACCATTAATACTAACAACTAATCCAACATTACCTTTCTTTCTAAGTTCTGGATATTTATTATAAACTTTAGCTTTAATATCATTTCTACCGTGAAGTCCAGCTAATCTTAAAGCATCAATAGCATCAGATTTAGTAGGAATAGGATAACTTCTATGTCCTCCAGCAAAGTCTTTTTTAGCTACACTAGGATAAGGTTTCTTTTTAGAACCATAATCTTTATCTCTACTTAAACCGCCCATACGTTTTTTATCTAATTCAATTGGAATATATCTATTATTAAATATACTAGGTTTATATGCTCTTAATCCATTTGTAGATATATTGGCTATATTATTTTCATCAAAAGGTACAAATAAACCACTACCTTGTTCTATATCATTAAACTTATAAGGTCCTTTATAACTACCATGATGTCCAACCATCCATTCAGCATTTTCTCCAGGAACACCTATTATTATTTCTTTAGATTTATTTCCACTAGAGCTTGTACCATCCCAAACTTTTCCAGCAGAAAATGCTTTACCTCCATGAGAATTTCCACTAGCTTTATGCAAACTAATTTTTTTGCCACTAGATGTTATAATAGTTTTTCCTTTAGGAACAGTAATATTATTAGGAATTTTTCTAAAAACATTATTATTAATAATATCATCTAATTCTTGCTGAAGAGTTCTTCTATAAGCATAATTATTAGGTAATTTACGACCTATATAATTATTAATTATATTATTAGAAGTATTAGCTATTCCTCTAATTCCAGTTAATATATCAAATTCTGGACTAACAATATTAATATTTCCACCTTTAATAGTATTATTTCTAGTTAATTTATTACGTAAATCTTGAATAAATTTAGTAGAACCCGTAGCAAGTATATATTCTTGTATTACTGGTTTAGCAACAGTAGTATTATCATTTTTATTATAATTATTTTTCTTTATACCGCCATTTTGATATTTACTTCCATCATCGTTAATACGATTTTTATCTTTAAAATCTTCTTGAGCTTTAAATACTTTATTAGGATTAGCTCCACCCATAACTAATTTAGCAGGACTAACACCATTAATAATAGGTTGTGCAGAATAAACTTTAAGTTCATTACTATTAGTTTCAACTACTTCACCATCTTCTACTTCAATACCAGTTTTATCACTAGGCCCAATATCAATACCACCTTGACTATGTTTTCTTCCATTCATATAAAAGAAATTATTACCAAGAGGTTGAGCAATACCACCAGCAACTACATTTGGTATTTTACCACCAACAGCATATTGCTTTTGAGGAAGCTTTTTTCCATTACTTCTAGGAGTTTGAATAATATTAAATGGAAATGTTGGTCCAAGTTCATCATCACTAGGAAAAGATTCTTTATTAAAATCTTTAACATAATTAATAAGTCTACCAGTAGTATTATTCATTAATTTTTCTCTATTATCTTTAGATACTAAATTATTTACACCATTATAGAGAAATTCATTACCAAGTCTTATTAAACTAGTAGATTTAGCAACTTTATCATAAGCTCCACCAAGTGGAGGAATACCATTTTGAATAAATCTTCCATTACGAGTAACATTACCTCTAAATGTACTAGGTAAATTACTTATATGAATAACTTTATCTTTTCTAGGCATTTTATATAATATAATGAGAAATTGTAATTTGATTGATTTTAAGGCTCTCTGCTGAACGATAGCCTATCAGTCGATTAATAGTTCATACCTATATATAATAATTCAACAGAGAGCAAAAGATTAGCGTTTAAGACCGCCACAGCGATATACATTTAGCCTATCTCGATATACTGATTGAGGCATAATAGATGGCTGAACATTACCATTAGTAATCCATTCAGGACGTTCAAGACCAGTTTTAGGAGCACTATAACTAGCTTGGTCAGATTGTTTAACTTGAATTGGTTGTTGTCCTTTACTTCCAAACATACCACCAATTAAACTTCCAGCAGCACCAATAGCAGCACCAATCCATGCTTTTCTACGTCCACCACATTTATATTTATTAATAAAACTAGAACGTTGATACATAGTCATTGGATTAGTCATTTTATCAGAAGTAATATTAAGTTGTTGTTGACCAGCTTGAAGTTGTTTACGCTGTTCAGCTTCTTGAGCAATACGTTTATTTTCATTAATTTGTTGATTAGCAGAAATACCTTGGCCTATTGCAGTACCTAATTCACCAAGTCCTTGAACTCCTGTAATAGAACTAGCAAGACTACCTAAACCGGGAAGAGCATCAGCAAATTCAGTACCGAAACCAGCTTTACGTCGAACTCTACCACCACATTTAAGAGTAAGCTTATCATTATATTGACCAACATAATCTTGATTAGCATAAGCACTAGTTAAAGCTTGAGCATTTTGTAAAGCATCTTTATGGTCTTGTGCAGCTTGAGCTTCAGCTTGGGCTTTTTCTTGAGCTTTCTTTTGTTTATTACCTTTAATTATACCACCAGCAATACTAGCAGCAGCACCAATAATAGCACCAATAAAAGCTTTTTGTCTTTGTCTATCTCTATACTGTATCATAATTTTCTAAATTGAGTTTGAGCACATTCAAGACTTTCAAATTCAATGCGCTTATTATCTGAATTATTAAATATGAAACGAATTACAAAATAATTACCATATACTCTACGAAGTTTATCGCTTACTGTATTAGAATGTTCTTTAATAGCATTACGGAAATAATTAAAGTTATATTGAGTAAGTTCATACCAAGGTTTTTTATACTTATTAAATTCATTAAGTTTATCAATATTAATATCTATATCATCAGTATCATTATCTTCATTAAATATACGAAGTATATCTCCAGCATAAGGATGTTCTCTTAAATCAACAGGATTATTAATATTATCACTATAAATAGGAATATATATCTTATGTACTTTATATTTAATAAATTCAAGAAATTTAATAAGTTCATAAGATTCATTAACTATAATATCAATATAACTATTATGAACTAATATAGGCTCATCACCAACTTCTTGTTTAGATACTAGATATAGACTTCTACTATCATCACCCATGTGAGTATTAAATCTACCATAATTATATTCATGAGTAAATACATGAAGAGGGCAGTTAAGTCTATCATCGTTATGTTTAGTTTGAAAGTAACATTTAGTTTTAGTAGACCAAGCATTATTAAAATAATAATCATGTAAACTAATAAAACTACCTACTTTATAATTAAAACTAATAACTTCATTATGTGATTCTATAATAGATTCTTTAGTATTAGGATTAATATTATTATAAGTATAATCAAATTTAATTAGAATACGATTATTAAATTTATCATGAGCAAATCTAACTTTATTAGGATGATATTTATCTAGCCATAATTTAATATCTTCATCCATTATTTTAAGTTGACCATCATCAAATTGATAAAGTTTATGAAAATCATCATTATAAAAAATATAACCAAATTCTCCGACTATATATGCTAAATCATCTTGCAGCCCACCATAACCTTTATCACTAGTAAAAACTTCTTTATAATCAACTTCAAAAGCATCAGGTTGATATAATTGAACATTTTCATCTCTAGTTTTAAGTGCAGCACTTATATCAAACATAAACATACTATGCTGAGTATGAACTAAAAGATAATATCCAATTCCAACTAAATTAGTTATACTTCCTTTATTTTCAGTAATATTTTTATAACCTTCAATAGGAAATATTCTCCAAGCATTAACTTCACTTTCATCTTGAATAACATTACTACGTCTTATAGTTTTATCAAAACGAGTAATATTAATAATATCATTACGATATTGAGTTAACAATTTAGGAACATATTGGTCAACATTTCCAATAGGGTCTTTAAATAAATCAACACTATTCTTAGGTTCTACAAATGTACCAAAAGCAACACTTTTCTTATCAGTATCTTCTTTAATACTAAAAGCTATCTTACTAGGTTCATTATTAAAACGTTTACTTTCAAAGAACTTATCACTATATAAAGGAAACTGAATATAAACATTGAATGGAATATCAAACCAACATGGTTCATCACCACTATAATAATATTGATTATTAGTAGGAGTATATAATTTATAATTGCCTTCGTTCATTATAACTCCATTATCATTATAAATAAGAACACCATCATAAGTCATTCTACCATTATATCCATGTTCAATAGAATAAGTTCCACCATTATAACAAACGTCATTAAGTCTTACAAGTTCTTTTTCTTTGCTAGTATAAATATTTTTAGTACAATTAAGAACTGTTGCGAGAAACATAGTTTCAGCATCAAGTAGTAATTCCTTATAATCGTCCATTTCAAGAGCAGTTCCTTTTCCAGCTCTACTATCAGTAACACTATCAGCAACTACTAGTTTATAATTATTAATAGGTTTATATTCATTTCTACTAATTACACCTATAACTGGCATATTGTAACTATAAGGATAAGTAGTATTAACTACCATATCAACTACATCATGTTTTTCTTTATAAGGTTCAAATTTACATTTACCATCAATACGAATAATATTAAAATCATATTTAATGCTATCATCAATATCAAATCGACCACTATATAGATAACATTTATCACTAGTAAAATTATTAGCTACAAAACCCGGTTTTGTACCCCAACTATCATTTTGCCAAGTAACATTACTAGCTATATTACAATAATCTTTTCTAGTTAATAATCCAGTATATCTAGTAATAGGTTCAACTTTTTCATAACTAATAAACCATCCAACATAACCTAATTCTTTAATTTGATTCCATAAAGTAGTATCAATATTAGCACGAATATAAAACTTATTAAAAGTATTATTCATATTATACACAAAATCTCTAGTATGTTCACCACCAATAGCTTCAGCATCAAATATTAAATCAGGTATTCTAAATAGTTCATCACCATTAATATTTTCGTAATAACCAAATTTAGCTTCATTATCAATACCAATAGCACCTATTACTTGATTACTACAAGGAGTATAACTACCACTATTTATAACTTGATAAACATATAAATCATTGTATTTATCTTTATCTTGATAATCAATAAAGTAATTAGATATAAGAGTATATAGTTCATCTTTATTAGTAGCTTCAAGTTCACCAGAGCTATTAAGTAATATATTAGTAGTAGGATTATTTATTGGTTCAGCAGTATAAACTACAATTTTATGATTAGCAATATATCTTTTAACATTAGAACTAATAGTAGATATTGGAATATCTCCACTAATAACTGCCCAATATGGAATATTACCATTACCTTGATTATTCCAATTAAAAGTAATTATAGTACAATGAGAACCATCATTAACAATATTATTTATATACTTATCTTTATTTGACAATTTATATCCTCTACTAGCATCACCATATTTATCAACAAAATGAATAAAAAAGTTATATACTTCTCCAGGAATAAGAGTATCATTCTTTTTACGTTCATTAAAATCATAACTAGGCTCAATAATAGAATGAGTAATTCTCATTTTACAATTATCAATATCAAATATAGTATCACCAAATAATACTTGTCCACTAGTAAATACAGTATCTTCTGTAAATCCAGTTCCATTATAAACATAACAAGCTATTTTAACTGTACTAGGTAAAGTATAAACAGATTGATTATTTTCATATTTATAACTTGTAGGAATAATAAAACAATGACAAGCAAGATATTCTTTAAGATTATGACTACCTCTACTACCTACTTTTATTTTAGCATTATAATTAATCTTTAAATATTCATGTGCTGCAATACCTTGTATAACTGTATCATTAAATAAAGTTCTAAAAGTACGAAAAGGATATTGATTATTATTGAATACTTTATTAATATCTTTAATTTGCCAATCAGCAGTACCAGTAATTTGAAGGCTAGCCATTTTAAAATAAGGACCTTTTTCACTAACTGCATTGACAGTAGTATAATCATTATAATAAGCATTAACAGCTTTATTACGAAGTTTAATAGTAATATCTTTAACAGCCTCTTCTAATGTTTTACCATTATTTAAAGTTCTATCATCGTTATCAGTTTTTTCATTATAATTAGCAATATATATTCTATTCTTATAATTAATGATATTACCAACATTATAATAATTATAATAGTCAGTAGTTAAATCAGCAACATTATATTCAACAAGAACATCTCTACTAAATTTAAAAATATTATTATTTAAATCATCTGTTCTAAACGCTTGAGTACTATCTTTTTTACATACAATAAAACCAAGTTGATAAAGACCAGAACGACCTCCACTAATATTTATTTCAAAAGTTTGATTACATATATCTTTAGAATCACTAAATGAATCGGTATTACCATAACAATAACCGTTTGGTTCATCTTTCGGTTCATAAACATTAGTTTTTCTAAAACAAACTTTATTAATAACTTGTGGAATTATAACATCATTAAAAATAGGAAATCCAATACTATACCATTTAGTATAATTAGTTTTATTTATCTTATATCTAATAAATATAAAATAAAATCCTTTATAAGCTCCACCACTAACATAATTTAAACCACTAATAGTAGGTAAAGTTATTTGTGGAATAACAGACATTTCAGAATCAGGACGGTCAGAATCTAAATCAATATTAATAGTTTTAAGAGGAACATCAATAGAAGTATTACTTTCAGCAATAGCTATAATAAGATGATTTTTAACATTATAAGTATATGTTCCTTTAATCTTTCCACCATTATACTTCCAATTACTATTTACTCTATAACAATTATCAGCTTGTTCATTATATCTATAAATATAAGACTCATTAGAATCAGTATTAACAATAAATAAAATAAGTTCAGTACTAGTTGGAATAACACCAACTATTTTAAAATTATTAATACCATCTTCATGAATAGAATTGGCAATTGCTTTACAATCTTCAAGCCCTTCTTCATTAACAATCATCCTATCATCATTACTCACTTTAACATTTTTAGCAGCAACTAATGAATAAGGTACACAATCACCTGGATGTTTATTAAGACTAAGTTTCTTTTGTATATTCATAATTATTTAGGAAAAGTAAAGTTATAAAAGAACTCATTCCAACTACTATCATCATCACTTTGTTCATCTAATAGAATACTAGTCTTAATATCTTTCTTCATACTTTCCCATAGATAGAAAGGATTAGTTCCATATTGACTAGCAGAAAGATTAAACACAGGATGTTTATATCCTCTCATAAGCATACGAGCCATACAATAATAAGTAAGACCTTGAATTAATTTACCATTAGCAGGTATAACAGGAATCTCACAATGATAATTATCACTATATTGAGTTTCAATATCTTTATAAACAACTGTTATACAAGTATCATTAAAATTAAGTTCAATAGTATTACCTCCAATAAGAATATAATTATGATTTGACTTATCATATCCTCCACGGGGGGTCTGACAATGAGAATGAACTTCATGCTGACATCTTGGACATTCAGTATTATTATGAACTGTATAAACAACAGGATTACATCCTACTTTACCAGTATCAATAACTTCTCTAGTTCTAGAACCATTAGGACAACAATCATCGGGCATACCAAGATAGTCTTTATTAGTAGCACGCTCCGGACTTTCGTCCTCCGCTTGACCCCCCGTAGAGGATGGAGCAGATTCAATATCACCACATCTATATTTACTAGTATTAGCTCTAGGTACTTCACAACCATTACTATCATATACTTTAAGACCGTCATCAATAAGACAACATTTACTTTTAGCTATCTTATTAATGACGGTTAGTTTCATTTTCTTATCAACTTTACGAAGAACTTTAAGTTCATTCATAGCATCAACACACCAAGCAGGAACTCTAGGAATCCAATCACTTCCATCAGGATTGAAATCATTATCAAGTTTACCAATTATATGTTCTATCGTAATCGTTTTATTATTTGCCATAATATTAGTTTTTATATCTAGTTTTATTACCATTATTATGTGCTCCACGTTCATACTTTTGTTGATTAACATTTCTAATATATTTAAATGGAGCATTAGGTTCTCGTTCAAGATAAACAAGAAGTTTACTTCTTAATCCTAATTTAAGATTAAAAATATCATCAACAGTTTTACATTCAGAATTAAGTTGTTTAGCATCTTTACCTCTAAGTTCTCTATTAATATAATTAGCATATTTAAATTTAATAGCACTATAACTATGAGTTCCATTATTAATAAGTTGTATTTCATAAAACTCTTTATTAGTTTTATAAACTACATAAGGAATACCATCATACTTAAGTCCACGAATTTTATATATTTCTGCTTCTTCTTTATCATAAGGTTTAAGACCAGCATCAATAATTTCTTGTTTTTTAAGTCTAGTAGCGTTCCAATCAACATAAGTATCTCTAGGTTTATCTCTATATCTCCAGAAATTAATAACTAAATCACCAATTTCATATTTAAAATGATAAGCGTAACCTTCAAGAACACATTTATGAACACCATAACTATAATACCTATGAATGTACTTTTTATAATCAGAAAGACTTAATTCAGAACGTCTTGTAGCAAGTTTAAGAGCAATAATATAATCGTTTGCTTTTTTAGCTAAGTTACAATAACGCAAAAGTTGGAGAAGAACAATACGTCTTTCTCCAACTGTATAACTAAGTTGATTATTAATTAATTGCTCTAATTTATTAATTAATTCAACATTATCATTAAGAAATTGAAACCCATATTCATTAAGATTAATTTTTAAATCATCTTTAATAACTTGATTTTTACTTTTAATATAAGCACGACAATCAGCTTTCATCTTATTTATAAGTTCAAGTTCTTTATTATATTTTGCCATATCGTCATTAGAAGTTTCAATAAACTTTTTATAATAATGACTAATATCTATATCTTTAATCATAATTTATCTAGTTACAAAATTATCAATAGGAGTTTCATTTGTTTGACGAGGAACTTCAACAAGATTACGTTTAAATACAATTTCTTTAAGAGCTCCAATAATATCTTCAGGAATAAGAAATTCATCATCATCGTATTTAGCTTCATCATCAATAGGGTCATAATTTACATCTTTAGCTTTTTCAACAGTTTCGGTAGGAACAAGATAAGGAATTTCAAATGGAGATTCAATAATAATAGAACCTATATTTTGAAACCAATCTTTATTATTACTAAAGAAATAAATATAACCATTAATATAATCATAAACAGGAAGATTACACATACCTGCAAGATAATGATAAAACTTAGCACTAGCTTCTTTTGCAAATGGTATTTCTATCCCAGTATGTCCGGTAGTTCTAATTGATTGGAAAGGTAAGTTATTAATAAGTCTAACTGGCTTTGGAACTTCTTGTTTAGTACGTTTAATCGCAGGAAGCCCAAGAGTTTGACTATTATATAAGTCACCATCAGGAACATTAATAATAGAAACACGAATACGTTGTTGCAAACCTTTATCAACATATTTATGATTTTCATAACTTTTACGAATTAATTCATTACGACCATGAAGAATAGCATATCGAAGATTACGTCTAAGAGGAATACTATTAGGATTGCCAACAGCATGAGCAAATTCACTAACTAATTGATTAAGACTAGCCATGTTAAGATTGACTTGCGTTTTCTAATTGATGAACTCTTTCCTCAAGCTCATTAATCTTATCAGAATATGTTTCAACTTTAGCTTTAAGTTCATTAACTGTATCAACTAATTCATTATGCTTTTGTTCTATAACTTTAACTTTTTGTTCAAGTTCAGTATTATTAGTATAATCAACAATAGAATTTAATAATTCAATTAATAAGTTTCTATCTTTATTAGATATATCACTATTTAAAAAGCATATAGTTCTAATAATATCATCTTTAAGTTTATCTTTAGTCATAATATATTATATTTGAGGTTTAATATTTTCTTTTCTATTTTTAGTATAAATACGCCAATCATATTTAGTAATTTTAAAATTAATAGGAAAATGATTAAGTCTATGTATAGAATAAAATAGAGTTTTATCTCTACTATCAGCATAATAAGCTTTGCCATTTCTAATAAAATTAATTCTAAAATACTTAGCATAATTAATAACTTGAATTATTCTAACGTATTTACCATAATATTTAGCAATATTAGTTCTTTTACCATTCCAATTAGAATATCTAACACCTGTAAGACTTTGAATTTTATAAAGAAGATTTTTAGCATCAGCGTGTTTAAGCCATCCATAATAAGCACACATTCTAACTTTAAATTCTTTTTTATCAATTTCTCTATTTAAATAACTATTTACTAGTCTTATAATTTTATATTTAATAGATTTTCTAATTAGAGTATGAGTATGATAAAATACATAACCAACAAAATTAATTCCTCTACTATCAACAGGATATATTTGATAATTATCTTTAACTTTCAATCCAATAGTATGAACATATAACTTAATATAAATAAGAACTTTATGAAGAAAATCTTTATCATCACTTAGAATAACTATATCATCAGCATAACGATAATAGAATTTACATTTAAGTTCTTCTTTACATAAATG
>CAUWBF010000006.1:0-101894 GCA_963557785.1 uncultured Clostridia bacterium | reverse complement strand
GAACCCGCATAGCCAGCTTGGAAGGCTGGAATTCTACCATTGAACTACACCTGCAAGTGCCCCTGACATTTATAGATTATAATTTCTTTTTTATATTTTGTCAATACTTTTATTGTAATTTTTTTTCTTTCTGTTATAATGTTTTTATGAAAGATTTAATTGTTAATAATAAATATAATAATAAGAATTTAAATAAGTTTATTTTAGACACGTTTCCAAATTTAAAAACAAATACTCTTTTTAAAGCTTTAAGAAAAAAAGATATTTTAGTTAATGGAAAACGTGTTAATTCTAATGTTCAAATTTATACTAATGACTTAATTAGAATATATATTTCTGATGAATTACTTGAAGGAACAAATTGTAATATAAACTTTGTATATGAAGATGATAATATACTAATTATAAATAAACCTGCTAATATTGAAGTGGTTGGTAATAACTCTATAACTTCTATCTTAGAAAAGAAATATAATTTTATTAAACCTTGTCATAGAATTGATAGAAATACTTTAGGTATTGTATTATTTGCTAAAAATCAAGTTTCTTTAAATATTCTTCTAGATAAGTTTAAAAATAAAGAAATAGAAAAGCATTATATTGCACAAGTTTATGGTATACCTAGAAATACTTCCGAAAGACTTACCGCTTATCTATTTAAAGATACCAAAAAATCTCTTGTATATATTTCAGATACTTTTAAAACTGGCTATTTAAAAATAATTACATCGTATAAATTAATATCTAGCAATAAAGAAAATAATACTTCTATTTTAGATATTAATTTGGAAACTGGTAGAACACATCAAATTAGAGCTCATTTAGCTCATATTGGTCTTCCCATACTTGGTGATGGTAAATATGGTATAAATAAGATAAATAAGCAGTTTAATAAAAAAACTCAGGATTTGTGTGCATATAAATTAAAATTTAATTTCATTTCTGATAGTGGTATTTTAAATTATTTAAACAGTAATGAATATATAATTGAATATAAATTTTAAAAGCTTTTAGATTTTTATCTAAAAGCTTTTTTTATTTATCCTACTATTTTATAAAATTCTTCTCCAGAAATTACTTCTTTTCTTAATAATTCTTGAGCAACCGCATCTAATTTATCCATATGTGCTAAAATTATTTTTTGTGCATCCAAATATGCTGTATCTATTAATACTTTTACCTCTGCTCCTATTACATCTTCCATCTTTTCGCCAAATATTAAAAATTCATTTGGATCATCTGTTTTTAATGAAATAGGACCTAAATTGTCACTCATTCCATATACAGTTACCATGTCTTTGGCAATTTTTGTTGCTACTTCTAAATCGTTGCTTGCTCCTGTTGAAATATCATCTAAAGCTATTTTTTCTGCTGCTCTACCACCTAATAAAGATATCATTTTTTCTTGCATTTCTGTTCTCGAAATGTAATATTTATCTTCATTAGTTTTATACATTGTATAACCACCTGCTATACCTCTTGGTATAATAGATACTTCTTTTATATCATTTTGTGTTTCTAAGTATCTACTTACTATTGCATGTCCTGCTTCATGATAGGCTGTTAATTTTTTATCTTTATCTGATATTACTCTACTATGCTTTTCTATTCCAACTGTAACCTTTTTAACAGCATCTTCTAAGTCTTGATTTGTAATTGCTTCATGATTTTTGATTGTAGCAATTATTGCAGCCTCATTTAAAATATTTGCAAGCTCTGCACCTGTAAATCCTGCTGTATCTTCTGCTATACTTTTTAAGGATACATCATCTGCAAATTTCTTGTCTTTACTATGGATTTTTAATATCTCTTCTCTTCCCTTTTGATCAGGCGCTGCTATCACAATTTGTCTATCAAATCTTCCTGGTCTTAGTAAAGCTTTATCTAGCATTTCAGGTCTATTTGTTGCTGCTAAAACTATTATAGTTTCTTCAGAAGAGAATCCATCCATTTCTACAAGTAATTGGTTTAATGTTTGATTATTTTCAGATTCCGCTCCACTATTTGAAGTTCTTCTTGAACCTATTGCATCTATTTCATCTATAAATATTATACATGGTGATATTTTTCTTGCCTTTTCAAATAGTTTTCTTACTCTAGATGCTCCTAACCCTGCAAACATTTCTATGAATTCAGATCCACTCATAGATATAAATGGTACATTAGCTTCTCCTGCTATTGCTTTTGCTATTAATGTTTTTCCTGTTCCTGGTTTTCCACATAATAGAACTCCTCTTGGAACTTTTGCTCCCATTTTATAGAACATTTCAGGTTTCTTTAAAAAGTTTACAATTTCAATTAATTCTTCTTTTTCTTCGTCCAAACCTGCAATATCTTCAAATTTTACTTTTGTATCATTTTCCTCATTATTATATACTTTAGCTTTTTCTCCTGTACCTTGCATTTTAAAGAATAATACTATCAAAATAGCCATTAATGCTATTGGTGCTATTGTTAATACTTTATCCATTATAGTTAAAAACATATTCTGTTCTTTTTGTATTAATTCTATAGGACTACCTTGTTCAACTTTATTTTGTACATATTCTGTAAAAGCTTGTAAACTTGGAACTATAGAAGTCTTTTCTTTTTCTTCATCAGTCACTTTTACTTTAACTGTAGTTGAGCCAATTGTCATTTCTATCTTTTCTACTATTTCATCATTTATATCTTTTATAAGCTCAGTGTATGGTAATGTTGTTTTTTCTTTTTCTTCTTTATTATGTTGATATAAATAATATCCTCCAATTGCTAAAGCTATTATTAGTATTATTGTTAATATATATATATATAGAAGTTTTTTATTTTCTTTTTGTTTTTTATTAGTACCCATTATTTTACTTCTCTCCTTTATACTTCCCCATTAGCTTCTTTGCCAATATTGTTATCTTTTTCCTCTTTATCCTCTTTTTTTGGTTTTTTGTCTTCTTTTTTCTCTTCCTTTTTTTCTTCTTCGCTATTTTCTTGTTCTTCTATTTCTTGTTTAACATTTTTTTGTTCTTCTATTATTTTCATTAATTCTATTTGTTGCTTTATTAAATTTGATCTAATTATAAATAATGCTGTAATTACATAAATATATATAATTGTTATATACATAGTATCGAAATATTTAATATAAAAGCCTGTTGCTACATTTACAATAATATAAAGTATTCTTAATATTACAGATAAAGTCATTGCATGTACGGTAATATTAAACATATTACTTGCTTTTAATTTTAACCCTATAAATCTTGCGGCAATATATCCAAATATCATAGGAGTTACCGCTTCTAATAATAGCTCTAATAAATATAGCATAGCAAATACAAGCACTAAAGATAAAAATATTGATACATATACTGTTATCATTTTTGAAGTTGTAATATTAGAAACTATATTTTCTTTATCAAATTTATCAATATTATAATGAGCAAAAATTTCTTTATATGTTTGTGTTATTTCTTCATTTATAATTTCATTTTTTACTGTTATTTTTTCTCTTAATATTAGTATACCATTGTTATATAAAGCAAATTTCTTTTTATATTCTGATAATTTTTCTTCGCTAATTTCTGCATTTGTATCCACTATTATGATTCCATTAAAATTATTAGAATCTTCGTATATTATTGCTTCAGAAGAATCAACATCTAAAGTACCATCTTCGTATTTAAAGTTTGGACTTTCATTTCTTAAATAATTTACTGCTTCAGTAATAGTTTGTCCTGCCTTTACAGTAAATGTAATAGCAACTACTATTGTTAATAGTAATAATAATTTAAGAAAATATTTAATTCCACTATTCACACTTTGTGCAGCATATTCTTGGTATTTATCAAAGTCTTTTATGCTTGCAATCATTTTTTTATAGAATGGTTCTTTTAATTCCTCCATATTATTTATATTCCCTCCTTATATTACTATCTACATATAATGGACTCACGTCTAAAATGACTTCATCACCTATTTTTATATCAGCTTCTGTTACATCTACAGTTATGTGATACATTCCCAATCTTCCAATAACATTATAGTTTTTGTTATTTATTTTAACTTGTAAATTTTGTTTTCTAAAAAAAGCCTTTATATCATTTAGTAAATATCTCATTTTATCAACTGTTCTAAACATATCCGGATACACTCTAACATTGTATCCATCTGAATATCCTACAGGTGCTATCGCTACTAATGTATTTTTAGTAGTTTCATATATATTTGAATATCCTATATTCCACTTTGGTGGTAATTTTCTTAATTCTGTAATATTACTTTTTAGATATCCTATTTTTTTTAATCCTATAGTATTTTCTACTGATATTCTACCTAATAAAGCAGATCCTATTCTAACGGCATCTAGATGCATTTCAGGAAATTTTATAAATGCTGAAGAATTACATACATGTCTCATTCCTACATCAATATTATTTTCCTTTAAATACTCTGTCATACTAATAAATCTATTATATTGCTCTTTTGTCCAAGAGTCTTTATTATAAAATGCTAAAGAAAAATGAGTAAATATTCCTTCAATTTTTATATGCTCTGTATGTTTTAAAACTTTTGCCATTTCTTCTTTTTGATTATATAAAAATCCATATCTGCCAAAACCTGTATCTATAGCAATATGTACTCTAGCTGTTTTATTTTGGTCTTTTGCAACAATTTGTACTTCGTTTTTTGCATCTTCAGAACCTATAGTTAATATAATATCATTTTTGATTAACTGTTCTATTTCTTCTTTTATACTTGTTGATGATAGCATTAGTATATCTTCTTTTATTCCAGATTGTCTTAAAGCTACTGCTTCTTCAACTGTTGACACTGCAAAGATTTCTATACCATTATCAATTAAGAATTTCGTATACTCTACTAAACCTAAACCATATCCATTAGATTTTACTACTGCTATTATTTTAGTATTATTGCCATTTTTTTCATTTTTAGCATAATCTTTTATTATTTTTATATTATGCTTTAAATCTTCTTTGTTTATGACTAAAGACTTCATAAGTTCTCCTTTTAATATTACTTTTTCATTGTTTTTATAAATCCTCTTATATTTCTGAATACTTTTTCAGAAAATTTATATAATTTATATTTTAATGGTTTAAAAGGAATATATATTTCTCCTATGAACTCTGTAAATTCTGCGCCAAATCCTTTTTTAAATCTGTATAATCCATATTGTGGATGGTTCTCATCTACTACACCAGAAACTCCTCTTAAATCGAACATATCTTGTTTTCTTGCTATTGCCATTTTTATCATTTCCCATTGTAATAAATAGTTTGGCATAACGTTTCTATATTCATTACTGCTTGCACCATATAGATACCAAGTTTTATTACCATATATTATTGGAATAACTCCTGATATTGGTTTTCCTTCGTAATATGCCATAAGAACTTTCATATGTTCTGGCGCCAATTCATCATACATTTTTTCAAAATATTCTAATGGTCTTATAATAAATCCATCTCTTGCTCCTGTTTCTACCATTATTCTATGAAAGTCTTTTAAATCTTCTTTATTTCCTTCTTTTACTGTTACACCTTTTTTAGTTGCTAATCTTATATTATATCTTGTTTTTGAATGAAAGTTTTTAAATATTTCATCCTCTGTTTTTCCTTTTATATCTAGTCTGAATACATATCTTGGTTGAATTTCTTCTCTAAAATTTTTTGCATCATCTTTTATTTTATATCCTAATTTTTCAACTATTTCTCTAAATTCTTTATCATCACTTTTTATATCTGGTTCTATTTTTAATACCATAGCTTTATACTTTTTAGCTAATTGCTTTGCACCTTCTGTAAGTTGCTTTAGAGCTTCTTCATCATGTGTTCCACATATTGGTCCTCTTGATGCATACATTAAATATCCAAATACGGGCATTTTTCTTATTAAAATACTTAAAGAACCTGTTATATTCCCATTATCATCTTCTGATACAACTACTTCATTTTTCCAAAAACTTTTTACTTTTGCCCACTCTAAAGATTGTTGAAAATTACATCTTTCATTATTTTCTAAAAATTGTTTATATTTTATTCTTTCTTCTTCATTATTTAAATCTAAAATTCTCAACTTTTTATCCTCCGCATTTTCTCTTATCTTTCATTTTCATATTTTACACTAACTAGACTTATTTTACAAGTATTTGAAGAATAAATACAATAAAAAAAGCGGATATGTATCCGCTATATTTTATATTTTATTAACAACATTTGTCAGATCCAAATCCTGTAAATAATAATAAGAATATTATTATAAAGAATAATATTTGGCTATCACAGCATCCACGTCCTCCAAATAGTCCATTTAATAATCCACCATTATTACATCCGCATCCACAGTTTCTATCTTCTTGCATGTTCATACCTCCTTTTTATTTTATATGATATAGTATGCTAATTTACTTTTTTATGTTACAATAGTATAGAAAATAAATATGTTGGAGGTACACTTTGGAACTTTTATCACCAGTAGGAAGTTTTGAATGTTTAAAAGCTGCTGTACAAAATGGAGCTGATAGTGTTTATTTTGGAGCAGGTTCTTTTAATGCTCGAGCTTTTGCAAATAATTTTGATTTAGATAATTTAAAGGAAGCCATTTTTTATGCCAAATCAAGAGGAGTAAAAACAAATTTAACTTTAAATACTCTTATAAAAGATGAAGAATTTAATAATGCTTTTGATCTAGCTAAGAAAGCCTACGAATATGGAATAGATGCAATAATTGTGCAGGATTTAGGACTAGCAAAATGCTTAATTGATTCTTTTCCTGATTTAGCAATACATGCAAGTACTCAAATGTCTGTACATAATTTAGATGGTGTTCTTAAATTACAAAAATTAGGCTTTAAAAGAGTAGTTCTTTCAAGAGAACTTTCTATAGACGAAATAAATTACATATGTAAACATTCTGATATTGAAATAGAATGTTTTATTCATGGTGCTTTATGTATCTCATATTCTGGTCAATGTTTATTTTCTAGTTTAGTTGGCGGAAGATCTGGTAATAGAGGAAAATGCGCTCAACCTTGTAGACTTCCTTATGAGCTATATAGCGATTCTCAAAAGATAAATAGTGGCTACTTACTTAGCACACGTGATGTTTATGGACTTCCTTTTATACCTAAGTTACTAAATTCTGGAGTAGCTTGTTTCAAAATTGAAGGTAGAATGAAATCTCCTGAATATGTAGCTACTGTAACAAGAATATATAGAAAATATATAGATTTAGCCAAATCAAGTAAAGAATATATTATAGATGAAAAAGATAAAAAAGATTTGCTACAAGTATTTAATCGAGGTAACTTTTCTTCTGGACATTTGAATAATGAATTTAATAAAAATCTTATATTTAAAGAAAAGCAAAATAATATGGGATTATTTTTAGGAAAAGTTAGTAAGTATAATAGTAATAAAGGTCATATTACTTTAAATTTGAAAGAATCTATTAGTATTGGAGATACTATTTCGTTAGAAAATGAAACTGGAACATATACTATCTCAGAATTGATGAATAATAATTCAAATTTAAAAACTGCAAATAAAGGACAGCTAGTAACTATTGGAAGAATGAAAGGAAACATTCATATAAATGATAATATTTATAAAATATCTTCTAAAGAACTATCTTCTCTTGCAAATGAAAGTTTTAGCAAAGAATATAGAAAGGTTAATTTAGCTTGCGATGTTTTAGTTTCTGCTAATAATCCTATTTCTATACATATTACTTCTGCTAATGATTTAGAATTATATAATGACTTAGATATAAATTGTTCACTTGATATAATTCCTATTCCAGCAGAAAATAAGCCTTTAACTGAAGAATTTGTAATAAATCAACTTTCTAAAACCAATAATACAAAATATACTTTTAAACAAATCAATGTAAATATTGATAACAATCTATTTTTACCAAAATCCAATTCTACTTTAAATGAATTAAGAAGAATTGCTTTAGAACAAGTTGATAACTATATTTCAAATAAACTAATAAAAAAAATAGATAATGTAATAGTTGCAAATACATATAATACAAAAAACTCTAGCTCTAATAAAAAGTATTCTCTTTTATTAAATAAGATTAATAATTCTTTTGATTATACTAATATTGAAAATATTGATTGCATTTATATACCATTTAGATTTTTTATAAATTCTAAATATAAAGAAACTTTATATAAAATATCTCAAAAGTTTAATACTTATATTTATATGCCTACTGTAATTAGAAATAATTATACAAATTTAATTAATAATAACTTAAATAGTATAATTTATGAATATCATATTAAAGGAATTGTTATTTCAAATATTTCAAATTTTGAAATGTTAGAAAATTTAGATATAAAAGAAGATTTAGAGATAGTAAGTAACTATACTTTAAATGTCTATAATAGTTTAACTATGAATACATTATTTGAGTATGGTACAAATAGAATTACAATATCACCTGAACTTGATAAAAATAGTATCCAGTACTTGGCAAATAGCAACTATTGTACCGAAACTATAGTTTATGGTAACACTCCTTTAATGAATATGAATTATTGTCTACTTGGAGAATCGAATAAATGTTACAGTGATTGCAAAAAAATGTGCATAAATTCTAATTCAAGCTTTTATTTAAAAGATAGATTAGGATACAAATTTGAAATTGTTCCTGATAATATTGATACAGTAACTACTTTATATAATAGTAAAACAACTTCTATATCTTCTTATGACATTAATTCAGACTACTTTAGAATTGATATTTTAAATGAAAATATAGATAAAATAAATGAAATTATAAAATGTGTTCAATCTGGAGAAAAATTAGAAGGTAACTCTTATACAAATGGCAATCTTAATAGAGAAATATAAAAGAAGATATCATAAAAGATATCTTCTTTTTATTATATCTGTTTACTGCTTAGTTTAATTATTAAATCCATATTATCATCTTTTGCTGCTTTATTTTTTCTGATTGCTCCACATTTTTTACATTTAAATATTATTACATATCCTTTTTTACTATCAATTTCTAAACTAACTGGTTCTAGGTCTCCATGACATTCTTCTGCTCTATCTCCTGGATTTTTATCTACATGCTTTGAATGCAAACAATATGGGCAATGATTTCTGCATGAATATCCTAGTTTTGTAACTTTTTTTCCACAGTTTTCGCATATAAATTCTTCATCTATTTCAGTAAATCTACTTTGTTCCATTTTATTCATTCCTTCTAATATTTAAAATCTCCACCACCTATAAATTCTCTAAGCAATGAATTAGATGGTATTAAGTTTTTATCTATTGGTTCTAGATATTGTAATAAATCGCACAATCTTCTTGCCTCTGCATATTCTGGTTCAGATTTATTAATTTCTTCTAATAGTGGTATTACAAAAGGTTTTAAAGCTGATAACTCATATACTAAAGATGTATTAAACATCGCATCTGCTTTTTCTTGGTATGGGAATATATTTTTTTCTTCTCCTCTGTTTACTGATTCCCACATTCTTAATGTATGTAATGCTGTATATCCTCTAAATTGATAGTCTCTAACAATTCTTCTTATTAATCTTGAATCCGTTGTTGATATTCTATTAAAATAATCAATATTTAAAACAGTTAAAGCACTAATATATACTTTAAATTTATTTTCATTTGGTATTAGCGGTGTTAGTTCATCATTTAAGCAATGTATTCCCTCTATTACCATTATATCATTTGGTCCTAATTTTAGTGTTTCACCTTTATATTCTTTATGACCTGTATGGAAGTTAAAAGTAGGCATTTCAACTTCTTCACCTTTTAATAATCTTGAAATATGCTCATTAAATAATTTAATATCCACCGCATATATGCTCTCAAAATCATATTCTCCATTTTCATCTCTTGGAGTCTCTTCTCTTTCTACAAAATAGTTGTCAACAGATATAGTAATAGGTCTTAATCCATTTATTTTTAATTGTAATCCTAATCTTTGTGCAAATGTTGTTTTTCCGGATGATGATGGACCAGCTATTAATACCATTTTTACTTTATCATTTTCGGCGATTTGGTCTGCTATTTTAGAAATTTTCTTTTCGTGTAAAGCTTCATCTAATAAAACTATTTCTTTTGAACTACCATCTTGAATTTTATTATTTAATTTATATACTGTATTTTCATCTAATTGTTCATGTATTTTCTCATAGTCTTGTAATGTTTTTAATAACTGCTTATTGTTTTTAAATTCTGGTAATCTTGTAATATCTTTTTTACTTGGATATCTTAATAAGAAACCATTATTATATTTCTCTAGTGAAAATACTTTAGTATATCCTGTTGCTATTGGCATTACTCCATAAAAATAATTATAATAATCTTCACAATAATATAATGTTACATATTCTTTCTCTTTACAGTCTAATTGTAAAATTCCTCTTAATGTCTTGTTTTCTTCATAGAATTTTTTTGCTTCTTCCTTAGTTAGTATAACTTTTTTAATTTCTATATTTCTTTCAATAATATTTTTCATCCTATCAGAAACTTTTTGTAGCATTTCTTCTGTAACTTCCATATTATCTATTTCACAGTACATAGAATGTGATAATTGATAGTTTATTGAAATTAGCGCTGATGGATATAATTCACTAAATGCTTTTGACATTATATACATAATTGATCTTATATATATTCTTATTCCATCTTTGTCAGATGCATCTATAAAGTCTATGTTTGTATCTTCTTCTATAATATAATCTAACGCTCTTATTTGATTATTACATTTACATGCAATAGTACTTTCTGTGCATTCATCCTTTAGAATATCTATAACTTTCATTGGTTTTTCTATTTCTAGAACTTTATTTTTATATGTAATTTTCATAAATTTCCTCCTATATTTCTAAAGTCTTGAAATCCGGAACATATTCTTCTTCGTGTTCTCCTAAATCTTGCATATATCCGTTTTCTATGTCTAATAAGTACAAGTATTTTTCTACTTCTTTATATTCTTTCTTAGTTATTTTCCTATTTAATTTTTCACACTTCTTTGCTTTATATGTAGGAAAATATTGTGCCATAATACTTACATAAATATTATCACTTATATTTTCTTTTAGCCATTTTAACACATGTTTTGTATTTTCTATATAGTTTGGCAATATTAAATGTCTAACTATTAACCCTTTTTTTATTATTCCATCTTCATCAAATTTTGGTGCTCCAACTTGTCTGTACATTTCTCGTATTGCTTCTGTTGCTATTTCAAAATAATTTGGTACATTTGAATATTTTTTTGCAATCTCATTATTATAATATTTAAGATCTGGTAAATATATGTCTATATATCCCTCTAATAATTTTAAAGTTTCAATATTTTCATATCCATTTGAATTATATATAATAGGTATTTTTAATCCCTTTTTCTTTGCAATTTTTATAGCTTCTATAATATGGTAAACATACATTACAGGAGTTACTAGATTTATATTATCTGCTCCTTTTTTTTGTTGTTTTAGAAATATCTCTGCTAATTCTTCTATAGAAATTTCTTTGCCCAATCCTTCTTGACTTATTTCATAATTTTGGCAAAATATACAATTAAAATTACAATTAGAAAAAAATACTGTTCCAGAACCATTTCTACCACTTATACATGGTTCTTCATATTTATGGATAGAGGCTAGTGCAATTCTTATTTTACTATTTGCTTTACATTTTCCTATTTTGCCTTCTAATCTATTTGCTTTACACTTAAATGGGCACAATGTACATTCTTTAAGCTCTTCTAACATTCTATCGTAGCACTCCTTTAATAAATTAAAAACGACTATTCTTATGAATAGCCGCTTTAACCAATTTATGGTGGACAGGGATGGATTCGAACCATCGTACTCGTATGAGAACAGATTTACAGTCTGCCGCCTTTAGCCACTCGGCCACCTACCCGTATCATAAATAAAATGGTGCTCCCTCAAGGATTCGAACCTTGGACCCACCGGTTATGAGCCGGTTGCTCTGACCAACTGAGCTAAGGGAGCGTGTCTTTACTCGACGAAATTTAGTATACTATTTTTTTTTATATATGTCAATACTTAATTTGATTTTTTTTGTAATTTTATGAATTATGTATAAAAGAAATTTCATATGAGAAAAACAATATCATAATTATTAAATGAACAATTATATCAAAAATAATTATCCCCTTTAATTTTTTCTTTTTCTTTATTGCATATATACAATATATTCTAAAAAATAGTTCAAAAGCTATTCCTAACATCATATATCCAAATGGATGTAAAATATATGTTATATCTGAAAACACATTTCCTAATCCTCTCATATATCTTGTTCCACCACATAATGGACAATCTTTTCCTGTTATTCTTTTATACTGACATTGCGTAATTTCTGGTGATATGAATTCTAATCCCCTTGATATAAAAGGAAAAAGAATTACATATACTGCAAGTAGTAAAAAAGTTATTGATATGTACATATAATTCTTTTCAATTTTATTTAACATTTTTATATTCCTTATAAATATTAATAATCATAATCATAATAAGTATTATAATAATTTGAATATGTATTTAATGTATTTTCATAATCTGTTGAACTTGCTGCTACTCCTACAATAAAGAACCATACAACTATTATAATCATAGCAATTGCTGATAATACTATACCTGCAATTCCCATTCCTTTAGGTGCTCCTTCTTTACTTTTCTTTACAACTTCTACAATTCCTAATATTAATGCTATAATTGCTGGTATTATTGCTAATACTCCACAGCATGGTATAAATGATACTATTAATGATAGTATTCCTAATACTAATGATGCTACTCCCATTTTTTAATCTCCTTTTACTTTATATTTTTTAATTTTAATAACTAATTAATTTTGTGTCTTGCCTTCTGGTAAAGCAGGTACATCTAAAACTACTCTTATACTCATTATATATTTTATAGTTCTTACAAATTTACTATTTTTAAATCTTTGCCATAATGTTGGTTTTACTTCAAATGTTTCAGGTATATATGTTTCTACTGTTTCTTCTACTACTTCTGTAACTTCCTCTACAGGAGTTGGAATTGCTTTTAATGAATCAGCAATTTCTATTCCTATATAACTTAAGGCTTTAGATCTATCTTCTATTCTTTCCATATCTATTTCTATATGTAAATTAGATTCTAGATTAGCAATTCTTGCTTTTACTAATTTTAGAGCATCTTGATAATTTTCAGATTTTTTGCTTCTGCATCTTCCAATTATTCCTAATGATTCTACTATATCTTCTCCAAAGTTATCTCCCGCTGTTTTTATTTTATCTTTCCAACCTTTTTCTTTATTCTCAACAGCAGTTAATAGACCTCCAAGTTCACCACCTAGAGATATATTTTTTTCTCTTTGTCTTATTAATTCTTCAATCTTCTTTGTATTTTCTTCAAATTGATTTGTTGCAAATTCAACTAACCCGTAAATTGACTTATAAACATTTGCAGGAAAGTTTTTCTTCTTTGGATATTCTATTAGATATGTTTTTATTGATTCTACTAAATCTTTAAAATAGCTATCTTCATCCAATTGAACTATTTGCTTTTTGCTTTTCGGATTTATCATTTTTAGCACTTTGTCTACATTAGATAGTATTTTTTCTTCCGTGATAACCATTCTCACGTTTACAATGCCGCTTCTTGACATAGTAAACTCCCCTCCTTCATCATCCGTAATATTCTTTCTATGCTATAATTATACATCTTTCTACAATAAACTACAATAGAGAAGATATTACATTTGTATTTCAAAATTATTACATTTGTATTACTTGTTGTTCTTTAATCCTTTAATTACCAAACTCTCTAATTCCGTATACATTTTTTGAATATCTATTGCCTCTTTAGTTTTTAATTTATATATTAAGCAAGAACATGTTAATGCAAATATTCCGAGAAGCTATTACTTCTGGATCTCCTTGCATAATTTCTCCTTTTTCTATACCTTTTCTTACAATTTCTTCTATAGTTTTTATGTATTCAAATACATATTCTCTACATTTATTATTTCTTTTTTCAGTTCCCCAAACTTGGCTTAAAACAATAGTCATTAAATTTTCGTATTTAACAATTACTTTTATTTGAATTAATATAATAGCTCTTAATTTATCTATATAGCTATCAACTTTTTCGGTTTTTATATCTATACTATTTTTTAATAATTTCATTCCTTCTTCTATTAAGAAATTAAAAATTTCTTCTTTGCTAGAAAAATGATAATATAATGTTCCTTTAGCAACTCCTACTGTAGCTGTTATCTCTTCTATACTGGTTGCCTCATATCCTTTATCCGCAAATAATTTCATAGAAGTTTCAAATATTTTTCTTTTTGTTTTATTCATTGAATTCTCCTACTTTATTTTATTAATTTCTGTAATTATATAATTACATTTTAAAATATGCAAGAATTTTGTCCAAATTTATACTATTTCTCCAACTAGCTCTAAATTGTCTACGCCTATTATTTTTACCTTTAATATTTGATTTTCTATATTTACATCAGCCGATTTTATTTTGACAGTCATATAATTAGTTGTATGTCCTTTTATAAATTCACCATCTAGTTCTTCAAAAAGTACTTCTACTTCTTTTCCAATATATGAATTATTTTTTTCATTTTCATTCTTATTAGACATTTCTATTAGTTTTTTACTTCTTAGTTCTTTTACATTTCCATCTACTTGATTTGGCATAATAGCTGCTTTTGTTCCTTTTCTTGGTGAATATTTAAACACATGCATTTTATAGAATTTAATTTTTTCTAAATTTTTATATGTTATATCAAATTCTTCATCTGTTTCTCCAGGAAATCCAACAATAATATCAGTGGTTAAAGAAACATCTTTATAATATTTTCTTAATAATTCTGTACAATTAATAAATTCATCTATGGTGTATCTTCTATTCATTCTTCTTAATGTTTCATTACATGCGCTTTGAAGCGACAAATGAAAATGATCACATATTTTTTCTAATTTTATTAATCTTTTAACAAAATCTTCTTGAATAAGTGTTGGCTCTAATGAACCCAAACGTATTCTTTCTATACCATTAATTTTATTTATTTCTTCTAATAAATCTATTAACTTATATTCTTCCTTGAAATCTTTTCCATATGAAGCTATATGAATACCTGTTATAACAACTTCTTTTATTCCTTTATTGGCTATTGAAGTTATTTCCTCTACTATACTTTCTGGTCTTCTACTTCTTACTCTACCTCTTGCATATGGAATTATACAGTAAGTACAAAATCTATCACATCCATCTTGTACTTTTATTACAGCTCTAGTTTTTTCTGTATAATCTACTACTCCGAAGTCAGAAAATTCTGTTTTGTGCATAACATCAGATATACTCTCTATTTTCTTATTTTCTTTTATATAGTCTTCTACATATCTAATTATGTCATTTTTTTCATTTGTTCCTAATATAAGGTCTATTTCTTTTATTTCTTCTAATTTTTCTTTTCCTACTTGTGCATAACATCCTACAGCAACCACTATAGATTCACTATTTACTTCTTTAGTTCTTCTTATCATCTGTCTTGACTTTTTATCTGACATATTAGTTACTGTACAAGTATTTATAATATATATATCTGCTTTTTCTTCAAACTCTACAATATCATACCCACTGCTCTTAAATTTTTGAATCATTCCATTTGTTTCATATTGATTTACCTTACATCCTAATGTATAAAAAGCGACTTTCATTTTTTTCTTATTATTCAACATTTATATTCCTTCTTTTAAAATATTATTTTTTAAATATTCTAACAGAATTTAAGACAGTTATCAAGCTCACACCTGTATCTGCTAATATAGCAAGCCACATAGGTGCAACTCCAATAAATCCAAGTATTAATACTATTAGTTTTACTACTAATGAGAATACAATATTAGTTTTTATTATTCTCATACTTAATTTAGCTATTTTTATAATACTTGGAATAGCTGCTATATTATTAGAAAGCAATATTCCATCTGAAGTATTATTAGCTATTTCTGTACCTTCCCCCATTGAAATACCAAAATCTGAAGTTGCTATAACTGGACTATCATTAATTCCATCTCCAACAAATATAACTTTATTTTCTTTCTTTATCTCGTTAACTTTTTCTAGTTTTTGCTCAGGTAATAGTTCTGCATATATTTCTTTTATTTTTAATTCATCCCCAACTTTATTAGCTGCTTTTTTGTTGTCTCCTGTAAGCATTACAATTCTATTTATATTAATATCATTTAATAACTTAACTATATTTTTAGCTTCATCTCGTGTTTTTTCTTTTAATGTAATATAGCCAACAATTTTCTTTTCTATAGCTAAAGTTATTGAATCTTCTAAATATTTTTCTAAATTAACATTATATTTTTCTAATAATTTCTTATTTCCAAATAGTACTTCTTCTTCATTTATTTTTGCATAAATACCATGTCCAGATATTTCTTGATATCCATGAATATCTAATTTTTCTACTTTAACTCCTAATTCTTTAATTACTTTTGAAATAGGATGGTTAGATAATTCTTCCAGGCTATAAATATACTGTATCATTTTGTTTTTATCAAAACCGTTATATGTTTCTATTTTTTCTATTGTAACATCTCCTGTTGTTAAAGTTCCTGTTTTATCAAAGGCTATTGCTTTAGCATTTGATAAATTTTCTATATGTTTTGTACCTTTTACAATCATTCCTTTTTTAGATATTGCACCAATACAAGAGAAAAATGATAGTGGTACAGAAATTACTATACTACAAGGGCATGATGCAACTAAAAAGAATAGTGATTTCATAATCCATTCTTTATAATTTAAACCTGCTATTGCTGGTATAACAGTTATTAATATTGCTATTACAATTACAATAGGTGTATATATTTTTGAAAATTTTGTTATAAATTTTTCTGTTTTTCCTTTATTGTTAGTAGCTTCATATACTAAATCCACTATTTTTGATGCAGTAGAATCTTTATATTCTTTAGTTACATTGCAATATATACTTCCTGTTAAATTTATACTACCTGATAAAAGTTCCATTCCTTCTTTTTTATCTATATTTTTACTTTCACCTGTAATAGGAGATTCATCTATTTTTGTTTCTCCTTTGTATATTGTACAATCTACTGGAACTTTTTCTCCTGCTTTAATTAATATTTTGTCTCCAACCTCTACTTTTTCTACATCTACTATTTCTATTTTATCATCTTTTACTAAATTTGCTGTATTAGCTTTTATTTTTGTTATTTCTTCTATATTATTATTAGATTTATCTATAGCATAATCTTCTAAAAATTCTCCTAATTTGTATAGTAGTACTACTAAGCAACTTTCTGGATATTCTCCTAATATAAATGCTGCAATTACTGCAATAGTCATTAAAGTATCTTCTTCAAAATTAAATTTGAATATATTTTTTATTCCTTCAATTATTATATCATATCCTGCTGAAAAAACACTTATAAAATAAAATACAAACTGATAATCTCCTATATCTACTGTAAACCCTAAAATTAAAAAAATTATAGATATAATATATAAAATAATGTTTAACATATTACTTTTCCTCCTTTATATGACTTAATGCCATTTGTATTATTTTCTCTATATGTTCATCATCTAGTGAATAAAATATTTGTTTACCTTCTCTTCTATATTTTACAAGCTTGCTATTTCTTAATAATTGTAATTGATGTGATACTGTAGATTGATTTAATTCTAACAGTTCACAAAGATCACAAACACATAATTCTTCATTTAATAAACAGCAAATTATTCTAAGTCTTGTTTCATCTGCAAATAATTTGAATATATCTGATAATTCCTGAAACTCTTTCCTTTTAATTTCATTCATTTTGACTTCATTTATTTTATTTAAATGTGGACATTTCTCTCCACATATTAGATTATCATTTATTTCTTCCATATATATATTCCTCCTTTTTTGTATTAACATATGCACATCTATTCATATGTTAATACAAAAAAGTAATATTTGTCAATATAATATATTATAAAATAAAAAAATGTTCATAAAAATGAACATTTTTTAAACTATTTATTTTCTTCTTCAGCTACTGGAGCTTCTTCAACAGTTTCAACTGTTTCTTCTTTAACAGTATCTACAACTTCTTCTTTAACTGTTTCTGTAGTTTCAACTGCTGGTGCTTCTTCTGGAGCAACTGTTTCTTCTTGAGCTGGTTCTTCTGCTAATTCTTCTTTAACAATTATTTCTTTATTTTCGATTCTAGCACCGATTTGTTCTTTAGTTTTAGCAGCTTTACCTACTCTATCTCTTAAGTAGTATAATTTAGCACGTCTTGCTTTACCTACTCTTACTAATTCAACTTTTTCCATTAATGGTGAATTTACTAAAAATGTTTTTTCAACACCAACTCCATAAGATATTCTTCTTACAGTAAAAGTTGCGTTTACTCCTCCACCTTGTTTCTTAATTATAATTCCTTCAAATACTTGGATTCTTTCTCTATTTCCTTCTTTTATCCTTTGGTGAACTCTTACAGTATCTCCTACTTTAAGAGCTGGTATCTTACTTTTTAATTGTTCATGTTCAATTGATTTTACGATATCCATTATTTCTTTCCTCCTTCTTTAAAATTTTTTAATATGTTTAAATCTTCTTCAGATAATTCTAGATTATTTAAAAGTTCTGGTCTTTTTTGATATGTATTTTTTATTGATTGCTTTCTTCTCCATTTACGTATATTTTCATGATTTCCTGATAAAAGTACTTCTGGAACTTTTTTATCATTAAATATTTCTGGCCTTGTATATTGAGGATATTCTAAAAGTCCTTCTGAAAATGATTCTTCGTTTGTTGAATCTTTCTTTATAACTCCTTCAATATATCTACTTACAGTATCTATTAAAACCATTGCTGGGATTTCTCCTCCTGTAAGTACATAATCTCCTATAGAAATTTCTTCATCTACAATTTCGTCTATTACTCTTTGATCTATTCCTTCATAATGTCCACACAATATAATAATATTTTCTTCTTGTGCTAATTCTTTTACCTTACTTTGATTTAATACTTTTCCCTGTGGTGACATATATATAACTTTTGCATTATTATTTTTTATTGAATTATACGCATCATATACAACAGTTGGATTTATTACCATTCCAGCTCCACCACCATATGGAGTATCATCTACTTTATTATGTTTATCCTTTGAAAAATCTCTAATATTTATTGTATTAATATTTATTAGACCTTTTTCTTGTCCTTTTCCTATGATGCTTTGATTTAATGAATCAAACATTTCTGGAAAAAGTGTAAGAATATCAAATTTCATTATTCCTCCTATATTAAACCTTCGATAAGTTCTACAATCATTTTTTTGTTTTCTAAATCAACTTTTTTTACAACATCTGATATTGCAGGTAATAATATTTGTTTACCTAATTCATCCTTAACAACATATACATCATTACTTCCAGTTTGAAAAATATCATCTATTTTTCCTAGAATTTTATTATCAGTTGTAACAACTTCTAATCCTAATAAATCGACTATAAAATATGTATCATTCGGAAGTTCTATAGCATCTTCTCTATTTATTTTTAAATAGCATTCTCTATATTTTTCAGCTTCTTCTATTGAATCTATTCCTTTTAATTTTAAAAGCACTTGATTCTTTTTATATTTTACTTCTTCTATAGTTTTTTCTATTAGTTCTTTATTGTAAAGAATATATACTTTTTTTAAGTCTTCGAATCTTTCCATATCATCTGTAAAAGGATTTACTGTTAGCAAACCTTTTAAACCGTTTGTATTAACAATTTGACCAATTTCTAAATATTCCATATTCTTCCTCATTAATATTTAAGAATTAATCGATAAATTCGATTGTAATTCTTTTTTTATCTTTTGATGCTATTGCCTTCATAACAGTTCTTATAGATTTAGCTATTCTTCCTTGTTTTCCAATTACTTTTCCCATATCTGCTTCAGAAACTTTAACTTCAAATACTATTGACTTTTCACCTTCAAGTTCTTTTACAGATACTTCTTCTGGATTGTCAACTAAATTCTTTATAACTACTTCTAATATTTCCTTCATGTTAAATTCCTCCTACTGTTTAATTTTATTGTGCTTGTTCAATTAGTTTTTTAACTGTGTCTGTTGGTTTTGCACCATTTTTGATCCATTTTTCTACAGCTTCTTTATCTAGAACTATTGTAGATGGTTTTGTCATTGGATCATATGTTCCTATTTTTTCTACTATTTTTCCATCTCTTGGAGATCTAGAATCAGCAACTACTATGTGATAGAATGGAGCTTTCTTCTTTCCTTCTCTTTGTAATCTTATTTTTACCATTTAATTCACCTCCTACAAATTTAAAGAATATATATATTAATTTTAAATTAATAACTATTTTAAATTTTTAAAATCATCCATGTTGAATTGTTTCATTAGATTTTTCATACCTTTTCCTGTTTGCATTTTTTTCATCATTTTTTGTGACATTTCGAATGAATTCATGAACTTATTTATTTGTTGTACTGATGTACCACTTCCTTGAGCAATTCTTTTTCTTCTACTTGCATTTAGTAATTTTGGATTTCTTTTTTCTTCTGCTGTCATTGAACATATAATTGCTTCTATTCTATCAAATTCTTTATCATCTACTTTTAAATCTTTTATTTGATTCATACCAGGTATCATTTTTAATATAGATGAAAATGAACCCATTTTCTTTACTTGTCTTAATTGCATTAGGTAATCATCTAGATCAAATTCTTTTTTCGATTTTAATTTCTTTTCTAATTTTAGTGCTTCTTCCTCATCAAAAGTTTCTTCAGCTTTTTCAATTATAGATAGAACATCTCCCATTCCTAATATTCTTGATGCCATTCTTTCTGGATGAAATTCTTCTATATCACTTAACTTTTCTCCTGTTGCTGCAAATTTTATTGGTCTATTTGTAACTTTCTTAACTGATAAAGCTGCACCACCACGTGTATCACCATCTAATTTTGTTAAAATAATTCCATCTATTCCTAAAGCTTCATTAAAAGATGTTGCAACATTTACTGCATCTTGACCTGTCATTGAATCTACTACTAATAATATTTCATGTGGTCTTACAGCTGTTTTTACATTTTTTAATTCATTCATTAATTCTTCATCAATATGCAATCTACCTGCTGTATCTAATATTATTACATCATTTAATTTTGAAATTGCTTCATTTATAGATTGTTTAGCTATATGTACTACATCTTTTGAATTTTCATTGCTAAATACTGGTATATTTAAACTATTTCCTACTACTTGTAATTGCTTAATAGCTGCTGGTCTATATACATCACATGCAACAAGTAATGGTTTTTTACCCTGTTTTCTAAGTAAATTTGCAAGTTTTCCTGCTGTAGTAGTTTTACCAGAGCCTTGAAGACCAACTAACATTATTATTGTTGGAGGATTTGATGTAAAGTTTATTTTGCTTTCTGTTCCTCCTAATAATTCCACTAATTCATCTTTTACTATTTTTACAACTTGTTGTCCTGGTGTTAAAGATTTTAATACATCTTGCCCTAAAGCTTTTTCTTGTATTGTTGCTATAAAATCTTTTACTATTTTATAGTTAACATCTGCTTCAAGAAGAGCTAATTTTACCTCTCTTAGCATTTCTTTAAGATCTGATTCGGTTATTCTTGCTTTACCTCTTAATTTTCTTGTTATCTCCTGTAATTTCGAAGATAATCCTTCAAATGCCATATAGGTGGGCCTCCTTTTACTATACTAAACAGTTTAATTCTTTTTTTACGTTTTCTAAGATTTTAGATACTCTTTTGTCTGAATCTTGTGAACTTATTTTGCTAAGTTCTGATAAGATATGTTCTATTGTCTTTTCTTGATTTAACATCCTATTCATAATTCCTAGCTTTTCTTCTAATTCGAAAAGTTTATTTTCTCCCTTCTTCAAATTATCTCTAACAGCCTGTCTTGTTATCTTGTTATTTTCTGCTATTTCTGAAAGAGAATAATCATTATTATAGTAATCATTTAAGATATTAAGTTGTTTTTCAGTTAAAAGCTTTCCATATATTTGGCAAAGCATGCTTATTTCAACATTTTTTTCCATAATTACTACCTCTTTTTTTGTAATGCTAATATACTTTACACTATTTTTTTGAATTTGTCAAGCATATAATAAAAAAAACTAGTAATTTACTAGTTTTTAGAATAAATTTTTGAAATTAAATGCTTCTTTATCTTTTATATGGTTTAATAAAAATTTGCAATTTTCTATTTTTGAAATACTTTCTTTAATTTCGTCAGCCTCTGAATAGCCTCTAATTTCTGTTAACTGAGTATTTACTTTTTCTAACTCATCATGTTCTAGGTAGTATACCAATTTTTCTTTCATTTCGTTCCATTTATTCTCTATACTAGATATATTAGATAATACTTCTTTATAATCTGAATTATTTATAACACTTTCTTTTAAACTTTCTAAATTATTGTTCATTTCTTCTACACAGGCTTCTGTATAATTTTGTGTTAGAATATCCCCAACTACTACTAAAACAACAATTATTATTGTTATTATAATTTCTTTATACATTTTTCTTTCTCCTATCTTTTTGTTTTAGCTTGGCAAAATATTTGATATTTTCCATCTACTGTTACTATAAGTGCTTCTTCTGGAGTTATTTTGAATTTTTTAACTTCTTTTTTTAGCCAATTATAATCTTTACCAATTTTTCTTAAGTTTTCTTCCATAATTACACCGTCAATAACTAAATCGTAAGGTATTCCTTCATATTCAGGTTCTATATTAAAATCTTCTGGTATGGTATTTCTTTTAGCAGGCTTTGGTATTATTGTGACTTGTCCACTAGTCTCTAATATTGCATATTCTACATCTCCTAGACTATATATGTTATTTCCTCTCATTCTTTCTTCTAATTCATTTATTGTAAATCTTTCTTTTCTTAAAACATCTTCATCTATTTTTCCTCTAAACATTAATATTGATGGTTTTCCACAAATTAATTGCCTAAATTTAATGCTTTTCATATTTAATAAACTAATTATTAAATGCATAGCAAGTAGCCCTAAAATTGGTATTATTCCATTTGAGATTGGAATTCCAAGTTCCGTCATTGGAATAGATGCTAAGTCTGCAATCATTATTGATATTGCAAGTTCAAAAGGTTGTAACTGTCCAATCTCTCTTTTTCCCATTAATCTCATAACAACTAAGACTACAATATATAGTACTATTGCCCTTACAAATGTTATTAACATTTTTTTCCACCTTTCACATTATTTTTATTTTTTATTATTTTTTACATCAATTTTTAAAATATACATTTTGAATAAAAAAATTTTTAATGTAAATAATAACAATATGAAACCATGAAAAAACATAATTTTATAAACTTGGAATTTAAGGAGGGTTTTATAATGGCTAATAGTCAATCAAATACTCAGGATAAAAATAATACTAGTACTTTTGGTCAAATCGTATGGAGATTAGTAACTTCTGCTATCGTCCTTGCTATTACAGCTTTTTTCACACCTGGTTTTAGCATAAATAATATTTGGACATTAGCAATAGCTGCCATTGTTTTAACAATAATGGACTATCTAATTACTAAATTTACAGGTCTTCACGCTAGCAGTTTTGGTCGTGGATTTGTAGGATTTGTTCTTGCAGTTGTTACTTTATATTTAACACAATTCTTTGTTGCTGGATATACAATCTCATGGATGGCTGCTATCATAGGTGCTTTAATATATGGAGTAGTAGATTATTTTATTCCTGGAAATCAAAGTGTATAGTAAAAAAGAGGAATCCTTTTGATTCCTCTTTTTTACTATCTTTTTTCTACTATGTCATTTTGATTTTTATATATACTATTTTCTTTTACAATTCCTCTTACTGAAGAAAGTGGATATATATTGGTATTTTTTCCTATAATCGTTCCAGGATTCAATACTGAACCACATCCAACTTCAACTCCATCTCCAAGCATTGCTCCAAATTTTTTTAAATCTGTTTCTATCTCTTTTTTTCCATTTTTTACAATTACTAATTTTTTATCTGATTTAACATTAGAAGTTATAGATCCTGCTCCCATATGTGATTTATATCCTAATATTGAATCTCCTACATAATTATAATGTGGAACTTGAACTTTATTAAATAAGATTACATTTTTTAGTTCTGTTGAATTTCCTACTACTGCACCTTCTCCAACAATTGCGTTTCCTCTTATAAAAGCACAATGTCTAACTTCTGCATCCTTTCCTATAATTGCTGGTCCATTTATATAAGCTGTAGGTGCAACCTTTGCAGTTTTCGCTATCCATACATTTTCTGATTTTTTTTCATATTCTTCATCATTATCTAATTGTTTTCCTAGTTCTAAAATGTATTCTCCTATTTTGGGTAATACTTCCCAAGGATACTCATATTTACTCATTAACTTAGAGGCTATTGTTTCATTTAGATTATATAATTTTTTTATTTTAGCTTCTTCCATTATTTTTTCTCCTTTCCAAACCAAAAGTTGTTATACAATTTTATTGCTGTGTCTGGACTATCAACACCTGTTGCATTTTTTACAGGTGCAAAGTCTTCTTCCCTTTTCCCTCTTAATATTGATATTTTATCAAAGTATTCAAAAGAATCAAAGATAAAATACTCAAACTTATATGCATTTGGTATTTCTGGAGTTACTAAATTTAAATCTTCGTCTATATATGAATATTTTTTAAATGCTTTATGATATGGTAATTTTTTTGTACTAACTTTTTTTAGAGCTTCTATATTAAATAAATTACACATTACATGAGATTCTCCATATAGAAGTTCTCCTTCTTCATTTACAGCTTCTACCATTTCTTCTGGTAATTCAGAATATTCAATAACTTTTATTTTTCCATCATAACTACACAATGATCCTATTCTTTCTCTTGCATTATTTTTAAAAATTGATCTAGTAGCTATTAATGATTTTTCTTCTATTGCTATTCCCATAAGTAATATATCTACCATCTTTAATAGTACATTATCTATCGAACCAATATAAACCCATTTTATGCCTTTAGATTCCATATCATCTAAAATGCCTTTTGTCCTCATAGATTCAAATATACTACCATTTCCATTAGATGCTGATTTTACATTATATTTTTCGTCAATTAATAATTTACCTTCTGTATCTATCAAAGGTAATTCTCCTTGTTTAAAATATTTAACATAGTTTTCATTATATCCAAAGTATTTATGTTCTTTCATAAAATCTTCTATTATGTCATTATTTTCTTCACTAGTCATTATGTACCAAGGTATTGTAACATTATATTTTTTGTTTGCTTCTTTTAAAGTATCTACTATTATTTCAAATAAATATTTTGGTTTAGGATCTACATTTATTTTAAAAGTTCCTTTAGGTCCATCAAACCCAAGCCTTGTTCCTTGCCCTCCAGACATAGTAACAACTGCAAATTGATTATTCTTTATAGTATCTATTCCTAAGTTTTCATATTTTTCTATTTCTTCTTTTGATAATTTATCTTTATTGATAGACTTTATTGGTTTTATTTTATTCAAATCGATATCTGCAACTGATTTTATATTTTCGTATAATTCTTTTAGTTGTTCAAAATCTATGTTTTTTAATTGTTCTATTAATTTATCTTGTGTAACCTTATCTAGTCTTTTTAAAATATTTATAATATGACCTTGATTATATTTTTCTAACGTTTCTATAATATCTTTCATCAATATCATTCCTTTTTTGTTTTTGTATATATTATATATTAATATATTTTTTTGTGATTATTTTTCTTTTTTTATTTTCTCATATATTTCTATAAGTTCACTAACTTCATCTATATCATAATATTCATCTGGAGTATATATATTTTTTACTGCTCTTCTATATTTATACGACATTTTTTCTGTTTTGTCTACTAAATCAAAAATTGTAGAAAATTTATACTTTGGATCTTCTTTTTGAATATCTTTAACTACTAAATTTATTATTTCTTTTCTTAGTATTACTATTGCTTTTTTATATTCTTCGTTATTTATATAGTTCTTTAATTTACTTAATACATTATCTCCCTTCACTAACATATCCTCCATTATATTCAGTATACTGACCTTTTGAATCCTTTTCGTAAAAGCCCTCTCCTATTAAATCATAATATTTTCTTTTTCTACTAATAAATGTAACTCCATTTCTTACTTCTGCTACTTTTAAATGACTTGCTATTTCTCCTTTTGCATTAGCTGCTAAATGACTTAATAATTTATAATTTGGATCTGTTTTCTCGGTTTTATTGGCTAATTTTTCAACTGTTTTCTTTTGGGTATCACTTAATGGCATTAATAAATTTGTAGGTATATATCTATTATCTATTTCTAAATCCGAATGTCCATCATATACAGGAATTACATATGCATATTCTGAAGCTACTTTTTCTGTGTTTAACGAATTAAGCGATGATACTAATATATCTTTAGGTATATGTAATGATATTGGCATATTATATCCTGGTAAATCTATTGATACTAATACATTTATATCATCTGAGCTTTCTGGTACTATTCCCCAATTAGGTATATTGGCTTTTTCTTCTAATATTCTTATTAAATTTGAAATACTTTGCTCTTTTATCAAATAAATATTTTCATTATTAGCTTGTTCATATTCTGTATTAGCTATTTCTTGTTCTAAGTTAGAATTATATTTTTTGTTATATTCTCTTGAATATGCCTCGATTCTTTCTTCTAAAGATGAATCTAATTTACTTGTTTCATCTGCATAATTTCTTACTTTAAATGTTGTAAGTCTATTTACAAATAATTTTCTTGCAATAAGTTCTTTTATATCTTCATCTAAAATAGCATCTACATCATCTAATGCAGTTTCATTTTCAAGTAAATGTAATTTGTCTATAACATAAAATGCTGTATGTATTCTTTTAGAATCTTTCGCCATTCTGTTTTGCCAAAATGCATTTAATGTCATTATTGTATATAAATCTAATTTTTCTAAATATTCTTCCGTAAAAGTATCTTCAATAGATATTTCAGATTTTTGTTTGCTTCCTTTTACTTCATATTTTATATCTGTTATTCCTAAACTTTCCATAGTTTTATTATATGCCAAATTATATTCTTCTAATAAATTATATCTTTTAAAGAAATTACCTGCTTTTCCTAATAATTGAATGTAGTTTTTCTTTAATTTGTTTGCAAAATAGTTTCCACTTATATCTATAAAATCATCTAATTTATCATAAGTTTTTTCTATATCCTGTACATTCATAGCATTTACTGTTTCTCTTATGAAAAGTCTAGCTGCTCTTTTTATTTCAAATGGATATGGTTCTTTTATAGGTTCTTTACTTATATCTTTTTTATACTTGTCAAATAAACTTCTAGCCACATTTGGATTTTTTTCTAAATATATTTGTGTAAAATATTGTATTTGTGTTCCTATTATTTTACTTCCTATTTTTGCATAATCTATTATTGAGTTTTCTAAATCTGATTGCATAATTTTTCTTATACTTTCTACAGATTCTCCTTCATATACTTCTTTTAACATATCTACTTGTTTTAATATTTTCTTTATATTAGCTTTAGTTGTTTGTACTTCATCATCTCTATCAGCTGTTTCGTACATTCTTTCCATTAATTTATTGTAATTAGATATCATTTTTTACCTCACATGCATATATAATAACATTTTTATTCGGTTAATTCAATATTTTAATATTTTTAGCATAACTTTGGAAATATCTTAATATACATTACTAAAGTAATTTTGTACAAACATTTCTATTTGAGGAGGTTATTATAAATGGAAAATTTTAATGTTTATGAAAACATTGCTAAACGAACTGATGGAGACATCTATGTTGGCGTTGTTGGACCTGTTAGAACAGGAAAATCTACTTTTATTAAACGATTCATGGATTTATTAGTAATTCCTAATATTGAAAATGAATATAAAAAAGAAAGAGCTCGCGATGAATTGCCACAAAGCGCTGCTGGCCGTACTATTATGACAACAGAGCCAAAATTTGTTCCGAATGAAGCTGTAGAAATTACTGTTGGAAATAATATTAAATTAAAAACAAGACTAGTCGATTGTGTTGGATATCTTGTAAACAATGCTATTGGTTATTTAGAAGATGATATGCCTAGAATGGTTAAAACCCCTTGGTTTGATGATGAAATTCCATTTGAAAAAGCTGCTGAAATAGGAACAAAAAAAGTAATTCAAGAGCATTCTACTATAGGAATAGTTATAACAACAGATGGTAGCATTACAGATATTCCTAGAGAAGATTATATAGAGGCTGAAGAAAGAGTTATTTCAGAATTAAAAGGATTGAATAAACCTTTTGTAATCGTATTAAATTGTGTAAATCCCTATTCAGATTATACTAAGCAACTTGCTATAGATATGGAAGAAAAATATCAGACTTCTGTTATTCCTATAAATTGTAACGATTTAAACTTTGACGATGTTAATGATATTTTTTCTAAAGTGCTTTATGAATTTCCTATTGAACGAATTAATATTAATTTTCCAAAATGGATAGATGGCTTAGATGATTCTCATTCTTTAAAAGCTGAACTATTAACTGAAGTAAAAACTGCATTTAAAGATGCTTCTATTTTAAAACAAATTGATTCTTGTATTAGTAATATATCTGAAACAGAAATCATTACTAAAACCAGAATAGACGAAATAAACTTAGGTAATGGCTTTGTAAATATATCTATCGAATTAAAAGAAAATTTATTCTATACAGTACTTACAGAAATTTCTGGAGTTAATATTTCAAATGAAGGTGACTTGTTTTCTACAATTACTGAACTTTCGAGAGTTCAAAAAGAATACTCTAAAATTTCATGTGCTTTGGAAGAAGTAAAAGCTAAAGGTTATGGTATTGTTACTCCTTCAATAGAAGAACTTGTATTAGACGAACCAGAAATGGTTAAACAAGGCTCTAGATTTGGAGTCAAACTAAAAGCTACTGCTCCATCAATACATATGATAAGAGCAGATATAGAAACTGAAGTATCTCCTATTGTTGGTAGTGAAAAACAGTCTGAAGAATTAGTAAATTATCTACTTTCTGAATTTGAATCTGACCCTAAGAAAATATGGGAATCTAATATTTTTGGTAAAAACTTACATGAGCTTGTAAATGAAGGTTTGCAAAATAAACTTTCTAGAATGCCTGAGGATGCACAATGTAAGCTTCAAGAAACCTTAGAAAGGATTGTAAATGAAGGTAGTGGCGGATTAATTTGCATAATCTTATAAAAAAAGGCAGAAATTCTGCCTTTTTTCTTGTTTAATATTTTGTTAATTTCTATTACTATATATAATATACACTGACTAATAATCTTCTAAACTTAATTCTGGATATACAAATTTTAGTCCATTCTCTGATACTTTACCTGTAGCTATATGATTAATATTAAAACTTTCACTTCCTTTTAAGAAATATTTTTGCTTTTCTCTTTCTGGTAGCTTTCCTCCTCCAATTACAATAGGATCATCCCATGTAACATCTATAGCATACCATTTTCCATCTATATATACATAATTCCATGCATGTGATTCTGTTTGGTTACTTGAATTCGTTGCTTTTCCAACAACTATTATATTAGGAATATTTAATTCATCTAATATGTATTTAAACGACTTAGCATACCCTTCACAAACAACTTCTTTTGTTACTAATGCTCCATATATATTTCGTATATTCGCTTTTGAAATTGTTTGTTCATATTGTAAATTATCTACTAAACAATCATGAATTTGTTTTATTTTATTATAATTATCTCCTGTTAATTGATTACATAAATTTAATTTAACATTTTCCACTTGCTTAGCAGCCTCTTTTACCTCTTCTTGAGTATTAAATCCATCACTAAAATAATTACTATTTTCTTCACTTTTTATTGAAACAGTATATGTTGTTTTTAATATCGTTTTTCTTGAATATATCATAAGAAACATTTTACTTATATCTATATAAAATACTTCAGGTTTATCTAATGAAAATGCATCTAATGCTTGTTGATATGAAGAATTTAATTGCTCTGTTCCATTTTCTGTATTTAATAATTTATTAAATTTATTTCCAAATTCTATTGTATAATTTCCTGTTTTTAAGTTTTCTTCATTTTCTGCAAGTGCATTATAAATTATTTTCGCATTATCATCTATTTGATTATAATAATATCCTATTTTTTCTGTTTCTTCTGGAGTTTGATTTGATATTTCTGCTGAATATAATGGATTTTGTACATCGGCCATTTCAATGTTAGTTGTACTTTCTAAAGTTCCTATTTTAGTTATTTCAAAATCATCTGAAAATTCTGCTATTTTTATTTCTATATCATTACTCATACAATAATATAAAAATATTGCTAAACCTGCAATTATAGCTATAATTATAAGATTAATTAGAATACTTAGGAAATCAATATTTCTTCTTTTTTTATACTTTTTCATTTGCTTCTCCCAAAATTTATTTAAATTTATTATAGCATTTTTTATACATATTTTCTATATATTTTGGTAATTACTAATAAAAACCTAATTTAGTTTCGAAAGGAAATATTATGAATATTAAAGAAAATAATCTAAGTAAAGTATTTTCCAATATATTTATGTATCAAGATAATTCTCATCAATACAACTTTATATTACCTGAAACACAAGAAGAACAAAGTAAAGCTAATAATACATTTATTGAAGATTTAGATGAACAGGATAATAATGTAAATATTGATAATATAAATATAAACTCTGATTTTAAAAAAAATTTAGAGTTTTTAGAAGTAAAATATAATACTTTAATTAACAGCGATATCATTATAAAAAATTTTGATTTAGTTGCCTTTGATCAAAAGTTTTCAGCTTTTATTATATATATTGATGGTATGGTAAACGCTGATACCATTAATTCAAATATATTAGAGCCTTTAATGATTAGAAATCTATCTAATATAAAAAAAGATAATACTCCAATAGTTTTTGAGGATAAATCAAAAAAATTTAAGATTAAGAAAAAATCAAACGAAAACTTACTAGATTTAATCAATTTAACTCTTCTTCCTCAAAATTCGGTAACAGTTGAAGATAGTTTTTCAAATATTATATCTGGAATTAATTCTGGAAACTGTGCTCTATTTGTTAATACCATTGATAAAGCATTTAATATCGACGTTAAAGGTTTTAAACAAAGAAGTATTGATAGTCCTCAAAATGAATTAGTAATTAGAGGAGCACAAGAAGCTTTTACTGAAGTAATTCGTACAAATACCTCTTTAATTAGAAGATTAGTTAATAATGAAAATTTAGTTATAGAAAGTATAAAAGTTGGCAAATTAAGTCAAACATCTTGTGCTGTTTGTTATATGAAAAATATTGCAAGTAATGATTTAGTTGCTGAAGTAAAATATAGATTAAATAATTTAGATATAGATTACTTAATTTCATCTGGACAATTAGAACAATTAATAGATGATAATTCTAATTCTACTTTTCCACAAATGATAGCTACTGAACGACCTGATAAAACAACAAACTATATTTTAGACGGTCGTGTTGCTGTTATTGTTAATGGTAGTCCCTATGTACTTGTAATGCCTGGTGTTTTTTTGGACTTTCTTGCTTCACCAGAAGATACAAACTTAAAATATCAATTTTCTAATTTTCTTAAGTTTTTACGTATTTTATCTTATATTATAACCTTATTACTACCAGGTCTATACCTTGCAATTACTACATTTCATATTGATACATTACCAGCAGAATTATTATTTTCTATAGTATCTGCCAGAAATGAAATTCCATTTCCTATTTTACTTGAAGTCTTGGTAATGAGTTTATCTTTTGAATTAATACGTGAAGCAGGTCTTAGAGTACCTTCAGCTATTGGATCTACTATTGGAATTGTCGGTGCTCTGCTTATTGGTCAATCAGCTGTTGAAGCTAAAATAGTAAGTCCTATTTTAATTATAATTATTGCAGTAACTGGTATAGCCTCTTTTACAATACCTGACTTTTCTTTAAGTTTTCATTGTAGAATAGTCCAGTTTATATTTACTATTCTAGGAGCCTTGCTTGGTTTTTTAGGAATAGGTATAGGATTATTTTATTATTTACTTTCTATAACATCTTTATATTCATTTGGTGTTCCATATTTTGTTCCTTTTTCACCTGTTACTAATATGAAAGGAAATAAGATTTTTCTTGAAGCACCATGGAAAAGAGAATTTAGAAAAGATTTCTTAAATGTAAAACGAGAGAAAAAACAAAAACATATAAGTATGGCTTGGAAATATAACAAATAAGAAAGGATTATTTTATGAATTACTCTAAAGTTGGCACTATTGAAGGTATTTTTTTGATATGTATTGGTATATTAAATCATTCTATCTTATATTTACCACAATCTATTTTTAATATTTGTGGTACTGCTTCTATATTAAATATTATATATCTCTCTGTTATTGTTCTTGCATTTTTATGTCTATTTATGAAATGGTATAAGTATTTCCGAGGTCAGGATATTATAGATATATCTAAATACCTAGGAGGAAATATTTTAAAAAATATTTCCGGAATACTATTTATAATATTTTATTTTATTATAACTAGTATTATGCTAAGAAACTTTACAGAAGGAATTCATACTTCCTATTTTCATTATATAGATTTAAAGATTATATTATTTATATTGCTCTCTATAGTTTTTATAGCTAATAAATTTGGAAAAAGCTCTATTATAAAATGTAATACATTAATTACATTTTTAATGATTATAAGTTTGATTATTTTAGCAGTTTCAGTTATTCCTAATATTGATATTTCAAAAATGTTTCCTTTATTAGGAAATGGTATAGAAGCTACTTTTATAGAAGGTATTGGTAATTTATATGCTTTTTCTGGTATCTGCATAATATTTTTTATTGCACCTATGTTACGTGATCCCAATTCATTAAATAAAATTACTATAATTTCTTACTCTATTCTTAGTTCTATTTTATTTTTAGTAATTTTTATTTTACTTTTGGGACTAAACTTCTTACTATACGTTAATGAACTTTCTCCAATGTATCTTCTAGTACGTTCAATTCAATTTGGAAAGTTCTTTCAGAATCCAGAATCTCTTTTTATACTTATATGGATTTTGTCTATTATAAGCTTCTTATGCGTATTTTCTATGATAATTATATTAATTGTGCAAAAATTGCTAAATTTAAAAGATTCTACTGCATTATCAGGTATCGTAACTAATCTAATATTTATATTTGCTCTATTACCTAAAAATTTTTCTGAAATTATATTTGTTTCATCTAAATTATATAGAACATTTCAAGTATGTATAGTATTTATATATAGTTTCTCTATATTAGGACTCGCATATTTAAAAAGAAAACACCAAGATTTAAATCACTTAAAGGAGATTAAAAATGAGTGAATTATTTAAAAAATTAATTTCTATTATATTATTAATTATCATATTGCTCTTATTTTTGAGTTTTCTTAAAAACACACAAAATATAGATAGCTTTGCTTATGTAGTTGCTATTGGGTTAGACAAAGGTAGTAATAATAATCTAAAAATAACTTTTCAAACTTTATCACCTACAGCTAACTCTTCTAGCTCTTCTAGTTCTTCCAGTTCTGAAGAATCCGATAGCTCTTCAGATGGTAATAAATCCTCTTCTAGTGTACTAACTACATCTATTGAATGTGCTTCTATTAATTCTGGAATACAATTATTAAATGGATATATTGGTAGTAAACAGTTAAATCTGTCTCATTGTCAAAGCATTATATTTTCTGAGGAATTAGCGTATGAAGGATTATCTAAATATGTTTATACTTTTATAAATGATGCTCAAATTAGACATGATACTAATATTGTAATTTCTAAATGTAATGCAGAATACTATCTTAATAATTCAGAATCTGTTTATGAAAAATTAGTTTCTAAATATTATAATGTATCACCTACTTCTGGTAAATATACCGGATATACACACGATATAAGTATTGTAAAGTTTTTTTGTAATTTAAATAATAATTTTGTTGAACCGACAGCAATACTAAGTTCTATTAATATTCCCGAAACAGAATTAAATAACATTTATGATGACAATTACTTAAAAGATAGTACTTTTAAAGCTGGACAGTCACCAATTAATAGTAAACATACTGGTATGGAAGATGTAGGAATTGCTGTTTTTAAAAATGATAAACTAATTGGCGAACTTACTGCAATAGAAACAATTGCGTATTTAATGACTATAAATGAATTTGAAAATTGTGAATTAACAATCTTAAACCCTTTTGATAAAGAATCTACCATAGATTTTAGTTTAAGCAAACAAAATAATACTAAAAATACTGTTAAATTTGTAAACGGTAGTCCATATATTTCTACCGAAGTATATTTAAATGCTAAAATATTATCTATGGATAAAAATAATGATTATATAGATAATAATATTTTAACTGAATTAGAATATGCTCTTAATAGTTATATCGAAAATATCCTTTATGAATACCTATATAAAATTTCTATGGAATATGGTACAGATATTTCAGGATTTGGAAAGTATGCTATTCCTAAATTTTTAACAACTGCAGATTGGAATAATTATAATTGGAATAAAAATTTTGAAAATTCATTTTTTAAAGTAAATGTTTCTACTAAGCTTGACTCTAGCAATATATTGCTAAAAACATAAAATTTTTACGGAGGTTAGTACTATGTCTATATTCTTTTTTGTTATATCTTTAATTGTATTTACTAGAACAGTAAGTTATAGTATTTTTGAAATAAAAAAACAAAACAATACTTTAGGTGGTATTGTTTTGCTTTTATTTTCTTTACTAGCATTTGTTGGAACTAATATTATTGTAAATATTAGATAAAATTTATTTTAAACAAATTCCTCTTTCTCCTACTTCTACATTTTGAGCCAGATATTTATTTCCTGCATATGTTAATAAATTTGCATTTTTAAAATCTATTTTTCCATTTTCTAAAATAAATTCTTCATCACAATTTACTGCAATTACTTCTGCAATAAACATATCGTGACTTCCTAATTTTTTTATTTCTGTTACTTTACATTCTAAATTAATTGGACATTCTTTTATTAGTGGCACATCAATATTTTGTGCTTTTATTTTTGTTAATTTTGTTTCTTTAAATTTATCAATGTTTTTTCCAGATTTAGTACCACAAAAATCTGTCTCCCATACTAAATTTTTATCTGGTATATTTATAACAAATTCTCTTGTCTTTTCTATTATCTCATATGATTTTCTAGAATCTCTTATAGATACATAAACCATTGGCGGCTCAGAATTTATTACTCCTGTCCATGCTATTGTAGTTATATTGCTATCTTCCATACTCCCACAAGTTACCATTACAACTGGTACTGGAGCCAAACTAGTTCCTGGATCTAATGTTTTTTTCATAAATAACTATTCCTCCTCTTTATCTATAATTTCGAAATCAACTGTTCTAAGTTCTTTACTTGCAGCCTTTACTCTTATATTAACCTTATCACCTATTTTATATACTTTTTTAGTATTTTCTCCTATTAAAGATTTATGATTTTCATCATAAATAAAATATTCATCTCCTAAATCATTAAATCTAATTAATCCTTCTACTGTATTTTCTAATTCTACAAACATACCAAAAGAAGTTATATTAGATACAATTCCTTCGTATTCCTCTCCTATTTTCTTTTCCATATACTCAGCTTTTTTAATATCTATACTCTCTCTTTCAACTTTTGTTGCAATTTTTTCTCTTTCAGAAGATTGTTTTGCATATTCTTCTGCTTCTCTAAAATATTTTTCTTTTTTTGCTTCTCCTATATCATATTTATTATATAAATATTTACTAATAATCCTATGAATAAACAAATCTGGATATCTTCTTATAGGTGATGTGAAATGACAATAATAGTTACTTGCAATTCCAAAATGTCCTTTATTTTCTGCTTCATATCTAGCTACCTTTAATGTTCTTAATATAAAGTTTGATATGATTTTTTCTTCCTCTTTTCCCTTTATATCATCTAATATTTTAGAAAATTCTTTAGGATATATCTTATCTTCTTTTACTTTTATTTTATATCCAAAATTATATATTAATTTATTTAATTCTTGAATCTTATCTATATCTGGATCTTCATGTACTCTGTATATAAATGGTGCTTCTAGCCAATAAAATTTTTCTGCTATAGTTTCATTTGCTGTAAGCATAAATTGTTCTATTATTTCATTTGCAAATGTTGTTTCGTATTTTCCAACATCTATTGCATATCCATTTTCATCTAAAGTAATTTTACTTTCAGGAATATCTAAATTTAAGTACCCTTTTTCTGTTCTTCTTTGTTTTAATACTAAAGCTAATTCCTCCATTAATTTAAAGTCTTTAATATAATCTTTATATCTTTCTAAAACTTCCTTATCCTCTCCATCTAATATTTTCTGTACATTTGTATAAGACATTCTCTCTTTTACATTTATAACTGCTTTATATACATCAGAAGCTATTACATTTCCTTTTTTATCTATTTCCATTAATACTGATAATGTAAATCTGTCTTCTCCTGCATTTAAACTACATATTCCATTAGATAATTCTCTTGGTAACATTGGTATAACTCTATCTAGCATATAAATACTTGTTCCTCTAAGTAGAGCTTCTTTATCTAATAGGCTATCTTCTTTTACATAGTAACTAACATCTGCAATATGCACATCTAAAAGATAATTTCCATTTTCATTTTTTCCTACCCAAATTGCGTCATCTAAATCTTTTGCTGTTTCTCCATCTATTGTAAAAATATTCATATCTCTTAAATCTTTTCTATTTTTTATATCTGCATTATCTATAGTTGTGCCTATCTTTTTAGCTTCTTCTACTACTGGTTCTGGAAATCTGTAAGGCAAATTATTCTCTTTTATTAGAGATAACATATCTACTCCAGCTTCGTTTACATTTCCAATTACTTCTATAATTTTTCCTTCTGCTTTTTTCTTTCCCTCTGGATATTTTATGATTTTTACTAAAACTTTATGATTATTTCTTGCCTTTCCAAAATTCTTTTTAGATATAAATATATCTGAACCAAATTTTTTATCATCTGGTACAACAAATCCAAAATTTTTATTATTTTGAAATATTCCAACCAATTCGTCTTTTTCGTGTTTTAGTACTTTTACTATAATTCCCTCTTGATTAAAATTTCCTTCTTTTTCTTTTACTAATTCTACTAATACTTTATCTCCATTAAGTGCATTTTTTGTATTTCCTTTTTTAATATATATATCTTCTATACCTTCATTTGTTGGAGTTACAAATCCATATCCTTTTTCATGTCCTCTAAATACGCCTTCTATATAATTACCTTCAATTATTCTATATTGATTCTTTCTATTTTTCTTAATTTTAAAATCCGCTTCTAATTCATTTAGTACATTTTTAAATTCTGTATATTTATTTTTCGGCACCATTAATATTGAAGCCATTTCTTTTGACTTCATTGGTACATATGATTTATCATTCATAAATTCTAAAATTACTTTTTTCTTCTCTTCCATTTTTTCTCCCATATCACAAAAAGGAACAGTTTTATAGCACTGTCCCTTTTACATAATTTATTATTTATATTACATAACATATATTATTCCTAAAGCAATTGTTAAAATAACAAAAGTTATTCCTAATATTATAGTCCATCTCTTAGTTCTTCCTTCTTTTGTTCTACCTTTATTTTTTTCATAAAAATTATTTGTAGATGAACCTGTTATTGCACCTGATGCACCTGTATCTTCTTTTGATTGCATCATAGCTATAATGATTAGCGCTAGACAGTTTAATAAATAAATTCCTATTAAAACATATTTTACTATTTGCATTTATGTTTCCTCCTCAAGTTTCGATTTCTACTCTATATCAACTTTGGTTATTGTAACATAGTTATATAAAAAATGCAAATAAAAAGTATTTAAAAGTATATTTTATTTCTCTTCTTGTTTTTGATTTACATTTTTGTTTCTTTTTAAAGTTAATACTACATCTCTTGGTTTCTTCTTTTTAGTATCACCAAATCTTTTTGTAACTATGTTATTTATTAATATTTTCTTTAAAACGTCCTCTCTAACATCAGCTATTAACGTGCCATCCTTAGCTACTGAAATTTTTCCTGTTTCTTCTGATACTATTACTGCAATTGCATCAGATTCTTTTGATATTCCAATACCTGCTCTATGTCTTGTTCCTAGTTCTCTTGCAATATCATTATCATTTGCTAACGGTAACATACATGCTGCCGCTGCTATTTTATTATTACTAATTACTACGGCTCCATCATGTAATGGTGTATTTGGCACAAATATATTTGTAAGTAATTGCGGAGATACTTCTGCATCCATAAGTATTCCTGTATTTACTATATCTTTAATTTCTATATCTCTTTCTATAACAATTAATGCACCAATTTTTTGTTTCGACATTTCTGTTGCTGCTATAACTATTTTATACACATCTTCTTTTGTCCTTGTTTCTATATCTTTATCCATTCCAAAAAAGCTTGTAAATTTATTAGTTCCTAATTGTTCTAATACTCTTCTTATTTCTGGTTGGAAAATTACTATTAGTGCTAAAACTCCCCAACTCATGATTGCACTTAAAATATAATGTAAAATATTAAATTGTAATAAACCACTTATCCAAGTTGCAAGTATTAGTAAAGCTATTCCTTTAACTAATTGCCAAGCCCTTGTATGTTTTACTATTTTTACCATTTTAGATGCTAAAAATATTACAATTGCAATATCAAGTATTAGTGTAATTAGTCTTATAGGATTCTGATATAGACTGTTTATATAAGTATTTACAACATTATTTATGTTTTCTATAAGTCCTTCTACCATTTATATACCTCTATTTATAATTTATTACATTCCAATTAAGCAATATATTAATGTAAAACCTACGCTTAATACCATTAATGCTGCTAATATTCCAGCCATTATTTTTACTAATATTCCTGATTTTCCGTTTTTTCTTGACATTTGTAAATCCTCCTATAATTATAAAATTTACTACAATTGTTATAACATAAAGACTAAGTTTTTTCAAGCACTAAATTTTGGATTTATTTCCTTAATTCAGCTCCTATCTTCTTACCTAGGTCTATTACGATTTTATCTAAAATTGGATTTATTTCTTCATCTGTTAATGTTTTATCTTTTGCCATAAATGTTAATGAATATGCAATACTTACTTTATTTTCTCCAATACTTTCTCCACTATATACATCAAATACTTGTATCTCTGATAATAAAGAACCTGCTGATTTTTTTATTAAAGTTTGTATTTCTTGTGATTGTATATTTTTGTCTACAACAATTGCTAAATCTTTATTTACTGTTGGGAATTTAGATATTTCTTTATATTTCATTTTTTCAGCTTTTTTTGCTAATATCTTATCTAAATTAATTTCAAAAACAAATACATTTTCTTTTGTTTTTGAAGGATGTACTTTTCCTACTATTCCAACAATATCATTGTTTATAGATATCTTTGCACTTTGTCCTGGATGGAATTCTTTTGGTAAATCGTCTGTTACAACAAAACTATATCTTCCTCCAAAACCTAAATAGTCTAGTAATTCTTCTACTATTCCTTTTATTATATAGAAGTCTACTTGTGCCTTATTATTTAATCCTAAATAATATTCTCCTGTCATTAAACAAGCTAATTTATTCTCTTCTGAATACACTTCATCTTTTTTGTGGAATCCTTTACCTATTTCAAATATAGAAACATCTTTTACATTATGAGCTACATTATATTCATATATTTTAAATAATGATGGAACCATACTATATCTCAATGTATTTCTATCTTCAGTCATTGGATCTAATAATCTTAACGCTTCTACATCATCATTTGTATATTGTTTTGCTTCTTTATCATTTACTAATATATATGATAGTGTTTCATTTAAACCTAAGCTTATCATTTTATTTCTTATTTCTCTCATTGTTTTGTTATAATGACCTGGCTTTACTGGTATTACTGGTAATCGTCCTTGAATATTATCCACTCCATATATACGTCCAACTTCTTCTATTAGGTCTTCCTTAATATTTATATCTAATCTTCTTCTAGGAACTGATACTGAAATTACATCTCCTTTAGTTTCAGATGTAAATCCTAATCTTCTAAACACATTTTCAACTTCTTTTTGTGGTACATCTATTCCTAATATTCTATTTATATTTTCAAAAGTTACATCAATTATTTTATTTTCTTTTTCTGTGTTATCATATTTTACTATACCACTTATTATTGTTGCATCAGCATATTTTTCAAGTAAATTACATGCTCTTTCTATTGCCATATATGTTCTATTTGGATCTAATCCTTTTTCAAATCTTGTACTTGCTTCACTTCTTAATATTTTTTTAGAAGTATATCTTACTTTTATCGGATCAAATATTGCAGATTCTATTATAATATTTTTTGTTGTTTCTTCTATTTCTGTATCAAGTCCACCCATAACTCCAGCTAATCCAATGGCTCTATTGCCATCTGACATTACTATATCTTGATCTGATAGTTCCCTTTCTATATTATCTAATGTTGTTAATTTTTCTCCTTCTTTTGCCATTCTTACTTCTAAGCAGTTATTTAATCTATCATAATCGTAGAAGTGTAGTGGTTGCCCTACTTCTAGCATTACATAATTACTAATATCTACAACATTATTTATTGGTCTTATACCTGAAGATATAAGTCTATTTTTTATAAATGCTGGGCTTTCTTTTATTGTAACATTTTCTACTTTTTTTGCTAAGAATATACTACAGTTATTAGTATTTATATTAACTTTAAAAGAATTATTTATATCTTCTTTATTTTCTTTATGACTTAAATCTATATCTTTTACTTTTTTATCATAAATTGCTCCAATTTCATAAGCCATACCTAAAATACTTAACAAATCTCCTCTATTTGCTGTTAAGTCAAAATCTATAACTTCATCATCCATTTGCATAAATTTTATAGGGTCTCCTCCAACTGGTGCATCTGAAGGTAATTCATGTATTCCATCTTTATCAGCTGAGCTTAAAAATTTACTTTCTAATCCTAATTCTGCTATTGAACACATCATTCCTTCTGAGTCTACTCCACGTATTCTTCCTTTTTTTATTTTAAAGTCCCCTGGAAGTTCTGCCCCTACTTGTGCAACTATTACTTTTAAACCAACTCTTACATTTGGAGCACCACATACTATATTTAATACTTCATTTCCAATATCTACTTTACATACATGTAGGTGATCTGAATCTGGATGTTCTACACACTCTTTAACTTCACCTATAATTAATTTTGTAGCATTTATTAATTTTTCAGCAGAATCATATTCATTTCCTACTCTAGTCATCTCTTCTGCTAATGTTTTTACATCAACATCTATATCTATATAATCTTTTACAAAATTAGTACTTAATTTCATTTTCTTCATCCTTTCTATCAAATTGTTTTAAGAATCTAACATCATTAGTATAAAGTAAACGTATATCTGTTATTCCATATTTAAACATTGCAAGTCTATCTAGTCCTGTACCAAATGCAAATCCACTATATTTTTCTGGATCATATCCGTTCATTTTTAAAACATTTGGATGAACTATTCCTGCTCCTAATATTTCTATCCAACCTGTTTGTTTACATAGATTACATCCTTTTCCACCACATTTAAAGCAGCTTACATCTACTTCATAAGATGGTTCTGTGAATGGGAAATAACTTGGTCTAAATCTTAAACTTAAATTATCTCCAAGCATTTTTTTAACAAATATTTCTAGAGTTCCTTTTAAATCTGCAAGAGATATATTTTTATCTATTACTAAACCTTCTATTTGACCAAATTGATGTGAATGTGTTGCGTCATCATCTCTTCTATATGTTTTTCCTGGACAAACTATTCTTATTGGTGTCTTTTCTTTATTAGCCATCATTGTTCTTGCTTGAACTGCTGAAGTTTGAGTTCTTAGTAAATATTCATTTGTTATATAGAAGCTGTCTTGCATATCTCTTGCGGGATGTCCCTTAGGAAGATTTAGTCTTTCAAAACAATATTCATCTGTTTCTAATTCTGGACCTGATACTACATCATATCCCATTGAAACAAATAAGTCTTCTAATTCTTCTATAATTCTATTTATTGGATGTTTACTTCCTCTTTTAACCTTTGTAGATGGAAGTGTTACATCTATAACTTCTGATTTTAATTTTTCATTTAATTCTTCTTCTCTTAATAAATTTTCTTTTTCTTGTATTAAACTTTCAAGCTCATCTCTTACAGTATTTACTAAGCTTCCTATTAGTGGTCTTTCTTCTGCTGAAAGTGCACCCATTCCTCTTAATACTGCTGTAAGTTCTCCTTTTTTTCCTAAGTATTTTACTCTTAAGTCGTTTAAACTTTTTAAATCTGTACAATTATTAATTTCTTGAATTGAGTTTTCTTTAATTTTATTAATTTGTTCTCTCATCCTTACTTTCTCCTCTCCATTTTTATATAAAATCAAAAAAATCCATTCATCCTATATTTAGGACGAAATGGATTTTAATTTCCGTGGTACCACCTAATTTCATTAATTTTCATTAATCTCATTATAGCTTTAACGTAGCAACCGTTATCCTCTACTATATATTTCAAAGATAAACCTAAAAAGTGAAATTTCTATAATTTAATATTTAACAGGCTCTCAGCTATTACCTATCTCTCTTTAAAATATTTTATAAATTATATACTTTGCTTTTTCCTTGGCGAATATTATGTACAATATAATATCACAAATAAAGATATTTTGCAATATCTTTACTTGGTTTTCTATATATCTAAATCATTTTCTTCTATTTGATTTACTGTATTATTATCAGCAGCTAAATTATTAATTATATTTACTGTATTATTCTCTGTGTGAGTTATTGTATTTGCCATATACCCTACAAAAAAACCAACTAAAAAAGATATAATAATTATTATTACATTTCTAATTTCCTCTTGTCTGTTATATACTTCTTTATCATAAATTTTCATTTTGTATTCTCCTTTTCATATTATTTACTTTTCTAGTCTTTTTTATTTATATATTTATCTTGATATTTCATCATTCCAATATATATAAAACTTTTTATAACTCCTGATGCACAAGTTATTACTAACTGCATATTCTTTATTTTATCTATTGCACTTGTAATGTCTTGATTGTCAGCTATTACTAATGTAGAAGCTATTTGATCTATTCTTACTGCTGTAATAGAATATACTAGTGCATAATAAAATAGTGTTAATAGTATACATATTATAAAAAATATAATTACATTTCTCTTATATTTTTTTATATCATTTTCTTTTATTTGCTTATCTGAAAATATATCTTTTATTGATAGTTTAGTTGCAATAAAAATTGATATTCCGGATAAAATTAGCATTATTATATTCATAATAATTATATTACTAATTTTACTATATATTAATGAATATATGAATCCTGTAATTATAGATAAAATTAAACTATATAATATAAAATGCCATATAAATTTAAATGTCATTTTACCAGATGATATCATTTCTTTTTCCATATTATTTCCTCCGATAAATGTATATTTAGTATATCATTCTAAAATATATTGTCAATAAAAAATACTAAAAAAACTCTCACACATATTTTGTGTGAGAGTAAAAAATTTCAAATAGATAAAGAAATTTTTTAACGATATGAAATTTTTCGCTATGCTGCTACATTTAGTCTTAAGTAGATGTTGTCAGTATCTTCATCTTCGATTGTAAATACCTTAATGATATGCTCTTTTACCTGCTCTTTTGTAAACACTCGGTTATTAGTTGCAAGTAGATCTCTATCAAACAGAGTTGTAATATCTACTTCCTTCTTTCCTTCCCCCCATGCTTCCAGCAGATTACTGATAAAGATACCTGCTAACAGGAATTCCCATTCGCTGTGACCAGTTCCTCTCCAAGCTGATACCAGTCCCATAACAGTTACCTTTTCTTTGTAAGCATCAATGTCTCTTAAGATATAATGCTTAGGTAGCTCTACCGGCTCACTCCAACCATAGTCATTGCTGGATAATCCAATTGCCACGGAAAGCATTCCATAATCGAACGGTTTCTTTTCCTGAGCTACTTCATTATTGGTCTGTAACCGATTAGCTGACTCATTCTCCTTTCCTCTAAAAATCTTCCTAATAAATGCCATTCTGCTCATATCGTGAACCTCCAAAAATTATTTACCTGATGAAATCTGTTCTCCTGTATTAGCGAGATTCATATTTACCTCAGAGTATACTTTATATTATATCATATTTTACATAAAATTTCAATTTACTATTTAGTTCCGAATATTCTGTCGCCTGCATCTCCTAATCCTGGAACAATATATGCTTTTTCATTTAGTTTTTCATCAACTGCAGTACAATAAATTTTTACATCTGGATATTTCTCATGTACTTTTGCTAATCCTTCTGGTGCAGCAATTATACATAGTACCTTTATTTTTTTTACATTTTGCTCTTTTAAATGTGAAATTGTATCCATTATAGAGCCTCCTGTTGCAAGCATTGGATCTATTATTATAACTTCTTTATTTTCAATACCACTTGGTACTTTATAGTAATAATTATGTGGCTTAAAAGTTTCTTCATCTCTGTACATTCCTATATGTCCTATTTTTGCATTTGGTACTACTTTTAATACTCCATCTATCATACCTGTTCCAGCACGTAATATAGGTAAAAATACAAATTTATTTTCATCTAATCTCTTAGCTTTCATTTTAGTAATAGGTGTTTCTATTTTTACGTCTTCTAAATGTACATCTTTTAATGCTTCATAACATAATAGCATAGAAAGCTCTCCTATGATTTCTCTAAATTCTTTTGTTCCTGTTTTTTTATCTCTTAAAATTGATAATTTGTGTTCAACTATTGGATGTTCTAGAACTACTTGATTGTCTATCTTTTTCATATCCGTTTTTTCTTCTCCTTCTTTGCTTTCAATTTCTGCATTTTTATTTATTTTTTCTTCTTTTTTATTATCTTTCAAAATCAAATTTAATATTATACCAATTATTGCTGCTAAACTCATTCCTGAAATTGTTAAAGACAAATCTCCACTTACAACAGATATTGCTGCTCCACCTAATCCTAAAACTAGCATACTTGATGCTACAACAACATTTTTAGGTTTATTAAAATCTATTTGATTTTGTATTAATACTTTTAAACCATTTACAGCTATAAATCCATATAAAAGAAGTGCTACTCCTCCTAATACAGCATTTGGGATGGTTGATACTAGTGCGGTAAATTTTCCTAAAAATCCTAATCCTATAGCAAAAATTGCTGCTAACCCTATAACCCAAACTGATGCTACTTTAGTCATTCCAACTACTGCAGTATTTTCTCCATAAGTTGTATTTGCAGGTCCTCCTATTAATCCAGCAAATAATGTAGCTAAACCATCTCCTAACAAAGTTCTATCTAATCCCGGATCTTTAAGTAAATTCTTTCCTATTATTTGACTTAATGATGTATGATCTCCTATATGTTCTGCCATAGTTACTAATGCTATTGGTGCTATTGTAAGAACTGCTCCAAAATTTGGTGCATAATCTTTAAACATAATTGTAAATTTTGGCATACTAAAGAAAGAAGCTTCTAAAACTGGTGTAAAGTCTATCATTCCTAAACAAACTGCTACAATATATCCTGATATCATTCCTACAAGAAATGGTATTACACTTAAAAATCCTTTACTTCTTGTCATTATAATTGCTGTAACTAAGAATGATACTATAGCTACAATTAAACTTTTCCATTCTATAGCCATTCCTGCTGATATCCCTATTTCAGAAATTGCTGTTGGTGCCAAACCTAATCCTATTATCATTATCATAGGTCCTATTACAACTGGTGGTAAAAGTTTATTAATCCATTCTTTACCTGCAAATCTAATTATAATAGCAACTAATACATATATAATTCCTACTACCGCTATACCTGTTAGCGCTCCTGATGTTCCTCCTTTTATAAAGGCTGCTACTAGTGGTGCTATAAATGCAAATGAACTGCCTAAATATACTGGTGATTTTCCTTTTGTGCATAATATGTAAATTAGTGTTCCTATACCCGAAGATACTAATGCAACAGGTATCGTTAATACTTCTGCTCCTGCACTACTATTTACTAATATTGGAACTAATATAGTTGCTCCAAACATTGCAAAAACGTGTTGTAATGATAAAATAATCCACTTCCATATTTGTGGTTTTTCGTTAACATCTAAAGTCATAGTTTTTTCTTCCATTTTCAAAACATCCTTTCTTTATTTTTTAGATGAGCATTTATATATAAAATAAAAGAGATTAAATAATAAATATTATCTAATCTCTTCTAATTTATTAAACTCAAATAATAGCAATTGGATTGCTGTTGTTGGTTTTCCTATTCCTATATATATTGAGGTTTTTAAGTTCATCTTTTTCTCACCTTTAAAAATAATACTACAATCGAATTTATATTTCAAGTTTTTTTGTCGTTTTTTCTATTATTTTTATAACTTCATTATTAACTACACTATTACTAAATTATATTCAATATTTAAGATATTTTCCTTTTACATATTATCTTATTATATACATATTTTTATTTTTTTAAATCAATAGTTTATAAAAAAAACATTAAATAAAAAAACTCAAAGTATTTCTACTCTGAGTTTTGGTGCAGATGGCCGGAATCGAACCGGCACGGTTTATTCAACCGCAGGATTTTAAGTCCTGTGCGTCTGCCAGTTCCGCCACATCTGCATATATTAAAACTGGCTTTTGTCTTTCGACGAAATTTATTATACTATTTTTTAATATAGTTTGTCAATAGATATTTAGTAAATTTTAATAAAAAATTTTTGTTATATTTTTAAGTTTTATATTTTATTTTGTCAATTTTTATGATAGAATGTAAACATCAAATTTGAGGAGGTCTATCAATATGAATTTTAATAAATGTGAGCGTTGTGGATGTTTTTTTGCAACAGATAATTCTACTTGTCCTTCTTGTTCTACAAAGGATAATATTGAAATGAATACTTTAAAAAATTATATAATTAATAATTCTATATCAGAAGATATTACAACTAATGTTTCTGCTATTAGCAATGATACTGGAATTACTGTAAAGAATTTAAATAGATTTTTAGATAATAAATCTTTTGCAAGCGGTATAGATACTATTATTAAAAATAATAATACAAAAATAAATTTATAAAAAAAGGATTATCAAAATGATAATCCTTTTTATTTATTATTCTTCTACCTCTTTACTTACTTTCTTTTCTTCAGCTTTTTTATCTTCTAGTTCTTTTTCAAAAACATTTACTAATGCAATTAATACTATTATTTCTATTACAATTCCTAAAGGAATTGTATAGAAACTTACTGGTATTCTAGCTAAAGAAATTATACTTACATATAATAATTCTACTATTATAGACCATAAAATTGTTCTTATAGGCATTTTTACTATGCCTAATTTATTGTATCTTATTGCTATATATATAAGTATTACTATTGCTGATATTACCATTGGAAGCACATATCTATTTAATAAATCTGTTCCATCATAATGTGGAATATTAGTTACTGATACTTCATCTAGAGTTATCTCTGTTTCGTATTTTTCATTTATTTTATCTATAATATTCTTTTTTTGTTCTTCTGATAATTCTCTTGCTGTTATTGCAACCATATCATTAAAGGTTTCTACTTTTTGAATTATTACATCATTAGTACCAACAGTTTCTTTTACTAAATTTCTTACTTCTTCTGTATCATAATCTTTTCCAATATATACATCCATTCTTACACTACTATCATAAGCTAAGCTAAATGTAAATTTATTTAAATATGTGTTTATAACTCCAGCTACTATTATTATAGCTATAATTACATAAACTAATCTATTTTTTTTCATGTTGTTTTCACCTCTCATATATTATTTTTCTTTTGAACTCTCTATTAAATTTCTTGTTATAAAAATATTATATATAAATATTATAGTTATTGCCCAAAATATAACCATTCCAAAGCTATAAATAGGTAAGAAATTCATAAAAGTGAATACTATAGATATAATATATGCTGGTATAATTCTATATGCAAATTTAACTATAGCTTTTTTTGTATCATCTGATGTTTCATTTTCTTTTAACATCATAACTAATAAAATGTAATTTATTAGTTGAACGAATCCTAATGCAATTAGTCCTCCTAATCCTATTTCAACATTTGTGTATCTAAATATTATTAATAAAATCGCATTTAATCCTACGTGTGATAGTACTGCTAATAATCCTTTTCCCTTAAATCTAATAATTAGAGCTATCATTATAATAGCTAATATTACTGCTACTACTATTAATGTTACTTTTATACTCTCTTTATTTATTGGTGTTTCAATATATTTGTTACTGTCTGAAGTATATGTTAATGGCATTTTTCCATTTTTTATTATTACAGACATATTTTGAGCCTGTTTTACATATTTGTTTAAAGTATCTACATCAGTTGTTTCACTTGTTGATGAACTACTTCCTATTGATAATTGTAATTTCCCATTTATTATAGGTGCTGAAAAAGATGTTGTTAATATTGATTCATCATCTATTAATAAATTTATCTTTTTTTCTGTAGTATTTCCATCAGAATCTGTTGATGAAACATAAGTATTTGATATTTCTTCCAGTTTCTTTGTAGCATCCTTGTTAAATTCAATACTCAAATATACTGTTGTTCCTGTTGTAGTTGTATTATAAAGTACTTGAGCTGTTTTTATATCACTATTACTTAAAAGTACTTCTTTTGTATCATTATCTTGCATTTCTAATTTACCATTTGTTACTAGGTTTGAAATTGCATCATCTGTATTTGTATCTTCTTTTAATTCAATAATAATACTTCCATCTTCCATATTTTGTCTTACTTTATAGTCTGAAACTTGTAAGTCTTTTAATCTGTTTGAAATTATTTTTCTTGCTAGTAAATAATTTTCTTCATTTAATATTTCTTGTCCATTTACTGCTTCTTCTGTTTTTGTGTAACCATTTTCTTCTATTTCTTCATCTGTTGCACTTTCAATAATATTTCCATCAGCATCTTTTATAACTTCCTTAGTTGAATCATCAACTTTTAGTTTTAATACTCTATACCCTTGTAAATCTGATCCTATTAGATATTCTGGAATAATATCTTTCATTTTATTTCCATCTTTAACGTATATTCCTATGAAAGATATCATTGATATTAATACTATTAATAATATTATTAATATCTTTTTTAATTTGTTTTCTTTGTTCTTTTCTTTCACTTTTATTCCTCCTTAGTTTATAATAGCTTTGTATCATTTATTATTAGTTCAAACCAAACATTTAAAAATTTTGCTGCATATTTACTCATCATTGTTCTATCCATAAATATTTCAAAATAGTCTAATACAGGACATATCTTAGTATCTATACTCAAATCCAAAATTACTTTTCTATTTTTACTATCTATATTAAGACAAGCTTTAGTTACTGCATAATTTACTCTATCGTGTATATCAAATGTAGATAAATTTTTATTTACTACTCTATCTCTATGTACATCTGACTTGTCTGCTAATATTAATGCTGCAGATATGTCATTCACTGCTGTTCCTGTTTTTTCATCATGATTTCCTATAGCCATCACAATTTCAGTTCTTTCTTTTATGTCCATTCCCATTTCTTTTAGAATACTATTACTTAAAATTGCTCCTGAATGTGCGTGATCTACTCTATTTACACAGTTTCCTATATCATGCAAGTAGCCAGCTATTTTTGCTAATTCTACTGTTCGTTCATCATATCCGTAATGATTTAAGTATTTTTCCTGCTCTTTCTGATACTATTCCAATGTGCCTATACGAATGTTCCGTATACCCTAATGCATTTAATTGCTTTTGTACTCCTTCGATAAATCCATTAATTTCTGGATTATTCTTTACATCTTTTAATGTTATCATTCGTTCCTCCGTGCTTAAATAATCTTTTTCAATTTTATATTAAAACATAAAAAAATTCAACTATTTTTATATAAATAGTTTTAATTTTTAATTTCATTTTTTTAGGACTTGCTACTTTTTTTAATATGTTGTAATATAATAAAAGTAACTAAAAAAGTACTAATAAATAAAATATTTTTTAAAAGGAGGTTTCTTTATATCATAAATAACACTAGCGCCAGAACAATATCTTTATTGTTGACGAGGTCAGAGTAGTATCGAAATTTTCGGCGGGTGACTCTGTGGTATGCTTTCCCAATAATTATTAGCAAAAAATAGTAGCAATATTATAACAAATCTAATAATAAAGCTTTATTTAAAGTACCGTTTTAGTTTCAAACTTTATTATTTAGGAGGAACTGAAATTTGTGTGGAATAGTTGGTTATATAGGGACTAGAAAAGCTAGCCCTATACTTATTAATGGTCTTTTAAGACTAGAATATAGAGGATATGATTCAGCTGGAATTGCTACAATGGAAAAAAGTGGTATCTCTATAATGAAAGATAAAGGAAGAGTAAATAACCTTTATAATTTAGATGGAATAGATAATCTTGAAGGTACAATTGGAATAGCTCATACAAGATGGGCAACTCATGGAAAACCTTCAAAATTAAATTCGCATCCACATATGGATAATAGTAACACTTTTGCAGTAGTTCACAATGGTATTATTGAAAATTATAATGAACTTAAAAAATTTTTAGAAAATAATAATATTAAATTTTTATCAGACACTGATACTGAAGTTATACCTAACTTAATTAATTATTATTATTCTATGGAAGATGAAAAAAATAAATTATCTTTTTTACATTCTGTAAAAAGAGCTTGTAACGATTTAAAAGGAAGCTTTGCTATTGAAATTCTATGTAAGGATTTTCCAGAAAATATGATTGTTGTTAGAAAAGATAGTCCTTTAGTTATAGGAAAAGGTATTGATGAAAACTTTATTTCTTCTGATATACCTGCTATACTTTCATTTACTAAAAACTTTTATTTATTAAATGATTTGGAATTTGCTCTACTTTCAAAATCCGATATTAAGTTTTATGATAATGATTTAAATGAGATCGATTTAGATTGTAAGAGCATAGAATGGAATGCATCTTCTGCAGAAAAAGATGGTTATGATGATTTTATGCTAAAAGAAATATATGAACAACCTATCGCTATAAGAGAAACAATTGGTGCAAAATTAAATGAAGAAAAAATTTATTTTGATGATTTAGATATTTCAAAAGAATATTTAAGTAGTATAAATAAAATATATATTGTAGCCTGTGGTACTGCTATGCATGCTGGTCTTGCTACAAGAAATTTATTTGAACAATTATGTAAGATACCTGTTGAAGTAGAAGTTGCTTCTGAATTTAGATATAAAAATCCATTAATAGATTCTAAAACATTATGTATCTATATTAGTCAATCTGGTGAAACAGCAGATACTATAGCTGCATTAAAGTTATCTAAATCTAAAGGATGCAAAACTTTAGCAATATCTAATGTAATTGGCAGTTCTATTACTAGAGAAGCTGATTTTACTATTTATACTCATGCTGGTCCGGAAATAGCTGTTGCTTCTACAAAGGCTTACACTTCTCAATTAGTTTTATTAACTATCTTAGCTTTACATTTTAGTGAAATATTATGTAGTGCTGATGAAGAATTAGTAAATAACCTAAAAGCTGAACTTATAGATATTTCTAAAAAAGCTGAAGAAGTTTTAAAAAATATAGATAATATAAAAGCTTTTGCAAATAAAATTTATAAAGAAAAAGATATATTCTTTATTGGTAGAGGCTTGGACTATGCTGTAGCCTTAGAAGCATCTTTAAAACTAAAAGAAATTTCATATATTCATTCAGATGCTTATGCTGCTGGTGAATTAAAGCATGGACCTATTGCCTTAATTGAAAATGATATAACAGTTATTAGTATAATAACTGATCCAAATTTAGCACCTAAAACAATAAGTAATATTCAAGAGGTTATCACTCGTGGAGCTAAAACTTTAGTTGTTACAAATCAAGAATTAAATAACAATTCATTTAATGAAATTATTCATATTCCTAATGTTCATCCAATGCTTGCTCCAATAATTTCTATAATTCCTTTACAATTATTATCTTACTATATTTCTAAGTTCAAAGGATTAGATGTTGATAAGCCTAGAAACTTAGCAAAATCAGTAACAGTTGAATAATTAATTTACTTTTACTACCCTAGATTACAATTAATCTAGGGTAGTTTATTTAATTTATTAACTTTTTATATTAATTTTCATATACTATAGTATATAAAAAAATAAGAAAGGAAATAAAAATATGAATAACTTCTACAATAGAATATATCCTAATTATATACAAGATTATGGTCCAGAACCATTTTTAATTAACATTGAAGAAGCTACATTACAAAATAATAATTTTCGTACTGCATTATGGACTGGTAATCATTTGCAAATCACATTAATGAGTATTGAATCTGGTGATAGTATCGGTTTAGAAATGCATCCTGATGTAGATCAGTTTATTAGAATTGAAAGTGGTATAGGATTACTTCAAATTGGAAATGACAAAAATAATTTAAATTTCCAAAGAAAAGTATTTGATAATTTTGCATTTGTAATACCTGCTGGTAAATGGCATAACCTAATTAATATTGGTACTACCCCAATTAAGTTATACTCTATCTATGCTCCTCCTCAGCATCCAAGAGGAACAATTCATAAGACTAAAAAAGATGCTACTACTACTGACTAATTAATTTTATAATACAAAAATAAAGGGAGATTGGAACTTACCAATCTCCCTCGTCTAGATATTAATTCGGTACTGATTATTCGGACAACGGTATCTCTTCCTCGCTAATGAATTCAGCTTCTTCATTGACGTATATTGCTTCTTCTACACAAACTTTGCCGTCAACTACTAATACATCCTCCAACTTTTCGTTTTCATCGTTTCCTAATGAAACAACAAATGCCTTCAGATTCCGCCCTACCATTAAAATGCCGGTCTCAATTTCTACTGTACTTTCAAAATCCTCTTTTACGTAGAAGGACTCACTGCATACATCGGCTATTCTTGCTGACTTCTCAACTAAGACTTCGCCATCTGCTTCCAGTACATTTGCAACAAGATTTCCCTTTACATCCATGTTACCAGCAACTTTAATTGTATCCGCAGTCACATCTCCATAGATTGTTACATCGCCATCAAAGGTTAATTCTTTAGTAATATGAACATTTCCCCTGATTTCGGTATACTCATCTGTGAACATTAAACTGCCATTAGTAATTATTGCTGCTACTTCATATGAGTTCCGATTTTTGTCCATAGGCTCATTACCTCCTTTTCAAATTAAGCCCTATTTACGGTTGCCTTCTTATTATATCATTGATTTAAGATTATGTAAATTATATATTTACTATAATTTTCAAAATAATAAGTAATATAGCACCTGGTATTCCCAATATTCCGATAAAAATGGAAGTAATTAAATTCAACCCTATATGAAAATTAAATATTGTCCCAACTATATTTATAATATATATTAAAACTCCACCTAAAATAGAGTTTATTGATAATTTACATATACTTTTTAATGGTAATATAAATATTTTTCCAATTATAAAAATAAAAAATATACAGGCTAGTATTGTTATTAAATTATTAGTTTCCAAAGTACATCCTCCTATAAAATATAGTTCTTTCTATACAATATGCTATACTTTGGACAAATATTCTTATCCTACTTCATTTCTATTTTCTAATCTTAAGTTAGTTTCATTTACAATATCAAGCATTAGTCCTTTCTTCTTTATTTTCTTTAGTAGATAGTCTATTTTTGATTGACTAGCTTTAATTTGATATACATAATAGTCTATGAGTTCTGCTTCAGCAAATTCATAATTTTTATTCGCAGCCTCTAATTCCATTTTTGCTTTTATTAAGCTTTGCATTAATTCAATATCTTTATCTTCTTCAGTCTTCTCTATAATCGGCTTATATTTTATATATTCTTCATTCATATTTAAATCATCTCCAATAATTCCTATAAATAGTATATTCATAAATATTCCTATTTATTACTATATTTGAAAATTATTGAAATATTTTTAATAATAGTATTCCTATACTCTGAATTATAAATAAATTTAATATATTTGATGTTAATAAATTATTTGTAGATTCTACTACTCCTAATAAATCATTATTAGAATTTTTATTATATTTCTGTGATTCAAAAAAAGTAATTAATTCTGGTATACTTGTTGCAAATCCTAAAATAATTCCTATAAAAGATTCTTTAATATTAAATTTATTGCATAGTTTTTCTAAAGTATCACTAAGTAAATTTCCTACAAAAAATAATAATATTCCTACAATTAGAATATATATACTATATTTTATTATTAAATTCGTTTTATTCTTTTTATATTTTTCTTCTTCTAAAATATTATTTTCAATTACCTTCTCGTAATTTTTTAAATAATAATTATGCGTTCTATGATTTATAAAATAAAATAATATAAATAATAATATAAATATGGGTATAATTGATAAATCTTTCTCTAAATTCATATTAATAATAAATATTGGTATGAAAATAGTGAAAATAACCAATATTAAATCCATTTTTATAGCTTTATTTCTCAATATTTTTATATTTTTATTATAAATTGTGGAAATTATATATAATATTAGGTTTATTATATTTGAGCTTATAACATTATATATTCCAGTATATGCTAATCCTGTTATAGATGCTAAAGATATTGTTAATAACTCTGGAATTGATGTAGCAATCCCTGCAATATTTCCAATAATTTTTGGTTTTAAGTTCAAACTTTCAGCAAAATTTCTTAGTAAATTAACTAAAATATATTTAGCAATAGCAATAATAATAGCTGTATAAAAAATAAATTTAATAATCTCGAATAATAATTCCATATAATCACCTAAAAATATTATTTACTAATTCTTAGAAAATACTCTTTATAAAATAAAAAAAACACAGTTATTACTGTGTCTTCTTTATTTTATTAAAATTAGATTAATTCTAATATAGCCATCTCTGCAGCATCACCTTTTCTTGGTCCTGCTTTAACTATTCTTGTATATCCTCCAACATTACCAGCTGAAGTATATTTTTCTGCTATTTCTCCAAATAATTTAGCTGTTAAATCTATATTTTTTCCATCTGAACCTTTAACTTTGTTTATTTTGTTCATTATTGCTCTTCTTGCATTTAATCTTGATGGCATGTCTTTTTGTCTTTTTTCAGTTACTTCTTCCTTAACAACTTTTAAATATTCTTTACCATTTTTGCTTTTTACTAATTCAGTAACTTTGTTTCCATTATTATCTAATTTAGCTCTAACAACTTTTACATCTACAGTTTCGAAATTGTCTTTTTCTCTTATTGCTAATGCAACTATACTATCAGCTATAGCTTTTACTTCTTTAGCTCTTGCTTCTGTTGTTGTTATTCTTCCATGTAATAATAAATCAGTTACTTGTGTTCTTAACATAGCATTTCTTTGTGCAGTTGTTTTTCCTAACTTTCTATTTCTTGCCAATTTTTTCACACCTTTCTTCTCTATATTATGGACTTTCTCTAGTCTTCTTCAGGAGCAAAATCTAATCCTAATGAATGTAATTTTTCTGTTACTTCATCTAATGATTTCTTTCCTAAGTTTCTTACTTTCATCATATCTGATTCTGATTTACTAATTAAATCTTCTACTGTTGCAATAGAAGCTCTTTTTAAACAGTTAAATGAACGAACTGATAATTCTAAATCTTCTATTGACATCTCTAATACTTTTTCTTTCTTAGATTCTTCTTTTTCTACCATTACTTGAGTATTTTTAGTTGTTTCTGATAAGTCTATAAATAATTCTAAGTGTCCAGTCATAACTTTAGCTGCTAAGCTTAAAGCTTCATATGGTTTTAAACTTCCATCTGTCCATACTTCTATTATTAATTTATCATAATCAACCATTTGTCCAACTCTAGTATTTTCTACTGTATAGTTAACTTTTTTAACTGGTGTATATATAGAATCTATTGGAAGAACTGATATATCTTGGTTTGGTTTTTTATTATTTTCAGCAGTATTATAACCTCTTCCTTTATCTACAGTCATTTCTATTTTTAAATGACCACCTTCTGCTACAGTAGCAATATGTAAATCTTTATTTAATACTTCTACTGTACCATCTGTTATAATATCTCCTGCTGTTACTTCACCCTCTCCAGCATCTATTCTTATTACTTTTTCTTCTATTCCGTCCATTTTTAGACGAACACCTTTTAAGTTAACAATTAGTTCTGGAACATCTTCTACAACATTTGGTATTGTAGAAAATTCATGTAAAACACCATCTATTTTTATACTTGTTATTGCGGCACCTGGTAATGATGATAATAGTATTCTTCTTAAAGAATTTCCTATTGTTACTCCATAACCTCTTTCTAATGGTTCGCAAACAAATTTAGCATAATTTCTTGTTTCATCTATTTCTAAGCATTCAATATTTGGTTTTTCAAATTCTATCATCTTTTACCTCCTAATAGGGTTGCATTAGTAGCAACTTTAAAATATTTAATACTCTAAAAACATCTATTATTTTGAGTAAAGCTCTACTATTAAATGCTCTTCTACTGGTAAATCTATTTCTTCTCTAGTTGCTAATCTTACAACTTTACCACTTAGATTTTCGAAGTTTCTTTCTAACCATTCTGGTACTGGTCTTGCAGCATTAGCTTCAATGTTTTCTTTGATAGTTTTATTGTCTTTTTTGATTTCTCTTACAGTTATAACATCTCCTGGTTTTACTAAGTATGATGGTATATCAACTTTTTTACCATTTACATCAAATTGTGCATGGTTTACAAGTTGTCTAGCTTGAGCTCTTGAAGAACCAAATCCTAATCTATATACTACATTATCTAATCTGCTTTCTAATATTTGTAATAGGTTTTCACCTGTAATTCCTTTTTTGTTTGAAGCCATTTCAAAATATTTTCTAAATTGTTTTTCTCCAACTCCATAGAATGACTTAGTTTTTTGTTTTTCTCTTAATTGTGTACCGTATTCAGAAAGTTTAGATTTCTTTTGACCATGATCTCCTGGTCCATAGTTTCTTCTAGCAACACTACACTTATCAGAATAACATCTAGCACCTTTTAAGAATAGCTTTTGACCTTCTCTACGGCATATACGGCATTGTTCATCTTTATATCTTGCCATTTGTCTCTTACACCTCTTCTTTCTATATGTACAGGAATAAAATTCCTTCTTAATTTAAATTTATTTTATATATACTATACTCTTCTTCTTTTTGGTGGTCTACAACCATTGTGTGGTATTGGTGTTACGTCTTTTATACTGCTTATTTCTAGACCTGTTGTTTGAAGTGATCTTATTGCAGCTTCACGTCCTGAACCTGGTCCTTTAACATATACTTCTACTGTTTTTAAACCATGTTCCATAGCAACTTTAGCTGCTGTTGTTGCAGCTTCACCTGCTGCGAATGGTGTGCTCTTTCTAGAACCTTTGAATCCTAATTCTCCAGCACTTGCCCAAGAAATAACGTTTCCATTAACGTCTGTTATTGTAACTATAGTATTATTGAAACTAGAATGAATATGAGCAGCTCCTTTATCAATGTTTTTTCTATCTCTTCTTCTAGTTGTTGTTTTCTTTGTTACATTTTTAGCCATTTCCAAGCTTACCTCCCTTTATTATTTTTTGCTCTTGCTTACTAATTTTCTAGGACCTTTTCTTGTACGAGCATTAGTTTTTGTTCTTTGTCCTCTAACTGGTAAACCTCTTCTATGTCTTAATCCTCTATAGCATCCGATTTCTGTTAATCTTTTAATATTTAAAGCAACTTCTCTTCTTAAATCACCTTCAAGTATTAAATGATTTGATTCTATAGCTTTTCTAATTGCTTGTACTTGGTCTTCTGTTAAATCTTTTACTCTAGTATCTGGATTAACTCCAGCATCTTTTAATAGTTTTTGAGATGTAGTTAATCCTATACCATAAATATATGTTAATCCTATCTCAACTCTTTTTTCTCTAGGTAAATCTACTCCTGATATACGAGCCATAAATTTTAGCACCTCCAAATTTTATTTACTGTTTGTTTATTTATTGTTTGTCCATATAGATTTTAAAGGGAAATGTTCTCCCGTTTACAGAAGCCTTTAATCTCATATAGACATATATATAAACACAAATCCGATAAAGAAAGTTTAATACTTTCCCAGCCGCTACCAAATTTGTGTTAATAACTAAGGTATATAATTATCCTTGTCTTTGTTTGTGTTTAGGGTTTTCACATATAACTCTAATAACACCTTTTCTTTTTATTACTTTGCATTTTGGGCAAATTGGTTTTACTGATGGTCTTACTTTCATTTCTATTACACCTCCTATGATTTTTAATCATATATATAATTTACTAGATAATTATTTTGCTCTCCAAGTAATTCTTCCTCTTGTTAAATCATATGGAGAAAGTTCTACTTTTACTTTATCACCTGGTAAAATCTTTATATAATTCATTCTTAGTTTTCCTGAAATATGAGCAAGTATTTGATGTCCATTTTCAAGTTCTACTTTAAAATTTGTATTTGGTAAAGTTTCTACGACTGTACCTTCTACTTCAATAATATCTTCTTTTGCCAATTTTATTCCCTCCCGAATATTTTTGGTAGATTATTGGTTTACCAAAATCTACAATTAGCTTATATAGTATATAACAAAATTATAGTAATGTCAATATTTTTGGTTCTTTTTCTGTAATTAAAATTGTATTTTCATAATGTGCTGCATTTGTACCATCTTCTGATATAATTCCCCAGCCATCATCTAGCTCTAAAATATCTGGTTTTCCAGCTATTACCATAGGTTCAATCGCTAGAGTCATACCAGGTTCAAGTCTTACTCCTCTTCCTGCTTTTCCAAAGTTTGGAATACCTGGATCTTCATGCATTTCTCTACCTATTCCATGACCTTGGAATTCTCTTACAACCGAAAATCCATTTTTTTCTACGTATTCCCCTATTGCATGGCAAATATCTCCCAATCTATTACCTTTTTTAGCATATTTTATTCCTTCAAAGAAAGCTTGTGTTGTTACTTCAATTAATCTTTTTGTTTCTTTATCAACATTTCCTACCATATATGTTCTTGCACAGTCACCATTGAATCCATTTTTATAGGCAACTAAATCTACACTAACAATATCACCATCTTTTATTATTTCTCTAGAAGATGGTATTCCATGAATTACTACATCATTTACTGAACTGCATATACTACCTGGAAAATCTGGCACTCCTTTAATTCCACTTGGATATCCTTTTTCTGCCGGTATTGCTCCATTTCTTCTCATTGTTTCTTCAGCTATTCTATCTAATTCAAGTGTTGATATTCCTGGCCTTATTGCCTCTTCTACTGCTTTTTGTGCTAATGCTGCAACTCTACAAGCTTCTTCCATTAATTCAATTTCTTTCTTTGATTTTATATATATCAATTTAAAAATCTCCTTATTAAATCTTTTATTTTATATTATTTTCTTCTATATATTTTAACACATCTTCTGATGCTTCTTTAGCATATCTGTTAATTCTTTCGCTGATTTCTTGTGTAGAAACTATTCCTTTATTTGTATAATATTCTACTAATGGACTTGTTTCTCTATCATATATATCTAATCTATTTTTGATAGATTGTTCGTCACTATCATCCTCTCTCTGAATTAAAGATGCACCACATTTATCACATATTCCTTCTTTTACTGGTGGATGCATGGTTAAATTATATGTTGCTTTACATTCTTGGTTTGAACATACTCTTCTATTTGTTATTCTTGTAATAATTTCTTCTCTAGGTGTAACTAGATTTATTACTAAATCTATCTTTTTACCTTTTTTAGCTAATATTTCATCAAGTTTTTCTGCTTGAGCTTTTGTTCTTGGAAAACCATCTAAAATAGCTCCATTTTTTGCATCATCTTGTGCTAATCTATTTTCCACCATAGGTACTGTGATTTCATCTGGTACTAACATTCCTTTTGCAATATATTTGTTAGCTTCTATTCCTAATTCTGTTTGTTCTTTAATATTTTTTCTAAAAATATCTCCTGTTGATATTTGTGGAATTCCTAACTTTTCAACTAAAAATCCTGCTAAAGTACCTTTTCCTGTACCTTGTGCGCCTAACATTATAATATTCATAATATTCACTCCTCAAAATAAAATCAAAGATTAATACTAATCTTTTAAAAATATATTAGATATCATAATATATTTTTAAAAAACTATATGAATCAAAATAGTTTTTATAAACACGTTATAGGGTACGACTTAAAGTCGCACCCCTAAATATGTTTTATTTATTCTAAGAATCCCTTGTAATGTCTCATTACTAATTGTGATTCTAGTTGTTGTACTGTTTCTAGTGCAACACCAACTACTATAAGTATAGATGTTCCTCCAAAAGCAAAACTACTTAAAGTTGATGGTAAAAATCTCATAAACATTGGTATAATAGCTATTAATGCAAGGAAAAGTCCTCCAAACCATGTAAGTTTAGTTATAACAGATGATAAATAATCTGTTGTAGGTTTTCCAGCTCTTATTCCTGGTATGAAACCACCATTTTTCTTTATATTGCTTGAAACTTCTGCTGGATTAAATGTTGCATATGTATAGAAAAATGTAAATCCAACAATAAGTAATAAGTATACAATAGCATTTGCTATTGAGTAACCTAAATCAACGTTTGTTGTTGATGTGGCATATGAAAAGTTATAAATAACATTCCAAAATCCTGTATGTTTTGCAATATCTTGATCAAACATTTGAATTATTATTGCTGGGAATGTCATAAATGATGAAGCGAATATTATAGGCATTACACCTGCCATTGCTAATTTTAATGGTATATGTGTATTTTGTGCTCCTACCATCTTTCTTCCCACTACTTTTTTCGCATATTGAACTGGTATTCTTCTTTCTGCTTGTTGTACAAATACAACTCCAGATACAAGTATTAATGCACCAATTGCTATTCCTATAGCTTGTAATAATCCTGTAGTACTAAATACAGAATTTGGTGCTATTAAAGATACTATTGTTTTTACGGTAGTTGGAAGTTTTGATACTATACCAACAAATATAATCATTGATATACCATTTCCAATACCTTTATCTGTGATTTGTTCACCAAGCCACATTAATAATGCTGTTCCTGCTACTAATCCCGCTATAACAACTATTCCTGTTAATAGTTCTGAATTAATAAATATTTGATCTTTGTATGATAGATATAAACCTGTAGCTTCTATTAAAGCTAGTACTACAGTTAATATTTTTGTATATCTACTCATTTTTTGTCTTCCTACTTCTCCACCCTCTTTTGCTAATCTCTCTAAAGAAGGTATAATCATTGTTAATAATTGCATAACAATTGAAGAAGTAATATATGGTGTTATTGTCATTGCAAATATAGAAAATCTAGAAAAAGCTCCTCCAGATATAATATCTATAAGTCCTGATAATCCAGATGCTTCACCCATAGCTTGGTTTAATTTTAAAATATCCACCCCAGGTACTGTAATAAAACATCCAAATCTAAATACAACTATTAATAATAGTGTATATAATAATCTCTTTCTAACTTCTGGTGTCTTTAATGCATTTTTTATAGTTTTAAACAACTAAATCACCTCAATCTTTCCTCCTGCTGCTTCTATTTTTTCAGCAGCTGCTTTAGTAAATCTCTTAGCTTTAACAGTTAGTTTTTTATCTAAGCTACCTGTAGCAATAACAACTATTCCGTCATTTATTTTTCCGATTATTCCTTCTGCTAATAATGTTTCAGCAGATACTTCTGTAGCTTCACTCTTATTTAACATTGTTAAAGTTACTTCTGTATAGTTCTTAGCATGAATATTAGTAAATCCTCTTTTTGGTAATCTTCTATATAATGGTGTTTGACCACCTTCAAATCCTCTTCTAACTCCTCCGCCTGATCTTGCTTTTTGTCCTTTATGTCCTTTTCCAGAAGTTTTTCCAAGGCCTGATCCTATTCCACGTCCTACTCTAGTTCTAGTAGTATTTTTAACTGCTGGTTTTAATTCACCTAATTGCATCTTAGTTTTGCACCTCCTCGTTTTTTGTTTACATACTATCATAACTTTATAAAATTTTCTATATTATTTATATATTTATTTTATAATATTTCGCTAACTTTTTTTCCTCTTTTTTTAGCTATTTGTTCGATAGTTTTCATGTTCTTTAATCCGTTTATTGTTGCATAAACTACGTTTCTTGGATTGTTTGTTCCAATAACTTTTGTTTTTATGTCTTTATATCCAGCAAGTTCTAGAACAGGTCTTACGCTTCCTCCTGCTATAACTCCAGATCCTTCTGCAGCTGGTTTTAACATTACGTTAGCACTTCCGAATTTTCCGATGAATTCATGTGGTATAGTTGTTCCAACAATTGGAACTTCTACTAAGTTCTTTTTAGCTTCTTCAATAGCTTTTTTGATAGCATCTGGAACTTCTGAAGCTTTACCATTACCAACACCAATGTGTCCGTTTTCGTCACCAACAACTACTAATGCACTAAATCTAAAAGTTCTACCACCTTTTACAACTTTAGCAACTCTGTTTATAGCAACTACTTTTTCTTTTAATTCAACTGTATTTTCTTCTTGCATCAGTCTTTTTTCCTCCTTTTTTAAAATTCTAATCCGCCTTCTCTTGCAGCTTCAGCTAATTCTTTTATAACTCCGTGGTATACATATCCACCTCTATCATAAACTACTATTTTTATGTTCTTTTCTTGAGCTCTTTTAGCTATTAACATTCCTACTTCTTTAGCAGCTTCTTTATTAGAATATTTTGTTTTTACTTCTTTATCTAAAGTTGAAGCAGATACTAAAGTTTTTCCTGAAACGTCGTCTATAATTTGTGCATATATATTACTATTGCTTCTGTATACACATAATCTTGGACGTTCTGCAGTACCACTGATTTTTCTACGAACACGTATATGTCTTCTTGTTCTTTCTAATTTTCTATTAGTTTTTGTAATCAACTGTCTCTCTCCTTTCTAAAATTAATTTACATTTTATTTAATTTTATTTTTTACCTGCTTTACCTTCTTTACGTCTGATTACTTCTTCAGCGTATTTAATTCCTTTTCCTCTATATACTTCAGGTGGTCTCTTTGTTCTTATAACAGCTGCTGTTTGACCAACTAATTCTTTATCTATTCCTCTTACAATTATTGTATTTGGGTTTGGAACGTCGAAAGTAATTCCTTGAGGAGCTTCGAAAATTACTGGATGTGAATATCCTAATACTAAGTTTAAGTTATTTCCTTGTTTTTGTACTCTGTATCCAACACCATTTATTTGTAATTCTCTTGAAAATTCGTTAGTTACTCCTTCAATCATATTTTTTATTAAAGTTCTTGTTAAACCATGTAAACTTCTATTGAATGGTTCATCATCTATTCTTGTAACTTTGATAACATTATTATCTATAGTTACTGTCATATTTTTATGAATTTCTCTCTCTAATGTTCCTTTAGGCCCTTTTACAGTAATTTTTTGTCCATCTAATTTAATTTCTACGTTTTCTGGAACTGTAACAGGTGCGTTTCCTATTCTTGACATTTAAGTTTTCCCTCCTTTACTTAAGTTAAAGATTATTCTTTATTTATTACCATACGTATGCTAAAACTTCTCCTCCAAGATTTTCTTGTCTTGCTTCTTTATCTGTCTTGATTCCTTTTGATGTTGAAATTAAAGCTATACCTAATCCATTTAATACTTGTGGTAAATCTTCTCTTGAAGCATATACTCTTAATCCAGGTTTACTAATTCTTTTTATACCTGCGATTACTTTTGCTCCTTTTTCGTCATATTTTAAAGTAATTCTTATAATTCCTTGATTATCGTTTTTTATTTCTTCTACTGATTTTATATAACCTTCTCTTAGTAATATATCAGCGATTGATTTTTTCATATTTGAGCTAGGTACATCAACTGTTTTGTGTTTTGCACTACTTGCATTTCTTATTCTTGTTAACATATCTGCTATTGGGTCTGTAGTATTCACTTAAATTTCCCTCCTTTTTATTTAGTTTATATTGATTAATTTTCTTCCGCTATTTTAAAGTAGCTTCCGATTTTACCAACTTGCTTTTTTTACACCTGGAATTTCACCTTTGTGTGCTAATGTTCTAAAGCATACACGGCAGATTCCAAATTTTCTTATATAAGCATGTGGTCTTCCACAAATTTTACATCTATTATATTCTCTAGTGGCATATTTTTGTGGTCTTTGTTGTTTTACCTTTAATGATTTTTTAGCCATAGTATTCTCCTTTCATTTTGACTAATTTCTATAAATTAATTTTTAAAAGGCATACCTAGAAGTTGTAGTAATTCTTTAGCTTCTTCATCTGTCTTAGCTGTTGTTACAAAGATTATATCCATACCTCTTAATTTATCTACTTTATCATATTCGATTTCTGGGAATATTAATTGTTCCTTAATACCCATTGAATAATTTCCTCTACCATCAAATGAGTTAGCTGAAATTCCTTTGAAATCTCTTATTCTTGGCATTGCAACATTAAATAATTTGTATGCAAAATCATACATTCTTCCTCTTCTTAATGTTACTTTACATCCAACATTAACTCCCTCTCTTAATTTGAAAGCAGCGATTGATTTTCTTGCTTTTGTTATAATTGGCTTTTGACCTGTAATTATTTGTAAATCATTCACAGCATTTTCTAAAGATTTTGGATTATCTCTTATATCTCCTAAACCAATGTTTAATACTATTTTATCTAGCTTTGGAACTTCCATAACTGATTTATAGTTGAATTTTTTCATTAATGCTGGAACTACTTCTTTCTCATATTGTTCTCTTAATTTTTCCATAAGTTTTTAATTTCCTCCTTTCTAGACTATTATTTTATAGTTGCATCGCATTTTTTACAAAAACGAACTTTTTGATCTTTCTCTAATCTATATCCTATTCTTGCGGCACTTCCACATTTTGGGCATACAACATTAACTTTGCTACTATGTATAGCACATTCTGTTGGTATAATTCCGCCTTCTTCACCTTGTTTTCTTGGTTTTACATGTTTTTTTCTTATATTTATACCTTTAACAACTATTTTTTGTGTCTTAGGAATAATTTCTAATACTTCACCAGTTTTACCTTTATCATTTCCTGATAAAACTTTTACTGTATCACCTTTTTTTATTTTCATAAGGTTTTTGCCTCCTTTTCTTACAACTTTTTACTTCTCTTTATATATGGTATACAAAACCATGAATGATTTTGTATCTTTAGTCTGTAAAGCTCGAACTATCTATCCATAGTTCTCGCTAACATACTAAAGAACTTCTGGTGCTAAAGATAAGATTTTCATATAATCTTTATCTCTTAATTCTCTTGCAACAGGTCCAAATATACGTGTTCCTTTTGGATTTCCGTCATCTTTTATTATTACAGCTGCATTTTCATCAAATCTTACATAAGAACCATCTGCTCTTCTTGTAGGTTTCTTTGTTCTTACAACTACAGCTTTAACAACATCACCTTTTTTAACAACGCCACCTGGTGTTGCTGATTTAACAGAAGCTATTATTATATCACCTATTCTAGCATATTTTCTGTATGATCCACCTAAACATCTGATACACATAATTTCTTTTGCACCAGTATTATCAGCTACTTTTAGTATTGTTTGTTGTTGTACCATCTTAGCTAGTACCTCCTTCTTTATATTTTTATATATAAACCTCTATTTTATAATTGCCTTTTCAACTATTTCAACTAATCTCCATCTCTTATCTTTTGATAAAGGTCTTGTTTCCATAACTTTTACTTTATCTCCGATTTGGCATTCGTTGTTTTCATCATGAGCTTTTAATGTATAAGTTTTCTTCATGAATTTTCCATATGTTTTATGTTTTTCACTTGTTTCAACTGCAACTACTATAGTTTTATCCATTTTATTAGATTTAACTGTTCCTGTTAAAACTTTACGAAGATTTCTTTCTTCCATTAGATTTCTCCTTTCTCGCTTCTAGCTATTGCTTTCAGCTAATTTTCTTTCTGTTAGTACAGTATTTATTTTAGCTATATCTTTCTTAACTTCTTTAATTTTCATTGGATTATCTAATCCGTTTGTAGCTAAACTAAATCTTAATTTAAATAACTCTGTTTTTAATTCAGATAATTCTTTTTCTAGTTCTGGTGAAGACATTTCTCTTATTTTATTAATCTTCATTGCTATCACCCACCTTATTCTCAGTTTCTCTGGCTACAAATTTTGTTTTTACAGATAATTTGTTCATTGCTAATCTTAAAGCTTCTCTAGCAGTTTCTTCTGGAACACCTGCTATTTCAAACATTACTCTACCTGGTTTAACAACTGCAACCCAATATTCAACGGCTCCTTTACCTTTACCCATACGAGTTCCTAATGGTTTAGTTGATATTGGTTTGTCTGGAAATACTTTTATCCAAACCTTTCCACCTCTTTTTATATAACGTGTCATTGCAATACGGGCAGCTTCTATTTGATTACCTGTAATCCATCCAGCTTCTAGAGCTTGAATTCCATATTCTCCATCTGTAACTTTGTTTCCTCTTGTAGCTACACCTCTGTTTCTACCTTTTTGCATTTTTCTATATTTTGTTCTTTTTGGCATTAATGGCATTATCTGTCTCCTCCTTCCACATTTTTCTTAGTTGGAAGAACTTCTCCTTTATATATCCAAACTTTTACACCTATTTTTCCGTATGTTGTATCTGCTTCTGCAAATCCATAATCTATATCCGCTCTTAAAGTTTGAAGTGGTATAGTACCTTCTTTATAAAATTCAGTTCTAGCCATATCAGCTCCACCTAATCTTCCAGATACTGCAGTTTTAATTCCTAAAGCACCTGCTTTCATAGTTTTTTGCATACATTGTTTCATGGCTCTTCTGAATGAAATTCTTCTTTCTAGTTGTCCTGCTATGTTTTCAGCAACTAATTGTGCATCAACATCAACATTTTTAACCTCAACTATATTTAAATTTACATCTTTACCTATCATTTTTTGAATGTCTTCTTTTAAAGTTTCAGCTAAGTTTCCACCTTTACCGATAACTAATCCTGGCTTAGCTGTATAAACATTTATTTTTACAAATTTAGCTGTTCTTTCTATTTCTATTTTAGAAATTCCGCTTGCGTATAATTTCTTTTTAAGTAATTTACGAATATTGTAATCTTCTACTAAATAATCACTGAAATTTTGAGAATTTGCATACCATTTTGAATCCCAGTCTTTGATTACACCTACTCTTACTCCATGTGGATTTACTTTTTGTCCCATGCTAAATTTTCCTCCTTTCTCTATTTGTCACTCTCTCTTAATTTTATTGTTATATGACTTGTTCTTTTTCTGATTCTAACAGCTGAACCTTTTGCTGCTGGTCTTATTCTTTTTAAAGTTGGACCTTGGTTAGCATAAATTTCAGATATATATAATTTATCATGGCTCATTCCATTATTATTTTCTGCATTAGCAATTGCTGATTTTAATAATTTTTCAAGGATTTCTGATGATGCTTTTGGTGTGAATTTCATAATAGCTAAAGCTTCATCAACATTTTTTCCTCTTACTAAGTCTGCTACTATTTTAACTTTTCTAGCTGAAATTCTTGCAAACTTTAATTCTGCCTTTGCTTCCATTATTGTTCCTTCCAATTTATTTCCCTCCTTTTCATATTATGGATACTTCCACTTATGAATTAGTTTTGTTTTATATTCTCATTATAAATTTAAATTATTTAACTTTAGATGTTTTTTCACCTGCATGACCTTTGAATGTTCTTGTAGGAGCAAATTCACCTAATTTATGTCCTATCATTTCTTCTGTTATATAAACTGGTATGTGTTTTCTACCATCATGAACAGCTATTGTGTGTCCAACCATTTGTGGATAAATAGTAGAAGATCTTGACCATGTCTTTAAAACTTCTTTTTCCCCTGATTCGTTCATAGCTTCAATTCTTTTTAATAATTTTTCAGCTACGAAAGGTTTTTTCTTACTTGATCTTGACATTAAATTTATCTCCTTTCTATTCTATTTTCTTCTCTTAACTATAAATTTATTTGATTGTTTCTTTTTGTTTCTTGTCTTATATCCTAGAGCTGGTTTACCCCAAGGTGTCATTGGTCCTGCGTGTCCTACTGGAGCTCTACCTTCACCACCACCGTGTGGGTGATCTACTGGGTTCATAACAGATCCTCTAACTGTAGGTCTGATACCCATATGTCTTTTTCTTCCGGCTTTACCTATTTTAACATTTTCATGATCAGTGTTTCCGATTGTTCCTATTGTAGCTCTACATCTTGTTAATACTAATCTCATTTCTCCTGAAGGAAGTCTTACATGTGAATATTTTCCTTCTTTAGCCATAAGTTGTGCAGATTGTCCAGCACCTCTAACTAATTTTCCACCTTGTCCAGGATTTAATTCTATGTTATGGATCATAGTACCTACTGGTATAGCTTCTATTGGCATACAGTTTCCTGGTTTGATATCTGCTTTTTGTCCTGATACTACTTTATCTCCGTCTGTTAATCCTGCTGGTGCTATAATATATGCTTTTTCTCCATCTTCATATTGAATTAAAGCAATATTTGCACTTCTGTTTGGATCGTATTCGATTCCTATAACAGTAGCTACCATATCATCTTTTTGACGTTTAAAATCTATTATTCTATATTTTTGTCTATTTCCTCCACCTTGATGTCTAACTGTTATTCTACCATATGAGTTTCTTCCTGCTTTTTCTTTCTTTTTAGCTAATAAAGATTTTTCAGGAGTTTTCTTTGTTATTTCTTCAAATGTAGAAACAGTCATATTTCTTCTTGAAGGTGTATATGCTTTAAAATGTTTCATTCCCATTTTTATATTTCTCCTTTAATTTTATATTTGTAGATTTTTTCCTGCTCTACATACAGATATTCTTTATTGTCCTGGTATTTTCCAGATATTTATCTCTTGATTATGCACCCATAAATTCATCTATAGAATCTTTATATTTCTTAGATATTTTAGTTGCTTTTCCGCCTTTAGCAAGATATGTTTTCTCTGATGGGTTTGTATCTATAGTTACTATAGCTTTTTTCCAATCTGAAGTTTTTCCTACATATCTTCCTACTCTTTTATTTTTTCCTCTAACAGTGATTGTGTTTACTTTTAGAACTTTTACTTCAAATAATTTTTCTACAGCTTGTGCTATATCAACTTTTGTAGCCTTTTTATTTACCTCAAAGGTATACTTTCCTTCTTGTAATCCGTCATTACTTTTTTCAGTTATAACTGGTGCAATTATTACATCTTCTGCTTTCATTATGCGTACACCTCCTCTAATTTCTTAACTGTATCTAAAGTGATTACTAATTTGTTGTATTTTAATAAATCATAAACATTTATTGTGTTTACTAAAGTAGTTTTAACACCTTCAATGTTTCTAGCTGATTTTTGTACATTTTCATTTTTTTCTGGTAAAAGAATTAATGTTTTTCCTGTTACTTTTAAGCTATCTAAAGCTTTTACCATATTCTTTGTTTTGATTTCTTTTAATTCAACTTTATCTAATACTATTAAATTGTTTTCTAATACTTTTGAGCTTAATAAAGATTTAACAGCTAATTGTCTTTCTTTTTTATTAACTCTGTATTTATATGAACGTGGTTTTGGTCCTAATGCTATACCACCTTTAATCCATTGTGGTGCTCTTATAGAACCTTGTCTTGCTCTACCTGTTCCTTTTTGTCTCCATGGTTTTCTACCACCACCAGATACTTCTGATCTTGTTTTTGTACTTTGTGTACCTTGTCTTTGGTTAGCTAAATAATTAACTAAAACGCTATGTACTATAGCTTCATTTGGTTCAATACCAAATATTGATTCGTTTAATTCTACATCGCTAACTTTTTTACCTTCTATATTATATACGTCTACTTTAGGCATTTATATCTTCCTCCCTTCCTATTTACTCATTTTTACACTTGATTTTATTTTTAATATTGCTCCTTTAACTCCTGGAACACTACCTTTTACTAATATAACGTTTTTATCCATATCAACTTTTACAACATCTAAGTTTTGTATTGTAACTTTTTGAACTCCCATATGTCCTGGTAATTTTTTACCTTTGAAAACTCTACCTGGTGTAGATGTTGATCCCATTGAACCTGGTCTTCTATGATACATAGAACCATGTCCCATAGGTCCTCTACTTTGTCCATGTCTTTTTATAACACCTTGGAATCCTTTTCCTTTTGTTGTTCCTTGGATATCAACTGTTTCTCCTTCTGCGAAGATATCTGCTTTAACTTCATCTCCAACTTTTACATTAGATATATCATCTAATCTGAATTCTCTTAAATGTTTTTTAGCTGTTAAATTAGCTTTTGCAAAATGTCCTGCTTCTGGTTTATTTACTTTTGATGGTTTAACATCTCCGAAACCTAATTGTACGGCATTATATCCATCTGTTTCAACTGTTTTTACTTGTGCTACTACACAAGGTCCAGCTTCTATAACTGTTACTGGTATAACTCTTCCTTTTTCATCAAATATTTGAGTCATTCCAAGTTTTTTTCCTATTATTCCTTTATTCATTTTTTGTTTCCTCCTATACGTTTAACCGCATAAGTTATCCGTACCTCACGTTCGTTCGAACGGCTAACTCAACTATTGGCTGATATATTCACCAGCATGGTTAAATTTTTTTGTTTTTGTGATTTTAAAAATTCGATTTTAAATTACTTATTATAATTTGATTTCTATTTCAACACCAGCAGGTAATTCTAATTTCATTAGATTATCAACTGTTTTTTGTGTTGGGTAAAGAATATCGATAACTCTTTTATGTGTTCTCATTTCAAATTGTTCTCTTGAATCTTTATCTTTGTGTGGAGAACGTAATATTGTAACGATTTCTTTTTGTGTTGGTAGTGGAATAGGACCTGAAACTTTTGCTCCTGTTTTTTTAGCAGTATCTACTATTTTTTCAGCAGACTGATCTAAAACTACATGATCATAAGCTTTTAATCTTATTCTGATTTTTTCACTTCCTACCATTTGATTTGTTGTTGCCATAGTATATTTCCCTCCTTAAAAATTTAATGTTACCTAGGCAAGTTTAAACGCACCCTGGTGTTTTGTTAAAACCCAATATAAAAGCCCAAGCATTGCATGATATTCTTGGGATAAGTGCTTATTTATATATCAAACTTACCGCCCGGTCTAAGCCAAGACATACTCCATAGAAGTTCCCTCCATCCCCTATTATAAAGGAATGTAGCCACATTCTACTTCACCGCAAATCTACATGCCCTACTATTATACAATGCTTTATTCCGTAAGTCAATATGTTTTTATAATATTTTTCAAAAATATTACATAAAAAAGGAGCTGCATTACGCAAGCTCCCAATCTAGGTACTTTTATTTTTTCTTAACAGTTTCTTAATGTTCGATGTTATGGATTTCCATCAATTTCTCAATTGAAATAATATAGATTTCCTTTCCATCATAGGCCAGTTTGTATTCACTGGCTAACTCCTGACTCAGCTTTTTGTATCCAAGAGCTAATAACTCTTTGTGTTGATTTCTTCTCTTGTCAACATTTTTGCTGATTTTTACAGGTAAACATATATACCCAGGAATCTTTACATTGTATCCTTTGAAGTCAAAACCTGTGCGGTTACAGTTTAACCGTTCCAATGTCTCCTCTGCCAACATTTTTGTTGATAACTCATAAGGCAAATCCTCAAACAAAATGTTTTCTCTTTCTATTCCTACTGCGGTCATATAAAAGCCTCCTTCAAATAAGTACCTATTTCTATTATATTATATTTTATCCTAAAAGTCAATTTACTCTAGTGTTTTGGCATTCATCTTATATTTGACTTTTGTAATTTTTAGTAATAATATCTAATATAATTAAATGATTGGAGGAATATATAATGTTTGATAATTTTATTGATGACAAAAAAAATGATATTATAAACACTCTCTCAAAAACAATAGAGTTCCCTAGTGTTTCTGTAGAAACCGATGACCCTAGTAAACCTTTTGGAGAAGATTGTAAAAATGTTTTAAATTATATTTTAGATTTAGGAAAAAAACTAGGTTTTAAAGTAAAGAACATTGATGGATACTGTGGATATTTAGAATTTGGTGAAGGAGAAGAAATGCTTGGAATAATAGGTCATTTAGATGTAGTTCCAGCTGATAATAATTGGACTTATTCACCATTTAAAGCAACAATTAAAGATGGTAAACTTTATGGTAGAGGAGCTATCGATGACAAAGGTCCTGTTGTAGCTTCTATTTATGCTATGAAAGCTGTAATGGATACTGTAAAAGTAAATAAGCGTGTTAGATTAATATTAGGATTAAATGAAGAAACTAATTGGAAATGTATTAATTATTATAAAAAACATGAAGAATCTCCTACTTTAGGCTTTAGCCCTGACGCAGACTTTCCTTGTATTTATGCTGAAAAAGGTATTTTAAGTGTATTTATAAAGCAAAACTTATCTAATATTCCTTTAAAAATATCTAATATAGATACAAATAACAATGCAATAAATGTTGTTTCAAAATATTGTAAGGTTACTTTATCAGCAGATCATACTCTAGATATAAAAGAATTAGATACCTATATTAATAAAATTATAGATAATAAGAATTTAAATATATCTAGTACTATAGAAGACAATGTTATTCAGTTAGTCTCTAACGGTATCGCTGCACATGCAGCTCATCCTGATTTAGGAATTAATGCTATTTCACATATGTTAGTTTTATTACAATCTATATATGAGCATATCAATATAAAATATCCAATAATAGATTTCTTTAATAAATATATAGGTACCGAATATGATGGTAAATCTTTAGGAATTAATTTAAGTGATGAATCTGGAAGTTTAACTTTGAATGTTGGAAAATTTCTTATTGATGAAAATAGTATTTCTATTGGATTAAATTTAAGGATACCCGTAACTATTAGCTTAGATACTATTGCTTCTGTTTTTTATACTAAAGCACAAGAATATTCTAATGAAATTGAAATACAAATACCTGCAAGAAAGGCACCATTATATATAGATAAAAATAACAATCTTGTACAAAACTTATGTAATATATTTAATGAATCTACAAACATGAATGAAAAGCCTATTGCAATAGGCGGCGCAACATATGCTCGTGCATTTGATAATTGTATATCTTTTGGTGCCAATTTTCCAGGGGATAAAGATATGTGCCATCAAGTAGACGAATTTATATATATTGATAAATTAATCTTAAGTTCAAAAATATATGCAAAAGCTATCTATGAACTTTCAAAATAAAATAAAAGTAGATATGAATAAATTTATCATATCTACTTTTTTATATTTATTTTATTGTATTGTCTATTTCTTCTTTCATCTTTCTTAAAACGTTACAACTATTTTCAAATTTTTCTTTTTCGCCATCCTCTAAATCTAATTCTATAATTTCTCTTGCTCCTTTTGCATTTAATATAGTTGGAACTCCTATATATATATCCTTTTGACCATATTCCCCATTTAAGTATGTTGAAACAGTCATTATCTCATTTTGATCATTTAATATAGCTTTAATTATTTTTGTTAGACCTAAACCTATTCCGTAATATGTTGCTTTTTTTCTGTTTATTATTTCGTATGCTGCTTGTTGAACATCTGTATAGATTTTTTCTAAATCTTCTTCTTTATGATGATTATCTTTCATAATGTCTAACATTTTTTTGCATCCTACATATGCATGATTCCATGGAACAAATGAAGAATCTCCATGTTCCCCCATTATATATGCATGTACGTTCTTACTTGATACTTCTAAATATTTTCCAATTAAGTATCTTAATCTAGCTGTATCTAAAACTGTACCTGATCCTATTACTTTTGATGCTGGAAAACCTGAAACTGTTTTAACAACATATGTCATTAAGTCTACTGGATTACTTGCTATTAAGAATATCCCTTTAAATCCACTATTAACTACATTTTCTGTTATTTCTTTCATTATTTTTGCATTTGCTGTTGCAAGTTCTAGTCTTGTTTGTCCTGGTTTTTGTGCTAATCCTGCTGTTATTACAACTATATTGGCATCTTTACATTCATCATAATCTCCTGCTTTAATTTTTATATCACTAGGTGCACAAGATATACCATGAGCTAAATCCATTGCTTCTCCTTCTGCTTTTTCTTTTAGTACATCTACTAATACAAGTTCATTTATTCCACCTTGATTTAGTAATGAATATGCCATACTCATTCCTACGAAACCTGTTCCTACTAAAACTATTTTTCTTTTTTCAATCATAAAAATACTTCCCTTCTATCAAATTTGTATTATTATATTAGATTTTCCACAATTAGATATTATATACTTAAGTTCCTATATTGTCAATGTTTTGTCATACTATTGAAGGTTTTCTAAATATTAAAATAAACCTAGAATATTACATTCTAGGTTTAAAAATATACATTTTATTTCACATATTCATTTAGTGGTTTTGTTCTATACATTAATTCTCCCAATTTTTCTGTTGTAACATATCCTGGATTTGCATTTATAACATCAGGTATTCTATTTACTATAGTCGCACATGTAAGTTCAACTGTATCTGGTCTTGATATAACTAAAGTTGTAGTTGGTTCTCCTTCTATAGTCCACTCATTTTTATCAAAATCTTCTTTTGAATATACTTTTCCTATACATTCTGTTTCCAATGTTATTCCTTCTTCTGTTTCAGTTGTTACAACTGCGCTCATTCCAGTACTGTCTCCTGCTTTCACTGTCATTCCTAAAGTTGATGAATATATATCTTCACTATAAGTTTGCGGAACTGTTTTTTGTGTTTGACTTTTTATCGTTAATCCTAATTTTGAACATAACCATCCGTTTACATTCCACATATATGAAGGTAAATATTCTCCTTTATTAATTAAATCTTGTCTTTCTTCATCTGATATTTTATCAACTGATGCAACTTCTTTATCAAAGTCATCTAAAGTAAGTCCTGCTCCATGTGCTTTTGCTAATGCTATTCCATAATCTTCTACATTATAACTTGAGCTTCCTTTTATTTTTGTTATTTTTTGTGTTGAACCTGCTATTGCATTTACAAGTTGACCCCAATAAACATCTTGATAGCCACTACCAGTAATTGTACAATTATTTGCTTTTGCTAATTCATCTATTTGCTTTGTAACTTCTGGATTAGAGTTCCATGGAAAGAAAGCCTCCTCACAAGTACTTATAGCATTTAATCCAAGTTTTGCACATAGCATAAATGCATCCTTAATGTCATTTAATAAACTCATTGTTTCTACTATTACTATATCTGGATGAGTTTGTTTTAACATATCCTCTGCATTTTCTACTGCAGTTACTTTAACTCCAGTTTGACCTATTCCTCTTATTTCTCCAATATCTTTTCCTATTACATTTGGATTAGCATCAACTGCTCCTACTATTTCTACTCCCTTTTCTTCTAAATATCTCATTGTGTAAACTGACATCTTACCTGTACCATATTGGACAGCTTTTATTTTTCTATCCATAAAATCACTCCTTTCTAATATATCTAGATTATATACCATACAATTAATTTTATACAATAATTATAAAAAAAATCTATGTGCTACCACATAGATTGAAATGCCTTTACAATAGATTGTAATAATATATTATCTTCATAAAAATTTATCATCATTTGTCTTGTTGGTGGTATTAGCCATAATACACCTATTATTGCTAATATGATTAAAACTGAAATACATATATCTCTTAAGTTTATAAGTTTTGCTCTTAAATTCTCTTTTTCATATTGTCTTCTTATTTCTGAATAATTATATTGATTCGTATATCTAACATTATTAGTTTGATTTTGTATATTTGGATTGTTTGTATATACTATTCTTGTCTGTACATTACTTGATGCTACCGTATTTTGTTTTTGTATTTCTTCTCTTTGTCTTAATTTTGCTAATCCAGCATCATATTCAGCCCTCTTATTTTTATCTGATAGTGTTGAATATGCATCATTTAATTGTTTCATTTTTTCTTCAGCACTTTTTTTATTTTCAGGGGACTGTAAATCCGGATGATATTTTTTAGCTAATACTTTATATGCTTTTTCTATAACTTCATCAGATGCTTTTTCGCTAACTTCTAATATTTCATATAATGTTATCATACCTATCCCCTTTCTCTTTTGTAGTATTCTTTTGAAATTATATCATTTTTTAATATTGCTGCCTAGTATTTTATAAAAAGTTATGTTATAATTTTCATAAATTTGTATATTTAAGGAGTGTGCTTAAAAAATGAAACTAACGACAGACAAAGATACTTTAGCAGAATATAAAGCTTTAATACTATACATTTTATTTAAAGTTAATAAGCCCTTAACTAATGATGAATTTTTAAAATTAGTATTATCAATAACGGATATTAATTATTTTTATTTTCAACAATTTTTATTAGATTTATTAGAAACCAAATATATCGTTTCATACATAAAAGATGATAATACTTTATATTCAATTACTTCAGAAGGAATTGAAGCTCTTAAACTTACAGGTGATATGATACCTGGAATTTTAAAATTAAAAGTAGATAATAATTTCAAAAACGAATTAGATATAATTGAAAATGAAGTTTCTATTACAGCAGAATATATGCCTAAAGGAGAGAATTCTTACACTGTTAAATGTAAAATTGTAGAAAACGGTGAAACAATGTTTGAACTTAAAACTTTTGCAGGTTCAACTGAAAAAGCTAAACTATTAGTAGAAAATTGGAAAAATAATGCAGTAGATATTTATCCTAAAATAATAAATGCATTAAATGGTGATATAAATTAATTTATATCACCATTTAATTTTTGCCTTATATATTCATATACTATTATACTTGTTGCAACTGATGCATTTAAACTTTCCGTTTTTCCAAGCATTGGAATTATTAATTTCTTGTCTGCTAAATCTATTAGTTCTTTTGAAACCCCATTTGCTTCATTTCCTATAATTATAACTTTTTTCTTATATTCTAAATTATATATACTTTCAGAATCTTCTCTTAAAGCTGTAGCACATATTTCATATCCATGTTTTTTTAATTTTTTTACTGTCTCTACTATATTATTACTTGTAATAATATTTACTCTAAATATTGCTCCCATCGTTGATCTAACTACTTTAGGATTATAACTATCAGCTGTTTCTTTTGAAACTATTAATTGTGAAATATTTGCACTATCTATTGTTCTTAATATTGTTCCTAAATTTCCAGGATCTTGGATTCCATCTAATATAACAATTATATCATCTTTATAGCTTATATTTGACTCGGCATTGTTTTTCTCTATAACTGCTAATATTCCTTGCGGATTCATAACATTTGTCATGCTATCAAATACTTTTTTAGTAACAGAAATAAAATCATATTTTGAAATTTCATAAAGAAACTTTTGGTCTAACATGCCATCTTGCGCGCATTCTTCACAAATTACTATTTTTTTTATTTTAGCACCTTCTTGAATAGCTTCTTTAATAATTTTAATACCTTCAATAACAAATTCATTACTAATATCTCTATATTTCTTATCTCTTAGTTTTTTTATATTTTTTACTATTTCATTATCTTTACTAGAAATTACTTGCATATCATTTTCCTTTCTTACAATTTTATAATAGTGTTACTAAAAAATCTTTTACCTCTTTTAAAATCTCTGCATCACCAATAGCACTTATTTTATAAGTAATATATGGCTCTCTTCCTGGTGAGAATTTTACTTTTGTTTTATATTTATTTAATAATATATCTACTATTTCCATTTTAAACTTATTAGCATCAAAATTAAATACTATACCATTAATTTTTTGTGCTATTTTTAGTATACCATTTCTTTTACAAAGTTCCTTTATTCTTGCAATTTCAATTAAGTTTTCTAATTGAATTGGCATATCACCATAAATATCAATTACTGCATCTATAACATTTTGTATATCTTCTTCTGTTCTACAAAGTGCTATATCTTGATATACTTTTATTTTTTGACTAGACTCTTTTATATACTCATCTGGTATATAAGTAGATACATTTAAATCAATTTGTACATCAATCTCTTCTTTAATTTCAATTCCTTGCATTTCTTTTATTACTTCATCTAGTAGTTTGCAGTAAGTATCATAACCAACTTGTTCCATATGTCCATGTTGAATTTCTCCGAAGCATACTTCCTGCTCCTCTTATTTCTAAATCTCTCATTGCAATTTTAAATCCTGAACCAAATTCTGTAAATTCTTTAATCGCCTTTAACCTTTTGTCTGCAATTTCTGATAATAGTTTATCTCTTTTATAAGTAATATATGCATATGCCTGAATATCGCTTCTTCCAACTCTTCCTCTTATTTGATAAAGTTGTGCTAATCCTAATCTATCTGCATTTTCTACTATTATTGTATTTGCATTTGGTATATCAATTCCTGATTCCAATATTGTTGTACAAACTAAAACATCAATATTTCCATTAATAAATTCCATCATTATATTTTCTAGCTCTGAGCCTGTCATTTTTCCATGTGCAAATGCAACATTAGCCTCTGGAAGTAATTCAGAAATTTCTTCTGCTTTTCTTACAATAGCTTCCACATTATTAAATAAATAAAATACTTGCCCGCTTCTTTCTAATTCTTTTGTTATTGCCTCTTTTATAACTTCTCTATCATATTCTAATACATATGTCTGTACTGGCTTTCTGTTTTGTGGTGGTTCATATATTACAGACATATCTCTTATTCCAACTATAGACATATGTAATGTTCTAGGGATTGGAGTAGCTGTCATTGTAAGTACATCTACGTTTGTTTTATATTCTTTTATTTTTTCTTTATCTTTTACACCAAATCTATGCTCTTCGTCAATTATTAATAAACCTAATTCTTTAAATTCTACATCTTTACTTAATAATCTATGAGTACCTATTATAACATCTATCTCTCCAAGCTTTAGTTTCCTTATAATTTCTTCTTGCTGTTTTTTACTTTTAAATCTATTTAGAACTTCGACTCTTATTGGGAATGTTTCCATTCTCTCCTTGAAAGATTGATATTGCTGATCTGCTAAAACTGTAGTTGGAACTAAATATGCTACTTGCTTTTGATCCATTACTGCTTTAAATGCTGCTCTTATTGCAACTTCTGTTTTACCATAGCCAACATCACCACATAGAAGTCTGTCCATTGGTTTTGATGCTTCCATATCGCTTTTTACTTCTTCTATACATCTTAATTGATCATCAGTTTCTTGATATGGAAAACTATTTTCAAATTCTTGTTGCCAAGCTGTATCTTTTGAAAAACTATATCCTTTTATTTTCTGTCTTTTTGCATATAATTCTATAAGTTCTCTTGCAACTTCTCTTAAATTATTCTTTACCTTAGCCTTAGTATTAGACCATTCTTTACTTCCTAATCTATTTATCTTAGGCTTCTCTTCACCGCTTCCAATATATTTTCTTATATTATCTAATTGATCTGTTGGAACATAAAGTATATCATCATTTTTATACCTTATTTTTATATAGTCTTTAGTTATACCATCTGCTTTTATTGTATTTACACCTATAAATTGTCCTATACCATGTGTTTTATGAACTACATAATCTCCTATTTTTAATTCATCAAATACAATCTTTTCACCTTGTTTAAAACTGGAATGCACTTTTTTTCTTTTTTTCTCTATATCAATTAATTCATTAGCTGAAATAACTAATAAATTTACATCATATAGTTCAAAACCTGCAGATAATTTCCCCACTCCTACTGTGAGTATGTTTTGATCTATATCTGATCTTTCCAACTTTAAATTTAAAATATTTACTATCTCTTGCTTTGTTAAAATATCAGACATTTTTTTTGCTTTTTCTTCTGTATCCATTAATATATATACTTGTTTGTTATTTTCTTTTGCTTGTCTTATATCTGTAAAAAAGCTTTCTATACTAGATTTATAGTAATTAACTTCTCTTACATTAAAATTAAAATTTTCTCCTTGTACTTTAATATTAAAATCACTTTTCTCTACATATATATTTACATATTTACTTGCTTTATCTAATTCATCAAGATAATTACCTATACACTTTATTCCGTCAGGAACTATTTTTTCTTTTTCCACTAATGCTTTCTGAATATTTATATTATCTTGTTCCAAGTTTTCTGCTCTTTTTTTAATTTTTCCAATTTCATCAAATATTATTAATGAATCTTGTGCAATGTAATCTAATATATTTGATTTTTGGTCATAGAAGCTTTCAAAATATTTTTCAACCTTGCTTACAAAATCACCATTTTTTATAAGTTCAATATCTTCATTTACATTTTCCAGTTGTTTTTTTGTAAAATTATTTTCTAATATACTTTTACAGACCTCATCTATATCTTTTTCTAATAAATATTCATGCATAGGATATATTTCTATTTCTTCTAGCATTTCTACTGATCTTTGCGTGGATACATTAAAGTATCTAATTGAATCTATGTCATCTCCCCAGAATTCTATTCTTATTCCTAATTCTTCTGTTAGTGATATATCAATTATTCCGCCTCTACTACTAAACTGTCCTTTTCCATCTATTAGTTCATATCTCTTATATCCTAATTTTACTAATGTATCTTTTAGCTTTTCTGGATTTAATTGTTCTCCTACTTTAACTTTTATTATATTTTTAAATAATGTATCTTTTGAAATCATCTTTTGCATAATAGCTTCTATTGTTGTTACTAATATTGCATTTTTATTATTCTTAAGACTTATAAGTGCATCTATTCTCTCATATGGTAAATCCTTGCTTTCTGCAATATAGTCATATGTTAATATTTCTTTTTTAGGAAAATATATAACATCTTTATCAAATGCTTTTAAATCCTCAATAATTTTTTTAGCTTGTAGTTCATTATATGTAATTAGGCATATTGGCTTTTTAATAAATTCTTTAGTTGCAACTGCAAATTGTGCCATAGTAACGTCAGTTAAGCCCGATAATATTACCGGACTTGTTTTATTTTCTATATCTTTTAAATAATCATTAAATTTCTGAGATTTCTCCAATTTTTGAATTATTGAATTCATTATTTTTGCCTCTTATTTCCTATTCAAACTAAATAAATTCAGTATATATCATATACTATTTTTTCTTTTTTTTCAACTAGTACAAGTATTATATGAATTTTATCCAATTCTTTTATACTATTTTTTTACTAAATCTAATATATATTAATAAATATTATATGTGGTGATTATTATGGTTAAAACTTTATCTAAAATAAAAATTTATACAATCTCTGTTAAAAGGAATCTATTATCAATTATATTAATACTTTTTACAATCTCACTTGTTATCTTCTCTAGAAGTAATTTAGAAGCTGCAAAATCAGGTTTATTGCTTTGGGCAAATAATGTTGTTCCTTCTCTTTTTCCATTTTTTATCGCAACTGAACTACTCGGACATACTAATGTTATAAAATTGCTTGGAAAATATCTTAATAAATTTATGAAACCAATATTTAATGTTCCTGGTGAAGGTGCTTTTGCTTTCATTATGGGTATTATAAGTGGATATCCTACTGGTGCTAAAATTGTTGTTGATTTCAGAGAAAAAGGAATTTGTACTAAAACTGAAGCCGAAAGATTGCTTGCTTTTACTAATAATTCTGGTCCTCTATTTATTCTAGGAACTATTGGTATTAGTTTATTTGGAAACACTACAATAGGTATTCTACTTTTAATTACTCATATTTTATCTTGTTTTACAGTAGGTTTTTTATTTAGATTTTGGAAAAGAAATTCAGATATTAATTTAAAAAATAAAACTAAAAATATAAGTTCTTTAGATAATTTATCTTTAAACTTTTATAATCTAGGTGAAGTAATTGGTATAAGTATAAAAAATTCTATTTCTACTATATTCTTAATAGGTGGTTTTGTAGTACTTTTCTCTGTTATTTTATCTATTTTAGATAAAAGTCATATTATAACTATACTTTCAAATATTATAAATCCTCTTTTTGATTTTATAGGAATTAATCATAGTTTTTCTTCCGCTTTAATTAATGGATTTATAGAATTAACTAATGGTGTAAAACAAATAGCGTGTATACCTTGTAAGAATATATCAATTAACATTATACTATGTTCATTTATTTTAGGATTTGGCGGATTATCCGTTTTATTACAAGTATTTAGTATTATATCTAAGTCTGATATTTCTATTTTGCCATATTTTATTGGTAAATTACTTCAAGCAATTATTTCTGCCATATATACTTATTTGTTTATCTCGAATTTTTTAATATTTAATTTTGATTTGCCTTAAATTAAAAAATGCCTTAATTCTATTTTTTTAGAGTTAAAGCATTTTCTTTTTTATTTTAGTTTATTATATTTTGAACCTAATATCCAAATTATAGTAAAAATACTTAATAATAATCCTATTATTATTGCACTGTTATTCTCACCCGTTTTTGGTAAAATTTTATTTGCTGTAGTAGTATCTTTATTTTCTGTTTGGTTAATTTCTTCTTTTTGCATAAATAATTGCACTTTTGGACTATTTTCTAGTATTACTGAATATTTTTTATTATCATAGTCTGTATAGCATAATTCTACTTTATCATTTGTTGGAATTATTTTATTTATTATACTTTGATTATTCATGTCTTTAAGCTTTAATTTATATCTAACAGTTGCTTCTTCTGTTCCTAATAAATTATTAATTGTCCAAACTATGCATTTTTTATTTTGATCTATTTTTTCTGATATAGTTCCTTTGTTTTGATCTTCTACATAAGAAAATTCAAAATTACTAATTATATCATCTGGAAAATAATCTGTTATAGTAATATTTTTTATTGGTTTTTGTATAGTATCTAATATATCTTTAAAAATACTATCTGCTATTACTTGGTTAATATTTGCATCCTCTATATTATAAAATTTACCAGTTGTTGGTTTCTCTTGTGTTCCAAAAATTTGTGTAACCTCTTGAGAATTTGTTTGATTTACCATTGATATTATATATGTTCCTGTTTGCTCTACACTTAATAATGTATTTTTTGTAGTTGTAACTTCAGATATACCATCTGTTAATAATACAATTATTTTATTTTTGCAATCTGAAGTAAATTTGCTATTGGCTGTTGTTAGCCCTGCTGATATATTAGTATTAGATTCTAATGCAGTATTTTCAAATGTGGTTATTGCATTTAACATTGTTTGCTTTTCATTTGTTAAATTACACATTACATTACCATTTTCAGAAAATTTTACTAATCCTATATATATATTAGAATTTTGTTCATACAATTTATTTACAAAAGTTTGCATTGCATTTACTACTGCTTTCTTTCTTGAAATTCCTGCTGATGTCGTTGTCCCCATACTAGCAGAATTATCAACAACAAAAATAACTTCTGTCTTTCCAATCTTTTTTTCTTCACTTGAAGTGTTAGATAATTTTAATTCGATTGTTACTTCACCATTATTTACATTTGAATCTACTAATAATTTTGAAATATATCCTTGATCATTTTCCAAATTTTTTATTTGACCATTTTTATCTATTATTTTAAATTCTGTAGCTGTTGCATATATCATATTCTCTAGAGATATTACAGCCATTATCATTAGTATAAATATTTTTAATATCTTTTTCATTTTATACTCCTTTATACTTTACTATTAAGACAATACTGAAATTATTGTATCGTTTTTTTCTATTTTATTATCTGATATTATATACGTTTTAATAACATCCTTAACCCCTAATTCAGCTTTTTCTTTATCGTTTGCATGTACATATCCTATTATTTCATTTTTATTTACAAAATCTCCAACTTTTTTATTTAATATAATTCCTACTGCATTATCAATCTTATCTTCTTTTTTTACTCTTCCTGCTCCTAAATAGCATGATATTTTTCCGATTTCTTCAGCATTAATTTTTTCTACATATCCTGATTTATCTAAAATTATTGGAAGTATGTATTTAGCTTTTTCAAACTTTTCAGTGTTATATAAATATTCTATATTTCCACCTTGATTTTTTATTAGTTGCACTAACTTTTCAAAAGCCTTTCCATTTTTTATTGTTTCTAATATCATGCTTTTAGCAACTTCTATATTTTCATATTTTCCTGAAAGTTTTAGCATATATGCTCCAATTTCTAATATTACATTTTTAACATCTTCTTGCATATTTCCTTTTAGGAATTCTATAGCTTCAATTATTTCAAGAGTATTTCCAACACTGTATCCTAATGGTTCATCCATATTTGTTAATATGCATATAGTTTCTTTTTTACTAAGTTTTCCAATATTTATCATAGTATTTGAGAGTTTTTCTGCTTCTTCTTTTGTTTTCATAAAAGCTCCGCTTCCAACTGTTACATCTAATACTATTTTGTCTGCACCACTTGCTATTTTTTTACTCATAATACTTGAAGCTATTAATGGAATACTTCCTACACAACTTATTGTATCTCTCAATGCATATATCTTTTTATCCGCTGGAGCAATGGATTTAGTTTGAGTTATTAGACTTATTCCAATATTTTTAACATTCTCTATAAATTCCTCTTCACTAATCTCTGTTCTATATCCTGGTATTGATTCTAACTTATCTGCTGTTCCTCCTGTAAAACCTAATCCTCTTCCAGACATTTTCGCAACTGGAACTCCTAAAGCTGATATTATTGGAGATAATATTATTGTAATTTTGTCTCCAACTCCTCCTGTACTATGTTTATCTACAACACATTTACCTATTGAAGATAAATCCACTTTATCTCCAGATTCTGACATTGCAATAGTCAGATTTGTTGTTTCTTCATAATCCATTCCGTTAATATATATAGCCATAACTAATGCTGCTGCCTGATAATCTGTAATATTTCCCATAGTATATTCTTTAACAAAATATTTTATTTCATTTTTATTTAATTTTTCATTATCTCTTTTTTTAGCTATTATATCTAATATATTCAAATATTAAGTTCCCCCTATTTAAATAAAATTCTTTGTAAAGCTTCTTCTATGTATAGGACATAATCCGTATTCTTTTATTGCTGCTATATGTGCTGCAGTTCCATATCCTTTATGTTTTGCAAATCCATATTGTGGATATACTTCATCCCACTGTCTCATAATCCTGTCCCTTGTAACTTTCGCTATTATTGATGCAGCTGCTATACTATAGCATTTTGCATCTCCTTTTATTATAGATTCATATGGTATACCACAAGTATTAATTTTTTCTAACGCATCTACTACTATAATATTAGGTTTTATTTCTAAAGATTTTATACAATTAGTTAATCCTTCTTTTGTTGCATTTAATATATTTACTTCGTCTATTTTTTTATGATCTATTATTGAAACAGACCAGCTAATTGCGTTTTTTGTTATTTCATCATATAGTTTTTCTCTCTTTTTTTCTGATACTTTCTTAGAGTCATTTACTCCTTCTATCATTGAATCTTCTGGCATAATTACACTTGCCACTACAACAGGTCCTGCAAGAGGGCCTCTTCCTGCTTCATCTATTCCACAAATATATTTCATTCCATTATTATGAAGCTGTTTTTCTATTTCCTTTAGTTTATTTAATCTTTCTTCTTCTTTTTCTTTCATTTCACTTTTTGTATTACTCGTTATCTGTAGAAATTGTATTCATTTCTGATAATTTATAATATGTTTCTCCTTCTTCATTTTTAAAACCATCTATATAATACACTTCACCGCTTTCATAGTTTACCATATATTTTCTATCTTCATTTATATTAGATAGACCTAACATATTTAAATCTTCTAAAGTTAATATTCTGATTTCTTCTGAATATTCTAAATTGAATTTTTTTAGTAAATCTTCTGGTACTTCTTGTCCTATTAGTAAGTGTTCATTATTTTCTACTATAGTTTTTTCCTTTATATTTTTTGCTTTTGCTTGTATTTGTAATAAATTAGTACTTATATTTTTAAGATCATTATCTTTATATTGATTTATGCATAAATATATTGCTAAAGCAACAATTGTAATTATTGCTATAATCATTATTAATAACTTTATATGCAATTTCATAGTCATTCTCCTTCTAATAATATCACATAAATATTATATAGCCAAAGTTCATCAATTACAAGTTTATTTCGACAATTAACTAACAAAGTTATACATATATTTCACAAAAAATTCACAAATCTATTGTATTATATTATCAATTAAAGTTATTATATATATAAGTATAAAAACTTTTTAGGAGGTTAATATGGAAGAAAATAATGAAAACAAACCAAATTTTGAAAAAGTACAAAATATTCAAAAAAATTCAAATGAATATAAGAAAGTAGCTAATCTAAGTACTTCTACTAATAAACAAAAAAGTTCTTTTGGAAAAAGTGTTTTTATACCTTTTTGTTCTGGAATAGTAGGTGCTACTTTAGTTGTTGGAACATGCTTTTGCGTTCCTAGTATTAAAGAAAAACTTATAGGAAGTAATCTAAATACCTATGTAGAAACTTCATCAAATACAGCAAGCCATGGCACAGTTGATTTAGTCTCTTTAAGTAATTACTCTGATACAGCAGTAGGGGTTGCAAATAAAGTTTTACCATCTATCGTTGGAATAAAAGTACAATATTCTGTAAATTCTTTCTTTAATAGAGCTTCTACAGCAGAAGCAGAAGGATCTGGTGTAATAATTAGTGAAGATGGTTATATTTTAACTAATAACCATGTTGTTACTACTTCTGATTCTTCTTCATATTATCAAGTATCAGAAGCAAATAAAATAACTGTAACACTATATAATGACTCTACAGAATATGAAGCAAAAATAGTTGGAACAGATTCACAAACTGATTTAGCTGTTATAAAAATTGAAAAAACTGGATTGACTAAAGCTACTCTTGGAGATTCTGATTCTCTAAAAGTTGGTGAAACAGCTTTCGCTATAGGTAATCCTTTAGGAATGCAAAGTACAGTTACAAGTGGAATTATTAGTGCTGTAAATAGAGAAGTAAAAGATTCAGATGGTCAAACTTATACTTTAATTCAAACTGATGCTGCTATCAATTCTGGAAACAGTGGTGGTGCACTAGTAAATGCTTCTGGAGAAGTAGTTGGAATAAACTCTATGAAATTAAATGGAACTGGAATTGAGGGAATCGGATTTGCCATACCAATTAATTCTACAAAATCCATTACAGAAGAATTAATAAGCAATGGTAAAGTAAAAAGACCATATATAGGAATATCAGGTAGAGATGTTAGTGCTCAAACAGCTAGAATAAATAATATTGTTGAAGGAGTTTATGTAGTATCTATTGAAGAATTCTCTTGTGCTGAAAAAGCTGGACTTAAAGTAGGCGACATTATAATCGAAGCTGATGGTACTTCTATAAAAACAATGGAGGAATTAAATAAAATTAAGAATACTCATAGCATAGGAGATACTATGAAAATAAAGGTAAACAGAGCAGGAAATGAAATTGAATTAACTTTAACTTTACAAGAACAACCTTAATAAAAAATTAATTTTATTTTCAGACATATCACTAATAATTCACAGAATGGACAAAAAACATTGATATATTATAACCATAGTCAGTAATCAATATTACTCCAATTACTGACAAAAAATAAAAAACATCCCCTTTTATTTTCTAATGACCACTATTTGCATAGTGGTCATTTTTATTTATTAATTTAAAAAAAGAGGTTCTATAACCTCTTTTTTATAAAATCACTAAATCTAATTCACTTGTATTATTAGTATTACCATATGCAAAAATTATATATAAATTATCTTTTTCATCTATGAATATATTGCTTAAATTTTCATATTTATACATATCACTTTCTGGATATCTATTAAATACAGAATATCCTGCTTCTACTAAAGATTTTTCCATCGATATTTGACTATTAATTTCATCTTTTATTTTACTCTCGATTATATTTTTATTTAATTGCTTAAGTTGCGCAAAATCTTCTATAGTTAATACTTTTCCAGTTTGTATATTATAGTTATATGTTTTTATAATTATTCTTTGTGCATTAGAACCTTCTTTTAGTGTACATTCTATTATTAATGAAAGAATATCATTGTTTACATATGCCCTATATTTTATGCTATATACTATATTTTCTGAGTTACTATTTTCTGCTATTATTGTTTCTGCTTTATTTATAAATATTTTATCTATTTCATTGTTTATATTATCAATCTCTGTACTATTTATATTAATATGTGGTATTTGCACATCTAAATCATATTTCCCAGTACTTTTTTCTACTTTATTATATGCTACATAAACTAAATTATATTTATTGTCCTTTTTTGGTATATTAACTGTATCTACATTAGAAACAACATCATTTTTAAATATTGTTTGAAAATTATCTTTTAATACTTCTTTTTCATCTACTTCTATATTATTTGTAACAGAAGTAGTTACATTTTCTAATGTACCATCAACAGAAAAAATCATTACATAAACAGCTTCAAATATAGCAACTACGCATACTATTGCTATTAGTGTTAAAATAATTATCCTTCCTACTATTGAATTTTCTTCCTTTGATTTTTTATTCTTCATATTTTCTCCTTTACATTCATTTTTTATTATAACATTTTTTTGTTTCTTTTTCAAATATTTTTATTATTATGCCCTTTATTTGCTTGACTATTGTGGTATAATACTATAGTATAATAATATTAAAAATTAAGGAGATACAAATTATATGTTATGTTCAGAATGTAATAAGAATACAGCCATTATCTTCATTAGCAATACAGATAAGGATGGCAAAGATTCTTTAAAAGGGTTATGCTATGATTGTGCAAAAGCTAAAGGAATAAATCCTTTAGAAGTTTTATCAAAGCAAAACAATATATTAGGAAATGATATAATTAATATAAATGATATGTCTGGTCAATTAGAAACAATCTTTAAAGACTTATCTAAAAGTTTAGAAAATATGGATCTTTCAGATGTTGAAGGACTAGATGATAATAATTCTGAAAACTCAAATGGAGGTTTTCCTTTAGGCTCAATTTTTGCAGGCATAGTAAAACCAAATAATGATAATTCTTCTAATACTAGTTCAGAGGCTTCATCTAGTAGTAAAAGAATAAAAACAGAAAAAAGAAAAAAAGAAAAGAAAAGAAAGTTTTTAGATACTTATGGAACTAATTTAACTAATAAAGCTAAAAATAATCAATTAGATATTGTTATAGGAAGAGATAAAGAAATCCAAAGAATGGTTCAAATATTAAATAGGAGAGCTAAAAATAATCCTTGTTTAATTGGTGAACCTGGCGTAGGTAAAACTGCTATTGCTCAAGGATTAGCAATAAAAATAACTGAAGGAAAAGTTCCCGCTAAATTATTAAATAAAGAAGTATATCTTTTAGATATGACAGCTGTTATAGCTGGTACTCAATTTAGGGGACAATTTGAAGCAAGGATGAAATCTATAATAGATGAATGTAAAGATTCTGGAAATATTATTCTAGTTATAGATGAAATTCAGAATATTATAGGGGCTGGAGATGCAGAACATTCAATGAATGCTGCTAATATATTAAAACCTTCTTTAGCAAATGGAGAAATTCAACTTATTGGGACAACAACTTTAAAAGAATATCGAAAATATATTGAAAAAGATACAGCTCTAGAAAGAAGATTTCAACCTATTACAGTTGAAGAACCTTCAATTGATGATGCTTCTAGAATGTTAGAAGGTATAAAAAAATATTATGAAGAATATCATAAAGTTAAAATATCAAATGATGTAATTCGTAAAACTGTAGTTATGTCTGAAAAATATATTCATGACAGATTTTTACCAGATAAAGCAATAGATATTTTAGACGAGGCTTGTTCTAGAATTAATTTAAATAACAAAGATTTATATAAATTAGAAACTTTAAAAAATGAATTAAAAGAGGTTCAAGAAGAAAAGGAAGAAGCTACTTTAAATGACTCTACTGAAGACTATGAAAAAGCTGCACAATTAAAAGCCAAAGAATGTGTTATACAAGATGAAATTGATAAATTAACTAAGAATATGAAAATTCAAAATTTAACAATTCAAGATATTGCACAAGTTATTGAAAACTGGACAAAAATTCCTGTTACTAAAATTACAGAAGCTGAAACTGAAAAGTTATTAAACTTAGAAAATAATCTTCATAAAAGAATAATTGGTCAAGATGAAGCTGTAAATAGTGTAGCTCGTGCAATACGCAGAAACAGAGCTGGTCTAAAAAGTACAAAAAGACCACCTTCTTTCATATTTGTTGGACCTACTGGAGTTGGAAAAACTGAGCTTGCAAAATCACTTGCATTCGAAATGTTTGGAAATAGTGATTCAATAATAAGAATAGATATGTCTGAATATATGGAAAGCCACTCTACTTCTAAATTAATTGGAGCACCTCCAGGATATGTAGGATATGATGATGCTGGTCAGCTTACAGATAAAGTTAAGCGTAATCCATATTCTATAATTCTTTTAGACGAAATTGAAAAAGCTCATCATGATGTGTTTAACATTCTTTTACAAGTATTAGATGATGGTAAATTGACAGACTCTCAAGGTAACACTGTTAATTTTGAAAATACTATAATTATTATGACATCTAATGCTGGTTCAAATCTAAATAGCAATTCTATTGGTTTTGGAAGTAAAGAAGTTTTCGACAGACAAAAAGTAGAATCTAGTTTAAAAGAAACATTTAGACCTGAATTCTTAAACAGAGTAGATGAAATAGTAATATTCCATAGCTTAAATGAGGAACAGCTAATTCAAATAGTAGATATAATGCTTGCTGATACACAAAAAGCATTATCTGATAAGAATATCACAATGTCTGTTTCTAAAGACGCTAAAGTATTCTTGATGCATAAAGGAACTGATCTAAAATTCGGAGCAAGACCATTAAGAAGAGCTATTCAAAGATATCTAGAAGATGAAATTTCTGAAAGAATTTTAAGATCTGAAATAAAAAATGGTGAAAATATTAATATTGATTTTGATAAATCAAATAATTTATTAACATTTTCTGTACAATAATATCTCATAATATATATACTTTTTTTGGAGGATTTGAATGAAACATATACCTAATATATTAACTGTATTAAGATTTTTTCTAATACCACTTATTATGAAATACTTATTCCAAGATCAATACTTAATCGCTTTTATTATAATAACTTTATCTGGATTAACTGATGTATTAGATGGATTTATAGCAAGAAAATTTAATTTTATAACAAATTTTGGAAAACTTATAGACCCTTTAGCAGATAAGTTAACTCAAATATTAATTTTAGTTACTTTAGCAATGAAGAATATTATTCCATTTTGGTTCTTAATTATAGTAATTTTTAAAGAGCTTATATTAATAATAGGAGCCTCATTCCTTTACGGTAAAGAATTAGTAGTTTCAAGTAAATGGTATGGAAAATTAGCAACAGTTTTATTCTATGTTGCAATAATCTGTTCTTTATTTGTAAAACAATTCAATGTAGCTTTTGATTTTAGTATATATATTTACTATTTAGCTCTTATTTCAACTATATTTTCTTTATTAATGTATATTAAAGCATTTTATGTTCAGGGATATTTAAAGAAAGAGAATTTAAAAATAATGGAAAATCCAAATGTAATAAATAAAAAAAAGAATGATTAAAATCATTCTTTTTTTATTATTCATAATCTTCTAAGAAACTATTTAGATTTTCTCTTCCATATACTCTAATTCCATCTTTTAAATTTATTAAATCTGTTTGAGTTAAATACTTAGATGATATAGACGTCTTTTCGTACAATGTTTCTTCATTATTTTCATTTACTAAATTTACAATTATAACTCCATCTTTCTCTCTTAATACATAATGTTCACCACAAAATCCATTTTCTTCTTTTGAAACTACCAATTTATTCTTATCAAATGTTTCTACTTTAAATTCTTTATACATATCTTCTATCTCTTCTTGATTTTTATTTACCATTTCTGGCAATATCTCTGCATATTCATTTACTGTATGTCCACATCCACTATAATATTTTTGAATTACTAATTCTGCATTAGGTGATAATTTTAGTTCTGTAGAACTTGTAGCTACTTCATTTTTACTAATAGTTCCGTATAATTGCTCCGCTTCTTCGGTACATTCGTCTGTTACCTTTTCTTGCGCAATATATAAGTTTGAATCCTCTTTCGTACTATCTAACCTAATAATTAATATTCCAACTATACTAGATAAAATTACTAATACTATAAAATTATAAATAACATATTTTTTATTTTTCATAAATATCTCCCACAATATTATTTATAATCTATTATTCCTATTAATTGTAAATTTTATACAATTTTCTTCTTAGTTCTATACGCCATTCCATTTGTAATAATAGTAATCTCTCCATTCTCATCTGTTCTATATACTTTAACACCGTAACTTTTCTAATTTTTTTATTACTTCATTACTTGGGTGACCAAATTTATTATCTTTACCAACACCAATTAATGCAATTTTCGGATCAATTTTTTTCAATAATTCTATCGTAGAAGATGACTTTGAGCCATGGTGTGCAATTTTTAAACACGTTGATTTTAGTATGCTTTCACTATGCATTTTAATTATTTTCTTTTCTGCTTCCTCCTCAATATCTCCTGTAAATAGCATTGAAAACTCTTTATAATACATTTTACAAACTATTGAATTATTATTAATTAAATTTTCGAATATCATATTTGAAGAACTTGGCCAAAGAATATCAAAATATAAGTTTTTTTCAATATTTATTCTATCCCCTGCCTCTACAATACTTACAACCATTTTCTTTTTATTTACAATCTTAAAAAACTCATGTAAATTTTCTGAATCTTCAAATTGCTTACCTATTATTATATTTTTTACTTTCATATTTTCCATTAAATAAAATAATCCGTCCTATGTGGTCTGAATCAAAATGTGAAATAATTATATAGTCTATTACTTTTATTTTCCTATTTAATAAATAAGGAAGCAATACTTCTTTACCTTCTTTAGCTTCTCCTCCATCTATTAAAATAACTTTATTCCTTGATGTTTTAATTAAAGTAGCATCACCTTGTCCTACATCTATAAAATATATTTTTAGCTCTTTTATACCACTGTAATTATATAAATTAATAACTATTACAAGTATCAAAAAAACACTCACCAGTTTCAGGATATATTTTTTTATAAAGTGTATGATAATATGTAATCTATTAATTTTTATTAAATACACTATATATATAACTAAAATGTAGTATATTATTATAATAGGCATATCTATTCTAGTACAAATATTATTAGCAAATGGTAAATTAGCACATAGTTTTGAAATATTTAATAATAATTGTAATAGTATATCTATTACTTTACCTATTAAACAAGATAAAGGCAAATACAAATAACTCAACATTATACCTGCTATCCCTAAATTAAGTATTAAAAATAGTAATGGAGAGACCATTAAATTAGATATAAAAAACGTAAATGATATATTATTAAATGAATTAATAATTATTGGCAATATAATAATTTGAACACAAAATGATATAATACATATTTCTTTAATATACGCTTTTATTTTATTTTCCTTAGATGTATTTTTTCTAATATTTGTATATAATACAATTCCAACTATTCCTCCATATGATAATATAAATCCTAAATTTAGAATATTATAGGGATTTGTTACCAATATAATGATTGCTGATATACATATATTCGTATATATATCCGATTTCCTATATATTAGCTTCGAAACTAATACTAATATAATACCTATACACGATCGTACTACAGATGGCATTCCACCTGCTATAAACATATATATATATATTATTATTATACTAATATAATATGAAGTTCTTTTTCCAACTTTTATAATTTTAAATAATTTAAAAATTAAAGTAGTTATTATTGTAATATGTGTACCTGAAATTGCTATTAAATGTGATAAACTACTTTTTCTAAAAATATCATTTATTTCATCCGATATATTTTCTTTATTGCCTATCAAAAATGCTTCTAATAAATATTTATTTTCAGACTGTATTATCGTATAAATCTTTTTTCTTATACTTTCTTTAATTTCAAATATTAATCCATTAATTAAATTCGATTTTCTACCTATAATTTTATAATTCTTAATATTTACACTTCCTGCAATATTAATGCTTTTTAAATACATTTTATAATCAAATCCATATGTATTTCTCTGTGCTTGAGGCTTTATTAGTTCATCATTTAATTTAACAACATATCCATATTGAAACTTTACTTTCTTTGGCACTAAAATATATATGTTTATATTGTACTTTTCTACTCTTGCAATATATTTATTAAAATATTCTTCTTCTATACAATTACTTACTATAGTAACTTCTAAATTTTTTTCTTCATATATGCATTCAAACTTATTTTCTTTGTATAATAAACTTATATATCCTAATACAGAAAAAGTTATAAAAATAACGCATATATTATTACAACATTTACCTATAATTAATCTTATTTTTGAATTATACCTTCTCCTTATTTTCATATAACTCCTAAGTACAATTATAGATAAATTCATAACAAAAAAGAGGAATATATTTTTTACATATATCCCCCATAATATACCTATTATATAACTTATAATAACAATCATAATTGGTTTTTTAAACAATTTTACCTCTTAAAATTGCCCCCAAAATTAATTTATAATTCTTCTTGCTGTAACATAGTTTTCCTTGTAATAAGAGTTAGAAAGTGATGTTATTACAACACCTTTTGTTGCATTTGCTGCGTGTATAAAGTTATTTCCTCCTATATATATTCCGACATGTCCTATTTTATTGCTTCCTTGTGAAAATAATACTAAATCTCCTAATTGTAAATCAGATTTATTAACTTCTATACCATTTTTAGCCTGAGCACTTGATGCTCTATTTAATGTATAACCAAAATGTTTATATACATAGTATGTAAATCCTGAACAGTCAAATCCTGTCTTTGGTGTACTACCTCCAGCAACATATTTGCTACCCAAAAAAGTTTTCGCATATTCTACAATATCATTTGCTTTACTAGATGAAGTATTAGTAACTGTTTCTGTACTGATTTTTTCAGTAGTTTCATTTAATACAGAAGTTCTATCTGTGTTAGAACTTCTGTTAGTAACTTCTACAGGTTTATCTGATAAATATTGTTTTGCTATATATCCTTCTAATCCATTTACTTTTATTTTATACCAGCCATCTTCTTCTCCAATTATTGTGACTTGGTTATTTTTTACTAAACCATCTACTACTTCTGAGCTTGTAGTAGCTGATTTTCTTACATTAACACTATTAACATTAACATATGCTGTTTTATTGGTATTTTCAGTATTTACACTAGTATTATCATTTTTTTCTACTTCTGTCGGCTCATTTTCTTTAGTTTCTTCATTAGTTACTTGAGTAACTGTTATGTCTTGCAATTTTTCTTTTCTAATCCATCCATTCGAACTAGAAGATATTACATATGCCCATCCATTTTTATATTCAATGACTGTTACTTTTGTATCTTTATTAAGTATCGCTATACTACTTGAATTTATTAATGGCAATATTGAAATTTTTGAATCTTCTATTATTACTTTTTCTGATGGAACAATAATTTCAGAAGTTTCTGTATTTACAGTTGTTTGTGAATTATCTATATTATTTTCTATTACTGGTGTTTCTTCTACTTCATTTCCAGTTACAGTATTATCTACTTGCTCCGTAGTTGTATCTTCTGTTTGCTGTACTTTAATATATTCTTTATATACATATCCTGTATTCTCTTTATATTTTACTTTGTACCAATCGCCTTCTTGTCCTAAAACTTCTACCTTATCATTTACGGATAAAAGCATTACAAGCTTTGCTTCTAAACTTGCTGCATTTCTTAGTTTTACGGTTTCTCCTGTTATAACTCCGGTATTTGTTCCATAAGAATAAGTAGAAATTGCAAGTAATATTGCACTTACTAATATTATTATTTTTTTCTTATTTATTAACATCCTTTTCTCCTTTATTAGATTTATTTTTAAATCTAAATTATAAAAGTTTATTTACAGAAGACAGTATATACTTAAAAAAATAAAAAGTCAATTACTATTATATTATTATTTTATTTCACAAATTCTTCTAAAAAATCTGCACAACGTTTTGATGCCATTTGTAGATATTTATCAAATTCTATATTATTATTTCCATTTGGTGAATCTGATATTGATCTGATACATATAAATGGCATTTTTTCTAAATAACACACTTGCGCTATTGCTGCTCCTTCCATTTCAACACAGTCTGTATTAAATTCTTTTATTAAATCCTTTGCATCAGACATATTAGTAAAAAAGATATCGCCAGATGCAATATTTCCAATATAAACATTATACTCAGAATTGGAAATTTCCTTTATTACCTCATAAGCTCTACTTACTAGCATTTTATCTGAATAAAATGTTCTTCCTAAATCAGTAATATAACCTCTTTTATGTCCAAATGCAGTTATGTCAAAATCATGTTGAACCAATTCTTTTCCAATCACAATATCTCCAAAATTTATTTCTTCTTTAATTGCACCTGCAGATCCTACATTAATAATCTCTTTGATGTCAAATTTGTCTATTAATAATTGTGTAGTTCGTGCAGCATTTACTTTTCCTACTCCTGATTGCACTAAAACGCAATCTTTATTAGCCATTTTTCCTATATAAAATGTAACATTTTTATGCTTTAATTCTTCTATTGAAATCATTTTATTTTTTATTTCCTGCATTTCTTCTTCCATTGCAGCAATTATACCAATCATTTCTTTCATACAATACCTCTTTTTATTTTTATGCTTAGATTATATCATAAAAAAAATGTATTAGATATAATCTAATACATTTTTATTTAGAATTATTGTAATTCAACTACTGCTCCAACTTCTGTAAATTTAGCTTTTAATTCTTCAGCTTCTTCTTTAGAAGCTCCTTCTTTAACTGTTTTTGGTGCTCCATCTACTAAGTCTTTAGCTTCTTTTAATCCTAATCCTGTAGCATCTCTAACTACTTTGATTACTTGGATTTTGTTAGCTCCAGCATCTTTTAATACTACGTCAAAAGATGATTTTTCTTCAGCAGCTCCTGCTACTGCTCCTCCAGCTGCTGGTGCAGCTGCTGCTACTGCAGATACTCCATATTTTTCTTCTATTCCTTTTACTAATTCTGATAATTCAACTACTGTTAAGCTATCTATAGCTTCTAAAATTTCTTCTATTTTAGCCATTTTTAAATTCCTCCTATTTTTTAATTATTTTATTTTTGTGATTTAAGTTCACAACTCTTTGATAATTTTTAATTTAATTATGCATTAGCTTCTTCTTTTTGGATTCTAACTTGATCAATTGCAACAGCAATTTTTGAAATATTTCCAAGTAAAGCACCTGCAAGCATAGATATAAGTGTTTCTCTTGATGGTAATTTTGCTAATGTTATGATTTCTTCTGCTGTCATTACTTTACCATCTATTATTCCACCCTTAATTTTATATTCTTCATTTTTCTTTGTATATTCATATACAGCTTTTGAAGGTTCTAAATAATCTTCACTACTTAATATAACTGCTGTAGGTCCGACTAATTGCTCATCTAATCCTTCTACACCACAAGCTTCTAAAGCTCTTTTTGTGATGTTATTTTTTATAACTTTATATTCTGAATTTGTATTTCTTAAGCTTGTTCTTAAGTCTGTTACATCACTAACTGTGATTCCTCTGTAATCTGTTAAAAGAACTAATTTAGCTGATTTTATTTTTTCTGCTAAAGCTTCTACTTCTGATTTCTTTTGTGCTATTATTTTCTCATTTGCCATTTTATATTTTCACCTCCTAAAATTATGATTTATATATTTTTATAATATAAAACCCAATCTCTATAAGTCTTATCGAGGACATATAAAGATTGGGGTAATCCGATCTATACAATGTGCCTCGGTAGGACTTACTGATGCCTACTATCTTTGGCTATTTAAAATTATTTTTGATTTATAAATACACTTGGTCCCATTGTTGTAGTTATTGCTACACTCTTAATATATTGACCTTTTGCTGCAGCTGGTTTAGCTTTGATTATTGCATTTATAATTGTTTCATAGTTTTCTGCTAATTTCTCAGCACCAAATGAAACTTTTCCAAATCCTAGGTGAATAATATTAGTTTTATCTAATCTGTATTCAACTTTTCCTGATTTAATTTCTTTTATAGCTTTAGTTACATCCATTGTAACTGTTCCTGATTTAGGGTTTGGCATTAATCCTTTTGGTCCTAATACTTTACCTAATCTACCTACAACACCCATCATATCTGGAGTTGCAACTATAACATCATATTCAAACCAGTTTTCTTTTTCTATTTTTGGTATTAATTCTTCTGCTCCAACAAAATCTGCTCCAGCTTCTTCAGCTTCTTTTGCTTTATCACCTTTTGCAAATACTAAAACTCTTAAAGTTTTACCAGTACCATTTGGAAGTACTACTGTACCTCTTACTTGTTGGTCTGCATGTTTAGAATCAACACCTAATTTTACATGTAACTCAACTGTTTCATCAAATTTTGCTTTAGGAAATTTTTCTATTAATTCTAAAGCTTCTTTTGCTTCATATAACTTATTTGGTTCAACAAGTTTTAAAGCTTCTTGATATTTTTTTCCTTTTTTCATTTTTACCTCCTTTGGTATTAACGAATGTTTTTTACATTCTCCCAATTATTAATATTTAAATTATTCTTCAACTACTACACCCATACTACGAGCTGTTCCTTTAACCATGCTCATAGCTGCTTCTAATGATGCAGCATTTAAATCTTCCATTTTTTGTTCAGCTATAGCTTTAACTTGATCAAGTTTTAATGTAGCTACTTTTTCTTTGTTAGGTTTTCCTGATCCTTTTTCTATTTTTAAAGCTTTTTTAATTAAAACTGCAACTGGTGGAACTTTTGTTATAAATTCAAAAGATTTATCTTTATATACTGTTATAACAACTGGTATTATCATTCCAGGTTGATTAGCTGTTCTATCATTGAATTCTTTAACGAATTGCATAATGTTAACACCACTTGAACCTAATGCTGGACCTACTGGTGGAGCTGGAGTTGCTTTACCAGCTTCTATTTGTAATTTGATTACATTAGTGATTTCTTTTTCTGCCATTTTAATTTTGCACCTCCTTCAATTCTGAAATTTCTATAAATTATTAATTTATTTTTTGAACCTGTGAAAATTCTAATTCTACTGGAGTTTCTCTTCCAAACATAGAAACCATAACTTTAACTTTGTGTTTTTCTTTATTTATTTCTTGAACAACACCAATAAAGTTTTCTAATGGTCCATTCATAACTCTTACTGAATCATTTATATCATAATCAACATTTACTTCTGATATTTCAAATCCCATATTTCTGATTTCTTCATCTGTAAGAGGAATAGGATCTGTTCCTGAACCTACAAACCCAGTAACACCTCTAGTATTTCTAACAATATACCATGATTCTTCTGTTACAATCATTTTTACTAATACATAACCTGGAAATACTTTTTTTAAGTTAGTTTTTCTTTTTCCGTCTTTAATCTCGATTTGTTCTTCCATAGGAACAACTATATCGAAGAAAAAGTCTTCTAATTCTCTATTCTTAACTGTTTTTTCAAGGTCTGTCTTAACTTTATTCTCATAACCAGAATATGTGTGTACAACATACCATCTTGGTATCATATCTTTTTCTTGAGACATACTTTTTAGCCTCCTTTAATAATTATTGAATAGTAATTTTATTCAGCTGTATTTTCTGTAGATTCTACTTCAGAAGTATCATTATTTTCTTCTGTTGCATTATCTACTGTTTTATTTTCTTCTGAAGGAACTTCATTATTTACTTGCTCAGTTGTATTTTCTATTACAGTTCTTAATTTGTTTATTCCCTTGCTATTTAAAGTTTCAAATCCAAGATCTAAAACTAATACAATAAGAGTTACAATAAGAACTATTACTATTACAGCTGCTGTATTATTGAATAATTGCTTTGGTGATGGCCAAATAACTTTCTTTAATTCAGCTTTAAAATCCTTCATGAAATGTCTTTTATCTTTACTATTCTTTTTAACGTCCTTAGCTACTTTGTTATTTGATTTATTAGCCATTTTATTTCCTCCTTAAAATAGCTTTTATTTTGTTTCTTTATGTGTTGTACGTTTTTTGCAGAATTTACAATATTTAACTAATTCTAGTCTTTCTGTATCATTCTTTTTGTTTTTTTGTGTAGTATATGTTCTTCTCTTGCATTCTGTACATTCTAGAGTTATAGGTTCTCTTGCGCCTTTTGCTGCCATTTTTAAACACCTCCGTTACTATGTGTTTTATTTGAAACGATGTGAGCCATGTATATCTCATACATACGCTTAAATATTTTATCATGGATTTTAGCATATGTCAATAATTATATGGATATTTTATGGTAATTTTAGACATAAAGAACACAAAATTTTAAGCTATATTTTTTATTTAACTTTTTTACCTTTTTTTATTTTATTTTTCATTGCTTTATCTTTTTTCATAACAGAAAAACCGAATCTACCAATCTTCTTTCCTAATGAATAATAATTTCCATTTGAATATGCAATTAAATTGCACTTAGAAATATCAAAAGCTCCTTTTTCGTCAATATATTTTTCATCAGCATCGATAGATAATACTTCTGCCATAAACATTGTATGACTTCCGTAAATCTCTTATTTCTTTTACTTTACATTCAACAGAAACTGGGCTCTCTTTTATTAATGGACATTTAACAAATTTTGCTTTTTCTTTTGTTAACTTCATTTCTTTAAATTTATCTACATCTTTTCCAGATTTTACTCCGCACCAATCTGTAGCATATGCAAGTTTTTCTGTTGTTAAATTTATAACAAATTCTCTACTATTGTTTATAATTTCATATGAGTGTCTTGTTTTTCTAACAGATATATATACCATTGCTGGATCTGTATTTAATATTCCAGTCCAAGCAACAGTAATGATATTAGAGTTTTTCATATCACCACATGAAACCATAACAGCTGGTATCGGATATATAAATGTACCTGGCTTCCAAATAGCTCTACTCATTTTTTATTTCCCTTTCATCATTTTTTGACATTATATCATTACATAAAAAAAAAGAAAAGCACAAATCAAGATTTCCTCCTGATTTCTACTTTTCTTTAAAAATAAAAAAAATCTAGCGACAACCTATCTTTCCAGCAGGGTAACCCACAAGTATTTTCGGCA
>CAUWBF010000005.1:0-107954 GCA_963557785.1 uncultured Clostridia bacterium | reverse complement strand
TGCCGAAAATACTTGTGGGTTACCCTGCTGGAAAGATAGGTTGTCGCTAGATTTTATATTCCTCTTTAGCTCAGTTGGTAGAGCGCTCGGCTGTTAACCGATAGGTCGTTGGTTCGAGTCCAACAAGAGGAGCCATAAAGAATAACAGATTTGCAATAGCTTATCTGTTATTTTTTATTATATATTGTTAAAAACGTATAACTATGATATAAATTTAATAAACGATAAAAAAGGGGGAAAATATGAAATTATTTAAGAAAATATTATATATATTTTTATTAACAATATCTTTTATAATAATTGGAAAGACATCTTCAAATGCTTCATATCAAAAGATAAATTCTCTAGATTTTCAAGTATACATAAATAATGATGGAAGTATGTATGTAATAGAAGAATGGGACATAAAAATAGAGGAAACTAATACATTATTTAAAAACTTTAAAAAGAATAAGTCAAAATTTTCAGATATAACTAATGTAAAAGTAACAGATTTAACAACAGGAAAAAGTTTGACACAAATCTATGAGGAAATGTATCATGTAACTAAAGACTGTTATTATGCATTAGATATAACTGGAAACAAATTTGAAATTGCATGGGGAGTAGGATTGGATAATACCTCTGCTACTAAAAAATATAGGATAGAATATATTGTAGAAGATGCAATATCAAAATCGAATGATTGTGCAGAATTATATTGGCAATTTGTAGGTAGCGACTTTGAAGTTGATGCTAAAGCAATAAAAGGAACAATTCATTTACCAACTCAGGCAAAGTCAAAAGATGAAATTAAAGTGTGGGGACACACTCAGGAATTAAATGGAGAAATATATGTTACCGATTTAGATAAAGTTGAATTTTCAGTAAATAAATTTAATTCAGGTAATTATGTTGAAGTAAGAATAGCAATGCCTACAGAAATGATAAAAAGTTCAGGGAGAACATATGATGGCTTAAGACTTCCTACAATATTAAGTGAAGAACAAAAATGGGCAGATGAAGCTAATAGAAAAAGAGCTTATGAAACATTTATAATTGTAGCAATTGCAATTATATTAATTTCTCTAACTATTCTTATAGATGTAGTACTTATTATGAAAATAAAAAAATATAAAAAATTGGTAAATAAAGATCCACTAATAAAGCCTTCTCAAGAAATAAAATACTTCAGAGAATTTCCAAGAGAGGAAGCTTCACCAGCTGAAGCAGAATTCTTAGTAATAAAAAATAGATTTAGTTTTTTAAATTCAGAAATAGGTAATGTATTTTCAGCTAATTTATTAAATTTATATCATATGGACTATATAGATATACAAGAAGATAAGAGCAACAAGAATAATACAAAATTTATTTTAAAAGCAACTGAAGAACAAATACAAGGAATAAAAAATAAAGATGAAAAAGTCATATACGAATATATAATAAAAGCCGCATCAGGTAAAACAGAATTCACATTGAAAGAATTACAAAAATATATGACAGATCATCCATCAAGTATAATTAAATTACAAAAAGAATTAGAAAAAAGTGTAAAAGAAAAGTTGTATAATAAAGGTTATATAAATAAAGAAAAAGAAGATGAATACATAAAATATAGTGGAACCAGAACTTTATACGGTGTAATGATTTTCTTCATAGCATTCTTTTCTATGCCAATTATTATGACAGCTAATGTATTAATTATATTACCTGCAATAGTAACACTAGTTTTAATGAGCCTATGTATAAGAGGTATAAATAAAGTTCTTAAAAGTATAAATTTATATTCTCAAGAAGCTATAGATGAAATGGAAATGTGGAAAGGTCTAAAGAAATTCATGGAAGATCTTTCACAAATAGATAAAAAAGAAATTCCAGAAGTAGTATTATGGGAGAAATACCTAATTTATGCTACAGCTTTTGGAATAGCAGATAAAGTTTTAAAACAATTAAGACTAATTTATCCGGATTTTGATACTCAAGTAGGAATGAGTACGTCAACACATATAAACTTAATGCTAGGATCTAGTATAGGAAATACAATATCAAGTTCAATAAATACTTCGATGTCATCTGCATATTCATCTGGTTCAGGTGGAGGCGGAGGCTTCTCTGGCGGAGGTCGGAGGCGGCGGAGGCCGGAGGTGGCGGAGGCGGAAGATAGCCGAAGCAAAAAAAAGAAACTTAAAATAAATTTAAGTTTCTTTTTTTTATTAATAATTCTGAATAGATTTTAAAATATCCACTGGTAAATATTTTGAAACATCTCGACCATTTTCAATAAGTTCTACAACCATGCTAGAACTTATAAAGCCTAAGATGCCTGATCTAATATATATTGTATCTAAACCTGAAATTTCTTCATTTATTAAAGAAAGATTTTCTTCATATCTATAATCCATATCATTACGAAGCCCTCTAATAATAAAGTTAGCATTACACTCTAAAGCAACATCAGCAGATAAATTATCATATATTATAACTTCAACATTATTTAAGTTTTCTCTTTTTAAAGTTTCTTCAATAGCAGATTTCATTAAATAATTATCATATCTTCTAGATTTTGTAGGATTAGTTCCTATACCAATTATTACTTTATCAAATAAAGTAGATGCAGTTTTTACAACATGTAAATGCCCATTAGTAAAAGGATCAAAACTACCAGGATAAAAGCCTATTTTCATACTATTACCTCCAATACTAATAAATATTATATACCCAATAGTTATAGAATACAATAAAAGATATTTATAAAATTATAAAATAAAGTATTGAAATTTTAAATTATATAGTATATAATAACAATCGTTGGTAATGATAACGTAGAGGAAATACCTGTTCCCATTCCGAACACAGAAGTCAAGCTCTAATGTGCCGAAAATACTTGTGGGTTACCCTGCTGGAAAGATAGGTTGTCGCTAGATTTTATATTCCTCTTTAGCTCAGTTGGTAGAGCGCTCGGCTGTTAACCGATAGGTCGTTGGTTCGAGTCCAACAAGAGGAGCCATAGAAGATTTTCGTCGAACCACTTTGAAAGTCTTGATATAAAAAGATTTCAAAATTTCGACAAAATCAAAAAGAGAAAGAAGTTAGTTTGATTCTATAAACTAGCTTCTTTTTTGTTATAAAAAACAAAAATCTCGAAAAATTTATAAGTATTTTATGATGATTCTCGAAATCATGAAATTTGTTGTTTAAATTTATATTTTTATATAAATTTATTTCCTCAAATAGCGAATCTTCGTGAAATGCTTGAAAAAAGGAGGTTTTTGTGATATGATAGATATCGTTAAAAGAAAAATTAATATGACTGATGAACTACGTTCAAAAATTAAATGGGCTTGCACTTTTAATAATTGTGTACCAATGATAAAGAACGGTAGTCTAAAGATTATTGAGCATACTAATTTAGCTTATGTAGAACCACATAGAGTTATTATTAATGAAAAATTATTTCTGTTCTTTAATAATCATGAGTATTTCTATATAGGCAATTTAGAAAATAAGTATCCAATAGCAAGGCTACAAGACATGGTAAACTAGTATTTTAAGTGTATTTAATTTTTTCTACTAACATCACAAAATAGCATATAAATATATTTAGAGTATTAGTTTAGCATATAGAATGCTTCTAATACTCTTTTGTGTTTTATGGGAAAGGAGACGATATAAATGGATTCAAAGAATCAAAAAGAAAAAAGAATTGCTGGTATTTATATTCGTGTTAGTACAGAAGACCAAGCTCGTGAAGGTTTTAGTTTAGGAGAACAAGAAGAAAAATTAAAGCAATTGTGTGCTTTTAAAGAATATCAAGTTTATAAAGTTTATCAAGATGCAGGAATAAGTGCAAAAGATATGGAACATAGACCAGGATTTCAACAAATGATGGATGATATGAGAAAAGGAAAGATTAATTATATAGTTGCATATAAACTTGATAGAGTAACTCGTTCAGTTAGAGATTTAGAACTTCTAATTGCGGAACTTGAAAAATATGATTGCTATCTTATTTGTGAAAGAGATGATGTTAATACTTCAACAGCAAATGGTAGGTTTTTTGTAAGAATGTTAACTGTTCTTTCTCAATTAGAAATAGAAGTTGTATCTGAAAGAACAAAATTTGGTATGAGTGGAGCAATAAAGGCAGGTCATCTACCTGGAACTTGTCCACTTGGTTATTATAGAGATAAAGACAAAGTTGTAAAAATAGATCCTAATACTAGAGATATAGTAAAAAGAATATTTAATATGTATTTAGAGGGTAAAAGCTATTATCAAATATCTTGTATATTAGATGAAGAAAAGGTTTTATACCCTGAGCATAATAAATGGACGGAAGCAGCAGTCAGAACAATTATAAATAATAGAATATATGTAGGAGATTATGTTAGAAATAAAACTCTAAAAGATGAAAGTAAAGAAGAAGTATACACTGATGTTGTAGCTCCTATTATAACAAGAGCAGAATGGGAAGAAATACAAATTCAAAAAGAAAAGAATATGCAATCATTTTCAAGAGATAGAGTTTATATATTTTTTCAAAAACTTATTTGTCCAAAATGCGGTAAGTTAATGTTATGCAAAGGCTCAGGTGGTAAGAAGAAAAAATATATGTATTATAATTGCTCAGATTGTCATCTTTATTTTAGAGAAGATAAAATAGAGGAAGTATTATTAACCTTTATCCTTAGTTTAGTAGAATATGATGAAGTTGTTAAAAAATACTTCTACCCTATATTAGCAGAAAAAGAAAATGTAAATACTGAAAGTTTAGATGAGCAAATTAAAGAACTTAATGAGCAAAAAGAAAGAATAAAGAAAGTATTTATATCTGGGAAAGTAAAGATGGAAGACTTTGAACTAGATTATAAACGTATAGAAGATAAATTGGACAAGTTAGAGCAGGAAAAATTAAAGAATATGGAAATAGATACTGAACATTTTTCTTTAATGAAAATTATGGCAGATAGAGATTTTGAAATTGAATCCAGATTAAATAGTGATAATTTTGTAGAAGATTTAAAAGTAGAATGGAACGCAAAAACCAAACTTGAAAAGCAAGAATTCATATCTAAGTTTATTGAATCAATGGCATTAGAAAAAGATGAAGAAAACGATAGTTTTAAGATTATAAAAATAAATTTTAGAAGTAGATATCTAGATGAACTTAAAAAATTAAATAAAGCTGATTGCATAGACTTAGCAAAGCCGACAGAAGATATGCAAGGACTATCAGTAATAAAAAGTACACCTAGAATTACTAAATCAGAATTAAATGAGTACATTGAAAATTTAAAGGAGCATTATGATGTAAAATACTATGAAGATGTTTATGATTGGACTCGTTCTTATATTCAAGAAGATACTATGATAACATTACCGAGAGAAAAAGGAAACGAAAAATTAATGAGAGCAGTGTTTGTAGATAACGATAAAAAATTCCCTATAAAAGATTCAAAGGGAATGATAAGAGGAAAACTTGGTGCAGTATCTTATCGTGAAAAAGGAACAACAGATAAAAATGAATTGGACGATTATTATGAAGCAATTTCTGATTTAGTTTTATATAAGAAAGAGCAAACAGAAGATGAAGAGGAAAGCTATGAAGATTAGCTAAAGCTGAAGTAGCATTTCAAAGAAAGGCTACGAAGCAGGAATTTGACTTTGTCAAAATTCCTAACCCCCTATGAGTTTTGACATGCTATCAAAACTCGGGGGCTCTGCGAGGCATCGAATTAGCGACAAATTTTATAAAAAGCACCTAATATTTGGAAAAAAATAGTACCTAATTTTGTTCCAAATAAGTACATAAAAATAAATTTTATGTACCGCTTTTTATAAAATACTTCATAAATAAAAATCAAATAATGTTCCGAAATAGAGTAATATTTTTATTTATTCGTTCGCTAATTCTAGGTAAGTTCTACGAAGTTTTCTTTTTTAGAGCAAATACGAGAAAGGAGAACATTATGGGAGAAGAACTAGCATATTCTATTCACTTGGGAAGTGATAAAAATAGGTCAAAAGTTGCAAAGAAAGTTGCAAAAAGTAATAACTCAAGTACAACTTCTTTTAGCAATAATGCTGTTCAAAATGCTCAGCAATTATCCAAAGTTAATAAGCATAATTTAAGAGATTATGACCATAAAACAGATGAAATTGAGATAGTTTATGGTACAAATAGCTTATATAAAGATGTTCAAGACTTGTACTTACAAGAGTTTCAAGAAGCACAAATTGAATATGATAATAAGCAAATAAGAGCTGATAGAAAAATAGGAGATTACTTCACTCATATTTCAAATGATAGCAAACATGATTTAGCTTGTGAATTAATAATAGAACTTGGAGATATGGACTTTTGGAATAATAAAACAATGGAATATAAAAAGCAAATGACAGAAGTTTATAAAGACCAAATTTATAAGTTAATGAAAATTGTTCCTGCGTTTAAGGTAGCAAATGCAGTAGTACATTATGATGAAACTTCTCCACATATGCACTTAGTAGGAGTACCTGTAAAAGATGGTTATAAAAATGGGATGAAGAAACAAGTTGCTAAATCTCAAATATTTACAAAAACTTCATTGAAAGAAATTCAAGATAAAATGAGAAAATCTTGTATTGAAAAATTTAATGAGATCTATGAGCAAAATGCAACATTGAAGAAAAAACAAAAAGGCAGAAATCGAGATATAAATGTTAATCAAATGGACGGATATAGTGAACTAAAAAGAGAACAAGAGAAGAATACCAAAAGATTAAAAGAAGCCAATAATAAAAGTGATGAGTTAGATATAAAAACACAGGAAATAAAAGAAATTCTTAATAACCTAAAATCACCATTACTTGATAAAAATAATAAGCTTATTTCAAACGAGAATATCGATAAATTCTTAAATTATACAGAAGAGGTAAAAGATACTACTAAAAGCATAAAAGGTGTTAATGATTTAAATATTACTATTGATAAAGTAGAAAAGAACTATAAGAATTTAGAAAGTGAAAGAAATAGACTATATTATAGTAATACTGAAAAGGACAAGACGATTGCTGAATTAAAGGAAGAAATAAAGTTTAAGGATAATAAAATCAATAAATTAGAAACAGCTTTAAATAAAGTAAAAGCTGAATTAAGCAAGTTTAAAGACTTTTGGAGAAGACTAATTAGAAGATTTCAAACTAAAGTATTTGATGAAAGATTTGATAATATTCCAGAAGATAAGAGAAGTTATACTCTTGTTGCAGAAGATTTAGAAAGAAGCGGTATATTTGATGATAATGATTCAGATATTGTAAAAAATCCAAGAAGAAAAATATTGACTAATGATGAACTGGCTGAAATACAAGCTAAAAAAGGAAAGAAGAAAAACGATTATAATTTAGATTAAAGGAGTCTTTTAAAGTATGTCAAATAAAGATAATATCTATTTTAGTAGAGAAGAGTACAATAAATTAATGCAGATTATTATAGATAATAAAAACAGTAAAGATGAAGAAATTAGACACAGAGCTGAACAATTAAATGAAAAGTTTGAAAAATATATTTATTTATATGAAAAACAAACTGAAGGAAAATTAGAAGAAGGTATTATATTTATAGCATATTCAAATGAATTAAAATGGATTGTTCAAGAATGTATGTATTTGATAAAGAAGAAACCAAAAAAGGATTATTACGAAGAATTAAAAATAAAAGAGAACAAAGGAGTGAAATAATTATGAATAATGAATTACCTAGAACAAAGATAGATAAAAAAACTGGAATTGAATATCATTTAGAAGGAGATTATTATATTCCAAATTTAACAATACCAAAGCAGGAAAAGATAATTCTTAATAAATATGGTAGAATGCGATTAAACTATTTAAAAGAACATAAGAAAGCTGAATATTCAACAATGTTAATGGATGGAACATTAAATAGTCATTTAAAAGAAATTCAAGAAACTGCAACTGAAAGAGTAGAACAAATAATAAAACAATTAAAAGCAAAAAGTAATCTAACAGAAGATATGAAAAATACAGATATGCTTTATTGGGTTGGTATGATGAATAATTTTAAGAATCAAGCAGAAGAAATAATTTTTAATGAATTAATATATGTATAGGAGATGATGCAAATGAAGAATTTAAGAGAAGTAAAAGATGATTTATTAAAAGAATGGATAGAGTTTAGAGAAGAAACAGCATTTTGTGAGATGACTCCTCAAGATAAAAAGTATTGTATTTACTTTGATGAAATTGCAGAGAAAATACTTAAAAATGTACCAGAGCAAAATAAAAAATATGTTCAAAAGCAACTAGATCAACTTGATAAAAATTTTATGGAATACTTATATTACTGGAATGAAAAGTATTATAGAAATGGTTTTGCAGATGTAATTGAATTGTTGAATATTTAAATGTATATTTGTTGTAAAAAAATAGAAAAATTGGTATAATTATGATTAAGATTAGTAATATTTTAAGGAGTTGTTGTAATTGAAAGATTTAGTGTTATATCCAAGTGAAGATGAAAAAATAAATGTTGAATTTGACATAGTTTATCCCGAACAAAAACTTTTACAAAGCTCATCAGAAAAAAACAAAGACATTAGCCTTGATATAATTTTGGATGATATTTCTGAAGCACAATTTGAAAAAGATTTTTCGGAATTCGAAAAAACAAATTATATAATAGCTGCAACTTCTGGATTATTTGCAGGTATATTAAATGTTCTATGGAGTAAAGATTATGAATTAGAAAATGCTCAAAAATGGGGCAAAGAAAAAGTTGAAAAATTTGTTTGTAAAATAGCTTCGACGCAAGGGTGCAAAAGTGATAATATTCAAGATTCTATTAGATTTCTTGAAAATAAATTTCCTATACAAGCTGATAAATATACAAATACCTTTGGAGGAGGATTACAGCATCATTTAAGAGATTTTTCACACCACCCAACTATTATAGGATTAATATCGTCAATATTAAACCAATTTGGTGTTGGAATGGGTACAGATGTTGATGGTAAATTCATTATAAGTTCAGTAACAGATAATCAATTTGTTGGAAAAACATTCGGAGAAAAAATTTTTAATGCATTTATAATGTGGAGTTTTCATTTAATAAGTGATATGTCTGGCTCAAGTTCTAGCTTAAGTGGTGGAACAGGAATACCTGGTATTATATTATCTACTTTCAAAGAAATGTCTGCATTACCGATATTTAAGGAAATAAAAGTTAAGTATGAAGATGATGATATTGGACTTTCAGTCTTTATTTCTAAATTATTTAATGGTACTGCCTTTAAAGATGAGAATGGTCAACCTATTAAATTAGATTTTAGAACAGAACTTGGATTATTAGCAAATCAAAGTAAATCCGTAATAATTAACGAATGTTTAGTAAGAGGATTATATTCTTTAAGAAGTTTATATAGAGAGCTATGCACAAAAGATGTGAAAACATTATCAGAATTGAAGAATATTGATTTAAAAGAAGTATTACCTTTTAAATCAAGAAGCCTTACAAGAATGTTGACAATATCAAGCGGTGTTTTTGTATTAACTGATCTGTCAAAAGCAGCAGTTAAATCAAGAGGTAAAGAGGCAGTTTCATTTTTCGTAAATATCAACTATGTAGGAATTGGAAGGTTTATACTTTCTTGTAAGGCTGATGCAGGTTATATAGAAGAAGATTTAAGAAAAGCATTATATAAAAAATACTTTGGGGATAACAGACCAATTTTTAATTTTAAATTATTTAATCTAGATAGAAAACAAATGCAAATTTTATATTCTTTAGAATTAGAAAAAATTAAATACGATATTTTATATATAAAAAATGATGATGAAAAAAAGGAAAAAACAAATTGGTGCAAAAGATGGAAAAAAAGCATAATAGATAATTTTAATGAAACTAATGAATTTTTTATTGATAGTGGAGAGGAAATATATAATAGACTAAATAAAGTTTTTATAAAGGAAGACAAATTCAATTTAATAGCTATGGAATTATATTTATTTAAACCTTATTTTATGCTTTCAAAAGAAGATAAAAAAATAAAAAAATATAAGTTAAGCTCTAACTATTTTGATGATATTTTCAAAATAAGACAAAAATGTATAAGTATAAATGATATTGATAATATTATAAAAACATATAAATTTTATAATAAAAATGTTTTACAAGATCGAACAAGAAAACTAATAATTGGAGCTTCTGCTACTACTACGATTACATTATTAACTGGTGGTCTAGGTTGGATGTTTGCACCACAAATTGCAGTAGCAATAGCTGGTGAAAGTGTAGCAGGGCTATCAGGTGCAGCTCTTACGAGTGCAAGTCTTGCTTTTGTAGGAGGAGGATCAATTGCAGCAGGAGGTTTAGGAATGGCAGGTGGAACTGCAATTTTGACAGGTGGAGGAGCTTTAATAGGTTTAGCTAGTTCGAGTGCAACTACTCTTGCAACAGTTTTAAATAATAGTGCAAATATCAATATTTTAGATGAATGTTCAAAAATACTAACTTATTGCAAATTAATTTTAGTAGATAAATTAAATGATTTTAATACAATAAAAAGCATTAAAATTGCAATAGATGAATTTATTGAAAAACTAGAAAATGATGAGGTTAATAAAAATAAAAAAATAATTAAAAATAATCTTAAATATTTGAAGAGGTGCAGTAAAGCTTTAGAAAAAATGATAAATTGATTATATTATAATAATAAAAATATTAGAAGTTGATAGAAATATCAGCTTCTTTTCAGTTAGAAAATTCAAAATTATCATAATTAGTCGACAGAATGAAAAAGATGGCGTAAAAGATTGTAAATTAAGCACTATTTTGATATAATAACGAATGAAAAATGTTAAATATAAGGAGTGATTGCTTTATGTTAGAAGATATTAAATTTCAAAGTTATTGTTGGAGTTTAGGTACTACTAGCTTTAGAGTAAAAGACTTAAATTTTAAAATTGAAAGACAACTTCAAATATTAAAAGAATTATGGAATGAAAATCCTGAAATAAATTGGAATGGCAATGATTCTATTCAAGAAGAATACTATAATAAAATGCTACAAAAAGAATTTATTACAGGCGAAGCTAATAATAAATCAAAAGATGCTAGACAAAAAACATCTGGACTAGTTCAAATTGGTGTAATAGATGATAATAGGCATATATCTGATATAGGTCAAAAAATTGTTGATATAGTAGAAAAAGAAGATTTTAAGGGAGATAATATATTCAACATAAATAAGGATAGTTATATTTATTTAAAACAATTATTAAAACTTCAAGTTACTGATAATGGTATCAATGTAAAACCATTTGCAGTTTTATTATATTTTTTAGCAGAATTAAAGTATTTATCAAAAGATGAATTTACCTACATTTTGCCATTAGCTACTAATAGAGAGTATACAGATTTGATGTTAGAAAATATAAGAATTTTTAGAGATAACAAGAAGACAATTGAAGATATTATTCAAGATAAGATGAATAATATGTTAAATTATAAGTCTGCTATTCAATTTATAAAAGAAAATGGAATAAAAGATATTGAAGAATTTTCTATTATAGATATGGGTAGAAAAGGAACAAAGTATGTAGAACCAATGTATAAATTCTTTAATAATTTATATGAAATATCACAAAGAGAATTTGATGAAGAAGCATTAGATACTATAATGGCATTTATAAAAGAACAAACAAAGAAAAATTCAAAGGTTGCTAAATATTGGAAAGATTACCTTAGATATTCTCCAAGAATGCTAACAGAAGAATATTTAGAAGAAATTAAAGAAATACCTTTATTTAATTTTAATGATAAGAAGGAATATGCTATAGAATTTTTTAAGGTAATGCATACTGCAAAATGGAAAGCTACATTAGAAGATTATGCTGATTTAAATAAAAGATATATTTCTTTAGCTGATATTGTTATCTTTGATGATGATAAAATAGAATTAGATGTATTTCCTAAATATTTCTTTTTAAATATATCAAAAGAAATAGTAAATACACCAATTTTAAGTAAAGAAGAATATAATAATTTCATTTTAGAAGATATAGAATTTAATAAGATATATAATTGCCTTGATATAAATGTTGATGATGTTATAATACAAATTCAAGCTGATTATCCAGACAAAGTTGTAAGTAAAGATAGTATTAAGACATTTATTGAAGATGAGAAACTAAGAAGATTCAATGAATTAATTGATACTAAATTTAGCGAAAATCAACTTATTAAGTTGTTTAATGATATTGAAAGAAATGATAGAAATGCAATTAACGAATATGCTGACTGGAATTCAGATATACCAACAATTTTTGAATATATTTTAGGAATAACATGGTATAGATTTAGTAATAGAAGCGGTAATATTTTAGAATATATGAAACTAAGTTTGGATGCAAATTTATTACCAAAGACTCATGCTGCAGGAGGAACTGCTGATATTGTGTATGAATATAATAGAAACGAGGAATATCCAGAGCATAAAGTTTTATTGGAAGCAACATTAACGGAATCAACATCTCAAAGGAAAAATGAAATGGAACCTGTATCTAGACATTTAATGAGAGAAATTCAAGAAAATGATAATGATGATACATATGCAGTTTTTGTAGCAAATATATTACAAGAAGAAGTTCTAAGTGATTTTAGATCTAGAAAGAATTATCAATTTAGAGGCAAAAACTCTGTAAAGACTGGATTAAAGATAATTTCCCTTTCTATTCAAGATATAATAAAATTAATTAATGTAAAAGTACAATACTCAAAGTTGTATGGAATATTTGAAACTGCTTATAAAGATACAGAAATCAACGATTTAGAGTGGTATGAAAAACTGATAAAAAATAAAGTTAATAATTTATAGAAAAAGAGTTGAAAAACTCTTTTTTTATTGTTATAATTTCAGTGTGCATTAGATGCCTTGAAAGGAAATGATATATTATGAGAAAACTAGAGATAAATAATAGAAGATTTTTAGGTAGTAAATATAAATTATTAAATTTTATAGAAGATACAGTAAATAAGCATTGTAAAGATGTAAAATCAGTAGTAGATGTATTTGCTGGAACGGGTGTAGTAGGTAGCTTATTTTTAAAAAATGGTAAAGAAGTTTACTTTAATGATTATTTAAAATCAAATTGCTATAGTTATAAAGCATTTTATGAGCCTACAAAGGCTGATATAAAAAAGCTTGAAAAAATAATTAATAATTATAATGATATTGAAATAAATGAAGAAAACTATTTTTCAAAAAATTTTAGTGATACATATTTCAGTAGTAAAGATTGCAAGAAAATTGGATATATTAGAGAAAATATTGAAGATAAATTCAAAAAGCAAGAAATCAATGAGAGGGAAAAATGCATATTGATTGCAAGTCTTATATATTCAATGGATAGAGTTGCGAATACTGTAGGACATTATGATGCATACCGTAAAATAAAAAATATAGAAGATAAGTTTTTTATGTATATGCTTGATGTTTCTGAAAAAGGTGAAAAAAAATCACATATAAGTAATTTAGATGCAAATGAATTTATTAAAAGTGTAAAAGCTGACTTAGTATATATAGATCCACCATATAATTCAAGACAATACTGTGATGCATATCATTTATTAGAAAATGTTGCTGTATGGAATAAACCTAAAGTTTATGGTGTTGCAAAAAAAATGGATAGAACAAAGTTGAAAAGCAGATATTGCACTAATAAAGCTGTTGAAGCATTTGATGAATTAATAAAAAATTGTAATTGTAAATATATATTAGTTTCTTATAATAATACGGGAGATAAATCTAATAGTCGTAGTAATGCAAAAATATCAGATTTACAAATTAAGCAAATATTAGAAAAAAAAGGCAAAGTTCAAGTGTTTGAACAGGCATTTAATAATTTTACAACTGGAAAGAGTGTATCAGTTGACCATAAGGAAAGATTATTTTTATGCGAAACAGCAGAGGTTTGTGAAGAAAGTCAAATTCAATTGAAAGACAATAACAGCTTTGCAAAATCTCCTTTAAATTATACTGGTGGAAAATTTAAACTTTTACCTCAGTTTGATAGTATATTTCCAAAAGAAATTGATACATTTGTTGATTTCTTTTGTGGAGGAGCAAATGTTGCCGTTAATAGTAATGCAAAAAAAATAATTGCAATAGATAAAGAAACTAACTTAATTAGAATATTAGAGTTATTTAAAAATTACGATTATATGGATATTGTAAATAAATTAGATTCTATTATAGAAAAATATAATCTAAGTAATACATATAAAAATGGTTATGAATTTTATGGAGAAGATAGTTCATCTGGATTAGGAAAATATAATAAACAATACTATTTGAAATTGAGAAAAGACTACAATAACATGAAAGACTCTACTGAAAGAGATTTTATGTTTTTAACCTTAGTAATTTATGCATTTAATCATCAAATTAGATTTAATAGTAATGGCGAATATAATATGCCTGTTGGTAAAAGGGATTTTAATAGCTCTATTAGAAAAAATTTATTAGAATTTTGTAGAAAACTTGTTGTAAAAAATATATCTTTCATAAATACAGATTACAAAAAGTTTGAACTTAATTCTTTAACTAGCAACGATTTCTGTTATTTTGATCCACCATATTACTTAGGAGATGCAAGTTATAATGAAAATGATGGTTGGAATGAAAATAAAGAAAAAGAACTATTGGAATATCTAAATAAAGTAAATAAACATGGGATAAAATTTGCACTTTCAAATGTAACAGAACATAAAGGACTAAAGAATGAGATATTAATTGATTGGGCTATAGAAAATCAATATAATATACATAACTTAAATTATAACTATAGCAATTCAAATTATCATTTGAAAGATAAAAATCAGATTACCAAAGAAGTTTTAATAACGAATTATTAAAAATACTGAAAAGATAAGAAAGGTGGATGAACTTGTATATTAGTAAGCTGATTATAAAAAATTATAAAAGTATAAAAGATGAAACATTCATATTTAATAAAGGGATAAATGTTCTTGTTGGAAAAAATAATGCTGGTAAAAGTAATATAGTTTCGGCTTTGAATGAAATTCTTGGAGATAAATATAACACTACTTCTTACGAAGATAAGATTTTTTATTCTAATGAACAAGATAAGCTAGAAAGAAACTTTAAAATAGTAGCTGAAATTGATGAAATAAATGATTTAGACTATTCTTTATTAGAAAATATAAAGAAAAGTACAGGATTAATTGATATATCAGATTATTTTAATGAAGATGATAAAGATTTTGACAATGAATGGCTACTTAAAGATGATGATGAGCTAAAAGAAAAATATCCAGATTTGTTTAATTTTAGAGGAACTAATTTATTAGTTTGGAAGAAAAAAGAAGATTTAAAAGAAATTTTTGATAAAACAAAAAAGATTTGGATATATAAATATTATAATAAAGATGAAGATATTAACATATATAATATAATTATTAAAGAAGAACTAAGTATGGGACCTTTATTTCCTGATAAGAAAGTAGATAAATATTATAGAATGTTATATATAAATCCAAATATAAAAGCGACTTTAATGACTAGTTTGTTAATACCAGCATTTAGATCAACAGAATCAACATTAAAAATAACTAAGTGGACATGGTATGGTAAATTATTACAAAAAAAATGGGAAGATTCATGTAATCCAGAACATCAAGTAGCAATACAACAAGCTTCAGATGAGCTGAAAGAAACTATAGGGAAAGTATATGGAGAGTTAAAGAATGATATTAATATGCAACTAAAAAAAACATTGACATTAATGGATGTAAAGATAGATATAAATATGTTAGAAAGTAAAAGCGAAGATTATTATAAAAATATAAGGCTATCTGTTAATGATGGCATTGAAACACCATTGGAAAATAAAGGCAGTGGACTACAAAGTCTTATTATGATTGAATTATTTAAATTTTATTGCAAAGTATTTAATCAGTCATCTCTACTTATTTTGGAAGAACCAGAGCTTTTTCTGCATCCTCATGCTAAAAGAATGTTGTCAGATATATTGAATGATTTTATTGAAGATAATAAAAATCAAATTATTATTACAACACACTCTGAAGAATTTATACATAATATAGATATTGAGAATATCAATGTTATAAGAAAAACTACTAATGGAACTAAGAAAAGTAGAATAGTTAAAGAAAATTATGGAGACGGAAAAGAACTACAAAAGCTAAAGATAGAATTACAACATAAAAATGCAGAAATGTTTTTTGCCGAAAAAGTAATTTTGGTTGAAGGAGAAGAACAAATACTTATTCCTGAAATTGTAAAAAATATATATGGAAAGAATATCTTAAATAATAATGATATTTCTATTATAAAGGTCGGAGGAAAAACTTATTTTGATATATATAGAAAAGTATTGAATGAATTAAAAATAAAAAATTATATTATTGCAGATTATGATATTATTAATAGAGGAATAGATAGTTTACTTAATGATGATGAAAAACATAAACTAGGAGAAATAAGAACAAAACTACAAGAAACATTAAAGAACAATAAAAAGATTAAGAAAGAAATGGAAAGTAGAGATTGGGAGTCATTAGTAAATATATTAGACAAGATAGTTAAAGAAAAACAATATGATAATGAGTTAGATGAGATATGGACAACTTTTAAAAATAGAATACATGAAAAATGTAAATTAAAAGATTTAGATCAAGAAATAAAAAAAGAAATTATTGATTTTATACTGGATATGTATAAAAATGGCATATTTATAATGAAAAAAGGAGAGCTGGAGGATTATTATAAAAAGGAAAACTTTGGAGAAGAATTCTCTAACATAAGTGGTAAAGGTATTATAGCATATAAGATAGCAGAATTAGCTTCTACGTATGGAATTGATAAATATATGGAAATTGAGGAATACAAAGAAATATTGTCAAATATTTTAGAGTAAATAAATTTTTCAAAACTACTTGATTTATATAATGAGTTATGTTAAATTATAAACATAGAATCAAACATAAAATACAATTATAAATACAAGCTCATATTTTTCGCACACGGAAGTGCTAAACGAGCCAAAATATTATAAAAACTCTTGAAAGCTATAAAAATAGAACTTTCAAGAGTTTTATTTTGATTTAAAATTACAAAATAAGTATATTTATAGAATTGATAATTATTTTTTACTATGTTAATATAATAATTGAAAATAAAAAATACATGAAAGGTAATTAAAATGGAACAAACAAATAAAAGAACAAAAATTTTAAAAATATTACTAATTACAGTTTTGAGTATAGCTATAATTAGTATAATTGCTACAATAGGAATTGGAAATTATTTTGTGAACTATGCAATATTAAGAACAGGGAATGGTGGAGATAGAGAAGTAAAAAACACTGAAGCAATAGAAGTAGCAAGTATTGATAATGAAGTCAAAAGAATTATAGAAGAAAATAGAAGAATTGAAAAAGAACTTGCAGATGAATGGTTAGAAACCATTGAAAACAAAAAAGTTGAAGTTAAAGCCGAAGATGATATTGTATTAAGAGGTACAGAATATTTAGCTAAAGAACAAAGTGATAAATGGGCAATTGTTTTACATGGATATCATTCTACTCCAGAATCAGTTCTTTCAATAGGAATGCACTTTTCAGAAAAAGGATATAATATTTTAATTCCAAGTATGAGAGCATCTAATGAGAGTGAAGGAGAATATATTGGAATGGGATGGCTAGATAAAGATGACTTAAAATGTTGGATAAATTTAATCATTGAACAAAATAACAATGCAGAAATAGTATTACATGGATCTTCAATGGGAGCAGCAACAGTATTAATGGCATCAGGAGATGAACTTCCAAATAACGTAAAAGCAATAATAGAAGATAGTGGATATACTTCTGTATGGGATATATTTGCATCAGAAGCAAGAGCAAGATTTAACTTACCATCGTTTCCAGTATTAAATATGTTTGAAATAGTTGCAAATATTAGAGCAAAATATGACATAAAAGAAGCTTCAGCCGTAGAACAAGTAAAAAAGTCAACAATTCCAATTTTGTTTATTCATGGCGACGCAGATGATTTTGTGCCTGAATATATGTGTGAAGAATTATACAAAGTAGCAAATTGCAAAAAAGATAAAATTATAATACATGATGCAGGACATACAGAATCTAAATACAAGGAACCAGAAACATATTATAATAAAATATTTGAATTTTTAGCAAATATTTAGAAAAATATTGATTTACATAGGAGAATACTAAAATGAGAACAACCATTATGGAAGTAGATACAAATAGATTCAACAAAAATATTAGTCTGATAAAAGAGTATATTGGAAATAAAAAAATAATGCCTATTATTAAAGCAAATGCTTATGGAACATATATAAATAAAAGAATAGATATTATAAATGAATTTGATATAGTTGCTGTAGCTATTGTAGATGAAGCAATTGAACTTAGAAAGTTAGGATATACAAAAGAGATTTTTGTATTAAATCAACCTTCGATAGATGAATTACAAGAAATAATAAACTATAATATTACAATTGGATTAAGTTCAGAAGAGTTTCTAGATAATATAGATATTAATACTAAAATGAAAGTTCATTTAGAGATAGAAACTGGTATGAATAGAACAGGAATACAATTAGATAAATTAAATAACTTTATACAAAAGATAAAAAAATTACCTAACATAAAAGTTGAAGGTGTTTATACACATTTATCTTCCGCGGATTATGATATAGATTATACAAAATATCAATTGCAAAGGTTTAAAGAAGCTGTTTCAGTTGTAAAAGAAAATTTTGATAATATAGTATATATTCACTCATCAGCATCAAATGGTTTATTAAACTTTAAAGATGATGTTTCAAATTTAGTAAGAACTGGAATAATAATGTATGGTTATGAATCTTTTAAAGGTACAAAAGAGAAAATTAATATCGAACCTATTTGTAAACTTAAAACAAAAGTTTCTTTTATTAAAGAAGTAGATAAAAATGAATCTATTAGTTATTCAAGAAAATTTATAACTCAGACAAAAATGAAAATTGCAACTATTCCAATTGGATATGCTGATGGATTTAGAAGATGTTTACTAAATAAAGGAGAAGTAATAATTAAAGGAAAGAAAGCTAAAGTTATAGGAAATATTTGCATGGATAGCTGTATGATTGATATAACTAACATTGAAAATGTAAAAGTTGGAGATGATGTATATATCTGGGATAATATAAATATTACACTTGAAGAAATAGCAGAAAAATGTAATACAATAAACTATGAAATAATAAGTACTATATCAGAAAGAGTGCCACGAGTTTTCAAATAAAATTTTAGAAAGCTTAACTCTCGAAGAATATAAAAAGGCAAGTGGTTTATTTGAATCAGATATATATGAAGAAGTCAATTTAGATAATTGCATAAAAAAACGTACAGTAATTGGAAGTCCTGCACCAGATGTTGTAAAAGAACATATTAATAATGTAAAAAATAAAATCCTAAAAGTTTAAACTTTTAGGATTTTATTTTTGATTTAAATGTGATATAAATTATATAGTAATTTTTTTGGGGAGGAATTATCATGATAAATATAACAAAAATAGTACCAAGATATGCAGAAACAGATCAAATGGGAGTAATACATCATTCTGTATATGCAATTTATTATGAACAAGCAAGAACAGAATATTTTAATAAAATAGGTATGAGATATGATGAAATAGAAAAAAACGGGATAATGACACCATTAGTAGAGTTAAAATGTAAATATAAAAGACCAGCATATTATAATCAAGAAATCGAGATAAGAACAAAACTTATAGAATTAACACCGGTAAAATTTACATTAGAATATGATATTTATGATAAAGAAGAAAATATAATCAATATTGGAAAAACTACTTTAGCATGGTCTGATGCTAAGACATTCAAAGTCCTTAATTTAAAGAAGACACAACCAGAAATATATGAAAAATTAGAAACTTTAATTGAAAAATAAGGAGAAATAATATGAAACCATTTGTAGTTATATTTCTTTTTACAAAAGATTACAAAAAAGTACTTCTAATGAAGAGAAAAAAAGAACCATATAAAAATTGCTGGAATGGAATAGGTGGAAAAATAGAAGAAAATGAAACAGAAATAGAGGCAGCAATAAGAGAATGCAAAGAAGAAACAGGAATAATCTTAAAAAATCCAAAACTATTTATTACATATAAATATCCAGAAAGTAATAGTATAAATAGTAATACTACTTTAAATGTATTATATGATTTTGTTGATGAGACGAAAATTGATGAGAACTATGAAGGAACTTATGAATGGAAAGATATACAATTTGCTATGGACTTTAATAATAAAGAAATGGCAGGATTTTCAAATATAAGCCAATTCATAAAAGAAATATTCGATTTAGAAAATATAACTAAATTCTATAATAAGGAGTAAGATTATGAATAAAATAGCAATAATATCAGATATCCATGGAAACTTAGAAGCATTAAAAGCAGTACTAAAAGACGCAAAAGATAAAAATGTGGATGAAATATATTGTATAGGGGATATAATAGCTAAGGGTTCTCATTCAATAGAGTGCTTAGACTTAATAAGAAAAAACTGTAAAGTGGTTGTAGCAGGAAACTGTGATGTATATTTTGCTGAAGAACATGAAAATATTGAAACTTTACCAGAGCCAGAACAAAAAAGAATAGAATACTATAAAAAAATATTGAATGAAGAGCAAAAAGAGTATTTACAAAAATTGCCATATAGTTATGAATTTTATATGAGTGGAAGTTTAATTAGATTATTCCATGCAACTCCATGGCAAATAAATAAAGCAGTTATAAATCAAGATAGCATACAAGATAAATATAAACTATTTTTAGGAACAGAAAATACAGTTACAAAGAAAACAGCAGATATTGTTATATATGGACATATACATCATTGCTATATGGATATGATATATAATAAAACAATAATAAACGTTGGCAGTGTAGGAAATAGCTATAATGTAATTAGGAATGAAAAAAAAGATAGTAATGTAGGAGAAGTTACAAAAGCTTTCTATGTGATTTTAGAAGGAGAGCTAAATAAAGAAGAATATAGTGATACATTAGCATATCAATTTATAAGAGTTCCATACAATATTGAAAAAGAATTAGAAACAAAACCAGAATTAGAACAAGAAGATTATGAATATGAGTTAAGATATGGAAAGTATAGAAATATGAAAAAGGTAGAAGACAATTTTAAAAGAATTGGAGTAGATATAAACTTTTAGGAGGATAAAAATATGAAAGATCAATTTATAAATTTATTAAGACAGACTAATAGAGAGGGAATAGAAAATTTAATAGCTTTTCTAGAAAAAACGGACTTCTTTATAGCCCCTGCTAGTACGAGGTTCCATGGATGCTATGAAAAAGGATTATTAGAGCATAGTTTAAAAGTATATGAGATATTAAAAGAAAAAGTAAAAACATCAAGCATAGAAATAGATGTAAAAGAAGATAGTCTAATAATAATTGCACTATTGCATGATATTTGTAAAGCTAATTATTATAAAGTAGACTATAGAAATGCAAAAAATGCATTAGGAGAATGGGAGAAAGTACCATATTATACTGTAGATGATACTATACCATATGGGCATGGAGAAAAATCTGTAATGATGATTTCAGAATATATAAAACTAACAGTAGAAGAAAAATACTGTATTCGTTGGCATATGGGATTTACAGAACCAAAAGAACTATATACTACTTTAGGACAAGCATATAAAAAATATCCTTTAGCATTACTAACACATGAAGCTGACTTGGAAGCTACATACTTTTATAATATATAAAAAAAATCCAATATCATTAACGATATTGGATTTTTAGTTATTTACATTCGCAGTCATTATTATCAGAAGTAGATAGAACAGAAGAAGGACGATTATTTACTAAACAATCATTCATATAAAATTTCTTTTCAGCAAGTTTATCTTGAACACCTCGTAAAGCTTCACCAAATCTTTGGAAGTGAACTACTTCTCTTTGCCTTAAGAAACGAAGAGGATCAACTACATCTGGTTCATCTCTACATAAATCAATTAATTTTTCATAAGTTGCTCTAGCTTTTTGCTCGGCTGCTAAATCTTCTTGTAAGTTAGCTATAGGGTCACCTTTAGTTGCAATATATGCTGCTGTAAAAGGAACTCCGGCAGCTGCTTGAGGATAAACATCAACACCATGATCTGTATAATAAGGTCCAAATCCGGCTTTTTCGATTTCTTCTATACTAGCACCTTTAGTTAATTGGTGTACAATAGTTCCAACCATTTCTAAGTGAGCTAATTCCTCTGTTCCTATATCATTTAATATAGCTTTTGATTTTTGGTCTGGCATTCCAAATCTTTGAGATAAATATCTAAGAGAAGCGGCAAGCTCGCCATCAGGACCACCATATTGAGATATTATAACTTTTGCAAGTTTTGGATTAGTACATTTAATGTTTATAGGATACTCTAAATGTTTACTATAATTCCACATTAAAAATTCCCCCTTTCCCAAGGCCAAGGTTCTTCAAGCCATCTCCATTTATTACAAGGGAAATAAATGCTAAGAGGTCCATAAACCTTTTGGTATTTATCTTTTAATTCTTTAAGTTCTTTAGTATATCTTCTGTGCAAGCATAAAGCCTTTTCATCATCAGGATGTGTATCTAGATATAATGCAACTTCTATAACTGCAAAATTTAATTCTTTTATTTTAGTAATCATTTCTTCTCTAATATTATCATTATTACACATACAAGAATTTCTTTCTTCTTGAATATTATCTTCTAGCATCATTACATCCCTCCTTAATATCATTTGTGCTGGCTATATATTCAATTTGTTTCATAGAATCTCCAGGCATATATGGACTTACTAATTCAGGGAAGATAGTTCCCATTTTTAATCCAACACATGGTACGAAAGTTTTATTCATAGTTTGCCATGGTACATAACTTTGAGCAAGCATTGGATTAGTAGGAAATACACTTTCTTCTTCATCAAAGCCACACATACAGTCATCTACGTCTACATAATTGTGATTACAAACATCATTACAAGATTGTTCAAAAATATTATCAGCATAGTTGTCGTTATAATTATTTAAAGCGCAGCATTTTTTACATTTACAATAATTTTTATACATTATATAAAATTCCTCCTTATTTTGAGTTTATACTACATAATATGATAAGGAGAAATATAAAGTTACAATAAAAAAAGAGATAGATTAATCTATCTCTATAATGTTATTAATTTATTTGTATAATCTAAATTAGCCCAAGAATCATATTCATAACCTAACGTATAAATATTAGTTGCAAAAATATCCTTTTCTAACATTTCTTTCATATTTTTATTAGGAGATGAATCCATAAATCTTTTTACAGAAGTAATAATAGGAAGTTTAGGATTTCGTTTACTTATTTCTGAAATTAATGATTTACCTTTTTCATTAAAACCTAATATTCTAATATAAGGAGTTAATTTTTTAGACATTTGAATATCTTTATCTTTAATATTTAATAAAATATGTAATAGAATTCTTTGAATTCTTGTTTGAGTATATCTTTTAGATTTTACTATATTAATTAAATCGTATAAGTTATTACAAGAATTTGCAGCGTTTTTTAAAGCAAATTCTAATCCTTCTGATACGTCTGGATAAGTAGCAATTTCAGAAATAGACATTTTCCTTAAAGAATATAGAATTTCTTTTTCATATTTTGAAATATCTTGTACATAGTTTCCTTTCTTAAAATCTTCTTTTAGCAAATTATATGAACTTCGAGGCATAACACGTCTAATATCTTCAAATTGCTCATGTTTTATTAAATCACGAATAGCTGTACTACTTGCATATTCATCTACAATACATCTATCATTATAATATACTTTTTCACGTTTTATAGAAATTGGTTTTATATATGATTTGGTTTTCTTTAGAGCTTTTAAATATTCAATTGCAAGAATATTATTTGGTTTTGAAAGAATTTTAGAGTATGTAGATATATCGTGAAGGTACATAAGTAAAGCATTTTCTCTAGCTTTTGGAAAAGATAATCCTTTATGTAGTTCATGACTAAGAAGAGCAGTATATTCCTTAGGCTCGGTATATAATATTGAGGCAATTTTATTTAAAACGTCTATATCAGTTGCTTCGGCGCCAAAAGAAACTGTATCTACAATTTTTATTGCATTTAAAATTTTAATAGCACCTTCTGCAAAATTTTCAGCACTAGAAGTAGCATAAACAGTAGGAAGTTCTATTACTAAATCAATACCATTTAATAAAGCCATTTCTGTTTTTGTCCATTTATTTATAAGAGAAGAATTTCCTCTTTGGACAAAATTACCACTCATAACACATATAGTAAAATCAGCTTTAGCTAACTGCTTTGACTGTGCAATATGGAATAAATGACCATTGTGCAAAGGGTTATATTCAGCTATAATTCCTAAAACATTATACATAAAATACCTCCTTTACTTGTAGATAAAATAATTTATTGATATAATATCATAAAATAGTTAATATTACAAATAGAAGCGGAGAAATATTATGGAGAATGTTATTATTTATACAGACGGAGCTTGCTCTGGAAACCCAGGACCAGGAGGGTGGGGTGCAATATTATTTTATAAAGAAAATAAAAAGGAAATTTCAGGTGGAAAAAAAGATACAACTAATAATATTATGGAAATAACAGCCGTTTTGGAGGCACTAAAATTACTAAAATTTCCTTGCAATGTGAAACTATATAGCGATAGTGCATATGTTGTAAATTGTTTTAATCAAGGTTGGATATATAATTGGCAAATGAATGGTTGGAGAACTGCTTCGAAAGAACCAGTAAAAAATAAAGAACTATGGGAAGAACTATATAATCTTACACAAATACATAAAGTAGAATTTATAAAAGTAAAAGGTCATAGTGATAATGAATATAATAATAGATGCGATGAACTAGCAAGAAAAGCAATTCAAGAATTAGAATAGATAAATATTAACAAAAATGTAAAATATTATGTAAAAAAGACAAAAAATATGTTATAATATTATTGTAGTCGTTTTAAAGGAGGAATCCCTATGAAAATAATAGGTATAACAGGAAGTTCAGGAGCAGGAAAAAACACAGTATGCGAAATAATAGAGAAAAAATATGATGCAGAAGTTATAGATGCAGATCAAATAGCAAAAGAATTATCAAAAAAAGGAACAATGTATTTAAACTCTATTATAAATTGTTTTGGTACAGAAATTATAGATAAAAAAGGTGAATTAAATAGAAAAAAATTAGCAAATATAATTTTTGAAGACGATAAAAAAAGAGAAGAATTAAATAAATTAACTTTTGTACATGTAGTAGAAGAAATTCAAAAAAGAATAACTAAGATAAAGAAAAAAATTATAGTTGTAAATGCTCCATTATTATTTGAAAGTAATTTAAATAAAGTATGTGATTTTGTAATTGCAGTAATTGCAGATAAAGATAAACAATTAAAAAGAATTATGAATAGAGATAATATAAGCAAAGAAGAAGCAGAAAAAAGAATAAATGCTCAAAATAGTAATGAATTCTTTGCAGAAAACGCAGATTATATAATATATAATAATGAAGAGATAGAAAATATAGAAAAGCAATTATTAAGTATAAAAATATAATACATAAAAAGAGTGATTATTTGATAAATCACTCTTTTTTTTATTACAAATATATTACATTTAATATCTTAATATTGAATAAAAAATTTAATTAGAATATAATACAAGTAATTTATTAGATTTATATAAAGGGGAAGTATTTATGAATGATATGAATTTTGCAAATTACATATTATCCGAAAAAAGAATATCTGAAAAAATGAGAATATTATGTTATTTCAAGAAGAATCATGAATGTTTTTTTGATAATACTGTAATATTTAAAACTGAAATATGTAGAATGTTCTTAGAATATGCAAAGCTAGACGTAGATACAAACTTAATTCTAACAGCATGTCTTTTATATGGATGTAAAAAAACAGCATTAGCATATGACTTAAGTAAAGTACAAACTTATGCTGAAGAAGGTGCAAAATATTTATCAACCTTAGGTTTTGATAAAAGATTTTGCAAAATTTGCTTAGGAGTAAATAGATATAAAAAACAAACGACAAGAGAAAAAGAATCAGATATTCTAGAATTAATTGATAATTTTGGAATGTTATTAGATAGAGATGATAGAAGAGCATTCACACCTGTAGAAGCATTATTTATATTAGAAAATGAAAATCTATTAAATAAGAATAATAAATATTTAGAAATATTTAAAGAATTTGTTATGGAAGCAGAAAATTCTGAAACTCTTGGAATAGATACAACCAAAATAATAACTAAATGGCAAAAGAAAATAAATTCAATTCCTAAGTATGATTATATACATGGAATTAGTGCACAAATTGAATATAGAACACAAGCAAGAAGAATATACATAGAATCAAAGAAAATAGAAAGAGACAAAGACGGTTACAAAACAAATAAAAAACAAATAAATGCAGAAAGAAGAATGAACCAAGAAATTGCAAGACAAATAGAAAATGAGCATAAATTTTCTGAATTATTGAATGATAAAAGTATATCATAATTAAAAGAGCTATGTAGAACACATAGCTCTAATTTTTAAGTAAGAGAGGAAAAGATAGAAATGAATGAAGTATTTGCAGATTTACATGTACATATAGGAAGAAGTGAGAAAAATAAACCAATAAAAATAACTGCAGCGAGATCTTTAAATTTTGCTAATATTGCGAAAGAATGTAGAGAAAGAAAAGGTATAGATATAGTAGGAATAATAGACTGTGCATCACCATATGTAATAGAAGATATAGAGGAATTTTTAAAACAAGGTGAAGCATATGAAATTGAAGATGGAGGAATAATTTACAAAGATAAAGTATGTATTATTTTAGGAAGTGAAATAGAAACATCTGAAATTAATGAGTATGGAAAAACAGGTAGTGCACATAACTTATGTTATTTCCCTAAACTAAAAGATATAAAAGCATTTTCAGAGGAAATGAAACTACATATAAAGAATATTACATTAAGTTCTCAAAGAGCAGATATTTCAGCATATGAATTAATTGATATTGTGGAAAAATACAATGGAGTACTTATACCAGCACATGCTTTTACACCTCATAAGAGTTTCTATGGAAATTGTACAGATAGATTAGAAAAAATATTTAAAGAAAAATATTCTAAAATTCCTGCAATAGAATTAGGATTAAGTTCAGATACATTTTTAGCTGACGAAATATCAGAATTAGAAACAAAAACTTTTTTAACTAATTCTGATGCACATTCATTACCTAAAATTGCAAGAGAATACAACAAAATATTAGTAGAAGATATTAGTTTTAAGGAATTATTTAAAGCAATAAAAAATGAAGATGGAAGAAAAATATTATGCAATTATGGATTAGATCCAAAACTTGGAAAATATCATAGAACATATTGTGAAGTTTGCGAAAAAAATATTGAAGGAGAAGCCCCTATAACTAAATGTGATACCTGTGATAGCAGAAATATTACTATGGGAGTTTATGATAGAATAGAAGTTATAAAAGACAAAAAAGAAACACAAAGTCCAGAAAATAGACCACCATATATATATCAAATACCATTAACATTTATTCCAGGAGTAGGACCTAAAGTAATAGACAAATTATTAAACAATTTTGAAACAGAGATGAATATTTTACATAAATTATCAGAAGATGATATTGAAGGAGTAGTAGGAGAAAAAATTGCCAAAAATATAGTAGCAGCTAGAGAAGGTAATATGAATATTCAAGCCGGTGGTGGAGGAGTATATGGTAAAATAACAGCAAAATGTTAATATAACCAATTAGAGTTCTAAAATTCATTTTATAACATAGACATTATGTATAAAGAAATATTTGTATGTCTATGGAGGAAAGATGAATTTACAAACTAAAAAAGAAAAAATTAAAAATTACATATTAAGTAATATAAAAAAAAATAAAAAAGAATATATCTCTTTATGTATAGTATTATTTATTGGGGTAGTATTAGGAGTGCTATTTATAAATAATGTAAAAGACGATGAAAAAGTACAGATACAGGAATATATTAATGGATTTATAGATACGATTAAAAATGGAAATGAAATAGATAAAATTACACTATTAAAAGATAGTATAATTAGAAATGTATCAATAGGAATAATATTATGGTTTGTAGGTTCTACTGTAATAGGTATACCACTTGTTTATGCATATGTAGCTTATAAAGGATTTTGTATATCATATACAGTATCCAGCTCCATAGCCGTTTTAGGACAAGTAAAAGGCTTAAGTTTTTCATTAGCTAGTATACTTTTACAAAACTTAATTATAATTCCAATAATATTAGCTATCTCAGTAAGTGGAATAAATTTATATAAATCTATAATGAAGGATAGAAGAAGAGAAAACATAAAATTGGAAATTATAAAGCATACAGTTATATCTATAATGAATATATTATGTCTAATAGTAGCAGCCATAATAGAAACATATATATCAACAAATATACTAACAATAGTAATAAAATATATTTAAATTTCAAATTTGGTATTTACAATTATAAATAAATTTGATATAACATATATAATTTATGTAAATAAGGGGTAACATCATATGTTAAGAAAATAAAATAAGGAATAAGGGAGATAGTATAATGGAAAAACAAATTAGACTTTTTTTAGAATTTTTACAAAAGGATAAAAAATTATCAAATAACACATTACAATCATACAAAAGAGACATAATGCAATACTATAATTATGTTGAAGATAATCGTATGAATTATACTAAAGTAAACGGAAACGATATAAAATCTTATTTAGAGTACTTAAATAGTGTTGGAAAAAAGACTTCTACAATATCAAGAAACTTAGCATCAATTAGATCTTTTTATCAATTTTTACTAAGAACAAGAAAAGTAAAAAACGATCCAACAGAAGGAATACAATCTCCTAAAATTGAGAAAAAAGCGCCAAGTGTTTTATCTTCTAAAGAAATAGAATTATTATTAGAACAACCAAAAGATGTTGATTTAAAAGGAACTAGAGACAAAGCAATGTTAGAATTTGCTTATGCAACAGGTATGAGAGTTACAGAAATAATTTCATTAAATATAGATGATGTTAATATACAAGAAGGATATGTAGTATGCAAAAATGGTTCAAAACAAAGAAGTATACCACTAGGAGCAATTTCAATAAAAGCATTAAAAGAATATATTGAAGAAGCAAGACCAATATTAATAAAAGATGAAAATGAAAAATCTTTATTTGTAAATATAAATGGAAAAAGACTTACAAGACAAGGTTTCTGGAAAATAGTAAAATATTATAAAGAACAAGCCCATATAACAAAAGATATAACTCCACATGTTTTAAGACATTCTTTTGCAACACATTTATTACAAAATGGTGCAGATTTAAAAGCAATTCAAACAATGTTAGGACATTCAGATATATCATCAACACAAGTATATATGCAATTCCAAGATGAAAATTTAAAAAACGTATATAGAAAAGCTCATCCAAGAGCTTAAAATAAAGAAGCATTACAATATTGTAATGCTTTTTTATTATTGAGTGTAAAAAAGGATAAAATTACCTTGACAGTTGACAATAATAAAGATAAAATATTAATGGTAGGTAATATATTTATAATAAAAATATTTAAAATATATAAAACTGTACATTGAAAATTAAATAGGAAAGAGGTAGAAAGATTATGAACATTGCAATTATTATAGCCGCTATCCTTATCTCAGCAGTAATTTTTATTCCAGTTGGTATGATGATGAGAAAAAAAGTTGCTGAATCTAAAATACAAAGCGCAGAGGCAGAAGCAAAGAAAATAATAGACCTTGCAAAAATAGATGCAGAAAATAAGAAAAAAGAAGAGATTTTTAAAGCAAAAGAAGAAATAATGAATGCAAGAAATGAATTAGATAAAGAGATAAAGGAAAGAAGAGGAGAAGTTCAAAGCCAAGAAAAAAGAATAATTCAAAAAGAAGAAAACTTAGATAAACGTTCAGAAAACATAGAAAGAAAAGAAACGGAAATAGAACAAAAAAATCAAGAATTAGAAAGCAAAAAAGTTGAATTAGAAGAATTATTAGAAAAACAAACAAGAGAATTAGAAAGAATATCTAGCTTATCATCAGAAGAAGCAAAAAAATTATTATTAGAGGAAGTAGATAAAAAAATAACTACAGAAAAAGCATTTCTAATAAAAGAGTTAGAAGAAAAATTTAAAGATAATGCTGATAAAAATGCGAAAGAAATAATAGGATATGCAATACAAAAATGTGCAGCAGATCATTCTCAAGAAACTACAGTATCAATAGTATCACTTCCAAATGATGATATGAAAGGTAGAATAATTGGTAGAGAAGGAAGAAATATTAAAGCCTTAGAAACATTAACAGGAATCGACCTAATAATAGACGATACACCAGAAGCTGTTATACTTTCAGGATTTGATCCTCTAAGAAGAGAAGTTGCTAGAATAGCTTTAGAGAAATTAATTGATGATGGAAGAATTCATCCAGCTAAAATAGAAGAAATGGTTGAAAAAGCTAAAGAAGAATTATCCGCAACAATTAAAGAAGAAGGAGAAAGAGCCATACTTGAAAGTGGTGTAATTGGGTTACACCCAGACTTAGTAAAACTAATTGGAAAACTAAAATATAGAACAAGTTATGGTCAAAATGTATTAAATCACTCAATAGAAGTATCTAATTTAGCCAGAATAATGGCTGAAGAATTAGGACTAGATCCAAAATTAGCTAGAAGAGCAGGTTTATTACATGATATAGGAAAAGCATTAGACCATGATATGGAAGGAACACACGTTGAAATAGGTGTTGATGTATTAAGAAAATACAAAGAAAATGAAAAAGTTATTAATGCAGTACAAGCACATCATGGAGATGTAGAACCTCAAACATTAGAAGCTGTTTTAATACAAGCAGCAGATGCAATATCAGCATCAAGACCAGGAGCAAGAAGAGAAACATTAGAAGCATACATAAAGAGACTACAAAGCTTAGAAGAAATTGCAGATTCTTTCGATGGGGTAGAAAAATCTTATGCAATACAAGCTGGTAGAGAAGTAAGAATTATAGTAAAACCAGAAAAAATATCAGATGCAGAAATGACTATTTTAGGAAGAAATGTATCTGAAAGAATAGAAAAAGAAATGGAATATCCTGGACAAATAAAAGTAAATGTTATAAGAGAAACAAGAGTTATAGATTATGCAAAATAGAAGAAGGACTGAATAAGTCCTTCTTTTTTATTTTATAGATATTTACTATGTATACTAAAAGATGATATAATACAAGCAAAATTAATTAGAAAGAAGTGAATAATTTGAAAATATTAGCAGTAGGCGATATAGTAGGCGAAAACGGTGTAAAAAAGGCAATGAAGATTTTACCAAAATTGAAAAAAGAAAGAAATATAGACTTCATAGTTGTAAATGGAGAAAATGCAGCTGGCGGAATGGGAATAACTAAAAAAATATTTGATGAACTAATTGAATCTGGTGCAGATGCAATTACAATGGGAAACCATACATGGGGTAAGAAAGATATATTCAGTTTTATAGATGATCCAAAAATAATAAGACCAGCAAACTATTCAAAAGGAGTAGTTGGACATGGATATCAAATATATAATTGCTTAGATAAAAGAATAGCTGTAATCAATTTAATAGGAAGAACTTCAATGGGGGTTCTATCAGATAATCCTTTTATAATAGTGGATGAAATAATAAATAAAATAAAAAATGAAACAGATTATATTATAGTAGATTTTCATGCTGAGGCAACGGCTGAAAAATTGGCTATGGGTTATTATTTAGATGGAAAAGCAAGTCTAGTTTTTGGTACTCATACACATGTACAAACTTCAGATGAAAGAATATTAAAAAATGGAACAGGGTATATTACAGATTTAGGAATGACAGGTCCAATAAATTCTGTAATAGGAATGGATATCGATACATCTCTAAAAAGATTTATAACATCATTACCAGAAAGATATAAATTAGCAGATGGAGAATGTATATTAAATAGTTGTTTATTTGAAACAAATGACGAAGAAAATCGAATAATAAAAATAGAAAGAATAAATGTGATTTAAAACTCTAAAAGTGCTGAAACATGTCGAAAATTGCGATGAAAACCTCCTAAAAAATGGAAAAATATCTTTACTTTAATATGCAAATGAAATATAAATATAACAGTTACAAAATGAACTAAAAAATAAATTATAGGAGGCTAAAAATGGAAGTTTTAAAAATCTCATCAAAATCAAATCCAAATTCAGTAGCAGGAGCAATTGCAGGTTTGGTAAAGGAAAGTAATAAGGCAGAAATGCAAGCAATTGGAGCAGGAGCATTAAATCAAGCTGTAAAAGCTATTGCAATAGCAAGAGGTTTTGTAGCTCCATCAGGAGTAGATTTAGTATGCATACCAGCTTTTGCAGAAGTTCAAGTAGAGGGCGAAGATAGAACAGGTATGAAACTAATTATAGAATCAAGAAAATAAAGATAAATATAATAGGGGGCTAAAAACAGCTCTCTTTTTTATTTTTAATATCTTGAAAAAAAATACTATTTAATATATTATAATAAAAAATCGGTTTATTTTGAGTAAGGAGAAAAAATGAAAACTAATATTATAAAATATATATTTTTAGTATTTGTTATAGCGTTAATTATATTTGCATGCTACACAGTATATAAAGATGAAAAAAACAAATCAAATGAACAAAATGAAACAGGAACTTCTACAGAAGAAAATATTTCAAATGATATTAGATTATGCATAGTAGGTTATGATACAATCAATCCAATTTTAAGTAATAACAGAAATGTACAAGAAATATCTAGATTAATTTATGAACCATTAGTAACGTTAGATAAAAATTATAAGCCAGAAGGATGTTTAGCACAAGAATGGTCAAAAGTTGGAGATACATCATATATAATAAAAATAAAACAAAACTTAAAATGGCAAGATGGAAGTAAAATAACAGCAAACGATGTTAAATTCACAATAGATAGACTAAAAGATACTCAATCAATATATTCATATAATGCTATGCATATAGCATCAGCAGACATAATTGATAACTATACAGTAAAAATTACTACAGACTCTAACATTCCATACTTTGAATACAATTTAACTTTTCCTATAGTATCAAAAGATTTCTATGAGGGAGAAGATTTTGCAACATCATCTAAAAATTCAATGCCATTAGCAAGTGGTATGTATAAAATAGAAAAAAATGATGGAAATACAATAATTTTAAAAGAAAACTCTAATTATTGGAATAAATCAGAGAAAAATGCAAAAATAGAAACAATTATGATAAATTTATATTCATCAATGGGAGAAGCATATAATAACTTTAAATTAGGAAATGTAGACTTTTTAACAACACAGAATATAAATGTGGAGCAATATATAGGAACCATAGGATATAATAAAAAAGAATATATTGGTAGAGAGCATGACTTTATAGCAATGAACTGTAGTAATAATTTATTAAGCAGACCTGAAATACGAAAAGCAGTAGCATACGCGATAGATAAAAGTGGAATAATAGCAAGTGTATATAGTGGAAAATATTATACAGCTGATTTTCCTATAGACTGTGGATTTTGGTGTTATGATTCAGAAAGTGCTAGCTCAGGATATAATCCAGACCAAGCAAGGCAAATTCTAATAGATAATGGATGGCAATATAAATATGGATATTGGCAAATTATAGAAAATTATAGAACTACTAGATTAACATTAGAACTAATTGTAAATTCGAACAATGAATCTCAAGTAGCAGTTGCAGAAGTCATAAAAAGCAATCTAGAAAATATAGGAATAAAGTTAAAAATAAATAAAGTAAGTTATGAAAAATATAATGAATATATCGAGAATAAAACTTATAGTATGATAATAACAGGTACTACAATAGGACTAAATCCAGATCTATCTACATATATGGGTGAAAATAACATGGCGAATTATCAAAATGAAGAAGCATTAAATATAATTAATGAATTAAAAAATGTATCTGATGATAATAAAACAAAAGAAAATATTAAAAAATTATCACAAATATATACAAGTGATTTTCCATATATAAGTTTATACTTTAATAAAAATACTGTAGTATATAGTTCGAGTCTTATAGGAGATATAGAACCAAATTGCTATAATGTATTTTATGGCATAGAAAATTGGTATAGAACATATTAAAAAAATAATAAAAAACTATTGACAAAAAAAAATAATCATATATAATAAACACAAACAGTTGTTCAATTAGGAGGAAATAAAATGAGCGAAGAAAATATCGAAAAGAGAAAAGCCTTAGAAGTGGCTATGAATCAAATAGAAAAACAATTTGGAAAAGGTTCTGTAATGAAACTAGGAGAATTCAAAGCAATGGAAGTAGAAGCAATTCCAACAGGAGCATTAGGATTAGATATAGCTTTAGGAATAGGTGGAGTACCAAGAGGAAGAATTATTGAAATATATGGGCCAGAATCTTCAGGAAAAACTACATTAGCATTACATGTAATAGCAGAAGCTCAAAAAATGCACGGTGAAGCAGCATTTATAGATGCAGAACATGCACTAGATCCTGTATATGCAAAAAAATTAGGAGTAGATATAGATAATCTAATAGTTTCACAACCAGATACTGGTGAACAAGCACTAGAAATAACAGAAGCTTTAGTAAGAAGTGGAGCATTAGATGTAGTTGTAGTAGACTCAGTAGCAGCTCTTGTTCCAAAGGCTGAAATAGATGGAGATATGGGAGATTCTCATATGGGACTACAAGCCAGACTTATGTCACAAGCATTAAGAAAATTAGCTGGAGCAATTAATAAATCAAAAACAGTATTAATATTTATAAATCAATTAAGAGAAAAAATAGGAATAATGTTTGGAAACCCAGAAACAACTACAGGTGGTAGAGCACTAAAATTCTATGCATCAGTTAGAATGGATATAAGAAAAGTTGAAAACATTAAACAAGATGGAGAAATTATAGGAAGTAGAGCAAAAGTAAAAGTAGTAAAAAATAAAGTTGCTCCACCTTTTAGAGAAGCAGAATTTGATATAATTTATGGACAAGGAATATCTAAAGAAGGAAATATATTAGATATGGCTGTTAATTTAGATATTATAGAAAAAAGCGGTTCATGGTTTAGCTACAATGGTAATAGAATAGGACAAGGACGTGAAAATGTAAAAAAATATTTATCAGAAAATCCAGATATCCTAGCAGAAGTAGATAAAAAAGTAAGAGATAACTTTGCTAAAGCATTTGAACAAAGTTTAGGAGAAGAAATTGAAGAATCAGATGATGAAGAAATAGAAGAATAAAGAAAGGCGTAAAACTAATTATGTATTCGCTAGAAGAGTTTGACAAACAAAAGACAAAAGTATTAAAATACATCTTATATAAAAAGAGAACAGAAAATGAAATTAGAACTAAATTTTCTAAAGATATCGATGAAGAAATGCTAAATGATATAATCGAGTATTTAAAAGAGGCAGAATATATAAATGACTATGAATATATAGAAAAAACTATTAATCAATATATGCTTCTGAAAAATTTATCAATAAAAGAAATAAAATATAAACTTTACTCAAAAGGAATAGATAAAAGATTATTAGAAAAGTATATAGAAAAAAATTATGATATATTAAACAAATATGAAAAAAAGTCTGCCCAAAATATAATTAATAAGAAAAAAGCTTCAATGCTAGAGGAACAAGAGATAAAGATGTATTTATTAAGAAAAGGCTATAGAAGTGATAATATAGAATTAGGAGAAGAATAAAAATGCCAAATATGTTAATGCTAGAAACTAACAAATATGAAATAAAAATAGAAAATTTTGCAGGACCTCTAGACTTACTATGCCATTTAATAGAAAAAAACAAAATGGATATTTATGATATAAAAATAAGTGAAATAACAGACCAATATGTTGAATATCTAAATAAAATGGAAAGTATGAACCTAGAAATAGCTAGTGAATTCTTAATAATGGCATCAACTCTTATATACTTAAAATCAAAGAGTTTATTGCCAAAACAAGTAGAAGAAGAAAAAGAATTAACAGAAGAAGAGTTAATTCAGAGAATTATTGAATATAAAAAATATAAAGAAATATCTAAAAAGATAAGAGAAAATTATAATTTGTATTCTGACAGAATCTTCAAAAGAGAAGAAGAACTAGAACTACCAAAGCAAAATTTAGAAAAAGAGTATAATCCAGATATAATTCCAGAGTTATATTCCAAATTAATAAATAGAAATGAAGAAAAAATAAATAAAAATGCAGTTAACATAGAAAAAATAGCAATAACTGATACGTATACAGTATCAAGTAAAGTAAAGGAAATTTTCAGAGCTCTTGTAAATAAACCAAGAGTAGTATTCAATAAACTATTTTCATTAAGTGAACATAATAAGCAAGAAGTTGTAACAGCTTTTACAGGTTTATTAGAATTATCAAGAAGAAGCAAAGTAACAACTATTCAAGAGAGTTTATTTGATGATATAATAATAGAAAAAGTAAAAAAATAGAGTATATAAATAGAAAAAAATGGAAAAATACTAATATAAAATAAGGAGAAATTTTATGTTAGTATTTTTTATTATAATAATTTTTTTATTGATATTTTCTAAAATAGGAATAAAAATAGAGGAATTTAAAATCTCTAGCTTTAAAGAGGAAAATGAAAAACTGAAGATATACTTTGAATTCTATATATTTAATATAAAATTAGCTCATATAAAAATAAATCCTAATAATATTAAAAAAATATACAACAAACAAAAGTCAATGATAAAACAAATAAAAGAAATAAATAATTATGCAGAAATTAAAGACGTTTTATTAAAAAAAGTAAAACTGAAAAATCTATTATTGGATATAAATATAGGAACAGGAAATGTAATATTAACCACATATATAATAGTAATTTTATCTACTATATTATCATCAATATTACCACTATATATAGAAGGAGAAATTAAAAAAAATAATTATGCTGTAAAGCCTATTTATAGTAATGAAATAAGCTATAAAATAACTTTAAATTGTATAATGACAATAAAAACTGTACATATTATTCATATAATATATCTTTATTTAAAGAAAAGGAGAGATGAAAAATATGTCAGAACATCCAATAGAAGGTCTTATGAAAGTAGCTATGAATAGTATAAAGGAGATATCGGATGTAAATACGATAGTAGGTGACCCATTACAGATAGATGTAAATACTACAATTATCCCAATATCTAGAGTAGCTTTAGGATTTGCAGCAGGAGGAAGCGAATTCAGTAAAGAAACAATTGAAGAATATAATAAAAAAGATAAAGATGAAGTAGTTCAATATAAACTACCATTTGGAGGAGGAAGTGGAGCAGGAGTAAATATTGTTCCTATTGCTTTTATAGTTATACAAAATAATATAGTTAAAGTACTACCTGTAAATCATTCATCAGCAGTGGATAAATTATTAGATTATATGCCAGACTTGGTGAATAAAACTAATGATTTATTAGATAAGTGCATTCAAAATAATAAAAGTAAAAAGAATAAGAAGAATATTAATGAAAAAGAGGAAGAAATATTATAGAAAAAAACAAAAAAAGTATTGAAAAAAAAAATAAGAAATGCTATACTAATTATAGTTTTTTACAAAAGGGAGGAAATTTAAAATGAAAAAAATATTAACAATAGCAATTACATTTGTTATGGTAGCTATGGTAGCTGTAAGCTCATATGCAACAACATCATCTGAATTAGCAGATACTCTATATAATAAAGGATCAAAATATGGAATGACATCAGCAGATAAAGTTAAAATCGAAAGATATTTAGCTGACAATCCTGTTACAGATGCAGAAGCTAATAGTATAGTAGCTAAAGCTGATGAAGCTGTAAAAGTTATGGAAAATGCAGGAGTAACATCTTATAAAGATCTAACAGCTGAACAAAAATCTGAATTAAAAACAATAGCTAACGAAGCTGCAAGCGTAGCTGGATTAACATTAAAATTCGGAACATCTTCAGTAGAAATATATAAAGATGGAAAATTAATAGAAACAGTTACATCAAACAATGGAAAATTAGCTTACACAGGAAGTAACACAGCAATAGTAGTTGTTTCTTCATTAGCAATAATTGCCCTTGTTGCAGTAGTAGCAAAAAAAAGATTATCAATAGAAGGATAATTTAAATTGGTTAAAGTATTAAAAGCAACTATTATAGACGTAATAGTTGCTTTTTTAATTATAACAATTTTGTTGGAAGGCATAAACTTACTTTATGGGCAAAAAATAAGTGAAGCCTTTTCATTGGTAAATAAAGTATCAATAGATATTAGTAATAAAGAAGAAACAGCTGAAACAGTAATTAATGAACAAGAAAAAAAATTAATAAACTACCCAGAATATGGAACGCAATATGCAACAATTGAAATACCTAAAATTGATGTAAACCTACCAGTATACTTTGGAGATACTCTTGAGATCTTAAAAAAAGGTGTAGGACATTCAAGTGGTAGTTACTTCCCAGGAGAAGGTGGAAGTATAGTATATATGGGACATAACTCTAGAAAGGTATTTAGAAGATTTTCTGAGCTACAAGTAGGAAATGAGATAACAGTAACAACAAGTTATGGAGTATATAAATATAAAATATATGATATGCAATTAATTAAAGAAACAGAATTAGACAAAGTGCCAATTCAAAAAGAAAAAGAAATTTTAATGGTATATACATGCTATCCATTTAACAATGTGGGTTATGCAACTCAAAGATATGTTGTATATGCAGAATTAGAAAAGTAGGAGGAGAATAAAGTGAAAATAATATCAAATATTATAAAATACATAGTAATAATTCTTTTAATTATATCTATAATATTGACACTTGCAGTAAAAGTATTAACTTCTACGATTCTAAATAAAGACTATATTTTAGGAAAAATAGAAGAAACTAATTATTATAATAATGTATATAATCAAGTAGAATCAAACTTTGAAAATTATATATATCAATCAGGACTAGATGAAGATGTAATTAAAGGTATAATATCAGAAGAGGATATTAAATCTGATACAATACAAATAATTAATAATATTTATAATAACAAAGAAGTTACAGAAGTCGATATTAGTAAAATAGAAGAAAGACTAGAAAAAAATATATATAATTCTCTATCTGGACAAAAAATATCAGATTCTACAAAGAAATCAATTACTCAATTTATAAATAAGATTACAGAGGAATATAAAGATACAATTATTCATACCAAATATGAAACCAGTATAAATAAAGTATTAACTAAAATTATAAGATATTCATCAAAAATAAAAACAGTAGCAATAATTGTAGATGTTATTCTAGTAATATTACTACTATTATTAAATATGAAAAATATATTAAGAGGAATTGCACAAATAGGAATAGTATTATCATCAACAGGTATATTTTACATAGTAGTTAATTTTATTGTGAATTCAAAAGTAAAAATAGACTACATAACAGTTCTTAATAATGGATTTTCAATAACATTAAGAAATATATTACATAGTATTATGAATAATATATTAACTAACGGAATTGTAGTTTTAATAATAGGAATTATATTAATAATTACTGCAAATCTTATCTTATACAAAAATACAAAAAATGAAGAACTTCACTAAAATTTAGTGAAGTTTTTTTAGTATTTACTTGATTTTATTTTTGCATATTGATATAATTTACAAAAATAGGAATTATTCCTATTTTAAGAAAGGCTATTACAAAATGGAAAAAAATTCTAAACAGAGAAATGAAATATTAGAAATTTTAATGAATTCCTATAATCATCCTACAGCAGAAGATATCTATAATAAATTAAAAGAAAATAATTCAACAGCAAGTAGAGGAACTATATATAGAAATCTTAATTTATTAGTAGAAAAAGGTATGATAATAAAAATACCAATAAAAAATTCTGCAGATAGGTTTGACTATATTAGAAACAATCATAATCATGCTATATGTGATGTATGTGGAAAAGTATTTGACTTTGAATACGATGTACAACTAAATGAAACTAAAAAATATTTAGAAGAGCATGAGAAATTTATTGTATCAGAAAATCCAAATATAATAATTCATGGAATCTGTGAGAAATGTAAAAATAGCTAAAATAAAAATGGAGGTATATACTAATGGAATTAAAAGGATCAAAAACAGAGAAGAATTTAATGGAGGCTTTTGCAGGGGAATCACAAGCAAGAAATAAATATACTTATTATGCAAGCAAAGCAAAAAAAGAAGGATATGAACAAATAGCTAGTTTATTCTTAGAAACAGCTGATAATGAAAAAGAACATGCTAAATTATGGTTTAAATTATTACACGATGGAGATGTACCATCAACAACAGAAAATTTAAAAGACGCAGCTGAAGGTGAAAACTTTGAATGGACAGATATGTATGATAGAATGGCTAAAGAAGCTAAAGAAGAAGGATTCGACAAAATTGCGTATTTATTCGAAGCAGTAGGAAAAATCGAAAAAGAACACGAAGAAAGATATAGAAAATTATTAGCTAATGTAGAAGATGGATTAGTATTTTCTAAAGATGGAGATAAAATATGGAAATGTAGAAATTGTGGACACATTTGCATAGGAAAAGAAGCTCCTGGAGTATGTCCAGTATGTAATCATCCTCAATCATTCTTTGAAATAAAAGCTGAAAATTATTAATAAAATAAAGAGTGCAGATAGTTTAAGAATTCTGCACTCTTTTTGCGTTATATACAAATAAGTATAAATATGATATAATTGCATGCATAAATAGGAAACGAGGTATTATAATGGAGAATTATAATGAAAAAGAATTAAAATATTTGGAATTACTATCAGAAAAATTTTCAAATATACAAGAAGTATGTACAGAAATAATAAATTTAAAAGCAATTCTAAATTTACCAAAAGGAACAGAACACTTTTTAAGTGATTTACATGGCGAATATGAATCTTTCTTACATATTTTAAAAAATGCTTCAGGGGTTATAAAAACAAAGATAGATGAAATATTTGGTAACTCAATGACAAATGATGAAAGAAAAAAATTAGCTACTCTTATATATTACCCAGAAGAAAAATTAGAATTAATCAAAAAAGAAACGAAGGATTTAAATGAATATTATAAAATAACTTTATATAGACTTATAGAAATATGTAGAGTTATAGCGTCAAAGTATAGTAGATCAAAAGTTAGAAAAGCTATGCCTAAAAGTTATGAATATATAATAGATGAACTATTACATGCAAATCAAAATATAACAGATAAAGAGTTTTATTATAATCAAATTATAGATTCAATAATAAAACTAGACAGGGCTGAAGTATTTATAATAGCAATATCAAATTTAATACAACAACTAGCAATAGATCACTTACATATAATTGGAGACATTTATGATAGAGGCCCAGGTCCACATATAATAATGGATAAGCTAATGAATTATCATTCTATAGATATAGAATGGGGAAATCATGATATTATTTGGATGGGAGCAGCATGTGGAAATCCAGCTTGTATTTTTAATGTTATTAGAATATGTGCAAGATATGATAATTTAGACATATTAGAAGATGGATATGGAATTAATATAAGAACTATAACAGAATTTGCAATGGAAGAATATGCAAATGATGATTGCAAGAGATTTATGCCTCATATACAAGATGGAAACAAAAGTGAATTTAGTACAGAATTACTAAGTAAAACTCAAAAAGCTGCTACTATAATTCAATTTAAATTAGAAGGTCAACTAATAAAAAAACATCCGGAATATAAAATGGATGATAGACTATTATTAGATAAAATCAACTATAGAAATGGAAAAATAGAAATAGGAAAAGATAAATATAAATTATTAGATAATAATTTCCCAAGTATCGATGCAGAAAATCCATACAAGCTAACAACTAAGGAAGAAGAAGTAGTAAATAAACTAATAAAAGCATTTAGAAACAGTGAAAAATTACAAAGGCATGTTAATTTCTTATACAGTAAAGGAAGCTTGTATAAAATTTATAATGATAATTTATTAATACATGGTTGCGTTCCAATGGATGAAGAAGGACAATTTACTCAAGTAGAAATAGAAGGAGAAATTGTACAAGGAAAAGAATTTTTAGATAGAATAGATAGAATATCAAGGCAAGCATATTTTGCAGATGAAAATACAATAGAAAAAGAAAATGCAATGGACTATCTTTGGTATTTGTGGTGTGGACCTAATTCACCAATATTTTGTAAAGATGCTATGAAAACTTTTGAAAGATATTTCTTAGAAGAAGAAACAACTTGGAAAGAAAATAAAAATCCATTTTATACTTTTTCAAAGGATGAGGAATATTGTGTTAAAATTTTAAAGGAGTTTGGATTAGACGAGGATAAGGGACATATAATATGTGGACATATACCGGTAAAATTTAAAGCAGGTGAATCACCAATAAGAGCAAATGGTAAAATGTTAATAATAGATGGAGGCTTATCAAAGTCTTATCAAAAGACTACAGGAATAGCTGGATATACTTTAATATATAATTCATATGGACTTATATTAGCAGCACATGAAACCTTTACTTCTACTGAAGATGCGATAAAAGATGAACTAGATTTACATTCAACTAAGCAAATTGTTGAAAAGGTAGAAAGAAAGAAAATAATAGATACAGATAAAGGAAATGATTTAGTAGAACAGATAGAAGATTTAAATAAATTATTAGATGCATATAAAAATGGAATTATAAAAGAAAAAAATAGGCAAATATAGCCTATTTTTTTATGCAGATAAATTAATCCAAGTATTAAAGACTTTTTTAAATATCGTAAATATATTTAATTTATCAATATCAGAACTAGAAACAATATTTGCTCTGCCAATTACATTATCATTAAGAGAATATGTTATAGTACCAATGATTTGACCTTTTTCTATAGGAGCAGAAATATTATTTGGAAGATTTATATTTTGAACTACTTCTTTTTCAGTTCCTTTAGCAAGCAAAGTACCACAGTCGGAATCGATAACTACATCGACATTGTCAACAGTTCCTTTACTAACAGATATGTTTTTTACAACATCATTCTTATTTCCAAACTTATAATAGCTATAATTATTAAAACCATAATCTAATAATAATTTTGCTTCAGCAAATCTTACTTTAGTAGAAGGCGCTTTCATAATAACAGCGATAAGAGACAAATTGTCACGAGTAGCAGAAGCAGACAAATTATATAATGCAAGAGAGGTTGAACCTGTTTTAAGACCAGTGATACCATTATAAGTTCTAATTAATTTATTAGTATTAACTAATTGAGATTTACCATCTCTTAGACTGTCCATATAAATTGTCGTATATTTAATAATATCAGGATGCTTGGTAAGAAGTTCTCTAGACATGAGTGCTATATCATAACTAGAAGTTAGATGACCATCTTCATCTAAGCCATGACAATTCTTAAACACAGTATCATTCATGCCAAGTTCTTTAGCTTTATCATTCATCATATTAACAAAAGCACTTTGAGTTCCAGCAATATGTTCTGCTAAAGCTACAACGCAATCATTTGCAGAAACAACACAAATGGCCTTTAGCATTTCATCTACAGTTAATTGTTCTGTACTATCAAGCCATATCTGAGAACCACCCATAGAAGTAGCATTTTCACTACAAGTAATTTTATCAGTATATAAAAGCTTTCCAGAATCAATCTGTTCCATAATAAGTAAAATACTCATTATTTTAGTAACACTGGCAGGACGTAATTGCTCATGAATATTATGTTCATATAGTATTTGACCACTATTTTGTTCAATTAGAATAGCAGATTCAGATTCTAATTCAAGAGAAACAGAAGGAGTAGCAGAAGTTTCTATAAATGTAGAAGAAATATTACTATTCCATACAGGAAAATCAGAAAAACCATAAGATATAGGAATTAGTAAATAAAATAGCATTAGCAATATAATAAATATATTTATAATATTTTTATAAAATTTCATAAGATATACCTCCAATATAATAAAAATATATTCAGGTATATAAAATTTAGAATAATTATTGAATTTTTAGTAATGTTATATATACATTATTTCCATCTGTAGAAGAATTAATTTTTATATCAAAATCATTATCATTTCTAAATTTGAAATCTACACTCCCATATGCTACAGCAGCATCTTTTCCAGTAGGAACGTAAGGTACTTTGTTGCTATGTTCGTGTCTTTCTACAACAGTTAAACCAGAAGTATTTAAAACAGCATTATATAAAGTACTACTAACTTGACAATTACCACCACCAAATCCTTTCTTCTTATTTCCGTTTGAATCAAAAATATCAGCTTCTTGATAGCCTTTAGAAGATGTAGAAGGACCTATAGTTTGAGTAAAAGAAAATGTTTCATGAGACTTAACCACATGTCCATTTAAAGCGGAACAAGTAATTGATAAGTTATTTTGTCTACTGGAATCTTTCGTATAAATTTTTGTGGAAAATTTAGAAATTTCTTCTTCTGTTGTAGAAGGATTAATTTCATTTACAGTTTGATTCTGAGAAATTCTACTTATATCTAAATTATTTTGCTCAGTAGAGTTAGTATTAGAATTATTACTATTATTAGAATTATTGGTAGTATTATTAGTATTTGTTATATTATTATTATCAGATTTGTTATTTGAATGTGAAAAATAAAAAAATAAAAAAATGGCTATAATAATTATTAAAATTATACATAAAAATTTTTTCATAATAAAAAATACTCCTTTAATTGATATAAGGTGTAGTATTCCCAAAAAAACAATAAATATTGACAAAAATGAGATAAGTAGAGTATAATATTGCTATGAGTTAAAAAAGAAAGAAGGGTGTATATGATAGCTAAATATTGGCAGAAAGTAGGACTTATAGTAGTAGTAATAGCTTGTCTATTTAATATAGTTATAAAAATTGTATCAAAAGCATCCGTAAGAGACGAGTTAGAAGCATCAGCTTTATATGTTCAAGAACAAAAATATGATGAAGAAGCAGAACAAAACAAATAAATTTAAATTATAGTATTGAAAAAACAAATAAAGTATGATATTATTATAAATAGCGTTTTTTATGAAAATAAGGAAGAGGTGAACTTAAATGAGAGAAGGAATACATCCAAACTATACAGAATCAACAATAACATGTGCATGTGGAAACGTAATAGAAACAAATTCAACAAAATCAGAAATGAAAGTTGATGTATGTTCTAAATGTCATCCATTCTGGACAGGTAATTTAAGAAAAGATACAACAGGTGGTAGAGCAGATAAATTCAAAAAGAAATATGGAATTCAATAAAAATAAAAGCAACTTAAAGTTGCTTTATTTTTTTGCCTATAATCCCTAAAAACACTTGAAAAAGGCGGATAAATATAATAAAATTATATCAAAATTGGAGGGTTTAATAAGTGAAACAAGAAATCGAAAAACAAATAGAATATATAGATAAAGTAAAAGAAATAAATAAAGGAAATAATCTAAAGTACAATATACTAACTATGGGATGCCAGTTAAATGAAAACGATTCTGAAAAACTTTGTGGAATGTTAGAAAATATGGGATATACAAAAACAGAAAATTATGAAAAAGCAGATTTAGCATTATTTAATACATGTTGCGTAAGAGAAAATGCAGAGGACAAGCTTTTTGGGAAATTAGGAGAATTAAAAAAACTAAAAGAAGAAAAAGATATAGTTGTAGCAATTGGTGGATGTATGATGCAAGAAAAGCATATTACAGATAAAATAAAACAAAGCTATCCATTTGTAGATATAATATTTGGAACACATACACTTCAAAAATTTCCAGAAGACTTATATGAAATACTAACTAAAAGAGAAAAAATAAAAGATGTAATAGATATTGATGGAGAAGTATATGAAGGCTTACCAATTAAAAGAGAAAGCAAGATAAAGGCTTCTGTTACAATTATGAATGGATGTAATAATTTCTGTAGTTATTGTATAGTACCATATGTAAGAGGAAGAGAAAGAAGTAGAAATCCAAAAGACATTATTGAAGAAGTAGAACAATTAGCGAAAGAAGGATACAAAGAAATAACATTATTAGGACAAAATGTTAATTCATATTTAAGAAGTGAAAACACAGGAATAAGAAAAGCAAAAATAGAAGAATATAAAGGTATTGATTCGTTTGCAAAATTACTAAGAGAAATAAATAAAATTGAAGGAATAGAAAGAATTAGATTTGTATCTCCTCATCCAAAGGATTTTACAGACGACGTAATAGAAGCAATACGAGATTGCGACAAAGTATGCAAATTAATACATTTACCGTTACAATCAGGAAGTAGTAATATATTAAAAATAATGAACAGAAAATATACTAAAGAAGCATATTTAGAACTTGTTAAGAAAATGAAAAAGGAGATACCAAACCTTACATTATCTACCGATATAATAGTTGGTTTCCCAGGAGAAACAGAGGAAGACTTTGAGGACACATTAGATGTTGTAAGAAAAGTAAACTTTGAACAAGTATATATGTTTATTTATTCTAGAAGAGTAGGAACTCCAGGAGATAGAATGGAAAATCAAATACCAGAAGATATTAAACATAAAAGATTTGATAGATTAAAGGCATTAGTTGAAAGTCAAATACAATCAAATAATGAAAAATATGTAGGAACTATGCAAAAGGTATTAGTCGAAGGATATAGCAAAAACAATACGAATATGTTAAGTGGAAGAACAGATAGCAATAAAGTTGTAATATTCGAAGGAAAAGAAGAATTAATAAACAAAATGATTGATATAAAAATTGTATCAGAACATATGTGGTATTTGAAGGGAGATTTAAATGAAAAAGTTAAGTAATGAAGAATTACTTGAAGCAAGAAATAGGATAATGAATGGAGATTCAATAAGTTCTGTAGCTAAAGAAATTAAAATTGATAGAAAAACTTTAAAAAAGTATATACTAGAAGTATTAAATTCAAAGGAAAAAGAAGAATTTGAAAACAAATTAAAATTAAACTGCAGAAAAAACAGAGTTAGTATAAGAAATCAAAAGAAGATTATAGGAGAAGAACGATATAAACAAGCAGTTGAAGAATTAGTAAATAAAGGTATAAATAAAACAGATATTGAAATTATATACAGTAATATGTCTAAAAATCCACATGTAAAAATGTCAAAAGACACATTTGTATTAAAATTGTTAGATTTATTAGAATTTTGCAAAGAAAGAAATCAAGGATTAGCAGAAGGAAGTAGAGGATATATTACTAAAGAAGACTTGATAAAAATGATTATTAAAGATAATAAATTAATGACTAGTGACATAAATAAAAAAATAAAACCTGTATGTGAGATAATAGATTTGCAAGAAGGTATTACTAAAGAAGATACAAATGAAATAATAAAAAGTACTCCACATATATTTAGAAATTCAGTAAAAAAAATAAAAATGTTTTCAATTATAAGTGAAAATTTTCTAGTAAGAGAAGGAATAAGCTACATAGATTTATTTAAATATACACTTGAGATAAATCCATATATATTAAACATTAATTTAGAAAAATTATTTAAAAGATTGTGTTATCTAAAAGATAATAATAACTCTACTATAATTAGCAAAAGAGATTTAGATGAAATATCAAGAAGTAAAACTGAAAAGTGTGATGAAGAAGCTATGTATGAATTACCAGAATATGATGAACAAAATCCAGAAAAATTTAGAAGAGAAATAAAAGGAAAATTAGCTATAAATATAAATAATGTAAAGGAGCAATAGAAATGTCAGAATTTTCACCCATGATGCAGAGATATCTAGAAACCAAAGAACAATATAAAGACTGTATATTATTCTATAGATTAGGTGATTTTTATGAAATGTTTTTTGATGATGCACTAACAGCTTCAAGAGAGTTAGAAATAACTTTAACAGGTAAAGACTGTGGACAAGAAGAACGTGCACCGATGTGTGGTGTACCGTTTCATGCAGCAGAAATGTACGTTTCAAAATTAATTGCTAAAGGATATAAAGTTGCTATATGTGAACAATTAGAAGATCCAAAAGAAGCAAAAGGAATAGTAAAAAGAGGAGTTATAAGAGTTGTAACACCGGGAACAGTTATAGAATCAAATATGCTAGAAGAAAGAAAAAATAATTATATTATGAGTATATATAAAAATGGTATATACTTTGGAATAAGTGTATGTGATGTTTCAACAGGCGATTTTTATAGCACAGAAATAAAAGAAGATAATAATTTTCCTTTATTATTAGATGAAATAGCAAGATTTACTCCAGCAGAATTGGTAGTAAATTCAATGATGTTTGATTCTGTTGAAGAAATGAACAAAATTAAAGAAAGATTTAGTTTATATGTAACAAAATATAATGATAAATTTTTTGATGTAAATAATTGCAAAGAAATAACAAATAATTTTACTATAATAGATTCTAGCAATAAACAAATAAATAATGTAGAAGATAAAAAATTCGCAGTAGCTAGTATAAATGCATTAACAGAGTATTTAAAAGAAACTCAAATGACTAATTTAAATCATATAAATAAAATAACTATCTACAGTACAGCAAAATATATGTCTTTAGATATAAATGCTAGAAGAAACCTAGAAATAACAGAGAAGATGAGAGATAAAAGTAAAAAAGGAACACTTCTATGGGTATTAGATAAGACATCAACTTCTATGGGAGGAAGACATTTAAGAAGATGGTTAAATGATCCACTAATTGATGTAACAGAAATTAATAAAAGATTGAACGCAGTAAAAGAACTAAAAGACAGTTTAATATTAAGAGGAGAAGTAATAGCAAGTTTAAAAAAAGTCTATGATATAGAAAGACTAGCAGGAAAAATTGCATATGGAAATGCCAATGGTAGAGATATGATATCATTAAAAAATTCTTTATTAAAACTACCAGAAGTAAAAAATATTTTAAAAGAGGCTAAATCAGAATTACTAATAGAGCTATATAATAACTTAGATGAGTTAAAAGACATATATAAATTAATAGATGAAGCAATAGTAGAAGATCCTCCTATGACAATAAAAGAGGGAGGAATAATAAAACTAGGTTATGATGAAGAAATAGATAAATTAAAAAAAGCTACAACAGAAGGTAAAAACTGGATTTTACAAGTAGAAGCAGAAGAAAGAGAAAAAACTGGAATAAAATCATTAAAAGTAGGATTCAATAAAGTATTTGGATACTATATTGAAGTTACAAAATCATATTTGGATCAAGTTCCAGATAGATTTGTAAGAAAACAAACTCTTACAAATTGTGAAAGATATATAACAGAAGAATTAAAAAATCTAGAGAATCAAATACTAGGTGCGGAAGAAAGAGTTGTAAATTTAGAATATAATGCTTTTACACAAATTAGAGAAAAAATTGCTCAAAATGTTAAAAGGTTACAAAAATCAGCAAATATAATATCAACACTAGACGTATTAACTTCATTTGCAACAGTTGCAGAAGATATGAATTATTGTATGCCAAATGTAAATAATGAAGGTATTATAGATATTAAAGATGGAAGACATCCTGTTATAGAAAAAATGTTACCCTCAGGAAGTTTTATACAAAACGATACATATCTAGATAAAGATGAAAATAGATTAGGAATAATAACTGGACCTAATATGGCAGGTAAATCAACATACATGAGACAAGTAGCACTAATTACATTAATGGCACAATGTGGAAGTTTTGTACCAGCTACACAAGCAACAATAGGAGTAGTAGATAAAATATTTACTAGGGTTGGAGCATCAGATGATTTAAGTATGGGACAAAGTACTTTTATGGTAGAAATGATGGAAGTTGCAAGTATTTTAAAAGAAGCTACTCAAAACAGTCTAGTAATATTAGATGAAATAGGAAGAGGAACATCCACATATGATGGATTATCAATAGCTTGGGCAGTAGCAGAATATATTGCAGACAAAGAAAAATGCGGAGCAAAAACACTATTTGCAACACATTATCATGAACTTACTGAGTTAGAAAATAAAATAGATGGAGTTAAAAATTATTCTATAGCAGTAAAAGAAAAAGGAGAGGATATAATATTCTTAAGAAAAATAATACCAGAAGGTACAGATGAAAGTTACGGAATTCATGTAGCAAAACTTGCAGGAGTACCAAAACAGGTTTTAACAAAAGCAAATGAAATACTTAGAAGTTTAGAAAGAAAAAGTATATTAGGTGCTAAGAAACAAGAAAAAGAAAATAAACAAGTTCAAAATGGACAACTAGATTTATACAACTATAAATTGGCAGAGATTGCACATGAACTTGATAAAGTAAATTTAAATGAACTAACTCCGATTGATGCATTAAATACTTTGGTCAGAATAAAAGAAAAAATGAAATAATATTAAGGAGGGAAAGCTATGGAAGAAAGCGATAAAAGAGTAAATCCAGTAGATAGAGCATATATGGCAAATAATGATTTTAGGCAAAGATTAAAAGAAAAGCCAAAAGATAATAAAAGAGAAAAAAAAGAGGATAAAGAATTCTTAACAATATTAAGAAAAAAATATGAGGACAAAAATAAAGGCTCTAGATAAAATAAAAGGAGAGATACTGATGAAGAAAAAAATAAAATTATCTGTAATATTTATTATATTATTTCTAGTATTATGCAATTCTAAAGCTTTAGCAACTTTTGAAATAGATAAATATCAAATAAATTGTGAAGTAACACAAGAAGGAAATCTTAAAGTACAAGAAAATATAACATATGATACAAATGAATATAGAAATGGTGTTATAAGAAATATAAAAACTAAAAATGATTTAAATACAAAAAATTCAGCTGATTTACTAAAACTAGAGTCTGTAAAAGTAGATGGAATAGAATACCAAAGAGTAAATGCTAGTTCAAATGGAAGAAGTGGAGTATATGAGTACAAAATAGATGGAAATGAATACAATATAAAAGTATACACACCATTTAAAAACGTTGAGAAAACTGTAACTTATGAATACACTTTAGAAAATGTAGCTGTAAAATATAAAGATACAGCAGAGCTATTTTGGAATTTCATAGGAAGTGAGTGGGATACAAATATAAACAATGTAGAAATAAATATTACCTTACCAACGAATGCAGCTCAGAATACAATATATGTATTTGGACATGGATCAGATAATGGTACATTTGAGAAAAATTTAAATAATATAACGCTCAGAGCAAAGAATCTTAAAGCAAATCAAGCTTTGGATGCTAGAATATTATTTAATGTGGATTCAATTCCACAATCTAATAAAATAGTAAATAAAAATGTATTACAATCTTTTATAAAAGATGAAGAAGAGGGTTTCAAAAAAGAAAGAGAACAAGTAAAAATATTTGGAATTACCACAGTAAAACAGATAGCAATTGCAATGATAGTCATAATAATAGTTGCATGGATTATAGTATATATAGTATTTGACAAAGAATATAAAGTGAAATCAGAAAAATATTATAGAGAGATTCCTTATGATTTAGATCCAGAATTATTACAATATATATATTATGGTAAGGAACAAAAAAATACATTGTGGGTAAGTTTTTTAAGCCTACTAAAAAAAGGAGTATATGCAATAGAAAAAACAACTAATAAAGTTGGAGTAGAAACATACAAAATAACATATAATGGAGAACCAAAAGACTTAAAAGCATATCAAAAAGAATTTATAAATTTATTAAATTCATATATGGAAACAGATAAATATGGAACGAAATCAGTAGATTTATTAACTTTAAAAAGTAAAATGAAAAATAGTACAAGTAAAAGATATAAAAATTTTATAAGAGAGTTAGAAACAGAAAAAGAGTCTATATTTGGTGAAACAGAAAAAAAACCTAAAATTGCAAACATGATATCAATTATAATAATGATTATTTTAATAATTATTACAGGTATAATTTCTATAATGCTTGGAACAGAAGAATCTGCAGGAGGAGTATTAACACTATTTTTCTTAGGATTTACTACTTTAATATATTCAGTAGTATTTAAAACAATTGATTTAAAAAACTTATTTTTATTAATATTTATGTTAATACATTTTTCAGCATTCCAAGGAGCTAATATAGCATTATTAATGTCTAGCGATATAGGAATTATGTATATACCATATATATTAAATTTTATATTTATTCAATACACATTAAGAATAAAAAGAGAACCAAAAGAGCTTGCAGAAACCAAAGGAAAAATAAAGGGATTAAGGAATTTTATTAAAGATTATTCTTTATTATCACAAACTAAATTTGAACAAATAAGCATTTGGGAAGACTACTTTATAATGGCAGTAGCACTACATGTAAATAAGAAAGCAACTAACTATTTATATGACTTGTGTAATTCTATGACGGAAAATGTAAACTTTGCAAATTCTTTATCAGCATGTGGAACTTATGCAGTACTTAGTAGTACAATGAGAGCACCATTTACAAGATATGTTTCAAGCTATGTATATAGTCAATCAGGTGGATTAAGTTCAGGGTCAAGCTTCTCAGGCAGTAGTGGAGGCTTTTCTGGAGGTAGCCATTCAGGAGGCGGTGGCCGGAGGTGGCGGCCGGAGGAAGCTCTTTCTAAAGAAAGGTGAAGAATATGTATAATACGATAATAATAGGTGCAGGACCTGCAGGAATAACAGCAGGATTATACCTAAAAAGAGCAAATATAGATGTTATGATTATAGAAAATGAAGACTCAGTTTTAATGAAAACAGAGAAAATCGAAAACTATTATGGATTTAAAAATGGAATTACAGGAAGAGAACTTTATGAAAATGGAATATTGCAAGCAAAAAACTTAAATATTCCAGTATTTCAAGAAGAAGTTTTAAAAATAGAAAAAGAAAAAATATATAAAGTATATACTGACAAAAAAGTATATGAGACTAAAAACATTATTCTAGCTACAGGAAATAAGAAAAATAAACCGAATATTGATGGAATAGATGAATTTGAAGGAAAAGGGATTAGTTATTGTGCTATTTGTGATGCATTTTTCTACAGACAAAAAAACGTAGCTATAATAGGAAGCGGGAATTATGCATTTTCGGAATTAAAAGACTTAATCAATATTGCAAAGAAAGTTACTATTCTAACAAATGGTAGAGATATTAGAGAAAATAGAAGTTCAGCTACTGAAGTAGATATTTGTACAAAGAAAATAAAAAAGATTACTGGTGAAAATAGAGTAAGTAAAGTGATTTTTGATGATAATACAACTATAGATATAGACGGAATATTTATTGCAGAAGGAGTAGCTGGAACTTTAGACTTTGCAAAAAAATTAGGAATAATAACAGATAAAAATAAAATAGTTGTAGATAATAATATGAGAACAAACATAAATAATATATATGCTTGTGGTGACTGTACAGGAGGAATTTTACAAATATCAAAAGCTACTTATGAAGGAATGATAGCAGCATTTGATATAATCAAAAGTACAAGAATGGAGGAAAAGTAAATGGGTGTAAAAAATATAAATGAAGGAAATTTTGAAGAAGAAGTTTTAAATTCACAAACTACTACAATAATAGATTTTTATGCAGATTGGTGTGGACCATGTAAAATGATGTCCCCAATTATAGACGAAATATCAGAAGATAAGAGTTTAACAGTTGGAAAAGTAAATGTAGATGAAAATACAGAACTTGCAATAAAATATGATGTTATGAGTATACCTACAATTTTAATATTTAAAAATGGTGAATTAGTTAATAGATTTGTTGGTGTACATGATAAAAACGAAATATTAAATTCTTTATAAAGTTATTGACACAGAATAATAGTTATAATACTATTATTCTGTGTTTGTGTTTGTGCTTATAAATTTTGCAAACACAAGAAAGGAGATATCTTATATGTCAAAAGTAAATGTAGTTTTAGGAACTTTTTTCGGAGACGAGGGAAAGGGAAAAATTATTGATTATTTATCAAACACAGCAGATGTATCAGTACGATGCACAGGAGGAAACAATGCAGGTCATAGCGTGTCTGTAGGAAACAAAAAATATGCTTTTCATTTAATCCCATCAGGCATATTACATGAAAATGTAAAAGCCATTATAGGAAATGGAGTGGTTGTAGACCCAAAAGTATTAATAGAAGAAATAGAACAATTAAAAACACAAGGTATCTCATGCAAAAATTTATATATTAGTGATAAAGCACATATCATTTTTCCTTATCACATTATGATGGATAAATTACTAGAAGAAAATAGAGGTGAAGGAAAAATTGGTACTACTTTAAGAGGAATAGGACCTGCCTATTGTGATAAATTTGAAAGAACTGGAATTAGAATGGAAGATTTAATTTCAGATAATTTCGAAAAATTAGTAAATAGAAATGTAGCTAATAAAAATAAAATGTTTGAATTATATGGATATGAAAAAATAGATGCAAACGAGATTATAAAACAATATAAAGAATATGCTGAAATATTAAAAACATATATAACAGATACTGTTACACTTATACATAATGCGATAGATAATGATAAAAAAGTAGTTTGTGAAGGAGCGCAAGCAACTTTATTAGATATAGATTTTGGAAGTTATCCATATGTTACATCATCAAATCCATCAATAGGAGGAATTTGTTCAGGAAGTGGAATCGGAGCAAAAGATATAGGGGAAGTATATGGAGTATTAAAAGCATATTCTTCAAGAGTTGGTGAAGGACCATATATAACAGAACAAAAAAATGAAATAGGTGATACAATAAGAGAATTAGGACATGAATATGGTACTACAACTAAAAGACCTAGAAGATGTGGATGGCTAGATTTAGTAGCATTAAAATATGCAGTAAAGGTAAACGGAATAACAGCTCTTGCATTGAACCACTTAGATACTATAGGAAAATTAGAGAAAATAAAAGTATGTATAGAATATGAGCATAACGGAGAAAAAACAAGAGATTATACAACTAATGAAAAATATTTATCTGAATGTAAACCTATATACAAAGAATTTGAAGGAAATTTTGGAGATATATCAAATGTAAATAAAAGAGAAGACTTACCAGTTAAAGCACAAGAATATTTGAATGAAATAGAAGAATATGTAGGAGTTCCAATTAAATTTATAGGAACAGGTCCAAGAAGAGAAGATATGATTATAGACGAATAATCTTAGGAGGTATTAGATGGGAGAAATAAACTCATTGTACGCAATAACACCAATAGATGGAAGGTATGAAACAATTACAAGACCAATACAAGAATATTTTTCAGAGTATGCACTTATAAAAAATAGAGTTATAGTTGAAATAAAATGGTTAGTTACTTTATCAAAGATAGATGAAATTACAGAAATAAAATTAACTAATGAAGAAATAGAGAAGTTAGAAGAAATTTATATAAAATTTAATATAGAAGAAGCAAAAAAAGTAAAAGAAATAGAAAAAGTAACTAAGCATGATGTAAAAGCTGTAGAATACTATTTGCAAGATAAAGTAAAAGAATTAAACTTAAATAGGATTATAAACTTTATACATTTTGCTGCAACATCAGAAGATATAAATAATTTATCGTATAGCTTAATGGTAAGAGATGCAATAGATAATGTATGGTTAAAGGAAGCAAAAAAATTAGTAGAAGATGTAAAGAAATCAGCAAAAGAAAATAAAGATATTGCAATGCTATCACATACACACGGACAAAGTGCATCACCTACAACTGTAGGAAAAGAGTTTGCAATATTTGTATACAGATGGGAAAGTATTTTAAAACATATAGAAAATATAAAGCTAAAAGGAAAATTTAGTGGGGCAGTTGGAAACTTTAATGCACATATAGTAGCATATCCTAATGTAGACTGGATTAGTATTGCAAAAAAATTTGTAGAAAGTTTTGAATTAGAATATAATATTTATACTACCCAAATAGAATCACATGATACACTAACTATATTATTGAATATGATTAGTTCTTTTAACATGGTAACAATGGATTTTAATAGTGATATGTGGTTATACATTAGTAACCACTATTTTAAACAAAAAGCAGTAAGTGGAGAAATAGGATCTTCTGTTATGCCTCATAAAATAAATCCAATAAACCATGAAAATTCTATGGCCAATATTAGGATATCTAATGGTTTAATAAGAACATTTGCAGAAAACTTACCTGTATCTAGAATGCAAAGAGATTTATCAGATTCATCAATGTTAAGAAATATAGGAACATCTATAGCTCATTCTTTAATATCAATAAAGCAGAGTCAAATAGGATTAAGCAAAATGGAAGTAAATAGAGAAGTATTAGAAAAAGATTTAAATGACAATCCAGAAATTTTAGCAGAGGCTATACAAACAATATTAAGAAAAAATGGATATACAAATGCATATGAACTATTAAAAGAAAAAACAAAGGGCAAAAAAGTATCATTAGAAGAACTAAGAGATTGGTTTAATGATTTAGAAATAAAAAAAGAAGATAAAGAAATATTAAAGAGTTTAGAAATAAAAGATTATATAGGATTAGCAAGAAATATCGTAGAGATGTTATAAATTAAGAGGTGAAAAAATGGAACAAATTATACTTGCAACCAATAATAAAGGAAAGATATCAGAATTAAAAGAAATTTTAAAAAACAACGAAGTTATATCATTAAAAGAAGCAGGAATAGATATTGAAGTTGATGAAGATAAAGAAACATTTGAAGGAAATGCAATAAAAAAGGCAACCGAAATATCAAAATTAACTGGAAAAGTATGTATAGCAGATGATAGCGGATTATGTATAGAAGCTCTTAATGGCTTTCCAGGAGTTAAAACTGCAAGATTTTTAGGGGAAAATGCTACACAAGAGGAAAGAAACAATTATATCTTAGAAAAAATGAATGGAATAGAAAAAGAAAATAGGAAAGCCAAAGCAATTACATGTATTGCTATGGTAAAGCCAAATGAAGAAGAAAAAGTATATACAGGAATATTAGAAGGGTATATAGCTAATGAAAAAAGAGGAGATAATGGATTTGGATTTGATGAAATATTTGAATTAGAAACAGGCAAAACTCTTGCTGAATTAGAACAAATTGAAAAAAATAAAATAAGCAGTAGAAGTAAAGCTTTAAATAAATTAAAACGAGAATTTTAAGGAAAATACAGAAACATTTACAAAATTAACATAATGTGATATATTGAACAGGTAGCACGCAGTTGAAGAAAGAACTATATAATCTAAAAAATAGTTCAAAGATAAGGAGGCTTTATATGCAAAAAGTAGCTATTTTTGGATCCACAGGATCAATTGGAACAACGACACTAAGAGTTGTAGAAGAAAACCCTGAGTTATTCTCTGCAAACACTTTAGTAGCAGGTCGGAATGTAAAAAAGCTTATAGAACAAATCGAAAGATTTAGTCCAAGGCATGTATACATTACCGACTCAAAGGATGCGGTTCATATCAAGGAAACATTTCCAAACTTAGATGTGTATTATGGAGAAGAGGGAATGTGGGATATATCGAGACTTAGAGATTCTGATATAGCTGTTTCAGCCTTGGTAGGTATTGCAGGTTTGGAACCAACTTATAACATGATACAAAACACAAGGAAAGTAGCATTGGCAAACAAGGAGGTATTAGTTACAGGCGGAGATTTGATTATGTCATTAGCAAGAGAATGCGGAACGAAACTGCTTACTGTTGACAGTGAGCATAGCGCTATTATGCAGTGTCTTAATGGGGAAAAAAATAACCCAATAGATAAAATTCTATTAACAGCATCTGGAGGTCCGTTCTTCGATAAGGAAATTACAGAGGATATTACACCAGAGCAGGCGCTAAATCATCCAACATGGAAGATGGGACCTAAGGTAACTATTGATTCATCAACTATGATGAACAAAGGCTTCGAGGTAATCGAGGCACATTGGTTATTTAATGTTCCGTCAGACAAAATCGAAGTAGTAGTACATCGGCAGAGTCTTGTACACTCTATGGTTCAGTTTGTTGATGGAACAATTATGGCAAATATTGGTCCAAAAGATATGCAACTTCCTATAGCATATGCTTTAAATTATCCGAATAGGCTAGAAAATAAGATTCAAAAACTGAATTTGTTTGAGATTGGCAATTTACGATTTGAAAAGCCAAATCTTAACAAGTTTAAGTGTCTTAAACTCGCATTTGATGCTATAAAGGCTGGTAACAGTTATCAGATTGTACTAAATGCAGCAAATGAAGTAGCAGTAGCAGCTTTTTTGGAAGGTAAGATAAAGTATACTGATATTCCAAGATGTATTGAAACAGCATTAGAACAGCATATAGGAACAAGATTATATTCAGTGGATGACATCTTAGAGTTAGACAATGAAACAAGGAAAAAAATAGCAATATAAACTTTTTTAACGAAGAGCAGGGAGTTGGAGCAATACTAATTAGTATAAGTTCCAACTCTTTGTTTTACTATATGTTTGAAAAGTTAAAATATTATCTAGAATATGTATTTAAGCTAATTAGAAAAAACTTATATGAAATACATTTTTGTCGAAACATGTCGATGAAATTACATTTACCTAATGAATTGTCCGGAGGACAACAACAAAAAGTAGCTATAGGTAGAGCTTTGATGATGAAACCAACAATGATTCTAGCTGATGAGCCAACAGGTAATTTAGATTCTAAATCTAGTAATGAAATTATTCAATTACTAAAAAAGATTAATAAAGACTATAATCAAACTATTATAATGATTACGCATAATCTTGAGATTGCAAAATTAGCGGATCGAATTATAAAATTGGAAGATGGAAAAATTGTATAAACTATGTATGATATAAAAGAACCGAAAAAAGCCGAGTAACTTCGGCTTTTTTCGGTTTATAATTCGATTTTAGGCTGATACCTCTCTAGCCACATATTAACTTGGCAAAGATATGCCATAAGCTGTGGACCGAGTCATTAACTGACCAAACCAAGGTCTAGTGAAAGCTTTTCCATCAGTTTCTAGTATGTTTAGTATAAAATCTCTATTAAGCAAATTGTTAATAGGACTATTAGGTTTATTCATTATTTTAGTAAGCATAGATTTTACTTTTGTAAGATAATTTGGATTATGAGTTTTAGGATAAGGACTCTTCTTTCTATCGATAATTTCAGCAGGCAATAAGTCTCTCATAACATATCTAAGTAATCCTTTTTCACGTCCATTTAAAGCTTTTAATTCCCAAGGAATATTCCAAACATATTGAGCTAACCTATAGTCGCAAAAAGGGACTCTAAGTTCAAATCCATTATACATAGAAGCTCTATCAGACCTATCTAATAATGTTTGCATAAACCAATTTAAAGTAAGATGAGATATTTTTCTTTTTTCGGCAGTTTCTTGTGAATCTGTATCTAGAATATGAACATTATTTAAACTTTCTTTATATCTAAAATCAATATAATCTTTTAAGTTAACTCTTTTAGATATTTCTGGATTTAATAATTCTTGCCTTTCTGAAAGAGCGATAGACCAAGGAAAAGTATTGCTATTTAAAGCATCTTCTCTAAAGAACCAAGGATAACCACCAAAAATTTCATCAGCACATTCACCTGTTAAAGATACTGTAGCAAAAGGTTTTACATTTTTACAAAATAGAAGAAGAGAAGAATCAACATCTGCCATTCCAGGTGTATCTCTGGCAATCATAGCATCTTCTAAAGCATCTGCAAGTTCAGGAGTATCTAATACTATAGCTCTATGATTTGTATGAAATTTATCTACTATCAAGTTGATATAGTAGTTATCGGAATTAGGCTGAAAATCACTTTTAACAAAATTTTTATCATTATCAACATAATCTACAGAAAATGTATTTAAAGGTGGTAAATCATTTTTCTCACAATAATTGCTTGCAAAAGCTGTAATAATGCTAGAATCTAATCCACCAGATAGGAAAGTACAAAGAGGAACATCCGAAACTAATTGCCTGTTTATAGTATCTTCAAGAAGATATCTTAAATGGTCACAAGTAGCATCAAAGTTATCTGTATGTTCTTTACTTTCAAGTTGCCAATATTTTTCAATATGAAGACCAGACTTATTATATATTGCAAAGTGAGCAGGTTTTAACTCAAATATATTTTTAAATACAGTTGTACCAGGTGTATGACTAGGACCTATTCCAAATAATTCACAAATACCTTCAGAATCAACAACCTTTTCTATACCTGGATATTCAAATATGGCTTTAATTTCGGATGCAAATATAAGGCTATCATCAAATTGAGTATAAAATAAAGGTTTAACACCAAAATGGTCTCTTGCCAGAAATAATTCTTGTTTTTTTGAATTCCATATAGCAAAAGCATAAATACCATTTAATTTGTTAACCACATCATATCCATAATGGATAAAACTTTTTAAAAGGACTTCTGTATCACAATGTCCACTAAAGGTAAAACCATTTTCCTCTAATTCTTTTCTAAGTTCTTTTGTATTATATATTTGTCCATTGTATACAATACAATATTCAGATTCCGAAAAAGTTTCTATCATAGGTTGTTTTCCGACCTTCAGGGTCAATAACTATTAATCTTTTATGACCAAGAGAAACATTGTTTTTTATGTAATAACCATCTTCATCGGGGCCCCTTTTAGATAATGTATTATTCATATTATTTAAAACATTCTTATAAGAAGATATGTCTTTTTGAAAATTAACAAAACCAACTAAACCACACATAATAATCCTCCAATATAAAATTTATATTAGTATTATATGAGTGAAAACAATTAAAAGTGCAAGAAAAATGGCGGGGAAGATTGTTCCTCGCCATAATAGATGTGATATCGGGATTCTAATTACTTTCCATTACTTTCTTAAGTTCAGCCGCCTTTTTAGACTCTTCTAAAAGTTTTGCACGTTCCTCTTTTTGAAGACAGGTACTTGAGTCAATAAAGAACTTTAAACAAGCTTCATCAGCTTCTACAGGTGACATTCCCTGAATTTCGATAAAATTAGAACGCAGGTTGCGAAGTTCAACGATTTCAACCGGTTTAGCACTGGATTGCAACTTATGTACTTCCCAATTCTCAGGATTTACAAAGTTATACTTGAAAGACCAAAGCGTTTTCTTAGTAGTTAAAACTAACAAAGAAGCAATGTCCTCTGCACGATTGATAACCTTGATTCCAAAAATGCTAAGATCAGTGTTTTCTCGTCTGAAATAACGCTCAATTAGTGGCCGAAGCTCATATAAAATAAAGTTGTAGTCATAATCCACCAAAGCAAATTGTTTCTTGTTGTTCTGTTCACACATAATAAGCCCTCCTTAATTAAATAGAAAAAATTTCTTTTATTAATAATAAATACAACAAGGTTTCATAAATATATTATAGCATAATCTACATAATCTTTCAAATTATGACTAAATGTAAAAAAATATAAATATTTTGTCAAAAAAATATTTACATTTAATAGTTTTTTATATAGAATTATATGAAATGGAATAACAAAAGAAAATGCTTGGAAAGGAGCAAAAAAGTAAATGAAAATTTTAATGCTTACATGGGAATATCCACCAAGAATAGTTGGAGGAATAGCTAGAGTTGTGCATGATCTATCAAAAAGATTAATAAAAGATGGACACGAAGTAACGGTTGTTACATATAAAGAGGGAAATGTACCAGATTATGAAAATGACAAAGGAGTAAATGTATATAGAGTAAATAATTACATGATAAACCCAAATAACTTTATAGATTGGATTATGCAATTAAACTTTAACATGTTAGCAAAAGCAACGGAAATAATAAATAAGGAAGGACCATTTGATGTTATACATGCTCATGATTGGTTAGTAGCATATGCTGCTAAATCATTAAAAGATTCATTTGGGATACCTATTGTTTCAACAATTCATGCTACAGAAGCAGGAAGAAATTCAGGAATACATGATGAAACACAAAGATATATAAATGATACAGAATGGATGCTTACATACGAATCAACAGAAGTTATTGTTAATAGTAACTATATGAAAAATGAATTACAAAGATTATTTGGACTTCCATTCGAAAAAATAAATGTTGTACCAAATGGGGTAAACTTAAACTTGTATAGCGGAGTTGAAAGAGATTACGAGTTCAGAAGAAAATATGCAGCAGATAATGAAAAAATAATATTGTTTGTAGGAAGACTAGTATACGAAAAAGGAATTCAAAACTTAATAGCAGCTATGCCAAAAGTTTTAAATTCATATCATGATGCAAAACTTATTGTTGCAGGAAAAGGCGGTATGATGGATGAACTAAAAGCACAAGTTAATTCAATGGGAATATCAAATAAAGTGTACTTTACAGGATACTTAAATTCAAAAGACGTTACAAAAATGTATAAATGTGCTGATGTTGCAGTATTTCCAAGTACATATGAACCATTTGGAATTGTTGCACTAGAAGGAATGTTATCAGGAACACCAGTAGTTGTATCTGATATTGGAGGACTAAATGAAATTGTAGAACACAGAGTAAATGGAATGAAAAGTTATGCAGGAAATCCAAATTCACTAGCAGATTCTATATTATCATTATTGTTTGATCCAGCGCTATGTGCAAGTGTAGCGAAAAAAGCAAAAGCAAAAGTAAAAGACAATTATAACTGGGCAAAAATTGCTCAAGATACACATTTTACATATCAAAAAGCGATATGTCAAACAATGGCAGAAAAACAAAGAAGAAAAATTGCACAAGAAAATGCAAAGAAAACAAAAAGAACAAAAAATACGGAAAACGAAATAACAAATTTATTAACTTTCAAAAAAAGACATGCATATGCATAAAAGAAGATTGGCACGAGGGAAAATCGTGCCAATTTATATAATATAAGGAGGTAAAATATGAATATATATGATACAGCTAATAAACTAGCTTCAGAAATCAAACAAAGTGAGGAATATATAGAATATAAAAAAGTAAAAGAAGAATTAAATAGTTTACCAGAAATAAAAGAAAAAATAAATAAATTCGAGACAGCAAGACAAGAAATGCAAAAATTGATGATAAAGGGTGGTACACCAGTAGAAGAAAAAGCAACAGAAATACAAAATTTATATGCAGAACTTGTTCAAAATGAAATTGCAAAAAAATACTTTGATCTTGAAATTAAATTTAGTGTAATGATAACAGATATTAATAAAATAATAAGTGAATCTATAAAAGATGTAATAATGTAAATAAATTTATAAGGAGAGAATTATGTCATATATAGTTGTTTTATTAATATCTATAATAGCAACAATAATCTTAAAAATAATAATTAATACGAAAATAAAAGACATAAAAGATATAGCAGAAAATCACAAATTAGATAATATTTCAAATAAATTTTCAGATAATATTGAAATATGCAAAAGTATATTAAAGATTATAAAAAATGATAATGTAAACATCAAAGAAAATACAGAAAATGAATCAAGTTTTTATTTTATTGCAACGAATACAATAAATATTGCAAATATAAAAGGAACATTTACAAGAATTCAAACAATAGCACATGAATGCATACATTCAATTCAAGATAAAAAAATACTATGGTTTAATTATATATTTTCAAATCTATATGTAATATATTTTATATTGATAAGCATATTAACAATATTTAAAGTTATTAATTCATATCCAATATGGCTATCAATACTATTTATAGCAAATACAATTTGGATATTTGTAAGAGAATTTTTAGAAACAGATGCAATGACAAGAGCAAGATATTTGGCAGAAAAATATATAGAATCAGAAAATAAAGAAAAAAATATAGTAACTAAAGAAGAAATAAAAGATTTATTAGATGAGTATGATAAATTAAATGAAAAAGGAATAAAACTTGCAAACTATCAATTATTTTTATCTGGAATGTTAAAGATAATTATATACTTAATAATAGTAACTATAATTCAATTTATATAAAACATAAAAGGCTATTTGATAAATAGTCTTTTTTATTATAGTTACTTTCTTTACTTTTTTAGCAAAATGTTATAAAATTATGTACAAATTGAGTTAATTTGAGGAGAAAGTGAATGAATAAAAAATGGCAATTTTACAACACAGATGAGGAACAAATAAAAAGAATAAGTAATAAATTTAATTTAAATGAATTATTATCTGAAATAATTGCAAATAGAAAAATAGGTTCAGATGAAGACATCAGGATTTTTTTAGCTCCTACTAGGAAAGATTTTAATGATCCGTTTCTATTTAAAGATATGGATATAGCTGTGAATAGAATAATAAAAGCCATAGATAATAAAGAAAATGTCATAATATATGGAGATTATGATGTAGATGGAATAACAAGTACTACAGTATTAAAAAAATTTCTAGAAGAAAGAGGATTAATTGTAGATACATACATACCAAATAGACTAGATGAAGGATACGGATTAAACAAAGATGCAATAGATACAATCAAAAATAAGAAGAAGACTTTAATTATTACAGTTGATTGTGGAATTTCTGCTATAAATGAAATTGAATATGCTAATAGCTTAGGAATTGAGACTATAGTAACAGATCATCATGAAGCAGGAGAAGAATTACCAAATGCAATAGCGGTTATAGATGCTAAAAGAAAAGATAATACATATCCGTTTAGAGGATTAGCAGGAGTAGGAGTAGTATTTAAAGTAATTCAAGCAATATCTATAAAATTAAATTTAGAAGAAAAAGAATTTCTTAAATATTTAGATTTAGTATGTGTAGGAACTATATCTGATATTGTTCCATTAGAAAAGGAAAATAGAGTAATTGCAAAATTAGGATTAAAACTATTAGAAGTTACTAAAAACTTAGGACTAAAAGAATTATTAAAAACAATAGGATATAGAAAAATAGACTCAAATACAATATCATTTGGAATAGCACCAAGAATAAATGCTTGTGGAAGAATGGGACATGAAGAGGATGCTTTAAAACTGTTCCTATCAGATGATGAAGAAGAAGTAAAACAAATAACAAATAATTTAAATGAGTACAATAAATTAAGACAAGAAACAGAAAAGAAGATATATGATGAGGCTATACAAAAAATACATAATGAAGGATTAGATAAAGCGAACTCTATTGTTGTAGCAGGAGATAATTGGCATCATGGAGTAATAGGAATAGTATCTTCAAAAGTAACAGAATTATATTTTAAACCAAGTATATTATTAGGATTTGAAGATGATATAGCTAAAGGTTCTGGAAGAAGTGTCCCAGGATTCGATTTACATGAAGCATTATACGAATGTGAAGAACTATTAGAAAAATATGGCGGACATGAAATGGCAGTTGGTTTAAGTCTAAAAAAGGAGAATTTTGAAAAATTTAAACAAAAATTTGAAGAAGTTGCTAAAAATAAACATATAGACGAAATACAACCAGTTATTTATATAGATGGTCAAATAACATTAAAAGATATGACAAAAGATATTGTAGAATCATTAGAAATGTTAGAACCATTTGGAGAAGGAAACAAGATGCCACTATTTTTATATAAGAATTTAAAAATAGATTCAATTAGAGCATTAACAGAAGGAAAACATTTAAAATTAACACTAAAAGATACAAACTATGTAATTAATGCAATAGGATTTAATATGGGGCATTTAGTAAATGAATATCTTATAGGAGATAAGGTAGATATAGTTGGAGTATTAGAAATAAATAACTACAATGGTAATGAAATGATACAAATAAATCTAAAAGATATGATGAAATCAATATAGAGACCAATAAAGGGTGATGATTATTATGAAGGAAAAAGAAATAAATATTCAGGATGTAATTGCAAAAAGAAAAGAACATGCAAGATGGCCAGATACAAAATTAATACTAAAAGCGTATAATTGTGCTGTAGAACATCATGGGGATCAATGTAGAAAATCAGGAGAACCATATATTATACACCCAATACAAGTTGCTTATACACTTGCAGATATAGGATTAGATGATTCTACAATAGCAGCAGCATTACTTCATGACGTTGTTGAAGATACAGATTTAACAAACGAAGATTTAGTAAGAGAATTTGGTCAAGAAATTGCTGATATGGTAGCAGGTGTTACAAAACTAGGAAAGCTTCAATTTACAACTACAGAAGAACAACAAGTAGAAGATTATAGAAAAATGTTCTTAGCGATGGGAAAAGATATAAGAGTTATATTAATAAAACTAGCTGATAGATTGCATAATATGAGAACATTAAAATATCTTTCAAGAGAAAGACAAGTTGCAAATGCTAAGGAAACGATGGAGCTATATGCACCACTTGCTAATAGACTTGGTGTTTATTCATTAAAATGGGAATTAGAGGATTTATCTTTCAAATATCTTTATCCAGAAGAATATCATGAATTAGTTGAAGGTTTAGATAAGAAAAGAGAAGAAAGACTAAAATTCATTGAAAAAATAATGGAAGATATTAGAGTAGAACTAAAAAAAGAAAAAATAGAAGCGGAAGTTACAGGTAGAGCAAAACATTTATATAGTATATATAGAAAAATGAAAAGAGATAATAAGACATTAGATCAAATATACGATTTATTTGCTCTTAGAATATTAGTAAACTCTGTAAAAGACTGTTATACAGCGTTAGGAGTTGTACATGAAATGTACAATCCAATGCCAGGAAGATTTAAAGACTATATATCTGTACCTAAACCAAATATGTACCAATCTATACATACCACTCTATTGGGAGAGAAGGGAACACCATTTGAAGTTCAAATTCGTACTTGGGACATGCACAGAATAGCAGAATATGGTATTGCTGCACACTGGGCATATAAAGAGGCAAATTATAGTAAAAAAGGTAAACAAGTAGTAAAAGTTACAGATGACAAACTATCTTGGCTTAGAGAAACTTTAGAGTGGCAAAAAGATATGCAAGATCCACAAGAATTTTTAGAAACTCTTAAAACAGAATTATTTGAGGATGAAGTATATGTATTTACACCAAAAGGAAAAATACAAGTTTTACCTACAGATGCAACGCCTATAGATTTTGCATATAGTATACATGAAGAAATAGGAAATCATATGGTTGGCTGTAAAATTAATAGCAAAATGATGCCAATTATAACAAAATTAAAAAATGGAGATATAGTAGAAATATTAACGTCTGATTCTCAAAAAGGACCAAGTCGTGACTGGTTAAAATTTATAAAAACAACTAAAGCAAAAAGCAAAATCCAATCTTGGTTCAAAAAAGAGCAAAGAGAAGAAAATACAATAAAAGGAAAAGAATTAATAGAAAAAGAAATAAAGAGAATTGGAATGAGCTATACAGAACTATTCAAACAAGAATATGTTAATGCTGCATTAGATAAATATAAATTTAAAAATGTAGAGGATATGTATGCAAGCGTTGGTTTTGGAGCAATATCTCAAGTAAAAATTATAGCAAGAATACTTCAAGAATATAGAAAAAATCATAATGAGGAAAATATAGAGGAAAAGATTGAAGAACTATCAAAAACAAGAAGAACACAAAATAAAACAGCAGATAATGGTGTAATCGTTAAAGGTATAGATAACTGCTTAGTAAAATTATCTAAATGCTGTAACCCAGTACCAGGTGATGAAATCGTAGGATTTATAACAAAAGGAAGAGGTGTTTCAGTACATAGAGCAGACTGTAAAAACTTAAAAGAGTTAATAGAAGAAGAAAACAGAATTATAGATGTAGCCTGGGCAAATCAAGCAAAATCTTCTTATACAGTTGATATAGAAATGTTTGCAAATGATAGAAATGGACTTTTAGCGGACATAATAAAAGAAATAAGTAATACTAAAACAACATTACAAGCTGTAAATTCAAGAGTAACTAAGGAAAAAATAGCTATTACTGAATTAACAATAGAAGTTTTAAATATAGAAGACTTAAACAATGTTATAAAATCACTAAGAAAAATAGATAGTGTATATGAAGTAACTAGAAAGAAAAAATAAAGTTCAAGAGAAGGGATAAAGATGATATTAAAAGAACTTAAGATAAATACATGGATTGGAGATCCAACAAATTGCTATATAATATTTGATGAAAAATCTAAAGAGGCTATAGTAATAGATCCAGGTGGCGAAGTAGATAAAATCGCAAAAATGCTAGACATTCTTAAAGCAAAAGTAAAATATATATATTTAACACATTGCCATGGAGACCATATCGGAGGAGTGAATGAACTAAAAGAAAGATATGGAGGAAAAATACTTATACACAGAATAGATAGTAAAGGACTAAACAATCCAGAAATTAACTTATGTGAATATATAGGATTAGGAAGAATAGAACTAGATGTAGATTCAAGAATAGATGATAACGATTTAATTCATGTTGGAGAAACAGAATTACAAGTTATACATACACCGGGACATACTAAAGGGAGTACATCATTATATTGTGAAAAAGAAAAAATGCTATTCTCAGGAGATACTCTATTTAGAGGTACTTGGGGAAGAACAGATTTACCAACTTCAAGTTTAGAAGATATTATGAATTCTATAACTAAAAGACTGTTAGTATTACCAGATGATACTATTGTATACCCAGGACATGGAAAAGCAACAATGATAAAAGAAGAAAAACCAATATATTTAGAACTAAGACCTAAAGATTATTAGGAGGTAAAATATGAATAAAAAAGTTGAACCAAGAACTTTACCAGGTTTTATGGAATTAATGCCAACAGAGCAAATTCTATTTAATCAAATAAAAGATATAATTAAAAATACATATGAAAATTATGGATTTTTACCATTAGATACACCAATTATAGAACTATCAGATGTATTGCTAGCAAAAGCTGGAGGAGAGACAGAAAAACAAATTTATAGATTTAATAAAGGAGATAATGACTTATCTTTAAGATTTGATTTAACTGTACCACTAGCAAAATATGTATCACAGTATTATAATGAATTAAGTTTTCCATTTAGAAGATACCAAATTGGAAAAGTATATAGAGGAGAAAGACCTCAAAAAGGAAGATTTCGTGAATTTTATCAATGTGATATAGATATTATTGGTGATGGAGAGCTAAGCGTTATATATGATGCAGAACTACCAAGCGTTATATATAATATATTCAAACAATTAGGTTTTGATAAATTTACAATTCGTATAAATAACAGAAAAATATTAAATGGACTATATGAATCATTAAAATTAAAAGAAAAATCTATAGAAATAATGAGAATTATAGATAAGATAGAAAAAATTGGAAAAGATAAAGTTGTAAAAGAATTACAAGAACTAAATATAGATAATAATTCAATAGATACAATTATGAACTTTATAGAAATATCAGGAAATACAGATGAAAAATTATTAAAATTAGAAGAATTAAATATAAAAAATGAACTTTTTGCTGAAGGTTTAAAAGAACTAAAAGACGTTGTAAAAAATATAAGATTATTTGGAGTTCCTGACGAAAACTTTAAAGTTGATTATACTATAGCAAGAGGTTTAGATTATTATACAGGAACAGTATATGAAACATTTTTAGATGATTATAGAAGTTTAGGAAGTGTATGCTCAGGAGGAAGATATGAAAGCTTAGCAGAATATTATACAGACAAGAAACTTCCTGGAGTAGGTGTATCTATAGGACTTACAAGACTATTCTATAAATTAAATGAAATGAATATAATAAAAGCTGAGCAAAAATCTGTATCAAAAGTATTGGTAGTTTCAATGGGAGAAGACATAGAAAAGAGCATCGAGACAGCTACGATATTAAGAAATTCAGGAATTAGTACAGAAGTATATTTAAATGATAAAAAAATAAAAGCAAAATTTAAATATGCAGATAAATTAAATATACCTTATGTAATAGTAATAGGAGAAGATGAAATAAAAAATAATGTAGTAACATTAAAAGACATGAATACAGGTAGTCAAGAAACATTATCATTAGATAAAGTAATAGAAAAAATTAATGGTAATAAATAAAAAATAAGTATCATAAATTAGTAAAGAGTAGTATATAACAAAGGAGAAATTTACTAATTATGATAAATGTAAAAGTATTAAATATAAAAGATATATTAAAATATCTAGTAAAACTAACAATTATATTAATAATAACTGTTGGGATTGCTAGATATTTTTCTGATTTAAAGATAAAGAAAGAAAAAGTTAGCCTTATAAAGATGAACATTAATATAAGTCAAATAAGAATAAAATTAATAAAAAATTCTCTGCAAGATACGGTACCATTATTAAATAAAAAGGAGACCACAAATAATATAGATGAAACTTTTATAGAAAAAATATTAAATATGGAACTTGGAATGAGTAAAAATATAAAAGCAAAAGAGGTTAATATTATTCCAGAAAAAAATCAAGAAGAAAAAATAGAAGAAGCAAAAACAGATGTAAAAACTGAAGTAATAGAGAATAACCAAATATCTACTAAATATACAGATACATATGGAACTGTATTAATTAAGAATGAATCGAATAAAGAATTAACACAAGAAGTCTTAGAGCCTAATATTCAATTAAATGATACAAAAGATATATTAATATTTCATACGCATACCTGCGAAAGCTATACACAAAGTGAAGCATATAACTATGAAGCAACAGGAAATTATAGAACAACAGATTTAAATTATACTGTATCAAGAGTAGGCGATGAATTACAAAAATATTTAGTAAACTATGGATATGAAGTAAATCACGATAAAACTTATCATGATTATCCAGCATATACAGGATCATATAGCAGATCATTAATTACAGTTAAAAACAATTTAAGTACAAAACCAAATACTCAAATAGTATTTGATTTACATAGAGATGCTATAGGTTCTAGTCCAGAATATGCTCCTACTGTAAGAATAGGAGATGAATATGCAGCACAAATTATGTTTGTAATAGGAACAGATGGAGGAGGACTAAATCATCCTAATTGGCAACAAAACCTGAAATTCGCAATAAAAATACAAGAAAAAGCAAATGAATTATATCCAGGTTTATTTAAACCTATAATTGTTAGGAACTCTAGATATAATCAGCATGTAGCTAATGCAGCAACTATAATTGAAGTTGGTGCAACAGGAAATACCTTAGATCAATGTTTAACTAGTATGAAATATTTAAGCAAAGTAATAAGTGAAGTAATTAAATAAAAAATAAACTTATGTCGAAAAAATAAATTTTTAAAAATAAAATCTTGATTATGTTAAAAGAGAGTGATATAATAATCATTGTGTTAAAATTTCTAAGGGGGAATTAAATTGAAAAAGGATTTAAGAAAAACTAAAATAGTAGGAACAATAGGACCAGCAAGTGAAAATAGATTAGAAGAATTATTTTCAGCTGGATTAAATGTAACAAGAATTAACTATTCACACGGTAGTTGGGATGAACAAAAAGAAAAAACTGAAGAAATAATTAGATTAAGAAAAGAATTAGATATACCAGTTCCAATGATTCTTGACATGCAAGGACCAGAAATAAGAACAGGTATGTTAGTTACAGGAAAAAATGAAAAAATAAAATTAGAAGATGGACAAAAATTTACATTAGTAAATGAAGATATAATAGGAGATAAAGATAGAGTTTCTGTATCTTATAAAGAATTATACAAAGACTTAAAACCAGGTGCTAAGGTATTAATAGATGATGGTGCTATAGAATTAAAAGTTGATGAAATAGTAGGAAAAGATATAGTTTGTACAGTAGTTCATGGAAATGGATTAGGAAGTAGAAAAACAATGAACTTACCAGGTACAGCTGTAAGATTACCAGCTTTAAAAGAAAAAGATATAAATGACTTAAAAACAGCTTGTGAACATGAATATGATTACGTTGCAGTATCATTCACAAGAAACAAAGATGATATAGATCAAGTTAGAAAAGTATTAGATGAAAACGGTGGAAAAGACGTTAAAATAATAACAAAAGTAGAAAATGTTGAAGGTCTAGAAAATATGGAAGAAATAGTAGAGAATGCAGACGTTCAAATGATTGCTCGTGGAGATATGGCTACAGAAACAGACTTTACAGAACCACCAATTATGCAAAAGAAATTTATAAAATTAAGCAATAAAGCAAATAAACCAGCTATAACAGCTACACAAATGCTTGAATCAATGACACATCAACCATTACCAACAAGAGCTGAAGCAAGTGACGTTGCAAATGCTGTATTTGATAGAACAAGTGCTGTAATGCTATCTGGTGAATGCGCTATGGGTGATTATCCAGTTGAATGTGTTAAAACAATGGATAAAATAGCAAAAAGAGTTGAATCAACAATCAACTACTGGAAAAGATTTGATGAGAATACAAATATAGAATTAAATGATTTAGATTCAAACATTGCATATGCTGCATGTATATTAGCTAAAAATACAAAGGCAGATGCTATTGTATGTTACACACATACAGGAAACTTTGCAAGAAGATTAGCTGGTTTAGGAGCAGGATGCCCAATTTTAGCTATAACAGACAATAGAAGAACATTCAACCAATTAGGTATTGCTTGGAATGTAACACCTGTATATGTAGATGCAAAAGCTAATACAGATGAAACTATAAAAGCCGGAATTGAAAAATTAAAATCAAAAGAAATATTAGAAAAAGGTGATACAGTAGTTCTTTCTGGAGAATCTGATATAGTAGAAAATGATAAAGAAGTTTATGAAACAAATAGAACAATCGGTGGAATTGTTAGAATATAGTAAATTCGAGAGAAGTTATATAAAATAACTTCTCTTTTTATATAGAAATAAATTAATAAATTCACTTTACAAATTATGTATACTAGTATATAATAATAATAGCATTTTTTTCTAGGGGAGGAAAATTATGAAAACAATGAAATTGTTTAGAAATCTATTTATATTATTTATATTTATGTTTGTATTTGTAAGTTATATGTCACATGCTTTTGTAATGTCAACATATACACTAATAAGTAAGTCTGAAGTAGTTTCTGAATCTCCAAAAATAGAAATATTAGAAGCTAGGTCAACTAATATAAATGGATTTGTAATAGCAAGAATAACCAATAATACAAAAAGTAAAATAGATAATCAATATATAAAATTAGACTTCTTTTCAAAATATGATAATAATTTAGGAACAAAGTATTTAAAAATAAATAATTTAGATGTAGGAGAATCTCAAGAATTTAAGCTAGACCATAAATTTGAAGGAGTAACAAAAATAGTAGCAACACTTGTAGATGAGTTACCAGATTCATATACTTTCAGTTATAAATTATCAGATACAGATAAATTAGCATTATTTGTAGGAGGCTTAATTGTAACATATTACATGCCAGCAAGATTTTTATTTGGAATTTTCCCATTTTAATAAAAAAGTTCTAGTAAATTGACTTACTAGAACTTTTTTTATTTTATTATAAAAAACATTGCTATTTTATAAAAACTGTAATATAATTGTAACGAATTCGTAACATGAATAAATATCAAGGAGGGAATAACATGTTTGGCTTTGGGCAAGATATAGGAATCGATTTAGGGACAGCTACAGTAATAGCATATGTAAAAGGAAAAGGAATTGTTTTAAGAGAGCCTTCTGTTGTTGCAGTTGATAAGAACACAGGTGATGTTCTAGCAGTAGGTCAAGAAGCAAGAAAAATGCTTGGAAGAACACCAGGAAATATAATTGCGACAAGACCTTTAAGAGAAGGTGTAATATCAGATTACACTGTAACAGAAAAAATGTTAAAACACTTTATTAATAAAGTATGCGGTAAATTTATATTTGCACCAAGAATTATGATATGTATTCCATCACAAGTAACAGAGGTTGAAAAAAGAGCAGTAATAGATGCTGCTTCACAAGCAGGAGCAAGAAAAGTATATTTGATAGAAGAACCAATAGCAGCTGCAATAGGAGCAGGAATTGATATATCTAAACCATGCGGAAATATGATAGTTGATATTGGTGGAGGAACAACAGATATAGCAGTTATTTCACTTGGAGGCTCAGTTGTTAGTACTTCTCTAAAAGTTGCCGGAGATAAATTTGATGAAGCAATCGTAAAATACATAAAAAGAAAACACAATGTAATGATAGGAGAAAGAACAGCAGAAGATTTAAAAGTAAATATTGGATGTGTATATCCAAAAATTCAAGATATGGAAATGGATATTAGAGGAAGAGATTTAACAACAGGATTACCAAAAACAATAACAATATATTCTAGCGAAATGCTGGAAGCACTTATTGAACCTGCAATGATGATAGTAGATGCAGTACATTCAGTATTAGAAAGAACACCACCAGAATTAGCATCAGATATCAGCGATAAAGGAATTTATATGACAGGTGGAGGATGTCTAGTAGACGGTCTAGATAAACTTTTACAAGAAAAAACAGGAATCAATGTTATGATAGCAGAAGACACAGTTTCATGTGTAGCTTTAGGAACAGGAAAAGCATTAGATAACTTAGATTCATTAGACGGAAAAACAAGAAGATAATTTAAAGATTAGCCCTCTTTAATTATATAGATTTTTATAATAGCGAGTAGAAATTATTCTACTCGCTTTTTCACATATAATTTATAAATACATATAATACAAAAGAAGGTGATACTATTTGGAAAATTTTATTATTAATGGGGTAATATGGACTTTAGCTTTATATGGATTAATAGAAATAATTAGAGAAATAGTCTATATATGTTCATATACAAAACTAAAATCCGATGGAATATATGTAATTATTGCAGCAAAAAATCAAGAGAATACAATAGAAGCTTTTATGAGAACTATTTTATTTAGAATTATTTATGGAAAAGAGGAAAGCATAAAAGATATAATTGCAGTAGATTTGGATTCTAATGATAAGACTTTAGAGATACTTCAAAAATTAAGCAAAGACTATAGTTGCATAAAAATATCAGATTGGAGAGAATGCAAAGAATTATTAGATAATATAGATATAAATTAAAATAATATTGAAAATATATTTTTAAAATGATAGTATATAAAAATAAGCGAGGTACATAAGTTGGAACTAATAGGTCAAATAGAAGAAATAATATATCAAAATGAAATGAATAGTTATTGTATAGCAATATTTGATACAGAAGATGAAACAATTACAATTGTTGGATATCTTCCGTTTATTAATGTTGGAGATACTTTAAAGGTAGTTGGAAATTTTGTTACACATAAAGACTATGGAGAACAATTTAAAGTAAATACTTTTGAAAAAGTAATGCCTCAAACTTTAGAAGCACTAGAAAAATATTTAGCAACTGGAAGCATAAAAGGAATAGGTCCATCTACAGCTAAAAAGATTGTTGATACATTTGGCGAAGATACAGTAAATATATTTAAATCAGAACCTAAGAAATTAGCTCAAATTAAGGGCATAACAGAAGAAAAAGCAATGGAAATGTCACAGAGCTTTATAGAAAACTGGGAAGTATGGCAAATTGTTGGATTTTTAGATAAATTTGGAATTAGCGCAGCTAATGCAAAAAAAGTATATAAAGAATTAGGAGATTCTACGATAGAAGAAATAGAATCAAACCCATATATATTAATAGATATAATAAGAGGAGTAGACTTTGGTAAAATAGATAAAATAGCTCTAGATATGGGATTTGATATAGATAATTATAAAAGAATAAAAAGTGGAATAAAGCATAGTTTAATTAAAATATCATATAATGGACATTGCTGTGTATTAAAGCAAAATCTAATACAATATGTAAAAGATTTACTGAAAGTAGAAGTAGATTCTATAGAGCACTGCCTGATAGATTTAAATGTTCAAGAGAAAATTGTAATAGAAAAAAGAGATGAAGAAGAATGGGTATATTTAATCGAATTTTATATTGCAGAAAGAAATGTAGCAAGTAAATTAGTATTATTAGATTCTTCAAAAAATATAAAAAGAATAGACTTCTTCGAAGAAGAGTTAAAAAAAGTTGAAAAAGTTACAAAAATAAAGTTATCGGAAAAGCAAAAAGAAGCTGTAGAAGCTATTAATGATCATAATGTTACAATAATTACTGGAGGTCCGGGAACAGGAAAAACGACTATAATAAAAAGCATATTAGAAATATACAAAAGTCACGATAAAAAAGTAGTACTTTGTGCACCAACAGGTAGAGCTGCCAAAAGAATGACAGAAACTACAGGAGAGGAAGCAAGAACATTACATCGATTACTAGAAATAGGAAAATTTGAAGAAGAAGGCAATATTGCAAGTATCGATTATGATGTGGCCCCTATAGATGCTGATGTTATTATAGTTGATGAAATGTCTATGGTAGATTTATTTTTAATGAATTACCTAATAAAAGGAATTTATTTAGGAACAAAACTAATATTAGTAGGAGATGTAGATCAACTTCCATCAGTTGGACCAGGAGCAATATTAAAAGATATTATAAATTCAGAAAAAATTACTACAATACATTTAAATAAAATATTTAGACAAGCAGCTAAAAGTAAAATTATACAAAATGCACACAGAGTAAATAATGGAGAGAGTTTTTTAAACAAGAAAGAAAGTAAAGAAGAATTAAAAGAAGATTTCTTTTTTATAAATGAATCATCCCAAGAAAAAATATTAGGACAACTTATATCTCTTTGTAAGGAACGTCTAAAGAAATATGGAAATTATGATTTTTTTAATAATATTCAAGTTCTAACACCAACGAAAAAAGGAATGCTTGGAACTAAAGAACTAAATAAAATATTGCAAAATGAACTTAATCCAGAATCAAAAGATAAAAAAGAAAAAAAATCAGGAGAAATAATTTTTAGAGAAGGCGACAGAGTAATGCAAACTAAAAATAATTATGATATTTTTTGGCAAAGAGTAGATAATGAATATGAAAATGGAACAGGAATATATAACGGTGAACTTGGACGTATACAAAAAATAAATGAATTAGAAAAGCAAATAAAAGTATTATTTGATGATGGAAAAGAAGCTTGGTATTTATATTCAGAACTTGAACAACTTGAACATGCATATGCAATAACAATACATAAAGCACAAGGAAGTGAATTTGATGTAGTAATAGTTATAGCAACACAAACGGCACCAATGCTACTTACAAGAAATTTATTATATACAAGTATTACTAGAGCAAAAGAAATGCTACTTATAATAGGAAACGAAAATATAATAAATTATATGATACAAAATTCTGATACAAGAAAGAGAAATACAGGATTAGAATATAAATTATATAATATATAAAATTAAATTGGGGGCAATTTAGGAGGTTTTATGAATCTTTTAGAGATAGTTCTCAATTTTTTTTATCCAAATACATGTGCAATATGTGAAAAAACATGTGATACACCAATTTGCAATAATTGTATGCATAGAATAAATAAAAATTTAATAAGTGGAAGAAAAGTATACATACAAACTAAAGAAAGGTATTTTGATGAACATATTTACTTATTTAGGTATAGAGATATTATACGTGATTTAATTATTAAATATAAATTTAATGAAAAATCATATTTATACAAAGCATTTTCATATATGATACTAAAAAACCAAAAAATTATGAAATACATAAAAAAGTATGACATCATAATATGTGTACCAATACATAAAAAAAGAAAAAAATGCAGAGGATATAATCAATCTGAATTAATAATAGAAGATGTATGTAAAAATGATAAAACTTTAAAATATGTAAAAGATTTATTAATAAAAACAAAAAACATAAAGCCACAAAGTTCATTAAATAAAGAGGACAGAATACTTAATATATCAAACGTATATAAAATAGATATAAATAAAAAAGAGATAATAAAAGATAGAAAAATATTAATATTTGATGATATTTTTACAACGGGAAGCACTGCAAATGAATGTGCAAAAATTTTAAAAAAATATGATGCAGAAAAAGTTGGAATATTAACAATAGCAAGGGATTAAGAAACATGAAAATAAATTGTCAAAATAATGAATAAAAAACATTCTAAAACAAATAATAAAAATATAGTAAAAACAAATAAAGGAGGTAGAAAGTTGAAGGCAACAGGTGTAGTAAGAAGAATTGACGATTTAGGTAGAGTTGTTATCCCAAAAGAAATTAGAAAAACATTAAGAATAAAAGAAGGAGACCCACTTGAAATATTTACAGATAAAGAAGGAGAAGTAATATTAAAAAAATATTCACCAATAGGCGAATTATCAGAATTTGCAGTTGGATATGCAGAAACACTTGCAAAAACTACAGGACATATAGCTTGTATAACTGATAAAGATACAGTGATAGCAATTTCTGGAGGACTAAAAAAAGAATTATTAGAACAAGACCTAAGTACTGAATTAGAACAAGTAATGGAAGACCAAGAAGTATACACAAGTAAAGAAAATGATGATATGTCTATTCCTATAATAAAAAATGATAATAAAGAAAGAAAATTTAATTCACAAGTAGTATATCCAATAGTATCTAATGGAGATGTTATTGGAACAGTGATACTTATGTCTAAAGAACCAAATACTAAAATGACAGAAGTTGAGCAAAAGGTTGCACAATCAGCAGCAAACTTTTTAGGAAGTCAAATGGAAATATAAAAAAATAAAAAAGGCCAAAATTAAATTATATTTTGGTCTTTTTTTGACAAAGTCGATATAAATAAATTTTTTCAACTTTTTCAACTTTTCGGTTTTTTTATATGAAAATATGATATATATAATTAAAGGGGGAAACATTATGATAAAAAAAATTTTTATTTCAATTTTTATAGCTTTTTTAGTAATACTAAATACAGAAGGGTATGCATTATATAACAAAGCTTCAGGGATAGGAACAGACTATAGAAGTGGGCTATTTGGACTAAACACAACGGAAAATGTAGAATATGCAAGGAATTGTTATAAATCATTTGGATATGATACTGCTATATTAACTCAACCAACATATGAGTGGTTATTAAGAGGTGGATATGGGGATTATAATATAAGACTTTGGGAAAGTGATATATTATATTTAGATGGGCATGGAAGTAGATATACTATGGATTGGAACTATAAGCAAAAAGGAGGAGAATATGCCTGCGGAGTACATGGAAGACAAAGTGATGGGTATGAATCTAACGGATATAAATACGTATCGCTTAACAATATGGAAAAAAATACAAATATATTAGTAATACTAGCAGGATGTGAAACAGCTTCAACTGGAGATAGTGAACCTACTATTTCCACACCTAATTTGGCGCAATTATTTTATAGCAAGGGTACAAAAAATACCATAGGTTGGAGATATCAGGTAGAATCAGGTGCACAGAAAGATTTTTGTAAACATTTAAATTGGGCTTTAACTCAAGATTATACAATTAGAGATGCCTTAGAATATGCAGGAGCAGCTCAAACATATCCAGAAGGATCAAATGTTACAAGTTTGATTCAATATAGTAATGATGGAGGATATACTAAATTGTCCGATTATAGAGTTAATACATATAATTTAGAAGTAATGAAATCCAAAGCAAAAGTTGAAAACTTAGGTTATAATCCTACGATAATAAAAGAAATACCAAATATTAGAGATACAAATATAGAATTTACAAGTGGATATTATGAGGACATATTTGATGCTATAAGTGATTATGATAATAATTTTAATAAAGATGAGTATTCTATTGTAGAAAATAAAACAATGTTAGATGAAGAAACATATACAATAGTATTAACAAGAAAGATTGGTGAGTTTTATACAGAATCGCAATATAAAATATTCGTAAATAATAGTAAAGTAACTAAAATTGTAGACTCTACTATATACATTTCAGAAGAAGAAAAAAATAATATATTGTCTACCGATATAGAAACTATAAATACCAGCCAGTATAGTGCTTTAGCTACTGCGAGCAACGTGCAGAATTATGAAATATTAAACTCAAAGATATCTAATCAAAGGACATATTATATGTATAATAAAGATGGAAAAAAACAAATTATAGTATATAATACATTTAGATATGCAAATGGAACAAGTACAGTATTATCTGAAATATATGATATATAAAGGAGAATAATATGAAGTTTTTATCTAAAATATTAAAAATAATATTAGGAATATTTATATTTATGCTGATATTTGTAGTAATAACTTTTTTTATAAATAAAAATAGAGTAAAAAATAAAAAAAATCCATTATCATTTACTATGTATTATAAAGCGACATATGCCGACGGAGGATCATGGGAAGCTATAGGATTAGGATATAAAATAAATAAATATTGTTATACAGGTACAGAATTTTCGGAAATAATATATGAAATTGGAGATTATAATCTTAAATTTGATAAAGAAAAAAATAAACCTATAAAAGTTAAATTAGCAGAAATATTTTATGAATATTACTATGATTTAGGATACGAGACTAGGAACGAAGAAGACAATGAACAATATATTAATATGGTTAATGAATGTTATGAAAATTATATAAAGATATATGGAAATAATAAAGATAATGAAAGAATAGAAACTACAGTAAGAGATTATTTTAAACTAGATGATTCATATAAACTATATTCAAATAGTGATGAAATGCAAGAAAAAACAAAAATAATAGAAGAATCAAAAAACAATCAAGAAATAGCAATTGAAATTCTAAAAAAATATAATAATAATTTTGAAAAAGTATATGAAGAAGTAATTGAAATAAATAAAGTAAAAAATTATGGACCTAGAGATTTAGAAGAAAAAGAAATAGAGTTATATAATATTATATTAGATGTATCTGAAAGTAAAAAAATAACTGAAGAAGAAAAAGGAATACTAAAAAAATTAATTAAACAAGGATATTATTATATGGAAAAAGATTCTAACCTAAAAGAAAGAGCAGATAAAATCTTAAACAATTAATTCTAAAAAAATACTAGCTTTATACACTAGTATTTTTTTATGTCTAAAAGCCGGATTTTCTTGATTTTTCTAACATAATGTAATATAATTTCATCGTTAGATAAATAAAAAGGAGAATCTTATATGAAAGCTATAGAGATAAGAAATAAATATTTGAAATTTTTTGAAAATCATGGACATAAAATAATACCAAGTGCACCATTAATACCAGAAAATGATCCATCTGTATTATTTACAACAGCTGGTATGCAACCATTAGTACCATATTTATTAGGAGAAAAACATCCAGAAGGAACAAGACTAACAGACTATCAAAAATGTGTTAGAACTGTTGATATAGATGAAGTAGGAGATAATCGTCATTTAACATATTTTGAGATGCTAGGAAACTGGTCTTTAGGAGATTACTTCAAAGAAGAATCAATTCAAATGAGCTTTGATTTTCTAACTAAAGAATTAGGAATACCAGTAGAAAAACTATCTGTTACTTGTTTTGCAGGAGACGAAGACGCTCCAAGAGATAATGTAGCATATGAATGTTGGAAAAAAGCTGGAATACCAGAAAACCATATATATTTTTATGGAAAAGATGATAACTGGTGGATAGCAGGAGAAGAAGGACCATGTGGACCAGATACAGAAATGTTCTACGATACAGGAAAACCAGCATGCTCAGACCATTGTGAACCATCTTGCGATTGTGGTAAATATGTAGAAATATGGAACAATGTATTTATGGAATACTTTAAAAGTAAAGACGGAAAATATACAAAATTAGAAAAGAAAAACGTAGATACAGGACTTGGATTAGAAAGAATGACAATGCTTCTTCAAGGAAAAGAAACACCATATGATACAGAATTATTTGCACCAATAATGCACAAATTAGAAGAATTACAAAAAGTAGATAGTATACAAAGTAGAAGAGTAGTTGCAGAACATCTTCGCTCTAGTATGATGATTATATGCGATGGAGGAAGACCAAGTAACATAGATAGAGGATATATTTTAAGAAGATTAATTCGTAGAATGATAAGACATATGAATAAATTACAAATTAACTTAGATGAAATATCAAATTTAATTGACCTAAACGTAGAAAACTTAAAAGAAATGTATCCAGATTTAGATAAAAATAAAGAGACAATTAAAAATGTAATTATAGAAGAAAAAGATAAATTCGTAAAAACTTTAGCACATGGTGAAAGAGAATTTGAAAAAGAAATAAAAAAAGCTAAAGAACAAGGACAAGACAAAATATCAGGAGAAGTAGTATTTAGATTATATGATACTTATGGATTCCCACCAGAAGTAACAAAAGAACTTGCAGAAGAAAATAGCATGAAAGTTGATTTAAATAAATTTGATGAATTATTCAAAGCTCATCAAGAAAAATCAAGACAAGGTGCTGAACAAAAATTTAAGGGAGGATTAGCAGAACAAAATGAAGTAACAACAGCTTATCATACTGCTACACACCTTTTACACGAAGCTTTAAGAGAAGTATTGGGAGAACACGTAAAACAAAATGGATCTAATATTACAGTAGATAGATTAAGATTTGACTTTACACATCCACAAAAAATGACTCCAGAAGAAATTAAAAAAGTAGAAGATTTAGTAAATGAACAAATACAAAAAGATTTACCAGTTACATGCGAAGAAATGACATATGATGAAGCAAAAAAATCTGGTGCAATTGGTTTATTTACTAATAAATATGGAGATAGAGTAAAGGTATATACAATAGGAGATTTTAGCAAAGAAATCTGTGGTGGACCTCATGTGAAACATACAGCGGAACTTGGAAAATTAAAGATAAAGAAGGAAGAATCTAGTTCATCAGGTGTAAGAAGAATAAAAGCAGTTTTAATAAAAGAATAAAATAAGGAGAATAAAATAATGGGAGATTGTTTATTTTGTAAAATAGCTAATAAAGAAATACCTTCAACTATAGTGTATGAAGATGATGAAGTAATAGCATTTAAAGATATAAATCCTGCAGCTCCAGTACATATATTAGTAATTCCAAAAAAACATATGGATTCAATAAAAGATATGAAAAAAGAAGATGAAGCATTAATTGGAAGAATATATTCAATTATAAATAAAATAGCTGAAGAACAAGGTGTTTCAGAGTCAGGATATAGAGTAATAACAAATAGTGGTAAAGACTCAGGACAAGAAGTTATGCATTTACATTTTCATTTAATAGCGGGAAAAGAATTAGGAACTAAAATTTGTAATTAATATAAAGCAAAAGAAAAAGCTCAAATACTCTGTTAAAATATTAAAAAATATGTTATAATAAAGTATATGAGAATAATTGGAGGTAAAAGTTATGTTCGCTGATAGTAAATATAGTAAATTTTTAACAGTATTATTAGTAATAGTAATTATAGCAATAATAGGTTTATTAGGATTTTTAGGATTCGATTTATATCAAAAGTATTTTATTGAAAAAGATGCTAAAGACTTCTTAGAAAATTATGAAAACGAAATAGGAACAACAATAAAGAACTTGACAGAAGAAGAAAATGTGGTAGAGGCAGAAAATCCATTTAATGAAATGAATATGACAACTAATACTACTACATCAACAACAAATACATCTTCAAAGAAACCACAATATAAAGGATTTGATGTAAGTGGAAGAATACAAATACCAGCAATAGACTTAGATTATCCAATATTAAGTCAAGCAGGAAAGAAAGAAATAGAAGTAGCTGTAGGTATTCAATATGGACCTGGACCAAATTTACCAGGAAATACAATTATTGCAGGACATAATTATAGAAATGGACTATTTTTTTCAAATAACAAGAAACTAAAAATTGGAGATACAATATACATAACAGATAATTCAGGAACAAAAGTTAAATATACAATATATAATAAATACGAAACAACTCCAGAAGATACAGACTATTGGTTAAGAGATACAGCCGGAGCAAGAGAAATATCATTAACTACTTGTACAGATGATAGTAAAGGTAGATTAATAATTTGGGCAAAAGCAGAATAAAATACAAAAAACTGCATAAACATATTTATGCAGTTTTTTTAATTATAATCTTGAAAAATAAAAAAATATATGATAAAATTTTAATCAGTTAAAAGGGAGTAGCTTATTAACTACTAATCAACAATCTCGAAATATCTGGTTAGTAACCTTTTAATAGGTAAGCAAGACTTTTAAAAGAATTTCTATATGCAAAAATATAAGTTCTTTTAAAAGTCTTATTTTTGTATATAATAAAAGAAAAGGAGATTAGATAATGGGAGAAAATTGGTTTAATAAAACTGAAGAAAAAATTGAAAAAGAGTTAGAAACAAATTTAGTAAGTGGACTAACAGATGAGCAAGTAGTTGCTCACAGGGAAAAATATGGTAAAAATGAATTACAAGCAAAAAAGAAGAAAAGTATATTTCAAAAATTTTTAGAACAATTTAAAGATTTTATGATAATTGTTCTTATAATTGCAGCTATTGTTTCTGGTGCAGTGGGAATTGCAGAAGGAGAAGGAATTACAGATACTATAATTATTTTAATAGTTGTAATAGTTAATGCAATTATAGGTGTAATGCAAGAAAACAAAGCTGAAAAATCTTTAGAGGCACTACAAAAATTAAGTGACCATGCTTCTAAAGTTATAAGAAATGGTAAAATGGAAGTGGTACCATCTAAAGAGTTAGTACCAGGAGATATAGTAGTTTTAGAAACAGGAGATTATATTCCAGCAGATTTAAGATTAATAGAAGCTGTCAATTTAAAATCTCAAGAATCAGCTCTTACAGGAGAATCAGTTCCAGTAGAAAAAGAAACTGCAGTAATTGAAACAAAAGAAGTTGGTATTGGAGATAGAATAAATATGGCATTTTCTTCTAGCTTAATAACATATGGTAGAGGAAAAGGTATAGTAGTAGAAACTGGAATGAATACTGAAGTTGGAAAGATTGCAGGAATAATAAATGATACAGTAGAAACAGAGACTCCACTTCAAGCAAAATTAAATAAATTAGGAAAAACATTAGGAATAGCAGCTTTAGTTATATGTGCATTTATATTTGCTGTAGGTTTAATACAAGGTAAAGAACCTATTCATATGTTTATGAGTGCAGTAAGCTTAGCAGTTGCAGCAATTCCAGAAGGATTAGCAGCAGTATCTACAATTGTTTTGGCTATAGGTGTTCAAAGAATGGTAAAAAGAAATGCTATTGTCAAAAGATTACCAGCAGTTGAAACTTTAGGTAGTGCAACAGTTATTTGCTCTGATAAAACAGGTACTTTAACACAAAACAAAATGACAGTAGAAAAATTATACTGGAATAATAAATTAGTAAATATATCTGAAATAAATGAAGAAGAGTCAGAAGAATTAAAACAATTGGTATATGCAAGTATGCTTTGTAATGATACAAAAATTTCGAAAGATAATACTTTAACAGGAGATCCTACAGAAACAGCATTAGTAGATATGGGATTTAAATTAAACTTTGATCCTAGCATATATGAGCAATTTCCTAGAGTAGATGAAATACCATTTGATTCAGATAGAAAATTAATGACAACTGTTCATAAATTAGGAGAAAAATATATTGTATATACAAAAGGCGGAGTAGATGAATTACTTAGAAGATGTAAAAACTATGTAATTGATGGACAAATAAAAGAAAATCTAGAAGAATTCAGAAAAGATATCGATATTAATAATAAAGAAATGGCTCAAAATGCTTTAAGAGTACTAGCAATGGGATACAAAGTATTAGACCATAAACCATCAGCAGAAGAAGTTAAAAACATTGAAAATGATTTAACATATGTTGGTATGGTAGGAATGATAGATCCACCAAGAGAAGAAGCTAAAAAAGCAGTAGCAAAGTGTAAAACAGCAGGAATAAAAACTGTTATGATAACAGGTGACCATAAAATTACAGCAACAGCAATAGCAAAACAATTAGGAATATTAGAAGATGAATCAGAGGCAATTACAGGATTAGAATTAGAAAAAATGTCTGACGAAGAATTAGAAAAGAATATAAGAAAATATTCTGTATATGCTAGAGTTTCACCAGAACATAAAGTTAGAATAGTAAAAGCTTGGCAAAAAAACGGAGAAATTGTAGCGATGACAGGTGATGGTGTAAATGATGCACCAGCATTAAAAACAGCAGATATTGGATGTGCAATGGGAGTTGTTGGAACAGATGTTGCAAAAGAGGCAGCAGATGTAATTTTAACGGATGATAACTTTGCAACAGTAGTATCAGCAGTAGAAGAAGGAAGAAGAATATATGATAATATATTAAAAGCTATTCAGTTCTTATTATCAAGTAATGTTGGAGAAATAATTGTTTTATTCATAGCAACTTTAATAACACCTTTACTTGCAAAATGGTTTGGAATTGCTAATATATCCGCATTAGAACCATTACTTCCAATCCATATATTATGGATAAACTTAGTAACAGATTCATTACCAGCTTTAGCCCTAGCATTTGATCCAGCAAACGCAGATGTTATGAATAGAAAACCTTTAAAGCCAGGAAAAGGTATATTTACAAAAGGAATGACTTGGAGAGTTATATATCAAGGGGTAATGATAGGATTATTAACACTTGCTGCATTTATTATAGGTTTAGCAACGACTACAGAACCAATACAAGGTTTATCATTAGAAGAAACAAAAATAGAAGTTGGTCAAACAATGGCATTTGTAGTTTTAGCACTATCAGAATTAGTACATGTATTTAATATTAGAAATAATAAAGAATCATTATTTAAAACAAAAGTATTTAATAATAGCAAATTAATTTGGGCAATACTTGGATCTGCTGCTTTAATGTTCGTTATATTATTAGTACCAGCTTTAAGAGAAATATTTAGTATACCAGTATTACCAGTAGGAAATATACTAGAAATAGCAGGATTAATAATAGCACCAATAATAATTGTCGAAATATTTAAATTACTAAAAATAAATGTATCAAAAGATGAAATTTAGTAATGATACTAGTCTGTTACTAGCATTTGGAAGATTTTAAAAGATGTCTACAGAACATGATAGTTGCAATTATGTAATACATAAATTGCAACTATTTTTTATGTTATTATACAAAGAGATAAAGTAGGAGAATAAATATAATTTATGTGAAATTTATGTAAAAATTGGCACTCTACTGTTGATTTTGCTAAAAATAAAGAATATAATATTTTTAACTTTTTAGTAAAGAGAGAAATGTTGTTATAAAGGAGAATTTTTTTGGGCGAAAATAATATAAAAAAAATAAAAGAATATTGTAAAGCAAATATTGAAGAAAATAAAAAAGATAAATTTAAATTTACTATACAAATGATATTAATAGTTATTGGTTTAATTCATATAATTTTTGCAAGTTATTTGAAAGAAAAACTATCAATTATTACTGGGATAACAACAATTAATATATCTATAATTAATATAATAAGAAATATAAAAAATAAAGAATATAAAACATTAGATACTATGAAAATACCAGAAAATATTGTTGTAATGATATTGGGTATAATGACTCTATTTAAACGTAATAATGCAATATCATTTATAGCAATTGTATGGGGAATCTCAGGATTAAGAAAAGGAATAAAAGGATTTAATGTTGCAATATTTAATAAGGCAAATAATAAAAGGTTTGTTGGAGAACTAATACATGCAATTATAGAAACATCATTGTCAATATTATTAGTATTTGATCCATTTGAAAAAGTTGAAGAGCATATAATTATACTAGGAATAGAAATGATTATTATGTCTTTAAAAGTAGCATTTTATAATGAACAAGAATATGAAGAAATAGGAGACGAACTAGATTAATAACAAATTTTAGATAATCTTTATGCTTATGCACTACCAAAATTCTACAAAATAGTGTATAATTATAGCAAAAGTAAAAGGTGATAAATAAATGGCATATGATTTAATTGTTGTAAAACAAAAATGGTATAAAAATAAAATATTTATTGTATCTTTAGTATTACTAGCTATAGTAATACTTTTAAGCCTTACTTTTTTTATTGTACATGTTAATAGAAATTCTAAAAATAATATAAGTAAAATATCAGAAAAGCAAGCAGCAGAACATGTATACAATTTTAATAGAAATATCGAAATAACTGATGAGATAAAAAATAGAATGAATAATTTATATTCCTCAGAAGAAAAAAGAGTATTTTTAACGTTTGATGATGGACCATCTAAAAAAGTTACAATACCTATTTTAGATTTATTAAAACAAGAAAATATAAAAGCAACATTTTTCACATTAGGTAGTAGAATAGAATTCTATCCTGAAATAGTAGAAAGAGAATACAAAGAAGGACATTATGTTGCAAACCATGGATATTCACATAATTATAGTAGTATATATTCAAGCACAAATGCTGTTTTAGATGAATATAATAAAACGGAACAACTTATAAAAAATGCAATAGGAGATCAAAATTATAGTTCTCATTTGTTCAGATTTCCAGGAGGTTCAAAGGGTGGAAGATATAGAGATATAAAAAATGAAACAATAAATGTATTAAATGAAAATAATATATTATATGTTGACTGGAATGCATTAAATGGAGATTCAGAAGGTAAAAAGACAAGAGAAGAAATGATGCAGTATTTAAAAGAAACGATAGGAAACAAACAAACTGTTGTAATCTTAATGCATGATGCAGGAGATAAAACATTAACTTATGAAATGTTACCAGAAGTAATAGCTTATTTAAGAGAACAAGGCTATAGTTTTAAAAATTTTTATGATGTTATAAAATAGAAAAATCTCAGAATGAATTTATTCTGAGATTTTTTAATTAATATAATTTAATAACTGCATGAAGAACTGAATTATCTAAACTTTTAATATATATATAGTGAATATTGTTGTCAAAATAATATTCACATTTAATTTTATCATATAAAGAACATTCTTTTTTATAAATGATTTCAACATTATCGAAATTTGTATTTCTATAAACGTCTTCAGGTAGAGCTTCATATGCTATATCTAAATAACATAAATTATGCATATGATTATTAATATCAATATTATTTCTTAAAATAGTGTAATCAAAAGTATTTAATACATTATTTGGCTCATTTTCAATAGAAAAGTTAACTTTATCTAAAGGAAAAACAGATTTTTTTTCTATACTATAAGACTCTATAATTTCTGGTGTAATTCTAGCTATCTTATTTTCTTTTATATTAAATAGTAGCCATTTTGAAGTTGCTATTGCAATTAAATTATTTTTATCATCATATACTTCAAAATCACGAAAAGCATGAACTTTTGAAAATTCACGTCCCCAAGTGATGACCTTTAACTTAGTGCCGTAAATAGGTCTACTTAAAACTTTTAATTTCCATCCTAAAAGAATCCAAGATAAATTTGTAGTTTTAATTTCGTTCATTCCAAAACCAGCACTTTCAGAATGCAAACCACCAGCATCTTCCATAAAAGATAAAAAAGCTTTATTAGTTAGAGTATTCGATTTACCAGTATCTCTAAAACCTACACTAAAATCATGTTCAAAAAAAGACATAAAATATTCATCTCCTTATATATAAAACATTTGAATTTTAACATACATAAAAATGAAAAACAATAAAATTATACTGTATAGTCAGAAATTTTGAAAATATTTACTTTTTAAAAATAATATGACATAATATAATAGTATTAAAAATAAGAGGAGAGGTAGTTTTAATATGAGTATGTTAAAGGATTTTAAGGTACCAAATTTTAAATTTCCAAAAATGAAAATGAAGGGAATAGAAGAAATAGAAGAAGTAAAATTAGATTATGAAAAAATGGAAAAAGTAAATGATAAAGCTTCTAAAAAGAATTACCCAGGAACTAATTATCAAACAATAAAAGAGATATTTTTAGAATCAACTGAAAAATATAAAGATAAAGAATTTGTATTAGAAAAATATGACCATAAAGGTAAATATACAGAAATATCATACGGACAATTTAAAGAAGATGTGATTAATTTTGGAACAGGTCTTACAAATTATCTAAATTTAAAAGATGAACGTATAATAATTATAAGTGAAACAACATATGACTGGTATGTATCTTATATAGCTCTTCTTTGTGGAGCTGGAATAGCAGTGCCTATAGACAAAGAATTACCTGTAAACGAAATAGAAAATGTAATAAATAGGTCTAGAGCAACAGCTGTTATATATTCAGCTAAAAAAGAAGACGAAATAAATAAAATTAAAGATAGTATACCAATGGTAAAATATTTTATTAAAATGTATTCTAATGACGAAGTTAAAGGAAGAGATGTTGGATTTAATAAAATATTAGAAGAAGGTAAAAAACTAGTAGAAAATGGTGATGATAGCTACTTAAAAATAAATATTGTTCCAGAAGAATTTAAAGTATTAATATTTACATCTGGTACAACTTCAAAATCAAAAGGAGTTATGATATCTAATAAAAACTTAGCTGCAAATATAAATGCTGTAAATCCATATGTAAAAATTTATCCATCAGATAGATTTTTCTCAGTGTTACCATTACACCATACATATGAATCTACAATAGGGTTTTTATTACCAATGGCAAGAGGATCATCAATAGCAATATGCGAAGGATTAAAATATATTGTACCAAACTTACAAGAGACACATCCAACAGCTATGCTTGCAGTTCCATTACTAGTCGAAAACTTACATAAAAAGATAAATGCATCAATAAAGAAGAGTGGAAAATCAGGTCTTGTTAATTCTATGATACATGTAACAAATGCTTTAAAAACAGTTGGAGTAGATATTAAGAAAAAAGTATTTAAAGAAATATATGATAATTTAGGTGGAAATATAAGAATAATAGTTTCAGCGGCAGCACCAATAGACCCAAAAGTAGGAAAATGGGTACAAGATATAGGAATAATGTTCTTACAAGGATATGGACTAACAGAAACAGCACCTATAGCAGCTCTAACACCAGATTTTGATCCAAGAGTAGGATCAGCTGGTAAAGCAGTTGTAGGAGATGAAATAATGATTCATAATCCAAATGAAAAAGGAGAAGGAGAAGTTTGGATTAAAGGTGATACTGTAATGTTAGGATATTATGAAGATGAAGAAGCAACAAATGAGGTTATGCATGATGGATGGTTTAATTCAGGAGATATAGCATATATGGATAAAGATGGATTCTTATTTATAACAGGAAGAAGTAAGAATGTTATAGTAACTCAAAATGGAAAAAATATTTATCCAGAAGAAATAGAAATAATGTTAGGAAAAATTCCTGAAATAGAAGAATGCATGGTATATGGAAAAGAAGTTGAAGGAGAAAAAGAATTAATTATTTCAGCTAAAGTTATACCAAATAAGGAAGAATTAGAAAAACATGGTGAAAACTTATCTGATGAAGAAATACATAAAATAATATGGGATGAAATAAAGAAAGTTAATAAACAATTAACTTCATACAAAGCAATCAAGAACTTAGAAATAAAAAAAGATGAATTTGAAAAAACTACAACAATGAAAATAAAAAGATATGCAGAATTAAAAAAGGATAAAGAAAAACAAGAAGAAAACAAATAAAAAAATATGGTCTTATGCATTTTATACATAAGACCATATTTTTTTATGTATAAATACTGTTTTAGCTTAGAAAATATTGAAAAAAAGCAAATATTAGTATATTATATAAACATAGAAAAAATTGGAGGAATAAGATGAAAAAAGTAATGTTTATATCTAGTACGGGTGGACATTTTAATGAGCTTATGCAATTAAAACCATTATTCGATAGATATGATTATCATATAGTAACAGAAAAAGATAAAATGACAGAATCTTTTAAAGAAGAATATAAAGATAAAATATCATATTTAGCCTATGGTACTAGAAGCCATTTATTTAAATATTTTTTTCAGTTTATATACAATTGCTTCAAAACAATATTTTTATATTTTAAATATAGACCCAAATATATTGTAACAACAGGAACACATACAGCAGGTCCAATGTGTTATTTAGGGAAAATATTTGGAAGCAAAATAATATACATAGAGACTTTCGCAAACAAAAATACAAAAACAGCTACTGGCAGACTAATATATCCAATAGCAGATGTATTCATTGTTCAATGGAAAGAAATGCTTGAGGTATATCCTAAGGCAGTGTTAGGGGGCTCAATTTATTAATGATTTTAGTATTATTAGGAACTCAAAATAATAGTTTTCATAGATTATTAGAAAAAATTCAAAAATGTATAGATGAAGGAATAATAAAAGAAGAAGTTATTGTTCAAGCAGGAAATACAAAATTTGAATCAAAAAATATGCAAATTTTTGATATAATTTCAGCAAAAAAACTAAAGGAATTAGAAAAAGAAGCAAGTTTCATAATTACACATGGTGGAGTTGGTTCTATTGTAGATTGTATAAAACAAAATAAGAAAGTAATTGCAGTTCCAAGACTTCATAAATATGAAGAACATGTTAATGATCATCAATTACAAATAATAAAAACATTTGATGAACAAGGATATATAAAAGGAATTGAAGAAGTTGAAGAATTAGACAAAGCAATAAGAGATATAGATAGTTTTGAACCAGTAAAATTTGAAGCTTCTAAAGGCAAAATAATAGAAATAATATCAAACTTTATAGAAAAAAAGAAAATATTATTTGCAGCCTATTCTTTAGATGTAGGAGGAATAGAAACAGCACTTTTAACTCTAATAAATTACTTAGCAAAAACTGAAAGATATGATATTACTCTTGTTTTAGAAAAGAAAGAAGGAATATTTTTAGAAAAATTAGACAAGAGTGTAAAAACAATTACATATACTCCGAGTGAAAATAAATTTATATTATTTAGAAAAATAGCAAATTTATTAAAAAGGATCAGATTTACTATTAAATATAAAAATAAATTTGATTTTGCAGTAGACTTTGCAACATATAGCTTAGCAGATTCATTTGTAGCTAGAACAGCAAGCAAAAATAATGCATTATGGGTGCACAATAATTATTTAGATTTTTATGAAAGAGATATAGAAAAATATAAAGAATTTTTTAATAATATAAAAGCAGCAGAATTTAAAAATATAGTATTTGTATCAAACTTTGATAAAAATAATTTTGAAGAATATTTTCCAGAACTGAAAGAAAAACTACGAGTATTTAATAATTTAATAGATTATAAATCAATAATAAAAAAAGCTAAAGAACAAATAGATTTTGAAAAATATAACGAAGTTACTTTTATAAATGTTGGAAGGCACGACGAAAAACAAAAAAGATTATCTAGAATAATAGAAGCAGTAGAAAAATTAAAAAAGGATAATATAAAATGTAAGGTACTTTTCGTAGGAGATGGGCCAGATAAAGAGAAATACGAAGAAATGGTTAAAGAAAAAAAATTAGAAGAGTATATTATATTTTTAGGAGCACAGAAAAATCCTTATCCATATTTTAATATAAGTGATTGTTTGTTATTGTCATCAGAATATGAGGGATATCCTGTAGTTTTTATAGAAGCGCAAATATTAGGATTACCAATAATTACAACAGATATATCAGATAGTAGAGAAGATATAGAAAATAAATATGGAATAGTAACAAATAAAAATACTGAAGAAATATATAATGCGATGAAAGAGTTTATAGAAAAAGGATATAAAATACAAAAAGAATTTTCACCAGAAAAATATAATCAAGAAATTTTAAAAGAATTAGAAACAATACTTTAAATAAGAGAGGAAAGACTATGCCAAAAATAAGTATTATAATTCCTGTATATAATGCAGAAAATACTATAAAAAGATGTATAAATTCAATATTAAATCAAAAATATTCAAATTATGAAATTATACTAATAAATGATGGCTCAGAAGATAATTCTGAACAAATAATATTGGAATATACAAAAACAGATGATAGAATAAAATATTTCTCAAAAGAAAACTCTGGAGTTGCAGATACTAGAAACTATGGTATAAAAAAAGCAAGTGGAGATTATATCGTGTTTGTAGATTCAGATGATTATGTTAAAGACACAATATTTACAGACATATCAGAATATTTAGAAAACGGAATAGAACTTATTAAATGGAAAGGCGTTTTAGTAGATGAAACTGGAAAAGAAATTTCAAAAATTAATGGACCAGTTTTCGAAGAAACGACAGGAGAAAATGGATTTAATAAATTATATTCAAAAGATACGTTTATAGATGCTTTATGGGTATATGCAATAAAGAGAAGCATTTTTAAAGAAAATGATTTCAAATTTACAACAAATACTTATCATGAAGATTTTGGACTATTACCACTAATTATAGTAAAAGCAAAATCGATGGTCTCAATAGAAAAATATAACTATTTTTATGTGCAAACAAAGACAAGTATAATGCGTGGAAATGAATATAAAAAAGAATTAAAAAAGGCATATGATAGTTTAGAACAATATGATAATATAAATACAGAAATAAAAGATTATGATATAGATAATTATACTAAAGAAAATGTTAGACTTTTTTGTACCAATACAATATTACTAAAAATTGAAAGACTAAATAAAGAAGACCAAAAAGAATATATTAAACAAATTAAAAAAAGAAAAATGATAAAAAACATAAAAGCGAGAAATTTTAAACAGTTGGTTAAGAAAATAATATTAAATATAAATATTAAGTTATATTTAAAGATGAGATAAGGAGAATATTATGCCCAAAGTAAGTGTAATTGTTCCATTTTACAATGTAGAAAACTATATAGAAAAATGTATAAAATCACTTATAAACCAAACTTTAGAGGATATAGAAATAATTTTAGTAAATGATGGATCAAAAGATAATTCTATAAATATAGCAAAAAAATATTCAGAAAAATATCCTGAAAAAATAGTATATTTAGAAAAAGAAAATGGCGGATTAGGTGATGCTAGAAATTATGGAATACCATATGCAAAAGGAGAATACATAGCTTTTGTTGATTCGGATGATTATGTAGAGAAAGATATGTATGAAGAAATGCTAAAAAAAGCACAAGAAGAAAATAGTGATATGGTAGAATGTGACTTTTGGTGGGAATATCCTAACAAAACAAAACAAGATATAGGAGTTTTATATCAAGGAAAACATGACGCTTTAGTAAAAGCAAGAGTGGTTGCTTGGAATAAATTAATAAGAAAAGATATTGTAGATAAATATAATATTAGATTTCCTAAAAGATATAAGTATGAGGATGTAGAATTTTTCTATAAATTAAATCCACATTTAAATAAAATATCTTTCGTTAAAAAACCATTTATACATTATATTCAAAGAAATAATTCATTATCAAATTCACAAAATGAAAGAACAAAAGAAATATTCTATGTGTTAGACAATGTAATTAAATACTATAAAGAACAAAATATATATGATGAATACAAAGAAGAATTAGAGTACGTTTATGCAAGATATTTGTTGTGCAGTTCTTTCTTAAGAATGGTTAAAATTAATGATAAAGAGGTTAGAAAAAAAGCACTTAATGAAACTTGGGATAGACTAAATAAAAATTTCCCAAAATGGAAGAAAAATAAGATATTAAAAAGTGAAAAGTTAGGAAAAAATTTATATATGAGAAGTGTAAATAAGGTTACATATAAAATATATAGCAATATTTTTAGAATAAAAAAATAGGAGTAAAAATGGAAGAAAAAAAGAAAAATAAGATTAATTTTAATATAGAAACTTTACTATATATTTATATAATATTATGTCCAATTTTAGATATGGCAAGTTTTATATTTAGAAATATATTTAATACTAGTATTTCACCATCAACAATAGTAAGACCATTAATTGCAATAATTTCAATTGTATACATCTTTTTTAAATATAAATTTAAAGTAAAACTAATTATAGCAGGAGCAATCTATGGAATATATGCTATAGCACATTTATTAGTATTTAAAACATTACAATCAGGAAGCTCATATAGTGGAATTGTACATGAATTACAATATTTAATAAATTACACATTTATGGTGCTTAACTTATTTATTTACATATACATTTTTAAAGATAAAGAAAAGAATAAATTAAAACAATGTATACTAATTTCTAGTATCATATATATAGTTTCAATATACATAGCAATACTTACAGGAACTTCATCAGCAACATATATGGAGACAGGAATGGGATTTAAAGGATGGTTTGAATCTGGAAATAGTATAAGCGCAATTTTAACATTAACACTATTTGTATTATTAACTATGGTAAAAGATAAGAAATACAGATGGACTGCACTTGGAACTATATTAGCTATAGGAGTATTTTTAACCACTTTAATAGGAACTAGAGTTGGATTATTTGGGTTTGTTTTAGTATTAGGAGTATATTTATTAATTGAAATAATAATATCTTTTTTAAATAAAATAAAGATAGATAAAAAGCTAATAATTGGAGGAATTATTGTAATTCTAGGAGTAGTAATAATAGTAATTCTAGTGGGATCAAATACACTAGAAAGAAGAAAATACTTAGAGGAAGAAGAAATAAAGGTTATTGATAAAGAATTAAATGAAGGTGCTCATATAACAGGAGATTTAATGAAAATTAAATCAAAAATAGAAAATGGAACATTAGAAGAAGGATTTATGAATGAACCTGAAAAACAATCTGTTATAGATTTATACAATATTGCAAAAGAAAAAGATTTAAGCCATACACAAATGAGAACTTTACAGTTAATATATAATTTTAGATTGGTTAAAAATCAATCAAATATAGTATACATATTATTTGGAAATGGATATATGAATCAATTTTATGAAATGGTATTAGAAATGGAAGTACCAGCATTCTTATTTAATTTCGGAGTTATAGGATTTATACTATATTTTATACCTTTCTTTGCAGTGTTTGCATATGCATTTTATATGGCAATAAAGAACATAAGAAAGATTGATAGCGAATACTTAATGTTACTTGCAGGAAGCGGATTTACATTTGCACTATCATTCTTTTCTGGATATACATTCTTTAACGCATCAACTATGATGATTGAAATTGTAATTAATTCATTATTAATGATTTAAATATATAATTTTAAAGATACAAAAAAGGAAGGGAATGTTTAATATGAAAAAGATACTTTTTGGAATAACTAGTTTAACTATAGGCGGAGCGGAAAGAGTATTAGTAGATTTATCAAACAAACTACAAGAAAAAGAAGATTTTGAAATTACCATATTTACAATTTATAGTAAAGGAGAATTTGAAAAGTCATTAAATGGTAATATAAAAGTTAGTTCATTATATGATAAATCATATAATGAACTAACAAAAATGCAAAAAATATTAGTTCCTATAAAAATATTATTCTGTAAAAAAAGTATATATAAAAAATATATTAAAGGCGATTATGACACAGAAATTGCTTTTTTAGAAGGACCTATTACTAGACTATTTAGTATAAAAAATAAAAACACAAAAAAGATTGCATGGATTCATAATGATATGTCTTTAGTATTTGGAAAGGGAATAAAAGCAAAAATTAAAAGAAAAATAGATAGGAAAATATATAGTAAGTTTTCTACATTAGTATTTGTAAGCGAAGATAATCGAAATAAATTTGAACAAATATATCCAGATTTAAGAAATTCTGAACTTGAAAAAGTTCACAAAAGAGTAGTCTATAACTATATTGATAAAGATTTAGTGCTAGAAAAAGCTAAAGAAAAATCAGATATAGAATTCAATAAAAATGAATTGAACTTTGTTAGTGTATGTAGGTTAGTAGAACAAAAAGCTATAGAAAGATTAATAGAAGTTCATAAAAGGCTTATAGACGATAAATATATGCATAAATTCTATATTGTAGGTGACGGACCTTTAAAAGAAAAACTTGAAGCAAAAATAAAAGAAGAAGGATTGGAAAAAACATTTATACTTTTGGGACAAAAAGAAAATCCTTATCCTTATATAAGACAAGCTGATTACTTCTGCTTATTATCATATTTTGAAGGATATCCAATGGTAGTAGAAGAAGCTAAAATTTTAAATAAAGAAATATTAATTACAGATACAGCCGCAAGAGAAGTTGTAAAAGATTATGATAAAAGTAGCATATTCGAAAATACGGAAGAAGGAATATATAAAGGACTAAAAAAGATTATACAAAATAGCAAACTAAAAGGTAAAAAAATAGAAGTAGTAGAATATAACAATGAGAAAATTATTGACAAAGTAATAAAATTATTAGGAGAATAATATGAAAATATCAGTATTAACACCAACATATAATAGAGCGGGGTTATTAAATAGATTGTATACAAGTCTTATAATAAATTCTAAATATGATGTTCAAATAGAATGGTTAATTATGAACGATGGCTCTACCGATAATACCAAAAAGTTAATAGATGAATTTGTATCAGAAAAGATAATAGATATAAAATATTATGAGCAAGAAAATAAAGGAAAAATGCACGCGTTAAATACCTTAATGAAAAAAGTAACAGGAGATATTATAGTAGAATGCGATTCTGATGATTATTTTACAGAAAATGCATTTCAAATAGTAAAAAAGGCTTATGAAGAGAGCAAAAATGAAGAAGACATATATGCTTTATGCTTTTTAAAATATGATCAAGAAAAAAATAATATTGGACAAGACTTCAAAAAGAAAAAAACTACAATGTTTGATTTATATTTTAAAGAAGGAGAAGATGGAGAAAAAGCTTTAGTTTATTATAAAGATAAGAGAGTAAATTATTCATATGAACTAGAACATGGTGAAAAATTTGTTACAGAAGCAAGGCTTCATCATAAAATAGATTTAGATTATAAAATAAAATGCTATAATGAACCCATAATGATATGTGAATATCAAAAAGATGGATATACTAGAAATATAAAAAAAATATTTAAAGAAAATCCATATGGATATTTTGAATATTTTAAAGAAATATTTGATCATGATATGACAGGCGTACCCTTAAAAAAGAGATTGTATGTAATAAAACATTATATATTATTTGGAACGTTGACTAATAGTAAAAATATAATTTCAAATGTAAAAGGAAAACTAAATAAATTATTGGTAATATTGTTATTAATTCCAGGTAAAATAATGACTAAAATAAAGATGAAATAGAAGAGGAAAAAGGTTAAATAAAATGAAAAAGATAATAGAGAAAGCATATAAAGTAATAATTTATACACTAATTATATTTATGCTACTATTTATAAATATTAATAATTTTATTCAGGAAAATATTTGGATGACAGTGAAATTATTAACATTAGTATTAATATTTATAGGGATATTAGTAATCATAAATAATAAAATTATAAATAAGCTTTCAGAAAAAGCATTGAAAATTATTATATATACACTACTTATAATTCTTCTTATTTTAGAATGTTTAAGTACATATTATTTTAGAGTAAAATTTAATTGGGATGTAAAAGATATAATGGATACTGCTATTAGTATGGCACAAAATGGTGAAGTGATAAACGGATGGTATTTCAAGACGTTTCCTAATAATATAGCAGCACTAGCAATGTTTTTTATTGCAATGAAGATATGCCTTAATAAAGTGGCAGGTGCATATATTTTAAATATTGTATTAGTATTTATTACTGGGATTTTTACAATTAAATCAGCAAATGAATTAGGCGGAAGAAAATTAGGTGTAAATGCAGCATTATTACTTGTAATGTTTGCACCATTTTATCTATATTGTCCAATACTTTATACAGATACATTATCAGTTTTATTTCCAATATTAACATTCTATCTATGGTTAAAAGCTAAGAGACTAGAAGATGTAAAAAAGAAAAAATTATATTATGCAGGAATGACAATTGCTTCTTTTATAGGCTTTTGCATAAAACCTGTAACAGCAATTGTATTAATAGCAGTAATAATAGATGAAATCTTAATGTGCAAAAAGCAATTTAAAATGATTACAATATCAATAATTTTATTTATCATATTAAACAGTATATATGGATTTTTGATAAATAAAATAGTAATAAGAGATGTAAAACATAATGATACAGTTTATCCATATACTCATTGGGTTATGATGGGTCTAAATAAGCCAAAATCTGAAGGAGGAACATCAATTGGATGGGGAGCATATAGCCCAGAAGATGTAGAAACAACAGAAAATCAGACAACTTATAATGAAAAAGTAACTAAAAACATAGAAGTAATAAGGCAAAGACTAGAAGATTTTGGAATTGAAGGATATACAAGTTTTCTTATAAATAAATTGAAGTATATATGGAATGATTCAACATTCTATGTATTTAATAAAATAGGATGGGATACTATAAATAGGACAAGCTTACCATATAAATATGTTTTAGGCGAAAAATCAGAAGATATATTAAAACCATTTATTAAAATATATTATAGTACAATAATGATTATGGTTTTAGTAACAGTTGTTACGAGTATAAAAAGCGAAAAAAAAGAAGAAATAAGAATATTGATACTATCTATATTAGGAATGACTATCTTTTTATTACTATGGGAGGCAAGATCAAGATATATATATAGTTTGATACCGATACTCGTTATTTTGGCATCAATGTCACTCAAAGAAAAAAAATAAATTTTATACGAAGATCAACATTATATTTTAACTTTACAATAAGACAAAGTATGATATAATGCCAAATATAGAATTAGATTTTTAATATAAATATATAAAAGGAGAACTAACATATGAAGGAAGATTTTAATTTTTCATTAGAACCAGGTAAAAAATTAAATATAAAGAATTATCAAATGGATGAGCCAGTAGTTTCTGTAGTAATTCCATTTTATTATGATAAAGAGTATATAGAACAATCTGTAAATAGTATTTTAAATCAAACATATCCATATTATGAAATACTTATAATTGATGACGGAACAAAAGACGAAGAACATCTAAAAAAATTAGAGGAAATTGAAAAATTAGATAAAAGAATAAAAGTATTTCATAAAGAAAATGAAGGGCTATCAGCTACAAGAGATTATGGCGCAAGTAAAGCTTGCAATAGTTCAAAATATTTAATGTTTATCGATTCAGATGATTTAGTAGAACCAACATTTATAGAGTGTTGTTATTGGACATTAGAAACAAACAAAGAAGCTTCATGGACATATACTGATTCAATTGGATTTGATAAAAAACAATATCTATGGAATAAATGGTTTGACTCAGAAAAAATGAAAAAAGAAAATGACTTAGTATCAACTGTTATGATAAGAAAAGAAGACTTTGAAGCAGTAGGAGGATACGGATTAAGAGAAAAGGCTGTAAATGAAGATTGGAACTTTTGGTTAAAATTAATGGCAAAAGGAAAATTTCCAGTACATTTAAGTTATTATGGAATATGGTACAGAAGAAAAGAAACAGGCGAATTAAAGAAAGCAACAGAAAACAAACAGAGAGCATTAGAAATAATTAACGAAACAGCTAAATCAATAAAAGAAAAAGTTGAAGCAATACAATATCCAAAATATGACTATAATTATGAGATAATTCCAGAAAAAATTGATAGCATAAAAATACCAAAACTTGTTGATGATAAAAAAATCAATATTTTAATGATTATTCCATGGATGGTGGTAGGAGGAGCTGATAAATTTAATTTAGATTTAATAAAAGGATTAGATAAAGATAATTATTCAATAACTATTATTAGTACATTGCCAAATAAAAATATTTTAAGGCAAGAATTTGAAAAGTATGCAACAGTTTATGATTTAACATCATTTATAGATAAAAAGTATTGGCTAAGTTTTGTAAATTATATAATAGAAAAAAATAATATTAATCTAATATTTAATACAAATAGTGCATTTGGATATAGCATATTGCCATATTTAAAATATAAATATAATTTGCCAATTATAGATTATATACATATGGAAGAGTGGTATTATAAAAATGGTGGATATGCAAGATATTCAGCAGGAGTTTCTTCTGTAATAGATAAAACATTAACATGTAATGAGAATACAAGTAATATATTAAATACACATTTTAATGTGCCAAAAGAAAAAATACAAACTGTATATATAGGGGTAGACGAAAAAAAATACAATCCAGAAAAATACAATGAAGACGAAATATTATCAGAATATAATATAAACAAAAAAGGAAAATACATTATAAGTTTTATCTGCAGGATATCAGAACAAAAAAGACCTTTTTTATTATTAGAAATTATAGATAAGCTAAAAGAAAAGAGAAAAGATATATTATTTCTTGTTGTAGGAAATGGAAGTCTATTATCACAAATGAAAGCAAAAGCTAAAGAAAAAAAATTAGAACAATATATTAAATTTTTAGATTACATAAAGGAAACAGAAAAGATATATAAAATAAGTGATATAACAATTAATTGTTCAATAAAAGAAGGAGTAGCCCTTACATCTTATGAATCTTTATCTATGGGAGTACCAGTTATATCAAGTGATGTAGGAGGACAAAAGGAATTAATAAATGAAGAAGTAGGAGTTATTGTACCATGTAATCAAAAAGAGCAAGATATTAATATTACAAAATATTCAGAAGAAGAAATAAATTATTATGTTAAAGGAATAGAGAAAATATTTAATAATTTAGAGTATTATAAAAAGAATAGTAGAAAAAGAATAGTAGACTATTTTACAATAGATAAAATGATAGAAAAAATGTCTAGTATATTTGAAAATAGAGTTAATAACAAAAAAGAAGAATATAGTACAAATAATTTAGATATAGCTAAGGAACTAATAACTTCTAATATAGTTGCAGATAGACTAGATTACGAATGGAATTGCATGGAATATGAAAGAATAATTTATGGAAAAGAGTATTCAAAAGAAGGAATGAACCATAGGAGAGAGTTAATAAAAGAAACTCTTTGGAGAATACCAGTTTGGAGAGGATTTATTAAATGTTACCATAAAATAATAGGGAGAGGTTAATAAATAAAGTTAATATAATATTAAATTTGTAACAACTAAAAACATGCAGAAAAAGTAAATTATAAAAAAGGTGGGAGATTAGTGGAAAAAACGGAAGATACTATAAAAATAGAACATGTGTATAAGACATTTAATGTTTATTTAGATAAAGCCAGTACAATAAAAGAAAAATTATTATTTCTTTTTTCAAGAAATAAAAAAGAAAAAAGAGAAGTTTTAAAAGATATAAATATAAACATAAAAAAAGGTGAAACAGTAGCATTAATAGGAACTAACGGTAGCGGTAAATCTACTTTATTAAAATTACTTACTAAAATTATATATCCTAATAAAGGAAAAATAGTTACAGAAGGTAAATTAACATCACTACTAGAATTAGGAGCAGGATTTCACCAAGATTTTTCAGGTAGAGAAAATATATATTTTAATGCATCTATTTTTGGCTTAACAAGAAAAGAAATAGATGCTAGACTAGACGATATAATAGAATTTTCAGAATTAGGAAATTTTATAGATAATCCAGTAAGAACATATTCATCGGGAATGTATATGAGACTTGCTTTTTCAGTTGCAATAAATGTAGATGCAGATATTTTATTAATAGATGAAATCCTATCAGTTGGTGATGAACATTTTCAAAACAAATGTTATGATAAAATGAAACAATTAAAAAAAGACGGAAAAACTATGGTATTCGTTACTCATAATATGGCAGCAGTTAAAGAATTATGTGATAGAACTATATGGCTTAGCAACGGTGTTATAAAGATGGATGGAAATACTGAAGAAGTTGTAAATGAGTATATAGAAGCTACAAAATAAATGTAAGTTTAAAATACTAAAAAGAGAGGAATTAACAATGAGTAATGTATTTAAAAATTTATATAATTATAGAGAATTATTAAAAACAAACGTAAAAAAAGAAATAAGGGGAAAATATAAAAATTCTTTTTTAGGAATATTATGGTCTTTTCTAAATCCATTATTACAGATAGCAGTATATGCGATTGTATTTCCATTAATACTAAAAAATGATGAACCTAATTATGTGATATTTCTTTGCTGTGGATTGATACCTTGGAATTTTTTTTCAACAGCAATAAATAGATCCGCTTTTACTATGATAGAAAATGGAAATATATTAAAAAAGGTATATTTTCCAAGAGAGATATTACCAATTTCTGTAGTAACAAGCGAAGCAGTTAATTTTGTTATTTCAACAATAATAATATTAGTATTTGTAATATTTGGTGGTTTAGGAATAACAAAATATATAATATTTTATCCATTAGTATTAGCAGTACAATATTTATTAATATTAGGTATATCTTTAATAATATCAAGTATTACAGTATATTTAAGAGATTTACAACATTTAATAGGTGTAGCATTGCAATTACTATTTTATGCAGCACCTGTAGTATATAATTTAAAAACAATAGATGAACCAATATTTCAACTAATATTAAATTGTAATCCAATGACATATATAATAAATGCATATAGAGATATATTTTATTATCAAACTATGCCAGAGATAAAAATGTTATTAATATTAGCAGGAATAATGATTGTACTTTGTATAATTGGATATCTAATATTTAATAAATTACAAAAAGGGTTTGCAGAAGAATTATAATTAGTAATGTGGAGGCAAATATGAAAAAGATATCAGTAGTTATACCAATGTATTGTGAGGAAGAGGTAGTGCAAAAGTGCTATGACAGAATGACGATGGTATTAAATGAAATTGAAGGATATATATATGAAATAATATTTGTGAATGACGGTAGTACAGATAGAACTTTAGATATATTAGAAGAAATAGGAGCAAAAGATAAGAACGTTAAAATTTTATCTTTTGCAAGAAACTTTGGACATCAAGCAGCTGTTACAGCAGGATTAAGATATACTACTGGAGATGCTATAGTTATTATAGATGCAGACTTACAAGATCCACCAGAATTAATTCCAAATATGATTAAATTATGGGAAGAGGGAAATGAAGTAATATACGGAAAAAGAAAAACAAGAAAAGGAGAATCAAAGTTTAAGTTATTAACAGCAAAAATATTCTATAATACTTTAAATGCTTTATCAGATGTGGATATACCAAAGGATACAGGAGATTTTAGATTAGTAGATAGAAAAGTTGTAGATGTTATAAATTCCCTTCCTGAGCATAATAAATTTTTAAGGGGATTATTTAGTTGGGTAGGATTTAAACAAAAATCATATGAATATGAAAGAAAAGAAAGATTTGCAGGAAAAACAAAATACCCATTAAAAAAGATGTTAAAATTAGCTCTAGATGGAATTATGAGTTTTTCAACAAAACCATTAAAAATCGTAGGAGGACTAGGAATATTATCAATAGTAATATCAATACTTGTTCTAATATATTCTTTACTATCATTCATATTTAAATGGAATAATATAACAGCGGGTTGGACATCGTTGATGGTTGCAATGACATTTTTAGGTGGTATGATATTAATTTCCTTATGGATGATTGGCGAATATATAGCAAGAATATATGATGAATGTAAAGGAAGACCTCAATATATTATAGATAGAACTATTAATATGAAATAAATTAATGGGAAATATATACTTTGACATTAAAAATGTAACAATATAAAATAAAATTATGGAAACTATATATAACGATAGTTTGATATTAAAGAAGGATTTAAGATGAAAAAAATTAGTATAATAATACCAACATATAATGAACAAGAATCATTAAAACCATTGTATGAAAGATTAAATAAATTGATGGAGAATACTTCGAATTATGAATTTGAAGTATTATTTGTAAACGATGGAAGCAAAGATAATACTATAAATATAATTAAAAGATTAAGAGAACAAGACAAGAGAATATGTTATGTTGATCTTTCTAGAAATTTTGGAAAAGAAGTAGCAATGATTGCAGGATTGGATTATGTAACAGGAGATTGTGCAATATTTATGGACGCAGATTTACAAGATCCACCAGAATTAATTCCAGAGCTTATAAAATATTGGGAAGAAGGATACGATGATGTATATGCTAAAAGAACTAGTAGAAAAGGAGAGACATTTTTAAAAAAGTTTACATCAAAAATGTATTATAAAGTTTTACAAAAATTAACTAATATTGAAATACAAAAGGATACAGGAGATTTTAGACTATTAGATAAGAGATGTGTAAATGCTTTAAAAAAAATGAGAGAGTCTCAGAGATGTTCTAAAAGTATGTTTAGCTGGATAGGTTACAAGAAGAAAGAAGTTCCTTTTATAAGGGATCCTCGCATTGCAGGACAAACTAAATGGAATTATAAAAAATTGATTGATCTAGCTATTGATGGAATAACTTCATTTACGACATCACCGCTTAGGATATCCACATATATAAGTATACCAACATTTTTAGCTTTAGTAATTTATTTTATATACGTTATAATCAAATGCATAATAAAAAGTATAGCAATACAAGCATACCAAGCTATTATTCTATTAATATTATTCTTTTCAGGAATACAAATTTTATTATTTGGAATTGTAGGAGAATATTTAGGTAGAATATTTAATGAAAGTAAAAATAGACCATTATATTTAGTAAATGAATATAATGGAAAAAAAGAAAGAAATGAATAACTTTAAACTTAGACAGTATGAAAACAAGAGATAAAGGAGAAATGACTTATGAAAAGCTTTAAAATAGTAGCCTCTTTTCTTACTTTGATAATTTTATTAGGAGATATTGTTCCAGTAATCGCTAGAATAGAACAAAGTACTATAGTTATAAATAATACAATAGAAGAGACAAGCAATATCGATAAAATCAATAATGATATTATGGATAATAATGTCATTATTGATAGTGAAGAAAAATATGTTAATGATACTGTTGAAGAAAAAGAAAACACAAATGAAGAAGTAAATATTATAAGTAAAGAAAAAAAATATTTTGAAGAAGGAAACAACCAAAAAGAAAAAAATGGAGAAAATATAGAAGAGATAAATCCAATAATAGTGCAAAAAGCAGGAAAAGCAATAACATCTGGAGTAAGATATCAAACACTTATGCAAACTTGGGACTGGAGAAGTTATACAGGAGATGGAGAGACAAACGGAAAACCAGGACAAGGAATGAATATGCATACAATAAAAATACAATTAGTAAATCCAGAAAATAATAATGCACATATAGCATATCAAGTATATCAACAAGGAAAAGGTTGGCAAAATTGGGTAAAAGATAACGAAGAAGCAGGTGGAGATGGAGTAAGAAGGATAGAAGGTATCCGAATTAAACTGGAAAATATGGAAAATTATACAGTAAAATATAGGGTACATATTCAGGGACTAGGGTGGCAACCATGGTCACAAGACGAAGAGTCAGCAGGAATCATAGGAAGACAAATAGAAGCAATACAAATAAAGGTAGTAGAAAAAGAAACAGAATTAGGAGTAAGATATAGCTTATTTATGCAACCAGCAGAATGGTTAGGATATGCAGGAAATGGAGAGACAAACGGAAAGCCAGGACAAGGAATGAATATGCATTCAATAAAAGTAAAGCTTGTAGGGGATAGAAAAAGTAATCAACAGATAGAATATCAAGTATATAAGCAAGAGAAAGGCTGGCAAAACTGGACAAAAGAAGATGAAGAAGCAGGAGGAGATTGGGGCTTAAGGATAACAGCAATAAAAATAAGATTAATAGATATACCAAATTATTCAGTAGAATATAGAGCATATATGAAAGGAATAGGCTGGCAAGAGTGGAGAACAGATGGAGAAGCAGCAGGAATAGAATCAAGTAATTATGTCTTAGAAGCAATAGAAATAAGACTTGTGAAAA
>CAUWBF010000004.1:0-122888 GCA_963557785.1 uncultured Clostridia bacterium | reverse complement strand
CTACTTTTGCTACATTCTTCTCTACTACCACTGCTAATTCTATACTAAATCCATTACTTGATGTTATTGTTCCTTTTGCTGTTCCTTTGCTTTTTCCTGTTACTTTTCCTTCGCTATCTATTACTGCTATTTCTGGATTATTTAATGTATATGTGTATGTTAAATTTTCTGTATTATGGTTGTATACGTTGTATCCTTCTATTAAATCTTCTGGTCTTACTTCAAAAGTATATTTCTCTCCAATTTTTATATGTTGTACTTTTATTTTTTCTCCATTTTCTCCAACTCTAGTTGCATAATTAAAGTTTGTTATATTACTTGCTTTTTGTAAACCATATCTTCCATTATATCCCCATCCATATACACTTCCATCTGTTGATACAACATATGCTGTGTATGACTCTACAGACTCTGTTATATAATTTAAGTTTGATTTAAATTCTTTTCCTGATGCATCTACTACTTTTGTAAATGTATTTACATGTGAGTTTTTGTAGTTTCCTATTTGTCCATTGTCTCCTAGTCCTGTTGTCCATATTGTTTTATCTGCCTTTTGTATTATTGTTGTTTGTCTTGCTGCTCCTATTTTTATAGCTGATACTCCAGTATTTTGTACATAAGTTTTATTTGTATTGTTTCCTATTCCTAATTCTCCAAATTGATTATATCCCCATGTATATACTGTTCCATTGTTTGCTAATGCTATAGTTTGTGAAAAACCTGATGCAATATCTTTTATTCCTGTTAATACAGTTCCGTCTTCAAATTTAGCTTGTCTAGATTCTTGTGTGTTTCCTGTTGTTCCATCTCCTAATTGTCCATATTCTCCATGTCCACATGTATATACTGTTCCGTCTTTTTTTAAAACTATTGTATTATATGCACTTGCAGATATATCTACAACTTCTTCAAAGTCTGATCTTGTTGTTTTCATTGCATATACTTGGCTTTCTCCTCTTCCTAGTTGTCCATATCTATTACTTCCACTTGTATATACTGAACCATCATCTTTTAAGAATACTGAATGGTTTGAACCTGCTGCTATTTTGCTTACTCCTGTTAAATATTCTGTTGCTGATGTTTTTACTCTTACTGCACACCATTTGTTTCCTGATGTTCCATCGCCAAATTCTCCATTTCCATTATATCCCCATCCATATACATTACCATCATTATCTAGAGCTAATGCAAAATATGCACCTGCTGCTATATCTTTTATGTTTGTTAATGGTTCTGTTCCTGATATACTTCCATCTTCTGCATAAGTATATTTTAATACCTGTGATTCTTTATATGTAACTGTTGTATTATTTATTCCTAATTGTCCATTTTCATTATTTCCCCATGACCATACTGTTCCATCTTCTTTTAGTGCCATAGAATATGTAGTTCCACTTACTACTTTTCCGATATTTTCCTTTACTTCTACTATAAATTCTATTTCATATCCTGTACTTGCTTTTAGTTTCCCTGTTGTTCTTCCTTCTCCTATCGCTGTTACAATTCCATTTGAAGTAACTGTTGCTACACTACTATTTTCTAAACTATATGAAATTGTTGCATTACTATTAGAGCTATATAAATTATAGCCTACTTTTAAATCTTCCTCTGATATATCTAATTGTTTTGTTTCACCTCTTGATAAAGTTATGTATTTTATCTTTTTGTTTAGGTTTCCAACTTTAGATAAATAATTATATTGTGATACTTCTGTAGTTCTTTGTAATTGAGCATAGTTATTAAGACCCCATCCATATACACTTCCATCTGTTGATACAATATATCCTGTATCAGCAAACATTGATGATGTCATAATACTATCTATTTTTATTCCTAATTCATTTACTTTCTTGCCATATTGATCTGTTACTTCTGTTAAATACACAGCATTTGAGGCTGTATTATTACCTATTTGTCCTGATGTTCCTAAACCTGATGAATATACTTTATTATCTTTTGTTACTACATATGATGTATGTGTTCCACCACTTATATATTTTACATTTGATATATTAGAGTTTTCTGCATATTTCATTTGTACTGGTACTGCTGAAGCATTTGTATTTCCTTGAGCTAGTTGTCCATAGCCATTATATCCTGTTATCCAAGCAGTTGTGTCATCTTTTAAATATATTACATTGTGGTAAGCAGCTGCTATATCTACTACATTTGTTATATTAGCTTGTTGTGCTGTTTGGTTTCCTGCTGTAGTTCCATTTCCAAATTCTCCATTACCATTATATCCACAAGTATATACTGTTCCATCTGTTTTTAATGCTATTGTTTTTCTATATCCTGCTTCTACTTTTATAATATCTTTAAATCTATCTGCTTTTCCTGCATATGCTCCTGATCCGGCTCTTCCTAATTCTCCATTACCGTTATATCCCCATGTATATACTGTTCCATCTGTCTTTAATGCTACTGTAGATATTTCTCCTGCTGCTATATCTACTACATCTGTTAAATATTCTTCTGCACTTATTTTTACTTGTACTGCATATGTTCTTTGTGTAGTTGTTCCATCTCCTAATTGGCTATAATTATTTAGTCCCCATGCCCATACTGTTCCATCTGTTCTTAATACTACTGCATAATTTGGACCTGCTACTACATCTATTACATTGTTTAAATATTCTTCTGCATTTATTTTTACTTGTACTGGACTTATTGTATTAACATTTTCTGCTTTTCCGTTTCCTAATTGTCCATTACTATTATTTCCCCATGTATATACTGTTCCATCTTCTTTTAATGATACTGTAAAATTATCCCCTTCTGCTATTTTTGCTCTGGTAATTGTTTGTGTCTTATTTGCATACACATTAACTATTACACTAAGTCTATATCCTCCTTCTTTTGTTGCAACTATAGTTGTGCTTCCTACTGAAATTCCTGTTACTTTTCCATTGCTAACAGTTGCTACATCACTATTAGTTGATTTCCAAGTCCATGCGCTTTCATCTGGATTTTCTTCTTGTCCTGTTAATTCTGCTATTTCTAAATTTAGTGCATCTCCTACTTTTAGTTGTTCATTATTTTTGTTTATTTTGTAGCTTTTTCTTACTTCTATGTTTAGATCTGCGTTCCAATCATATTCTCCACCATAAACTCCTAAATCAGCTGTAGTTCCATCTGATAGGTCTGTTCCCGTTCCAACATTTTTCCATACACTTTCATCGTCTGTTATTTGATATGTTTCTGTATCTACCTTAGGAGTTGAAGTTACATAGTTTGTTTGGTAATTCCACATATCATTGCTTGTTCCATAACCTGAAGTAAATCCTCCATAACAGTTAGTTAGTTTTATTATTCCTGGAGTACATCTTAAAAAGCTACCTACTTGTGTTGTTAATGTACAGTTTATAAAGTCATATCTTTTATTTGAATTTGATAGAAAATATGAGTAACTTGCACTAGTAAAATCCATTTTTAATGCTATATTGTAAAATTTCATATTTACATTTGGGAATATAGTATTTACAGGCGCTGTTTTTCCGTTCCATACTAATCTATAAAAATTAACATCGTAAGTGCTTTTTCCACCAGAATAATTATTATATATTCCATTTACTTCTAGTATTGTATCTTGTCTTTGTCCTACAATGTTTAATTCTTCTGTACAGTTTAGATTAAATACTTTCTCAGTTAAGTTATATGTACCATTACCTAGAATAATCAAATAAGAATATCCTTCTTCGATAATACCAGCATCTGCTATTTTATCTAAAGTCTTATACGGACTATTAAAGCTACCATCACCATTAGAGTCACTTCCAGCTAATTCATCTATGTAAATAGACTTATCTGCATTTATAGTTGCTTTGTTTTCAGTTGTTCCTGTTAAGTCTGTTCTTTTACCAGAAGATAATCTTATTAAATCTGCTCCTGTTACAGTTATTCCAACAAGCACAACAAAAAACATTAATCCAGTTAATGCTTTTTTTAAGATATTCTTTTTCTCTCGTTTTTCTTGTTGCATTTGTAACCACCTTATACCTTTATTTTTTGCCTTTCGTGTAATTTAATATATATTAATAATTATTATAATTATATTTATATATATATCAATTACAGTAATGTTACTCTTTTAGCTTATTGCCTAGGTATTAGCGTTTTTCGACATTTTTTGACATCTTATTAATTTCTTCTTTTCTTTTAAATTACAAAGCCTTAGGGAGAGTAATAAATAGCATTTTCTCATTTTCCAAATTTTGCGTAAATTCTATGTTCTATTTTTTGGCATAAAAAAATAGAATATTGACCTAAATATCAACATTCTATCCAATTTTATTCTTGTATTTTTGATTTGTATTTTTTTACAAAATTATACTCTTTCTTATCTATATTTTTTTGCTATATTTTAGTTAAAAGGCTTTATTCCCTAGATACTTCAAACTCTAAAACTACCTTAAACAAGTCTCCATCAAGATATATATTAAACTTTCCCCCTTGTAACTCTGTTAAGCTAGTTGCTATGGATAATCCTAATCCGCTTCCTTCTGTATTTCTTGAGCTATCACCTCTTACAAATCTCTGCATTAGCTCTTCTTCTGATATATTTAATCGTTCTTTAGAAATATTTTTTATAGCTATATTTACCTTACTATCATATTTTTTTATATCAACATAAACTCTAGAATTCTCTAAAGCATATTTAGATATATTTGAGTATAAATTTTCTATTATTCTATATATGTATCTATTATCAGCTAATATTTTTACATCTTCTTTTAGGTAGTCTATTATTACTTCTAAATTCTTATTTTTAAATTTATCTTCAAATTCTCCTGTTACTTGTTTTATTAGCTCATTTATATTAATTAATTGTTTTTCTAATTTTATATTTCCTGATGATGCTTTTGAAGCTTCTATTAGGTCTTCTATTAGTTTTTTAAGTCTTTGTGATTTTACTTCTAATACTTCTAAATATTCTTTTGCTTTCTCATTTTTAATATTTTCTTTTTTTAGTAAATCAACATAGTTTATTATAGATGTTAAAGGTGTCTTTATATCGTGAGATACATTAGTAATTAATTCAGTCTTCATTCTTTCACTTTTAATGCTTGCTTCTACTGCATTTGAAAATCCTCCAGCAATATCATTTACATATATTGCCATCTCCTTTAGCACTCCACTTAATTCTTTTTCATTTAGATTTATATTAATATCTCCCTCATAAATACTTTTTAATGCTTTTTGAATCTTTGTCATTTCATTTGCTTTTCCTAATATCCACAAATATGTATAAATCCAAAATCCTATTAAAAATATAATTCCTACTCCATTCATTGCTATAAGTATAAAAGATATTGCTAAAAATGCTATACAGTAAATTGTTATTCTTGTTGATAACTTGGTATTATCTGTAAGGCTATGCACTATTTTTGAACATATTCTCTTTATAAATCTACATACTCTCCATAATATGGAATTTTTTATAAGTTGACCTACCTTTACTCTCTTAACAATACTTAATCCCAAGTACATTAATGCTATTCCTGTAATATAAGTAGTTAATATTGTTAACATTATTCCTGTATCAAATACATATTCCATTAGCATAGCTGAAGCATATGTTAAAAATATTCCTACTGAAGCTACTATAAATATAAATATTCCTAAAACTTCTAATGGCAATTCATCTATCCATCCTAAATATATTCCATCATAATCTTTCTTATGGCCTGCACTTATTATTAAATACATAAAAGTTACAAAAGCACCCAATATAGATATTGCAAGTAAGATATTACAAATTTTATAATATTTTACTGAAAATTCATATAAAAATTTTGCTGTAGATATATCGTCATTTAATGTTATTTCTGTGTTATTTGCAGAATATGAAGTATATATATCATAATTACTATTGCCAATATTTTGATATATTGTATTATCTTCAAGTAATTTTTCTATATTAGTATTTATTTTTTTATTCTCTATATTAAAAAAATATGTATCTTTTGATAATATATCTTCTTTTATTTTTTCTATAGAATCTGTTTTCGTTGTTCTATCTAAATTAGTAAAATATTCATTTGTATCTTTATTTACTATCAAATATTTTACTTCTGTAGCTTGAAATCTTGCAGAATAGTATATTTTTTCTTCTCCATTTTTATATGCTTCTTGTTCATTATTTAATACTAAATCTGTTTCAGAATAATTCGAACTATATGCATTATAGTAATTTTTTGTATTTGTTATTGTGCTTATACCACTTATTATCGGATATATCCTATACTCATATATTTGTGCAAATATATCTGTATTATAAAAATCCTTTCTAGAACTTCTTGCTTCTGGATATTCCGCACAATATGCTAATATTATTCCACTAAATATTATTGCTATTACAAATAATGGTAATAAAATATATGAAATTGCTTTTAAAATAAATGATTCTTTTAATTTTTCTTCTTTCATATTTCCTCCTCACTATATATTTTCTACTTTATATCCTACTCCCCAAATTACTTTTAAGTATTTTGGATCTTTAGAGTTTATTTCTATTTTTTCTCTTATATGTCTTATATGAACTGCTATTATATTTTCGGCTCCATAACATTCTTCGTCCCATACATTTTCATATATTTCTTCTATAGAAAATACTTTGCCTTTATTTTTTGTTAAAAATATCAAAATATTATATTCCGTAGGCGTTAGCTTTATTTCTTTTCCATCTACTATTACTTTTTTTGTACTATCATCTATTTGTAATTCTCCTGTTTTATATACATTTTCATCATTTTCCATTGTTATGCTACCAAGCTTTGTATATCTTCTTATTTGAGAATTTACTCTAGCTATTAATTCTATTGGATTAAATGGTTTTGTAATATAGTCATCTGCGCCTTTATCTAGTCCCAACACTTTGTCATAATCTTCTGATTTAGCAGATAGCATTATAATTGGTATAGATTTATCTTTTCGTATATTATCTGTAAATTCTATACCATCCATCTTTGGCATCATTATATCTACTATTATTAGGTGTATTTCATTATGTTTTACTATTTCTAGTGCTTCTTTCCCGTTATATGCTTTAAGTATATTATATCCTTCCTTACTTAAATATATCTCTATTGCATTTACAATTTCTTTATCATCATCTACTACAAGTACATTATACATTCTTATTACCCCCATTTTCACATTAATTATAGCATTTTAAATATTAATAAAAAAGGATATAAATAATTAAGTTTTTCTTAATTTATTTATATCCTTTTTTATTTTTATATACTTTTTATTTTTTTCTTAGTTCTATAATCTATAAAGTCCATAATTAATATTTTTATTACTGCTGCTACTGGGACTGCTAGAAACATTCCAATAGTTCCAAAATATGCTCCTCCTAATGTTACTGCTAAAATTACAAGTAGTGGACTAATTTTTAAAGAATTTCCTACTATTTTTGGATTTATAATATTTGCGTCTATTTGTTGTAATATTATAATTATAATTCCCATCCATAGCGCTTTAGCAAATCCTCCTGTAAATATAGTAATTATTATTGAAACTGCAACTCCTACTATTGCTCCAAAATATGGTATTAAGTTTGATACACCTATTAATATTCCTAAAGTTGTACCATATTTTACACCTAACATTTTCATAGCAATTGTTGCTAAAATTCCTACTACCACTGCATCTAAAAATTGACTTGAAATAAATTTTAATAATATTTCATTTGTTCTATTAAAATAATTACTTACTTTATTAGCAATTTTGTCTTCAAATAAAGCATTTATTAATTTATTTATGAATTCTGCTATTTTTCTTCTATCAAATAATACATATATAGATACTATAATTGCTATAAATATATCTAATATTCCTGATGCTGCACTTAATACTCCTAGTATGTACTCTCCAATTTTCTGTATATTAATATATTGTTTTAAATCTATATTTTTTATGTTTGATATTACATCATTTGCAACATTACTTTTTAATACTGAGTCTTCTGGTAATTCATTTATTGCTGTAATTAATGAATTATAATAATTTTGAAAATTATTAACTAAGTCCATTATACTTTGTGTAATTATTGGTATTAGAAATTTTATAGATAGTATAATTATTAGTACTGCTATTAAATATACAACTATAATTCCTATATGTTTTGATTTATTTTTTATAAACTTAATTTTTGATTTCTCACATATTTTTTCTACTCTTCTACATGGTGTATATAAAATATATGCTATTAATATTCCTATTAAGAATGGCATTAATATACCAAATAAATTGCCTATCCAAGCTGAAATATATCCATAATCATCTAATAGTTTATAAAAACCTATAATTGCTATTGCAAATGTGAACCAATATAGCCATTTTTTTAGTGCACTTTTATTATTCATATTTTTACCTCAATTCTTATAATGTTATTTCTAATCCTACTGGGCAGTGATCACTACCATAGATTTCTGGGAATATTTTTGCTTCTTCAATTTTGTTAGAAATATCATTAGATACTATAAAATAATCTATTCTCCATCCTACATTTTTTTCTCTTGCTCTTCCCATATATGACCACCAACTATATGCATCTTGTTTATCTGGATATAAATATCTGAATGAATCTGTAAATCCTGCAGATAAAAGTTCTGTCATTTTTTCTCTTTCTTCATCTGTAAAACCTGCATTTCCTCTGTTTGATTTAGGATTTTTTAAATCTATTTCTTTATGTGCTACATTTAAATCTCCACACATGATTACTGGTTTTTCTTTATTTAAGTTTGATAAATATTTTCTAATTTCGTCTTCCCATATCATTCTATAATCTAATCTTTCTAGTTCTCTTTTAGCATTTGGAGTATATATATCTATCATATAAAATTTTTCAAATTCTAATGTTATTACTCTTCCTTCGTTATCATGTTCTGGTATTCCTATTCCATAACTTACATTTATTGGTTTGCTTTTTGTGAATATTGCTGTTCCTGAATATCCTTTTTTCTCTGCACTATTCCAGTACATATTATATTTACTAAATATTCTTCTCATATTATCATCTATTTGATTTTCTTGCATTTTTGTTTCTTGCAAGCAGAATATGTCTGCATCTATTTCATTAAAAAACTCTTCAAATCCTTTATTAATTGCTGCTCTTAATCCATTTACATTCCAAGAAATTAATTTCATATTTTATTTTCCTTTCTTTTTTTATAGATTATATCACATTCAAAATATAAAAACAGTCTTTTTTTATTTTAGACTGTTTCTATTGTTATCTATTTTCATTTTTTTATTAAGCATTTTTCTAGTAATTGCTCTAAATCATCAGTCACTATAACAGATTTTATACATGCTTCTAGCATTTCTTTCGGATTTATATTTTGTAAATCCAGGATATAATTATTTTTAAATGCTAATTGTCTTATAAATTCTCTTATAGTTCTACCATTTCCTTCACGAAATGGATGTAACACATTTAACTCTGACATATAATATGCTAACTGTTTTGACATTTCTTTTTTATCTAAATTAGCTAAGTAATTTTGATTTTTTAATTTGTCTAATAAAATTTTTAATTCACTTTCTATATATTTCCATTCGGCAAAACTAAAATTTCCTTTTGCTATATTTTCACTTCTAAATAATCCTGCAAATGGATATATATCTTCGAATAAAAATCTATGTATACCTACAAGATGTTCTATATCAAAATTTCCTATTTTATTATTTTGGCGTAATTCATACAATTTTGCTATAACTATCTTTCTTTCAACTTCTTCTAATAAACTATTTTCTATAATGTTAAACTTATTTTTTAATATATTACTATCTTTATAACAATAAATTGAATTTCTAGCTTCGTATAAATCACTCATATTACACTCCTAGTCCTACTGATTTTTTGATTATATTAATCATTTCAGACATTGTTATTTCTTTATCATGATATCTTTTTAGTAATTCTATATCTTCATTATTTACATTCATATCTTCTATTGCTAAATCTTTCTTTAAATTTGCTATATCAAATTCAAATTTTTCTTCTTTAGACATTACATAAACCTCCTTTGCACTACAATACTATTATACCATAAAATTGCTTGAAATACTATATTTTTATTGTTTTTAATATATAAAAAAGATATAGCAAAAAATGCTATATCTTCATTAATTTTCTAAAAATATACGTTTCCCCCAATAACTTTTCCTGAATGTGTTCCTGCTGCTCTAAATGAATAATAGCTATGGTTTCTTTTTCCGTTTAATGCATCTGTAACAGCTTGTTGTACATATGATGCATAATTTCCGTTTAATCTTCTTTTCCAATGACTATCTATAGAGTAACAGAATTGTCCTTTTGCTTTATATTCTGTTAATGGATCTGTTCCTTTTTTTTCAGCTCTGTTACATGCTGTTGTAATAACAGCTAATGCACCAGTATAGCTTGAACTACATTCTTGTGCTGTAATTGCACATATTAAATCCATTTCACTTGCTGAATAGCTCCATCTTCCGTTTCCATAAGATACAACACTTCCTGCTGTTCTTGATGAACTTGATCTTGATGTTACTTTTTGTACTTGAATTATTTTGTTTACAGGCTCTTTAATAACTGTAGAGCTTATTTCAATTTTTTCAATCTCTATATCATTTTGGTATTTTACTTTATAAGTAACTTGTTTTAAACCGTCTTGACCTTGTTGTAATACTCTATCTCTAGTTTCTGAACTACCACTTGAAGCATCTTTTGTTATTGTTTCGTATGGTATTGCTACTTCTTCAACTATAATTTTTTCTGTTATAGAATTATAATATTGTAATATACTATCCATAGATAAATCTGTATTATTTTCAGCTAATTGTATAATTTCTTCATTATCTGATAATTTTGATATTACAATTTTTTTAGAATCTGTTATTTCTTCATCTAAACTTGGGGTTACTTTTTCGTCTGGTAGCAATATTATATGTTTTTCATCTAATATTTCTGATACCTTAGTTTTTGAAGTCATTACATCGATTTCGTAATCGCTTGAAAGTACTATTTTTACTGTACTTACTTGTGTATTTGTTGCTAAAACACATATTCCAGATAAAAATACTATTAATAAGAATATTCCTATTATTTTTCGTACCGAAATTGATGCTTTTTCTTCGTCATTATTAATTATCATAATTACCTCCCTTAAGCAACACATATAATTATACTATATAAGGTAAAATTTGTCAAATTTCTTAAAAATAGCTACTTTAAGCCATTTTTTTTTCTATATTATATGTATATGCAGCTTGTACCTTAATTATGATATTTTTTGTAAAATTTTTAAATTTTATACATGTTTTTTTCACAGTTTATTCACAAATTTATTGTATATAATATTAATATATGATAATATATTTTATATAATACATATATAAGGAGGATTAACATGATCGGATGGATTATATTAGCAATTGTTATATTAATTGCATTATTCGTTATAGGTGTTTATAACAGCTTAGTTACATTAAGAAAAAAAGTTGAAAATTCTTGGAGTCAAATCGATGTTCAATTACAAAGAAGATTTGATTTAATTCCAAATTTGGTTGAAACAGTAAAAGGTTATATGAACCATGAAGAAGATACATTTGCAAAAATTGCTGAACTTAGAACTTCTTGGGCAAATGCTTCTACTGTAGCTGAAAAAGCTAACTTAGATAATCAATTATCTGGTACTCTTTCAAGATTAATGGCTGTTTCAGAAGCTTACCCAGAATTAAAGGCAAATCAAAACTTTTCTGAATTACAAGAAGAATTAAGAAACACAGAAAATAAGATTTCTTTCTCAAGACAATTTTATAATGATAGTGTAACAATGTATAATACAAAATTAGAGCTTTTCCCTTCAAATATTGTAGCTAATATGTTTAATTTTAAACCTCGTGAATTATTTGAAGTTGAAGATGCAGAAGCTAGAAAAAATGTTAAAGTAGATTTTAATAAATAATTATAGCTAAATGTTAAAGATTTCTTATAATTTATAAGAAATCTTTAATTTTTAAATTAAAAGGTTGGTGAAGGAATTGTTTCAAGATATAAAAAAGAATAAAATTAAATCTGGACTTATAGTTAGTCTTTTTCTTATTATGATAACATTAATTTTATACTATATATGTATGTATTTTGATTTAGGATATATATCAATTATAATTGCATTAACATTTGCTATTTTATCTACATTTGGTTCTTATTATTTTAGCGATAAAATAATTTTAAGTTTAAATAATGCAAGACCTGCAACTGAAGAAGAAAATAGACAATTGGTTAATATATTAGATGGTTTAATGGTATCAGCAGGTTTAAAGTATAAACCTAAACTTTATATTATAGATGATAATCAATTAAATGCTTTTGCTACTGGTAGAAATCCAGAGCATTCTGTAATATGCGTTACATCTGCTTTACTTAATAAATTATCATATTATGAGCTTGAGGGTGTAGTTGCTCATGAATTAAGTCATATTAAAAATTATGATATTTTACTTTCTTCAATTGTTACTGTTATGGTCGGTTTTGTGGTAATTTTATCAGACTTTTTCTCTAGAGTTTTTATAAGAAGACACGATGATGATGATAATAAAGGTAATCCTATTCTTATGATAATTGGACTAATTTGTTTAATATTAGCTCCTCTTTTTGGAAAATTGATGCAACTTGCAATATCTAGAAAAAGAGAGTATTTAGCAGACGCTACCGCTGTTGAATTTACAAGGAATCCAGATGGATTAATTTCTGCTTTAGAAAAAATAAGTGGCGATACAAATGAGCTTAAATATGCAAATACAGCTACTGAGAATATGTATATTGCAAATCCTTTTAAGGACAAGAAAAAAAGTATGTCTAATTTATTTTCAACTCATCCACCTATAGAGGATAGAATTGAGGCTTTAAGAAATATTAAATAGTATTATATAAAAAGGTATAACACATAAATGTTATACCTTTTTATTTTATATTAAATATATTTTTTGCATTTTCATATGTTATTTTTGCTATTTCTTCAATATCTATTCTTTTTACATCTGCAATTTTTTGAGCCATATATTTTACATTTCTAGAGTCATTTCTTTTTCCTCTATTGGGTTCTGGTGATAAATATGGGCTATCTGTTTCTATAAGAATCCTATCTTCTGGAACCATTTCTATTATCTCATTAGCATTTTTTGAATTCTTAAATGTTATTGGACCTGCAAATGAAATATAAAATCCAAGTTTTAATGCCTCTTTTACTAGCTCTCTATTTAACGGACAACAGTGAAATATTCCTTTTTTATTTACATTATTTTTCTTTAATATATCTAATGTATCTTGCACTGCTTCTCTTGTATGAATTACTATTGGTAATTCTAACTTATTTGCTAAGTTTATTTGTTCTATAAAAGCTACTTTTTGTAATTTACTATTATCTTTATTCCAATAATAATCTAGTCCTATTTCTCCTATTGCAACTACTTTTTCATTATTTTTATATAATTTTTCTAATTCCTTTATTTGTTCTTTTATGGCTTGTTCATCTTCAGGAATATCGTTTGGTGAGACTCCTATTATTGTATAAATATATTCATATTTCTTTGATATTTCTATAGCTTTTTTAGATGATTCTAAGCTATATCCTGCCGTTATAAATTTTGTTACTCCTGAATCATATATACTTTTAATTATTTCATCTCTGTCTTCATCAAATTTTTCATCATTATAATGCGCATGTGTATCAAATAGTTTCATATTCTCTCCTTAAATACTTACAGTTACCATTGCTATAGCATACTCTTTGCAATGAGAAATACTTATATCAATATTATTAATACCTTTTATTTCAAAATCTAGAAAGTTTACTATTGGTTTTAAATCCTCTGTATTTAATATTTCTATATTTTTCCATGCTATATCATATTTATTATCTAATAATTGCGAAATAGCTTTAAATATTGCCTCTTTTGCTGCAAATCTTGCTGCATAATGTTCATATTTGTTTTCATTTTTACTTTCACAATATTCTATTTCTTTTTCTGTATATATTCTGTTTATAAAATCTGTATTTTCCTTTTGTATTGCTGCTTTAATTCTAGATATTTCAATAATATCTGTTCCGCATAATACCTGCATTACGCTCTTATCTCCTTCTAAAATATAATATTTAATATATTTATTATTAATAATACAACTAGTCCTAACAAAATAGTTCTATTTATTTTACTAGTTTTATCTAAATTGCTTTCTTTATAAATAAGATCATATTCGTTCTTTATATTTAAATATGTTTTATCTAATTCTAGCACCTTTGCCCAATTTTTATACATTAGGCTTCCAATATCATTATTGGTAATTTCATATATCCAAATATTTTGTGTGAAATTTAAAAATTTTCTACGTAATTTTGATGAATCTCTTTCGTTTCTATAATCATAGTTTATCTTATTCAAATATATTTTTTTGTATAGTAAGAATATATATTGGTATAAATATTTTCTTTCGAAATTGAAAGGTAATTTTGTATAATTGTATGTATCTATTGCAGATGTAAGCAAGCATGTTCCTGTTTTAGAAAATCCAATTTTTATATATTCCCATTTAGATATGATTTCTATATCTTCATTTTTATTTATCTTATCTAAATTTAGATTGTATACACTTGGTAACACATTACAATATTTATAAAATTCATGCTCTATATTAGAAAATGGATTATTTGAATTCCAATTTTCTTGTTCTAAGCATGTATATGAATATGTAAAGAATTTTTCAATATCTATATTAAGTTCACTTGCTGCTTTACTATGTAAAGTTAAATCATCTACTAAATCTGTAAATTTCTTTATATCATCAAAGTTATTTGATTGTACTTTTATATTTTCAAATTGCTTTCTGGCCATTTTTTTGGCTTTAATATTTCTAAATTTATAATTAAAATTTAATATATTTTGAAATTCTTTACTATCTTCTACATTAGTTTTTATACTTAAAAAACATATTCCTGTATTAAAACAAATAATTTCTATATTTTTTATATCGAAGAATATTCCACTTGATTCTTTTCCTGCTTTTCCTTGTATATCTTCTTTTAATCTATATTCAAATATGCAACATGTTTGCTTTGCTAGTTTTGATGCATTTATCTTAGATTTATTAATTTTTGCATCAAAAGTAGGAAATATATATTTTCTCAACTTTGGTAAAAAGTATGAGTATATTTCTAAATCTTTATCTTTATCAAATACTTTTAATTCACAGTTTTTATTTTTTATTAAACTTGCAATATATTCCTTATATTGCTTATTTTCAATAATATAAGGATATATGAAATATGTATATTGATATCTTGTCTTTAGTTCCATTTTTATTCCTTCTTTGCTAAATTTATTATTTTGTATAACAATTCATATTTGTATCTTCTGTTAAATTCCATTCACCTATAAAGTCTATCTTTAAATTATTATCTAAAACTCTATCTATTTCGGCTACTTTATTTCCATTTTTATCGAATGAACCCCATTTACCATCCTTTTTTACTGCTACATATCCAAATTTATTTTGCTCTGTTGCATCATCATATATGCATTCTATTACTATATTTCCAGCTTTATCTGTATATCCGTATTTGCTATCTTTTTTTACTAAGAATAATGTATTTGTCGTCATTATTTCTGTACTATTTTTTTCTTCACATTTGAAATTATAATATTTATATTCATTATTTATGTTTATTCTTATATATCCAGCATCTTTATTTAGTTCAGAAACAATTCCTGTAATTTTTACTTCATAATCATTTCCTATTATATCTGAATATATTCCATCTTCTGATGCTTCAATAAAGTCTGCTTCTTCAATATAGTTCATAGATGAATATTTTTCTTCAATAACCATTTTTTTATCTTTATTTATAACGCCATATTTTCCATTTTCTTTTACTATATATGTGTCTAAATATGCAAATTTAATTTCATCATATTTTGCATCAAGTATTACTTCTCCTGCTGTGTTTAATACACCATATTTATTGCCAGATTTAATAATTATTTTATCATTTTTTATTTTTATTGCATCATCAAATTTATTTTCTATAAGTACTGTTTCATCTTTTTTGATTAATTTATATTTTCCGTTTTCTTTTACTACATAATTTCCATTACCACTTATTGGTTTAATATCCTCATATTTGTTATTTAAAACTTTTGTATTATTACAGTCTACTACTCCATATTTATTATTTGAGTCTACTGTTATATATCCTAATTTATAGTCATCTTCTATTGGTAAAATATTTGTATATTCTGCTTTTATTACTTTATTTCCCTTGCTATCTACTAATCCCATATTGCCATCTTTATATACTAAAATGCTGTTTTCTAAACCTTTTAATGTTTTTATTTCATCATATTCACATGGTAATATTTCTTTTCCATCAATGTTTATAATTCCATATTTTCCATCTTTTTTAACTTTTATTGCATTATTTTCATAGTAAACACTTTGATTTTTATCATAATTTTCTAATGCTTCTATTTTTTCATATTGTGTGAATATCTCATCATTATTTGCGTTTAGTGCTTTTGTTTTATATTCACCAGTTGAATAATTTACATCATATGTGCAAATAAATATATCTTTTTTTGCATTTGGAATAACTATATATTCAGCATATGAAGGTTCGATTACTACTTGTCCTTCTGAATTTATTACTCCATATTTATTATCTAAATATGCTGTAAAATAATTGGTATTTGATACCTTTGCCTCTTTACTCTTAGTAAATAATGTTTTTATTACTGCAACAAACATTATAGCTACTAGTATAACCACTATTACAGCTATTACTTTCTTAATATTTATTTTTGATTCATTATTATATCTTCTTCCTCTACTCATATTAAACTTCCCTCCGTAAGAGTATCCAATTTTACAATCATAATATACCATAAAAAATTTATAATTACAATATAAAATAATGTCTATTTATTTTGTTGCAATTTATTGACGAAAATTGGTATACGAAAATACACAAAATGCAATATATTAACTTGAAACCAATGTATACATAATATATGATTTAGTAGCCTTTCGGTAATAAACTAGAAAGGAGGTGTTAATATAATATGAAAAAGATTATTAAATTGCTATCAATGCTAATAATTCTTTACATATTAAAGGAATTTAATGATTAAAGAAAAAGACTAGGGAAAGCACCCCTAGTCTTTTTTGTGTAACTATAATTTGATTATTAAATTGCTTTATCTAAAAATAGTATACTATATTTAAAATCTAATGTCAAATGGAATAAATCGACATTATTCTATACTTTTTGCTTTTCAAATTTTAATACTATAACTGTCATATCATCTTTTGGCATTCCGTAGTTATTATCAACTGCTTCATTTAAAATAATTTCTGACATCTTTTGTGGATCTTCAGTTTCCATATCTTCTAATAAGAATTTTAGCCATAATTCTTTGTTGTCATATTCTTTGTTTGATTCTATTATTCCATCACTACACATAACTAGAATATCATTATTTTCTATATCTTTATCATATACCGTTAAATCTATATCGTTTATAATTCCAGTTGGTAATGATTCACTTTTTATTAGATTTACGTTCTTTTTATTTTTTATGTATGTTGGTGCTGCACCATTTTTTATGAATTCTATATTTCCTTTATATAAATCTAAAATTGCTATATCTAATGTTGCATATGAATCTTCAGATGTATTTAGACACATACTAGAGTTTATTAATTCTATAGAAGTTTGTTTATCAAATCCTGATATTAATAGTTTTTTAAGCATTTGAACTGCTAGTTTACTATTTTTCTTAGCTTCTGGACCTGACCCCATTCCATCACTTATAGCTATTAAATGCTTTCCATCATCTAGTTTTACTCTTATGCTACTATCCCCTGATATTTTACTATCATTTTTAGTTGCTTTTGCTATCCCTATCTTTATTGAATATGTATCTTTACTTACAAATTTAAAATAGCAATAATCTTTTTCATCGATTATTATATTATTACTTAATGGACATGTATTTTTTTCTAATACTATTTCTTCATTATATAGCTTAGATAATACTTTTTGTATTTTTTCTGAATTGCATTCCTCAATTTTATCTGTGTCACATATTTTTGTTTGTACTTCTATTTCTTTCCTTCTATTAGATTCTTCATTCACCTTAACTGAAATTACATTTATTCCCTTTTGCTCTAATAGTTTTTCTATTTCTTTTTCTTTATTTTCTGGTTCTTTTTTTGCTATATTATTTGCTATAGATGAAATTGTTTTTGATATTCCGTCTAATTGATCTCCCATTGTTCTTTTATTTTCGTCTATCTTCTTTTTCCAGATAAAATTAATTTTACTAATTCTATATGCATTGTTTATTGCTTTTATGATGTTATCTATATCTTCATTTATTTGTTTTCCAATATTATCGTCTTCTAATCCTAATATGTAGTTATTATGATTTTCTAGTATCTCTAATAATCCTTTTCTATCTATTATTTCTTTGCTAATCATATATATAAATATGTCTTCCAAGATAGAGCTTGTATCATCTATTAGATCTTCATATAAAATGTTGTTTTCCATATCTACAATACTATTTTTAAACTCATCTATAAATTTCTCTTTATTTTCTTCTAGATTAATTTCATCTTCTTCTAGTACTGTAGCTGCAACTTCCTTATATGATTTTGCTATCTCTGATATTGCTTCTGAAACATTATTTAATTTATATATTGTTTCTTCATTTTGCTCTATTCTTTTTTCTGGAGCTTTTGGTAAATATTTCGTTTTATCAAACATATCTTCAATGTTTATTTTTACTTTCTTTGGTACTGCAAGTAATCCTATTGATGCTATTAATATTTCTTGAATCATAATTATAGAAATAGCATTTCCTGTTGCAACATATGAAAGTACTCCATTTCCTATTAAGAATCCTGCTATGACACCTGGTTTTCCAAGTCTATTTAGTAATCCTGCTATCATTCCTGAAATTGCATATGCTGCCACCTGCATAATATCTCCCTGTCCTATTATTCCTAATACAACACCTATTGTAATTCCTGAAGTAGCTCCAATTAAGACTCCGTTTTGCCAACCTAATATTAATACAATTAGTATGCTTAATATATTTTTTACTGAATAATTAAATATTGTTATATCTTTAAATCCTGCCACTGCAATAGCTATTATTAAACTAGCTCCAATAACTTCTTCTACTGAAAAGGCTTGTTTTATTTTGAAATCTTTAATTACGTTTATAGAACCTGTAAATATTTTATAAAATACACATGCTGATATTGTATACATTATGCCTTGTAATAAGTCATATACTAAAAATTCATTAAATAATAAACCTCCTAATTTTACTACAAGACAAGCAATCGCTAATCTAACTGTTAATTTAACTCGTCCATTTTCATCATAGTCTGGTCTTTTTATCATAACTATTCCAACAAAAACAAGACTTGTTAAAATGTATAGTAAAAACTGATCTGTTCCAAGTCCTATAAGTGTTCCTATACATGTTAAAACATATACTATTCCTATTGGAATTGAGTTACTTAGGCAACTAGCAAGTACAGATATTGCAAAAGGCGCAATATCTGTACTAATTCCAACTGTTGAAATCATAAATGAAATAATGTATAGTATTATATTTTGTTTAGAAAATGCATTTTGAAGTATTTTATTTTTCTTTTCATTTGATTGTACATCTTCTATTATTTCTTCGGCATCGCTATTTATATTTTGAAACATCCTTTACCACCTCTTGCTTTTTTATATTAAAACCAATTTTAGTACAAGCTTATTAATTTTTTTGTCACTTTAGGGTTCTAATTATAAAAAAGTTTTTTACAATTTGTGATATATTTATTATCTATTTTTTCTTTTGTCTTCTTATATTTACTTTTATGTTCATAATTTTATTATATATTGTCGAAAATTACAAGTCATTTGATAAGTTTATATAGTTATATTTAATATTTGTATGTTCTAATATATTTTTTTCTCTATCTGTACAGGTTAAAATTATAACCTGATTTTCTATATTGTTTGAAATATATTCTAACATATTCTTTAGCCTATTATTATCGTAATATGCAAATGATTCATCTAAAATAATTGGTATATTTTCACCTGTAATTTCTTTTATAATAGCTATTCTAAATGCTAAATAAAGCTGATCTATTGTTCCAGTACTTAATAATTCTACTGGTATATATTTTCCACTTTCTAATTCTACAATTATATTATTTTCTTCTGTTATTTTAATATTGCTATATTTTCCATTTGATATTTTAGAAATTATATTAGATAAATTATTTGAAAATTTAGGTGTAACGTTTTCTCTCATTATTTTATATGCATCTTGCAATACTTCTTTTGCAAGTTCTATGCTTTTATTTTTTTCTTCTAAATATTCTTTTTCTTCTTCTAATGCTTCTATTTTTTCTTCAATATTAGATAACATATCTAATTTAGGGAATATATTATTTTTATCTAATTCTATACTATGTAGTTTAATTTTTAAACTATTTAATTTTTCTACTTTTTCTTCTAATTTTATTTGTGACTCTTTAATATTTGATTTATTTATAATTTCTAGATTTATTTTATTTCTTATTTGTTCTATTTCTAAATCCACATTGTCCGCATTTTTTCTTAAAATATCAAGCTTACTATCTATTTTGTTTATTTCATCTTTCTTTTTATCTATCTCTTTTTTGTTTTCTTTTCTAGCCTTCATTTTCTTATTATTTATGTTAAATGCATATGCTAATACCCATATTAAAATAGATATTAGTGATAAGAATTTCAAGTTGCTTTCTAATAATATAATTAATAAAACGTTAACTATTAATAGAATAATTAAAGTAATAAAATACATTTTTTTGTTTATTTTTATATCTTTATTTTCTCTAAGTTTTAAAAGTTCTTCTTCTTTTTTTTCTTTTTCTTTTTCAATTTCCTGAATTTCAAGTTTATTACTTTCATTTATTTGTTCATTTATTCTTATTTTTTCTTCTTCTAAATCTAATTTCTGTTTTAATTTAACTGTTTCTTTTAAATTTTCTAGCTCTGCTTCTTCTATTTCGATTTGTTCTTTTATATTACCTATATTTTCTTCTATCTCATATTTTTCATCTTGATATAATTTTAATTCTCTTTTATCATTTTTTAACGCTTCTAATAAATTATTTACTTTATTTATTGGTCTATCTTGACTTCTTTCTGTTCCAATTTCTATTAATTGCTTTTTGTTTAATTTATCAATACATTTTTTATAGGAAATATTATCATTTCCACTTCCTGCTAAATTAGATAATTTTTGTATTATTGCATTTTTATTTTGACTATCTATTTCTACCTCTTGTTGCATAACAGCAGTACTTGATAAAAATAGTTCTTCATCAATATTAGTTTGATCATAGAAAAATTGATTTCCATTGTTTTTATCTACTATATACTTATTAGTTATATCCTCTCCATTTTTATTGTATATAATTGGAGATTTTTTCTTAAATTCTCTATATACATTATAAAATTCACCGTTATCTAAACTATATTCTATTCTTCCTGAAAATTCTTCTGTATACCATGGTTTATATTTATCAAAATCAGAAATATCTTTTCCTTTTTTATTTTTTGATGCACCATATAACATATTTAATATGAATTTAAATATAGTAGATTTACCACTTTCGTTTTTTCCATAAATTATATTTATTTTGTCATTTAAGTTTATTTCTTTATTTTTTATACTTCCATATCCATTTATTTTAATGTTATGTATTTTCATTTTTTCACCTATCCTTCTAGTGCATCTATTCCAATTTCTATCGCTTTTTTTATAATTTCTTTTTCTTCTTTTGATTCTGTGTTTTTCATTTTTTCTAACATTAATTTTACAAATATTCCTCTTAGGTCATATTCATTTGATATTTCATTTAAGTCATATTTTACTTTTGTTTCATCTTTTATTTTTATAATACAATCATTTTGTATTAGTTTGCTTATATGATTTACATCGATTTCAAAATTTTTATTGCCCACTAAAATTATTTTATATAATTCACTTTTAAGCTGTTGAATCTTATTTATTTTTTCTACTAACTCTTCTTCTGAAAGTATTTCAGTTACATTTATTTCTTGGTTTATGAATTCTCTATTATCTATTACTTTAAATTCAAGATTTATATTATCTTTTGATATTTCTCCTACAACCATTCCATGTTTTCCTAGTTCATCAAATCCAAATGATATTAGTGAACCTGGATAAATAATTCTTCCATCTTTTGAAAAATTGTTTTTATGAATATGTCCTAAAGCAACATAATCAAAATTTAACTCTTTTAATTTAGTATTTTTTATAGGATTATAATTAAAATAATCCTCTTCATTCTTCTCACTTGCATCTAAACTCCCATGTGTTATTAATATATTTATTTTTTCGTTATCTTCTATCTTGATATTTTCTATCATAGAATTTTTACAATAGAAATCTTCAAAACCTACTCCATAAATATCGCATTCTTTCAAGCTTATTTTTGAAATTTTCCCATCGAAAATGTGAACATTATCGCTCCAAGAATATTTTGAGTAATACGAATTTATTAAATATGGATCATGGTTTCCAGGTACAATAAATATTTTTGTATTTGGTACTTCTTTAAATAAATTATTTATATATTCTATAGTACTTTGTCTTACATATTCGTGTTCGTATAAATCTCCTGCAATAAATAAATATTCTATATTATTTTCTTTAATATATTCTATTACGTTTCTTAAAGCCTCTCTTTGCTCTAATCTGCGAATATTAGAAAGGTTTTCTATTCTATTTAAGGTCGTAAATGGACTATCAAAATGCAAGTCTGCTATATGAACAAATTTCATTTTATTTCTCCTTAATTATTATTTGGTATATAAAATTATATAGTTTTTGTACTCTATAGTCAATAATTTTTAAAACATTTGTTTTATATTTTGCTAATAAAAAAATGACTAAATTAATTTAGTCATTTTCTATTTTATTCTGAATCATCAAGTGGTCCAAATATTTCGTCTAATTTTGCTTCTAGTTCTTTTTGAATATCACTAGCTTTTAATTCTTCTTCGTCATCTTGTGGTAACATTGGTGCTGATAAATCTAATTTTGGTTCTTCCATTGGTTTATTTTCTACTGGTTTTACTTCCTGTTTTTCAGGAACTTTATTTGGTTCTTCAAATAAATCATCTAAAGATTCAACTTTTAAGTCTTGTACAGGCTTATCTTCTTGTCCTTCTACATATGGTTGACGAGGATTAAATTTTCTCCATGTTCCTCTATCTATATCTCCTATATCATTATGACTTATTGCTGTTGCTTTTAGTTCTCTAACCATTGGTTTTTTGAAATAATAATATTTATGTGCTTTTACAGGCTTAATACCTTTTTCAAAAATTATACAATAATCATTATCAAATCTTCTTAATTCATCTGGTGTAAGAAGTGCTCTTGCCATTATTTGATCTGATACGCTCTTTCCTTGTTTCCAGTTATCTTTATCTCTATTTATAGAAACGCTATCTCTTGATATTGTTTTCTCACCTAGAGCCTTTGAGAAATATTCAACTGTTTTTTGAGAGTTACTTCCTAAAAATACGTGTGTATCACAGTTACCAATAATTGTTTCATGTGATTTTTCATATACGGCTTCCAATTGGTCTAAGTTTTGTAATATAACACTAAATGAAATTCCTCTACTTCTACTTGTTGATATTTTTTTATCGAAATCTGGGATTTTTCCTATATTAGCAAACTCATCTAATATAAAGAATGTTCTTTCTGGTAATCTACCACCAACATTATCTGCATAGTCATATAATTGTTGTATCATTTGAGAGAAGAATATTGTTAGTAAGAAATCGTATGCTGTGTGAGTATCTGAAGATATTACATATACAGCTGTTTTCTTCTTTCCTATATCTTGGAAGTTTATCGTATCTGTTGAAGTTAGTTCTGCAATTTCTTTTGAATCAAATTTTCCAAGTTTTGATTGTAATGTACTTAAAATTGAACCATATGTTTTTTCTGGTGCTATTTCAATAGATTTATAGTACATTCTAGCTGGATGGTCGTAAGATAATTGATTTATTAAATCTGTTAATAAGTTACTTCCTCCATTTGTATTTGCAGCTCTTACAAGTTCTGCACAGCTAGCTAGGTTTTGTTCTTCTTCTGGTCTTGTTGCTATTAAATAATATATTAATGATTTTAGTAACATTTCTGCCATATCATCCCAATATGGATCTGATTTTCCTTCCGCTGCTTGACCTTTTACTATTGTATTTGCAATAACATCAACATCTATTTCACTAGATATATGCATTAAAGGATTGTATCCATCACTATATTGTGGATGTACTAGGTTAAGCACTTTTATATCGTATCCCTTAGATTTTAAATATCCTGCAGTTTTATCATATAATTCACCCTTTGGATCTGTAAATATGTATGATCCTAAACATTGATATGCATTTGGTATAGAATATGCTGAAGATTTACCAGAACCTGATCCGTCCAACTATTAAAGTATTTATATTTCCCATTTTATCTAATGGTAAATAATTATCTTCTGCTAAGATTAATCCTGATTTTTTGCTTAATACTCTATATTGTTCACCATTTTCTGACCAATCACTTGATCCATGTTCTATATCTGCATATTCTGTTTTTGGAGTTGCTCTTAAAATTCCAAATATTACTAATATTAAATATGCAAGTGAAAAATATAAAAATCCTTTTCCAAATGTTGATATATATCCTTCTCCAAAAGCTTTTCCTAAACTATTAAATGGTTTTGTAATATTTTCTCCTATAGAAAGAAAAAATTGTTCGAAAGAGAATACATTAGTCCCGGTTTCTCCCAGTACTACTGCTTCTTTAATCGAACAAGCCATTGGCGCAACAAATACTATGACTAATAATAGCCATAGTATTCCAAACATTAGAAAATATTTTTTATTTTTCTCTACAGCTTTTTTAAATTTATAACCCAATTCTATCACCTTTTCTTATGTGTATAGTTTATCTTTCTTGAATATCATCTACAATTAATGATTTATCTTTTATTACTAGTTTGTATCCAGTTTGTTTTTCTATTAAATCTATTTCTGATTGTTTTATTGGCATACTCATTTTTTTATCTGATTCTTCTAGTACTTTCATTAGTTGTGCAATTTCATTTGGATCTATCTTTTCTACTTTTTTACTTTTTCCTTCTTCTACAATTCTAAATCCAACCATATTGTCGTCTATTATATTGTGAGTACTTTGAATTTGACCTATTTCTTGTACACCAAATTCTTCAAAACGATCTGTTGTAAATTCTCCTGCACTCATTACTAAGTTTTGACTTAAATCAATGTCTAGGAACACGGGTCCTTTCGCCATACTATTTGATTCTACATTTGTAGTATTCATCATATTAAGATTTCTCCTCTCTTAATCTAATTATTAATATCCTTTTTATCTCTAATTTCGAACGCAAAATAAGACTTATGTGCTTTTAATTTGCATTTTCCTTTTATTTCGTTTGTCTTTTCATCAAAGTACAAAACTGGTTTTATTTCTTCTGTTGTTTCTGGATCTATAATAGATATAGGTCTTTTTAAGTTTGGTGTGTATTTAAATTCCTTATATTCTGATTCATTTTCTGAATACAAAGTATTGAATTTAAATGGCACTGGTTTTTTTGCCACTGTTACTTTATCATCTTGTAACACGGCCATATTAATAACCACTTTTTCTTTTCCAAATGATAAAATAACTAATTCGTCTTTCTCATCAGATGGATTATCGATGTAAAATGTTTTCTTTTTTAAATCGCCATTAAACTCTTCTGTATAATCTAGTCTTGTAACTGTATACTTTGGAGAGCCATTTTGAAATTCTTTTTCTGTTTCATTAATTTGATACACTACTGTGCTTACATTTTTTGGATCGGTTATGCTAAAATGTTTACCTTCCCAACTGAACATATTTAATACACCCCATTCTACAACAATATACATTGCTTATCTTTTGTAAACCTACTAACTTACATTATACAGCAATTGCATATTATTGTCAATATTTTTTAGTTATTATGTTACCTTTATAGTGCTTTTTTTTATAAATGATGCTTATATTATATATGTACTTATACTCTTGGATTAAATTTAGAAACTTCACTTAGTTTTTCATATAGTTCTTTTTCTTCTGGTGTTAGTTCTTTTGGAACTATTATTTTAACTTCTGTAACTAAGTCTCCTCTACCGCCTTTACCGTCTTTATATCCTTTTCCAGGAATTCTTATTATTTCTCCACTTTCTATTCCTCTAGGAACATATACAGAGGCTGTATCGTTTATTGTTTCTACTGTAGCTCTTGTTCCTAATGCAGCTTCCCAAGGTGTTAATTTTAAGTCTGTGTATAAATCTATTCCGTTTAATCTGAATTTCTTATTATTTTCTATATTTATTTTAATAAATAAATCTCCGTTTTTTCCACCATTAATTCCTACTTTTCCTTGCCCTAATAACCTAATTTTTTCTTGGTTTCTTATTCCAGCTGGCACTTTTATAGTAAAAGTTTTCATTCCTCCTTGTGCAGTTCTTAATGATATTTTTTTCTCACAGCCATAAAAAGTTTCTGCTATAGACATATTTATTTCAGTTTCTATATTTTCACCTTTTATAGGGACTTTTTTAGATTTCGTAGTTCTTTTTTCTTCTTTAACTTCTTTTTCTTCTACATTTCCAAAAAACATTTTAAAGAAGTCACTAAATATTGAATCTTTTTCTCTTTTACTTTCTTCGTATGCCTTTTTCTTTTTGCCAACATGAGAATTCCACATTCTATCATATTTTCTCTTTGAACTAACATCTGATAATACTCTATATGCTTCATTTATATCTTTAAATCGTTCTTCTGCATTTTTATCTCCTATATTTGCATCTGGATGATATTTTTTTGCAGCTTCACGATATGCTATTTTTAATTCTTGCATTGTTATCTTACTAGTTTCTAAGTCTAGTATCTTATAATAGTCTTTGAAAATCATTTGACATCCTCCAATTTCATGGTAGACAAATTATATCACATAAATTTATGGTTTTAAAGTGATTTTTGAATTTTTATTAATAAAGTATTTCTTGTATTAAGACTATTAGGATGTATAAGTTTTTTTGTATCTACTCCAAACTTTATTGTTTCTCCTAACATAAAAATTAGTGCCTCATCAATATTAGTGTTTGCTAAGTTTCTTTCATATTCTACATCATATTGTGCGAAGTTACGGTTTTCTTCTGTTTTATCTGCCGCATATAATATCTTAGCTAACATATCCATCTCTGGATTTCCTGTTGTGTGATAAATTATTGCTTTTTGCATTTGTTCATCAAAATTATATAATTTTTTTGCCATGTCTGCGCCAATTTTCCCGTGTAATAAATATGGAATTTCTTTTTCTATTTCATCTAATTCTATATCATTTTCATCTGCATATTTTAATGATTCTTGCTTTGTCATTTCTTTTGCAATATCATGTGCTATTCCAACTTTTTTTGCTTTTTCAACATCAACTCCATATATCTTTGCTAATTCTTCTATTCTTTTCATTACTCCTAAAGAGTGAGCATATCTTCTCTCTGACATATGTGTTTTTACATCTTTTACTATTTCCTCTAATTCCATCTTTTTCCTCCATATTTATTACTAACTTCTACATTATTATATTATATTATTTATTAATTTTCTATATTATTTAAGAAAGAGATAATTCAATTAGTTTATCTAATAAATTGCCATATTTAACTCCTCCAAATTCGAATAGCTTTGGGTACATGCTTATATTCGTAAATCCTGGCATAGTATTAATTTCATTTATATATATATCACTAGTCTTATTTTCTATAAAAAAATCTACTCTTGCTAATCCTTTTCCATCTACTGCCTTAAATGCTTTTTTAGCCATATTTCTAATTTTATCTTCCGCTTCTTTATTTATATTTGCTGGAATATCAGTCATAGATTTTATATTCTTATATTTTGAATCAAATGAATAAAATTCTTCTGCTGACAATACTTCTCCAACACATGAAGTTTCTAGGTTTTCATTTCCTATTACTGCACATTCTAATTCTCTACCAATAATTCCTTCCTCTACTAGAATTTTATTATCGAATTTTGAGGCATAATTAATTGCTTTTATTAATTCATCTATTGTATTTGCTTTATTAACTCCTATAGATGAACCAGAATTTGATGGTTTTATAAATAAGGGAAATTTTATTTTTTGAGTTATTATATTTACTAAATTTTCTATTTTTATTTTAATTTCATTAAAACAATTATCTATGTAAATAAAGTCATTTTCTACTTTCTTTATATAAATATATCTTGCTTGTTTCAGTTTTGCTCTATCGAATATAATTTTTGTATATGCTTTATCCATAGAGATACTTGAACTAAGTACTTTACATCCTACATATGGTATTTTTAATATTTCAAACATTCCTTGAATTGTTCCATCTTCTCCATATAATCCATGTAATACAGGAAAAATGCAATCCATTTTACTTAAGTATTCCATTACATTATCTATTTGTTCTAATTTTTTTAATTGTTCTCCAATTTGATATACTTTTATATTTTTTATATCTTCTTTATATTTAAACCATTTTCCGCTTTTGTTTATATAAATTGGAAAAATTTCGTATTTTTCTTTGTCTATATTCTTTAGTATAGATGTTCCTGATATTATAGAAATATCATGTTCGGTGGACATTCCTCCAAAAATGATTGCCACTTTTAACATTAAAAACACTCCTTATTTTTTTAGCATTTCTAATATCTCTGACAAGTTTAGTGCATTTGATGCTTTAAGTAAAATAATATCATTTTCCTCCATTTTGTTTTTTAATATATCATATGCTTCTTTATTTGTAGCACATAAAAATATATTCTTATTCATATTTTCTTTTTTAGCTTCTTCTGCAATATATTTTGCTTGCTTTCCAATCGTTATTAAAATATCTATTTTATTTTTAACAACTTCTTTTCCTACAAGTCTATGTAATTTTTCTGAATATTCTCCTAGTTCTAGCATATCCCCTAAAACTGCAATTTTTTTATTCCCTTTTATTTCTCCTAAATATTCTAATGCTGCTTTCATAGAATCATAACTTGCATTATATGAATCATTTATAACTGTAATATTATTTTTTATTTTTTGTAGATCCATTCTTTTTTTTGTAAGTTCAAATTCTTTTATTCCTTTTTGTATTAAATTCATATCTATACCTAAAGCAACTCCAACAGCTATACTACTTAAACTATTATATATAAAATGTTTTCCGCTTATTGGTACTTCAATATCATATTTACTTTCATTTATCACTGTATTATAAGTACTATAACTTTCTTTTACTAATGTGTTAAATGCCATGATATTAGATTTTTCTTCTATACCATATGTAATTTTTTTATAGTTTATGTCTGCTTTAGCCCATTTATTTAATAAGTCTGTATCATTATTTATAATAACTGTTCCATTTTCTTGTAAGCCATTTAATATTTCTAGTTTTGCTTTTAAAATATTTTCTCTTGATCCTAAATTTCCAATATGAGTTGTTCCAATATTTGTAATAACTGCAACAGTTGGTTTTGCTATATTAGTTAAATAATCTATTTCTCCAAAATGATTCATTCCCATTTCTACAACTAGTGCTGTATGTTCTTTTAATCCCAAAATAGTAAATGGTAGTCCTATATCATTGTTAAGATTTCCTTGTGTTTTTAAAACATTATATTTTTGGGCTACAACACTTGCAATTATATCTTTAGTACTGGTTTTTCCCACACTACCAGTAACCGCTATAACCGGTATATTATAAAGACTTCTTTTATATCCTGCAATTTTTCCTATAGCTTCTATTGTATTATCTACTATTATAATATTTTTATCTTTATATTTTTCTAAATCCTCTTTTGAAATTTCTACATCTTGTAATATACAAGTTTTTGCACCTCTATCTAATGCATCTTTATATAATAAATTACTATTAAATCTTTCTCCTTTAATTCCTACAAAAGTATCATCTTTTTTTATTTCTCTTGTATCTTTTGAAAAATCTATACATTCATCTTCTAAGTTTCCAGTTAGAAGTTTTCCATTTGTTACCTTTAAAATATCTTTTATGAAAACTTTTTTCATTCTAAAATCTCCTCTTTGTTTTTTTATATAATATTTAAATTCAATTGGCATTATAACTCAATATATATAAAAAAGCTAGTTTCTTTATTTTAGTTAAATTTAAAATTAAAAAAGCACATGAGTTTCATGTGCTCTTTGGGGATTTTTTTTATTCTTATACTACTTTTTCATTTTTGGAATAAAAACATAATAAACTCCTGTCCATTTAATGTCGTTCCACTTGTCAAAGACCTCTAATTCGTTAGGGAGATGACCATTCCAAAGGTTCTTTTGTAAGAACTCTTGATACTGTTTTAATACTCCTCTTTCTTCATACAGCTCTTTTTTGCTCTTTTCGTGGTACACCACTCGAATTTCTTTAAAAGCTTTGCGGTATCCAGGTGTAAGTTCTATATTTTCTTGATCTTCCAAAAGTTCTAACAGTTTTTCCTCGCTTTCAACATACTTAAAGATTGCTCTTTTAATATCCTGATCTTCAGCACTCCAACTGCCGGTTTTCCTCTGTGAGATAAAATAAAGCAATTCTTCTACTTCTTTTTTTACTCCCTTTGGAAATCTTTTTTGGTTGAGAACTTTTGTAAGCTTTTCATCGCAAATTACATCTTTGTCTGCTCTACTATAATTTTCAGCTGGCAGATATTCCGCATACTCTTTTATCCTAAAGATAATTCTTCTTTTTAGTGTATCTTCATCGCAATCCTGGAAAAGTTCTGTATTTTGTTCGTCCATCTCTTCTCTAAATTGCTGTACTGCTTGTGAAAGAAATAAGTAACATTCTGCATTCACATAGGTCAAATCACCTACTTCCATCTTCCAATACGTTTCTTCGTTTATTTTTTTAGTAGTAGCCCTTGCTTCGCATATGTCTTCATATACTTGCTTATATTCTTCTGCTATCCGCTCCGTCCATTTTTTAATGTTATCTGGTATTGTTATTTTCATATTGCTTGGTCTCCTATTCATTTTATTTTTAATATATCCCCAGAATATTAAATTACTTTAATTTTACCATAAATTAGGCATTTTTTCAAATTTGCCATATTGTAGAAATCTATTTTACGTTTCTATTTGCTATCTCTATTGCTTTTGTTACTATATTACCACAGTCTTTTGATGAAACGTTTTGCCATCCACCATCTCTTTTTACTGTTTCATATACTCCTAATTCTTTAGCTATTTCTTCTTTTAAATTTTGTGACATTATATTTCTATTTCTAGACATATAATACACCTCCTAATAAATTATTAGAAAAATAATATTAATCATTTTCCTTAATAATTATTATTTCTTAATAGCATTTTTTTATTATTTCAATTTTTTGATTTTTTTCTATTTTTTTCTTACATTGTTAAAACTCCATCCGGTGTATTTACAATAGTAAGAATATCTTCTTCTCTACCATTTTCTGCATTTATATATACTAAAAATTCTGTATCATCAATTTTTCCTTTAAATTCCCAACATAATACTTCTGTTTTAAATTCTGTAGGAATTATTGCTAGTCCTTCATATTCTATATTTAAGTTTTTATTTAATGTTTTTTTAGCTTCTTCTTTTGATATTTTTGGAGTTGTATTTTTTCTTGTCATATGTGAATTTAGATATCCTGTTGTTTCTATTCCTAATATTTCTCCATTATCTAAAGCAATTTTAACTTTTATTAAATCTGGATAAGCAATTACGCCATCTTGATTGTATGCATAGTTAATAGTTAAAATTCCATCTTGTTTTAAATAATATGTTTCCTTCATATTATTAAACCCTTTTGATTGTAAATAATTAATTCCATATTCATTTGCTTTATTATAATCTATAGTTTCCGCTTCTACTTTTCTATTATAGTTACTAAATACTATATGCCCACCTTTTTGACTTATAGATAAAGACATAGTATTTTCATCTTTATTTTTATCTTTTAATTTTATATCAAAATCATATGTTGGCATTTCTGTATTTTCACTTAATCCATTCATTGTTATTTCTTCTATATTACTTTCTCCAATAAAATTTTTTGCTATATTTTTTGCTTCTTCTTCTGAAATATTATCTCCTGTAAGACCAACTTTTTCAGCTTTTGTTATATGTTCTGAAAAAGCTCCATCATATATTAAACCTGCATATTCGTGAAAAGTTTCTTCTAAATTACTAAAACTATCTTTTGAGATATTACTTACTTGAGTTGCAAAAGCTGTTGTTCCTTTTTTAGTTAATTCTCCCCATTTTATTCTTCCATTATTTATATCTTCTGATAATTGAGTTAACGTATTCTCTAAATTTACGCTATAATCATGTAATTGTTTTAAATTATCTAAATCTTCTTGGCTTAAAGATTCATTATATATATTCTTTCTGGATAATGAATAACTATAATCACTTACTTGATTTAAAAATTTTGATGTGTTTTCTAGCTCATTACTTTCTATTGGAAGTTGTGCTAAATATGCTTGTGCTAAGTTTGCTTCTCTCCATACTCTAGTTAATGTTTCAGCTCCATGTTCAGGAGTTGTGGAAATTAATGATTTTCCTAAATAGTTTTCCACATTTTGTACATAATCTACCAATTCATAAAATGCCATATTATATGAGTTTTCAGAGGCTTGTCTAAATTCTCTTTGCTTTTTATATGCATATACTCCTAATATAACTATTATTGAAAATAGTACTACTATTACGCTAAGCATATGAGTATCTTTTAATCTATTTTTCCAGTCTATTAATTTTTCTTTAATATTCATAAATCTATTCTCCTTTTTTATCTACAAAATCTATGTTTACCTATTGTCTTTATTAAAGGTCTTGACCAGATCCATTTATTTGTAGCAGTATCTGGATTAAAATAATATATCGCTCCTCCTGTTGGATCCCATCCGTTCATCGCATCTCTTGCTGCTTTATATACAGTGGAATTTTCTGCTATTGGCACATTTATTTGGCCATCGCTTACTGCTGTAAAAGCACCTTTTTCATATATTACTCCTGCAATAGTATTTGGAAATTTTGAACTTTTTACTCTATTTAAAATAACTGCACCCACTGCAACTTGTCCTTCATATGGTTCTCCTCTTGCTTCACCATTTATTGCTCTTGCCATAAGTTGAATGTCTGAAGTTCCTGATGTTTGTGCAGCATAAGAATTATTATTGCTTCCAGTGATATTAATTAGTAATATTAATAATATGGTAAAAATTAAAATAAGAAAAAATATTTGTGTTATTCTCTTCATAATTCCTCCTAAAATTTTCTTTTAAACATATTTTGTATATTTTTTCTTTTTTTATTCATTTTTTTATGATACAATGTTTAAAACTTTTATTTAGGAGAATAAAAATGAGAAAAGTATTAATATTCTATGCTTCATATGGTGGCGGGCATTTATCAGCTGCAAAATCCATTAAAGAGTATATTGCTTCAGATTATCCGGATGTTGATGCTGAACTTATAGATTGTATGAAGTATATTAATAAAGGTATAGAAAAAGTTACAACAACTGCTTATAAAGAGATGGCAAAAAATGCACCTTGGGCTTGGGGTAGAGTTTATTATAAATCTCAAAAAGGTCCCCTTGCACAAATAAGTTCTTCTTCAAATAAGATTATGGCAGTTAAATTAAAAAAACTAATTGAAGAAAAAAAACCAGAGCTAATTATTTCTACACATCCATTTTCAAATCAAATGTGTAGCTTTTTAAAGAAAAGAGAAAAAATAAATTGCAAAATAGCAACTATTTTAACAGATTATGCACCACATGAACAATGGTTAGTTGGAAATGAATATGTTGATTATTTTTTTGTTGCTCATGAAGGTATGAAAAAAGCTCTTCATGATGAAGGTATACCAAATAATAAAATATATTCTACAGGTATTCCTTTATCTAATAAATTTCTAATTCATTATGATAAAGAAGAATTACTAAAACATTTTGGACTAGAACCTAATAAAAGAACTGTCTTATTTTTTGGTGGAGGAGAATTTGGTTTAGGAAAAAGTCGTACTTTAGATATATTAAGATCTTTTGTAACAGATTTTAATGATATTCAAATAGTTGCAATATCTGGAAAAAATATTAAAATGAAAAAGAAATTTGAAGACATTGTAAAAGATAGTCATACAGAAAATAACGTTACTATTCTTGAATATACAAATGAAATTCCAGAACTTATGAGTATCTCAGATTTAGTCGTTACAAAACCGGGAGGACTTACAACAACAGAAAGTATTGCATCTGGCGTACCAATTATTGTTATAAATCCTATTCCTGGTCAAGAAGAAGAAAACGCTGCTTATCTTGAGAAAAAAGGTGTCGCAGTTTGGTTAAAAAAAGATATGGATATTAGAGAAACTCTTCAAAGCATTTTTAGCAATCCAGATAAAATGCGTGAAATGAAAATACGTGCTCGTATTCTTTCGAAGAGATACTCTACTAAAGATATATGTAAAATATTATTAGGATAATTTAAATTATCCTAATTTTTTTGTTTATTTTTTATAATTAGTGTTATACTTATTATTGATATTTATACTAAAGAAAGAAGGTTGTACATAATGAAAACTATTAAAAAGGAAGATATAAATGTAAGAGAAGTCTATGGAGACGACTGCATATCTTCAGTTTCAGAATTTATATCCAATAACAATTTAGATTCCAATGGTCTAACATATGCTGATTCAATATCTAATCAATCTCGTTTTGGTAAAAACGAAATAAAACAGGCTAAGCCTAAAAAATGGTATAATTATTTCTTTGGAAGCCTTTTTAGTCCATTTAATTTAATTCTTTTAGGTATATCTTTTATATTAATATATACAGATATAATTTTACCGGAAAATCCAAGTCCTGCAAATATTATAGTAATAGTTATATTAGTTGCAGTTAGTACTTTACTTGAATTCTTTGAGGAGTATCGTTCAAATAAAGCTGCTGAAAAATTAAAAGAAATGGTTGCAACTACAACAATCGTATTAAGAAATGGAGAAAAAATACAAATACCAAATAAAGAAATAACTCTTGGCGATATTGTAATTTTATCTGCCGGTGATATGGTCCCTGCAGATTTAAGAATAATCGAATCAAAAGATTTATATGTTGGTCAGTCCTCTATAACTGGGGAATCTGATGCAGTAAAAAAATTAAGTAAATCTGAACTTACTAGTATTGATGAAATCGAAAGTATAACAGATTTAGATACAATTTGCTTTATGGGTACAAATGTAATTAGTGGTTCTGCTAAAGGTGCAGTAATAAAAATTGCTGACGATACTTATTTTGGTAAAGTTGCTCATACATTAACTCTTGGTAAACCTAAAACTAGCTTTGAAATGGGAATTTCTAATATAAGTAAACTATTAATCAGATTTATGCTCATTATTATACCAATTACTTTAATTGCAAATGCTTGGAAACATGACATATTAATAGCTTTCACTTTTTCAGTTGCTATTGCAATCGGAATAACACCACTTTTACTTCCTGTTATATTATCTTCTAGTTTATCAAAAGGTGCCGTTAGAATGTCCAAAAAGAAAACGATTGTTAAAAAATTAGATTCTATACAAAGTCTTGGAGCTATGAACATTTTATGTACAGATAAAACAGGAACTTTAACAGAAGATAAAATTGTCCTTGAAAAATATTTAGATATAAAAGGTGATGAGGATATAAGAATTTTAAAGCATGCCTTTTTAAATTCATATTTTCAAACTGGTTTAAAAGGAAATATAGATACAGCTGTTATAAACAGAGGATTAGAAAATAACCTAGGAAATTTAAAAGATAAATATACAAAAATTGATGAAATTCCATTTGATTTTACTAGAAGAAGATTATCTGTAGTTGTAACAGATGGAATAAAAAAGCAACTTATAACTAAAGGTGCTGTTGAAGAAATATTAAGTATTTGCTCTTTAGTAGATTACAAAGGAACCGTTTCTCCTATTACTAATTCGATTAAAGAAAATATTAGAAATATATCTAAAAAGTTAAATAAGGATGGAATGAGAGTTGTTGCAGTATGTCAAAAAAATGATATAGAAAATATTGATTCTTTCCAAGTATCTGATGAAAATAATATGGTTTTACTAGGATTTATTGGTTTTCTTGATCCTCCAAAAGAAACTGCAAAATTAGCTGTAGAAAAACTAAATAAAGCTGGAGTAAGAGTTATTGTTTTAACTGGTGATAATTCAGAAGTTACAGAATCTATATGTAAAAAAGTAAATATTAAAACCCCTAAATTTGTTACTGGGAGTGAAATAGATAAATTATCTGATCTTGCTTTAACAAGATTACTAAAAAAAGTAAATGTATTTACTAAATTATCTCCTATCCAAAAAGCTAGAATTGTAAGATTACTTAAAGAAAGCGGAAATGTTGTTGGATATATGGGAGACGGAATTAACGATACTCCTTCTCTTACTAATTCAGATGTTGGAATATCTGTAGATACTGCAGTAGACATAGCTAAAGAGACGGCTGATATTATCCTATTAGAAAAAGATTTAAATGTTTTATTAGATGGTGTAACAGAAGGTAGAAGAACTTTTGCAAATTTATTAAAATATATAAAAATGGCAATAAGCTTTAATTTTGGAGAAGTTTTATCTGTTCTTATTGCAAGCATACTATTACCTTTCTTCCCTATAACACCAATTCAATTATTGGTACAAAGTTTATTGTATGATATTGGTCAGCTTTCTCTTCCTTTTGATAATGTTGATGCAGATTATTTAAGTAGTCCAAAAAAATGGGATATGAATAGTTTAAAACATTTTATGACTTTTATGGGACCATTAAGCTCATGTTTTGATCTTATAGTTTTTGCAACATTATGGTTTGTATTTAGATTAAGACTTCCTGACAGTAGCCTTTTCCAAACAATTTGGTTCTCTTATGGTGTTGTTTCTAACTTAGTTGGATTGCACATTATAAGAACTAGTAAAATACCATTTATTCAAAGTAATGCATCAAAAATGGTATATGTAACATCTATTTTGTTAAGTATTATAGCTATTTTAGTTCCATTTACTCCTTTAGGAAGCTTTATAGGATTAGTTGCAATGCCAATACAATATTTATCAGTAATAATTTTAGTTCCTATTCTTTATTGTGTAGTTGCTTTATTTGCAAAAAGAATTTATATTAAAAAATATGGAGAATGGATTTAATATTTTAAAAAAGAGAATATTACAATTAGTAATATTCTCTTTAAAATTAATCTACTTCAATTAAGTTAACTCTATTTTCTCCAATTAAGCTTTTAAATTCTTCTAATATTTCATCATTCAAATAAATTGCTCCACAAGATTTTGCTTCACTATTTTCAGTTACTTGAACTTGCATATTATTTTTTTCTCCAGAAAAGTATTTAATTGCTCCCCTTAATTTCTTTTTTTCTGTTTCTTCTAAGTTATCAATATTTATATTTAATACTGTTCTCTTTTTTGCTTTTAATTCTTTGATTTCTCTTGCTACAATTTTAGTTTCTTCATCTTCTCTAATACTTAGTCTTCCTTCAACTAAAACTATATTGTCTTCAATTAATATATTTGAACAATTTTGATAACAATTTTCAAATATAATTATTTCTGCTGTTCCATATAAATCTTCTATAGTTACAAATGCCATTATTTTATTATTTTTTGTATATTTTTTCTTTACACTAGTAATTATTCCGGCATATCTTACATTTTGTCCATCTTCAAATTCTTGTCTTTTATTTTCTATTTCTTCATTATCGTTTATGCTATGCATTTGCATCGTATTTATATTTGTTTGTTCTTCTATTAATCTCCTGATTTTCTCAAGTGGATGTCCAGAAATATATAAACCAAGCATCTCCTTTTCCATAAATAATAATTCTTTTTCAGATAATTCAGGAAGTTCTGTATAATTATATTTTAATTCATTTATATTATTTTCTTCACTACTTTGACCTAAGTCAAACATTGTAACTTGTCCAGAAAAACTTTTTCTATTTGTATCTTGAATTGTATCTAATATATTTTCAAATGATGCAAGTAAAGTTGCTCTATTTTCTTTGAATTCATCAAAAGTTCCTGCTCTTATTAAGCTTTCTATGCATTTTTTATTTACAGCCTCTCCTTGCATTCTTTCACAGAAATCTGTAAAGCTACTAAAATCGCCATTTTCTTTTCTCTCTTTAACTATTGAATCAACAGCTGCAATTCCTACATTTTTTATACTTCCTAATCCAAATCTTATTTTTCCATTATCTACTGTGAATTTTGTATAACTTTTATTAATATCTGGTTTAAGTATTTGTATTCCTAATCTTTTACACTCATCTATATAAACTGGTACTTTATCTAAATTTCCTAAAAAACTATTTAATGTTGCTGCCATAAATTCTTCTGGATAATATGCTTTTAAATATGCTGTTCTATAGGATACTACTGCATATGCTGCAGCATGAGATTTATTAAATGCATATTTTGCAAATTCGGCCATTTCATCAAATATTTTGTTTGCTGATACTTCATCTATACCATTTCTTATACATCCTGGTATGATAATATTACCTTCATCATCTGTTTGACCATGTATAAAGTATTCTCTTTCTTTAGCCATTACATCTAATTTTTTCTTTCCCATAGCACGTCTTACTAAATCTGCTCTACCTAATGAGTACCCTGCTAAATCTCTTACTATTTGCATTACTTGTTCTTGATATACCATACATCCATATGTTACATTTAAAATTGGCTCTAATGCTGGATGTGTGTATTCTGCATGTTCTGGATCTTTTTTATTTTTTATATATCTTGGTATTTGATCCATCGGTCCAGGTCTGTATAAAGAAACTCCGGCTATTATATCTTCTAAGCAGTCTGGCTTTAGTTCCTTCATAAAGTTTGTCATACCTTGACTTTCAAACTGAAATATTCCACATGATTTACCCTCTTGCCATAATTTGTATACATTTGGATCGTTCATATCTTTGTCAAATTCAACATCTATATTTCTATTGTATTTTACTAGTTTTATCGCATCATCAATAACTGTAAGAGTTCTTAGCCCTAAAAAGTCCATTTTCAAAAGCCCTAATTCTTCTAGTGTTGTCATTATATATTGAGTTGATATTTGATTATCTCTTACATATAAAGGTACATATGTATCTACTGGTTCTTTTGTTATTACTACTCCACATGCATGAGTAGATGCCTGTCTTGGCATTCCTTCAAGTGCCATGGCAATATCTAACATTTTTCTTATTTCTAAATTTTCATCATATAATTGTTTTAATTCTTTATTTTGCTCTAGAGCTTTACCTATTGTTATATGAATTTCATTTGGAATCATTTTTGCAAGCTTATCGCATTCAGCATATGGCATGTCTAAAGCTCTTCCTACATCTCTAATTACCATTCTTGCAGACATTGTTCCAAATGTTATAATCTGTGATACGTGATCATGTCCATATTTTTTTTCAACATATTCAATAACTTTTGATCTTCTTTCATAACAAAAGTCAACGTCAAAATCAGGCATACTTATTCTTTCTGGATTTAAAAATCTTTCAAAAAGTAAATTATATTTCATAGGATCTATATCTGTAATTCCTATTGCATATGCTAAAATAGAACCCGCTCCTGAACCACGTCCTGGTCCTACAGGTATTCCATTAGATTTTGCATAATGTATGAAATCCCATACTATTAAATAATAATCTACATAACCCATCTTTTTAATTACGCCTATTTCATATTCTGCTCTATCTAATATTTCTTTTGATGGGTTTTCTCCATATCTTTCTTTTATCCCATCATCACATAATTTTTTTAGATAATCATAATGAGTTGGATATTCTGCTGGTACTTCATAATTTGGAAGTATAGTGTTTCCAAATTCAAAATCAACATTGCATTTATCTGCAATTTTCACAGTATTTTCAATAGCATCTGGTAAGTTTTTAAAATATTCCGTCATCTCTTCTGGTGATTTTACATATAACTCTTCTGTATCAAATCTCATTCTGTCTACATCGCTCATTCTTTTTCCTGTTTGAATACATAATAATACTTCGTGATTATAACTATCTTCTTTTCTTAAGTAATGAGCATCATTTGTTCCTACTATTGGAATATCTAACTTTCTTGCTATTTGAACTAATTTTTGATTAACCATCACTTGTTCTTTTATACCATTATTTTGTAGCTCCAAATAATAGTCGTCTTTAAATACTCTTTTATACCATAAAGCTGTTTCTTCAGCTTTTTCCATATTTCCATTTAATATTTCTTGGTTAACTGCTCCTGCTAAGCAAGCACTAAGGCATATTAGTCCTTCACTATATTTTTCGAGTACTTCTAAATCTATACGTGGTTTATAGTAATATCCATCTATAAAACCTATAGAAACTAATTTACTTAAATTTTTATATCCTTGATTATTTTTTGCAAGTAATATTAAGTGATTGTATTTTTTATCTTCTGGTCCTTTGTCAAATCTACTTTTTGTTGCTACATACACCTCACAACCAATTATTGGCTTTATTCCTTCTTTTTTACATGCTTTATAAAAGTCAATTACACCATACATAACACCATGATCTGTTATGGCTATTGCTTTCATACCTAATTCTTTTGCTCTAACTGGTAAATCTTTTATTCTTATTGCTCCGTCTAAAAGACTAAATTCACTATGTATATGTAGATGTACAAAATCTGACATGACCTTTTTTCCTTTCTCTATAGTTTACTATATTTTATCACATTTTTCTTTAAAATCAATTAATACAAAAGGGACTCTTTCTTGTTCTCTGAGCCCCTCTCTAATATTATTTATCTTTTGGTAAAATTATTTTTGGATCTTTTTTTCTTGGTTTATATAATGTAACTTTATTACCTAGAATTTGAACTAAAACTGAGTTCGTTTTTAAAGATACTTCTTCTGCAATATCTTTTTTAGAACTTGGTACAGTTTCTAAAATATTTATTTTTATTAATTCTCTAGCTTCTAATGCATTATTTAATTGTTCTATTAATACATCTGTAACTCCAGATTTTCCTATTTGAAATATTGGTTCGATTCTATTTGATAAACTTCTTAAATATGCTCTTTGTTTACTAGTCATATTTTTTCTCCTCTTTCATTTCTATCACATTTTAATATATTTTAATATATTTTTATATTTTTATCAATAGCAAATTCTCTACGGAGAATTATTTTTACTAATATTTTATTAATTGTAAATTTTTTGTGAAATGTAAGTAAACTTATGTTGGTTTTATTGAATTTATATAATTTAAGTGATAATATTTTTTTAAATTTAATCAAGGGAGGAATTATCTGTGATTTGCGTTAAAAATATTACAAAAAAATATGGTAATTTTGTTGCAGTAGATAATATCAGTTTTACAATTAATGATGGTGAAATTGTTGGTCTTTTAGGTCCAAACGGTGCTGGTAAAAGTACAACAATGAATATGATTACTGGATATATTGAACAAACTGAAGGAAATATAACTGTTAATAATTTTGATACCATAAAACAAGCTAAAAAAGCAAAAAAATGTATTGGCTATATGCCTGAAAATGTACCTCTTTATACGGACATGACTGTTAAAGAATTTGTTTCTTATATGGCTGAATTAAAAGGAGTTCCTAAAAAAGAAAGAAAGGATAATATTATAAAAGCTCTAAAAGATACTGGTTTATTTGAAGTACAAAATAAACTTATTAAAAACCTTTCTAGAGGTTTTAAACAGCGTGTTAGTATGGCTGGTGCTTTAGTTAGTAATCCATCTGTTCTTATTTTAGATGAACCTACTGTTGGATTAGATCCAAAACAAATTACAGAAATAAGGGCTTTAATAAAATCATTAGGAAAAGAACATACGCTAATTATAAGTTCACATATTTTATCTGAAATAAGTCAATTATGTGAAAAAGTTATTATTATAAATAATGGTAAAATTATTGCTGAAGATACCCCTAAAAATTTAGAAGAAAAGTCAAAAGATAATTCTGCACTTCTTGTAACTGTAGAAGATAATAACAATAAAATGGAAAATATTTTAGAAATTTGCAATTTTATAAGTGATTCAAAATTAGTAAAAGATAATGAAGATGGTACAAAACAATACCTAATTACTTCAAAAGATAATAATGATATAAGAAAATTAATTTTTGAAACTTTTGCTAAGGAATCTATTACCATCTTTGAGCTAAAAAAAGATGAATCTACTTTAGAAGATGCTTTTATTAAATTAGTAGATTCTTCAAATAACTCAGCTAATGTAGAAGATACATATTCAAAAAACAAATCAAAAAAAGGAGGTAAAAAATAATGTTAGCAGTTTTAAAAAAGGAAATTAAAAGCTATTTTCTATCTCCAATTGGTTATATTTTTATTGGATTATTCTTATTTATGGCAAGCATATTTTTCTATGTAGATGTTATTTACTATGGTTCAATGAATTTTGAATATATGTTTTTCTCATTATCTACTATATTAACATTTATAACTCCTCTGCTTACAATGAGAATGTTTGCAGAAGAAAAACGAAATGGAACTGACCAAATATTATTTACCTCTCCTGTTAGTATGGGAAGTATTGTTTTGGGTAAATTTTTATCAGCTGTTTTTATTTTATTAATATCTGAATTATTAACATTTATATATTTTATAATATTAACACATTTTGGTAATCCTTATTTACCTACTGCTTTGTCTACATTATTGGGATTTTTATTATTAGGAATGGCGTATATATCATTTGGTATGTTTGCTTCAAGTATTACAGAAAATCAAATAGTTGCTTCTATTGTAACTATAGCATTTTTCATATTAACTTGGTTCATGCCAGGATTTAATTCTAACTTAGAAGCTTTTTCTTTAATTAATATGTTTGAAAAATTCCCTTCTGGACAAATAGCATTAAATGAAATAGTTACTTATGTAACATTTACATTGTTATTTACTCTTTTAACAATGATTGTTTTACAAAGAAAAAAGAGTTTAAAATAGAAAGGAGAATTACTTTGAAAAAGTTCTTAGAAATTATAAAGAAAAAGTGGTTAATAGATAATACAAAAACAATAATCTTAGTAGCATTACTTATAGTAGCTTTTTTATTTATTAATATTGGGGTAAATAAATTAGATTTACAAACAATTGATGTTACTAGAAATAAATTATATTCAATATCAGATGAAACTAAAAATAAAATAAGTGAAGTTAAATTAAATGTTTCTATTTATTTTTTTGGAATAGATGATAGCTATACAATTGTTGATTTAGCAAAACAGTATTCTAGAATAAATGATAAAATCGAAGTTTTGGTTGTTGATTCTAGCGAAAGACCAGATTTATATGAAAAATATGAAGTTACCGATTCTTCACAAGGTATTGTGGTTCAAGCACCTGAAAGATATAAAATATTATCACTAAGTGATTTAACTGAATACGATTACACAACTTATGAAACTATCGATGTTTCTGAACAAAAATTAACAAATGCAATTATTGATACCACAATAGCTAAAAAACCTAAAATCTATTTCTTATCAGGACATAGTGAATCTACTGATTTGCAAATATTTCAAACCTATCTTGCAAATGAAGTAAATGATATTATTACATTAGACTTATTCTCTACAGAATTTCCTGGAGATTGTGATTTACTTTTTATAGCTAATCCTCAAAAGGATTTTGCAGATTATGAAACAGAACAAATTATTAATTATATAAATAATGGTGGAAATATCCTTTGGTTATCTTCTAGTATAGATTCATCTTTTACTAATATAAATAAAATTCTAGAATTATATGGAGCAAGTATTCCAAAAGGTATTATAAGAGAAAGTAATTCTAATAATATATTTGCTAGTACTCCAAATTATTTTGCACCAACACTTTCATATCACGATATAACAAAAAGTTTTATTACCTCAGATACAAACTCTCCTTTAGTTGTTTTATTTGATAGTAGTAAGATTGATACTGTATCTGACGAAGAACTTGAAAATTTAAATGTAACTGCTAAACCTTTCCTAAAATCATCAAGTACTTCATATTTTAGAACTGATTTATCTAATACTTCTCTTCTTGCAAGTGATAATGAAGAAGCTGGTCCATTTAATATTGGTATAGAATTTAATAAAAAAGTTAATGATAATAATTCAAAACTAATATTATATTCAGATGTTAAGTTTGCAACAGATTCATTAACAATACAGAATAAATCTGTTCAGCCAATTCTTTCACGTTATAATAATAATTTATTATTAAATACAGTAGCATATTTAACTGAAAGAGAAGATTCAATAACAATAAAAAAATCTACTGATACAGTAACTTATACTGCTACAGATTCTGAAGATCTTACAATACGTATTATTATATTTATTATTCCTTTAATAATTATTTTACTTGGAATTATAGTATGGATAATTAGAAAGTATAAAAAATAATTTATAATATATTAAAACCTCTCACAATATACTTTAGTGGGAGGTTTTTTATGAATAAAAATATTATAAAGATTATATTCGTATTAATTGGAACTATTATTGGTGCTGGTTTTGCATCTGGTAAGGAAATTTTTTTGTTTTTCAGTAAATATGGTAATTTAGGTATTATAGGAATAATTATTTCTAATTTTTTAACTTGTTTAATAATTTATAAAACTATTAAATTAATTAATTTTTTTCATTTGGACTCTTACAATTCTTTAGTATCTTTAATAACTAATAATAGAAATATTTTTATTACTAAAGTATTTACTATTATTATTAATATTTTTTTATATATTTCTTTTATTATAATGATTTCTGGTTTTGCTACTTTTTTTAATGCAACATATAATGTTAATAATTTTATTACTATTATAATTATATCTTTATTATGTTTTTATTTATTTAATAATAATATTAATAATATAGTTAAAATTAATATTCTATTAATTCCAATTTTAATAATTATTATAATTATATTTTCACTTAAAAATATTAATATTAATTTAGATATTAATTCTTTTAATAATATTTTTTACAATTTAAATTGGTTAATAAGTTCTATTTTGTATAGTAGTTATAATAGTATTTTATTAATTCCTGTTATAATTTCATTAAATAAATTAATTATAAATTTAAATTCTAACAATTTAAAAAATATTTGCTTTTTAATATTTTTAATTTTAACCATTTTGTCTTTGTCTATTATAAACTTATTATCTTTAATTGATAATAATATAATCAATTCTTTAGATATTCCTATGTTATTTATAGTAAAAAATATGGGATCAATATATCATTTTATTTATGGTTTTATAATTATTATTGCTATTTTTACTTCTGCCATATCAAGTCGGATATAGCTTTATTAATATTTTTAGAAAAAGTAATTATTTTTCGTATATTACTGCATTAATTTGCTTTTCTGCTGTACTATTTTCTAATATAAATTTTTCTATACTTATTTCTAATTTTTATCCTATTTTTGGTTTATTAGGAATTGTACAAATTTTATATCTACTATTGAAAAAAATGCCTAAAACTGATATAAATTAATTAATAAAATATGGGAGAAAATTATGAAACTTTTAGAATATAATTCTTATAATACTAATAAAAAAAATCTTAATAAAAAGAAAGTAGTAATTTCATTAATAATTATTTTACTACTCATTATTTTTTGTGTTTTATTTGTTTTGTATAATAAAAATAATACAACTCGAGATTTTATAGATAACTATATTTTTAGAAAAAATATTTCATCTGATAATTTACCTACAATAGAATTTAATTCAGATGATATTACCGCAATATACGGGTATGATAAATATATAGCACTGCTAAATAAAAATTCATTAACAGCCTATTCTTCTTCTGGAAAGAAAGAGTTTACTATTGATTTAGCTATTGGAACGCCTATTGCTGCCACTAATGGTCAATATTTAGTAATCGGAGAAAAAAATAGTCAGAAAATTTATTTAGTAAATGGTCAAAATATTTTATGGCAAAAAGACGTTGAAGGTCAAATTGTAAGAGTCGCTGTAAATAAAAATGGTTATGTTTCAGTTGTTGTAACTGGTACAACGCATAAAAATAGAGTAACTACAATAGATCCAAATGGTAATGAATTATTTTATACATATTTTTCAGATAGTACAGCAATAGATGTTTCAATATCTAATGATAATAAATATCTTGCAATAGCAGAAATTAATACATCAGATAACTCTTTGCAATCTTATGTAAAAATAATTTCTATGGAAGCAGCTACTTCAAACCCTACTAGTTCTGTAATATATATATATCCTGCAAATTCTGGTGAAATTATTTCATATATAAAATATCAGGATAAAGGAAAATTAGTATGTATGTATGATACTTCTATACATATTATTCAGGATAAAAGTGATACAAAAATAGTTGACTTATCTAGTAAAAAAGATTTATTTGCAGATATTCATTTAAAAGATAGTTTCATGCGTATGACTGAAAAATCTTCTGGACTTTTCGCAGAAGTAACATTAGAAATTACTGATGTTTACTCTCAAAAGGTTTGTACTTATATAGCTGATTCCGTGCCTAAGTCTATAATTGCAAATTATAATACAATTGCTATATTCTATGGTACAGAAATTGATTTTGTGAATACTAATGGATGGCTTGTTAAAAAATATCATTCTTTTCAAGAAATTAAAAATATCGTAATTGGAACAAATATAGCTGGAATTATTTATAAAGATAAATTAGAAATTTTAAGTTTATAAAATAAGGAGGATTTTATGAGTGTTTTTATTGATTTAATATTATTAGTAATTTTTGTAGTTTGTATATTTTTAGGTTATAAAAAGGGATTAGTTGGACTTGTTTTACGTTTATGCTCATTTATACTTGCATTAGTAATTTCATTAATACTATTTAAACCTGTTTCAAATTTTGTTATAGATCACACTAATTATGATGACAATATTAAAAACTATATTATAGAAATTGCAAATCAAGATTCTAATGTAGAAAACACTTCAAATGAAAGTACTTCCACAGGAAGTCCAGAATTTATAGTAAATTACATAAATTCTTCAATAGAAAAAGCTACTGCTGAAGCTAAAAAAGATGTAATAGAATCTGTTGCTGATACACTTTCAAAAAATATCATTAATATCGGTGTACTTATAATATTATTTGTTATATTAAGAATTCTTTTAATATTTATAAAAATAGTATCTGATGCAATTACAGAACTACCTATAATTAAACAATTCAACAAATCAGGTGGTATTATTTATGGATTACTAGAAGCATTATTAATTATATATATAGTATTTGCAGTAATTGCTTTATTTATTAAAAATCTTCCTTTAGAACAGGCTATCAATAATTCATATATTGGTTCTATGTTTTACAACAATAATTTAATACTTATGTTATTATTAAAATAAAATCCTACATTTGTAGGATTTTTTTATTAAATAAATTATATTTTATTGTTTTTTTATATACTTTTTGATATACTTTTATATGTAAAAAATTTTTTAGGAGTGATATAGTTTTGGCAAGTAAACATATGAAAAATGAAAAAATAGAGGAAAAATCTAATAACAAGAAAAATAATAAAAAAAATCATAAAGTTTTAAAAAGAGTATTACTTATTATTTTTGCTATATTAATAATTTTAGCTGGAATATTTACTTGGAATGTTATGAAAAATGGTGGTGGACTTAAAGGAGTTCTTACTACTGTAGTTGGAAGCGATAACAAAAAAGAATTATCAGAAATACAATTCCTTTTAATGGGAGAAAGTTTAAATTTAACTGATACAATCATGATTTGCTCTTATAATCCAAATACTCAGCAAGCCAATATGGTTTCTGTACCAAGAGATACATTTGTTGGATCTAATATAAATAATCCTTCAGCTTCAGATAAAATAAATGCTCAATATGCTGGAAAATATCCTGAGAAAACATTAGCTGCTGTAAATAAAATTACTGGACTTAATTTACAATATTATATTGTTGTAGATACTGATGCTTTAACTGAATTAGTAGATGCTATAGGCGGTGTTGATTTTTATGTACCAATGGACATGAATTATGAAGATACTTCTGAAGAAAATTATTTATTAATTCATTTAAAAGAAGGTATGCAAAAAATCGATGGTAATAAAGCTGAACAATTATTAAGATTTAGACATAATGATGATGGTTCTACCTATCCTTCATCTTATGGTGAACAAGATCTTGGTAGAATGAGAACTCAAAGAGAATTTATAACTGCTACATTAAAGCAAACTTTAAAACCTACAAACATTTTAAAATTAGGTGAAATATTAGATATTGCAGCAAAAAATGTAAAAACTAATTTATCAGTTTCATTAGTAAAAGATTATATTCCTTATGCAGTAGAATTTAATACAGATAATATTTCTACTGAAACACTACCTGGTGAATCAGCAAGACCAAATCCTACAGGTCCTTATATTTATAAATTAGATCAAGATGAAACACAATCTATAATTAGTACATTATTTTTTGGAGGAGCAACAGAAGAAACAATTAATGCAGAAATGCCAAATATACAAATATTAAATGGATCTGGAGATGCTTCAAATTTAGAAAAAGTTGTAAAACAATACAAAGAACAAGGTTATAACATACTAAAAGTAGGTAATACAACTGCAACTAAGAAGTCTACAATTATTAATAGAACTAAGCAATCTGATGAGGATGCTGATAAAATTAAAAACATTCTTGGTACTGGAACAGTAAGCTCTGGTAAAAAGTCTGGAAATATAGATTTTACTATTACAATTGGAAAAGACTATAAATAAAATTTTTGATTTTATGGTTTACAAAATAGATTTTATTTAATAAAATAAATATGACAGATTTATAATCTGTCATATTTTTTATTCTTCTATTTTAATATCTATAATATTTATTGTTAGAATAATTTTTTCTTCTTTTTCTTCTTCTATTTATTTTTTTCTTATTATTCTTAGAATATAAATAAAATAAAACTAATATTATTAAAATAATAATTATTATTACTGCTGTATAAGATTTTTCAACATCATTTGCTGCAATTAAATTTGTTTCATATGCTATTCCATCTATGTTATATTTTATTGTTCCTAATATATCACCTTGTTTTATTGGTGCTTTTATGTTTTCATTTAAAACTATCTCTGGAGTTTCAGCAGTTTTTAATTTATCATTTGTAACTAAAGCTTCTATTTTATTTTCTGCTAACAATCTAAGATTTTTAGTTTTACTTGTTGCATTTTTTACTTTTATTGTATCTACTGCTCCATTTGCATCTACTATCGTTTTTTCAGAAAAATTGTTATATACATACTCAAATAAATTTTTAGCATCTATATCTCTAACACTTTCTCTATTACTATTTAGTTTATCTGCATGTAATAAGACTAATATTAATTCTACTCCATCTTTATTTGCTCCCGCTACTAAACAATTTTTTGCAGGAGTTGTATATCCTGTTTTTATTCCTATTGCATATTCATAATAATATTTACTGCTTTTTCTTATAATATCATTTGTCGTAATTAAATTTCTATCAATTCTATCATATTTATTTGTACTTGGTAATGTATAAGAAGCTGTTGAAACTATCTTTCTAAATGTTTCATTTTTCATTGCTTCTTTAGTTATTAAAGATAAATCATAAGATGTTGTATAATGATTTTCATTATGTATTCCATTAGGATTTACAAAATGTGTATTTTTACATCCTAGTTCTACAGCTCTTGTATTCATCATTGTTGCAAAACTTTCTACATTTCCTGATATATGTTCTGCTAAAACATTTGCTGCTTCATTTGATGATTTTACTAGTAAAGCATATAATAAATCTTCTATAGTTAATTCCTCTCCTACTTTAAGTAAATCTGTAGAATAACCTGATGGTACAGTAAATACAGAATTGTAGCTTACAGTAGCAACTTCCTTTAGGTCTGACACATTTTCTAGAGTAAGTAATGCCGTCATTATTTTTGTAGTACTTGCTGGATAATATTTTGAGTATGCATCTTTTTCATATAATATTCTGCCTGTTTTACTTTCTATTAATATACATGAACTACTCCCTATATCAATATTTATATCATTTGATTCTGCTGCATATACGGATGTAGGTATCTCAAACAAAATTAATATTAAACTCATTATCACACAAATTAGTATTTTTTTCACTCGCATAATTTTTCTCCTTGCAATAAATTTCTATCGATATAATATCCCAAAATTCAACAAATTTCAATCATTTTTTACAAAGTTTTATTAAGTAAATTTTTACGGAGGTAATTTATATGATTAATTCAAATAAAAAACAAATTTTAATTTTTATATCTATTATTTTATTTATGATTTTAGTTATAATTATATATTTTTTTAGAGTTTATAACTCCAATTATGAGTCCATAGATTCAGAAAATATTCTTGAAAATAGTATTGAGAATAATTTAATTACAAATAATATCATATCTGATAGTATTAATGATACTGATTATATTATTGTTCATATTACGGGAGCAATAAATAATCCCGGAATTGTAAAACTTGCATTTGAATCTAGAATATCAGATGCAATTAATAGTGCTGGAGGTTTTACCTCTGATGCCGATATTAATTCTATAAATCTTGCATATAAACTTGATGATGGTCAAAAGATATATATTCCATTCATAAATGACAATACTACTAGCAATATATATTTTGAAGAAAATTGTATTTCTTCTGATGCTGGGAAAAATATTATTTTAGAAGATAATTCTTATTCAAAAAATAATTCAAAAAAATCTGATTTAATAAACATTAATTCTGCAACTCAAACTGAATTAGAAACAATACCAGGAATTGGTCCTTCCACTGCATTAAAAATTATTGAATATAGAAATGAAAATGGGAAATTTTATACTATTGAAGATATTAAAAATGTAAGTGGAATTGGTGATTCAAAGTTTGAAAATATTAAAAATTACATAACAATAAAATAGAAGAAGTAATTACTTCTTCTATTTTAAAATGCATTCTTTATATGATTAATTTTAAATTTATTATTAATTATATATAATTCTATTGCATCAAACCTTATATTTCTGTTTTCATATTTATTTATATAAATATATATTCTTGCTGCATTTTTTATACGATTCACTTTTCTATAATTAATTGCTTCTATACCTCTTCCATATTTAAAATTGGTTCTAGTTTTTACTTCTAAAAATACTAATTCATTGGTATTTTTATCAATAGAAATTAAATCAATTTCTCCATGTTTAACTCTAAAGTTTTTATCTATAACAATATAATTATTTTTATTTAAATATTCTTTTGAAATTTTTTCTCCTAATAATCCTATTTCATAATTATGATACATTTGACCTCCTATTAATTTTTTCTAATATAATTATTACCAGGTAATTTTTCAATGTATTCATCTATTTCCATCATATATAAAATTTGATTTAAATAAGATATATTTTTTATATTCAACTTTCTATATAATTCATTTATATTTATTGGAATATAATTAATTTTTTCATAAATTTCAATATATTCATTTGGTATTATAATTTTTGCAACTTTTTTATTTTTTCTAAAATTATTAGAATTATTTATTGGTAAATATTCATCTAATATGTCTTGATAATCTCTAGTTAATATTGCCCCTTTTCTAATTAGTTCATTTGTACCTTCTGCTTGTTTTATATCAACTGAATTCGGTATACAGAATAATTTTTTATCCTGTTCTATAGAGTATTTCGCTGTTATATTACTCCCACTTTTTTTCATTGCTTCTACCACTAACGTTCCTACTGAAATTCCACTTATTATCCTATTTCTTATTGGGAAATTTTTAGTTGATATTGGTTCATTAAAATTATATTCGGTAATTATACAGCCATTATTCTCTAATATTTCAAAAAATAATTTTTTATTTTCTTTTGGATATATATTGTTAAAACCACTTCCTAATACTGCAATTGTTCTTCCTATCTCATTCATAGAATATAAATGTGCAAAAGAATCTATTCCTATAGCTAATCCACTTACAATGGTAACTCCACTTTTTGATAAATCCTTTGCGATTTCTTTTGTTTTTTCTAAACCATATTTTGTACATTTTCTTGAACCTACTATTGAAATTGAAAAATTATTTAATAATTTTTGATTACCAATAACATATAATTTACTTGGACATTTTTTTATATTTAATAATCTTTTTGGAAAATTTATATTAGTATTTTTAATTTCAAATACATCAAATACTTTATTATCTATTTTAAATTTAATAATATTATTCCTCCCTCTCCCAATATTTTTTATCTAAACTTCTATATTGAATTGCTTCTGCTATATGAAATTTATTAATATTTTCTTTTCCTTCTAAGTCAGCTATAGTTCTTGCTATTTTTATTATTTTATAATATGCTCTTGCACTTAAATTCAATTTTTCAAATGAATTTTTTATCATTTTTTTACTTTCTAAATTTAATTCACAATACTTTGAAATTAGCTTAGGAGTAAGTTCAGAGTTTGAAGAAATTGTTTCATTTTGGTATCTTATTCTCTGTATATTTCTTGCACTATTTACTCTATTTTTTAATTGTCGTGAAGTTTCCATAATATTATTATCTTCTATTTTTTCATAATCTAATTCATTAACTTCTATATGTAAATCTATTCTATCTAGTAGTGGCCCACTTATCTTGCTTAAATACCTATTTACTGCATTTTTTGTACATTTACATTTTCTTTTATTTGACCCAAAATATCCACATGGACATGGATTAGTAGATGCAATAAATATAAAATTAGATGGAAACTTATAATTTCCTGAAATTCTATTAATATTTATACTTTTTTCTTCTAGTGGCTCTCTTAATACTTCTATAGTAGCTTTATCAAATTCTGTTAATTCATCTAAGAATAATACTCCATTATGTGCAAGACTAATTTCACCTGGTTTTGGAATTTTTCCTCCTCCTATTAATGCAGACTTTGAAATAGTATGATGAGGTGCCCTAAACGGTCTATTAATAATAATTGGATTTTCATTTGATAATATTCCTGCTATACTATGTATTTTCATAGTCTCCATTGATTCTTCAAAAGTCATATCTGGAAGAATTGTTACAAATCTTTTTGCTAACATAGTTTTACCGTGAACCAGGTGGTCCTATTAGTAAGCAATTGTGTCCCCCTCCTGCTGCTATTTCTAATGCTCGTTTTGCACTTTCTTGCCCCTTAACATCAGAAAAATCTATATTATACGTTACTTGATTTATACAATTATGATCTATTTTTTCAGTTTTTAAGTTTTTATTATTATTTATATAGTTTATTGCATCTTCTAATGAAGATACTCCTATTATTTTTATCCCTTCAACTATAGAAGCTTCTTTAACATTTTCTATTGGAATTACAATATTTTTAATTCCTATTTTCTTAGCTTCTAAACATATTGGCAGAATTCCATTTATTTTATTTACTTTACCATTAAACGATAATTCACCTAAAAAAACTGTATCATCTAAATTTCTATTGATAATTTTATTTAAATTTATAAGTATTCCTATTGCTATTGGTAAATCTAAAAATGAGCCTTCTTTTCTTGTATTTGCCGGTGCTAAATTTATAATTATTTTTTTACTATATATTTCATATCCAGAATTTTTTATAGCTACTCTAACTCTTTCTTTTGACTCTTTAATACTTGTATCTGCAAGACCTACTATTTCCCAGCATGGAATTCCTTGAGATATATCTACTTGTACATTAATTAAATACCCACTTAAACCATTTATAGACATACTTTTTATTATAGATAACAAATAAATCACCATCCGAAAAAAACTTTTTGATTTAAAATATTTTAGAAATAATATAATAATTTTATATTATTTATTACTCATTTTCAACAATATTCATACACTATAAAACGACAAAAAACCTCTTAGATAAACTAAGAGGTTTTTAATTTTTTTCCTATTTTAATTTAATTTTTTTGTATCTTATTAAAGACGCTACTCCTATAATAACTGCTAGAGCTATAAGGATTGCTAATGTTAAATCTAATCCTGTTGCAGGTAATTTAACTTTTGAAGTTGTAGTATCGTTATTTTGTATTCCATTTTGTGTTTGATTTGTTGTTCCTTGATTTGTTGTATTTTTATCTTCACTTGTATTTGTTTCTGGTTGTTGTTCTTCAGCTGGTGGATTAACTACATTTTCTTTTACATTTATTGTATAAGTTACATCTCCTTGTTCATATTCATCGTCTAAGTCTACAACACTTACTTGTGTTAATGTTAGTGCAGAAGCACCATTTTCTGGTTTCTTTAATGCTTTTAATACAACTTTTATTATTTTACCAGAAGTTACACCATCTGAATGTATTAATGACATTATATTTCCTGTTGTCTTTTGCCAACCATTTTCTGTTGTAACACTTACTAGTTCAAAAGTATCTCTATCATAATCTAATACTCCTGCTACTCCATATAATTCACTAATTCCTGACAAACTATTTACTTCTAAGTACACAGTTATTTCAGAACCCACATCAACGGAAGTTGAATTAGATGTAAATGTTAAATTTGCTACATTGGCTGCATTTGATATAATACAACTCATCATAATAATTATACTTACTAGTAATGAACTTACTATCTTTTTCATTTGCTTCACTCCTTTTCATATTTATTTTTAGTTTAACATTTATTTTTATTTCATTCAATATTATTTGTGAATTTTTTTATTATTTATTCATATTTTATCCATCGGTTGAATATAATATTTAATATAATCGAATTTATTATCATTAATTTACCTAAATATATTGACAACTTCAATATAAACGATGTATAATAATATCTGTTAACATATCGCGGGGTGGAGCAGTTGGCAGCTCGTTGGGCTCATAACCCAAAGGTCGGTAGTTCGAGTCTACCCCCCGCAACCAAATAAAGAATCAAAAAATAGCTTATATCAATAGATATAGGCTATTTTCTTTTTTCAATATTGTTTACCACTTTTTTTATATTCTCTGATTTATATAATGTATTTAAAATGTTATATATATTAAACTATTTGTATACGTTGAACTATTAATATTACTTAACCCATAACAATAAGTATTATTTCTCCAATATTCTTTTATAATATATTTATATGTTCCTGTGCCAATATTACTGTTTCCTGGACGTCCAGAAGTTATTATAAATATTCCATTTTTATATTGCACATCTCTTATATGGATTTCTTGGCTATCATCAAAATATATTCTTACATAAGATTCAATGTCTTTTTCGGCATTTTCAATTACTTCGTCTAAAGCATATTTATTTTCTGATAATACTTTGTATTCATCTAATAAAAATTCTCCTTCTTTAACTCTTTCTATTACCATACATCCATCTTTTATTGCTTCTTCTTTACTATAATTTTCTGGTAATTTATCTATTGATATAATATTTTCTATTTTAAAAGCACTCGTATCTATTTCAAATTTTACATTATCTCTTAACAATGTCCTATCTACAATAGCATATAATGCTAAAGATGTTTTATCATAATTCGAATTCTCTTTTGGCACTAATGTTACATAAGTTGTTTTCTCATCTGCATTTATTTCTGATATAGTTAAATCTCTTTTATAAAGATTGTTTGCTTGTCCAAAATTTGTCATAAATATCAAAAATTCACTGTTAAAATCTATCTCTGAAATTTCAGGTAATTTGTCTACTCTCTTTTTATATTCACTATATTCTTCTTCATTTTTTATTATTTTATAGTTTAATCCTGTTTCTTTTGATTGAAGCATATCTTCTGTAAATTTATCTATATGCCAATTACCATCAAATAAATCATCTTTTACCATAAATAAACCTTTTGATTCTATTTCTCCTTTTTCTTTTATATAATTATTATATATTTGAGCAGTAGCCAAAACTATTCCTGTTGTTCCTATTACTGATATAAGTAATGTTGCAACAACTTTAAGTATTTTGTTTTTATTTATATTTTCTTTTCTTTTAATTTCAGACATAATGGTAATATAATTGTTTTCTTTATTATAATATCTATTATTAAAATATTCCTTTACATTATTTTTCAATTCTTTCACCTCCTAAATACATTTTCTTTATGTTTTTAATCATCCTATATAATGAACTTTTTATAGTTGATTCCTTTATTTCTACTTCTTCCGAGATTTCTTTTAATGTCATATCTTTAATAAAATGCAAATAGAAAATTCTAGCGGTATCCATATCTATTTCTTTTATATAATTCCATATAGTATCTATATTTTCTTTTGTTATAAAGTCTGTTTCTATATCTATACCCGAATCAATATCTATAGAAAATTCTTCGTTATCTTTTTCTTGAAAAATAGAAATAGTATTTGATGTTTTATGACTATTAAAATATTTTATTATCTTATTTTTTGCAATACCAATAATATATGCTGAATAATTAGAAATATCTCTTTTTTCTTTTAAAGCATTATATAATTCCAAATAAGTTTCTTGTATAATATCATCTACATCATCAAGATTACTACATCTACAAATAATATATTTAAGTGTACTGTTATACGTATCTTTATACATCTGTTCAAATTTATTTAATATTTTTTTAGTACTCATATTTTTTCTCCTTTCTTTACTTTTATGTGCATAAAAAAGTTAAAAAAGTTTCATTTTCTACACAATAAAATCTATATTTTTTACCTTTTGAAGTATTATAAATATAATTTCTTTAGTTTTAGGTTTATTTATTATGGTATATCCGAAATATTCCGATAAAAATTGTTCTTCTGTTTCATAATACATTAAAGATATCGATTGGAAAATACTCGATTTAATAGCATTTACAGTTTTATTATATTTTTTAGAAATAATCGGATAAATATCCTTATTTAGATTAATACTTGATTTATAATAACATTCACATATACATTCATATAGATATTTTGTTCCATTATAAGCAAAATTAAATCTCAAATTTTCTAATTCCATTTTTATTTGGTTTTCAATTGTTCCTATACAACAGTCTTTTTCTTTTTGTTTTATCAAATTTTTTATAATCGTTATTAAAAAATTTATATTATTTGTTCTTAAATAATAATCGAAAATATAATTATTTCCAATTGTTTTTCTTAATAATTTAACTTCATTTGTAATAACTATAATTGATGATTTATATTCAATTATATTATTTTTAGAAATAAAATTAATTATTTCCAAACCATTCATATCTGGTAATTCTAAGTTCAATATTATTAAATCCACTTTATTTCTTTTTATCATATCTATTGCTTCTTTACCAGTAGAAACTACATTATATAATCTAACATTTTGAATTTCTTTGCATACAGTATTTACCCAAAAATGAGACTGAATTAAATCTCCTTCTACAATTAATAAATTATACATAACATCCTCCTTAATATAGTAGTTTAAAAAAATAATAAAAAAGTTTCATTTTTTGTATTTTTTTAAACTTTTCGACATTTTTCTTCATTTTATGTTAACATTATTAATCGTAGGCTCTTGCCTATATTAGAAGATAGGGGGACACATTATAATACGGAGGTATACAATATGCATAATATTAAAACTCGGTTCACAAGTTTTCTTTTAACAATTTTAACAGTTTTAACTCTATTTCCTGCCGTTCCCGCAATGGCTGCTGAAGTAGAAGGAAAGTTCACTTCGAATGCAACGTTGTATTCGGGACAGTACACTGGTGGTTGGGACCAAGTAAGTTCTACTACCACTGTTACAGATGCCAATGGTTCTAGTATTGGCACAGTATATGCAGGCGAAGGTGTAACTGTTTTTAACTATAGAAATGGCACCGCTTACATTGAATATAGCGCCGGTAGTTCTTATAAAAGAGGATATATTCCTACCTCGCGCTTAAGATATAACGGTCGCTACCCTGAGACAGATGTCGGAATCGTAGTAACTGCAACTAGCACATACTATTCTCCATACGGAAGTTTTCGTGCAGGTTCTGTAGGTGTTGGTGAATATGTTGCTTTGCTTACTCGATGTGATGGCTGGGACTATATTGAATATAATGTTTCTGGAGGAAACAGAAAACGTGCATATGTTCCTTCCTCTTGTATTCAGCATCAATATGGTACCGCTCGTAATGATTTTTACTCTATTGTGAGGTCAGATGAGTACACCACACTTTTTACAGTTCCCGCTGGAGAACAAAGAAGAGTTTACTGCGGTCCAAATTCTGCTACATATGCGGACATAGGCTATATTACACAAAGTGACAACGGCAACTTGTGGGGATATCAATACTACTATGATGCCAATGGCAGTCGTATGATGTACATCAGGTATTTATCAGGTGGTACATACAAATATGGTTATATCTATTATTAAGTAGTTGGCATCCCACTAGTAAAAATCAAGTAAATTAATTTTTAACTAATAACCATTCCCCCTATCTGAAAGGAAGTCCCGATCTGGGACTCCCTTTTCTTCATAAATAACAATTCTACCTTATATAGTACTATTTTATAAAATGTTCTACAAAATTATCTTTTTTATAATTAGCATTTCTAATTATTGCATAACTCATTAGCAATACACCTTTGACTTTTCTTGAATAAACTTACTAGGCTTTTTAAACTTTTCCACGGTAAATATAAAATAATTTAATAAGATTGATTTATTTTATATTTAATTTTATTTACTGTTTATCTATATACTTGTATCTTATAATTTGTTGACTTTATATATTAAGCACAATATAATTAAATATACAATTTATAAGAAGGAGATTATTTTATGGACATTGTAGAACATATTCTTTGTAAGGATTTAAATATAGATATAAGTAAAATTAAAATATCAAAATTTAATGTCATGGAAAAACACATTTTAGAAAATTATGTGGAAATAACTAGACATTTTCAAGAGATAGACCAATTATTTGAAATTTTCCAATTTAATTTAGAAAATTTATTAACATTTTATCAATTAGACAGTAGCGATTCAATAATAAGAAATTTTAAGTTTAAATTTAAATCAAATGATAATATAATTATTAATTCTTTTATAATCTCTTATATAAGTGCTGGAAAACCTTTAACAAGTTCTATTGAAGCATTTGCAAAAATACACTTGGGAGAAACTTCTGATGATTTTAAAAATTTTAAAGAAAATTGTTTAAGCAAGATTTACGATGAAAATTTTCATTATAGGCTTTTAATAAGATTACGAGATTTTGCACAACACGGTCATTTACCCGTTACTACTATAGATTCAAACAATCGTTGTTGTTTTAATTTACAACACATCTTATACACTCCACATTATCATCATAACAAACAGTTAGAAGAACAAATTGAAAAACTAATAGAAGATATTCGTAAACAATTTGCTGATTATCCTCATATTGCATTTACTTTATCTATAGTTGAGTTTAATATTTGTATAATAAAAATTTATTTAAATTTTCTTGATACAATTACACCATTGTTAATAAATTCAAGGAAACAGATAGATTCATTATTAGAAAAACGTCCAGATATAATACATAAACCACACGATGCATTTAATGGGTTTGTTTTTTATGACTTTATAGATAACTCATTTCAATGTTTTAATCCTCAACAAGACCCAATAAAAATGTTATTCGGAAAAAAAGGTGAACTAGAAAATCTTTTAAAGCAAGAAGAAACTAATTTTGAAAAGTTAGCAAATAGCCCAAATCAAAAATATATAAATTTTGAATAAAATAAAAATCTAATTTAAAGCTCATTTTTATTAGATATTATCTCTCACTATTTACAGCCATATTTGTACCCATTTCGAACATATAAAACCTTTTTTATTTTGCATCTATTTACTTGATTTTACAATAGCTTAATGATATTCTTATTAAAAATACACAGGAGAAAAATAATAAATGATAAATAGTGATGTTTTAAAACAATTTAATGTAACTATGGAGGAATTAACTCCTAAAATAATAGATTCTATTGTTGCTGTATATGGTGAAAAAAATAGAACTATTATTCAAGACAGATTAAAAACAATTTATATTAATACATATATTACTTACGAGGATGTTAATAATTATTATAACTTTATAATAAGACATAAAGAAGACTTATTATCATTAAAATTTTTAGAGGATATGGGAATTGATTTACCTCAAGATATAACAGATGAAGTGTATAAGAATGGAACTTATTATTTAAAGAAAGAACATAGTCAGATTTTAGAAACTTATTTTGGTTATCGCCCTTTTACTGATGATTCTCCTATATTTTCTTTTGATGATGATCCTGCAGAAGATTTAGAAGATTATTCTACAAGAAGAAAACTTCAAAATCGTTGTGATGTTTTATCTAAGTTAGGATATTCTGTTACTCTAGAAGATTATCATTCTTTTTCTCAGACAGAAGAAGGAAAACAGACTTTATCTGATATTCATAAAGTATACGACATTGCTTTAAAGTATAAAGAAGAATTTTCAGAATTTAAAAAAGAGCATAAAGATATAAAAAATTATATCGCTCAATGTGATAAATTGAAAAGTCAATTATCTTTAAAATATACTCAAAAGTTTTTTGAAGATTTATTACCTATGCTACCTGAAGATGAAAAGGAACAAGTATCCAAAGCGCTTAGTTTACCTGTACATTCAAAATATGAGTTATTACGTATGGCAGATCCTAATAAAAAATATTATTATGAATCATATGAAAAAGTAAATCCTAATTTATCACCAGAAATGGCAAGTCAAGTAACTGCAATTAAAACTAATTGCACCTTGCAAGAAGATCGTGAATTTTTTAAATCTACCGGTAACTATCAAACCTGCCTTGATACTCTAAGTTCATTAAATTTACTTTCTGAAGATAGTTTTAATATGGATTTTGTAAAACACAAAATGACTTGTGTAACTCCAAATGTAGTTAAAAATGAAAACGGAGAATTTCAAAATGTAAATATAATACATCTACCGATATTAGCAATGTTAAAAGAATATCGCGATGTGCTTACAATACATGAAATTTTACATGTAGTAGAATTAAGTATGAAACAGATATCAGAAAATGAATTTCACATAAAAACAGGCTTAGACTCTATTAATATGAATATATCTAATAATCCATTTAGTAATGAACCAGTAGAAGATGAATATAACCATCATATTAGACCTAATGAATACTTATCTGAAAATATACATCATCAACTTGCAATTAAAATTACAGACGATTTGCATGATAAAGGAATTTATTTATTTGATGACCCACAAAATTCAAAAACTCGTGGCTCTAGCTCCTATGAGCAATTAAATTCTGTAGTTTTACCATTTATGAATACTTTTCATTCAGACATAATCGATGCAATGATTCAGCCAGATTCAAATGCTTTAACTAATAAAGTAGGTCAGGATAATATAAATAACTTAAATCAAGTAGTAAATGACTATAGAGCATTGCCTTATTATAAAATGATGAATGATGTTATTAATCATAGAGATAGTGAATTAACTCAAAGAAGAAATGATTTGATTTCAACTGCTAAAACTATAGTTGTTCAAATGCAAGAATATTCTAAAAGCAAAGATTTTATTATAACACCTATAGATATAGGTAAATTAACTGTAAATGAAAACATACAAACAAAAGTCATAGCTCAAGAAACAGTACAAAATGATATCAATAAAGTTTTTGAAAAAGATTCTAAAGTAAAATAAAACTTTGCTATTTGCAAAGTTTTATTTGTTTTCATATATGTTATTCTTTTTAATCCAAACTGATACACTGCCACCTTGACAGTAAAATATTCCATTCCCTTCATTATCTACATATACTGTTTCCTTCATATTACCAGTACAGTCATACAATACTGTATTTGCCAGGTTTGAGCCTACGTTCATTTGCTTACATCCGCCTTCATTATCAGACATAATTACTGCCATTCCTGAATCAGAATGCTCATAATCTCCTTCTCTTGTCCATCCTATGATATTTTGATTATCAAAATAATCATTTTGTCTTCCATATGCAAAATATTTTCTTGCTTTTAATAAATTTTCAATCATATCCTGTTTATAATCTATATTATCATGTGGAATACCACAATAATCTCCATAAAAAACACAAGGATATCCATCTTTTCTCAAAAGTATTAAAGCATATGCTAATGGCTTAAACCAATCTTGAACCCAAGAACATAAAGCTTGTCCTGGTTGCGTATCGTGATTATCAACAAATGTTACAGCAAGTTCTGGTTTTTCTTTAACAAGAGTATTTTCAAATATTTTACTCATATCATATTGTCCATTTGAATTTGAAGCATTATAAAGATTATAATGTAAAGGCACATCAAACAATGACATACATTCTTTTGTTTCAGATATATAATTTTTTAAAGATTCTATATTATTTGACCAATATTCTCCTACAGCAAACAAGTCCCTTTCCACTGTTTTTCTAACTTCTGTAAGCCAATTATAATAAAATGTTGATCTTATATGTTTTACTGCATCTAATCTAAATCCATCTATATTAGTGGTTTTTAAGTACCATTTTCCCCAATTTATTAATTCTTCTGTTACATCTACATTATTTAAATCTACATCCGCTCCCATTAAATAATCAAAATTCCCGTTTTCTTTATCTACTTTTTCATCCCAGTGTTTTCCGTAAAATTTAAATATTCCTGAAGTTTGTGTATTTTCATCCCAATCTACTCCATGAAAATGTGTCCAATTCCATTTAAAAGATGAATATGTATCTCCTCTTCCTGGAAAATTATATTTAGTCCATGCTTTTATTTTTATTGGATTTGATATATCTATATTTCTGTCATTTGCATCATCTTGTATGGCAAATACTTCTTCTGTTTCATCTGCACCCATCTTATGATTTAGGACTATGTCTGCATATACTTCTATTCCATTTCCTCTCAATTTTTTTATTGCATTTATATATTGCTCTTTAGTTCCGTATTTGGTTGAAATGCTTCCTTTTTGATTAAATTCTCCTAAATCATATAGGTCATATACACCATAGCCAGTATCATTTATTCCACCAGTTCCTTTATATGCTGGTGGCAACCATACAGATGTTATTCCAATATTACTTAAATAGCTTGCATTATAACTAATATTATTCCATAGGTCTCCATCTGCTGCTAAATACCATTCGAAATACTGCATCATCGTTTTATTTATATTACTCAAGCTATTCACTCTCCCTTTTTCTTTTGTTTATTAAATTATATATTTAATTAATTGATTTGTCTAGTTTTGTAAAAAAGTGTAAAAAAAGAAGACTTTTTTTAAAGTCTTCTTTTAATCTCTCATTATTATTAGTTTTGTGTATAAGGTAATATAGCAATGTGTCTTGCTCTTTTAACTGCTAATGTAATATCTCTTTGATGTTTTGCACAAGCACCTGTTGCTCTTCTTGGTAATATTTTACCTTTATCATTTATAAATTTCTTTAATTGATCTGCATCCTTATAATCTAAAACGAAATCTTTGTCTGCACATAAAGCACAAACTTTCTTTCTCATTTTTCTAAATCTTGGATTGAAATCATCATCATTTCTATTATTTCTTCTATTTTGTTTTTTGTCTGCCATTATTCTTCCCCCTTTCTACTCAAATTGATATTTCCTTCTAGAATGGTAGATCATCGTTTGAAGTTGTTTCAAATTCTGAACCCATAGATGAATCAGACATTGCTCCGAAAGCAGCATCAAATCCACCAGTTGCTTCTGCTTCTCTTTTGCTATCTGCAAAATATGTTTCTTCTGCAATAACTTCTGTTGCATAGTGCTTTTGACCTTGTTCATCATCCCAAGTTCTTGTTTGGATTCTTCCTATTATACCAACTTGTTGACCCTTTTTAAAATATTTACTACAAAATTCACCTGTTCTTCCCCAAGCTACAATATTTATAAAATCTGCTTGTCTTTCTTCTCCTTGACGTACAAATCTTCTATTTACTGCTAAAGAAAAAGAAGCTACTAAAGTATTGTTTGTTTGTGTATATCTTACTTCTGGATCTCTTGTTAATCTTCCCATTAAAATAACTTTATTCATATTTTCACCATTTCCTTTTACGGTTTATTTTTCTGTTCTTACAGTGATGAATTTAATAATTTCGTCTGTTATTCTGTAATTTCTTTCTAGTTCAACTATTGAATCTGGATTAGCTTCAAAGTTAAATAATACATAAGTTCCTTCTTTGTTTTTCTTAACTTCATATGCTAGTTTTCTTTTTCCCATATCTTCTACTGATTCAACTTTTCCATTTTTATTAATCAAATCTGTAAATCTTTGTGTTAATTCTTTAACACCTTGTTCTTCTACAGATGGATTAATAATGATTATACTTTCGTATTTATTCATTATCTTTCACCTCCTTTTGGATATATAACCCATATTATTATGAGTAAGGATAAAAAGGTAATTTTTTCTCCTTTTTAACATCGTTCATTCTAACATAAAACTTTTAGAAAATCAATAGATTTTACTTAATTTTACATAATGTTATTGTAAATTTACGTAATTTATGCTATTATTTAATAGTTATTTAAAATGTGTAGGAGAATAATATGGAATTTATAATTGATATTTTTGTAGATGCCCTAATAGATAGTATAAAATTATTACCTTTTTTATTTATTACCTATCTTATTATGGAATATATCGAACATAAAACTAATAAAAAAAGTGAAAAATTAATTAAAAAATCCGGAAAATTCGGACCACTTATTGGAGGTTTTTTAGGAATATTCCCTCAATGTGGTTTTTCTGCTGCAGCAGCTAACTTATATGCTAATAGGCTAGTAAGTTTAGGTACAATTATAGCTATATTTTTATCAACGTCTGATGAAATGTTACCTATTTTTATTTCTGAATCTGTAGAGATAGGTATTATATTAAAAATATTATCTATAAAATTAATTGTAGCAATAATATTTGGATTTTTAATTGATTTTATAATACATACATTTTTAAAGAGTAGTAAGAAAACTCCTGAAGAAGATGTAAACACTGAAATCTCACATATGTGTGAACATGAACATTGCGGTTGTGAAAATAGTATTTTAATATCTTCTATAAAACACACACTAAATATTTTCATTTATATTTTTATTGTTACATTATTATTAAATGCATTATTTGAAATAATAGGAAAAGATAATATTTCTAATTTAATTACCAGCATCCCATTTTTAGGTCCTATTATTGCAGGAATTATTGGATTAATTCCAAATTGTGCTTCATCTGTTGTTCTTACTCAGTTATATTTATCTGGAAGTATTACTATATCTACATTATTATCTGGATTATTAGTAGGTTCTGGAGTTGGAATTTTAGTTTTATTTAAATCAAATAAAAATACTAAAGAAAATATTAAAATTGCTATTTTACTATATTTAATAGGAGTATTTGTTGGAATATTTTTTGAATTAATTGGTCTAAAAATATAAAAAATACGGCAGATAAATTAAGTTTATCTGCCGTATTTTTATATTTCTAATATTCTTTTTGCTCTTTCTACATCTTCAAAATTTGCTGTTCTAATATCATTTAATTCATATTTTAAATTCATATTTTCCCATTTAAATTTTCCCATATCATGGTAAGGTAAAATTTCAACTTTTTTTACAGTTTTTAAAGTATTTATAAACTTTTTTAATTCAATTAAATCTTCTTTTTTATCTGTAATTGTTGGAATTAGAACTTGTCTTATCCACATATCTTTATTGTTATCACTTAAATATTTCGCAAACTCCAGTTCTTTTTTATTTGATTTTCCTGTTAAATCCTTACATATATCATCATTTATACATTTTATGTCTAAAAGAATCAAATCAGTTAAGTCTATTAATTCTTTAATATCTTCTGTTATTTCTACCATACCTGATGTATCTATTGCTGTATGAATATTATTTCTCTTTAATTCTTTAAATAAATTTATTAAAAATCTTGGTTGTAGTAAAGGTTCTCCCCCACTAATTGTAACTCCTCCATTAGATGCATACATATAATTTTTATATCTTAATATTTTTTCTAAAATATCTTCTATACTATAAACTTGTCCACCTTGAATATCCCACGTATCCCTATTTTGACAATACTTGCATTCAAGTGGGCATCCTTGCATAAATATAACATATCTAATACCTGGTCCATCTACAGCGCCCATACTTTCAAAAGAATGTATACGAGCTCCGAGTTTCTCTATCTATATTCTGCATATTGATACTCCTATATCTTTTCATGTATTGTTCTGTTTATTACATCTAATTGTTGTTCTCTTGTTAATTTTATAAAATTAACTGCATATCCTGATACTCTAATTGTTAATTGAGGATATTTTTCAGGGTGTTCCATAGCATCTTCAAGTAGACTTCTATCAAACACATTAACATTTATATGATGACCTGTTTGCATAAAATATCCATCTAACATACTTACTAAATTATTTATCTTTGTTTCTATTTCGTTTCCTAATGTTCCTGGAGTGATAGAGAATGTATAAGATATACCATCTTCTGAATATTCATATGGTAATTTAGCTATTGAATTCATTACAGCTAAAGCTCCGTTTATATCTCTTCCATGTAAAGGATTTGCTCCTGGTCCAAAAGGTTCTCCAGCTCTTCTTCCATCAGGAGTATTTCCTGTTGCTTTTCCATATACAACATTTGAAGTTATTGTTAATACTGATAATGTGTGTTTTGAACCTCTATATGTTACATGTTTTTGTAATTTCTTTAAAAATGTTTTTACTAATTCAACTGCTATTTCATCTACTCTATCATCATCATTTCCGTATTTTGGAAAATCACCTTCTACTTGATAATCAACAGCTAGTCCTGTTTCATCTCTTAAGACTTTTACTTTTGCATATTTGATTGCAGAAAGGGAATCTGCTACAACTGAAAGTCCAGCTATTCCGCAAGCCATTGTTCTTATTATATCTTTATCATGTAAAGCCATTTCTAGAGCTTCATATGAATATTTATCATGCATATAGTGAATTGCATTTAATGCTTTAATATATATTTTTGCAACATAATCCATCATTTGATCATATTTTTCCATTACTTCATTATACTCTAAATATTCTGATGTTATTGGTTCAAATTTTGGTGTTATTTGTTTTCCAGATTTTTCATCTCTACCACCATTTATTGCATATAATAGTGCTTTGGCCAAATTTGCTCTAGCACCAAAGAATTGCATTTGTTTTCCTATTTTCATTGCAGAAACACAGCAAGCAATACCATAATCATCTCCTAAAGTTATTCTCATTAAATCATCGTTTTCATATTGAATAGAAGATGTTTTGATTGATAATTTCGCTGTAAAGTTTTTAAATCCTTGTGGTAAATTTTTTGACCATAATACAGTTAAATTTGGTTCTGGAGCAGGTCCTAATGTTGTTAAAGTGTGTAAAACTCTAAATGAATTTTTTGTTACTAATGTTCTACCATCTACACCCATTCCTCCAATACTTTCTGTTACCCATACAGGATCTCCACTGAATAATTCATTGTATTCTGGTGCTCTTAAAAATCTTATTAATCTTAATTTCATAATGAAATGATCCATTAATTCTTGAGCTTCTTCTTCTGTTATTATTCCATCTTCTAAATCTCTTTGAATATATATATCTAAGAATGTAGAAGTTCTTCCTAAACTCATTGCTGCTCCATTTTGGTCTTTTGTTGCAGCTAAATATGCAAAGTATAGCCATTGAATTGCCTCTTTAGCATTAGCTGCTGGTACTGATATATCAAATCCATATTTTAATGCCATTTGTTTTAAGGCTTCTAGAGCTTTAATTTGGTCGCTTATTTCTTCACGATTTCTTATTACTTCTTCTGTAAATTCATCTACGTCTAATATATTTAATTCATCTTTCTTTTCCATAATTAGTGCATCTACACCATATAAAGCAACTCTTCTATAGTCTCCTATAATTCTTCCTCTTCCATATCCATCTGGAAGTCCAGTAATTAAATGCGAACTTCTAGCAGCTCTTATATCTGGTGTATATACATCAAAAACTCCATCATTATGAGTTTTTCTTAAATTATGATAAATATATGCTGTTTCTGGATCTACTTTTAATCCATAGCTTTCTGCTGATTTTTCTACGATTCTTATTCCTCCATTAGGCATTATTGCTCTTTTTAGAGGTTTATCTGTTTGTAAACCAACTATTTGTTCTAAATCTTTATCTATATATCCTGCTTCATAAGCATTTACTGATGAAGGTGTTTTGCAGTCTGCATCTAGTACTCCTCCATTTTCTCTTTCTTTTTTATAAAGTTCTAAAACTTCATTCCATAATTTATTTGTTCTTTCTGTTGCATCAGCTAAGAAACTTTCATCTCCTGAGTATGGAGTATAATTTGCTTGAATAAAATCTCTAACACAGATTTCTTTTGTCCATTCACCATTTTTCTTAAAACCATGCCATTGTTTAAAATCCATTTTTTTATCCTCCTTTTATAATAAAAAATTATTATTCACATACACTTTAATCATAACATATAGCACACTTTTTATCAACATAATTCATTAAATATTCACCATATTTCTAATAGAATTAATTAGTTTGGTTATATTAATTTATATATTCATTTTTACTTATACATTTCTTTTACGATTTTTAATAAAATGCTATATTTTTAAGAAGAAAGGATGATAATTTATGGCAATTGATTATTCTATAATGGGTGAAAGATTGAAAAAAGCTCGTTTATCAAAAAAATTAACTCAAGAAGATTTAGCTGAGGAAATGGATGTTTCCGTTGCCTTTTTAAGTAGAATTGAACGTGGAAAATCACCAATAAATTTAAAACGATTAAATCAATTATGTTCATTATTAGATATATCTGAAGGCTATATTTTATCCGGTACTTCAGATAATTCCCAAACTTATCTTGTAGAAGATTTTAAAGAAATTTTAGATAATTGCACACCTAGCAAGCAAAAACTTATATATGACATCGCTAAAGTAATTGCTAATAGTGATGAATAAATTTTAAAAGACATAATAAATCAAATTTTATTATGTCTTTTTTATAACAATTTAATCATTTCTGGCATATCTTTTCCTTGAACTTTTGGTATACATATAATTTCAAACTTAGATGTTTTATCTCCAAATTGTATTTCAACTATATCTCCAATTTTTACATCATAACTAGGTTTTACCTGTTTTCCATTTATTATAACTCTACCTTTATCTGCTATTTCATTTGCTATTGTTCTTCTTTTTATTACTTTTGATACTTTTAAAAATTTATCTAATCTCAAATTATTTCTCCTTTTTCTTTTTATCTTCTTCTATAACATCCACAAAATGTTCCATTTGAATTATCAGTATTTAATGTATTTATAATTTGATTATCCGTAGATTCTGTTTCTTCAGAATTTTGATTTAAAGTGCCCGTAATATTTATTGTATTACTATATTTATTATTACTAAAAATCTTACATATTATACAAACTATAAATGCTACTATAAAAGATAATATTCCATAAAAAATAGATGCTATTATTAATGTAGTGCTTGATAGTATTATTGCTATTAATAATGCTATAGAAAATATTATTGCTGCTACTAAAATAGGACATTTTAATATCTTTTGTAAAGCTATTGAAATTACTATTACTACAAATGGTATTGCAAAGAATATTAATAAAATATCCATAATAATCCTCCTCTTATATATTCTTATTTAATACTATATTATGAATATCTATTTTTTTTCGTTACTTAATTTTCATACTCTACATTTACTAAATACAATCCATGTGCCGGTAATGTTTTTCCTGCATTAATTCTTTTTTTCGAATTAATTATTTCTGGTATGTCATCAGGATTTATTTTTCCAAGTCCAACATCTACTAATGTTCCTGCTATTATTCTTACCATATTATATAAAAATCCATTACCAGTAAGTTCTATATATATTCTTTCATTTTCTTGTTTAATTTCTGCTAAATATATTTCTCTTACACTACTTTTACTACTAGTTCCACTTGCTTTAAAAGCTGAAAAATCATGTACTCCTTCAAAATATTTTATAGCTTTTTTCATATCTTCAACATTTAATTTTGTTGGCATATGGTATTCTAAATATCTGTATATTGCACTTCCTTCAAATGAATTGTTTATAACATATCTATATGTTTTTTTCTTACAGTTATATCTACTGTGAAATCTTTCATCTACTTCTTCTGCTTTTTTTATTACTATTGATTTCTTTAATTTTGAATTGATGGCAACTGCAAATTTCTCTATTGGTAAATTCGAATTAGTTTTAAAATTAGCTACCTGTCCAAAGCTATGTACTCCTGCATCTGTTCTTCCAGAAGCATTTAATTCTACTTTTTCACCTGTAATTGCATATATCGCTTGTTCTATATTACCTTGTATATTTAATTTATTAGGTTGCTTTTGCCAACCATTAAAATCTTTTCCATCATATTCTATAGTTAATTTTATATTTCTCATTTATTCTCCTAATATTATAATTCTCTTCTTCCTTCTAATGCTTGAGTTAATGTTATTTCATCAGTATATTCTAAATCTCCTCCAATAGGTATTCCTCTAGCAATTCTAGTAACTTTTATTCCTAAAGGTTTAATTAACTTTGATAAATACATAGCTGTAGCTTCTCCTTCCACTCTAGGATTTGTTGCTAATATTATTTCTTTTACTTTGCCATCTTGAAGTCTTGCTAATAATTCTTTTATTTTTATATCTTCTGGACCTATTCCATTCATTGGTGAAATTGAACCATGTAGTACATGATATACACCTTTATATTCATGTGTTCTTTCCATCGCAATTATATCTTTCACATCTTCAACAACACATATTATTTCTTCGTCTCTTTTTGGATTGCCACATATTATACATGGATCTGTATCCGATATATTAAAACATTTAGAACAATATTTTAAATTTTTTTTTGCATTAATTATGGAAGAAACAAATTCATTTGTTTCTTCTTCATTACAATTTAGCATATAAAAAGCTAGCCTAGTAGCAGTTTTATGACCGATACTAGGTAATTTTTCAAAACTTTCTATTAATTTTTCGATTGATGGTGAATATAATGACATTTCTCTACCTCTACATTAATCCTGGAATATTAAATTTTCCCATTTGTTGCTCCGTCATACTGTCTACTTTTCTTAATGCTTCGTTTACGCAAGTCAAAATTAAGTCTTCTAACATTTCTACATCTTCTGGATCAACTACCTCTTTTTTTATTTTTATTTCTTTTATAGCTTTAGTTCCTGATACTTTTACGGTTACTGCTCCTCCACCTGCTGTGCTTTCAAATTCTTTAGAAGCTATATCTGCTTGTGTTTTTTCTAAGTCTGCTTGCATTTTTTTTGCTTCTTTCATTAAGCTATTTATATTCATTCCTCCGAATCCTCCCATACCACCTGGGAATCCACCTCTTTTTGCCATTTTTATTTCCTCCTTCATTATTCTTCAATTATATTTATTGGTAAATCCATATCTTTAGCAAAACTTTCTAATTCAGATATTTTTTTTACTTCATCTTTTTTTGTTAAATCAACTAATTTAATTTTCATTTCTTTTCCAAATATTATAGATATTCTCTTTATTAATTCATTCATATTTTCATTTTTTTCTAATACTGTTTTTCCAAAAGCAGTTAAACCATTTGGAAATTCTATACCTATAAATAAATCATTTATTTGAGTTAATCTAGTATTTAATAAATTAGTATATATCATTATTTTTCCTTCTGTTTTAAATTGATTAACTACTTTATTCCATTCTTCATTTATTTTTTGGTCTTCTTTTCCTACTTTATATACTATTTTATTATTTTGATTATTTTCTTTTTTAACTATATTATTTTCTTTTACTGGAATACTATTATTAGGTATTACATTATTTTCTATATTTTTTACTTTACTTGTTACAATATCGCCTGAATTTATTTTATTTTCTAATAAGTTTATTCTTTTTTCCAATTCTTCTATTCCATTATTTTCATCCGAGTTGCATGCTTTTATTAAACCTGCTTCAAACATAATATTTTTTTGTGATGACCATTTAATATCATTTTCTAATTCTGAAAATTCATAAATTAATTTTATTAATCTTTCTTTAGATGCTTTACTTGATAATTCACTAATTTTTTCAATTTCTTTTTTACTATAAATTCCTTCATTTTTTGAAGTTTTATATAATAAAATATCTCTTAAATATTTTATTATTTCCCATAAAATATTAGATGCATCTTTACCTGTATTTATTATTTCTTCTATTTTGTTTAGACATTTTATTGCATCATTTTCTATAATAGCAGTTGTTAATTCATTTATAGAATCAAACTTTGGTATACCTACTAAATCCTTAATTTTATTTTCTGTAATTTCATTTGTTCCATCTTGTATACATCTTTCTAATATGCTTAGTGCATCTCTTAAAGCTCCTTCTGATAAGACTGCAATTACCTTTAAAGCCTCATCAGTTGCTTTTAGATTACTTTCTTCACATACTATTTTTAATCTTTTAATTATATCTGAATCTGGTATCTTTTTAAAGTCAAATCTTTGGCATCTAGATAATATTGTTGCTGGTAATTTTTGTGGCTCTGTTGTTGCTAGTATAAATTTAACATGTTCTGGTGGCTCTTCTAATGTTTTTAGTAATGCATTAAAGGCACCTGTTGAAAGCATATGAACCTCATCTATAATATATACTCTATATTTTGCTACTGTTGGTAAAAAATTTACTTCTTCCCTTATAGTTCTTATATCTTCTACACTATTGTTAGATGCCGCATCCATTTCAACAATATCTGTTAACGAACCTGCAAGTGCAGCCTTACAAATTTCACACTCATTACAAGGTTCTCCATCTATCGGATTTAAGCAATTAATAGCTCTAGCTAATATTTTTGCTGTTGAAGTTTTTCCTGTTCCTCTTACACCATTTAATAAATAAGCATGTCCTACTCTTCCGGCTACTATTTGATTTTTTAATGTTTTAGTTATATGCTCTTGTCCTACCATCTCACTAAATGTTAGAGGTCTAAATTTTCTATATAAAGCTGTGTATGCCAATATATCACTTCCTTAATTCAAATTTAGCCTCTCTATGGAAAGCAGCTCTCACATAAATACACTACTTATTGCTGCTTCCTTCCGGACCTGACAAGGTTCATAGCTTTTTATTGAAATCTACTCTCCATAGAAAGGCTAAACTGCTTAATTCCTATAGATTATATAATGTTTTTATTAATTTATCAATAGTTATTTAAATTCTTTTAAATACAACATCATCGAAATTGTTTTTTTCTATTGAAGTTCTTCCATTTGATAATATATCACCTTCTGGTAAATTCATGTTTATTGTTCCTTTATATTTTATTCCTCTATTAGTTTCTATTATTAAGTCAAACTTTATAGAATATTCTAATTGTTCACTTGTAATTCCAGCTTTTGCTAATAATGTTCCATCGTGTAATATTTCGTCATCATTAGAATTATATGTTAAGATATCTGTATTAGAACTTCTAAATAATATTGTACCTCCTTGATTACCTATTTTTAGTTCATTAATATTTGATTCTGTATTTCCTATATATTCTAAAGTATTGGAAATAATATGTTGGTCCTCATTTTTAAATAATCCTTCTGATGATGGTTTATAATTTTTTATAGTACCTATCGATTTTTTTTTGTCGACTTGTATATTTTCTATTTTTATACTTTTAATTGTTTCACTTCTTGTATATTCTTCATTTTTATTTATACTTATATAAAAATCATTGTTTTGTGCTAAACTAAATGACCATTTTGAATCAGTTGTCTCTAAGTCATTTCCTTCTGCTGAACTTACTACTATTATTTTTGATAAAATAAATGGTAAATTTGTTTCTCCTTCTACTTGATATCTAAGCATAAAAAAACCGGCAATTAAAATTATTATAAATAAAAATAATATTATAATAATTTTATTAAAAAACTTATTATTTTTTAGTCTATAAAATTCATCTATAAAATTCATTATCTATTCTCCTTCTTCTTTTTCTCTCGTAACTCTTTAAAGAAACGTTGAAGTAAATCTTTACATTCTTTTTCTAAAATTCCACTTTTAAATTCCACTTTATGATTAAATGGATAATCAAATAAATTTAAGACTGATCCACATGCTCCACTTTTTTCGTCTAAAGCTCCTATGTATACTTTTTTTATTCTAGAATTTATTATAGCTCCTGCACACATTGGACATGGTTCAAGAGTTACATACATTTCACAATTTTCTAATCTCCAATTTGATAGTTTTTTACTAGCTTTTTCTATAGCTATAATTTCTGCATGTTTTATCGTATTATTTTTTTCTTCTTTTGAATTATATCCTCTCGCAATTATTTTATTATCTTTTACTATTATAGCACCAACTGGAACTTCCTCTTTATCATATGCTTTTTTTGCCTCTTTTAGAGCTTCTTTCATATATTTTTCTTGCATTTTTTCTCCTTAAATTTAAAATGGTGTTCCCGGGCAGAATCGAACTGCCGACCTACCGCTTAGGAGGCGGTCGCTCTATCCTACTGAGCTACGGAAACATTTCCTATTTAGTATACAATATATCTTGAATTTTAGCAATATTGTGTATATAATATAATTTATGTTAAAATATTTAATAAAGAGAGGTTATTATGCAGAGTATTTTAAGTCCTATGCGAAAGGCAATAGAAGAATTTAATATGATTGAAGAAAATGATAAAATAGCTGTAGCACTTTCAGGTGGTAAAGATTCAGTTACATTACTTATTGCTCTAAATAATTTAAGACGTTTTTATCCTAAAAAATTTGATTTAATTGCAATTACTGTAAATCCTGGATTTGAATTTTTCGATACTTCAATTTTACAAAAGTTATGTGATGAATTAAATATAGAATTTATAGAAGTAAAAAGTCATATAAAAGAAATCGTTTTTGATATTAGACAAGAAAAAAATCCTTGTTCACTTTGCGCTAACTTAAGAAGAGGAATATTAAATTCCACTGCTATTGAACATGGATGTAATAAAATTGCATTAGGACATAATGAAGATGATGTTTTAGAAACATTTTTCTTGAATTTACTATATACTGGTACAATAAATACATTTGCTCCTGTAAGTTATATGGATAGATCTAAAATGACTTTAATTAGACCTTTTATATATGTTACAGAACGCCAAACTCGTGGATATATAAAAAGAAATAATATTCAAATTATGCCAAAAGCTTGTCCAATGGATGGATATTCCAAAAGAGAAGATATGAAAAATTTAATTAAAAGTTTTCAAAAAGATATTCCAAATATAAGAGCAAATATATACGGAGCAATTAAAAGAAGTAATATCAAAGGTTGGTTTAAAGGTGAAATTAAAAAGGACTAAATACAAATTGTATTTAGTCCTTAATTATTATTTACTATATTTTTTCATTTCATTTGTTAGTTCTTCAAGTTTTTCTTCTGCATCTATCATGCTATTTCCTTTAACTCCCATATAAAACTTAATTTTAGGCTCTGTTCCTGAAGGTCTAACACAACACCAAGCATCTTCTGATAAATCATAATATAACACATTTGATTTTGGTAGATTTGTATTTTCTTGAGTTCCTTTTTTTAAATCTTTTATTATTCCTTTATCATAATCTCTGAATTTTAATACTTCAAAACTTCCGATTTTACTAACGGGATTATTTCTCATACTTTCTAACATTTCTTTTATTTTTTCTGCTCCATCAGCACCTTCTAATGTTATTGATAATAAGCCTTCTTTATAGAATCCATATTTTTCATATATTTTTATCATTTGATCCCATAAAGTTAATCCTTGCTTTCTATAATATGCTGCAGCTTCGCATAAAGCCATTACAGCTGCTATAGCATCTTTATCTCTAGCATGAGTTCCTATTAAACATCCATAACTTTCTTCAAATCCAAATACATATTCATTTTCATGTGTTTGTTCGAATAATTTTATTTGTTCTCCAATATATTTAAATCCTGTTAAAACTTCTATTAACTTTACATTATACTCTTTTGAAATTGCATCAGCTAAGTTAGATGAAACAATTGTCTTTATTAATGCTCCGTTTTTTGGTAATATATTTTTTTCTTGCTTTTGTGATAATTCATATTCAGCAATTAGTAACCCTGACATATTACCTGTAAATGGCATATATTCTCCTGTTTTTGAATCTTTCGCATATACCCCTAGTCTATCTGCATCAGGGTCTGTTGCTAAAACTATATCTGCATCCTTTTCTTTTGCTAGCTTTAGTGCTAATTCAAAAGCTTTTGGATCCTCAGGATTTGGATAGCTAACTGTTGGAAAATTACCATCTGGTAATTTTTGTTCTTCTACAATATATACATTTTCAAATCCTAATTTTTTTAATATTGTACTTACTGGAATATTGCCTGTACCATGTAATGGAGTATAAACTATTTTTAAATCCTTTTCTTCTTTTATTATATCTGGATTTAAAACTAATTTATTTAATGTTTCCATATATTTTTCATCTAATTGTTTTCCTATTACATTATATAATCCTGCATCTATTGCTGATTGTTTATCCATTTCTTTTATTTCATTATAATCAGTTACTTTTTTTACTTCTTCTATAATTAATTTATCTTTTGGTGCAACAATTTGTGCTCCATCTTCCCAGTATACCTTATATCCATTATATTTAGGTGGGTTGTGACTTGCTGTAATCATAATCCCTGCTATACATCCTAATTCTCTAACAGCAAATGATAATTCTGGAACAGGTCTTAAAGAATCAAATATATATGTTTTTATTCCATTTGCATTTAATATTAAAGCTGTTTGCATACTAAATTCAGGAGACATTTTTCTAGAATCATATGATATTGCAACTCCCCTATTTTGTCCATTTTCTTTTATAATAAAATTTGCTAATCCTTGAGTTGCCTTTCCAACTGTATATTTATTCATTCTATTTGTTCCAGCTCCTATAACTCCTCTTAATCCCGCTGTTCCAAACTCTAATTCTTTATAAAATCTATCTTTAATTTCTTCTTCATTATTTTCAATAGCTTTTAATTCTTCTTTTGTTTCTTGATCAAAAACTTTTTCTGTACACCATTTCTCATATTCTTTTAAATATTCCATTTTTTACCTCCAAATACACTTTAAGGGCGCTTATCTGCGCCCTTTTAAATTATTTTATTCCATGAAATTTTTTATATAATTCTCTTGATGTTGCTGGGCTATCATTACCTTCTGCATTTTTAACAGGAGCAAATTCATCTTCTCTTTTTACTCTTAAAATTGCCATGCTGTCTAAACTTGTGAAAGCATCAAAGATAAAAGCTTCAAATTTATATGCATTTGGTGTAGTAGATTCTACTAATTTTCCATTTTCATCTATATATTTTGCTTTTTTAAATGCTGAATGATATGGTAATTTATTTTTTGCAATAGTATTAATTCTCTCTATATTAAATAAATTACAATTAATATGAGATTCACCATATACTAATTCTCCATTTTCATCAGTTTGATTTGCCATTTCTGTAGTTATTTCTGTATATTCAACAACACTTGGTTTACCATTTCTTGTACAGAATACCCCTACTCTTTCCTCTGGATTTGCTTTAACAACAGATTTTCCTGCAGCAGTACATTTATTTTTTTCTGCTAAACCAACTAATATAGAATCAACCATATTTACTAATGGATTATCAACTGGTCCAACAAAAATCCATTCAATATTTCTATTTTTCATATCTTCTAGGACTTTTGATTTTATCATAGCATCAAATACTCCGCCATGTCCATCAGCTGCTAGTTTTACTAATCCATTTTCGTTAACTAATACTTTTCCATCTGTACCTATCATTGGTAATTCGCCTTGGATAAAGAATTTAACGTTTTCTTTTGGATACCCAAAATAATTATGTGATTCAAAAAATTCTGTAGTTTGTTTATTGTTTTCATTACTTGTCATTATGTACCATGGAACATATACACCATATTTTTCTTTAGCTTCTTTTAAAGTATCGCACATTAATTCAAAAAGTGTTTTATGAGAATCTAAACCTAAGTCAAATGTTCCTTTTGGTCCATTATATCCTAAACGTGTACCTTGTCCTCCTGCCATAGTTAATACTGCTAATTTACCAGCTTTAATAGCATTAGCACCTAATGAATCTAGTTCATTATATTCTTCTTCTGTTAATTTGCTTTTGTCAACATATCCTATAGGTGCTATTTCGTCATTTCCCATATCAATAGATTTTTTTGTTCCTTCATATAATTCATTCATTAAGTCAAAATCTATTGATAGAATTTGATCTAACAATTTTTCTTTGTCCTCATTTGAAAGTTTTTCATAGCATACTAGTAAATGTTCTTGTCCATATTTACTTAGTATTTTTTTTACTTCTTCTAATTTTTCCATTCTGTGCCTTCCTTTATTCTTTATATCATAAATAACAAGTATATAGTATACTATAAAAAGTTTTTAGTCAACATTTACTATATAATTTCTTTCTTATTTATATCCTCGCTTTTAAATATATCCGTTACTAAATATTCTCCTGAAGTATTTAACATATATGTATATCTTTTTAATATTTCATTAAATTTATTTTTATTTTCTTCTAATTCATATGCATCTATTTCATTAATTTTAATATTATTATTTTTTTGTAAATATTTTTGTAAATTTTTACTTGTATGATTTATATAATCTTCTGTTCCCGTAACTAAAATATTTACTCTACCATCATATTTTTTAAGTTTTTTTTCTAATTCCGTATATTTAATAATATCTGTTTTATTCCAATCTATATTTTTTATTATATTTTTTAAACTTTCTCTAATATTTGTTTTTGATACTAATAATTCCATTTCTCTTTGTATATCTTTTTCTAAAAAAGTAGTTAGAATTTCTCCTTTCTCTAATTTTTCAGATAAGTATGGTAATATCATTGTAGATAAATGAATATCACTCACATAAAAACTACACATCCTTTTGAAATTATTTTCATTTAACATATTAGTAACCTCCTCGGTTTTGTATTTCCATATTTTACCATTTTTGTTTTTTAGTGTCAATGCAAAATTCCTTTAATTTACCTGTTTTTTTCGACATTTTTTTATATTGAATATTTTTTTAATTTTGGTTAATACTTTTTTTAAAGAAATAATTTAACATATTTTTTATTTACAGGGAGGACTACATGAAATTTATAAAATTTGAAAAAATAAAATTTACTGTCATAATAAGTATTTTGTTTTTATTATATATATACTTATTAGCTACAAATTATACTTATGCTGTTTCTGAAGATTTATCTGATAGTGTACTTCGCTTACACGTAATTGCAAATAGTGATGCTATAGAAGATCAAAATTTAAAATATAAAGTAAGAGATAATATAATAAATTATATGAATTCTATTTCAGAAAATATTACCTCTAAAGAAGAGGCATTAGAATTAGCAAAAAATAACAAAGAAAATTTTTTAAATATTGCTAAACAAACCATTATGGAAAATGGATTTAATTATGATGTTAATATTGATTTTGGTAATTTTCATTTTCCTACTAAAAGTTATGGAGATATTTCCTTTCCAGCTGGAAATTATGATGCTATAAAAATTGAAATTGGAAAATCTCAAGGACAAAACTGGTGGTGTGTAATGTTTCCTCCATTATGTTTCGTAGACGTGAGTAGTGGTATTGTTCCTGAAGAATCTAAAGATACTATCAAAGATAGTTTAACAAATGAAGAATATAGTCTTATTGCAAATGGAAATTCAGAAAGCTCAACCGATACAGTAATTAAATTTAAATTTAAATTAATTGAACTATTAAATAATACAAATATTTCAACTGCCCATAAAGATATCTAGTAATTTATTATTTATAAAAATATAGTTGTAAATAATAATCTTTTATGGTATATTTTAGAATATTAGAGTGTTATATACACTCTTTTTTATTTTGAACTACTATTGGAGGTAATTATTTTGGATAAATTAGTTATTACTGGTGGAACATCCTTAAAAGGCGAGGTAATAATTAGTGGCGCAAAAAATGCTGCTGTTGCAATATTACCAGCTACACTTTTAGTTGATGGAATTTGCACTATAGAAAACTTACCTAATATAAGTGATATTCAAATATCTTGCAAAATACTAGAAGAAATCGGTGTAAAAATAACATGGTTAAGTAATAATTCTATACGTATAGATACTAGACATATAAATTCTACTAAAACACCTTTAGATATGACTAGCAAATTTAGAGCATCTTATTATTTAATAGGTGCACTTTTAGGTAGATGCCATTCTGTGGAAGTTGGACTACCTGGTGGTTGTAATTTAGGTGCAAGACCTATAGATCAACACATTAAAGGTTTTGAAGCTTTAGGTGCATCAGTCGATGTTTCACAAGGTAAAATAACGGCAACTGCTGAAAGCTTAGTTGGAAATTCTGTATACTTAGATGTTACATCTGTGGGTGCAACAATAAATATAATGCTAGCAGCTGTTCTTGCTGATGGCACAACTATAATAGAAAATGCTGCAAAAGAACCACATGTCGTTGATGTCGCAAATTTTTTAAATTCTGTTGGTGCTGATATTCGTGGTGCTGGTACTGATGTAATAAAGATTAATGGTGTGAGTAAGTTAGAAGGAAACTCTACATATTCTATAGTTCCTGACCAAATAGAAGCTGGAACTTTTATGATTGCTGCAGTTGCTACAAAAGGAGATATTATTATAAAAAATTGCATTCCTGAACATTTAGATTGTATTACCGCCAAAATATTAGAAGTTGGTGGACATGTTAAAAATATTAATGGAGATTCTTTAAGAGTTTGGTGCACAAAAAGACCTAAAAGAGCAACCATAAAAACATTGCCTTACCCAGGATTTCCTACTGACTTGCAATCACAATTTGGAGTTTTACTTTCTATTGCAAAAGGAACAAGTATTATAAATGAAAGTATTTGGGAATCTAGATTTCAATATACAGCCGAATTAAATAAAATGGGAGCAAATATAACAGCTCAAGGAAAAACTGCTGTATTTGAAGGAGTTGAATCAATTTCTGGAGCACCTGTATACTCAACAGACTTAAGAGCTGGAGCTGCCTTAATTATTGCAGGAATTGTAGCACACGGTACAACTGAAGTATATAACTTACAATATGTAGATAGAGGTTATGAAAAAATAGAAGAAAAATTTAGAAAATTAGGTGCAAATATAAAAAGAGTAACGGAAGAATAAAGGAAGTATTAAAATGTTAAATTTTACTAGTTTATATAGTGGAAGTACAGGAAATAGTTTGCTTGTACAAACTCAAAATACAAATATTTTAATAGATACAGGAGTAAGTGCAAAGAAGATAGTTGATGCACTTACTTCTTTTAATACCAGCATAGATAAAATAGATGCAGTTATTGTAACACATGAACATATAGATCATGTTAATAGCTTAGGAACTATTTCTTCTAAATATAATATTCCTGTTTATGCTAATCCAAAAACTTGGAATAATATGCCAAAACAAAAGGATAAAATATCAGAAAAAAATCAAAAAATATTTCATATTGGCGAAGTATTTGAAATAAATGATTTAAAAATTGATTCCTTCTCTATTCCGCACGATGCTGCTGATCCTTGTGGCTTTAATATATATAAAGATAATAAAAAAATTAGTATAGCAACAGATATTGGTCATATGACTAATGAGATATTATCAAAATTAGAAGGTAGTAATTTTTTAATGCTTGAAGCTAATTATGATCCAGAAATATTAAAATGTTGTTCATATCCATATAAACTTAAAACTAGAATTTCTGGTCCTAATGGGCATCTTTCTAATGAAATGGCTGGTAAAACTATTTCTTATTTATCAAAATCGGGATTAAATAATGTTATTCTTGGTCATTTAAGTAAAGAAAATAATTTTCCAGAATTAGCATATAAAACTGTAATAGATGAATTAATTTCAAATAATTTTAATGAAAATAATTTTTCACTTAATGTTGCTAGTAGAGAAAAACCTGGGTGTACTATAGAGATATAATTTATAAGGAGTAATAAATGTTAAATATAAATATTATTTGTGTTGGTAAATTAAAAGAAACCTTTTTTAAAGATGCTGTTTGTGAATATTCTAAGCGATTATCAAAATACTGTAATTTCAATATTACTGAATTACAAGATGAAAAATTGCCTAATAAAATTAATAATTCTATAATAGAATCTATTAAATATAAAGAAGGACAAAAAATAATGTCAGCTATAAAAAAAGATTCTTATATAATATGTCTTGATTTAAATGGCAAACAATTTTCTTCAGAAGATTTTTCAAAAAAAATTGATAATATTTCTGTTAATTATAATAGTTCGATAACTTTTATAATTGGTGGTACTTTAGGAATTCATTCAGATATTCTAAATATGTGTAACGAAAAAATATGTTTTTCTAAAATGACATTTCCACATCAATTAATACGTATATTTTTACTTGAACAATTATTTAGAGCTTTTAAAATTTCTCATAATGAAACTTATCATTGGTAATCATATATTTAGGGGGCATACAGAAGGAACTTAGTTTTTTATTTTTTGCTTAATAAGGGGGGAGCTAGAAAATAAATACTAGAGAGATTATTGTTGTTCCTTCTGTAAGATTAAAAACTTATTTAATTTTTTTGTGATTTTTTTCGAAAAGATTTTTTCTATTGACTTTTTAGAAATAAAAAATATCGAAATAAATAAAATTATTTTAAAATTCATTTTAATTCCTTAATTTTTGAAATAAATTATGTTGATAATATACTACCTATTTATTTAGATGTCAACAAAAACTCATCGACAAAAAACTACATAATTATACATATGTACAAATTAATACGGAGATTAATATTCCCACTACATCTGCAATTAATGAAGCTATCAATATATTTCTAGTTTTTTTTACTTTTACACTACTTGTATATACAGCTATTGTATAAAATGTTGTTTCTGTAGAACCCATAATTACAGAAGCAATTAATCCAATTTTACTATCTACTCCATAATTTTTCATAATATCATTCGCTACTGCCATAGATGCACTACCAGATATTGGTCTTAACATTGCTAACGGCATTATCTCTTTTGGAATATTTAAAAAACTAATTATAGGATAAATTAGTTTTATAATGAAATCTATAACTCCAGAAGCTCTTAATAACCCTATCGCAATAAATATACCTAATAATGTTGGATATAATTTTACAACTGTTTTCATTCCATTTTTTGCACCTTTAATAAATAAATCATAGACATTTATTTTTTCACTTATTCCAAAACCAATAATTATTAAAATAATTATTGGTAATATAATTGTTGATAAATAATTAATTATTTTCATTTAATTCACATTCCTTTATTTTTTCTGTGTATAATTGTTTTAGTAGCAATAATTCCGGATACAGCTGCACAAATAGTTGCTATCCAAACAGGTATAATTATTTTTGTTGAGTTTATAGAACCTAATGAATTTCTTATGGCAATTACAGTAGTAGGAATTAATTGTATTGATGCTGTATTTAAAATAATAAGCATTAACATTTCATCGGATAGCGTTTCCTTATTTTTGTTTATTTTTTGTAAACTTTCCATAGCTTTTAGCCCTATTGGTGTTGCTGCATTTCCTAACCCTAAAACATTTGCAATTATATTCATACTTATTTCATCATATACTTCATCATTTTTATCAATATTTTTAAAAAGTATTTTCATTAATGGACTTAATATTTTTTTTAATTTTTCTATTATACTAGTATTTTTTACAATTTCCATTAATCCTGTCCATAAGCAAACAGTTCCCAAAAAAGTTATTGTTAATTCAACAGCATTTTTGCATGAATCAAATATTCCATTATTTATTGATTCAACATTTCCAACAACTACTGCATACATAATAGAAATTAATATAAAAATTGGCCAAATATAATTTAACATTTTTTCTCCTTTCTATACTTTATCTCTATTCAAATTATTAAAAAATAATGCAAAAAATTATTTGCTCTATTAATTTAATTTTATTTATATGTCATTTTTTGTTATTGACCTCTTATTTTTTATATGATATTATACTTTTAATAATATAATTAACTTACAAGGAGGAAAATTTACTTATGAAATCTACAGGTATTGTAAGAAGAGTAGACGAATTAGGTAGAGTCGTTATACCAATAGAATTAAGAAATAAATTTGATATTAAAGAAAAAGATCCTATTGAAATATTTGTTGATGGCACATCTATCGTCTTAAAAAAATTCGAACAAAATTGTATCTTCTGTGGTGGTTCAAAAAACTTATTACAATTTAATGATAAATTAATATGCGAGAAATGTTCTAGTAAAATTTCTTGTGAATTTAGTAAAATAAATGGAGATGAAAATAAAAAAGATTAACATTAATGTTAATCTTTTTTTATATGAATTTCATATATATTTCATTTTTATTCACATTTCTATCTTTTGCTATTTGTTTTATTATTTCCTTTTTATTATACCCTTTTTTTTCATAATATTTATAATGTTCTTCTAAACTCATATTCAAAAAACTATTTTCTTGATTTTCTTCTTTATTTCCTTCTACTATTAAAATACATTCACCCTTTATTTTATCTGTTTTTTCTAAAATATTATCAATATTGCCTCTAATAAATTCTTCATGTATTTTAGTTAATTCTCTAGCTAAAACTACTTTTCTTTCTCCTATTATTTCTTTTAAATCTTCTAATGTATTAATTAGTTTATGAGGAGCTTCATATATTATTAATGTTTTAGTCGCATTTTTTATTTCTTCTAATTTATTTTTTCTTAATTTTTTATTTAATGGCAAAAAACCTAAAAAAGAAAATTCTTTTGTAGACATTCCTGAACCTACTAATGCTGTAATTGCTGCGCATGCACCCGGTATTGGAACAACTTCTATTTGATTTTTTATAGCTTCTTTTACAATTTCTTCCCCAGGATCAGATATTGCAGGTGTCCCTGCATCAGATACTAATGCAATATTATTTCCATCTAATAATTTACCTATTAGCATATCTGTTTTTATATCCTCGTTGTGTCTATGATAACTTATTAATGGCTTTGATATTTCTAAATGATTTAATAATTTTAAAGTATGTCTTGTATCTTCAGCAGCAATAATATCTACATCTTTTAATACATTTATTGCTCTTAATGTAATATCTTCTAAATTTCCTATTGGAGTTGCTACAATATATAATTTTCCCTTCATTAATTTTCTCCTTCTACTTTTTTATTATATATTTTATATATTTCTTCTGTATAATTATTATTGTTATCATATATAATTAATGGTTTTTCTATTTTAATAAATTTTTTTGCATTTTTAACTGCTTTTACTAATATTAAATTTGGTTCTTTATTTATTTTTGGATAAACAAATTTAATATTTTTGGGCTCTATCTTATATTTTCTCATATATTCAATTATATCGACGATTCTTTCTGGTCTGTTTACCATATAAAGCTCTCCATAATCTTTTAATAATTCAGATGATACTTTTATAAAATCTTCTAAATTAGCCTTCACTTCATGTCTTGAAATTATTTTATTTTCGTTATTATTTATAATTCCCCTATTTATCTCTTTATATGGTGGATTTGTTACTATAACATCTATGGAATTCCTATTAAATATTTTAGAAATATTTTTTATATCTTCATTTATTATTTCTATTTTTTCCTCTAAATTATTTAATATAACACTTCTTTTTGCCATATCAGCAACATCTTTTTGTATTTCAACTCCATATATTTTTTTAGTATTTGCCTTTGCCGATAATAAAATACTAATTATTCCAGTTCCTGTCCCTAAATCTAGTACTAATGAATTATTTTTTATGTCTTTTGAAAAATCTGATAATAAAACACTATCCATTCCAAAACAAAAATTTTCACTGTTCTGAATAATTTTTAAGTTCTTATATTCTAAATCGTCTATTCTCTCATTTTTATTTAATTTTATATTCATAATTTTCCTCGCACATTTTATTATTTTAACATATTATATATTAAAAATACCTAAAGTGCAAAAGGAGAAAATATTATGAATAATATTTTTAATAATAACGATATTTTACCTAAAAAAAATAATAATAAAAAAGACAATTTAGTATCCTCCCTAAAAGAGGTTGAAATTTTTTTAAATAATTTAAATTGTTTTTTTTCAAGTATTGAATTTATAAAATTATTTAAAAAATTTAAATAATTCTACTAATATTTTCATTAAACATAATATCACTATCGCTAAACCCTTTGTTTTCTTCGCCATCAATTAATATTCTAATATAATTTACTTCTGTTAGTTCTGTAACAGTATTAACTATACTTTTAATTATTTTAGTTTGTTCTTCTTTATCTTGTGGTGCGTTTAATATAAATTCTTTAGATACGTCTACTATTAAAACATCTCCTTCTAATTTTGTACTATTAATTTTTACTTCTTCAGGAATTAATTTTTCTAATTTATTATTTTTTGGTCCATTAATTAATTCATTAATTAAATAATTATATGGATCTTTTATTAAAATGCTTACATCCGCTTTTCTTGCTTCACTCGTTATCTCGCCATTTTCTTTATTTTTAAAATATAATGTTATAATAGTTTGCCTTAATTGTTCATCACTAATTTCTTCTTGTGGTACATATTCTTCACTTATCTTGTTTTTATTATTCAAAAATATAAATATACTAATTCCTAAGACTAACAATATTAAAATAAATATTATTAATATTCCTTCTTTTTTTTTCATTTTTTACCTCCTTTTTTTATTAATAATTATTATAGACAAGTTATTTTTAGAACTTATTAATAACAAATATTAAAGTTATTTTATACAGTTTTTTCTTTGTCTTTTTATGTCTTTTTTTAATTGACAATACACCTTTTTCCGTATACAATAAGATTGTATGATTATATTTAATTATACATTTTTGAAAGGAGATTTCGCATATGAAAAATATACTTCATGTTGGACTTGATGTAGGTTCAACTACAGTAAAAATGATTGTATTAGATTCAAATAAAAATGAAATATATTCTGAATATAAACGACATTTTTCAGATACAAAAAATACAGTATGTAATGTTTTATCTGAATTATCTAAAAAATATCCAGAAAATGAATTTACTATAGCTTTAACAGGTTCTGGTGCAATGTCTGCATCAAAATTCTTAGGATTGCCTTTTATTCAAGAAGTTGTATCTTGTAAAAGAGCTGTAGAAAAATATATTCCTCAAACCGATGTTGTAATAGAACTAGGTGGTGAAGATGCAAAAATTATTTATTTCGATCAATCAATTGAACAAAGAATGAATGGTACTTGTGCAGGTGGAACTGGCGCATTCTTAGATCAAATGGCTTCTTTGTTAAACACTGACACTGCCGGTCTTAATGAACTTGCAAAAACTCATAAAACCATCTACCCTATAGCTTCTCGTTGTGGAGTTTTTGCTAAAACTGATGTACAACCACTTATAAATGAAGGTGCTGAAAAATCTGATATAGCAGCCTCAATATTTCAAGCTGTTGTTAATCAAACAATTAGCGGACTAGCTTGCGGTAGACCTATAAGAGGATCTGTTGCATTTTTGGGTGGTCCATTAAATTATTTATCAGAACTTAGAAAAAGATTTATTGAAACATTACAATTAAAGCCTGAGGAAATAATAATTCCAGAAGAAGCTCATCTTCTAGTTGCAAAAGGAGCTGCATTAGACTCTTTAGATGATGTTCCTATTTCTGTTGAAGATTTAAATAAAAGAATTGAAGATTTAAAAGTATCACATGATGATACTTCACATCCTTTAAAACCTCTTTTTGCTGATGATAAAGAATATAATGATTTTAAAGATAGACATGCAAAAGCAAAAGTTGGAAGAAATGATTTATCTACTTATTCAGGTGATTGTTTTATAGGTATTGATGCAGGTTCAACAACTACAAAACTTGTTTTAATAGATAGAGACGGTAATTTATTATATTCACTATATGGTAGTAATGAAGGAAATCCTTTACAAAGTGTAATGGGTATGCTAAAAAAACTATATTCTGAATTACCAGAAAAGGCTGTAATTAGATATAGTGGTGTTACAGGGTATGGTGAAAAATTAATTCAAACTGCTTTAAATATTGATTTAAATGAAATTGAAACAATAGCCCATTATACTGCTGCAAAACAATTTCAACCAAATGTAACAAGTATCGTTGACATTGGTGGTCAAGATATGAAATACATCAAAATGAAAAATGGAGTTATAGATAATATTATGCTTAATGAAGCTTGTTCTTCAGGATGTGGCTCTTTTATAGAAACTTTTGCAAAAAGTTTAAATATATCTATACAAGAATTTGTTAATGAAGCATTATTATCAAAAAGACCTGTTGATTTAGGTTCTAGATGTACAGTTTTTATGAACTCTAAAATAAAGCAAGCACAAAAAGAAGGATATTTAGTTGGAGATATTTCTGCCGGTTTATCATACTCTGTTATAAAAAATGCTATTCAAAAAGTTATGAAAGTTAGAGATGTAAAAACATTAGGAGAACATATAGTAGTTCAAGGTGGTACATTCTATAATGATGCAGTACTTAGAGCTTTTGAATTAATTGTTGGGCAAGATGTTGTAAGACCTGATATATCAGGATTAATGGGTGCTTATGGTGTTGCATTGTTATCTAAAGAGCAATATGAAGCTAATTTTGATATGGAATATAAATCAACTATTGCTTCTGCAGATGAAATCGACAAATTAGAAATTTCTGTATCCCATACTAGATGTAATGGCTGTGAGAACCATTGTTTATTAACTATTAATAAATTTAGTAATGGTTTAAAACATATATCTGGAAATAGATGTGAAAAAGGCGCTGGTATAGTATCTGGAAATAGCGAATTACCAAATATTATAAAATATAAACAAGAACGTTTATTTAATTACACCCCATTAGAAGAAGAAAATGCACCTAGAGGAACGATTGGAATACCAAGAGTTTTAAATATGTATGAAGATTATCCTTTCTGGTTTACATTCTTTACTTCTTTAGGATTTAGAGTTGTAATATCAGAAAAAAGTAATAGAAAAACTTATGAAAAAGGTATGGAATCAATGCCTTCTGAATCTGTATGCTATCCTGCTAAACTAGCTCATGGACATATTGTTAGTTTGCTAGAACAAGGTATTAAAACTATATTTTATCCTTGTATGCCATATTCTAGAAAAGAATATGAAAAAGCTGATAATCACTATAATTGTCCTATAGTAATTTCTTATTCAGAAGTACTAAAAAATAATGTTGAAGAATTAAAAGATAATAAAATTAAATTCTTAAATCCATTTTTACCATTTGATAGCAAAAATTTAGTAAAAAGAATTTTAGAATTAGATGAATTTAAAGAATATAACTTTAATAAAAAAGAATTAATGTTAGCCGCTCAAAAGGCTGAAGCAGAATATCAAAACTTTAAAAATGATATATATCAAAAAGGTCAAGAAACAGTTGAATATATAGAAAAAAATAATTTAAAAGGTATTGTTTTAGCAGGAAGACCTTATCATGTTGATCCTGAAATCAATCATGGAATTGATACATTAATTACAAGTCTTGGATTATGTGTTTTAACAGAAGATAGCATTGCAAATAAAGCTGCTGCGCAAAGGCCTATTAGAGTTGTAGATCAATGGGTTTTCCATGCTAGACTTTATGCTGCTGCTGAATTCGTTGGACATCATGATAATTTAGAACTTGTACAGTTAAATTCTTTTGGTTGTGGTGTAGATGCTGTTACAACAGATCAAGTAGAAGAAATATTATCAAGTTATGAAAAGATGTATACCCTAATAAAAATAGATGAAGTTAACAATCTTGGAGCTGTTAGAATTCGTATACGTTCTTTATTAGCTAGTATGAATAAAAGATTAAATTTGAAAAAAGAGCAACAAAATTTAGGTCATTATGGAATTGATAAAAAAATGTTTACAAAAGAAATGAGACAGGAAGGTTACACTATATTATGTCCTCAAATGGCACCTATTCATTTTGAACTTCTTGAAACTGCAATGCAATCTTCTGGATATAATTTAGTTCTACTTCGTGAATGTACTCAGCATACTGTTGAAACAGGGCTTAAATATGTAAATAATGATGCTTGTTATCCATCAATATTAGTAACTGGACAAATGATTGAAGCGTTACAGTCAGGTAAATACGATATAAATAAAACTGCTTTAATAATGTCTCAAACTGGTGGAGGTTGTAGAGCTACAAATTATATTGGATTTATTCGTAAAGCTTTAAAAGATGCTGGTTTTCCTAATGTACCAGTTATATCATTTAATGTAGTTGGTATGGAAAAAACAAATGGTTTTAAATTAACAATTCCTCTTTTAGAAAGATTATTAAAATGTATTGTTTATGCTGACTTATTACAAAAAATGTTATACAAAAATAGAGCTTATGAAATACATAAAGGTGAATCTGATAAACTATTTAATGAATGGATGGATAAGTGTAAAGGATTAATCAGAAAATCTTCAAACAAAGAATTTAAACAAAGTATTTATGACATAGTAAATGATTTTGAAAAAATAGAGCTTAATACAAATATTACAAAACCAAAAGTTGGTATTGTTGGAGAGGTATTAATAAAATATCATCCTTTTGGAAATAACTTTGCTGCTAATATGCTAGAAAAAGAAGGCGCAGAAGTTATTTTACCAGACTTTATGGGATTTATAAAATTTATGGCAACTCATAAAGTAACTTTTAATAGTTTATTAAAAACCACTCCTACCATTGCAAAGATTTCTAAAGCAGCAATTAAGTTAATTGATATATTAGAAAAAGATACTAAAATAGCATTAAGTAATTCTAAAAAAGGCTACCTACCTCCATGCGATATATGGCATCTAGAAGATAAAGTTAAAGATGTGTTATCTATTGGAAATCAAACAGGTGAAGGTTGGTTCTTAACTGCTGAAATGATTGAATATATTGAAAATGATATTCCTAATATTATTTGTGTTCAACCATTTGCATGCTTACCAAATCATGTTGTCGGAAAAGGTGTAATAAAAACAATTAGAGAACTTTATCCTAATGCAAATATTTCACCTGTAGATTATGATCCTGGAGCAAGTGAAGCTAATCAAGCAAATAGGATTAAATTACTAATGACTGTTGCTAAAGATAATCTAAAGGCTAAACAAAATTCTGCAAAAATAATTGAAAAAGAAAATAATTTAGAAATTAAAAATAATAAAGAAGCAATAATAAACAAATAACTATTTTCATAAAAAAGAAATAAAATAATTTAATTATTATTTTATTTCTTTTTTTATATTATTAATAACTTTTTTAGTTTCATCATATCCTATATTATATAAATAATTAATTTTACTTTTATCTAACAATGCTATTTTTTCAGATTTAATTTTTATTAAATAATCAGCTCCATATAATTCATAATTTGATAATTCATGTCCTAATATTTCCAAAGATTTTGTTGCAACATCAAAAAAATTAGTTATTTCTTTGTTATTTATTATTTCCTTAAAAACTATACTTATCACTTTATCTGCTCCAAGTTGTTTTGTATATTTCCATGGAATATTTTCTCTTACTCCTCCATCAATTAAATTAATTCCATTATATTTACATGGTTCAAATATGACAGGATAGCTACAGCTTGCTCTAACAACTTTACACATATCAGCATCATTTATATATACTGTTTCATCAGAAAAAGTATTTCGTATATTTTTTGAGCAAAAACAATATATTTCTCCATTAGCTAAATTTACACTAGGTATTATTAATGGAATATTAATTTCATTAATATTATATATATTTTTTTCTTCACAAGCTTTCATCATTATTTTTTCTATTTTATTTCCACTATTTAATCCTTTAATAATTATTTTTCTTTTAAAAATAATTCCTAAAATTAAATATAAAATATTTTTATATTCAAAATACTTTATACTACTGCTATATTTTTTAAATATCTCTAAAATTTTATCAGCACTATAGCCCATAGCATATAAAGATGCAACAATACTTCCTGACGATGTTCCTGATATATAATCTATCTTTATTTTTTCTTCTTCAAATGCTTTTAGTACACCTATATGTGCAGCTCCTTTAATTCCTCCTCCTGATAAGCATAATCCTAATTTCATAATAATCACCTAATAATTAATATTATATTTTATATAACTTTATAACTTTCATTTTTATTTAAATACTATTTTTATTATTTAATTTAATTATTATTTTAAATAAATTAATTTTTATTTTTAAATTAAAATATTTATTTCTAATTATTTAATTTATTTAATTGTTGTTTAATTAATTACTAATAATTAATTATCATTTTATCATCATTAATTTAATTACTTATTTCTCATTATTTAATTTAAATTAATTATTATTTTATTTAATTAAATACTATTTTATTTTAATAATTAATTAAATTGTTTATTCTTAATTATTTATTTAATTAAATATAATTTTATTTTTTAAATTAATTTAATTATTTATTTTTATATTTAATTTAAATTAATACTTGTTTTATTAATTAATTATATTTTTTCATTAATTAAATTAAAATATTTATTTCTATTTATTTAATTTATTTAATTGTTGTTTAATTAATTATATTTTATTTTCATTAATTAAATTAAAATATTTATTTCTATTTATTTAATTTAATTAATTATTTTTTTATTTAATTAAATATAATTTTATTTTTTTAATTAATTAAATTATTTGTTTTTAATTATTTAATTTAAATTAATAATTGTTTTATTAATTAATTATATTTTATTTTCATTAATTAAATTAAAATATTTATTTCTATTTATTTAATTTAATTAATTATTTTTTTATTTAATTAAATATAATTTTATTTTTTTATTTAATTAAATTATTTGTTTTTAATTATTTAATTTAAATTAATTGTTTATTTTATTTAATTAAATATTATTTTATTTTTTAAATTAATTAAATTATTTATTTATATATTTAATTTAAATTAATAATTGTTTTATTAATTAATTATATTTTATTTAATTAAATATTATTTTATTTTTTATAATCAATTAAATATTTATTTTTCTACAAAAAAAAATAGATAGTTTTCACTATCTATTTCTTGGCGGAGATTGAGGGATTTGAACCCTCGCGGCCCCTTACGAAACCCTAACGGTTTAGCAAACCGTCCCCTTCAACCACTTGGGTAAATCTCCAAATAATTGTAACGACGATTACCAAACAATAAAAAAAATGGCGGAGAGGGTGGGATTCGAACCCACGGTAGGCTACAAACCTACGCCAATTTTCAAGACTGGTGCCATAAACCAACTCGACCACCTCTCCATATCATTATCCACGTCGGTAACATTAATATATTAGCATATAAAAAGACCTTTTGTCAATAGTATTTTATACTTTTATTTTTTTATTATCCATAAAAAAAGTATATACAATTTTGTATATACTTTTAATCTCTAATTTCTATTATATCTGAATTAATTGCTTTATCTATGGCCTCTTTTTCTTGTTCAGATATAGTATAATTTGATTTTCCATTTGTTATAGGTTTAGCATATATATTTGACATTTCTCTTGAATATATACCATTTAAAACTACTCCTGTATTTGCCTCATTTAATAATGCTAGTGTAAAACTTAAATCACTTCCTGTATCTTTAAATGCATTGTACCTTACTATTCCTACTTTCTTTATGCATTTTGAAATATTATTATCCAATTTTTGGCAATATTTAATTATCTCATCATTTTTTTCTGAAACATCATTTACCTTTTTCATATATATATTTAATGTTTCTTCAAAATTACTTCCTTTGCTCATTTTTCTTATAAAGTTATTATATCTTTTATTTAATTTATAATATTTTACAAATAATATTATACAAAATATTATTAAAACAATTGTTAAAATACTTAATATTAGTAAGAAATTATCTGTATTAATAAATTCCAATAATTTATCCATCTAATCATTCCTTTCTAATTTATCGTTTAATTAATTCTAATATTCTTTCTAAATCTTCATTATTTGCATATTCAATTACTATTTTGCCTTTTCTTTTTCCTGCATCTAGTCTTACTTTTGTTCCAAAGAAAGTTTGGAAAGAACTTTCTATGTCTCTATATATAGGCTCATATTTTCTATCTTTATTTGTCTTCGTTTTATTTCTTGAAACTTTGTTTTCTACATCTCTAACACTATCGCCAGATTCAATAATATATTTAGCCATTGAATATTGTTTATCTTTATCTTGTACTGCTAATAGAGATTTACAATGTCCTTCAGTTAGTTTTCCTTCTAAAGCTAATTGTATAACTCTTTCATCTAGGTTAAGAATTCTAACACTATTTGCTATACTACTTCTAGCCTTTCCTAATACTTGTGATACTTCTTGTTGAGTAAGTCCATATTCTTCCATAAGATTTTTTATACCCATTGCTTTCTCTATAGGATTTAAATCTTCTCTTTGTATGTTTTCTATTAATGCTATTTCTTTGTTTCTTCTCTCATCATCTTCTCTTACAATAGCTGGAATCTCTGTTAAACCTGCTTTTTTACAAGCTCTCCATCTTCTTTCTCCTGCTATTATTTCATAATAATTATCTTTCTTTGAAACAATTATAGGTTGAAGTAATCCATACTCTTTTATAGATTCTGATAATTCTTCTATTGCTTCCTCATCAAAAACTCTTCTTGGTTGATTTCTGTTTGGTTCTATTTCTATTACTTTTAGTTTTTGTATATTTTCTGCTTTTCCCTCTATTTTATCTAATTTTTCTTCTACTTCTTCTTCAATTATATTATTAGCGAATAATGCATCTAGTCCTTTACCTAATCCTGTTTTTTTAGCCATTCTGTATCATTTCCTTTCTTTTATTTCATATGTCTTGCTTTCTCTTTTTGCTCTTCTTCATTTATTTTCAAGAACTCTTTTGCTAATTTTTCATAAGCCTTTGCACCCTTTGACTTTGGATCATAAGTTATAATAGGCATGCCATAACTTGGTGCTTCACTTAATTTAACATTTCTTGGTATAACTGTTTTATATACTTTGTCCTCAAAATATCTTTTTACTTCTTTTACAACTTGATTAGCAAGGTTTGTCCTTATATCATACATAGTTAAAACAGCGCCTTCTATTACCAAACTTTTGTTCAAATGTTTCTTAACTAAGTTTATTGTATTTATTAATTGTCCTAACCCTTCCAAAGCAAAATATTCGCACTGTACTGGTATTAATACACTATCTGATGCTGTAAAAGCATTTAATGTTATTAATCCTAAAGATGGTGGACAATCAATTGCTATATAGTCAAAATTATCTTTTATTTTTTCTAACTGCTCTTTTAATCTTTGCTCTCTTGAAAACATTGAAACAAGTTCTACCTCGGCTCCCGCTAAATTAATGTTTGAAGGACAAATTTTTAAATCTTTTATATCTGTATCTTGCATAACCTTGTCTATTTCAACTTCATTTACTAACACATCATATACAGAAAATTCACATTCTTTATCTACTCCAACTGCACTAGTAGCATTACCTTGTGGATCAGCATCTATTAGTAAAACTTTTTTACCTTTCTTTGCTAACGCTGCGCTTAAATTGACTGTGGTTGTAGTCTTTCCTACTCCGCCCTTTTGATTTGCTACTGAAATTATTTTTCCCAAAATTTATTCCTCCTCACAAAAAAATTGACATATTAATAATATAAAAATATCACTAATATGTCAATAAATTTTTAAGATATTTATTTTTCAAATTTTATTCTTTTACTCACATAATTGGCTCTTTACTTGGTTTTCCAGCCTTTCTTGGATATTGTTTTGGAGTTTGTTTTATTTTCTTTACAATGATAATATTTCTTTCTATATCGCTGTTAGGTAATTTTATATTTTCTATATTTTCTATTTCCCCACCTAATATATTTAATGCCTTTTTACAATTATTTAATTCTTCTTCAATATTTGGTCCTTTCATACATACACATTTTCCACCTATTTTTAAAAATGGTAATGTGTATTCTAATAATACACTCATATTTGCTACAGCTCTAGAAAGTATAATGTCATAACTCTCTCTGTATTCTTTATCTCTAGATAAATCTTCTGCTCTAGAATGTACAGCTCTTATATTATCTAATTTTAATTTTCCTATAACTTCATTTAAGAAATTAATTCTTTTATTTAGTGAATCTACTAAAGTTATATTTAATTGTGGATTCAATATCTTTAGTGGTATTCCAGGAAATCCGGCTCCTGTTCCTAAGTCTAATATTTTATTTTTTTCGTTTAAATATTTTAATGCTGTTCCACAATCAACAAAATGTTTTAATATTATTTCTTTTGGTTCGGTAATAGCCGTTAAATTAATTTTTTCGTTCCATTCTAGTAACATATTCATATATATATAAAATTCTTCTACTTTGTCATTTTCTATTTTAATATTTAATTCATTTAATAGTATCGTTAATTCTTTTGAAAATTCTTCTCTTTCCATCTATTTCTCCTATTTATTTTCTTTTTTGTTGTTCTAAATAAATTAATAACACAGATATATCTGCAGGTGATACTCCTGATATTCTTGACGCTTGTCCTACTGATCTAGGCTTGAATTTATTTAATTTTTGTCTTGCCTCTAAGCATATTCCTGAAATAGTATTATAGTCTATATCTTCTGGCAATAATTTATTTTCTAGCTTTTTAGATTTTTCTACTTGTTGATTTTGAAGTTTAATATATCCATCATATTTTACTTGAATTTCTACTTGTTCTTGTTCTTCTTTTGTTAATTCTGGTCTTTCTTTATCTATTGGTGCTAATTTTTCATATGTAAGCTCTGTTCTTCTTAATAATTCTGCCAATTTTACTCCCCTATCTATCTCAGATGAACCATATTTCTTTAATAAATTATTAGTTTCTTCATTAGGTTTAATTGTTATATTGTTTATTCTATCTATTTCTTTATATATATTTTCTCTTTTTTTACAAAATTTATTATATCTTTCTTGAGATATTAATCCAACTTCATATCCTATATCTGTTAATCTTAAGTCTGCATTATCTTGTCTTAATAATAATCTATATTCTGCTCTAGAGGTCATCATTCTATATGGTTCATTTGTACCTTTTGTTACTATATCATCTATTAAAACTCCTATATATGCGTCATATCTATGTAAAATAACTGGCTCTTTTTCTTGTATTTCCCTTGCAGCGTTTATTCCCGCAATTAGTCCTTGTGAAGCTGCTTCTTCATATCCTGATGTTCCATTTATTTGGCCTGCAAAAAACATACCTTTTATATTTTTATGTTCTAACGATAATTTTAACTCAGATGGATCTATACAATCATACTCTATTGCATATGCTGGCCTTGTAAATTCTGCATTTTCTAATCCTTCTATAGTTCTATACATTTCTATCTGTACATCTTCTGGTAAAGATGAACTCATTCCTTGAATATACATTTCATCAGTATCTAATCCAACTGGCTCTACAAATATTTGATGTCTAGGTTTATCGCTAAATCTTACTACTTTATCTTCTATGGATGGACAATACCTTGGTCCTGTCCCTGATATCTGTCCAGAATATAGTGGAGATCTGTGTAAATTCTTTCTTATTATTTCATGTGTTTTTTCATTTGTATAAGTTAAATAGCAATCTACTTGTTTTAAGTTTTCTAATTTATCTTCAAATGAGAATGGAACTACCTCTTCATCTCCTTTTTGAATTTCCATTTTAGAAAAATCTATACTTTTCTTATTTATTCTTGCTGGTGTTCCTGTTTTAAATCTTACTATATTAATTCCTAATTTTTTTAAACAATCTGAAAGTCTATTAGCTGGAAACACTCCATCTGGTCCACTCTCTGTTGAAAATTCTCCTATATATATTTTTCCTTTTAAATATGTACCTGTTGCTAATATTACAGTCTTAACTTTATATATTGCACCAATATTAGTTTCTATACTACTTACTCTTCCATTTTCAACATTTATATTTACTATTTCTGCTTGTTTTAAATATAAATTTTCTTGTTTTTCTAATGTATGTTTCATTTCCATTTGATACTTTTTTCTATCAGCTTGTGCTCTTAAAGAGTGAACTGCTGGTCCTTTTGAAGTATTAAGCATTTTTATTTGAATAAGTGTCTTATCTATATTCTTTCCCATTTCTCCACCTAAGCTATCAATTTCTCTAACTAGATGTCCTTTTGAGCTTCCACCAATATGAGGATTACAAGGCATATTTGCCACTGCTTCTAAGCTAATAGAAAATATCAATGTTTTCATTCCTAAACGAGCTGCTGCTAAAGCTGCTTCACATCCAGCATGCCCTGCTCCAATTACTGCTACGTCATATTCTCCTGCATCATAATTCATTTTAATCAACCTCTTTTTTTATTGTTTTTTATAGAACAAAAATTAATGTTCGTTTTTTATTTTGTTTTTATATTTTCTCAGTATTATTAATATATTCCGCGTTTTGTTTGTTATGTTTTTGTCTTTTTGCCAAATGGTTTGTTTGTCGTTTTTTGTATTTTTTTGTCGATTTAGTTTTATTTCAAACGAGATTGAATTTTAAGCTATTTTTTATTTTTTATTGTTAAAGTTAATAGATGTTTGTTTTAAAATAGCTTATATTTTATTCTCACAATTATTTTCTATTTCCCTAAACAGAATTTAGCGAAAATTTCATTTATAATATTTTCGGATACATTTTCTCCTGTAATTAATCCTAAATCTTCTAATATTTCTTTAATATATATTGCTATTATGTCTAATGGCATATCATTATCTAAAGTTTCTAATGCTAATTTTGTGTTTTCTAATGCTTTATTAATTAAATTTTTGTGTCTAGAATTTGTTACTATAATTTCATTATCAAAATTAATTTCATTTATTTTAAACAATTTAGTAATCTCATTATTTAATTCTTCAATACCTATTTTTTCTAATGCTGATATTTTTATTATTTTTTTATTTAATTTTAGTATCTTTTCATCAATTTTAATTTCTTTTTTTAATAAATCAATTTTATTTAATACTACTATAGATTTTTTTTCATTTAATATATTTATTATTTCTTCATCCTCTTTATCTATTTCTTTTGTTGCATCAAATATTCCTATTACTAAATCAGCATTATTTGCCATTTCTCTTGATTTTAAAATACCTATTTTTTCTACTTCATCCTTTGCATTTCTAATTCCTGCTGTATCTACTATTTTTAATGGAATTCCATCTATATTCATAAATTCCTCTATTGTATCTCTTGTTGTTCCAGCATATTGTGTTACTATGGCTCTATCTTCTCTTAAAATTGCATTTAATAAAGAGGACTTTCCTGCATTAGGCTTTCCTATTATAGCTACTTTAATCCCTTCTTTTATTATTTTTCCATTATAAAATGTTTTTTCTAGTTCTTCTAATTCTTTTTTTACTTCTTCTAGCATAGTTCTTGTTTGATTTTCACTAACTTCTTCAACATCATATTCTGGATAATCTATGTTAACCTCTATATTTACCATAACATCTGTTATTTTTTTTCTAATTTTATTTATTTTTTCTGATAAAAATCCATTTAATTGTTTTACAGATGCTTTAGTTTCTTTTTCTGTTTTACTATTTATAATATCTATAATTGATTCTGCTTGAGATAAATCAATTCTTCCATTTAAGAATGCTCTTTTTGTAAATTCTCCTGCTTCAGCCATTTCAGCACCATATTTTAAACATATATCTAATATTTTTTGCATAATAATCATCCCACCATGTGAATTTATTTCACACATATCTTCAGTGGTATAACTATGTGGTTTTTTAAAAAATGAAACTAATACTTCATCTATTATTTCATCAGTTTCTGGATTTATAATATGTCCATACTTAATAGTATATCCTTTTATATCCTTTATTTTTTGCTTTTTTTTCTGTTTAAATATTTTTTCTATTATATTGAATGTTTTATCACCACTTATTCTTATAATACCTATTCCACCTATTCCAGGTGCAGTTGATATTGCTACTATTGTACTCATTTTATTTCTCCTTACAAATATAAAAGTCAAAGTTAAAGATATTTTAAGAGATTTCTTAAATGCTATCTTCAGAACTTTGACTTCTGAATAAATATTTAATTATTTTAATGATATTACTATTTTTCTGTTAGGTTCTTCTCCTATGCTGTGTGTAGTAATTTTAGGATTATCTTGTAATCTACTATGAATTATTTTTCTTTCATAAGCTGACATTGGTTCTAGTGTTATAGATTTTTTATTTTTTAATACTGTTTTAGAAACTTTATCCGCTAATTCTTGTAATGTTTTTTCTCTTTTAATTCTATAATTTTCTATATCAAGAATAACTTTGCATTTTTCTTTAATTTCTCTATTGGCAATATTATTTAATAATGTTTGTAATGAATTTAAAACTTCTCCTCTATATCCAATTAAATAGTTAATTTTATCTCCATTTATTTCTACCTTTATAGTAGAGTCTTGAATTATTACTTTATATTCTAAATTTTCTATTTTTAATTTATTTAAAAATTCATTTAAAAAAACTTTAACATTTTCTTCAGCTTTTTTTATTGTTTTTTCATCTATTTCAGTATTTTTAACTGCTTTTTTTTCTTTTAAATCTTCTTTATTTTCTTTTAATGTTAGTTCAACTTTTATTACTCTAGGAGCTAAAATACTAAAAAAACTTCTTTTTTCTTCTTGATCTAATATTTTTATTTCTACTTTATCTTTTGTAGTATTTAATATTTTTAATCCATTTTCTATTGCTTCGTTTGTAGTTTTTCCTTCTGCAACTATACTTTCAGGCATTTCTATTCCTCCTTAGAATTTATATATTTATCTAATATTATTTTTTCTACTATCATTAGTATATTGCTCATCAACCAATATAAAGCTAGTCCTAATGGAGCTATAATTGCTATTGATATTGACATTATTGGCATAAACCATGTCATTGTTTTATTTGCTTGTTCCATTGCATCAACTTCATTATTGTTTTCTGCATTTTCTGAGCCCTCTATAATTTCATTTTCTGTCTTTTTGTTTTGTTGCATTTTTGAAGTCATTCTTACAGAAATAAATGATGTTAAAACATATAGTATTGGTATAATATAAACTCTTAAATCATTTAAACTTGCTGTAGGAACTTTACTTAAATCTATTCCAAGGAAATCCATATTAATATAAACTCTTTCATCTGTACTTCCTTTTAATTGTATAATATCAATCTCTGGATAAGCAGAATTTCCTGATTGTTCTTCTTGTCTTATCTCATTTGTATATTGTTCTATTAAAGTTGGATCCACTTTTTGCATATATGTAAGAGGGCTTCTTACTAAATAAAATACTGCAAAAAGTATTAATATTTGTACAATTGAACTTAAACACCCACTAAAAGGACTCATATTTTCTTCTTTGTACAATTTTAATGTTTCTTGATTCATTCTTTCTGGATCATTTTTATATTTAAATTGTATTTCTTGTAATTTTCCTTGGATTTTTGTTGATTTTTTCATTGTTTTTTGTTGTTTTATAGACAATGGTAACAAAATTAATTTTAATATTATCGAAAATATTATTACCGCTACCCCATAATTATTAACTAATGAATAGATTGCATGTAATAAATATCCAAATATATTTGCTATAAATGATAACATATAATATTCTCCTTTTTATTTTAATGGATCATATCCACCCTTAGAAAATGGATTACATCTTAATATTCTTTTTATTCCCATAAAACTTCCTTTTATAGAACCATATTTCAATACGGCTTGCTTCGTATATTCTGAACATGTAGGATAATACTTACAATTAATTCCTTTTGACTGTATAAAAGGAGATATATTTTTTTGATATTTTTCTATTAAAAAAATTAATATTTTTCTCACTTGATTCCCTACTTTATATATAAATTAGCTTCAAAAAAAATCTTTTTAATATCTTTTTCTATATTATTAAAAGTAGCATCTTCTATATTATTTTTCTTTTTCCATAAAAATAATATATTATTTCCTACTTTTATATGTTCTTCTATTAATCTATAATTTTCTCTTATAAGTCTTTTTATTTTATTTCTTTTAACGGCTTTTGCCGCTTTTGTACTTACGGCTATACCGATTAGATTAATTTTTTTCTCATTTTTTGATATATATATATCTACATATTTTCCGGAATAATATTTGCCTCTTGTAAGAACATTTTTAAATTCATAATTCTTCTTTAAAGTATCTGTATTGTTCATTATAATTTCCTACTTTTCTATATATTGCAAAAAAGGCCACTAAATGCGGCCACAATATAAACAAACATTAAGCTGTTAATTTTTTTCTTCCTTTTGCTCTTCTTGCTTTAAGTACAGCTCTTCCTGCTCTAGTTTTCATTCTTTTCATAAAACCATGTTCTTTCTTTTCTTGTCTGTTTTTTGGTTGAAATGTTCTTTTCATTTTGCACCTCCTAATTCTCATATAAGATATATATGTTAAAAATTTATTTTTATATAAAATAAAAGCACAATAATTATATATTAAAAACATTGAAATGTCAATTATTTAAATTAAATTTTATGCTATATATAATAATTTTCATTCTTTTAAACATATTCCACAATTATTTTTTACATGTTATACACAAATTTTAATATAATTATTTTTACTCTTTTGCAAAAAATTTGTTCTTATGTCATATCTTAGGGAAAAGTGAAGAAAAAAGTTTTTGTTATATTTGTAATATTTTACCTTTTTTTATTATTTTTTTAATTTTATCCACAATTTTATCCACATTATACACATTTTTTTATTATTTTTTGTCAATTTTTATTGACTAATATATACCATATTTGATATTATATAAAAACAATAGGGAATATAGTTTTTTTTAGTTGTACGTAAAGATTAACCTTTATTTTAATTACATTTTTTTTACATAAAAAATAGCAGTTATCAACAGTTGTGGAAAATATTGTGGATAACTTGTGTTTTTCTAAAAATCTTTATTTCCCATATGTTTAGGAAGGATTGAATAAAAATGCAAAATGAACTAAATGAACTTTTAACAAAAGCAAAAGATCTTCTAAAAGGTGAAATGACAAATATATCTTACGAGACATGGATTAAAAATTTAGAGATTGAAGATTTTACAAATGATAAAATAGTATTAATTGCGACATCTCCTTTTCAAAAGGAAGCTGTGGAAACTAGATATTATGATTTAGTTGTTAATACTTTCAAATTTTTAACTAATAAAGATTGTAAAATATCTATTATTTGTAAAGAAGATTCTATGTCAAATAATTCATTAGAAGAACACACTTCAGAACAAAGCTCAATAGATAATACTAATGGTTATTCAAATTCTTCATTAAATCCTAAATATACATTTGACACTTTTGTAGTTGGAAATAATAATAGATTTGCTCATGCTGCTTCTTTAGCTGTTGCAGAAGCTCCAGCGACATCATATAACCCATTGTTTTTGTATGGGGGAGTTGGTTTAGGAAAAACTCACTTAATGCATGCAATTGGTAATGAAATATTAAAAAATAATAAAAATGCAAATATTTTATATGTAACTTCTGAAAAATTTACAAACCAATTAATTAATGCAATAAAAGATAATAAAAATGAACAATTCAGAAATAGATATAGAAATATTGATGTTTTATTAATAGATGATATTCAATTTATTGCTGGAAAAGAAAGAATTCAAGAAGAATTTTTCCATACTTTTAATAGTTTACATGAAAGTGGAAAACAAATTATCATCTCTAGTGATAGACCACCAAAAGAAATTCAATTATTAGAAGATAGATTAAAATCTAGATTTGAATGGGGATTAATTGCAGACATTTCAAATCCAGATTATGAAACACGTCTTGCAATATTAAGAAAAAAAGCTCAAACTGCTAATATTATAGTAGAAGATGATATTCTTTCAAATATTGCCACAAGAGTTTCTTCTAATATAAGAGAATTAGAAGGTGTTTTTAATAAATTAGTAGCGTATTCAACTTTAGCAAATGGACCTATTACTATGGAAATGGCAGAAAGAGCTATAAATGATATTTCTACACAAAAAGAAAAAATAATTTCAGCAGACTATATTCAAGAAGTAGTTTCAAAATATTTCAATATAAATAAAAGAGATTTAAAAAGTTCAAAAAGATCTAATGACATTGCATATCCAAGACAAATTGCAATGTATTTATGTAGAGATGTTGCTCAAATGTCTTTTCCTAAAATAGGTGAAGAGTTTGGCAAAAGAGATCATACTACAGTTATGCATGGATATAATAAAATAGAAAAAGAAATAAAAGAAAATTCTAATACAAAATTAATTGTGGAAAGTGTTAAAAAAATACTTTCCGAAAAAAAATAAAGAAATTTAAATATTTTACAATAATTTTACAAACTTTAGTTTTTGCGAACCAAATTTTGTAAAATTATTTCTAAATTTACTTACGGCGGTAATACATTAGATATACACAGGCACTTGTTAATAATGTGTATAAAAACTGTTAATAAAAAAGTATTCCACTTTTCCAAAAGAATAATGTGGAAAAAAATAAAAATTTTAAACGTTTTTTCAACAGCATTTTTTGTACGGAAATAAACCTTTTAGGGAATTTTCCCCATAATTAACAGCACCTAATACTATTACTTCTATAAATATTAATATATTATAAAGGAGAGGTTAAAATGAAAATAGTTTGTTATAAGGATACAATCCTTAAAGCTATTAATTCCGTAGTAAAAGCTGTAGCTTCAAAAACTACAATGCCTATACTAGAAGGAATATTAATTCAAACAAATGATAATGAAATAAAATTAACAACATATGATTTAGAAATAGGTATAGAGTATATAATGGAATGTAATGTTCTTGAGCAAGGATCAACAGTAGTAAATGCAATAATGTTTAGTGAAATTATAAGAAAATTACCAGATACTGAAATAAATATTTCTTTAGATGAAAAAAATCTTTTAGTTATAGAATGTGAAGGTTCATTATATAAATTAGCAACAATGAACCCAGAAGAGTTTCCAGAATTACCAAAAATTAATGTTGAAAATTCAATTCAAATAGAACAAAATGTTTTAAAAAATATGATTAGAAAAACTATATTTGCAGTAAGTACAGAAGAAAACAGACCTATTTTTACAGGATGCTTATTTGAAGTTATAAATAATAAATTAAATGTAGTGGCTGTAGACGGTTTTAGATTATCTTGGAGAAGTAGTTTTTTAAATGTACAAGCTAATGATTTTAGTGCAGTAATACCAGGAAAAACATTAAATGAAGTTAATAAAATAATATTAGATTCTTTTGATCCAATAAAAATAGGAATATCAAAAAATCAAGCATTATTTGAAATGGATAATTGTAAAATAGTAACAAGAGTTTTAGATGGAGAATTTTTAAATTATTCAAATGTTATTCCAAAAAACTGGGATACAAGAGTAAAAGTAAATAAAATGAATTTACAAAATTGTTTTGAAAGAATAAGTTTAATTTCATCTTCTACAACAGAAAAAGAAAAAAAATATCCTGTAAAAGTATTTGTTGATATAGGAAAAATAACAATTTCTTGTACAAATCAAACAGGAGATGCAAAAGAAGAAATATATGTTTCAACAGAAGGAAAAAATATTGAAGCAGGATTTAATCCAAAATATTTCTTAGATGCATTAAAAGTTATAGATGATGAAGAAATATATGTTGACTTTGGTTCAAATATATCTCCTTGTGTAATTAGACCAGTAGATGAAGGAGATTATACATATATGATATTACCAATAAGATTAAAAGATTAATAAAAAAATAAAAATAAAATTGCCTTATGATGAAAAAATGTGTATAATTCATCGTAAGGCAATTTGTTTTCCACAGAAAAGTGGAAAAAAGGTGGAGAAAAATGAATATAACAACAATAAAACTTAAAAATTTTAGAAATTATGAAGAAGAAATTATAGAACTAAATAAAGGAATTAATATTTTCTATGGAGATAATGCACAGGGAAAAACTAATATTTTAGAATCTGTTTTTCTTTGTTCAATTGGAAAATCTTTTAGAAGTAACAAAGAAAAAGAGTTAATAAAATTAGGTGAAAACTGTGCAGAAATAGAAATAAATTATAATAAATCTGATAGAGAAGGAAGAATACAATATAATATATCTGATAAAAAACAAATTAATGTAAATGGGATAAAAATAAATAAATTAAGCGAATTAATTGGTAATATAAATACAGTAATGTTTTCTCCAGATGATATAGAAATATTAAAAGGAGGACCACAAAAAAGAAGAAAATTTTTAAATATGATGATTAGCCAATTAAGACCATCTTATATTTATAATTATAATTTATATATAAAAGCATTAGAAGAAAGAAATAATTATTTAAGACAAATAAAAAATGAAAATAAACCTGAAGAATTATTAGAAATATGGGATGAAAAATTATCAGAATACGCAGAAATAATATATAATTATAGAAATGAATTTATAAATAAAATAAAAGAAAAAATAGAACAAATTCATTATAAAATAACGGATGAAAAAGAAATAATAAAAATACATTATATTAGTGATTTTTCAGATATAGATAAATTTAAAAATAAATTAAAAAATAGCAGAAAAAATGATATACAAAAAGGTTATACAACAGTAGGAATTCATAGAGATGATTTTATAATTTATATAAATAAAAAAGAATTAAGTATATATGGTTCACAAGGTCAATATAGAACAGCAATATTGTCTTTAAAATTATCAGAATTATATACGATTTATGATGAAATAGGAGAATATCCAATATTATTATTAGATGATTTTATGTCTGAATTAGATGATAAAAGAAGAAAAAAACTTATAGAAAATATTACGGAAACACAAGTATTAATAACAGGAACAAATAAAATAATACTTGAAAATTTTAAATATAACATATATAATGTGAAAGAAGGAAAAATAAATAAAGAAAATTAAAAAAGGAGCTTTATTATGTATCTCCATATAGGAAACAACAATATAGTAAAACAAACAGATTTAATTGCTATATATAATATAGATTCTATAAAGGAAACAGCAGAATATAAAAGATTAATTAATGATTTAAATAATAGTCACTCACTAATAAAAGAAGAAGGAACAGAGGAAAAATCGTTAATTATAGCTAAAACAGAAGATAAAATAATAGGATATATTTCTAATATATCATCTACTACAATAGCAAAAAGAACAGAAATGAACATAAAAATAAAATAAAACATTAGGAGGTTTTTTAATGGAACAATTTAAACATAAATATGGGGCAGAACAAATACAAGTATTAGAAGGTTTAGAAGCAGTTAGAAAAAGACCAGGTATGTATATAGGAAGTGTATCTGTAAGAGGACTACATCATTTAGTATATGAAATAGTAGATAACTGTGTTGATGAAGCATTAGCAGGATATTGTACAGATATAAATATAATAATAGAACCAGGAAATATTGTATCAGTAGAAGATAATGGTAGAGGAATACCAGTAGAAATACATCCAAAAACAAAAATATCAACAGCAGAAACAGTATATACTGTTTTACACGCAGGTGGAAAATTTGGTGGAGATAGTGGATATAAAGTTTCTGGAGGTTTACATGGTGTAGGTGCATCAGTAGTAAATGCATTATCTCAATGGGTTGAAGTTACAATTCAAAGAGATGGTGGAATATATAATATGAAATTCGAAAGAGGAAAAACAGTACAAAAATTAGAAAGAATAGGAGACTCTAACAAAACAGGAACAAAAGTAAGATTTTTAGCAGATGATACTATTTTTGAAACTCTTGAATATGAATTTGAAGTATTAGAAACGAGATTTAGAGAAATAGCCTTCTTAACAAAAGGTTTAAGAATAAAAATAGAAGATCAAAGAGGAGAAGAACCTAAAAAAGCAGATTTTTGTTTTGAAGGAGGATTAAATTCATTTGTAGAATATTTAAATAAAAACAAAGAAAAATTACATCCAACACCAATTTATATAGAAAAAAATGATGGAGAAGTACCAACAGAAATAGCTATACAATATACAACAGCTTATTCAGAAAATATATATACTTTTGTAAACAATATAAATACTATAGAAGGTGGAACACACTTAGAAGGATTTAAAAGAGCTTTAACTAAAGTATTCAATGATTATGCTAGAAGTCATAATATTCTAAAAGATAAAGATAGCAATTTGCAAGGCGAAGATATAAGGGAAGGAATAACAGCAGTTATTTCAGTAAAAGTTAAAGAACCTCAATTTGAAGGACAAACTAAAACAAAATTAGGAAATAGTAATGTAACAGGAATTGTTCAATCTATGGTAAATGAAGCACTATTTAATTTCTTAGAGGAGAACCCATCTGTTGCAAAAGCAATATTAGAAAAATGTATAAGTGCTTCAAGAGCAAGAGAAGCTGCAAGAAAAGCAAGAGAATTAGTAAGAAGAAAAAATGCATTAGAAACATCAACACTACCAGGAAAATTAGCTGATTGTAGTAGTAAAAATTCTGAAGAGTGTGAAATATATATAGTCGAAGGAGACTCTGCTGGAGGAAGCGCAAAGCAAGGAAGAGATAGAAAATTCCAAGCAATATTACCATTATGGGGAAAAATGCTTAATGTAGAAAAATCAAGAGCAGATAAAATATATAATAATGATAAATTACAACCAGTAATATTAGCAGTAGGAGCAGGAATAGGAGCAGATTTTGATATAACAAAAATAAGATATGGAAAAGTTATAATAATGGCAGATGCCGATGTAGACGGTGCACATATTAGAACATTATTATTAACATTTTTCTTCAGATATATGAGACCATTAATAGAAAATGGAAATGTATATTTAGCACAACCACCATTATTTAAATTATCAAAAAAAGGAATGCAAGATATATACTGCTATACAGAAGATGATTTAGATAAAGCATTTAAGGAATTAGAAGAAAAAGGAATCGCTAGAGATGCTGTTTCAATACAAAGGTATAAAGGTTTAGGAGAAATGAATCCTGAGCAATTATGGGATACAACAATGGATCCTGAAAAAAGAATACTAATAAAAGTTACAATGGATGATGCAATAAAAGCAGATGAAACATTTAGCATTTTAATGGGAGACGAAGTAGAACCAAGGAGAGAGTTTATAGAAAAAAATGCAAAATATGTTAAAAACTTAGATATATAAAAAATATAATAGCTAGACAAGAAATTGTCTAGCTATTATCAGTAAAGCCAATATTAATCTTAACTCAAACTAATATATATAATAGTCTAACCTAATATATATTACTATATAAATAAGCTATATACCACATATATTAATCAGTTGCTCGACTATAAGAACACCATAAGTAGCTAAATTCATCCCATAAGGACTAGTAATAACCACAATCTGATATAAATATAATCTTATCTAAAATATATTACTTATAATTTAACCACAATATATTATAACTTACAAACAAATAATATATTCACGTCGCCGACACAATATAACTACAATAGCTATATTATATCTTTGCTCAAAATATATACATAAATCGAATTAAATACATATATACTTCTTTGATCAACTAATATTAACTTTATAATAATATTATGATCAAAATAAAAAAAATTATACAAAAAAATATTTTGTCGAAAAATGTAGAACGATTTTTGTTGACATAAATAAAATGCGAGAGTATGATTATTTTTAGAGGAAAGGAGAATATATGGTAAAAAAAGAGATATCTACTAAAGATTGGATACCGATAGAAAGAATTTTAGATAATGGAATAATATATACAAAAAATAGAGAATATATAAAAATATTAAAAATAAATCCAATAAATTTCAACTTAAAAACAGAGTTAGAAAAAAACTCTATATTAAAATCTTATAAAGAATTTTTAAAAATCTGTAATTTTGATATTCAAATTTTAATTCAAAGTAATAAAGAAGATCTATCTTTTATAATTTCCAAAATTAATAAAAATAAAAAAGAAAAAAATAAAATGATGCAAATTATTTCAGATGAATATATTAAATTTATTAAAGATATAAATTTAAATAAAAAATCAGCATCAAAAAATTATTATATTATTATAAAAAATAATATTAATAATGAAAAAATAGCAATAGAAGAACTAAATGAAAAATATATAAAAATAAAAGAAGCATTATCAAGATGTGGAAATAAAACCATCAATTTAAATAAGGATGAAATAAAAGAAATTTTATTTTCATTTTTTAATGTAAGAATATATTATTCAAAAAACTAAAAGGAGGTTTAATGAAGAATAGTTATAAATTTTTATTAAAAAATTTAACTAAAGAAAAACAATTAAAAAATAAAGAAGAAAATAAATTTATTCAACGGTTTCTTTTCAGAAAAAGATTATTTAAGTCCAGCATATATCAGCAATTTAAATCCAAAAAATATTGAAATTGATCAAATATATTATTCGACAATAATAGTTACGAATTATTTTAGAGAACAAAATGAATTAATATTAAAAACATTAATAGATACAAATATAAATATGAACATATCTATGTTTTATGAAAAACAAGACACTTATAAAATAATTAAAGATATTACATATCATATTGGAAATGTAAGTGTGGATTTAAAAGAAATAGGTAATAATAGGCAAGATATAGATATAGCAGCTTTTACATATAATGATGCAAAATATATAAGAAAAGAAATGCAAGTAAATAATGAAGAATTATATTTTTTATATTTATATATAAATGTATACGCAACGGATTTAAAAAATTTAGAATATTCATTAAATAAAGTAGAAGGAATCTTGCAGAGTAAAGGAATGCAGTGTAGAAGAGCAATATTTAGACAGGAGCAAGGAATAATGTCATGTTTTCCAATAATGAATAATGCAGAAGAGCTAAAAAAAATAGGAAAAAGAAATATTTTAACTAGTGGTTTAATTTCCACTTTTCCTTTTATATCATCCACTATTTTTGATGAAGAAGGAATATATATAGGAACCAATATGTATAATGATTCAATGGTTTTTATAGATAGATATAATAGTGATAAATACAAAAATGCTAATATGTGTGTATTTGGTACAAGTGGTTCAGGAAAATCTTTTTTTACAAAAATATTAATAATAAGGTATAAAATATTAGGAATATCACAATATGTAATAGATCCAGATAGAGAATATTATAATTTATGTAGAGCTCTTGGTGGAACATTTATAAAAATAGGTCCAACATCAAATACATATATAAATATATTTGATATAAGAAAAGAAAGTATTGAAGAAAATGAAGAAGGATATCTAGCAACAAAAATATCAAAAATTATTGGATTTTTTAATTTGATTTGTGAGAATCTTAATGAAGAAGAAAGAGCTATATTAGAAAATAAAATAATAGAAACATATAATAGAAAAAATATTAATTTTGATGATGATAGTTTATATAAGAAAGAAAAAGGGAAAAAAATATTTAAAGAAAGCAAAGATATGCCAATATTAGAGGATTTGTACAATGTATTAAGTGAAGACGAAAATACTAAAAAATTACAAATAAAATTAATTCCATTTGTAAAAGGATCACTTAAATTTTTAAATAATTATACAAATATAAAATTAGAAAATAATCTAATAATAGCAGATGTATATGACTTAGGAGAAGAAAACCTTAAATATGGAATGTACTTATTTACTGAACTATTTTGGGACAAAATAAAGATGAATCGTAATGAAAAAAAAGCTATATATTTTGATGAAATTTGGAGATTAATTGGAGTAACATCAAATAAAAATGTAGCATCATTTGTATATAAAATATTTAAAACAATAAGAAAATATGGAGGAAGTGGTATAGCAATAACTCAAGATATATCAGATTTATTTAGCTTAGAAGATGGAATATATGGAAGAAGTATATTAAATAATTCATCTATTAAGAGTTTTTTTAACCTAGAAGAAGAAAATATAAAAATATTAGAAAAATATACTAATTTATCAGAGAAAGAAAAAATAGAAATTAAATCATTAAGAAAAGGAGAATGTGTAATGTTTGTCGGTGAAGACCATATAGTAACTAAAATAGATGCTTCAAAAATTGAAGAAGATATAATTTTAAAAGGAGTAATAAATGAAAAAGAGAATATTAATTGCAAATAATAAAAAAATAAATAGACCAATAAAAAATGAAATTGAAATAGTTTCAGATAACATACAATATAAAGAAGGAATTTTAGAAATATTAGAATTAAATAAAAATATAAATTATATTATATTTTCTGAAGATTTAATAGGACAAATAAAAAATGAAAAATTAATTCAGGAAATATTAAATATTAATAAAAATATAATAATTTATATTTTTGTAAACAAAAAAATTAAATTTATTAAAAATAATAAAAACATAATTAAAAATAAAAATATTAAAATAATTGAAAATGAAAATGATAATAAATTAAATGAAATATTTTTAGAAAAAGAAAATAGTGATATTAATATAAATAAAAAAGAGAATAATAAAATAATTTCTATTTCAGGAACAGGTGGTGTTGGAAAAAGTATAACAATATTAAAAATAGCAAAATATTTAGAAAAAAAGAATAAAAAAATATTAATAATAGATTTAGATTATTTAAATAAATCAATCGGATTAATATTAGGAATTAATGAAATAAAAGAAATAATTAAAATAAATAAAAAAATAGATTTAATTGAATATAATAATAAAATAGAAATAATAAATAACTTGAAAATATATAAAGAAAAATATGATTATATTTTAATAGATACTTCATCAGAGATATTGTTAGAGTTAATGTCAAAAATATTAAATATATCAGATATAAATATATTTTTAGTAGAACCTAATTTACTAGGAATAAAAAAAGCAAATACATTATTAAAAATATATACAGAAAATTGGAATATAGAAAAAAATAAAATAAAAATTATTTTTAATAAATATAATAAATATTCAATTAAATATGAAATTATAAAAAAAATATTTTCAAAATTTAAAATAATTGGAAGAATAAAAATTAATGAAAAATATGACTTAATAATAAATAAAAATAATTTAAATTATTTAATAAAAAATAATAAACATCCATACAAAAGAATTATAAGAAAAATAAACAAAAAAATATATAAAATTAAGGGAGAAAAAATATTATGGAATTAGAATTAGGAAGAATAAAAAATAATAATATTAGCTTAGAAAAAGAACAACAAACTTTTTTAGAAACTAATATAGGTAAAGTAATAAATACAACAGTAGATATTGGACTTAAATATTTATTACCAGACATTATTGAAAATGAGGTAATAAATATAAAAAATACATTAATAAAAGAAGGCTGGCAAAAAGGTTTAGAAAAGATAATAGAGGAAGGAATAAATATTGGCAAAAGTGCAGTAGGAATTTTTACAGGAAAATTTGAAAATATAGAACAAATAAAGAAGACAGTAGAAAATGGAGGAATAATTGATTCGGCATCTTCTTTATTAGATAATATTTTAAATAGATGTACAGAAAAAGGTTTAATAAACAAAAAGGTAAAAAATGCAATTACAAAAGGTAAAAATATACTAGTAGATAATATAAGTAGCAATCTAGAAGAAATGATAGAAAATCAAAGTAATATATTTGGAAAAATAAAAGAAAGCTCAAATAACTGGAGAAGTGCTTATATGAAAAAAGATTTTAAAATAATGGACAAAGAATATAGTAATTTGGAAAAATATATGAAAGAAATAATACCATTAGAAAAAATAATTACCGATGTTAGAAAAATAGAAAATATTCATAATATTATAAAAAATAACGGAGGTAATTTTGAACTAACAAATAATCAATTAGAATTGGCAAATATATTAATAAAATAATGAATTTCCGTAAGTTTTTAAGACATTTTCCTTGCATAATTTTTTTCGTTTTAGTATAATAATCATAGACTTTAAAAGATGAAAAGAGGGAAATAAATGGATAGACCAGGAGAAAAAATTATCGAAAGAGATATTGATAATGAAATGAGAACAGCATACATAGATTATGCTATGAGTGTTATTGTCCAAAGAGCACTTCCAGATGTAAGAGATGGTTTAAAGCCAGTACATAGAAGAATTTTATACGCTATGCACGAAGATGGAATAACTTCTGATAAGCCATACAGAAAATGTGCAAATACTGTAGGATCTGTTTTGGGAAGATACCATCCACATGGAGATGCATCTGTTTATGATGCTATGGTAAGAATGGCACAAGATTTCTCACTAAGATATATGCTTGTTGATGGCCATGGAAACTTTGGCTCAATAGATGGAGATGGAGCTGCTGCAATGAGGTATACAGAAGCAAGAATGTCTAAAATAGCAGAATATATGCTAACAGACATTGAAAAAAACACAGTAGATTTTATGCCAAACTATGATGATAGACTACAAGAACCTACTGTATTACCTGCAAAAATACCACAATTATTAGTTAATGGTTCATCAGGTATAGCCGTTGGTATGGCTACTAACATACCACCACACAATTTAAGAGAAGTTGTAGATGGAATTATAAAAATTATAGATGAAGACAATGTGACAGACGAAGATTTAATGTCTGTAATAAAAGGACCAGATTTTCCTACAGAGGGAATAATTCTAGGAAGAGAAGGAATAAAAGAAGCATATACAACGGGTAGAGGAAAAATAACAGTCAGAGCAGAAGCTGAAATTGAAGAAATGAGTAACAATAAACAAAGAATTATAGTTACTTCTTTACCATATCAAGTTAATAAAGCTAAATTAATAGAAAATATATCAAGACTAGTTAGAGAAAAAAGAATAGAAGGTATATCTGACTTAAGAGATGAATCTGATAGAATTGATAGAGTAAGAATAGTAATTGAATTAAAAAGAGATGCTAATGCACAAGTTGTTTTAAATCAATTGTATAAAAATACACAAATGCAAGATACTTTCGGAATAATAATGTTAGCTTTAGTTAATGGAGAACCTAAAATATTAACTCTAAGACAATGCTTAGATTGCTATATAGATCACAGAAAAGAAGTAATAGTAAGAAGAACAAAATTTGAATTAGATAAAGCCTTAGCAAGAGCACATATATTAGAAGGATTAAGAATAGCAATAGATAATATTGATGAGGTTATTAGTATAATTAGATCATCATATGACGATGCTAAAGAAAGATTAATGGAACGTTTTGGTTTAACAGATATTCAAGCTCAAGCTATTCTAGATATGAGATTAAAAACATTATCAGGATTACAAAGAGAAAAAATAGAAGAAGAATATAAAGCTTTAATGGAATTAATTGCTCATTTAAGAGATATATTAAACAGCGAAAGATTAGTATATGACATAATTAAAGAAGAATTAATAGAAGTTAGAGATAAATTCGGAGATGAAAGAAAAACAAAAATAAAAGCTGCAGAAGGCGAAATAGAAGTAGAAGATTTAATAAAAGAAGAACAAACTGTTGTTGCTTTAACTCATTTTGGATATATCAAAAGAATGCCAATAGATACATATAAGAGTCAAAAACGTGGAGGAAAAGGAATAACAGGAATATCAACAAGAGAAGAAGATTTTGTTTCTCAAATATTTACAGCTTCTACACACGATACAATTTTATTCTTTAGTAATAAAGGAAAATTATATAGATTGCGTGGATATGAAATACCAGAAGCAGGTAGAACAGCAAGAGGAACAGCTATCGTTAATTTATTAAGCTTAGATAATGGCGAAAAGATATCTGCAGTAATTCCAATTCAAAATTTTGCTGAAGGTAAATATTTATTAATGGCAACAAAAAACGGATTAATAAAGAAAACATCTTTAGTAGAATATAATTCAGCAAGAAAAACAGGATTACAAGCAATAACTCTAAAAGATGAAGATGAATTAATAACTGTTAGATTAACAGATGGCGAAGATAATGTTGTATTAGTAACTCAAAATGGTATATGTATAACATTTGATGAAAAAGATGTAAGACCTATGGGAAGAACAGCTCAGGGAGTTATAGGAATAAAACTAGACGAAGATGATGTTGTAATAGGTATGGAATCAATTATATCTGGCTCAAAAGCTACTTTACTTGCAATTACAGAAAATGGATTTGGAAAAAGAACAGAACTTGATGAATATAGAGTACAAAATAGAGGAGGAAGAGGGGTAATTACCTATAAAATAACTCCAAAGACAGGAAAAATAGTTGGAATAAAAATAACAGATGAAAATAATGATCTTATGATGATAACAGATAGTGGAACTATTATAAGAATGGCTGTTAAAGAAGTTAGTGTTCTAGGAAGAGCTACACAAGGAGTTACTCTAATGAGAACAAACGACGGTGGTAAAGTAGTAAGTATAGAAACTATTGAACAGGAAGAAGAATAAACTAAAAAGAGAACATTTTTGAATGTTCTCTTTTATTTTTTATTAAATCTAATATCATCACCAAAAAATCTACAAATATTATAATATCCAACTATTCTTGAAACTATTCTCTCATCATAATTTGCAAATAAATTTTGCAAAGTTAAATTAGTAGAGATTATAGTTTTTAAAGATTTATTATTTTGATTTAACAAACGTGTATTAATTATATTAAATAATTCTGTAAATTTTAAACTATTTATAGATTCAGTTCCTAAATCATCTATGATTAATAAATCACAATTAATTAAATCATTATAATATTCTTCAGAAACATTATTTTTTCCAAAACGATAATCTATTATAGAATCTAACATTACTGGAGCAGTTTGATATATAACAATTTTTCCTTTATTAATTATTTCTTTAGCAATACAATTTGAAAAAAATGTTTTTCCAAGACCAGTATTTCCAGTAAATAATAAATTTTTTTCATTTATATCATCAAAATTAGTAATAAAATTATTTACAATATTCTTTATTTTTAAAATATTATCACGAGGAGATATATCACTCTTATATTTTTCTTTATCAACTTTATCAGAATATAAATTTAAATTAAAAGTTTCAAAATTTTCTTTATCTAAATTATATATATTACTCTTATTATATAAAGAATTAGTTAATTTTTGCTTTAAACATGAACACATAACAGTTTGAGAATCAAAAGTAATATAACCAGTATCATTACATTTCTTACATTCATAATTTGGTGTTATAACATCTTCAGAAATATTAAACTTATTTAATAAATTAGTTTTTTCTAATTGTAAATCTTTAATCTTTTGATCTAATTCTGCTACAGATTCAGAATTATTAGAAGTTAGAATAGACTTTGCACACTCAATTCCAGCCATATTTAATTTTTGATCAATTTCAGCTAATTCAGGATATTTTTCAAAAATTAATTTTTTATTCAAGTCAGCACTTTTTTCAGCAGCTATTTTTTTTCTATCATATTCTTTTAATAAATCCTTTAAAACAGAGTTACTCATATTTCCTCCTATATATTATTTATTAGCATATAATGAATCTAGATCGTTATAATTTCTTTGTTCATAATTGTTATAATTACTTTTTTTCTCAAGTTCTTTAATATTCTTTCTTTTTTCTTTAAATTCAAGTAAGAAAGAATTTATATCATTAGTAGTAGTAAATTTTCTATCATGCCAGTCTGAAATTAGTTTGTCTATATAATCAAAATTAGGATTAGATTTAGCAGTAGTTTTCTTTAAAGCAATTTCTATAATATCTAAATTATATCCATAATCAACAACCCATTTTTCAACGTATGCAGATTCATATTGTGTAAGAGGTCTAGAAAAACCAAGCTTTTTAGCAATACTCTTTTTAATAAGATTTAATTTTTCTTGTTTTTCATAGTAATTATCCAAATCTGTAAAATTTTTAATATTATTTTTAGACCAATTTTCAGCAACAGCCTGCACATAATTTTTATGGAGAGCAGACCTTTCAAAACAATATTTAAATAAAGCAATCATTACTTGTTCATCAAATCCATATTTATTAAACCATAAATCTATATCATTATACCATGAAGGAGACATTATTCCTTGGAAACAAGAATTATTAATTTCCTCAACAGCTTTTGCTCTATATTGATTTTTAGCATTTTTACAAGATTCCTCTGGTGAAGAAGTTAATTTTGGAGAATATAAATCATGTAATTCTTTTTCTTGTAAATCAACCATAGTATAACCAGTAGTTTTTCTTGTAATAACTCCTAAATCTTCCCAATATTTTATAGAATCCTGAATGGTTTTTAGTGGTAAATTTAACTTTTTAGAAAGATCATTTAATTTAACATCTTTATTAAACTTTGATAAAAACAGTAAATATAAATATACTTTAATACAATCTCCAGATGATTGAGATAAATATTCTGTAAAAAATACATCTGGTATATCTGTATTTGAAAATAAAAAGTCTTTATCATTTTGGTCTAAACGCATAACTTACCCTCCTAAAAGCTAAAATTCAAAACTTATTATAGCATTTAAAGTCGATTTTTACAATAAAAAGGAGGAGAAATTTTATTATTAATATTTGGAATATAAATAAATACGTCTATTCTTTAGAAAAATAAAAATATAAGAAATTACATATAGAATATTTTCATGATTAAATCCTATAATACTAATTAATAAAATAGGAAAAGAAAAAGTTATAAATAAACAAAATTTTAAATAAAAATATTTAATAAATAGACTAAGGAAAGAATAAGTAAATAGATACCAAATAATATTAAACAGTATAGTAGAATAATCAATAAGTCCAAATAACTTATTTTTAAAATTATAATTTTGAGGAAAAATATACATAAAAATCACCTTAAAAATAAATTCTTTAAATTAGAAAAATTCATATTTATATCAGTAGATATTCCGCCAAACAATTCTTTCATAAAAGTATTTGCTTTTATTAATGAATATATAGAACCAATATAAATAATTTTAGAAAAAATATTAGAACCAAAATTTAATGAAAAAATTACCAATAAAATAATAGAAATAAATGATTGTAATAATAACAAAGAAAGAAAAGATTTAATCCAAGACTTAAAGAACCAGGATGTAGAATCTAATAAAAGAGATAACACAGCAAAAGGAGAAATAAAAACAAATACTTTTATCATAATAAAGCGCAAAGAATATGAAAAAATTAAATTGAATAAACTAACAGAAGCGATGCTTTTAATAATTCCATCAATAGAAAAAATATTAAAATTTGAACTATCTATATTTAGTATATTATTTAAATGAGTAATTAATTCAGAAAAACAAATATTACTATTTAAATAATATTCACCAATATTTCTAATTGCTAAAGAAATAATAGAATTTATTTCTAATATCTGCTCACATATAAAAAATGAATAGTTAATAAAAATTGCAATAATAATTACTTTAATAAAAAACTGTAATGGATTTTGAACATATGTATTAGAAAAATAATAAAAAGAAAATAATTTAATACAATAATATATAATAAATCCAAATAAAATTGATAAAGCAACTAAAATAATACCATGAGCATTTGCAGAACCAAATATTTTTATTATTTTATTATCATTTAAAATACTAGAGTCAATAAATGTGATATCATCTAAAACCGAATATATACTATTATCTATAGAAATAAAAAAGTTATTTAATATATTATTTATAACATTTGTAATTATTTCAGTAAAATCAATATTAGAATAATCCAAAAAATCACATCCTAACCTACTAAAGCTTTTATAGCAGACAAAACTAAGTCAATTGCTAAAATAAATGCATATGAGAATAAAGAGCTTCTAATTAATTTTTTTCCAACACGTATTTTTTCATCATCACCAAAACTAAACTTTTTCATAAGTACGCCTGTACCTACAGCTACTGCTGCTGCCGGAGTAGATATTTTTATAATCCAGCCTTCTATGTCTTCAAAGGCTTTATTTAATTTTGTAATTAATTTAGGTTCTGCAGCAAAAGATATATGATATGAAAAAAATAAAAATAAAATTAATAAAAATAAAACAATATAAATTTTTTTATTCATAAAAACCTCCAAAATCATTTAAAATAGGGAAACATATTTAATTTACAAGGATTAAGTATTTTATTACCATCTGATAAAAAAGAAATACAACTAAAAGTTTCAAGTTCTCTACTAAAAAAATTAACATCATATATAAAATCTGTTTGCAAATATTTATTATAACTTTCTGAAATATTAGAATTTATAGAATTAAAATCATTTAAAAAATAATTATAAAATGTTTCTTTTGAATTTTCTGAGATTGTAGTAGATATTTTTTCTTTTTCCTCTTTACCAATCTGTTTTTGAGCACTTTCTATAGTAAACAAATCATCTGATCTAAACCATAGTTTATTAGTTAAATTTTGTATTATAACTTTTACAGCCGACTCATTATTAAGAGTATTTAATAGAGAAGAATAACTTTGGGTTGCTACAATATTAATACACTTAGATTCTCTACTTTGGGCAAAAAAATCACTATCTGTAGAAGTAACATATTCATGAAATTCATCGCAGACAAAGGCAACAGTTCTTGAATTTAATATAGAATTATTTTTTATTCGTTGTAAAACCTCAGATTGAAAATCTAACTTTAAATATGTTGCAATTATTTTAGATAAATTTCTATATTCTGCAATATTCATTGATAGTACTACTAATTTTCCATCCTTTATAAGAGATTCGAAACCATTAAAGGTAATTTCAGATTTATTAGGTGAAAAAATACGTAATATATCATAGTCAGAAATAAATATATTAGTAATACGAGAAATTTCAGATTTTAAAATAGAAGAAGTTCTATCATCTAAAGAAAAAAATTCATTTTCGAAAAAATTAATTGAAGAATATAAATCATATATACAAGAATGATTAAATTTATTTTTTTGAAACTCTAATCTTAGAAAAGAAATTTGCTTATAAAAATAATCTTTATTATTAATTAAATTATGAATTTCTTTAAAATTAACATATCCATTATTATATAACCTACATAATTTTATAGCTTCAGTTAATATTTGTTCTGCTTTATCTAGCCAATAAGATTCTGAATTATTTGGAGAAAATAAAGATAGAATAATTTTTAATCTATTTGCAAGTACAGAGGGTTTTAAATTAGGCTTATCCAAAGGATTATAAGTATTAGTAGAATTTAAACCAATGATGATTAAATCTGATAATCTATTATATTTTTTTGCATAATTGTAAATTTGATTTACTAAATTACCTTTAACATCTAAAAACAATATGCCAATTTTATTTTTTTCATCATTATAGCAATATTTAATTAATTGTTCAGAAAAAGGATATATTGCAGAGCTAGTTTTTCCACTTCCTATAGTTCCAGTAATTAGCATATTTTGATAAAGAGATTTTTCAGATAAATAAACTTTATTTAAATTAGTATCTTGACCGATAAGTAAATTAATTTCTTTATCATTTAGTTTTATATTTAAATTATTTTTAGGTTTAATGAAATATTTAGAAATAAATTTATAAAGAATATGAGAATAGATAATTGAAGAAAAAACATATAAAAAAATAAATATTAATTTTAAATAAAACCAGAAAATAGGATATGAAGTACAAATATCAAATGGTTTCAATGAAAAAGTGATTATTATAGAATCTGCTAGATAGATTGGAACAAATAAAAAAAAACCAATTAAGCAATAAAATAAAACAAACAAAAAATAAAATAATAATTTATGCATAAATCCTCCAAATTATGAAGATAATTTCTTTTTTAATTTAGAACCTTGAATATTATAGAATAATTGTAAATATATAAAAGAATATAATGCATAAGAAATTGTAAAAAGATGAATAATAAAAAATATAAAGAATAAAAAAATGATGCGTTGAATATAAACCACCTACCTTGTATGGTGGTATGGTATAACAAAAAAATATATTTGTCTATACTTTTTAATAAAATTATGGTAAAATAATTATTGTAATTAAAATGATATTTATTTTGGAGGTATAAAATGAAGATAGAAAAAACTACAAAAATAGGTGAATTATTAGAAACAGCACCAGAAAAAGCAGATATATTAATGGAAGCAGGTATGCACTGTTTAGGATGTCCAGCATCACAAGCAGAAACATTAGAAGAAGCATGTATGGTGCATGGAATAGATGTAGATGAGTTAGTAGATACATTAAATAAAGAGTAATACAAAAAGAGTAAATCTTATGATTTACTCTTTTTGATAAAAAACGATAAAAAATTAAAAAAAAATTTAAAAATATATTGACAATATAAATAAATTATAGTAATATATAAGAGCACTGTGATTTTACAGATATGGGCTATTAGCTCAGGTGGTAGAGCACTTGACTTTTAATCAAGTTGTCCCG
>CAUWBF010000003.1:0-198674 GCA_963557785.1 uncultured Clostridia bacterium | reverse complement strand
AAACATATGTTAGAAGCTTTTTAGGAAGAATGCTATTTTCAGGAGAAGAAGCATTAAAAAATGTAAAAGTATTATCAGGAGGAGAAAAAGTAAGATGTGTGCTATCTAAAATGATGCTATCTGGAGCAAATTTATTAATATTAGATGAACCAACAAATCACTTAGATATGGAATCAATTACTTCAGTAAATGAAGGAATGAAAAAATTTAAAGGAAATATTCTATTTACATCTCATGACCATCAATTAACACAAACAGTAGCAGATAGAATAATAGATATAAAATTAGATGGAAGTATAGTAGATAGAGAAGTAACATATAACGAATATTTAGGAATTGAATAAGAAAGAGGATAAAAATGGATTTAATTATACAAACGATAGCAAATGAATTAAATATAAAACCTACACAAGTAGAAGCAACTATAAAATTAATAGATGAAGGAAATACAATACCATTCATTGCAAGATATAGAAAAGAAGTAACAGGTGGACTAAGTGACGAGATATTAAGAAATTTAGGTGAAAGATTAAGCTATTTAAGAAATCTTGAACAAAGAAAGCAAGAAGTTGTAAATTCTATAGAAGAACAAGGAAAATTAACAGATGAAATATTACAAAATATAGGAATAGCAAAAACTTTAGCTGAAGTAGAAGATATATATAGACCATATAAACAGAAAAAGAGAACAAGAGCAACTATAGCTAAAGAGAAAGGACTAGAGCCTCTTGCAGAAATAATAATAAACCAAGAAGAAAAAACATCAATATTAGAAATAGCAAAAGAATATATAAATGAAGAAAAAGAAGTTTTAACAGCAGAAGATGCAATAGCAGGAGCATTAGACATAATAGCAGAAAATATCTCTGATGATCCAGAATACAGAAAACAAATTAAAAAGATAATATATAGAGAAGGAACAATAAATGCAAAAGGAAGTAATACAGAAGAAAGATCAGCTTATGAAATGTATTATGATTTTAATGAATCTATAAATAAAATACCAAGTCATAGAATATTAGCAATAAATAGAGGAGAAAAAGAGGAATTTCTAAAAGTTAAATTAGAAAAGCCAGAAGAAAAAATATTAGAGATTATTGAAAAAAGAGTAATAAAGGGTGAAACGCAATTTACTAATTACTTAAAAGATACTATATTAGATAGTTTTAAAAGGCTTATAGAGCCATCTATAGATAGAGAAATAAGATCAGATTTAACAGAAAAAGCAGAAGAACAAGCAATAAAAGTATTCGGTCAAAATGCTAAACAACTATTATTAGGCGCACCTATAAAAGGAATTACAGTAATGGGATTTGACCCAGCATATAGAACAGGATGTAAAATAGCTGTAATTGATGAAACAGGTAAAGTTTTAGATACTGCAACAGTATATCCAACAGCTCCACAAAACGACATTGAAGGTGCTGAAAAAGTACTAATAGATTTAATAAATAAAGACAAAGTAAATATGATATCGATAGGAAATGGAACAGCATCAAGAGAGTCAGAAATGTTTGTTAGCGATATGATAAAAAAATGTGACCATGAAGTATTATATACAATAGTAAGTGAAGCAGGGGCTTCAGTATATTCTGCATCAAAACTTGCAACGGAAGAATATCCAGATATAAATGTATCAATAAGAGGAGCAATATCAATAGCAAGAAGACTTCAAGATCCACTTGCAGAACTTGTAAAAATAGATCCAAAAGCTATAGGAGTTGGACAATATCAACACGATGTAAATCAAAAAAAATTAGAAGAAACTTTAACTGGAGTTGTAGAGGATAGCGTAAATAAAGTTGGAGTAGATGTAAACACAGCAACTGCGCCACTACTTTCATTTGTTGCAGGATTAAATAAAACAACAAGCAAAAATATAGTAAAATACAGAGATGAGAATGGAAAATTAAAAAACAGAAAAGAATTATTAAAAGTACCAAAGCTAGGAAAAGTAGCATTTGAGCAATGTGCAGGATTTTTAAGAATTACTGATGGTGATAACCCATTAGAAATTACAGGAGTTCACCCTGAAAGTTATGAAGCAACAGAAAAATTATTAGATAAAATAGGATATAAAAAAGAAGACATAAAAGATAAAGAAAAATTAAAAGAGATAAAAATTAAATTAGCAGAAATAAAAATACCTGAAACAGCAAAAGAAATAGAAGTAGGAGAAATGACATTAAAAGATATAATAGATGAACTTTCAAAACCAGGAAGAGATCCACGTGATGAAATGCCAAAACCAATTTTAAGAAACGACGTATTAAAATTTGAAGATTTAAAAGAAGATATGGTTTTAACAGGAACCGTAAGAAATGTAATAGATTTTGGAGCATTTGTGGATATTGGTGTAAAGCATGATGGACTTGTCCACATATCTGAGATGAGTGAGCATTTTGTAAAGAATCCATCAGATATAGTATCTATAGGAGATATTGTTAAAGTTAAAGTAATAGGCATCGATACAGAAAGACAAAAAGTAAAATTATCTATGAAAATATAAAAAAAATAACTCTTCAAAATGAAGAGTTATTTTTTATTTATTCAATTATATTTCCATCATCATCTAAGATATCTATTTTTTCAATGTCTTCTTCTTTTACTTCAGTAACAGTTTCATTTGGAGATTGTGTGTTTTTTTCTTCAACTTCAGAATCTTTAGTTTCTACAGTAGATTCTTCTAATTTTTCTGGTTCATTACCAGATGAAACTGTGTTATTTGTGCTTGAAATGTTTTCTCCACTCTCTTTAAGTCTATTTTCATAGAATACTACGATAGCTATTTCCATATAAGGAATTATCCATAATAAACCAATTCCTAGAGTGAATATAGATAATAAAATCCAACCAATGAAAGATAAGCATAATAAGAAATATTCTCCTCTATGACCTTTCATTAATTCTTCACTTTTTTCTACAATATCTTTAGCAGACATATCTTGGTTATCCCAAGCAATATATGGAGCTAAAACATATAAATATGATTTAATAACTAATAATACAGCAACTGCTATAAAAGCAGCAAGAAGAATGAATATTAATAGACATCCAAATAATGCTATAAATGTAGATTCCATAGCAACTGAGAAAGCAGTTAAAAATATAGCAATAAATACTGTGGCAAAAATTAAAACGAAATATAGTAATAAATAAAGCCATATTTTCTTTAAGATATTACCTGTAACGCACCAGTATTTTTTAAAATTTGAAAAACCAAATTTAAAATAATCGATACATTCTACGTGATTACCTCTTTTAATCTCAATAAAACAAATTGCTAGACCAAAAGAAATAGGAATAGAGATAGTAATTAAACCTGCATATGCAATTAAACTCATTAATGGAATATAAGATAAAACAGTATATATAATGCTGATACCAAATTCAATTAAAGAGTAAACAAGCATAAGTAATGCAGCAGTACCCCATTTTCCTGTAAGACTTTCTCTAGCATTTTTTCTGATTTCAGATAAAGTCATTATAAAAACCCCCTTTTAAAATATATTATAAAAAATTTTAAACATTACTATTATTTTGAATTTCTAATAATTCATCATAATTATTATCTAATATATCTAAAAATAACTGACCTATAACTGGATCAAATTGAGTACCAAGATTATTTTTAAATTCCGTTTTTACTACGCTAACTGGAAGAGCATCTCTGTAACTTCTTTTAGATGTCATAGCATCGTAACTATCAGCTATTGTAACAATTCTAGCTAGATATGGAATATCATTACAAGATAAACCTAAAGGATATCCTTTACCATCAAATCTTTCATGATGAAATTTAACAATAGGTAATATTTCTTGATACATTTTTGAATTTGAAAGAATTTTAGTACCTATCAACGGATGCTTTTTTATTTCAAAATATTCATCATCTGTAAGAGTAGAATTTTTAAAAAGAATACTATCAGGAATGCCTATTTTTCCAATGTCATGAAAAAGTCCACCAATTTTTAGAATTTGCAAATCATTTTCTGGTAGATTTAGGTTTTTTCCTATTAATACAGAATAAGCAGAAACTCTTAAAGAATGACCTTTGGTATAAGGTGTCTTAGCCTCAACAGTATAAAGCAAAGCTTGAATACTATCAGTATATGCCGATTCTAATCTTTCATTTGTTTCAGCTAAAGTGTTACTTAGTGTTTTAATACTATTTTTTTGAGAAATAATAGTCATCACATTTTTTATTAATAAATATAATTGATCAAAATTATTTCCTTTTTTACAGTATCCAGATATATTAAATTTTTGTAAAGTATCCAATGAGGGAGCAAGATGAGTAAAATCAGTTAATAGGATAATATATATATCTTTATTAAATTCTCTAATTTTTTCTATTAAATTATCTCCTGAAATAGGAGACAACCTAAAACTTACAATTAATAAATCAAAATGTTCCTGTTTTATGTGTTCCAAGCCTTCAGAAGAATTAGAAACAGCTGAACAAGAATGTCCCATCTTTATTATTAATGAACTAATAGAATTTATTATATTATAATCATTATCTATAACTAAAATTCTTAGATTATTCATAAAATCCACCTCATGAATCATATATATTATATAAGGAAAAATATGTAAAATCAAGAAATTTGCCAAATATTAGAATTAATGGTCAATATATATTGCCCATATGCAAAAAATATTATAAAATAAGAACCGTTAAAGGAGAAAAAATTATGGAATTAAAATTAAATAATTATAGAGAAGTATTAGAAAATACTATAAAAAATTATGGGGATAACATAGCATATAAATATAAAGAAGACAGAGCAGCAAAAGAACCAATATATGTAACAAAAACATATAAGACATTTGGACAAGATATCAAAAAAATGGGAACAGCTCTATTAGATTTAGGATTAGAAGGAAAAAATATATCAGTAATTGGTGATAATAGATATGAATGGTGTACTACATATTTAGCAGTTACTACATCAAATATGACAATAGTACCTTTAGACAAAGCATTACCAGAAAATGAAATAGAATCTTTAATATTAAGAAGTAAAGCAGAAGCAGTTATTTTTGAAAAAAAATATGAAGAAATATTTTTAAGAATAAAGGCAAACAATGATAGTCACCTAAAATATTTAATATGTATGGATGAAACAGAAAATAAAAAAGAAGTAATAACTTTTGAACAAATATTAGAAATGGGTAAACAACTATTAGATGCCGGTAGTAAAATATATGATGAACTAAAAATACCTGAAGAAAAAATATCAATAATGTTATTTACATCAGGAACAACAAATGCTCCAAAAGCAGTAATGTTAACTCAAAAAAATATATGTTCAGATTTAGATGGAATTAAAAGATATATAGATGTAAGAGATACAGATACATTTTTATCTTTTTTACCATTACATCATACATTTGAATGTACGGTTACATTTTTATTTTCAATATATAATGGAGCAACAGTAGCATTTTGTGATGGTTTAAAACATATATCAAAAAATCTTGCAGAATATGGAGCTACAGTATTAATTACAGTTCCTTTAATATTAGAAACAATGTATAAAAGATTACATAGATTGTTAGAAGAAAATGGAAAACATGACATTGTAGAGAGATTAGATAGAATATCAAAAGAAGAAGAACCAGTAGATGTAACAATTAAAGACTCAATTACTGATGAGGTATCTAAATTATTAGGAAATAAATTAAGACTAGTAATTTATGGAGCAGCTCCAATGAATAAAGATACAATATTAGGATATAAAAATTTAAAAATAGATTTAAGCCAAGGATATGGGCTAACAGAAACATCACCAGTTGTATCAGTAGAATCAACTACAGATAAAAAACCAGGTTCAATAGGAAAACCATTATATAATGTAGAAGTGAAAATTAAAGATATAGATAAAGATGGAATTGGAGAAATAACAGTAAAAGGTCCAACTGTAATGCAAGGATATTACGAAAATGAAGAAGCAACAAATAAAGTTTTAACTAAAGATGGATGGTTTAGCACAGGAGACTATGGATACATAGATAATGAAGGATTTCTATTCATTACAGGAAGAAAAAGTGATGTAATAGTATTAAAAAACGGAAAAAATGTATATCCACAAGAATTAGAATTTTTAATAAATAAAATATCTTATGTTGATGAAAGTATTGTTTTTTCTAGAGATAAAGATAAAACAGATACAATGTTATGTGCAAAGATAGTATATAATAAAGACTTAATAAAAGAATTTTTAGGAGAAAGAACAGAAGAAGAATATAAGGAAGAAATATGGAAAAAAATTAAAGAAATAAATGAGAATCTTCCTATATACAAACATATAAAAGATATAACAATTACATCTGAAGCATTAAATAAAACGACAACACAAAAAATAAAAAGATACCAAGAAATTAAAAAAATGGAAAAAAATGATTAAGAAGAGCCTCTTTGGAAATAATATATAATATATATTTCCAAGGAGGTTTTTAATGGATAGATATAAACCAAATAGATTTAAAATTAAATTAAAAGAAATAACAAAAAAAATAATTATATTATTTACAGTAAGTATTCTATCTATATGGGTTTATAAAATTTATAGTGGCATAGAAGTGAAAACAAGTAATTTAGAAAATAATTTAGATATACAAAGAACTTCAACAATAGAAAAAATAAATGATGAAGATAAGGAAATAGAAGATTTAATAGAAGAAGCAAATAAAAGCATTGTTGGAATATCTAGAATAAAAAATAATGGAAGTTCAATCTTTACTAAAGATTCTGCAAATCAGCTTGGATTAGGTACAGGAATTATAGTGTCTGAAAATGGATATATTGTAACAAACGAACATGTATCAGGAGCAAAGTATAATACATGCTATGTTACATTAGAAAATGGAAAAACATATAATGCAACAGTATTATGGTCTGATAGCAACTTAGATCTAAGTATTATAAAAATAAATATGAAATCATTATCATATGCGACGCTTGGAGATTCAAATAATATAAAAGTAGGCCAAAGTGTATATGCAATAGGAAATCCTATTGGATTTCAATTCCAAAGGACAGTAACTTCAGGAATTATAAGTGCAAAGGATAGAACAATTAAATTTGAAGAGAATGGTGAAGAAATATATATGTCGGATTTAATTCAAACAGATGCAGTAATAAATCCTGGAAATAGTGGAGGACCATTAATTAATACATTAGGTCAGGTAATAGGAATTAATACAGTAAAAATTAATTCAGCGGATGGAATTGGATTTGCAGTTCCAATAAATATAATTAAACCAATTATAGATAAATATATAAAAAATGACAATTTTGAAGAAGCAACAATAGGAATTTTTGCATATGATAAAGAAGTAATTCCATATATTAATAATGTTTTAGAATTTGATTCTGGAATATATATAGAACAAATTATAAAAAATAGTCCAGCAGAAAAAGCAGAATTAAAAGTAGGAGACATTATTACTAAAATTGATGGAATAGAAATAAATAAAATGAGTAATTTAAAAGAATACATTTATACAAAAAAACCGAATGATGAAGTTATTTTAAATATTCAAAGAAATAAAAATAATATGGAAGTAAAAATAAAATTAGCAAAAAAATAAAGAGGATTTAAATTTTTAAATCCTCTTTATTTATACAATTAAATAAAAATAATAAAATAAAATAAATAATAATAAATAATAAAATATTAATAATAAAAACAATAATTGAATTAATATTTAATTTAATATATTTAAAAAATAAATTAATTAAAAAAATAGAAAAAATGGGTTTGATAATCCAATCTAAAAAATTAAATTTAAAATTATTAAATTTTTTTAATTGAAAAATACTACAAAAACAATTAAATATTTCACTAATAAAAATTACGCATAAATAACCAAAAATGCCATAAATAGGCAATAAAAAATAAATAAAAGAAATACTAATTAATAAATCAAAAATATTAATTATCATAACGCCAACTTGTTTATCAATACCCTTTAAAATGCAATCTACAACATTATCTAAATAAATAAAAACAATTAATGGACATAGAATTTTTATATATTTCGATAATGAAATATCCTTATAAAATATAGTACTAATATCATCAGAAAAAGAAAAGAAAATCCCTACAATACATATAGAAAAAATCAAAGTATATTTAAATACTTTAATAATTACATAATTCATATTATTGTCTTCTTTTCTAGCATTGTAATAAGAAAATTCTGGAATTAACAAACTACTAAAAGACGTAATAAATGTACTAGGAAATAATATTATAGGCATTACCATTCCATTAATAGTTCCATACTGTGATAAAGACTCACTACAAGATAAGCCATATTTTTCTAATCTCATAGGGATAAGAACTTGCTTTAAAGTTGATAAACCAGATTTTATATAAGATGTAAAAGAAATAGGAAGAGATATTTTTAATATTTTTTTATTTAAATTTTCATTTATTAATGCTCTGTAAAGATATTTTTTTGAATCAGTTTTATATAAAAATAAAACTGTAATAAAAGAAAATATCTCAGAAATGCAAGTACCTAAAACTAGAGAGATGCATGCATAATCTATTCCATCTGGAAATACATAATTTAATAAATAATAAACAATTAAAATTCTTAAAAATTGCTCAGTTATTTGAATAATAGATAATCTACCTACTCGCTTTACAGCAGAAAAATAACCAGTAATACACGCCGACATAGATACAAAAGGCAAAGATATTGCTATAATATATAAAGGAGTAGGTGATATTAAGCTATGTAACCAATAAGAAGAAATAAACTGCGCAAAAACTATAAGGATAGTTGAGGCAAGTAAACTAAAAAATAAACAAAATAATAGGCACTTTTTTACTACATGTGCTACATTTGAAAAAAAACCTAAAGCGATTTCTTCTGATACAATTCTCATACAAGCAAAATTTATTCCAGAAAGTGCAAGAGTATTTATGAAGATATAAACAGACATTACAAGTTGATATACTCCAACAGCTTCGCTGCCAATTTTATTAGAAATATACACATTAAAAGAAACACCAACAGATTGTAATAATAGTGATGTTGTAGTAAGGATAATTCCATTATATATAAAAAATCTAATTTTTCTCAAAATAATTCACCTATAGAAATATATGAACAAAAATTAGATTATATTAACATTTATAAAAATAAAAAAATCAACCATATGGTTGATTTTGGTGCACCAGGAGGGATTCGAACCCCCGACCTTCCGGTTCGTAGCCGAACACTCTATCCAACTAAGCTACTGGTGCGTACCTATATATTATAAAGGTATATTACCTAATATTCAAGAGATTTTATAAAAATTCAAAAAAAATCTTGCAAAAGAAAATAAAATATGCTATAGTATATAAGTACTTTTTAAGTGCAAAAAAAATATCGAGGTGTAGCGCAGTTGGTAGCGCGCGTGGTTTGGGACCATGAGGTCGCAGGTTCGATCCCTGTCACCTCGACCAATTTAAAGGATTTTTTAAAGAATTTCAGAAAATTCTAAAAAATCTAAAAGTGTGAAAAGACACATGTCTGTAGGATTACAGCATGTGTCTTTAATTTTATCAAATTCTATAAAATTCTTGAAAATACCCAAAAAATTTCAAAAATAAATTTCAAGAATTATTTTTTATCTTAAAAAAATTTCAAGAAAATTTCAAAAATAGCAATCCCCTATCCTGTCTGGGAAAGGAGAAACTACTTTGCTAACTTTTGTACCCCATAAAATGAGTGAAGACTATAAAAAAGTTGAGTTTTATCGTGTAAATAAAGAACTCTGTGATAATGAATTATATAAAGATTTAAGCCCTACTGCTATTTTATTATATACACTTTTATGTGATAGGTTATCAATGTCTTATAGTAATATTAAAAATAATATTTCAAAAAAATTTAATTATTATGATGATGAAAAAAATGTATTTGTAATTTTTACGAGAATCGATTTAGAGAAAAAATTACATGTTGGAAAATATGCTGTTAGTTCAGCATTTAAAGAACTAAATAACGCTAATTTAATTAAAGAAAAAAGAGAAGGTAAAAATAGACCAAATAAAATTTATGTAGGGAAAACTATTTCAGAAATAAATGAAGATTTTATAAATGTGAAGTCTGAAAATCAGATTTCAAGAAGTTTAGTTTCTAGTTCTCACGAGGTTAGAAAATCAGATGGAAATAAGAATAATATATTTAAACCAAATAGTAAAAGTAATTCAAATTATCAGGGCAGAGATTATTCAGATATGGATTGGTCAAAATTGTATGCTAATCTTATTGAAAATTAGGAGGTTAAAGATGAAAGAGATTACTTATCGTAAAGTAAATGATTATAATATTCCAAATTTAATTTTGCCAAAAGATGGATTTACAAATTACAACATTGGAAAATATGGATATTTAAGATTAAATTATTTGAAAAATTATAAAAGAGGATTTTATACGGAATTAATGCTAGATTTAACATTACCTATTCATTTAGCAAGTATAGATAAAGAAGCAAATAAACGAGAAAAGACTATAATAAGTGAACTTGCTAAAAAAGAAAATGTAAATGAAGAATTAAAACAACATAACCAAATGGAATGGGTTAGATTAATGAATAATATTAAAAATGTAGCAGAAGAAATAGTGCTTAATGAATTAATTTATGTTTAATTTTAGGAGGAATTATTGTTATGAATAGTTTTAGAGAAGTAAATGAAGATATTTTGAAAGATTGGTTTTTGTATAGAGAAGATGAAATTTCTTCTTTATCTTGTGATGAGGATAGAAAACATTGGGTTTATTTTGATGAGATTTCGGAAAATATTTTAAAGAGTGTGCCTAAGCAGAATAGATTTTATATTCAAAAACAGCTTAACAAATTGGATAATAATTTTCTGGATTATTTGGGTTATTGGAATGAGAAGTATTATAGGAATGGGTTTTGTGATGGGGTGCAGTTGATTTTGGAATGCTTAAAACAATAATAGAACTAAAGAGCAAGTATAAAATTATACTTACTCTTTAGTTCTATTGTAATTTAGTCAAAATATTTTTTATTGTTTTAAGCATTATATTGGGCTCAATTTCATTTGAAATTGATGCTAATAATTCAAATATATTATTCTGAGCATTCGTAACAGTATCAGTTTTTTCTAGTATATAATATTCATACTCTTTGATATACGAAATTTTCAAAATAATATTATCTTTTATATACATTATTGTATTTCCAATAATAATTTCTTCATATCCCATGCTAAGAATTAAAAATATTATTTTATCCATAATATTTTTGTGTTGATGTTTTTTAGTAGCAAATGTCCTCGAAGAAGATTTTACAGATTGTTCTAGATTTAACTGTAGCTGATTAGAAATTTCTGTAATTTTCATACTATAAATATTTTCATCTATTGTAATTTGAGGAGATCCCTGTGTTCCATATGCTAGACCTGTGTGACTATATTTTCCCATATAAGTTATCACTCCTTTCAATATTACGTTTTTGCAGTAAATTATCCGGAATAATAATTTCTATATTTCTATTTATTGCATAAGCAAAAAGTTTAAGTACTGTCTCTTTATCTATGGAAACAGTATAGACAATTATAGATTTTAAATTTAAGGTATCAACTGTTTTTGCTATTGCTGCTATTAGTAAATCTTTTTCAGAACTTTTTTTCATAATGCCTTTAGTACTAAAAGCCACAGTTTGACATTCTTCTAATCCATCTAGCATGTATTCAAATGATTTTTTATTTGAATATGTAATATTAGGAATTACTATTGCTCCTAAATTAAGAGTTAACCATAGAGAAATTACTCTTGCTCTAAAAATTCTGTGAATATTTTCAGCATTTTCTATATCTCCGCATTGCGAATAATCAGGAGCAATAAAGTATCTACAATTACTAAATCTTCTTTTAAAAAACTCCAATCTTCTTTTATCATTATACCAAATTGCATTACTTAGCCCATTGATACCATCAAATTCTTTATCAAATTGATAAAAAGATATCACTGTCTTTGGAGTTTTTTGATAATTCCTTAACTCTTTATATAATGCAATATAATCTATATCGTATATTGCTGGACATTTTACACTAGGTAAATCATATTTTCCTACTTTATGAGTTTTATTTGTTAAATCCAAGTAGTTAAGATTTAACAAACTTTTTAATTCTTTTGCCATTTAGCATTCCTCTCTTTCTTTTTTTGTCTGTTTATTATTGACTAGTGAGAAAAGATATGCTAAAATATTTATAACATTTAATTTGATATGCATTTTGCATATCTTTTTTTCACAGAGCATTGAAAATTGTTCCCAGCAATTCTCAATGCTTTTTTTGTTCCTGAGCATATTGTAGATCACCTCCTTAATTAAATATATTCTAGTGATTTCAGCCTATTTTCTAATGCGGGCTTTGAAACATTAAAAATTGATTTTACATTATTTATGACTTTTTCATACTCGTATTTATTTAGATTTTTCAAAGTAGAATAAAATTGTAACTTTTTAAAACCTTTTATTTCCTTACTTAATATTATATCTAATGTCTTTTTAGGCATTAAGATACAAGAAGCAAAATAGTTAGCTTGCCATTCAGAAAAAGAAAATTGATAGAACTCATTTTCTTGATTAAGATTTGCACTTAATTCTTTTTCTGTATCAAAAAAATATTTTGCTTTATCATCTTGTGATAGTATATCAAATATTGATACTTGATTTTCATCAACATGTTTTAAAATATATTGTAAATAATAGTGTCCGGAGTTCGTGTCCTAATGTAAAAAATGTTATTCCTTGCTGTAATTCATATATTCTTTTATCTATTATGATAGTCTTATCTTCATATTTTTCTGCCAATATTTTTCCAGAATCATCAAAGGTATTAATAATTCCTTTATTAAATATAAATGCACCATAACAAGAATGGTCTTTTGATAAATTAGCATAATCTAAATTTACACCTAAATCATAAATCAAATTTTCTATAGGTGTTGACATTGGTATTTTTAAACATTCATTACAATATTTTAATAATAAATTTTCGGTTTCATTTTCAATATCTAATTTTTTCAAATAAAATAGATTATCTTTTTTATTAATTGGGTATTTTTTTAACATTATTTTTTATCCATTTCCTCTATGATTTTTTTCCAAGCATCCTCTGAAAGATTTTTTTTGGTGGCTTTTCTAAGAGCAATTGTTGCGATAGGGTTTTCAATCATATATTGATTTATTTCATTAGCCAAATGTCCTCTATCTATCAACTCTTTATCAGCTAATTTTACTAAATGTTCGTATTCTTCATCATTCAATTCTAAACAATCTTTAAATTTTTTCATTAGTTCTTTATGTTCGTCATTTAATGAGTTCGGTGGTAATTTTTTCCCATTTTCAATATCTGATAAATATGAAAATGATATTCCTAGTAAATTAGCAGCTGTAATAAGTGTAAGTCTTTTTTCTATTCTTTTGTCTTTTATAAATTTTCCAAATTCGCCCATAATTTCTCACCTCCGCAAAAATATTTTATCACATGTGAGAAAATTTGTCAAATAAATTTTTTTGTATTGTAAAAATTAGAATATTTTTATATAATTACTATGAGGTGATTATATGAATAAACTTCCTTATGACAAAACATCAAGTGACTCCATTGAAACTTATGCTTTAACACTAAAAGAAAAAACATTTAAAGATGTATTATTAAATGACCCGAATATTACTAATGAAGATAGAGCACTACTATTTGAATATTACAATAATCCCAGATCAAAAGGTTCTTTGGGGCAATTAATAGAAAAACATTTCTTTTTCTATGATATAAATAGTAAATCAGAAGCTGACTTTAATGAAGCAGGAGTTGAACTAAAAGTTACCCCATATACAATAAAAGCTAATGGTGATTTACGAGCAAAAGAAAGACTTGTACTTACAATTATTAATTATATGAAAGACTATACGGAAGCTGATTTTCTAAAAAGTCATGTATATGAAAAATGCGAATTAATGCTTTTAATATATTATTTATATGAGCCAAATAAAGAAAGATTGGACTATTTAATAAATTATATTAAATTATTTAAATTTCCTGCAGAAGATTTGGAAATCATAAAAAAAGACTATAAAATTATTATTGATAAAATAAAAGCAGGAAAAGCTGAAGAAATTTCAGAAAGCGATACAAACTATTTAGGTGCATGTACTAAAGGAGCAAATGCGAATTCATTAAGAGAGCAACCATATAGTGATGTAAAAGCGATGCAAAGGGCCTTCTGCTTAAAAAGTTCTTATATGTCTTATATTTTAAACCATTATATTGTGAATAAAACAGAAGAATATGAATCTGTTATAAAAGATGCAAGTATATTGAAAGAGCAAACTTTAGAGCAATATATTATTAATAAATTAAAAGTTTATTATAATCAAGACATAGAATTTTTAAAACTTAAATTTAATATTCCATATCAAGTAACAAATAAATCTTTTACATATCTACTTGCTAAATGTATGTTAGATGTTGTAAATGAAAAAATTGAAGAATTCGAAAAAGCTAATATAAAGATTAAAGCTATTAGATTAAGGCCTGATGGTATGCCAAAAGAATCAATGTCTTTTCCAACATTTAAATATACTGAAATTGTTAAAGAAAATTGGCTAGATTCTGAACTTTATGAAACGTTTTCAACAACTAAATATTTATTTATGATATATCAATATATTGATGATGATACATTGATTTTTAAGAAAGCTATGTTTTGGAATGTACCAGAAAAAGATTTAAATTCAGAAATAAAGAGAGTTTGGGAAAATACAGTTGAAAAAATCAGAAATAATGAATACGATAATTTACCAAAGATATCTGAAAGTCCTATATTACATGTAAGGCCACATGCTCAAAATAGAAATGATACTTATCCTACTTTAGATGGAAAACAATCTATTAAAAAGTGTTTTTGGTTAAATGCTAGTTATATAAAGAAACAAATTGAAGAAAGCGAAGATTAGTCTTCGCTTTCAAATATTTTATTTAAACTATTTCCCATTCTTTCAATTAATCCTACTACTAATGCATTACCCATACAAAAATATCTAAATTTTTCAGGCATACCTGTATTGGTCCAATTGTCTGGAAAACCATTAATTCTTTCTGTTTCAATGGGAGTTAATATTCTATAGCATTTACTTTTGGGATCTTCTATAACATGAGTGCTTCTATTTAAACTTCCTTCACTTGTAAGCATAGTTCTTGCTGGTTTATCTAAACTGTCAGGAAATGCAATAGCTCCTTCTCTAAAATGATATTCATAAGGTGTTCCAGCTTTTCTTAAAATATCTTTAGCTCCTTTTAAATATTTCCATTTATCAATATTATCACCTAAATTGTATTTGCTATCGACTCCATTATATTCAATAATTTTACTCAATGGATTAGGATTAATTGCTATAGGGGTAACTTCCGTTGTATATATTTTTCCATTTTTCATTACTCCAGAATTTTTAAAATTCATTTTAAAATTATCAGAAACATCAATTAAATCTTTATACTCGAAATCGATTTCTTGTGCATCAATATTTGTATATATAGGAAATTCTTTAACAAAAAATCCATTTTCTAAAATAATACTTTCTGATGATTTATTTTGTATTGATTTGTAATAATTTGTATCATTTTTGTACGCAAATATAAAAGTTCTTCTTCTTCTTTGCGTAAATCCATAATCTGCAGCATTAATTACTCGCCATTCAACGTCATATCCTAAATCATTAAAACAAGCTAATATTACGCCAAAATCTCTTCCTCTTTGATTAGCAGGAGATTTTAATAATCTATCTACATTTTCTAATAAGACAAATTTAGGTTTTTTTGCTTCTAACGTATCTCTTATTTGCCACCAAAGTACCCCTTTTTTTCCTTCAATTCCTTTAGCTCCTGTATGTGCTACAGAATAATCTTGACAAGGAAATCCTCCTACAAGTAAATTATGGTTTGGTATAGAGTTTTTATCTATAATCGATATGTCTTCATTAACATATTTATCTTCTTTTCCAAAATGATTTATATAACAATCAAATGCATGTTGAGCTTTTTTTCCTGGTTCCCATTGATTTGCCCATACAGTGTCCCAATTTGAATCAGACTTTTCTAAACCGTACTCTGAAACCACCAACTCCTGCAAATAATTCGCAAACTGTTTTTTCCATATATTTTTCCTTTCATTGCCTAATTATTTTACTATATTTTTTAATTCTTGTAAAGATCTTTTAAGAAAATTATATAATATTTTTCTTAAAAGATCAACAGTTTAGGAAAAAAAATCAAAAATAATTTTTTCTATTAAAGGGTTTTGGGATTTTATCCCATCAAGTAGAATTTCGTGTGAACAAATTCAGTGCTTGCTAGGACACAATTTTAATTTTTTTGAAATTTTATTGTACCTCATAAAGTACAGAATTTGTTCCTTTATTTTATTTAAAAAGTCATCATATGTTCCTTTAAATAAAAATTAAAATCATTAATAGCATTAAAATAATTCCCTTTATTACAAAAAATAAAAACTTTTTTAAAATCATTGTATCCTTTTTTTATTTTTTAGTGCTGTTCTATATAGAAATAAATTTTAAAAAATATTTGTCCCGGTTTTTAGTGTTTTAAGTCCTATTTAATATAGGAAATAAAATTTTTTAAAATTGATGTCCACTTTTTACACTTTTTTGTGCTGTTATATATAGGAATTAAATTTTTTAAAAATGCCCATAACCTTTTTTGATTTTCAATCGCTGTTAATATATAGAGAATGAAATTTCAAAAAATTCAAAAAAGGACATTGACTTTGTATGGATGTTATGTTAAATTACGACTTAAAGGGTGAACATATTACACTAATTTAACTTAAATATCATGCAAATCTGCAAAAATAAACTTTAAGTTAGGAGGTGTAAGTATGGAAAAACTTGATAATATAGTTATGTATTCACCAGAAGATGTTAGAAAATTACTACATTTAGGTAATTCAAAATGTTTAGAATTATTTAATTCAGCCGATTTTCCAAGCATAAAAATTGGTAGAGCCTTTTGGGTAAAAGCAGATTGTTTAGAACAATATTTAAGTAAAAAGCAAGTCTTAAACCAAAAGGAAGAAGATTTATTCTAATGCAATTAATATATAAGGTAACTATTTACAGGAACACCCTAAAATACACGATAACCATAGATTTTATGGTACAAGAGTAAAGCAGGGTAGTTCTTCCTAGAATAAGGAGGTACTAAATGCAACACTCAAAAGGAATTACAGTTGGAACATACACAATAAAAACAAAAAAGAAAGTAAATTCTTTACCTATCTGTCCAACTTGTAAGAATTGTAAAGATAGGTCAATTTGTAGCAATAGAAAAAAACTTTCAAAATGCTCTATATGTAAAAATTGTGCAAATGCTACAGAATGTGATATTTTCTATATTTCTTCATGTTCAAAAGCAATATTAAATTTAGGTAGAAGTCCACAAACAGGAAAAGAAATTAAAAAAACTTTTACTGGAAAGACTGAAGACGAGGCACTATATAAGCTTTATCAATTTAAAGATGATGTAAAAAGAAATGGATTACCTAAAAATATTGTTCAAAAAACAATGGTAACAATATATAGCTTAGGTTGCCAAATGGAAGAAATAAAAAAATCCAGAGGCAAAATTGGAACAAATGCATATAGAACAAATATGAGTACATTGAAAAGAATAAATTCATATGAGTTTTCCAATATTCCTATTGAGAAAGTAAAAAAAGAAAGTATTGAAAGTTTCTTGGAAGATGAAAGAGATAAGTCAAATTCTATAATAAAAAAAGATTATGGAATGTTAGTAAGAATCTATGATTATGCTGAAGAAAATGATTATATTAAAAAGAACTTTTTTAGAGGATTTAATAAAATTGAGAAAACTCAAAGTAAAATTGCTACAAAACAAGTTAATCCAATGACATTTGATGAAGAAAAAAGATTTAAACAATATCTAATTACCGATACTCATCCATATAGAAATCTTGTCTTGATTGAATTGTACACTGGAATGAGGTTAGGAGAAACATTAGCATTAAATACTTCAGATGTTGATATTCATAGTAATACCATTTCTGTTAGTAAAATACTAACACATGATGAAAATCATAAACCATACATACATGATTCTGCCTTATCTCAAACAAAAGACGGTGCTAGACTTGTTCAGATTAATGATGTTTTCAAAAATAATGTTATAGAGGCTATTGCAAATGCAGAAGCTAATGAAAATAACAAAGAAAAATTATTATTCTGTCAAGAAAACGGCTCACTTATTTTAGAAAGTAGTGTAAATAGTTATTTAAAAAGAGTTGCAAAAGAAATTGGACTAAGTTATTGGAAAGAATTTAGTTCACACAGGTTAAGACATACTTTTGCAACAAGATGTATCGAAGCAGGAATTTCTCTACCTGTACTTCAAACATTAATGGGACATCATGATATTCAGACAACCATTAATGAATATGGAAAAGTTTTTAACTTTTATCAAAGAAAAGAGAAAGAAAAATATATAAATTATGTAACAGATGGAATAAGTGAGATGTAAGCAAAATTGAAGTTAATTGAATAGATAAAAAATTACTAGAAAATTTCAAGGTCAAATTTCAAGAATTATGTTTGATTAAGAAAATGCAGTAATTGCAATAGATATGTGTTTTTTCGAGGTAGTCGCCTCGACCAAAAAAAGAAGAATTCTTTTGAATTCTTCTTTTTTATATATAAGGTTGAAGTATTTAAAGAAATAAAAGAGGTTAGATATAAAATGATATATTGCATAGCACAAACAATTGGAATTAGTGCATTTATAATTTCATTAATAGCATATCATAGAGATAAAAAAGAAAAGATACTTTTTAGTATGGTAATATCGAACATATTAAATTTATTACATTATATTTTACTAGGAGCGTTTAGTGGATGTATAACGAAGATAATAGCAATATTTAGAGATATAATAATTATTAATAAAAGAAAAAATAAAATATTATCATCAAAAATAATTTTATTAATATTTTTAATGATATATATACTAGCTGGAATTTTAACATATAATGATATATGGTCTATATTTCCAATTCTTGCAGCAATTATATATCTTATACCTATATGGAATGGTAATGAATTAACTGTAAAAAAAGCAGCATTTTTATGCTACTTTTTTTGGCTAATATATAATATATTTGTATTTTCAATATCAGGAATTATATCTAATATTGTATCTATAATTTCTACTTTTATTGCAATAAAAAATAATAATAAATAATTTTTATGTAATAAAAACAAGAAGATATTCTATTATAATATAGAACATCTTCTTATTCTTTTATATTTTTATTCATAATAATTGTTTTAAGCTTGTAGATCACATAAATCTAAAGCAAAAAGCCTCTCTCCTAACTCTGTAATTTCTTTATCTTCATCAAAATATTCTTTGAATCCCTTTTTTTGATAAAAACCTATAGCTCTTCCTAATCTTTGATATGTACCAAGTAGAACTCTTTTATAATTATGTTCTTTACAAAATTCCATTGCATTATCAAACATTGTACTAGCTAAACCAGTTCCTCTGTAATCTTTATTCATATAAACTTTTCTTAAATCAACTGTATCAGGTGTTTTCTTATCTATTGCCATAGTAGCAACGACATTATCTTCATCATCTACAGCTAACCATAGTTTTCCACCATCTTGCATATAATATTCTAAGTCCTCATTTAAAATTTCATCTCTGAAAAGTTCAAATTCAAATTCTTCAATTAAAACATCTGTATAAAGTTGTTTTGTTTTTTCTTCGTATTCTTTGCTATATTCTATTATTTTAGCCATTTCCATCTCCTTTCAAAAATAAATTCTAAAAAAATAGATGGACACAAGGGTAACCATCTAAAAAATTAATAGAATTATAGCATACGAAACAATTCAAGTCAACATAAAAATATAAATTAATCATTTAAATTTAAAAGGTCAATTACAGCTAAGCCTTTAACACTTGGACCATAAATACAATTTCCCTTATAGTCGAATCTAGAACCATGACAAGGACAATCCCAAGTCTTAGAAATATTATTAAAACTAAGTTCACAACCTAAATGTGAACAAATAGGCTTTATTGCAAAAATAGTATCATTTTTATCTTTATAAACTCCTACTTTTTTACCATTAATAGAAAATATTTTTCCTTGTTCAACAGGTAGCTTTTGTTTTAATTCTATAATATTATTAATTACGTCTGCGTCATTTACAGGTCTACATTTATTAATAACTAAAGAATAAGTACTTTCCTTTATCATATTTTTTAATTCGGACGAATTTTTAATAGGATTAACTCTAGTAGAAGTAAAAAGGTCATCATTAATATTTTTGATTCCTAAAATATTATCACATATAATATGAGCAGCAATATTTGAAGTAGTTATTCCCCATTTTTTAAATCCAGTAGCAACAAACATATTTGGATATAAATTTGAATATACACCAACATATGGAAGTTTATCTAAAGAAATGCAATCCTCAGTATTCCATTTATATTTTATAACTGCGTCAGGATACATTTTCTTAGCAATATCTTCTAGAGAATCATAAGCATTTGATAAATCTATTTTTGCGCCAGTTTTATGATCACTTCCAGCAATTAGAAGTAACTTTTTACCATTATTTTTAATAGTACGAAAAGACATTGTAGGAACTTCAACATTAATATATATACCGTTAAATAATTCACAAGAAGTTTCAACAGCAATAGCATATGACGTACTCTGATACATTTTCATAAAATAAAAACCAGGAATATTAATGAAAGGATATTTAGTTGCCATAACTACATACTTTGAACTAACACTATAATTATTAGCAAAAGTAGTATAAGTATTATTTTGCTTTTTAATATCTACAACAGCAGAATTTTCAAATATAAGACCGTCATTATTTTTAATACAATTTATTAAACCATGTAAATATTTTCTAGGATGAAATTGTGCTTGATTTGGAAACTTAATAGCAGCTTCTACTTCAATAGGTAAAGGAACAGATGTTAAATATTCAGAATTGAATCCTAATTTATTTAAAGTTTTTTGTTCATCTTTAATTTGATTAATATATTTAGTTTGTTCGGTAAAAACATATGAGTCTTGCATTTCAAAATCACAATTAATATTTTCTTCATTAATAATATTTTCTATATCTAAAATAGAATTTTCATTAGCTTCTAGATAACGTTTTGCATAATCGATTCCATAGCTATTTTCTAAATAAGAATAAAAAAGTCCATGCTGAGAAGTTACTTTAGCAGTAGTATTTCCAGTAGTTGAACAAGCGAGCCTATCTTTTTCTAATAAAGCAACTTTTATATTTTTTTTAGATAATAAATAAGCTAAAGTAATTCCAGTAATTCCACCGCCTACAATACAAACATCACAAGTAATATTTTTATTTAACGACGAAAATTTAGGAAAATTAATAGATTCTATCCAATAAGACTTCATAAAATACCTCCAATAAAATTAGTATAAATAAAACAAAGCTAAAATATTCAAAAACGATAAAAGATTTACATAAACTTGACATAAGTTACCATAATATGTTAAAATGGAATCGGTGATTTGTTATGAATAATGATATAAATAGATTACTAAAAATTGTTTCAAATAATAAGAAATTTATAATAATAATATTAATGATATTTATAGCAATTGGTTATATATACAGTTTTAATTATAAAACTCCGATGTATAAATCAACTGCTACTTTTGTATTGGTACAAAATTCAGAAGATAGTGAATCAATCACTCAGAAAGATATAACAATAAATCAAAATTTAATTTCTACATATTCAAATATTGCAAAAAGCAATAAAGTGCTAAAACAAGTAGTAGAGAACCTAAATTTAAATATATCTGAAAGTGAACTATCTAAACAAATTTCAGTAGAAGCAGTAAAAAATACTGAAGTATTAAAAATATCAGTATCAAATAAAGATAGTGAATTAGCTGCAAAAATTGCTAATGAATTATTTGATATATTTTCAAAAGAAGTAAGTACATTATATAATATAAGCAATGTACATATAATGGATTTCGCAGAAAAAACAGAGATACCATACAACGTAAATCATATTAAAGATATAATAATATTTGTAATTGCCGGAATAGGAGTATCAACAGTATTAATAGGAATAATATATTTATTAGATACAACGATAAAAAGTGAAAAAGATGTGGAAACATACACAGATCTAACAGTATTATCCACAATTCCATTAACAAATACAAAAAATGAGAGCGAATTAATAACAAAAAATGAACCTAAATCAATAATAGCAGAATCATTTAAAACACTTAGAACAAACATTATGTATTCAATACAAAATAAAAAATTAAAAACAATATTAATTACTAGTGGTTATATGGGAGAAGGAAAAAGCTTTATTTCTTCAAATTTAGCAGTTACATTTGCACAATCTGGAAAAAAAGTAATATTTATAGACACAGATATGAGAAAAGGAAGATTACAAAAAATCTTCAACATAGAAAATAGAAAAGGTTTATCAAATTTACTATCAGATATAAATAATGAGAAAAATAAAATCAATATAAATGAATATATAAATAAAACAGAAATACCAAATTTATATGTAATGACATCAGGAATTGTGCCACCAAATCCATCAGAATTGTTAGCATCAGAAAATATGAAAAAATTATTATACACATTAAACACTGTATATGACATAGTAATATGTGATAGTGCACCATGTATGCTAGTAACAGACAGTGTTATATTATCAAAAGCAGTAGATACAACAGTAATAGTAACATCAAATAAAACAACAAAAATAACTAATTTATTAGAAACAGAAAAATCAATAAAATTAGTAGGTGGCAATGTTAGTGGTGTAATAATAAATAAAATGACAGAAAATAAAAAAGAGTACAAAAATAAATATTATTATGGTCATCCAGAGCAATTAACTGAAACTACTAAAATAGAAAATAAAGTAGAAGAAGATTTATTAAAAAATAAATTGTATTTAAAAGATATTAAAATAGATAAAAAAATAGAAGAAGTACAGGAAAATAATATACAAGAAAATAGCAAAAATTCTATAAAAAATTCAAAACAAATAAAAGAAAATAGTAACGAGATAAAAGAGTTAAAAAGCTTATACAAAGTTTTGATGAAAAACACATTAAACATATTGTTAAATAAAGAGGAAAAAGCAGAATCTATTCTAGATAAAATAGACAATATTAAAAATAGTTATAGAGATGATTTAGAACAAATAAAAAATGACCAAAATAGATATGAACAAGAATTAATAGAATTAAAAAATAAGCAACAAGAAAATAAAAAAGAGATAACTAATTTAAAAAGAAATCAAACTATAAATAAAAAAGAAATAAAAGGGTTTAAAGAAAATATAGAAGAATTAAATAAAAAACAAAATAATGATGAGCAAGAAATTAATTTAATAAAAAATAAGACAACTGAAAATAAAAAAGAAATAACTAATTTAAAAAGAAATCAAACAATAGCCAAAAAGGCATCAGAAGAGTTAAAAAATAGATATAAACAAGAAGTTGATAATATACAAAATGAACAATTAGAATATAGAGAAAAACTAAAAGAAATTGATGAAAAAAGAAATTATGAAGATGAGATTAAAAAATTACAAGAACAATTTATAGAAATGCAAAAAAATAATCAAAATCAAATTAATAATCTATTAAATAAAATAGAAGATTTACAAAAAGAAAATAGAACAAAAATTGATGAAAATAATAAGTTTGACAATATAAAAAAACAAGAGAAAATATTAGAAATTCAAGAATATATAAATTCTGTAGAAGAGAAAATAGATATACCAGTAAAAGAAGAAATAAAAGAAACTGCAAAAAATATTGTTCCTGAAAATACAATAATTATAAAAGAATTAAAAATACAAAAAGCAGAACCTAAAAAAAGAGAAGAAAATAAATATGCAATTGATTATGAAAAAATTAAAAATAGAAGCAAGAATAAAAAAGTATTTGCATTCTTTAATAAAAAAGAAAATGAAAAAAGAAATAATTACATATTAGAAGAAAATATGGAAGAAAATAACGAAATTATTTCTCAAATTCTATCTGGAACAAAATAAAAACAAGAGCGTAAGCTCTTGTTTTTAAGGTCTTGAAAAATATATAAAAATCGTATATAATACCATAGTAATATTGAGAGGAGATAAAATTATGTTTCAAAAACTAGAAGCCGTAGAAAAAAGATATGATGAGTTAACAAAACTTATTAGTGATCCCGAAGTTATTTCTAGAACTAGTGAATGGCAAAAATACATGAAAGAGCATGCAGAAATATCTGACATAGTTGAAAAATATAGAGAATATAAAAAAACAAGCCAAACAATGGAAGATGCAAAAGAAATGATGGAAGACAAAGAATTAAAAGAGTTAGCAGAAGCCGAATATTATGAATCTAAAGAGAATTTAGCTAAAATAGAAGAAGAATTAAAAATTCTTTTAATTCCAAAAGATAAAGATGATGATAAAAATATCATATGTGAAATAAGAGGCGGTGCTGGTGGAGAAGAAGCAGCACTATTTGCAGGAACACTATTTAGAATGTATTCAATGTACTCAGAAAAGAAACATTGGAAACTAGAAATATTAAATGAGAACGAAACTGGGCTAGGTGGATATAAAGAAGTTTCATTTATGATAACAGGTAAAGGTGCATATAGTAGATTAAAATTCGAAAGTGGAGTGCACAGAGTACAAAGAGTACCAGATACCGAAAGTAGTGGTAGAATACATACATCTACAGCAACAGTAGCTGTATTACCAGTAGTAGAAGATGTAGATATAGAAATAAATCCAGCAGATATAAAGATGGAAGTTTTTAGAGCTTCAGGAGCTGGAGGACAACACGTAAATAAAACATCATCAGCAGTAAGACTTATACACGAACCAACAGGAATGGTAGTAGAATGTCAAACAGAAAGATCTCAAGTACAGAATAGAGAATATGCTATGAAACTATTAAGATCTAGGCTATATGAACAAGAAAAAGCAAAACAAGATGCCGAACTTGCAAATGAGAGAAAATCACAAGTAGGTAGCGGGGATAGAAGTGAAAAAATACGTACATACAATTATCCTCAAGGACGTATAACAGATCATAGAATAGGATTAAGTATATATCAGATGGAAGATTTCCTAAATGGAAATTTAGATGAAATGATAGATAGTTTAATTGCAGCAGATAGAGCAGAAAGGCTAAAAGGATCTGATGAATAATGAGATAATAAAAGAGGTTAGAACAATTGAAGTGAACGATTCGTGGGTCACTTCATAATATCTAATCTCTTTTAATTTACAAAAGCATAAAAATATGATAAAATAATTATGTAGACACGCAAATAAAAACTAAAAATTGAGCAATGCTCAAAGGAGGAAACAGATATGGATGACGTTTTAACAACAATTATTTTGCTTAGCCCTGGAGTCGACAAAGTAACCGAAATCAAAGGTAGCGTTTCTGCAGTTAATCGGTTTATAGAAGACACATTAAGCAAGAAAGCTACAAAGCTCTCAATACCAAGCTACAGCACACCGATTTATGTTCTAGATAACAATGCAGAACTTGTTCTTGCAACTATCGAGTGGGAGAAGATTAAGACTTCATGGGTAAATAAGTAGAATACCTTCTAAAGGGAATCCCTGAATTAGCTAATAATTCGGGGGTTCTTTTTATTTACATTATCAATTATTAAAATAAAAGAGTAATTGTTATAAAACAATTACTCTTAAAATTGGAGGCGCCACCCGGATTTGAACCGGGGATCAGAGTTTTGCAGACTCGTGCCTTACCACTTGGCTATAGCGCCATATAAATTAATGTTTAATACATAATATGCATATATAAAAAAAATATGATTATATATTAAAAAAATGGAGCGGGAAACGGGGCTCAAACCCGCGACCTCTGCCTTGGCAAGGCAGCGCTCTATCAACTGAGCTATTCCCGCAAAAATTAAAGCATAACTATAATAACAAAAATTATGTAAGAAGTCAATAAAAAAAAGTGAATTCGAAAATATTTATACATAAAAATAACAAAAAACCTAAGAAAATCAACACTTTTTTTAATTTACCATTGAAAAAATTACGAAAATGTAATATAATTGTAATAGATATGTAAAAAAATAAATCAAAGATAGCAATAATTATTTCCGTAGTAACAAAAAACGGTATTTTTTATGATGATAGAAAATGAGGTAAATACTGGGAAAAAGTGCTATTGACTTGTTTGGTAGATGTAGTAAAATTATACCAACGAGTATTATATTATAATTAAGAAGGATGGTAAAAATGAAAAAGAAGAAATTATTGTATACTCTAGTATTAAGTATGATTTTAATCGTAAGCTCATTAGTAATGTCAGTTTCATCGTATGCTGCCACTACAACATTTGGGCTAGAAGAATTTAGAAAGATTAGAAACGATGGAAGTCAATATGGGTATAGTCTGGAAAGACAGAAAGTATGGAAAGTAGTAAAACACAATAATGGCGCAATAGATTACGAAACAGCTGTATATTGTTTAAGAGCTGGATATGGATTCTATTCAGATAACCCAGGAGTATTTATTGCAGACTATAATTATTCATCTGACTTTAAAGATAAGAACTCACTACTTAACTTACATGAAGACCTAAGCAATAATTATAAAAGTGTATTATGGATATTAGACCATGCATATATACCAACTTCAGAAACAGCATCTAATGATAGAACGAACTTATTAACTGCTGCTGGAATTGATCAATATTCTGAGATAACAGACGATGATATTGATGTAATTCAACAATTAGCAATTTGGTATTATACAAATGCATCAGATGAAACATACCATAAAGTTTTTGCAGGAGAACCAAATTTAAGTACAGTATCACAATTAATAAAAAATAGTGGTACACAATATCAAAATATTGACGATGTAAATACATATAGATATGCTGATATGGAAGCATTATATAAATACTTAGTTACAGAAGCAGGAAAAACAGAAAACTTAACACAATATGATCAAAATGTAGCTTCAGCTCCTATATCATTAGCAAATACAAATCCTACAGCTGTATACAATGAGAACACATTAAATTATGTAGTAGGACCATACAAAATAAATAGAAATAATTCATTAGCATATGATGGGTTAACAACAAAATTTACAGATCAAAACGGAAATAATTTAACAGGATATCAATTATTAGATTCAAATAAGCAAGCAACATCAAAAAGTATAGAGCAACTAATAGGACAAGAATTTTATATATCAGTACCAGGAACAATGGCAGAAACTGTAACATCAATAAACTTTAGCATAAGCGGAAGTTACAAAACAACAAATATGACATACTGGACAATAAGTGGAAATAATTTAGCACAACCATTAGTTGTAGTTGATAAAACACCAAAAACAATAGTAGGTAGTAACAGTGTACCATTAGAAAAAATAAAAGAAAAAGAATTTGACTTATCATTAAGAAAATTCATATCACAAGTAAACAATCAAAAAGTAAATAGAGAACCAGTAGTAGATGTAACACCATTAGTAAACGGAACATCAACAACAGCAATATATAACCACCCAAAAACACCAATAGCAGTTAAAAAAGGAGATATTGTAACATATACAATAAGAGTATATAACGAAGGTGAAAAAGATGGTTATGTTGGAAAAATAACAGACTATTTACCAGAAGAATTAGAATTTATAAATGATTTAACAAAATATCCAGAAGAAACAAAATTTAATGCAAATAATGGATGGGTAATAGATTCTACAAACACAAGAAGAATATCAACAACAAAATTAGCATATTCAAGAAATGCAGCAGATGCAGATAAAAATGCAGCAAATTTATTAACAGCATTTAATGGAACAACTTTAGACTATGTAGATATACAAGTAAAATGTAGAGTAAAAGAAACAGCAACAAGTACAAGAAAAATAACAAATTTAGCTCAAATTACTGCAGCAACAGATGTTGAAGGAAATTCAATTAAAGATAGAGATTCAACTCCAGATGGAGGATTTACATTGCCATCAGATGCTAACTTACCAAGTTATAAAGATACAGAAATAAACAGAGGCGATACATATATTCCAGGACAAGAAGATGATGATGACTTTGAAAAACTAAAAGTAGAAGAATTTGATTTAAGTTTAAGAAAATTTATAACAGGTGTTAATAACACACAATTGATAGGAAGAGAACCAGTAGTAGATGTAACACCATTAGTAAATGGAACATCAACAACAGCAATATATAATCATACAAAAAAACCAGTAGATGTAAAACTTGGAGATACAGTAACATATACGATAAGAGTATATAATGAAGCAGAGATAGATGGATATGCAAACGAAATAGTAGATTATTTACCAGAAGAATTAGAATTTTTGGAAGATGATGAACTTAACCAAAAGTATGAATGGACAGTTTCAGAAGATGGAAGAACTGTAAAAACAACATATTTATCTATGGAAAAAGAAACAGCATCAAGAATAAACATTATAGCATCTTTTAATGGTCAAGTATTAGACTATAGAGATGTACAAATTAAATGTAAAGTAAAAGAAACAGCAAAATTTAATAAGAAATTAACAAATTTAGCAGAAATATCAGAATCTAGAGATAATATGGGTAACGAAATAATAGACAGAGATTCAGAAACAGATAATATAGTAAAACCTTCAGATGAAGAATTACCAAATTATAAAGATGATGAAATAGCAAGTGGAGACAAATATATTCCAGGACAAGAAGACGATGATGATTTTGAAAAAGTAAGAATAGTATACTTTGACTTAGCACTAAGAAAATTTATAACAGGTGTTAATGATGAAGAAGTAACAAGCAGAATTCCACAAGTTTCTATGGGAGAGGATGGAAATCTAAAATATGAACACACAAAAGACCCAGTAGAAGTTGAAAATGGAAATATAGTAACATATACATTAAGAATATTTAATGAAGGACTAATGAATGGATATGCAAGCGAAGTAGTAGATGATGTACCAGAAGGATTAATATTCTTACCTGAAGATGAAACAAATATAGAATATAGATGGGTAATGTATAAAGAATTAGAAGAAAAAGAAGAAGAAACAGAAAATACAGAATCAACTGAAGAAGGAGAAATAACAGCCAAAGAGGAAGAACAACAAGAAATATTTGAATATGGAGATAAAAAGTATGTAGAAACAGACAAAGCAGAAGAAGCAGACTTAATTAGAACAGACTATTTATCTAAAGAACAAGAAAAAACATCTGGAGCAAATTTAATAAAAGCATTTAATCCAGAAGAAGAAATAAGTGATTCAAACCCAGACTATAGAGATTTAAAAATAAGATTTAAAGTAACAGAGCCAAATACATCTGATAGAATTATAATAAATACAGCAGAAATTTCAGATGATAGAGATGAAACAAATCAACCTGTAGATGATGTAGATTCAACACCAGGAAATAACAATGAATGGGGAGAAGAAGACGACTTAGATAAAGAATTTATCAAAGTTAAATACTTTGACTTAGCATTAAAGAAATGGGTAAGTAAAGTAATACTTATTGAAAATGGTGAGCAAACAGTAACAGATACAGGACATACAGGAGACGAAGATCCAGAACCTATTGTAAAAGTAGACTTACATAGAAAGAAATTAAATAATGTAACAGTTAAATTCGAATTCCAAATTAAAGTTACAAACGAAGGTGAAATAGCAGGATATGCTAAAGAAGTAACTGATTATATACCAGAAGGATTAAAATTCATACAAGAAGATAATCCAACTTGGTATACAAGAGAAGCTTTAAATGGAAGAGAAAGAGTTGCAACTAATGCATTAGAAAATACATTATTACAACCAGGTGAAAGTGCAAATGTACCAATTATATTAACATGGATAAATGATGCAGAAAATATGGGATTAAAAACAAATATAGCAGAAATTAGTAAAGATTATAACGATAGTTTAACACCAGATATAGATTCTACACCAGATAACTTTATAGAAGGTGAAGATGATCAAGATGATGCACCAGTAATGTTAGCAATAGAATTAGGTCAAACAAGAATATACTTTGGATTAATATTTATGGTACTAGGTACAATAGGTGTAGGAATATTCTTAATCAAGAAATTTGTATTATAATTAAATAAAGAATAAAAGCGAAGATAGAAAATCTTCGCTTTTATTATACAAGACATTAAAGAGTAAACATAAATAATATATCACTTAAATATTTACAATAATTAAGCGATATGATATAATTTTTCTGTATAGAGAGGTGAAGATATGAACCAAATACTAAGTGTAGAAATGAAAAAAGAAAAAGGAAAAAGCCATTCAAGTGGCCCTATCGAAATAAAAAAAATAATTATATTTTTCTGTGTTATACTTTTAATATTTGGCTTAGTAATTGCAGGAAAAGCTATATATACAGTTGTATCAAATGGAGGAATATCTACAAGTAAAAATAATAATACACCAAATGTAACAACTACAAAACAAGGTAATATGATTACTATAACAATAACACATAATATAGAAATATCAAAAATAGTATACAATTGGAACAATGGAGAAAATAAAGAAATACAAGGAAATGGTTCAAACTATATGGAAGAAACACTAGAATTACCTGTTGGAAATAATGTGTTAAATATTATAGTAATAGATGCTAAAGGAAATCAAAAAACATTTACAAAAGAATTTGTAGCAGATCCATCAGAACCACAAATAAGTTTAGAACTTGTAGGAACAAAAATAAAAATAATAGCCAAAGATAATGAGAAATTATCATTAATAACATACAGATGGGATGAAGAAGAAGAAAAACAAATAGTAATACCAGAAGACAGTAGTGCACAAGTTGAAGAAGAAATTACTATACCAGCTGGACAACATACACTAACAGTTGTTGTCGTAAACGCTCAAAACAAACAAATAACAAAAACACAAGAAGTAAAAGGAGTAGTAAAACCAAAAGTAACAATAGAAAGAGACACAGAAGATCCAACGTATGTAATCTTAACAGCAATAGACGAAATTTCTTTAATGAAAGAAATGAAATTCTGGGTAAATGGAAAAGGATATAAGGTAGTAGAAACACAAGAAGATGGTACAAAAATACAATGGAAATTCAAGGTTGAACAAGGAGAAAATTTAATAAAACTAACAGGTATAAATAATGATGATATAGAAGATACTGTAGAAGTAAGATATACTTTATAATCAATAATATTCGATAGACAGGGACAAAAACCTGTCTATCATAATTTATGAAAAGAGGAATAGATAATGGATATAGACATTATAAAAATATTAACATATTTTATAATATACTCATTCTTAGGGTGGCTACTTGAATCAGTATTTAAAACGATACTAGAAAAGAAAATAGTAAATAGTGGCTTCTTACATGGACCATTTTGTCCTATATATGGTATAGGTGCAATTATTATGTATCTAGGATTAAATAACTTTTCAGAATACCCTATATTAGTATTTATACTAGGATTCTTAATATTATCAATATGGGAATACATTGTAGGATGGGGACTAGAAAAATTATTTAATACAAAATATTGGGACTATTCAAAAAACAAATTTAATATAAAAGGTAGAGTATGCTTAATGAATTCTTTATTTTGGGGAGCATTAGGGATGATATTTACTTACATAATACATCCATTTATAGAATCAAAAATAGCATATATACCAAGAGGGATTTTATTATATATATTAATAATTGTTTATGCATATTTATTAGTAGATGCAGTAATAAGTATAATTAAAGTTAAGAACATAAAAATAAAAGTTAATAAGATACAAGAGATAGGAGAAACAATAAAAGAAAAATTAGAAAATTTAGAAAAATTAAAGAATTTAGAAAAAGATATAAAACAAACTAACATAGAGGCTTTACAAAAAGTAATTGATGATTTAAAATTAAAGCAAAACAAACTAAAATTTAAATTATACAGACATATATACAGATTAAAAAAGGCATTCCCAACAATGAAGTCTGATATAATAACAGAAGCTCTAAATGAAAAGATAAAAACTTGGAAAAGAAATAAAAAAACAAAGGAGTAAACTATGGTACAAGAAATATATATTATAGATGATAATATAAATAGTACAGAAAGGCTTAAAGAATTATTTGCAGGTGAGAGGGAATATGAATTTAAGAATGTAACAACAGAAGAAATAGACATAGCACTTAGAAATATTCCATCTTTAATAATAATAAATGAAGACAATATAGATAGAGATGTTGTAGAATTATGTACTACAATAAGAGCAAATGAAGATAACAGTATAACTCCTATAATAGTAGAATCATCTAATATAGATAAAGACCATAGAATAGAAGTATTAGGAGCATCAGTAGAATATTATATAAGAAAACCAATAGATGAACAATATATGTATTACACAATAAAAAATTTAATAAGACTAATAAATATAAATAGAAGAGTAAGTCCACTAACAGGACTACCAGGAAACGTACAAATACATGCAGAACTTAAAAAGAGAGTATTAAATAAAGAGAATTTTGCAGTATTATATTTAGATTTAGATAACTTTAAATCATATAATGATGTTTATGGTTTTATTAAAGGCGATGAAATAATAAGATTTACAGCAAAAATTATTGTAAATAACGTACATGGGCTAGAAAATAACGACAGCTTTGTAGGACACATCGGAGGAGATGACTTTGTAGCTATAATATCAGAAACAGACTATGATGATATATGCCAAAACATTATTGCAGAATTTGATAAAGAAGTTCAGAAATACTTTACAGAAGAAGACAGAGAAAAAGGATATATAGAGGTAGTAAATAGAAAAGGAGTATTAGAACAATTTCCATTAACATCAATTTCTATTGGAGTGGTAGAAGTGGATTCAGGAAGATTTAATAATATACTAGAAATAGGCGAAATTGGAGCTCAAGTAAAACATAATGCAAAAACTGTAATGGGAAGTAGCTATGTAATAAATAGAAGAAAAAATAAGGTATACGAAAAAGTACATTAAGCTAAAAAAGCCTAAATATGGCTAAATATTGACAATTTACATAAATTATGTTAATATATTAATAGAGTGTATAAAAAGAGAGGTGAAAATCTTAGTTAAAACTAAGAGAAAAATATGGCAATAGCTTTAAAACCATTAAATAGAATAAAATTATTTTTCCAAGGACTAGCAGGAACGTTTAACGAAGAATTCGATGATGATGAAGGATACGATAAAAACGAGTTAGCTGAAATAGTTAGTATAAGTGAAAAAAATATAAATAGCCTAGAAGAGAAGCACGGTAAACAAACTATGGTTGTTGATGATGATAAAGAAGAAACAGATAGACTAGGAATTAAAAAACCAAAAAATTTAAAAAGAACTAATCAACATACTGAAGTAACAGTAGAAACGGAAAAAACTAGACAATCAGACGATGGAAGAGAAGATTTATAAATAAAAGGCAAATAATTAAAATTATTTGCCTTTTTTATTGACAAAATGCCCGGAACCTATTATAATATAATCTGTTCAAGAAAATGGCGAAGTAGCTCAGTTGGCTAGAGCATTCGGTTCATACCCGAAGGGTCATGTGTTCGAATCACATCTTCGCTACCATAAAATCCCGCGAAGCCGGGATTTTTTTAATTTTCAGAATTAAAAAAGTATAAAACATACTCCAATACATATCAGAATTAGCTTTTTGTGAACTTTTATGGTATAATATATAATGTAACTAATTGTTAGATTATATGGAGGATAAAAGTATGGATTTTAAAGAAACAATGCGGAAAGCAATAGAAGGAGACGAAGAGGCACTTAGTGTAATCAATGAGCCTAATGAACTTTCTACAGAAATGCAAGAAAAAATTGTTAAGTTCATTAAAAAATATGCGAACGATTTATCTCTAAAAGACCTATTTGCTCTAGATCAAAACACAGCTATTTTCAGCCGGATAAGCAAATCAGCGCTAAAGAAATTAAAGAAGGACAAAAAAGCTGGTAAAAAGGTAAAACTACTTACAGGTTTGGAGTTAATAATCGATGATAGTATGGGTCAAGAGTTCTTAGAAATGTTCGATGAAAAGAAATTGCTTAAAGCATTAAAGTAAAATCAGCTTTATGCTTGAAAAAGTCTAAATTAGGATTTTTAAATGTCACGTCGCAGAGATTGTCTCTGCGACGTGTACTATTAAGTAAATAGAAAAAGATAAAAACTTTTTAGAATTTCTAAAACTAACTTGTTATATCAATAAAAATATGATAATATAGAAAAAAATTGTTGAGGTGATATAAATGTCTGATGAAACAAAAGATATACAAGTTGTAGAAGGAGATGGAAGTGAGTTAGATATATCTCCAGTATATGACCATATTAATAACATTCAACAGCCAAGAAAAAAACAAAAAGAAGAAATTGTTATACCAGAAGTAAAGAAAAAAGATAATAACAAAAAAGAAGATAAAGAAGAAAATGAAGAAGATAATAAACAATAATATAAAAAAGTAAACTAAAACTACTAAAAAAATAACCTTGAAAAATGAAATTTTAGGGTTATTTTTTTGCATTTAAAAAGATATAAATTTCATAGCATAAAAATAGCCGAAACATTGACAGAAATGGGAATTCGTGTAATAATATAATAAGATTTTTTAAAAAAAGTAGGGGTATATATGGAACTAAATAAATCAAAAGCAATAATACAATCAATATTATTTGCAGCAGGAAGAGAAGTAAAGTTAAATGAAATAATGTCAGCATTAGAACTTGGAAAAGATGAAACAATGACTATACTAGAAAGTCTAATAGCAGATTTTAAATCTGAAGATAGTGGAATCGAAATAATAAAAGTTAATGATGGCTTTCAAATGTGCTCTAAAAAAGAATATAGTGAGTATATATATCCTGTTATAGATAAAAGAACAAAACCAAATTTATCAAATGCAGCATTAGAAACATTAGCAATAATAGCATACAATCCAAAAATAACAAGAGCAGAAATAGAAAGTATACGTGGAGTTGGGTGTGATGGAACAATATACAAGTTATTAGAGTATGGACTAATAGAAGAAGCAGGAAGAATGGATGCACCAGGAAGACCAACTACATATAGAACGACAAATGATTTTCTAAAGAAATTTGGATATTCAAGTTTAGAAGAATTACCAGAACTTCCAAAATATAAAATAGATGAAAATGAACAAATAGTTATAGATGATTTAAAACCTGAGGCTCCTATGCCCGAAAGGGAAAATGTAGAAAATAATGAAGAACAAAACTAGTATATCTAAAATAGGAGGAAAATATAATGGGAGATAAAAATAAAGAATTTGTAAAAGAAATAACAAATATAGAAGACGACTTTGCTAAATGGTATACAGATATAGTACTTAAAGCAGAGCTTGCAGATTATACAGATGTAAAAGGATTTATAACAATAAGACCATATGGATATGCAATATGGGAAAATATACAAAAATATGCAGATGCAAAATTCAAAGAACATGGTGTAAAAAACTTATCTATGCCAGTTCTAATACCAGAAAACCTATTAAATAAAGAAAAAGATCACGTAGAAGGATTCGCACCCGAAGTTGCATGGGTTACAACAGGTGGAGGAGAAAAGCTAGAGGAAAGATTATGTGTAAGACCAACATCAGAAACAATATTCTCTACAATGTATTCAAAATGGTTAAGTTCATGGAGAGAACTACCATATCTATATAATCAATGGTGTAATGTGCTAAGATGGGAAAAAGAAACAAGACCATTCTTACGTTCAAGAGAATTCTTATGGCAAGAAGGACACACAATTCATGAGACAGCAGAAGAAGCACAAAACTTCACATTAGAAATGCTAAATGTATATGCAGATGTAATAGAAAATTTATTAGCAATACCAGTATTAAAGGGAAGAAAAACACCATTAGAACAATTTGCGGGAGCAGATGCCACATACACAGTAGAAACATTAATGCATGATGGAAGAGCATTACAAGGGGGTACATCACATTATTTTGGCCAAAACTTCTCAAAACCATTTGATATAAAATTCCAAAACAGAGAAGGAAAAGAAGAATATGCTTACCAAACATCTTGGGGAATAAGCACTAGACTTATAGGCGCAGTTATAATGGCTCATGGAGATAATAGAGGATTAAAATTGCCACCAAAAGTAGCACCAATACAATCTGTTATAGTTCCAGTTGCATCAAACAAACCAGGAGTAAAAGAAAAAGCAACAGAAATATATGAAAAACTAAAATCTAAATATAGAATGGAAATAGATTTAAGAGACCAATATACGCCAGGATATAAATTCAACGATTGGGAAATGAAAGGTGTACCAACAAGAATAGAAATTGGACCAAGAGACATAGAAAATAATGTATGCGTTGTAGTAAGACGTGACACATCAGAAAAAATAACAATAAGTTTAGATGAAATAGAAGAAAAACTAAACGACATATTAAATGATATACAACAAAATATGTTTGAAGAATGCAAAGAAAACGTAAAAAATAGAACAACAGTAGCTACAAATCTAGAAGAGTTTGAAAGAAATTTAAGAGAAAACCAAGGATATGTAAAAGCTATGTGGTGTGGAGATAATGAATGCGAAGAAAAAATACATGAACTAACAGGAGCAAAATCAAGATGCATACCATTCGAACAAGAAAATGTGTCAGATAAATGTGTTTGCTGTGGTAAACCAGCCCAAAAGTTTGTAATATGGGGCAGACAATACTAAAATGCTTTGACTTTTATTCTATAAGAATGTATAATGATTACGGTAACCGATGTCAAGACATTCTATAGGAGGACGATGTATGTTAGAACTAAAAAACATTCAAGCAACGATTTACCGGGACGGAATTCCATTAGGAGGGGTAAAGATAAACCCAGATGGAAAACCTACCTGCGACTGGGCAGCTTTAAACAATCTAAGCAACGAGCAAAGAAAAGAGTTAGAGACTCTTACAAAGAAGCTCACAGAATTTTTAGAAGTTTGTGCAGTAGCAAAAGAGGAATTCGTAGCCAAAGAAACGAAGCAGAAGGACTATAAGGTAATAAGAAAGATTGGTGGCGAAGAAGCAGAAGTTGGAATGATTCGAAGAGATAATAAGCAATTATTATTTACGAGTTTCATGAATGAAGCAGAAATCCAAATATGCTTAGAGCAACTTAATAATCAGCACATTACAGACTTCTACTACGGTGGATACCATTATGATGGTGACTAACAAATAGGTCCAAGAAATCGAAAAGTAAGACAAACTGGAGATGAGGTAAAAAGCAATTTTTTACCTCATTTACCAAATATATGGAGGAAATAAATATGAATAAATATAGAACTCATAATTGTGGAGAATTAACAAAGGAAGATATAGGAAAAGAAATAAGATTATCTGGATGGGTACAAAAAATAAGAAATCTAGGTGGAATGGAATTTATAGATTTAAGAGATCAATTTGGAATAACACAAATAGTAATTTCAAATGACGAAGAGCTACAAAAACAAGTGAAAGATATTACTACTGAAACAAGCATATGCGTAAGTGGAAAAGTTGTGGAAAGAACAAATAAAAATCCAAATATATCAACAGGGGATATAGAAATTGCAGCAACTAATGTAGAAATATTAGGAAAATGTAAAAATGTGTTACCATTTGAAATAAACTCTAATCAAGAAGTTAGAGAAGACTTAAGATTAGAATATAGATTTTTAGATTTAAGAAACGAAAAGCTACATAACAACATATTATTAAGATCTAAAATATTAAAAGCATTTAGAGACAAAATGGATGAATTAGGATTTGCAGAAATACAAACTCCAATACTTGCAAACTCTTCACCAGAAGGAGCAAGAGACTTCTTAGTACCAAGTAGATTACATCCAGGAGAATTTTATGCATTACCACAAGCACCACAACAATTTAAACAATTACTTATGGTATCTGGATTTGATAAATATTATCAAATAGCACCATGTTTTAGAGATGAAGATCCTAGAGCAGATAGAGCACCAGGAGAATTCTATCAATTAGACTTTGAAATGTGCTATGCTGAACAAGAAGATGTATTTAAAGTAATAGAAGAAGTTGTTCCATATATATTCAAAAAATTTACTACAAGTAAAGTAGATGAAGGACCATTTATAAGAATACCATATAGAGAAGCTATGGAAAAATACGGAATAGATAAACCAGACTTAAGAAATCCATTAATTATACAGGATGCGACTAAATATTTTAAAGATTCAGAATTTAATAGTTTTAAAGATAAAACAGTAAAAATTATAATTGTACCAGACGGAGCAAAACAAGGAAGAAAATTCTTCGATAGAATGACAGAATTTGCTGTAGAAGAAGTAGGAGCAAAAGGACTTGCTTGGACAAAAATAGAGGATGATGGAAGCGTTCAAGGAGGTATAGCAAAATTTATTACAGATGAAATAAAAAATGCCTTAGAAAACGATTGTGGGCTTAATAAAGGGGATTCTATTTTCTTTATTGCAGATGAATTTGAAACAGCACAAAAAATAGCTGGACAAGTTAGAATAGAATTAGGAAAAAGATTAGAATTAATAGAAAAAGATGTATATAAATTCTGCTTTATAGTAGATTTTCCTATGTATGAATTATCAGACGAAGGAACAATAGATTTTAACCATAATCCATTCTCAATGCCACAAGGAGGAATGGAAGCATTAGAAACAAAAAATCCACTAGATATACTAGCATATCAATACGACTTAGTATGTAATGGATATGAAATGGCATCAGGAGCAGTTAGAAATCATGATCCAGAATTGATGGTTAAAGCATTTGAAATTGCAGGATATAAAGAAGAAGATGTAAAAGAAAGATTTGGAGCACTATATAACGCATTTCAGTACGGAACTCCGCCACATGCGGGTGCAGCACCTGGAATTGATAGAATGATAATGTTAATAGCAGGAGAAGAAAATTTAAGAGAAGTTATAGCATTTCCAAAAAATAAAAAAGCTAGAGACCTACTTATGAGAGCACCTTCAAGGGTTACAGAACAACAATTAAAAGATGTACATATAAAATTAGATATAGAAGAAAAATAAAATAAAAATTGAAACAAGCGTATATAAAAATACGCTTGTTTTTTTATGCCAAAATTTACGGAAAATTAGCGTTTCGAGGAAATTTATAAAAAAATGTAAAAAATTGTGTCATTAACATGTAATTTAAACTTAATTGAAATGAAAAAATTATGCAAATACAGTAAATCCCTAAAAAATTGTATAAAAAGTATAAAAATACTGTAATTGACTATTTATAAAGCGTAGCTATAATAAAACTAACTAAATGTGCAAATTATGTACAAAATAATATAAAAAATAAAGCACTGCCAATAGGCAAGGGCATCACAAAAGATGAAGGGAGGATGAATATATTTTGAGTTTGAAAGAACAAATAAAGAAACTAGTATGTATCATGCTGATTATGCTAATTTCTTTCATATTAGCTATGAATCAAGAAGTATATTCTTCTAGCCTAGAAGATCCGATTATTTTGGAGCCTACTGACAGTCAGTATTTAGAACTAAGAGCGATAAGAGTAAACGAAATAGAAGGAGCAGACTATCAAGTAATAATGCAACTATGGGCACATGGACTAGAAACAACCGGTTTTACATTTAGATTAAGTTTTGATGAAACAGTACTACAACCATCAAGTTTAGTAGACAATAGCTATACAGATGATAACCTAGAATATTTTGAATTTGAAAATGGACTAGAAAATCATATGGATGCATTAGGAATATCAGAAGATAATTCAAGTATGCTATTTATGGCTAGCCTTCTAAATAATTCAGATTCGGACAACCAATATATAGTAGAAAAAGAAGGTATAGGAAAAGTACTAGATTCTACAACAGAGGATGTACTAATAGGAAAAATGAGTTTTAGGTCAACTTCAAAAACACTTGCTGAAGATGCAATAACATTAAAAACATCAGAAACAGCCAGCCCAAAAACAGGTATAAAAGTAATGGCAAACCAATATGACTATTATGAAAATCAAAAACTATTTAAATTTACACAAAATCTAGTATCAACAAACGCAAAACTTAGTAATTTAACAACAGATTTAAAAGAAATAACAGATTTTAACAGAGATAAATGTGAATACACAATACAAATAAATGCAGATAAAACAGAAATAACCATATTACCAACACCAGAAGAACCAACATCTACAATAACAATTAATGGCGAAGAAGTAGATGTAACTACAGGAAAAGTAGTAACATTACGAGGTATGAGTGAAATGTCTAATACTACAGAGATAGAAATTTTAGTAACGGCAGAAGATGGAAAATCAACACAAACATATAAAATAACTGTAGAAAAACAAGGTGGATTCGTTCAAGGAATGGTAAGAACAGTAAATACAACAGGAACACATACAGCAACCATAAAGATATTTAGATCAGACCAATATATAGATTGGAAAAATACAAATAGTACAGAACTGGATGAATATGAAATGGCAGCACAGGTTGAAACAGAAACAGATGGAATATTTCAAGTAGTATTACCTACAGGAAAATATGATATTTTGATTGATAAACCTGGATACTTAGACTACATTGTAAAAGGCGTTGAAATATACCAACAACATACAACATCTATAGGAACAAAACAAATAGTAGCAGGAGATGTAAATAAAGATGGAATTATAAAAGCGACAGATCAAAGTGCAATATTAAAGGTATATGGTAAGACCGATAAAACATCAGAGTACAATATAAAATACGATTTTATAGAAGATGGAACTATAAAAGCTACTGACTATAGTATTTTACTTAAGAACTATGGTAAGAGCAAAACAATAGAGACAACAAATTAAAAAGAAAGGGAGATAAAAAAATGAAAGGACAAGTAAAAACAAAACTTATTTCAATTTTACTTATAATTTTTATTTTAGCAGATATGTTTTCACCATATAGCATATTACTAAATAAAAGTTATGCAGCGGGACAAAATGAACTTGATAAAAATCAAGATTATTTATTCCTAAGAAGAACTGGTAATATAGAAACTGTAGAAGATGTAAGATATTTCTATTTATTAGTAGGTATCACAGGTGACTATTTACCAACAGTTATAGACTTAGAATTAAAATACAACACAAGTAAATTAGCATTAGTAGATTCTTCTTATAATAAACTAAGTGGTTCAGAAATAGCTACTAAAATTAGGATTAGAAAATATATGACAGAAGAAATGTCAGATATTTATACAACTAATTATGGATCAGAAACATTAACAAGTATAGATCCATCAACAGGAAGAATAACAGTAAATGCAAGTACAATGGAAGCATATAATCCAGTAAATTTTGTAAATGATGGATTACTAGGAGATTATGGATACGATTTACCAGAAGGATATAATGGATTTATTCCACTATATAATATTAGATTTGCAGTGTTAGATGAAAATATAACTGAATCTACATTAACAAAAGATTTAATAGCATTTAATGGAAATGCTAGAACAGAAACAGGTTTGGATATAGTATATACAGCAAATGACGGTTCAGATGGAGAACTTACAGATTTATCTTATGTAAAATATGACGGATTTGTAACTTCAGAAAATGTTAAAAATGTTCAATCTGTAGCTGTAACAACAACACCTACTAAAGTAGCATATGAACACGGAGATTCAATAGAATTATCAGGTGGAGAAATTACAATAACTTATACAGATGGATCATTTGATACAGTAGATATGAGTACATCTTCAGATATCACATTAGATAAAACAGAAGTATCTGTAGGAGATACAAAAGTAACAGGAACATTTACAAAAGACTCAGTAACATATCCAATTGAATACGCTATAACAGTAACAGATCCAGTTGCTTCTATAGAAGTAACTGCACAACCAACAAAACAAACATATAACCAAGGAGAAACAATAGAATTAGCAGGAGCTCAAATAACACCAACAACAAAAAGTGGTGTAGTATTAAGTCCAATCTCATTACCTAATACAAATGTAACAGTTAGTGAAACAATAGCTGACGTAAATTCAGCAAACTTTGAAAAAACAGGAACAACAACAGAAGGATTAGATAAAGGTAGACAAAGAATAACATTAACTTATGAAGGTGCAACAAAAGATATTGATATAATGGTAAATGATACAGTAAAAGAAATTACTGTACAAAATGCAAAAACAGCATATGAATGGGGAGACGAATTAGACAAAACTCAAGGACAAGTTATAGTAAAAACAACAAGTGGTTCAACATTAAGTCCAGTTCCATTCTCAAATGGAAGTGTAACAATAACAGGATATGATAAAACAAATGCAACAACACAAACATTAACAGTTAGTTATTTAGGAAAAACAACAGCATATAATGTAACAGTAACAGATCCAGTTGTAGCAATAGTTGTAGACCCATTACCACAATCAACATATAACCCTGAAGAAGAATTAAATCTTACAGGATCATATGTTTATGAAGTACGTAAATCCACAAACAGAGTATCTAAAGCAAGTTTAACAACAAGTATGATTTCAGGATATGATAATACAAAGACAGGAACACAAACATTAACAGTATCATACAAAGGAAAAACAACAACATTTGATGTTACAGTATTAGATACAGTAAAAAGTTTAGAAGTAACTGGAATGAAAACAAGTTACAAATATAAAGATGCTCTAGATATATCAGGAGCAACAGTAACACCTATATTATATAGTGGAGCAAAAGGTACACCAGTTACATTAACACAAAGTATGATAGTATCTACATTTAATTCAAATGTAATAGGAGATCAAGACATAACAGTAGAATACGATGGAGTACAAACAAAAGTTACAGTAAATGTAGCAGATGTTGTATCATCAATCACTGTAAAAACAACACCAAAAACAAGATATGCTTATGGAGATAGCTTAGACGTATCAAACGGAGTAATAACAGTAAACTGGGCATCAGGAGCTGCTTCTACAGAAGAAACAATAACAGCAAGCATGGTAAAAGAATCAGATGGAAGCAATTTCAACTCAAATGTAACATTCCCAGATGGACAAACAACAGTTACAAAACCATTAACAATACATTATGGTGGAGAAACAACAACATACAATGTAACAATAGTAAACGAAATCACAGGAATTTCAATAAAAACAGCTCCAAAACAAGAATATAATGTAAATGATACATTAGATGTTTCAAATGGAGAAATTACAATAACAAGACAAGTTGGAACAGAAGATAAAGCAATAGAAAGTAGCTGGGTAAGTGGTTTTAACTCAAGTGCAGAAGCAAGAAACCAAACTTTAACAGTAACATATACAGAAAATGATGTAACAAAAACTACAACATACAATGTAAACATTGCAGACCAAGTAAAAGCTATAGAAGTAACTAGCCAACCAACTAAAAAAGAATATGGTTGGGGAGAAGAATTAGACCTAACAGGAGCTAAATTAAAAGTAACATATGGTAGTGGAAATCAAACAATAGATATTACAAGAGATATGATTACTAACTATAATAAAGAGCAAACAGGAGCTCAAGATTTAGTTGTATCTTATCAAGGAAAAACAGCTACAGTTACAGTAGATGTAACAGTAGTAGATAAACTTGTAAGTATAGCAATGGAAACAAATCCACAACAAGAATATAAAATAAATGGATCATTAAACAAAAATGGAACAATCCTAATAACAAGACAAAGTGGAGCAACAGAATCTAAGAGTTTAGGAGATTCAGGAGTAACAATTACAGGATTTGACTCATCAGCAGAAGTAAAAAATCAAAGATTAACTGTAACATATAAAGAAACATATAGTGAATCTTTTGAAACAGCTGAGACACATTATGACATTAATATAATAGACAAAATAACAGCAATATCTGTAACAACAATGCCAAAAACTGAATATAACTATGGAGATATATTCACTACAACAGGTGGAAAAGTAACATTAACAAAAGAAAGTGGAGCTACAGAAGTTATAGATTTAAGTGATTGTAATATAGATGGATATAGTGCAACTATACTAGGAAATCAAACTATAAATGTTACATATACTAGAGATGGTGTAACAAAAGGATGCACATATCAAGTAAAAGTAAATGACTATGTAGATAGAATAGAAGTAACAGCACCAACAAAAACAAACTATGGATACGGAGATGCCTTAGTTTTAGATGGTGGATCAGTTAAGAAAATAATGGCAAGTGGTGCAGAAACTACAGTAGATTTAACAGACGCTGCAGTAACAATACCAAATAAAGATACAATAACAAAACAAATAGGAACTGTACCAGTAACAGTTGAATATGCTGGAAAAACAGAAACATTCAATATTACTATAACAGATGAAATAGAAAGCGTAACATTAGTAAATGATATTAAAAAAGAATATAAATTTGGAGAAAGCTTTGATGCAAACGGAGCATACTATGTTATAAAGAGTAAAGCAAATCCTAACGGAAGCGAAAAACAAATTACAAGTAGCATGGTACAAGGATTTGATTCAAGTACTTTAACAGAAAGTGAACCAAGTGGAAGTAGAACATTAACAATTAATGTAGTTGAAGGTTATAGCTTTAACTATCAATATACAGTAAATGACTATGTTACAGGAATAGAGCTTGTACCACCAACAAAAACAAGATATTCATATACAAATAATACTGATGCTAAGTTAGATATAACAGGTGGATCAGTTAAGAAAATAATGGCAAGTGGTGCAGATGTTTTAGCAATTGGATTATCAGCTACAGGTGTAACATATACAGAATACACACCAAATAGATTAGGAAAACAGATAATTACTGTAAGCTATGCAAATTTTGAAAAACAATTTACTGTAGATGTTAGAGATGAATTAGTTTCTATAGAACTTATAGGAACACCAAAACAAAACTATATCTATGGAGATAATTTTGATGCAAATGGAGCTCAAGTAAAAGTAAATTACTTAAGCAAATCAGAAACTATCGCACTAACAAATGATATGGTAGGAAATGATTTCTATACAAGTGGTTCAAATGCATTAACAAATGGAACACCAAGAACAGCAACAATATCATATTCTTATGCAGATGGTGATGACCCAATAAAAACATCTACAACAACATTTACATATACAGTAGCAGATCAAGTAGAAGATATAGTATTAACAGAACCAATTAAAAAGACATACTACTATGGATTATTAGAAAACCTAGACTTAGCAGGTGGAACTGTTCAAAAAATAATGAAGAGTGGTATTACTCAACCAATAGTAGACCTAAGCAATAGTGAAGTAGAAGTAACAGGATATATAGCAAGACCATCAAACTTAGGAACACAAACAATTACTGTAAAATATGCAGGAATTACAAAAACATTTGAAATAGAAGTAAAAGATAGATTAGAAGGAATAGCAATAATAGGAACACCAAAAACAGCATATAGATGGGGAGATCCAATAGAATTAAATGGAGCAAAACTATCTATAGATAGATTAAAAAATGACGAAGAAATTACTTTAACAGCAAATGATTTTGATGGATTCTCAACAACAAGTCTAACAGCAGAAGGAACAACAAGAACAGCAACAGTAACAAAAATAGAAGATGGAGTAGAAAAAACAGCATCATTTAACTATACAGTATCAGACTATATTAAAGAAATAGCATCATTAAAGAAACCAACAAAACAAACATATTACTTAAATGATGCAGCAAGCGAATTTGATATATCTGATGGATACTTAGTTATAACTATGGCCAGTGGAACACCAGCATCTGATATAGCTTTAACAGATAGTAGAGTAACAGTAACAGGATTTGATGCATCATCTACTGGAACAAAAGCAATAAATATTGAAATAACTAATGAAAAAGGTGAAAAACTAACAACTTCATACAATATTGAAGTAAAAGATAGACTAGAAAGTGTAGCCCTAGTAGGAACACCAAAAACAGCTTACAAATTTGGTGAAAACTTAGATTTAAATGGAACTAAGTTAAAAGTAAGTAAATTATCTGGAGATACAATTGTATCAATAACAGATGATATGATAAGCGGATTTACATCAACACAATTAACAACAGCAGGAAATCCAAGAACTGTAACAATTAAATACACATATGATGGAGTAGAAAAAACAGCATCATTTAACTATACAGTAGAAGATTACATATCAGCAGTTACATTAAATGAACCAAGTGATAAAACATATTACTTAGGAGAAGAATTAGACTTATCAGATGCAAGTCTAAGTATAACAATGGCAAGTGCTACACCAGTAGCAGATATAGACTTAACAGATAGTAGAGTAACTGTAACAGGATATAATAAAAATCAACTTGGAACACAAACAATTACTGTAACATATGAAGGTTTTGATAATACATTTGATGTAGAAGTAAAAGATAGATTAGAAAGTGTAGCCCTAGTAGGAATACCAAAAACAGCATATAAATTTGGTGAAAATTTAGACCTAAAAGGAGCTAAATTAGGAATTACAAAATTATCTGGATATGAAGAAATAGCTATAACAGAAGATATGATAACTGGATTTATAACAACACAATTAACAGCAGAAGGAACTACTAGAGATGCAACAATATCATACACATTTGATGGAGTAACAAAAACAGATAAATTTGAATACACAGTTGAAGACTATATTATTGGAGCAACATTAGTAGCACCAAGTAAAGTAGAATATAACTATGGATCAAACTTAGACTTAACAGATAGTTATTTCAGAATTACTATGAAGAGTGGAAATTCTGCAGAAGATGTATATTTAACAGATTCTAGAGTAACAATAACAGGATATAATAAAAATCAACTTGGAGCACAAACAGTTACAGCAGAATATGCAGGATTTAGTTCAGACTTTGGTGTAGTAGTTGTTGATAAAGTTAAAGATGTTACATTTACAATAGATTCAATAGCTGCAAAAGACTATAAATATGGATCAAGCCTAGACTTAAGCAATGCTACAGCATTAGTAGAAAACTTAAGTGGTGAAACAAAAACAGTACAAATTAATAATTCTATGATTACTGGATATAACCCAACAAAATTAGGAAAACAAGAAATTACAGTTAACGTAGAAGGATTTACTAAGAAAATAGAAGTAAATGTAATAGATTATGTAACAGGTATAGAGCTTACAGCGCCAAATAAAGCATTATACATAGTAAAAGAAGAATTAGATTTAACTGGTGGTTCATTAAAAGTAACAATGGCTAGTGGAGCACAAGAGACAAAAGCTTTAACAAGTTCAATGGTTAGTGGTTACGATAAGACAAAATTAGGAAATCAAACAGTTAAAGTAACATACGAAGGATTTAATAAAAACTTTGTAGTACAAGTAGTAGATAAATTAGCAGAAGTTAGAATGGAAAGCTTACCAAAAACACAATACAAATATGGTGAAAGCTTAGACCTAACAGGAGCTAAATTAAGAGTAACAAATGAAAGCGACGCTTATGAAATAATTGATGTAACATCAAGTATGGTAAGCGGATACAATCCAAATAAACTTGGAGAACAAATAATTACAGTAACATACAACGATGGTGAAGAAACAAAAACTACAACTTTCCCAGTAATGGTTGAAGATTATGTAAAAGAAGTAGTATTTACTAAACCAGAAAAAACAGAGTACAGATATGGCGAAGAGTTAGACTTAACAGGAGCTAAATTCACAGAGATGTTAGCAAGTGGAAAAGTTAACAAAGTTGTATACGTAACACCAGAAATGGTAACTAAATTTAATAATAAAGTTGTTGGAAAACAAACTCTAACAGCAATGTATGGAGATACTCCAGGAGAATTCCAAGTATCAGTAATAGATGATATATTATCTATGGCGATAAATAGCCTACCAAATAAAGTTGAATATATTAAAGGTGAATCAATTGAACTTGCAGGTGGAAAAATTACAATTATAAAAGATAGTGGTGTATATAATTTTGATATTACAAACGATATGATATCTGGATTTGATCCAAATAAAGTAGGAGCACAAATTATAACAGTTAAATATCAAGGATTAGAAGCACAATTAACAGTAGTTGTAAAAGAAGTTGTAGTAGAAGAACCAGAAGAAGAAAAACCAGTAAAACCTACAAAACCAAAGAAACCAACAAAACCAGTTTCAAATTCAACAGAAACAGTTGTAGAAGATGTAATCGGAGGAATTGAAGATAATATTTCAGAAGAAGATACAAATTCAAATGCAAGTGAAAATAAAGATAAAGAAAATAATAATGACATAAACAAAGACGTTACATTAGGTGAAAAAGCTGAAAATGCAGATGGAAACAATGAAGCTAACAGTAGTACAATTGTAAAAACAGTAACAATTTCTGGATTAGGAATTGTAGCATTAGTGGCATTAGTATTCATTCTAAAAAGAAAAAATAACGTTAAAGTTTATGAAGAAGACGAAGATGAATTAATCTTAGTTGGAAAAGAAAGATTAGACGAAGATGAAAAAGTTATCGATATAAGCAAATATGTTCAAAATGCCCCAGATAAGAACATAGTTGTAGTATTAGATAAAAATATATCTAAGAAATTAGATAAAGAAACATTAAAAATTAAATTAGACAGCGAAGAATTAGAAACAATAGTAGAATATGAAGATGGAGAATTCGAAATAAGAATCGAAAAATAATAGAACAATAATAAAATTAAATAAAAAATAAAAAGCAACTAAAAAGTAAATTTAATATCTAAAAATTAATAAGAATTTATATCAAAACTTGGATTTTATATCAAAATATAAATATTATGTGTTCTACATAATATTTATATGTAAACAAAAGATGAATATTTTAAAACTAATAGAGCTAAAAAGATGAGAATTTTTAACTCTATTAGTTGCGTGTAAAAAAATGAGAAAAGTTTAAAAAAGAGGTAATTTATTTAGTATTTATAATAAATTGCCTCTTTTCTTACGCATAACTGAAAAAGGTGGATTATTACAAGATTTTTAAGATGAAATACACAAAAAGATTTAAAACAGGTAAAACAATATAAAAATCAACGCTTTTAAAAGATTTAATACACGTTTTTTTGGTACATTTTTTGTACACAAAAAATAAATTTTACATTTGATTGTTACAAAGTAATAAAAATACTAAGCAAATGTGACATTTCTCTCAAAAGCAAAATCCCTAGTAAATACAGGTTTTACATACAATATATACCATTTATTTTTATGACAAAATTCGTTAAAATTATATTAATAAATATATATTGCGCGAGCGGAAAGTAAAAATAGCTCGAAAAAACCAAAACTAGAGAGGGAGTAACATATGAAAACACAAGAAAAAACAAAGAAAACAAAATCAGTTTTACAAAAACTACTAGCAGCAATAGTTCTAGTAGTTTTTGTAGCACTAGCTGTAATTGCTATCGAGAAAAAAGATAGTATTATGAGCTTATTTGCTGATGAACAAACTGATGCGACAGCTACAAACGATGTATTATTAGATACAAGGACATATTCTTATACGGGAAACTATCAAACATGGACTGTAGAGAAAGAAGGATTATACGAGATTAACTTGTACGGTGCTTCAGGAGGATATGGATATGGAGGCTCAAACGGAAGAGGAGAAGGTGGATATACTAGAGCGCAGGTATATCTAAAAAAGGGCCAAGTATTATATATATACTGTGGAGGTCAAGGAGTTAATCAAACAAGTGCAGTCTCATTTAATGGAGGTGGAGCTTCTGGAGGATCATCTTGGCATAAAGGAGGTCAAGGAGGAGGAGCCACTGACATAAGACTAGTAAATGGAAACTGGAACGATGCAGAAAGCTTAAAAAGTAGAATATTAGTTGCCGGTGGTGGCGGTGGAGCCCAATCTACTTGTGGTGGAACTAATACAACACAAGGAAATGGAGGAGGACTTACTGGAGCATACTCAAAGAATACTGCTGGAACTTATTCTGGACACATAGCATGGGGTGGTTCACAAACTGAAGGTGGAAGTTACACATTTGGAAATAGTTCTAGTAGAGAAGGATATAAAGGGTCATTTGGTATTGGTGCTAATGCAGGATCTTGTGGAGCCGGCGGTGGCGGTGGTTACTATGGCGGAGGATCTGTATATACTGCTGGTGGTGGTGGTGGATCATCATTTGTATCAGGATATAATGGATGTGATACTACTTATAGAAACAAACATACTAACATTGATGGAGAATTATTTCAATTTAGCGAAGTATTAATGCAACAAGGTGGAAATTATGGTAATGGATATGTAAAAATAAGTTTAATTTATACAGAAAATAATTATGAGGTTAATAATTATGAATATTCTGGTAAAATTGAAACAGTTACATTACAACCAGGAACTTATACATTTGAAGCTTGGGGTGCACAAGGAGGACAAGGAACAAGCGGATATACATCAGGTAAAGGTGCATATGCAAGAAGTACAATAACAATAACAGAGCAAACAACTTATAAGATATTAGTAGGAGAAAAAGGAAAAAGTTTAAATGCATCAACAGGCTCTGGTGGTGGAGGAACTTTTATTGCAACAGAAGATAATACACCTATAGCAGTTGCTGGTGGTGGCGGTGGTGCATATGGTAATAATTATAGTGGAACATATTATCATGGACAAGCATCAAGAATGTCATCAAGATATAATACAAGTTTTGTTGGACAATTAACAGAAGGACAAGGAGGATTTGCTGGATATAGTGGTTGGAGTTACCCATCAACTGCAGGAGCCGGTGGAGGATTCTATGGAAATGGAATGTATAATAGTTATTCTGGTGGAGGTTCTGCAGGATATTCATTTGTAAACGGCGGAGGTACAGGTTTAGGTTATACTTCAGGAGTACACGGCGGCTTTGGAGGCGGCGGAGGTACAAATTATGTCGGCGGCGGAGGCGGCGGATACACAGGAGGATCTGCTGGAACTGGACATAATAGTTCTTATCATACTGGAGCTGGTGGAGGATCATATTATACAAGTTTAGGAACAACTTTAGGGGGATGGCAAAGTATGCCTTCTCCAACAGGAGGATATGAGACAGGACACACTGGTAATGGATATGTAAGAATAACTAAGACTAATATATGCTCACTAAATTATGAAGATAAAACTATTGAATTACAAGTAGATGAGAATTATACAATTGATACTAATAAATTAAATAATAGAGAAAATAAAGATATAGGAAATTTAAGTTTTGAATCATTAAATACTGACATAGCTACAGTAACATCTGAAGGAGTTATAAAAGGTATAGCAGAAGGTAGAACAAAAATAAAAATTCATGATTCAACAAATGATGCAGATACATATATTTATGTTGATGTTTTAAATGGAATTAAACCACAAGTAGAAATGGGAGAAAATTTTACAGTTTCTTTAAAATCTGATGGAACAGTATGGACTTGGGGTAAAAATAATTATGGACAATTAGGAACAGGAGATAACGAAAACAGAGCAGAACCAACAAAAATATTAGAAAATATAAAAGATATTTCAGTTGGAACAAATTATGCAATGGCATTATCTCAAAATGGAACTATATATGTTTGGGGATATAATAGTAATGGACAATTAGGAACAGAAAATACAGAAAATATTAATACTCCAACAGAATTACAAATAAAAACAACTATTAAAGTTACAGTAGAAGAACCAGTGGAAAATAATACTACAACAGAAGAAACAACAGAACCTGAAACTGAATTTAAAGAAATTGAAATGGAACTACTAGAAAGTATAAAAGAAATAGATGCAACAGGAGCAACATCAACAGTACTTACTGCAGATGGAAAAGTATATAAATTTGGTAAAGGCTACACATCTAAACCAGAGACAGTAGATATAGGAGAATTAGATGTAATAAGTGTTAAAGGAAATATTATATTAACAAAACAAGGATATGTATATAATTTAAGTAATGTAAATCAGGCAATAACATGTGGAATATCAAAAATATCTGCAAGTGAGAATAAATATATATTTTTAGATGAAAAAGGAACAATTATTAATGATATTAATGATTCATATACAAGTATATATAATTCAATGATTTATAATGATATATATGAAATATCAGCTAATAATGATAATATAACATTTATTAATGGAAATAATACAGTTTATACAATAGGAAATAATTCAACAGGCATACTAGCACAAGGAAATACAAGTAATTTATCTACTTTTACAACAATGAAAGACTCACAAGGAAATGAAATTACGAATGCAAGATATTTAGTACAAGCAGACTCAACAACAAACTATGGTGTAATAACAACAGATGGTAGACTATTAGTAAGTGGAAGCAGTAGCTACAATCAATTAGGAACTGATGTATCAGCTAATGTAGCTAATTACAAATATTTATATCAATATAATGACAAAGAAACAGTATTAAATGAAAGAACAAAATATTTAAAAATAGGAGAAACATTTGATTTAGATGTTTTACAAGCAAGCACATTTAATGTGTTTATTAAAGATGCTCAAAAAGCAGAAGACTGGACATTTACATCTTGGAACGAAGATGTAGCAACAGTAGACTCAAACACAGGTGTTATAACAGCAACAGGAATTGGACAAACAACAATTATAGGAACAAACGAAAGACTAAACTTACAAGTAAAAGCATTCATAAATGTTTATTCAAATCATGAAGGAGCAATAACAGTTCCACAATTCGAACAAGGTGACGGATTCTCTGTAATCTTAAAAGAAGATGGAACTGTATGGTCTATGGGTGTAAACCAATATGGACAACTAGGTATAGGAAACAACCTAACACAATCAAGACCTACTCAAGTAAAAATAGATGAAAATACATATTTAACAGGTATAAGAAAAATATCTGTAGGATATGAACACGTTTTAGCACTAACAACAGCTGGAGAAATATATGCATGGGGATATAATAGCAATGGACAATTAGGACAAAACAATATAACTAACTTAATGTATGCTACAAAAGTATTAGATGCAACAGGAGCAGAAAGTTTAAGAAATATAGTAGATATTGGAGCAGGATATGGTACCAGCATGGCATTAACAGAATATGGAGATGTATATGCTTGGGGATCTGCAACAGATTATAGATTAGGAACAGGAAATACTACAGAAGTACATATACCAGTTAAAGTAAATATGGAAGGTATAGCGTACATAGCAAATGGACAAAGCTATTCACCAATATTAATTCATTCAAATGGTGTAGCATACAATGTAGGTGGAAACGCATATGGACAACTAGGATTAGGAAGTACAACAAATCAATCATTATTTAATATAATAAACAAAGATGTAATAATGGCATCAAATAACACATATCATGCAAATATACTAACTTCTGATGGAGAACTATATACAGCAGGATTAAATAACTATGCTCAATTAGGACTAGGAAATACTACAAATAGAACATCTTGGACAAAAGTAACATTACCAACTAAGAGTGTTACTGTAGCAAATGCAGATGGAGAAGAAGAAACTCAAGAAGTTTCTATAAAAGTAAAACAACTATCTACAGGAATATCACACAGTATGATACTTGCAGATGATGGAAAAGTATATGTTACAGGAGGAAATGCATATGGACAATTATCACAAGGAAACACTACAAATGTAACAACATATACTACTCTAAAAAATAGCGATGGAACAGATGTAGAAGATGCTATTTTATTAGCAACTGGAAGTATAAGACTATATTCTGATATAACAAATACAACAGCGCCAGCAAGAAACTTAGGAATAATACGTCAAGATGGAAGCATATGGTCAGCAGGAAATAATGAATTTGGACAATTAGGTGATGATACACAAATAAATTCAAATGCTACATATTTAACTAAAGTTTCATATGAAAAATTAGTAGTAGATGAATTAACAAAAACAGTAGAAGTAAATGGAACAAAACAATTAGAGATACAATATAAAAATAGCTTAAACGTATTTAATACAATAAATACAGCAGGAACTTTAACATACTCATCAGATAATGAAGAAATTGTTACAGTATCAGAAACAGGATTACTTACAGGTAAATCTAAAGGTACTGCAAAAATCACAATAGAAAACGCAGAGCAAGGAATTAGAACATATGTAATAGTAAGAGTTACAGAAAATGGAAGTTTCCAAGATATAAATAAAGTTATATCAAAAGATACTCATACAATGGCTTTAGCAGAAGATGGAACAGTTACATTTATGGGAACAAATGCATATGGACAATTTGGAAATGGAGTAACTACAGCAAGTACAACAGATAGATATGTTTTAACAAACGAAGACGGAGAAGTAAGAAAAGACATAATTAATATAAGTGGTGGATATAACTTTAGTGCAATAGTATTACAAAATGGAACATTAGAAACAGCAGGACTAAATACAAATGGACAATTAGGAGTTGGAGACACAGAAAATAAAACACAATTCACACAAGCAATAACAGTAAATGATGAACCTTTAACAGATGTAAAAGAAGTTCAAACAGGAGCAGACTTTATAGCAGTACTAAAAGAAGATGGAACAGTTTGGACAGCAGGAAATACAGCAAATGGAAGATTAGGAAGAACAGTTACAGATGATTCTCCTGCAACAAAATTTGGACAAGTTGAAGGAATAACAGATGTAATTCAAATATCAGTAGGAGACAGCTATTTAGTTATGTTAAAAGCTGATGGTACAGTATATGGAGTAGGATTAAACACATATGGACAATTAGGAACAGAAAACACAACACAATATGGGGTACCAACAAAAGCGAATATAGAAGACGTTACAAAAATAGCAACTTTATGGGCTTCTACAATATTCCAAAAGAATGATGGAAGTTTATATTCAGTTGGATATAATGATTATGGACAACTTGCAACTGGTACAACTACAAATAATATAAAAATAAAACCAATAAATGTAGATGGTGTATTAAACTTTGGAACAACATCTTCAACACTATATGTTTTAAAAGAAGATGGACTATATGCAGCAGGATATAACGGACAAGGAAGTCTATCAATTGGAACAACAGATACATCAAAACATACTACTCTTACAAAATGTTTAGATGTACATAGAAACGCAATAACTGATGTAAAATATATGCAAGATGGAAACTATGGTCAAACAATGTCTATCATATTAAATGATGGTACAGTAATGATGACAGGTGATAATGAAGCCTATCAACAATTAAGTGCCAATAGCACAGTTAATAATTTTACAGCAGTATTTGAAGATTACTTAGAAATAAGCGATAGACAAGTAATATTAAAAGAAACACAAGAAAAAGATTTAAGTGTAACATACAATTGCAACTTAAATTTAATTAATAGAGAATTAAATAACTTAGACTTAGAATGGCACACAAGTGACGAAAGTGTTGCTTCTATTAGTGATGGAAAAATTACAGCAAATGGAATAGGAACAGCAACTATTTGGGTAGAAGATAAAAATACAGGTTTAAAGGCAAGTTCAATAGTTACAGTTATAAGAAATAACGAAGAAGCTGTAACCTTAGGAGATATAAAAACAAATGATAACTTTAATGTTTTATTAAAAGAAGATGGAACAGTTTGGACTATTGGATACAATGGACATGGTGAATTAGGAGACGGAACTAACATAAATAAAGCAGAATACACAAGAGTTAAAAAAGATGAAGGTGGATATCTTGAAAATGTTGTTAAAATAGCACAAAGCTGGTATACAGCATATGCTTTAACTCAAGATGGATATGTATATGCTTGGGGATTAAATAACATTGGACAATTAGGACAAAACGATACTACAAATAGAAATGTAGCAGTAAAAGTAAAGAATACAGCAGGTACAGGATATTTAGAAAATATTATCGATATAGATGCATCAGTAGGAAGTGCATCATCAAATCAATATATAGTTTTAGCATTAGATAATAAAGGTGATGTATATACATGGGGATATACAGATTATCTATTAGAAAGAAATGCAAATAAAAAATTACCAATAAAAATTGGTGATGTACAAAATGCTATAAAAGTACAAGCATCATATGTAAATGCATATATTCTAACAAGTGAACAAAAAGTTTATTCAGCAGGATGGAGCACAGCAGGACAAGTAGGAGTTGGAACAACTGCAGAAAAAGATACTAGATTTGAATATGTATTTAATAAAGAAGGAACAGGAAGCTTAGAAAATATAATTGATATAAGTGCAACAAATACATTTGCTTTATTCTTAAATAAAGATAAAGAAGTATATGGTGTAGGCAACAATGAACATTATCAATTAGGACAAGGAGCAACAGGAAATAAAACATTACCAGTAAAATTAAATACAGGAGATATTCAAGTAAAATCTATTATGGCATCTGTATGGGAATCAATAATAGTAGATGCAAACAATAATGTATACGGATTAGGATACAATCAATATGGAGATTTAGCACAAGGAAATGCAACACAAGTTACATCATTTGTAGCAATAAAAGATACAGATGGAACAACTAACTTATCAGATATCTTATTCGTAGGAAAAACAAGAGGAAGCCAAATAGCATATGTAAAACGTGATGGAACAATAAATATGGCAGGTTACCAACCTTATGGTACATTTGCAAACCAAGATACTGCTAATCACACAACATTAACATTATGTGATCCAACAAAATTAAGGACAGATAAAAATATATATGACATAAAAATTGGAGAAGAATTAACTCTTGATTCATATATTGATGAAGGTATAAATATATACAATGATGAGATAACTTTAGGAAATTTAACATTTGTAGCAGAAGATAATGGAGTTATATCTGTAGATGAAAATGGAAAAGTAACAGGTTTAGTATGTGGATCAGCAAGAGTAACAATTACAGATGAAACAAATGGATTTACAAAACAAGTTTTAGTAAATGTTAAAAAATCTTTAATAGAAAAAATAGCAGTAGGAGATAATTTTACAGTATTATTAAAAGAAGATGGAACAGTTTGGAGCTGGGGAAATAATGCATATGGACAATTAGGAAATAATACAAAAATAAGTAGCTCAGAACCAGTTCAAGCATTGGACGTAGATGGAACACCTTTAACAGGAATTATAGATATTGCTGTAGGGTCATGGAATACAGCAGTATTAAAAACTGATGGAACAGTTTGGACATATGGAAGAAATAATTATGCACAATTAGGCAATGGTACTACTACAGACAGTCTAGTTCCAGTACAAGTAATGGTTGATAGCGAAACACCATTAACTAATATAAAAGCAATAGAACAAATGACAGACGATAGTACAGCATATGCCATAACAAATGATGGATATATATATGCATGGGGATACAACAATAATGGTGAATGTGGAATTGGAAATACAACAACACCGATTAAGTATGCAACTCAAACATTAGAAGTACATGATATTATACAAATATCAGCAGGAGATGATTATGCAACAGCTTTAGGAAAAGACGGAGAACTTTGGACTTGGGGATATGGTGCCTACTACCGTTTAGGACACAGTTCATATAATTCAAGTGTTACAATTCCAACAAGAGTATATAATAATGTAAATAATATTATAAAAGTATCAGCAGGGCATGATAATTTAGTAATCTTAAAAGAAGATGGAACAGTTTGGTCTTGTGGTAGAATATATTATGGAGCATTAGGAAATGGAACTTCTGGAGGAAATACTGGCGAGAATTATGGTACATCAACATTTACTCAAATGAAGAACGCTAATAATACAGGATATATAAATAATATTATTGATATTAAAAATGCCTATAACAACACAGTATTATTAGATAATAATGGGGATGTATATAGTGTTGGATATAATGGTTATGGACAATTCGGAAATGGAGCAACAGCAAATATAAATGCATATCCAGTAAAATTAAATTCAGACTTAGAATCTAAAATAGTTGAAATATATACAAATGATACATTAAATGCAAATCCTTTACTATATGTAAGAACAGAAGATGGTCATATAGCAGTAAGTGGATACTTAAATAGTGGAAATGGATTAACAAACATACCAGGTGGAAATTTATTAAGATCAACAATAATAAATAAAGAATATATAGAATTAGACAAGAAACAATTAACATTAAAAGTTGGAAACGAAATAAAAGTAAATGCCGAATATAAACAAAATTTAAATTTAGGAGATGTTACATATAACCTAGATAATATTACTTGGGAATCTGATGATGAAGGTATTGCAACAGTAGACCAAGAAGGAAATATTACAGCAGTAGCATTTGGACAAACAATAATTAGAATAATAGATAACAATACACAAAATGAAGCACAAGTTAAAGTAACAGTATTATTAAATGATGAAAACGCTGTAGCTTATGCTGCAGTTGCAGAAAGCCTAAATACAACAGCAGTATTAAAAGAAGACGGAACAGTTTGGACAGCAGGAGATAATACAAATGGAGAACTAGGTAGAGGAAAAAGAGATAAATCTGCAACTTATGTTCAAGTTAAAACAGCAGAATTTACAGAATTAGATAATGTTATAAAAATAGCTGCAGGACAAAACTATTTTGTAGCACTAAGAGCTGATGGAACAGTTTGGTCTTGGGGTATTAATACTTATGGTCAACTAGGACAAAATAATACTACAATGTCATATTATGCAGTACAAATGTTAGCTGAAAACGGTACAGATATGATGACAGGAATAGTAGATATATCAGCAGGTGCAAATCATACAGTATTATTAAAAGAAAATGGAGAAGTATACAGTGTTGGATATAACGGAAATGGACAATTTGCACGTTGGAATACAACAAATACTTCACTTCCAGTAAAAGCATTAGATATAAATAATGTAATAGAAGTATCTAGCAAAGGAAATACAACAACAGTATTAAAAGCTGATGGAACAGTTTGGTCAGCAGGACAAAATAATTATGGACAATATGGTTCATCAGATACAACACAATACGGATATTTTATACAAATGAGAAATGAAGATGGAACAGGTATGTTAAAAAATGCAACAGCAGTAGCATCTGGAGTAAGCCATACAGTAGTTCTATCTAAAGACAAAACAATTTATACAACAGGATTAAATACAAATGGACAATTAGGAAATGGTACAACTACAAATTCAAGTTTACCAGTTAAAGTACTAATTGATTCAGATGAAGATACAGAATTAACAAATATTAAGCAAATAAGCGCTTCAGGAATAGCAACATATATGCTAGATAATGAAGGAAAAGTTTATGTAGTAGGAGGAAATACAAACTACAATTTATCACAAAGAGCAATACAAAACTTTACAAAAGCAGTAGCTATGAAAAACGCTGATGATAGCGATTTTGATGGTGTATTTGCCATAGGCGAATATTATAATAATTTCTCTACTGTTATTAAAGATGATGGTAATCTTTATGCAACAGGAAATAATACATATGGCCAATTTGGAATTGTATTTAATCAAGCAGGTTCATACCTAACTGGAGACAGATATGCATATGCTTACTCTGCTGGAGTTCAAACATTTACTGCCCAAGAAAATGGAATGTATAAATTAGAAGTTTGGGGAGCACAAGGTGGATATCGTTCAAATTCAGGTTATGGTGGAAAAGGAGGATATTCAACAGGTGTTGTTGAATTAAGAAAAGGAGAAACAGTTTATGTATATGTAGGAGGATCTGGTAATACAGGAGGAACTTCTGGAGGATTTAACGGTGGTGGTTCAAGAGCTTACCACGCTGGTGGTGGTGGTGCCACAGATATAAGAATTGGAGGAACATCACTTTATAATAGAGTTATAGTAGCTGGTGGTGGTGGTTCAGATGGAGCTAGCAATAGACCAGGATATTACGGTGGAGGAACTTCTGGAGGAACTGCTACAGAATCTTATGGTAGTGGTGGAACAGGAGCTACAACAACAGCAGCAGGAAGTTATAGAGGAACATTTGGTCAAGGTGGATCTGGAGCTAGTGGTTCAGGAGGTCATGCAGGTGCCGGCGGTGGCGGCTGGTACGGCGGTGGCGGATCTAATCCAGATGGATCAGCAGATGACGACCGTGGTGGCGGTGGCGGATCAGGTTTCGTATATACTATAAATTCTGCAGTACCAAGTGGATATGCAGTATCATCAGAATATTATTTAGATAATGCATATACAATAGCTGGAAATCAAAGTATGCCGACATATGATGGAGCATCAACTATGGTTGGTAATACAGGAAATGGTTATGCTGTTATAACAAAAATTGACATAAAAAATAGTAATTATGTAATTGGAGATGATATAAAATATTTAGAATTAACTTCTAGAGAAACATTTAGTATAGACTATACAACAGTAAAAGTTGTAGAAGGACAAACTAAGAAATTAGACGTAGAAGTTACAAATGCTGTTAATGTATTCCACAATGTTAAAAACAATGGAACTATTACATATACATCACTAGATACAGATATTGCAACAGTTACAGAGGACGGAACAATTACAGGTATAAAGAAAGGAAATGCACGACTAGTAATAGAGGATGAAACAGCTGAAATTTCCAAAACTATATTTGTAAATGTAGTTGGAACACAAGCAGAAACAGAAATAGAAAAAGTAGTAGTTACAGATCTTAATACATATACACTATCTCAAGATGGAATAGTAAGATATTGGGGAACAAATGCTAACGGACAAAATGGAGATAGTAGCAAAGTAGTTAACACAGAAATTAAAGAATTAAGATACTCTTTAGATGGAGAGGTTATAACAAACGTAATAGATATAGAAGCAAATAATAATTCAGTAGCAGTTCTTTTAAAGGACGGTACTTTATATACTTGCGGTCTAAATACAAATGGAGAATTAGCGTTAGGAACAACAACAAATGTAACAGAGTTTACAAGAGCAATAGATGTTAATGATGAAGAAATAACAGATGTTGTGGACATTGCATTTACAGATGCAGCATTAATGATATTAAAATCAGATGGAACAGTTTGGACAGCAGGACAAAATAATTATGGACAATTAGGAAGAACAGCTACAACAAGTGAACCAGCAACAAAATTAGGAAAAGTTGATAGTACAGAATTAAATAATGTCATTCAAATAGAAGGGGGACATGGAAACTTCTTTGCAATGCTTACAAAAGATGGAAATGTATATAGCGTTGGAAACAATTCAAATGGACAATTTGGTAATAAAACAACAGCAAATTCTACTATTCCAAGACAAGCAGCCATAACTAATGTAGAAAAAATAGCTGTGGGAAATTGCTATGTTGTAGCATTAACAACAGAACAAAAATTATATACATGGGGTTATAGTGGATATGGTCAATCTGGAATAGGTTTAAATGCTAATACAGAACCGGTATTAATTTCATATCTAGAGGGTAAAACATTTGTAGATATTGGAACTGCAATAAATACAACATATGTAAAAACAAGAGATGGAAAAATTTATTCAACAGGAGATGACCAATATGGTCAAGCATCTAATGGTAACATAGGAACGCAATATACATTAACATTAATGTATGATGAATATGGAAACGAATTAACAGATATTAAGAAATTTGCAGACTCAACATTTGTATCAACATTTGTAGCTATAAAAGAAAATGGGGAATTAGTAGGTTCTGGATTAAATAAATCTAATGCACAATATAGACTACAAGGTGTAACAGCTAATATAGCAAACGCAATGGAAATAAGACCAAGTTATATAGAAACAAATAAAAAATCTATATACTTAAAAGAAGGTTCAAAAGAAACATTAACAGTTTCATATAATCCAAATGCAAATGTAATAAGAAGAACTTTAGATACAATAGAATTAACATGGCATTCAAGCGATGAAACAGTTGCAACAGTATCTGAAAATGGTGAAGTTACAGCAATAGGATATGGAACAGCTATAATCTATGCAGAAGAAGCTACAACTGGATTAATGGCAGCAACAACAGTAAATGTTTTACGTAATAATGAAAATGCAGTAAGCTTAGGAGAAACAGAACAAAGTACAAATAACACAGTAATATTAAAAGAAGATGGAACAGTTTGGACAATTGGTGACAATACATACGGACAACTAGGAGATGGAACAACAGTAAGCCACAGAAATGAATTTGTACAAGTTATAAAAGATGATGGTTTAGAATTAACAGATATAGTAAAAGTTACAGTAGCAGGAAACTCTATGTATGCATTATCTAAAGATGGATATGTATATTCATGGGGATACAATGGAAATGGACAATTAGGAACAAACAGTACAGCAAATAAAAATGCTGCAGTAAAGGTACTAGATGAAACAGGAAGTGATGTATTAAAAGACATTATAGATATAGATGGTAACAATCAATTTGTATCAGCTATAGGAAATAACGGAAGAGTATATGTATGGGGTTATGACTACTATAGTTCATATTATCCAATACTTCCTAATAGCAATAATAGAAAAATACCAAATGTATTAACAGATATATATAATGCAATAAAAGTAGAAGTAGGAACAAGCTTCATAAATGTATTAGATTCTAATCTTCAAGTATATTCTTGGGGACAAAACAACTATGGACAAATAGCTCAAAGTCAAACAATATCTAATACAGCCTACACAAACTATGCAAAATATATTCAAGTAAATGATGAAACAAATGAATTATTAGCAGGAGTAGTAAAAATTTCTGTTTCTAATAATCATGCCCTATATTTAACAAAAGATGGAAAAGTATATGGTGCAGGAAGAAATGATTATGCACAATTAAATACAGGAGACACAGCAAATAAAAATGCATTAGTAGAAGTTAACTTACCAGAAGGTATAGAAGTAAAAGATATAATGGCATACAATGCAAGCTCAGTAATACTTGCAAAAGACGGAACAGCTTGGGCAATAGGCTATAATGGAAGCGGAATGTTAGCTCAAGGAACAACAGAAAATGTAATAGAATTTACAACTATAAAAGATATAGATGGAGAGACATCAGTTACAAATGTTATATCTTTAGGAAAAACAGAAGATAACGCAATAACATTAATAAAAGATAACGGAAATGTTTATGCAGCAGGAACAGAAGCTTATGCTAAATTTGGAAACTATTCAGCAGAAAATCAAACAAAATTAGTTAGAGTTTCTACAGATAAATTAGAAAATAATTTAACATATATAAGGGTAAAAATAGGAGACACAACAAAGTTAAAACCATACATAAAACAAGGAATTAACATATTTGGAAATACTACAGATTTAGGAACAATATCATATACTGTAGACAAAGAAGGAATAGTAGAAATAGATGAACAAGGAAATGTAACAGGTTTAGCAAACGGAACAGCATATGTAACAATGACACAAGAAGAAACAGGCATAACAAAACAAATTACAATTTATGTTCAAACAGAAGAAGAAGCAACAATTGCTAAAGTAGCAGCAGGAAACGATTTTACAATATTCTTAAAAGAAGATGGCTCAGTTTGGGCTACAGGACAAAACAATTATGGACAATTAGGAGATGGTACAACTACTACAACATCTAGTACAGTTCCAACACAAGTATTAGATATTGACGGAACAACACCTTTAGAAGGAGTTAAAGATATTGGAGTAGGAGCAAGTTTTGCAGTTGCTTTAAAAGATGATGGTACTTTAGTAGCTTGGGGATATAACAGTAATGGACAACTTGGAAATGGTACAACTACAAACTTACCTACAAGAACACAAGTATTAGTAGCAGAAGATACACCTCTTACAAATATAAAAGCAATATCAGTAGGTGAATTATTTACATTAGCACTTTCTGAAGATGGATATGTATATTCATGGGGATATAACAACTATGGACAATTAGGTATAGGAAATACAACATCTCAAAGCTATGCAAATAAAGTTCAAGAATTAAATAATGTAACACAAATTTCAAGTGGATATGATCATGCAATGGCATTAAAAGCAGATGGTTCATTATGGATTTGGGGTGCAAATGGAACAGGACAACAAGGAAATTCAAATAGAACAACAGCTAATGTATTAGTTCCAGTAAAATCAGATTTTGAAGGTGCAATAAAAATTGCAGCAGGAAATGATTTTGGATTAATATTAAGAAATGATGGAACAGTTTGGGGAACAGGAAGAAATACTGAAGGACAATTAGGATTAAATAATTCTACAAATCAATCAGCATTTACACAAATGAAAAACCAAAGCAATGATGGATATATAGAAAAAATTATTGATATTAAAACAAATAATTTCTCATCTATATTAATGTCTGAAGACGGAACAATTTACACAACTGGATATAATAATTGTGGACAATTAGGTGTAGGTGATACTTCAAATAGAACACGTCCAACAGCTATATACAAACGTTTTGATGGAAAAGCTATAGAAGTATATGCTCAAACTATATCTAATAAATGGTTTATAAGAACAGAAGATAAAGAATTAGCAGTAGTAGGATATAGCAACTTTGGTTCATCACTTGTAGATTACACAGGAAATATACTAACACCAGTATTAACACAAAAAGAATATATTAACTTAAGTGATAAACAAGTAACTTTAAAAATAGATGACACAAAGAAAATAACAGCTGAATACAATGAAAAATTCAGATTATTAAGCAAAGAATTAAACTTAGATAATATAACTTGGTCTTCAGATAATGAAGAAATAGCAACAGTTGATGGGGAAGGAAATATAACAGCAATCGCAAGAGGAACAACAAGAATAAGAGTAGTAGACAATAATACTCAAAATGAGGCACAAGTAATTGTAAATGTTATATTAAACGATGAAAAAGCTCTAACAGTTCCAGAGGTAGCATCAGGTAATGAATTCTCAGTATTCCTAAAAGAAGATGGAACAGTATACACAGCAGGAGCAAACAATTATGGACAATTAGGTAATGGATTACCATCAACATTTACACAAAAAGAATATACAAGAGTAAAAACAGGAATAGATACTTATCTAGAAAATATAGTAAAAGTATCAGTAGGAGCTTACCATGCTGTAGCAGTAGATAAAGATGGAAAAGTTTGGGCATGGGGATATAACGCAAAAGGACAATTAGGTAATAACACAACAACAAATAGTTTCTATGCAACAGCCGTATTAAACGAAGATGGAACAGAGCAATTAGATGGTATAATAGATGTATTTATAAGCAATGAAGAAACTACAATGTATTTAAAAGCAGATGGTACAGTTTATAGTTGTGGTACAGATAACTATGGAACAGGACTTAAAACAAGCAAATTACCTGTAAAAGTACCAGATGTAGAAAATATAATTAAAATTACAGGAAACTATTATGCATACTATTTAAGAGCAGACGGTACAGTATTATCACAAGGAAGTACAAATACTAATAACGCACTAGGAATATACGGAACACAAACATCTCCAACATATATGCAAGACAGCGATGGAGAAGGAATAATAAAAGATATTACAGATATAGAATCTGGAGAATATCATGTATTATTATTATCAAAAGATGGAGAAGTTTATGCTGTAGGAGATAACCAATATGGTCAATTAGGTATAGGAAACACAACTACTAAAAACACAAATATACCAATTAAAGTATTAAATTCAGATGGAACAGATTCAATTAAAAATATTACAGATATAAGTGCTTCAGAAAGAGCAACATATTTAATAGATAAAGATGGATATGCATACAGCATAGGAAGAAATAACTATGGACAATTAGCACAAGGAAATACAACAGATATAAACTTACCAGTTAAGATGTTAGAAGAAAATGGTGAGATTATTAGTGACGCCCTATATATAGGAAGAACAACAGGAGAAAGTGTAAACATTATAAAGAACGATGGAACTATATATGCAGCAGGAGATAATAGATATGGACAATTAGCAGACCAAACAGTAGTAACAAAAGATAAATTAGTAAAAATTGGAACAATAGAATTAAGAGCAAATAAAGATGTTACAGTTTTAAGAATTGGTGAAACTTTTGATATAGACCCATATATATATGAAATAAATGGATATATAACAAATCTTGAATTAGGAGAAGTAACATATACTTCTTCAGATGAAAATGTTGTAGAAGTAGCAGAAGATGGAACAATTACAGCAATAAAAGAAGGAATTGCTACAATAACAATGGAAGATACTACAAACAATATAACAGGTGAAGTTTATGTTAAAGTAGAAAGCCTAGGAGCTAAAATCTTAAATGCAGGCTCATATAATACTTCAAACCAAAACTTTACTGTAATGTTAAAAGAAGATGGAACAGTATGGACTTGGGGATATAATGCAAACGGAGAATTAGGAAATGGAAATACAACTTCAACAACAGAACCTATGCAAGTACTTAATGTTGCAGGTGAAGAAGGAGAATACTTAACAGATGTTATAGATATAGCAGTAGAATATCATTCTGTAATAGCTCTAAAACGTGATGGAACAGTAGTAGCCTGGGGACTAAACACTAGTGGACAACTTGGAAATGGAAATAGTACAAATCAAACAAGACCAGTATATATGCAAGATATAAATGGAAATCCAATCCAAAACATAAGAGCAATAACAACAGGAATAGATTTTACAGCAGTATTAGATAATAATGGTCAAGTTTATACAACAGGAGCAAATGGATATGGACAATTAGGATATTCAGGAACAAGCTTATACTTAAAAGAAGTAAATTACTTCGACAATGTAGAATCTATAGAAGCGGGATGGGAAACTTTATATGTAATAAAATCAGACAATACAGTATGGGCAACAGGAAATAATTACTATGGTTCATTTGGAGCATATATACCTGTTTCAAATTCAAATGGAATTACACAATTACTTATAAAAGATGTAGTTAAGATATCAACAAAAGCAGCGCATACAGCATTCCTAAAAGCAGATGGAACAGTAATGACAGCAGGTCATAATCCATATGGAGAACTAGGAAATGGAACAACAGCAGATAGAAGTGGAGCAGTATTCTTTAACTTAACAAACTCAAATGGCAATATAATTAACAATATTAGAGATATAGAAGCAACAAGATATACTACATATGCTATTACAAAAGATAATGAATTATGGGCAACAGGATATAATGGATATGGACAATTAGGAAATAACACAAGAACTAATATTACAAGAGCTCAAAAAGTACAAAAAGAATATGGAACACTTACAGGAGTATATAAAGTATTCTGTGGTAGTGATAACCAAAATCAAACAACATATATAATGAACGAAGATGGTCAAGTTTGGGCAATGGGATCAAATAATAACAATGCACTATTAAGAACAGAAATAGATGCAGTAGAATATGCAAGTAGATTAGATCCTGAATATATGACATTTGATGAACTAAACATAACATTAAAACAAACTGAAACTAAACAACTAGTTGTAAGTATGACAGAAGGAATCAACTTAATAAATAAAGAATGGGATATGACTAATATTGAATATTCTTCAAGTAATGAAGATATTGCAACAGTTGATGAAGATGGCAAAGTTACAGCTATATCTAATGGACAAACAACAATTATAGCTAAAAACTTAGTAACAGGACATGTTGCAGAAACAATAGTAACAGTTATATCTAACAAAGAAACAGCAATAGCAAGACCACAAGTAGAAGTAGGATATAACTTTACAGTTACATTAAAAGAAGACGGAACAGTTTGGACATCAGGTTTAAACACAAATGGACAATTAGGAAATGGTACAAATGTAAATAGACAAGAATTTGTACAAGTTAAAATATCAGAAAATGAATTTTTAAGTAACGTAACAAAAATATCTGTAGGATATCACTATACTTTAGCATTAACAAAAGATGGCGAAGTGTATGGTTGGGGATTAAACTCAAACGGACAATTAGGAAATGGAACTACTACAAACCAAGTTTATGCTACAAAAGTAAAAGTATCTAGTACAGAAGATTTAACAAACATAATGGATATAGCAGCAGGAGTAGAAGGATCTTTAGCATTAACAAAAGAAGGAAAAGTATATGGATGGGGTTATAACTACAGCAATTACTTATTCTTTAATGTAAATAATAATGCTAATACTACATATGCAAGATCATCTACAATAATTGAAAATGGTATAAAAGTATCTACAGGATATCGTTGTTCTGGAGTTCTATTAAGCGATGGCACAATTATAACTGTAGGATATGACCCATATGGAAAATTAGGAAATAACTCTTTAGCTGAATCAAGATATAAAAGAGTTGGAAATACAGATTATACAGATGTATTAAATATGGTTACAGACTTTGAATATGGATATCATGGAGCAATTGTTGTAACAGAAGAAGGAAAAGCTTATACTTGGGGATGGGGAACAACAGGAGCATTAGGAAATGGTGCAAATAAAGATTCAGATAAACCTGTACAAGTATTAAATAGCGATGGAACAGCTCCAATAGAAAATGTTAAATATGTAAATGGTGGAGACCAAAGTTTACACTTTATAACAAAAGATGGAAAAGCTTATGGAATGGGATATAACACAAATGGTTCATTAGCACAAAATGATACAACAAACAGAAACCTACCAGTAGCATACAAAGCAAATGGAGAAGTTATAGAAGATGCTATATATATTGCAAGAGAATGGAACTTATTAAATAGCGCAGTTATAAGAGAAGATGGAACAGTATGGACAGTTGGAAATAATAGCTATGGACAATTAGGAAATGAAACTGTAACTTCTACAAAAGAATTAGTACAAGTTGGAGAAGATAAAATAGATGCTATAGAAACATCTATAAAAGTAAAAGTTTCAGGAACAAAGAAAATAGAAACAAGAATTAAAAATGCAATGAATGTTTATGGAAATACTTGGACACCAGGAAATGTAACATACAAAGTATTAGATGAAGATATTGCAAATATAGATGAAAACGGAAACTTAACAGCATTAAAAGAAGGATATACAAGAGTAGAAGTTTCAGAAGATGGACTAAATACTAAAGATTATGTTTTAGTAGAAGTAGTACCAGAAGAAAAAGAAACAAGTATAGCAATGATTGTACAAGAAGATTACTTCACATTAGCACTAAAAGAAGATGGAACAGTATGGGCTTGGGGATCTAATGAAAATGGACAATTAGGACAAGGAAATACTACAAATGCATCTAGACCTCTTCAAGTAAAGGATAGTACAGGAAAAGGATATCTAGAAGATATAATTTATATTGGTGCAGCACAACAAACATCTTATGCAGTAACTAAAACAGGTGAAGTATATGCTTGGGGTAATAACCAATATGGTAGATTATCAGATGGAACAACAACTAATAGAACTTTACCAGTTAAAGTATTAACTAAAAATGCAGCAGGAGATGTTGTACCTGTAGAAAATGCTGTAAAAGTATATGCAGGACAATATGATATGCATATATTATTAGCAGACGGAACAGTTTTGGGAGCAGGATATAACAACCATGGAGAATTAGGAACAAACAATACTACAACAACATACTATGCAGTTAAAAATATATTACTAGAAGATATAGTAGAAATGGCTACAGGAATAGATCATTATATAGCGTTAACTAGAGACGGAGATGTTTATGGTGGAGGATATAATGGACACGGAGAATTAGGTATTGGTAGAACATCTAATGCAGAAACAATAGCATACAAAATGGAAATATCTAATGTAGCTAAAATAACAACTGGTGACTATCACTCTATAATGTTAAAAGCCGATGGCACAGTTTGGACAACAGGTCTAAACGACTATGGACAATTAGGAATAGGAAACACAACAAGTCAAGTTTACCCAGTACAAGTAAAAGGAGTAAATGGAGAAGGATATTTAGAAGATATAGTTGAAATAGGAAGTACATGGCGTAGTACATATGCAATGACAAAAAATGGAACTATATATGGATTTGGTACAAATACAGAAGGACAACTAGCTCAAGGAGGAGTAGGCGGTGCATATTACTATCCAGTAGAGCTTAAAGATAAATATAGACAAAGTTTACCAAAAGATATCGAATTTATTTCATCATCTGCATCAGAAGGAACACTTTATTTAGTAAGAAGTACAGGTGAAGTATTAGGAGCAGGTGAAGGACACTACTATAATTTATTAACATTAGAAAGCGTAAATGTACCATACGTAATTAGTTTAGGCGACGATGAAATGCGTATGGAAGAAATGACTGTAAAACAAGGAAACACTACAAATGTAGAATTATCTACAAGAGAAGCTTTCAATATATATAACAACCAATTAACTTTAGATGGAAAAATCACATACACAAGTATGGATGAAGAAATAGCAACAGTTGATGAAAGTGGGGTTGTTACAGGAAATAAAGTAGGACAAACACATATAATTGCAAAAGATGAAGCTACAGGTAAAAAAGCAATAGCTAAAGTATCTGTATTACAAGATAAAGAAAACGCAATAGCATTCCCTATGGCACTACAAGGAAATACACATTCTGTAATTTTAAAACAAGATGGAACAGTATGGACTTCAGGAAGAAATAATGTAGGACAATTAGGAAATGGTACAACAATAGATAGACAAGAATTCGTACAAGTTAAAATTTCTGAAACAGAAAACTTAAGCGGAATAACAAAAATAGCAGTAGGAAATAATCATGCTATAGCTCTAACACAAGATGGAGAAATATATAGCTGGGGATATAACGGATATGGACAATTAGGAAATGGAAATACAACAAATCAAGTTTATGCTACAAAACTAACTACTATTTCAGATGTTAGAGATATCGGAGCAAACGCAGATGATTCTGTATTCATCAAAAAAGATGGAACAGTTTGGAGCGTAGGTAGAAACGATTATGGAAAATTTGGAAATAATACAGGAGCTACAACAAACTCTACTCCAGTACAAGCTTGGTATATAAATAATGCTACAGAAGCAGCTTGTGGATATTGGTATAACTTAATACTAAATGGAGATGGAACAGTTTGGGCATCTGGATATAATGATTATGGACAATTAGGTATAAATACAACAGCTCAAAAGAGCATTTATGAAAAAGTATATAATCAAGATGCAACTAAAGAATTAGATAATATAGCTTCAATATCAGCCTCTGTATGGAATAGCTATGCATTAACAACAGAAGGAAATATATATGGATGGGGATATAATGGATATGGACAATTTGGAAATGGAACAACAACAAATAGTTTAAAACCTCTAACATTAAGAACAAAAGAAGTAGAACATACAGTTACAGAAGAAGGAGTAGAAGGCGAAAATATAATAAGAGAAGAAATTTCTGGTGCTAAAGAAATTTCAGCAACAGAAGGTACTTTCTATTATAAAGACGCAAATGGAAAAGTATGGGCATCAGGATTAAATAGCAATGGACAATTAGCAAATGGAACAACTACAAATTCAGCAGAATTTGTTGAAATGCAAGATGGCAAAACAAATGCACAAGTAGAAGAAGTTCTAACAATAGCAGGAACAAGTAATTCTAGACATCAATTAATGGTAAGAGAAACAGGTGAAGTAATAGCATCAGGTAGAGATAATTATGGACAAATTGGTGATGGCTCATTATTAAATAAAACAGTATTAACAGAAGTTGGAACAGATACTCTACAATTTGCAGAAAAAACAATAACTGTAAATGTAAACGAAACAAAACAAGGAGAAATAAACAAAACAGACAAAATAAATGTATTTGGAGACGCATGGGAAGTAGAAGGATATACATATACAGTTGAAGATAGTACAATTGCAAGAATTGATGATAATGGAGACATTACAGGTTTATCTGAAGGTTATACAAAATTAGTAGCAACAGAAACAAGAACTGGAAAAACAGCAGAAGCTATAATTAAAGTAATACCACAAGATAGAGAAAATGATTATGCAATGATTCTTATAGAAGATGAATTTACAATAGCATTAAAGAATGACGGAACAGTTTGGACTTGGGGATTAAATACATATGGTGAGTTAGGACAAGGAAATACTACAGCTTCATATGTGCCAGTTCAAGTAAAAGACAGTGAAGGAACAGGATTCTTAAGAAATGTAATTCATATAGGTGCAGCTCCAAACTCAGCATATGCAGTAACAGCAGATGGTGCAGTGTATGCTTGGGGACTAAACAATTATGGAAGATTAGGTGTAGGAGATACAACAAATAGAAAATTACCTACAAGAGTTGTAACAAAAAATACAGAAGGAGCAATAGTACCAGTAGAAAATGCTACAAAAGTTTATGGAATGTTACAAAACTGCACAATAATATTATCTGACGGAACAGTAATAGGAGCAGGTAGAAATGATAATGGAGAACTTGGAACAAATAATACTACACAATACAACTATGCTGTTAAAAATGTAATACTAGAAAATGTAGTAGATATAGCAACTGGTACAGATCATTATTTAGCATTAACAAAAGATGGTGATGTATATGCAGGAGGATATAACGGATATGGACAACTAGGTAATGGTAGAACATCTAATGCAGAAGCAATAGCATATAAAATGGAAATGTCTGATGTTATAGCCATAGCAGCAGGACAATATCATTCAATAATGCTAAAAGCAGACGGAACAGTTTGGACAACAGGATATAATGGATATGGACAATTAGGAAATAGCACAACTACAAATGTAAGTATGCCAGTACAAGTAAAAGGTGTAAATGGAGAAGGATATTTAGAAAATATAGTACAAATAGGTTCTTCACATGCTGCAACTTTTGCATTAAATAAAGAAGGAATAGTATATGGTATAGGAGATAACTATTGGGGAGAATTAGGACAAGGAAATAATACAAACTCTAATCTACCAGTAGAATTAAAAGGAAGATATGGTAAAGAATTACCAAGAAATATTGCAAGTATTTCTCAATCAGCCACTGTAGCAACAATTTATTTAACAACAACAAATGGGGAAATATATGGACTAGGAGAAGGTACACAATATAAACTATTAAATCAAGAAAGTTCAAATAAAAATTATGCAGAATTACTAGATACAGACAATTTATTTGCTGATGATGTAATAGTAAAACAAGATGATACAATTAAATTAAATTTAAGAGTTCAAAACGGATTCAATTTATACAATGAGAACTATGTAGTAGGAAATATTACATACAAAGTTGTAAATGAAAATATAGCAAAAGTTAATGAAGAAGGAGTTATTACAGGTCTAAAAGTAGGCCAAACACAAATAATTGCAGAAGATAAAGTTTCAGGTAAAAAAGCAGTAGCTACAGTATCTGTAACTGAAAATAAAGAAGGCGCAGTAACATTCCCAATGGCTGTGTCTGGAAATCAGCACTCTGTAATTCTAAAACAAGATGGAACAGTTTGGACAGCAGGATTAAATAATTATGGACAATCAGGAGATGGTACAACTGTAAATCCTATGGGTACATTAACACAAGTTATACTTTCAAATGGATCACCATTAAGTAATGTTATAAAAGTAGCAGCTGGTATAAACCATACAGTAGCCCTAACAAAAGATGGAGATGTATATACTTGGGGACAAAATAATGTAGGACAATTAGGACTAGGAAATACAACAAATCAAAAATATGCTACAAAAGTAGAATCTATGACAAATGTAAGAGACGTAGCAGCATATAGAGAATCTACAGTATTTATAAAACAAGATGGAACAGTATGGTCAGCAGGAAGAAATGATTATGGCCAATTTGGAATAAATACAACACATTCAGGAAGTTCTACACCACAAAAAGCATTTAATATTGATGATGCAGTAGCAGTAACAGAAGGATATTGGCATACATTAGTACTAGCTACAGATGGAACAGTATATTCAGCAGGATATGGAGATCAAGGACAATTAGGATATAGTGGAACATCATATATATTCCATAAAGTTCACAATTCAGATAATACATTCGACTTAACAGGAATAACTAAAGTACTAGCAGAAGACAATGCAAGCTTTGCTTATACAGAAAATAGAAATATATATGCTTGGGGACAAAACGGAAGTGGAGAATTTGGACAAGGAAATACAACAGCAAGAACATATCCACAATACATAACTACTAAAGTTACAAGAGAAGTAGTAGCTGAAGATGGAACTGTAACAACAGAAACTACAAGAGAAACATTAGAAAATGTAAAAGAAATAGGAGCATTAGCAGGAGCATTATACTATGTAACAGATGATGGAAAAGCATATGCAGCAGGACACAATTCAGATGGAAGATTAGGTATAGGAAATACATCAAATACATACGAATTTGTTCAAATGAAAGATACATCAAAACAAAATATAGAAAATGTACTTACAATTTCAGGAACAGGATGGTCAGGAACAAGATTTGTAATTAAAGAAGATGGAAGTGTATGGGGTGCAGGTGCAAATGGACAAATGCAATTAGGAGATGAAACAAGATACACATCTACATACTTAAAGAGAGTAGGAACTTTATATCTAAAATCTGAAAAATTAACATATACTCTAAACTTAGAAGCAGAAGATATGCTTTCTGCAAGCATAGTTGAAGAATATAATGTATTCGATAGAGAATTAGAAACAGGAAAATTATCTTTTGAAAGTTTAGATACAGAGGTAGTTTCAGTAGATGAAACAGGAAAAATAACAGGAAATAAAGCAGGTACTGCTTTAGTAAAAATTACAGATACAGAAAATTCATTACATACATATGTAACTGTAAAAGTAATAGATAGTACAGAAGAATTAAAATATGAGCCTATGGTTGTAGGTGGATCAAACTTCTCTGTAGCATTAAAAGCAGATGGAACAGTTTGGTCTTGGGGTACAAATGGAAATGGACAATTAGGACATGGAACTAAAACAACAACTGCAGTACCAACACAAGTAGAAGGCTTAGAAAATATTAAACAAATAGCAGCAGGAGAAAGTCATGCACTTGCTTTAACTGAAGATGGAGAAGTATGGGCTTGGGGATTAAACAACTATGGACAATTAGGACAAGGAAATACTACTACAAGCTATGAACCAGTTAAAGTTAAAAATAGTCAAGGAACAGAAGCTATTAAAAATATTAGAAAAGTAGTAGCAGGTAGATACTTTACAGTATTATTAACAGAAGATGGTAGAGTATATACATTTGGATATAATGGAAATGGTGAGTTAGGAGATGATTCAACATCTAATAGAACTTTACCAGTAAGAGTTAAAGCTAACATAAATGGTGCTATAGATATAGCAGCAGGATGGAACCACGCTTTAGCTGTACTTTCAGATGGAACAGTATGGGCATGGGGATATAATAAATATGGACAATTAGCAGATAATTCTACAGCAAACAGAACAATACCAGTAAAAGTATTAGATAGTTCTACAGGATTCGAACTAGAAGATATAGTTAAAGTAGCAGCAGGAGAAGTTAATTCATACTTATTAAAAGCTGATGGTACTGTATATTCAGCAGGATACGGAACTCATGGAAGAAATGGAAATAATTCTACAGCTAATAGCCAAATGGCAGTACAAGTTAAATCTACAGATGGAGAAGGAATATTAGAAAATATTTCTCAAATATCTGCAGGTAGCTACAATGCAGTTGCTTTAGCAAAAGACGGAACAGTGTATACATGGGGACATAATGGAAATGGACAATTAGGAATAAGTAACACAACTTCATATAAGTTATTACCAACAGTAGTAACTAACCTAAATGGAACAGGAAAATTAGAAAATATTATTTCAATCCAAGGTTCATCTTCAACAGCATATCATACATTAGCAGTAGCAGCAGATGGAAAAGTAGTAGTATGGGGATTAAATACAGGTAAACAATTAGCTGACCCAGGAATAGAAAAATCATACAAACCAATGTATATTTCTTCAATATTAACAGCAACTCCAAAGAAAGCTACATTACAATTAGATGAAAGCATACAAGTAGACTCTATAATGACATCATTTAACTTATTTAATGCAGAAGAAGTTAAAGTAGAAGGATTAACATATAAGAGTTTAAATGAAAAAATAGCTTCAGTAGATGAAAATGGATTAATTACAGCTAAGGATTATGGTGTAACAAGAGTTATAGTAAGAGATCCAGCAACAGATAAAATAGCTACAGTTCAAGTAACAGTAGTTACAGAAAAAGGTATAGTTTCACCAAAAATATCTATAGGAAATCACCATATAGTAGCATTAAAAGCAGATGGAACAGTATGGACATGGGGATATAATGGATATGGACAATTAGGAGATGGTACAACACAAAACAAATACACACCTACAAAAATAGATGTAGAAGATGTTGTAGATGTTAAAGCTGGTGAAAACTTCACATTAGTATTAAAGAAAGACGGAACAGTATGGGCAGTAGGATATAATGGACATGGTGAACTTGGAAATGGAACAACATCAAGATCATTACAATTCGTTCAAGTTAAAATTGATAGCAACACACCACTTACAAACATAGAAAAAATAGATGCAGGACAATATTCAGCATTTGCAGTAACAGAAGATGGATATGTTTATGGATGGGGATACAATGGATATGGAGAACTAGGTATAAACAATACATCAAATAGATACTATGCAACTAGAATGTTAGGATATAATGCAGTAGACCCTATAAATAATGTTATAGATGTAAAAACTGGAAAACATCATACAGTAATATTAAAAGCAGATGGAACAGTTTGGGCAACAGGATACAATGCTAATGGAGAATTAGGACAAGGTAATACAAGCAATATGTATATACCAAGACAAGTAAAAGATACAGCTGGAACAGGATACTTAAATGCAATAATTTCTATATCAGCTGGATACCATGTATCAGGAGCTCTTTCTGCAGATGGTAATGTATATACTTGGGGATATGGATATTATGGAACTTTAGGTATAAACAACAATGGTAATAAAACTTTACCAGTAGCAGTAAGAAATGAAGGAAATACAGATGTATTAAGTGATATCGTAGACATAGACTTAAAATACCATACAATGGTTGCAGTAAATAAAACAGGAGAAGTATACAGCTGGGGATACAATGGATATGGAGCAATTGGAAATAATACAACAGCAACTAGAGTATCTTTACCAAGAAAAGCACTAAATGAAAACTTAGACGGAAATATTAATAATGTTATGCTTGCAGCTACAGGTTGGAGAACAACAGCATTAGTTAAATATGACGGAACAGTTTACATGTCAGGATATAATGGTAATGGAGAAATTGGAAACGATACAACAATGACTTCAACTGTACCATATTGCATAAGTGATCCAAGAATAGATACAAATAAGAAAATATTCGACTTTAACCAAGGTGGAGAACAAGATACTATTCAATGTACAACTGTAACAGGATTTAACCTATTATTAGATGTAATAGAAACAGAAAAATATACATTTAAATCATTAGATGAAAACATAGCAACAGTAGATGAAAATGGAGTTATTACTTCTGTAAAAGAAGGAACAACATACATAAGAATTTCTGATGAAGAAAATGGTATATACGGAGCTGTTAAAGTAAATGTTAATGGTGAACAAGGTAGTGTTTATCCAAAGATTGAAGCAGGAGCAAACCACTTTGTAGCATTAAAGAATGACGGAACAGTGTGGACATGGGGATATAATGGATATGGACAACTTGGAATAGGTAACACTTCATCTAGTGCAGTACCAATGAAAACTAATATTGAAGACGCAATAGATGTTGCAGCAGGAGATAACTTCACAGTAGTTTTAAGAAAAGACGGAACTGTATGGATGGCAGGATATAATAGTCATGGACAATTAGGACAAGGAAATACAACAAGAAGTACAGAATTTGTACAAGTTAAAGGTGTAAATGGAGTAGGAGTATTAGATGATATTACAGCTATATCTTCTGGTAACTTATATACTCTAGCATTAAAAGCAGATGGAACAGTATATGGATGGGGATATAATGGATATGGACAACTTGGAAATAATACAACTGGTTCAAACTACACACCTATAAAAGTAAGAAAAGTATCTAATGTAATGCAAATAGCAGCAGGAACAGACCACGCAGTATTCTTAGATTCAACAGGAATTGTATATGCAACAGGATATAATCACCATGGACAATTAGGACAACATAACACAACATACAATTATGTAGTTCCTATGAAAGTATTAGGTTCAGATAATAATCCAATACAAGGAATAATAGAAGTAGCTGCTGGAAATTGCTATACAGTATTGTTAGATGAAAATAATAAAGCATATACATATGGATATAACGGATATGGACAACTAGCTACAGGAGGAACATATACATATGGAACAACTTTAGCAGAAATGAAAACTTCTGAAGGAGTAGCAAATAACATTAAACATATATATGCTCATAAAAATGTAGTATTTGCAGAAGATGCAGAAAACAATCTATATGTAGCAGGATATAATGGATATGCAAACTTATTTACAGAAAATAAAGTAAATGCAAAATTATTAACTAAAGTTCAAGAAGATAAAAAAATAATGGCTATGGCATCTACAGGAAATGCATCAAGTATAGCTACAAAAGAAGGTAAAGTATACACTGTAGGATACAATGGATATGGACAATTAGGTGATGATACTACAAATAATGCAAGTAAACCTGTATGTATTTCTAACGATGTATTAGATGTAGATAAAGTATTAGTTGTTATAAATGAAATTGGAGGAACAGCTAAAGTTAATGTAAATACAATAGTAGGATTTAACTTATTATATTCAAGCTATACAGATGAAATTTTATCTTATAGAAGTAGAAACGAAGAAGTAGCAACAGTTTCTGAAGATGGAACTATAACAGCAGTAGAATATGGTACAACAACAATAGAAATTAGTAGTAATAAATCAGAAACAAAAGCATTAGTAACAGTAAGAGTATTAAGAGAGGGAGATATAACAAACCCTAAAGTAGTAAACGGTGCAAACCATACAATAGCATTAAAATCTAACGGTACAGTATATGGATGGGGATATAACGCTTATGGACAACTAGGATTAGGAGATACAACAAATAGAGTAGAACCTGCAAAAATTGATATAGAAGGCGTTATAGATGTAGCAGCCGGATACAACTATACAGTATTCCTAAAAGAAGATGGAACAGTTTGGACAACAGGAAATAACTCAAACGGACAATTAGGAAGAACAGGAAGTACAGTAACTCCACAAAAAGTTGAAGGATTATTAAATGTAGTTCAAGTAGCAGCAGGAAATAGATTTACATTAGCACTTACTATACAAGGAGAAGTATATGCATTTGGATATAATGGATATGGAGAACTAGGAAATGGTTCAACAGCTCAAAGCCAAACTCCTGTAAAGGTAAGAAAGATTAGTAACATCTATAAAATAGCAGCAAATAACGAATCAGCAGCAGCTATAGATGGTAATGGAAACTTATATACTTGGGGATATAACGGATATGGACAACTTGGATTAAATAATACAAGTAACCAATTATACCCTGTACAAGTTGAAGGACTAACTAACTTAGAAGATGTACAAATTGGTGAACGTTCAGTAGTTGTTTTAAATAACGAAGGAAATGTGTATGCAGCTGGATACAATGGACATGGTATATTAGGACAAGGAAATACAGCAAATAGTTATACATTTGTACAAGTTAAAGATGAAACAAAAACAGGTGCTCTAAGCAATGTAAAACAAATAGAAACTGGATTATGGCATGTAGTAGCAATTAAAGAAGATAACACAGCAGTTACATGGGGATACAATGCTTATGGTCAAGCTTCAAATGGAAATACATCAAACAATACAATTCCAGTAGTAATGAAAGTAAATGGTGAAGCGATAACAGATGTATTAGAAGTATCTGCATCACAAGGATCATCAACTGTAGTTAAGAAAGATGGAACAGTATGGAGCGTTGGTAGAAACGAATTAGGACAATTAGGAGATTCAACACAAGTACAAAAAACAGAACTAGTATGTATAAGCGACTTTGGAGTTAAATTTAATAAAACACCAATTAGAATAAGTGGTGAAGGAAAAGAAGATGTAGTTACAGCTGAATTAATGGTAGGATTTAACCTATTATATGATGAGGTTGAAGGAGCTAACTTTAAATTCACAAGTAAAAACGAAGATATTGTAAAAGTAACAGAAGATGGAAAAATTACATCAGTAGCTAAAGGTAAAACACAAATATCTGCAAAAGAACAAGTTACTGGAGTAGAAAGCAGTGTAAATGTTTATGTATTAGCAGAAGGTGATATTGCTATACCAAAAATTGAAGTAATAAACAATACAGTAATTGCTTTAAAATCTGATGGAACAGTTTGGACTTGGGGAAATAATATATATGGAATGTTAGCTACAGGAGATACAAAAGATAGAAGAGTTCCTACAAAGACAACAGTATCAGGAATAATAGATATTGCAGTAGGAGAAAATAATGTAGTTGCATTAAAAGAAGACGGAACAGTTTGGACTTGGGGTCGTGGTGCATATGGAGCATTAGGTAACAAAAATACTCAAGATGCATATTTACCAGTACAAGTAAAATCTGTAGATGGACAGGATGTTCTTAAAGATATAGTACAAGTAGCAGCTGGAAATAACTTTGCTATGGCATTAGACATTGAAGGAAATGTATATGCTTGGGGTTATAATGGATATGGACAACTAGGAAATGGAACAAGTACAAATTCAGTATTACCTGTAAAAATAGAAAAACTAAAAGGAATAGCTAAGATAGAAGCTGCAGCAAACAGCAGTTATGCAATAAGAGTATCTGGAGAAGTATATTCTTGGGGATATAACGGATATGGACAATTAGGAGATGGAACATATACTACAAGATATGTACCAGTAAAAGTATCTGGCTTAAATAATATAGTAGATATATCAGCATCTATAACAAATCATGTATTAGCATTAAGAGAAGATGGAACAGTTTGGGGTATGGGAAATAACTCATATAAATCATTAACAGATGTCGGTGGACCAGTACCACAAGCAATAAAAGGAATAGATGGCGGTAGATTATCAAATGTAAATGCTATAAGTACAGGAACTTACACAAGTTATGCAATTACAAATGATGAAAAGATATTAGCATGGGGTCAAAATAACTATGCACAATTAGCACAAGGAAATACAAGAACTGTATCAACACCAAGTTATATGAAAGAAAAAGACGGTACACAAGTAGATGATAGCATGATAATAACAGGTGGAAATGCATTCTCTGTACTTGCTAAAAATGATGGAACAGTTTGGTCTATAGGATATAACGGATATGGACAATTAGGTGATGGAACAGTAGTAAACAGAAATAGTCTAGTATGCGCAACCGAACCTTATATATCAGTATCAGATTCAGAAGTTACAATAAATATGTCTAACCCTGAATATCAAATAGAAAGCAAATTACAATATGGATTTAATATCCTATATAATACAGAAGAAAATGTAGAAACAACTTATGAATCTTCAAACGAAGAAGTAGCAACAGTAGATGAAAATGGTAAAGTTACAGCTATAAAAGCAGGAAGAGCTTATATAACAGTAACTATACCTGAAATATCAAGTAAAACAAGAATTACAGTAGATGTAATTGGAGAAACAAAAGTAACAAGAGAAAAAATTGTTGCAGGACATAACCATACAATAGCATTAAAACAAAATGGAACAGTTTGGACATGGGGATGCAACGATAATGGTCAATTAGGAAATAGTAAATTTACAGGAATAAGAACAACTGAACCAGAACAAGTAACATTAGAAATTGGAGACAAAACAATTGTTGATGTTGCAGCAGGATATAACCATAGTTTAGCTCTAACAAAAGATGGAGAAGTATACGCTTGGGGTTATAATGGAAATGGACAATTAGGATTAGGAGATAATAATTCAAAAGCTATACCAACAAAAGTAGAGGGATTATCTAATATAGCTAAAATATATGCAGACGAAAATGTAAGCACAGCTATTACAAAAGATGGTGAACTTTATGTATGGGGTGTAGGATATGGAAAAACTCCTGTAAAAGTTGATTTCCACTTAAAAGTAGTAGAAGCTACAGAAAGATTAGTTCTTGCAGAAAACGGAACAGTTTGGAACTTAGGAACAAGTAACTTAACCAAGGTAGAAGGATTATCTAATATAGTAGAAATAGCTTCAGAAGTAGATAGTTACTATGCTCTAGACGCAGATTCAAAAGTTTGGGTATGGGGATATAATGGATATGGAGAATTAGGAATAGGAAACTATAACTATGTTAATACACCAGTAAAAATGAAAAATTCAAGCAACAATGGTGAAATGACAGATGTAATAGAAATAACTGCTGGTAGATATAGTGCTTTAGTAATCACAAAAGACGGAAAAGTATATGGATGTGGATACAATGGATATGGCAACTTAGGAAATAACAAAGCAGAAACAAAAAGAAATACATTAGTAGAAGCAACAGATTACCAAAATGCAAAAACAATATCAGCAACAAGATATAACACAGTATCTTCAGATATAAATGGAGAAGTTTATACATGGGGATATAATGGATATGGACAACTTGGTAATGGAACATATGATGCTATATATAAACCAACATCTATTAACAAAGAAGTAATGAATGTTGAACCTCATAGCGCAACGATAAGTGTAGATGAAGATGTAGAATTATTTGGATCATTAAATAATAGCTTTAACTTAATAGAAGATGTTATTGATTCAGAAAATATTACATATGAATCTGTAAATACAGAAATAGCAACAGTTTCAGAAAAAGGAATTGTAACAGGTAAAAAATTAGGAAGAACACAAATTAAAGTTATACACACAATATCAGGAGATGCTACATCAGCATTTATAAATGTAACTGAAACTGGAAGTATAGCAGTACCAAAAGTTGAAATAGGAAATGAATTCATGGTATCTTTAAAATCAAACGGAGAAGTTTGGGCATGGGGATACAATGGATACGGACAACTTGGAATAGGAAACAAAGAATCAAAATCAGCTCCTACAAGAGTAGGAAATATGTCTAACATAGTAGATATAGCAACAGGTGATAACCATACATTGTTTGTAAATGTAAATGGAAACGTTTTAGCTACAGGATTAAATAGCAATGGACAATTAGGAGATATGACAGCTGAACTTAGAATGGCACCAGTATATGTAGTAGATATATATGGTGATAAAATAGAAAACATTGTAAAAGTAGCAGCAAGAGGAAATAAATCTGTAGCCTTAGATAGCGAAGGTAATGTATGGGTTTGGGGAAATGGATATTCAAGATATGCTACAAAAGTAGCAAACATTAAGAATGCCGTAGATATATCTGCAGAATATGCAGTAAAAGCTAATGGAAAAGTAGCAAAAATATCAAATGGACAAGAGTTACAAAATGTAACAAATGCAATAGAAGTATCTACTGGATCAGATCATACATTAATACGTACACAAGATGGTTTAGGATTTGGTATTGGAAATAATACATATGGACAACTTGGAAATGGAAACAAAACAAATGCAACAGTACCAGTAATAGTTAAAGATTCTACAGGAAGACAAGTATTATCAGGAATTAAACAACTAAAAGCCGGAAACGGATTTAGTATGGCAGTTTTAGAAAACGGAGATGTATATGTTTGGGGATCAAACAATTCATACAAATTAGCAACAGATCAATCAGTAGTTCAAGTTTTACCTGCTAAAAATGATAAATTCGAAAATGTATTATACTTATCAGTAGGATATAACAATGGTGCAATTATAAATAACGAAGGATATGTATATTCTTGGGGATCTGGAAAATATGGTAACTTAGGAAATAAACTATATGAAAATAGCTATAACCTAAATATTGTAGGATTAGAAGAATTAGGATTAAATGTAAATAATGTTACTATACAAAAAGATCAAACATACAAAATTGAAGCATATAATAAAACATTTAATGTGTTTGAAAATGTAAAAGCTATAGCAGATGTAACATACGAATCTGGAGACACAACTATTGCAAAAGTTGCTGAAGACGGAACAGTTACAGGTGCTAAAGAAGGAAATACAACTATTGTAGTTAAAAAGGACAATACAAATTATATAAATGTTGTACAAGTTACAATTTTACCAAAAGAAGATGAGATATTAGAGTCTAACGAAAGCATAAGCAAAGTAAGTGGATATTTAGCAGATGGAGAAGGATACATAAACTGCGATAGTATAATTCAAGGAGTTAAAAGTTTAGATTTACCAGATGGAAAATATACTTTAAGAGTAAACGGAATAGATGAAACTGTAGATTATAAAATACACTTCTATAACTTCCAAGAAGATCAAGTATGGGCTGAAGATAAAATCTTCGGAGATGCAACAGATGTTGCAACAGAAAACTCATATGCTCAAAGAATGGTAGTTGTAAAAGTAAATGGTAACTTAACAGTTGAAAATGGTGTTAAAGTAACTACATATGGTAACACTTATGGTGGACCAAAAGGATTTACTTTATGTGTAACTGGAACACTAGAAAATAACGGAACAATTTCAATGACAGCAAGAGGAGCAAAAGCAGAGGGAGAAAATGTTTACTTATGGAAAGACGCATATGGAAAATATGATTATGTTCCAGCAGTAGGTGCAAAAGGTGGAAACTCTAAATATACATCAGGAACAGGTACAGTACTTTACGGTAATGCCGGATATAACGGAAGCGACAGAAGAACAGGTGGTGGAGGAACTGGTTCTGGAAGAAACTATACTGCTGCTATACAAATAGGAGCAGGTGGTACAGGTACAAGTTACTCTGGAGGTGCAGGTTCAGGAGCTGCCAACTCTGATGGTGGTGGAGGCTGGTATGCTGTATCAGCTAACGGATCTTCAGTTGGTGGAGCAGGAAGTAACGGTGTTGTATGCTCAAGCAATGGTTCTGGATATGGTCAAATATCTCTTGGTGGTGCAGGAAATGGAACAGGTTCTTATAGCTACTATAGAGCAACACCAAAGAACTATATTTCAGAAAACGGAACAGGTGGACTTTTAAATATTTATGCTAATGCATTAGATAATAACAATACAATTAGTGCTAATGGTGTTAACTCACCAAGTATAAGTACAGATTATTCATATTCAATAATTTGTTCAGGTGGAGCATCAGGTGGAGGAAGTGTAAATATTTACACAAACAATACAGTAAACTATGGAACAATTGAAGCAAAAGGTGGAGAATCAACTGTAGGTGTTGCTGGAGGAAAAGGTGGAGATGGTTGTGTTACAGTAAGCAGCTTATCAAAACAAGTACCAGCAGTAGTATCAAGTGGATCTCATACTGTAATTCTAAAAGCTGATGGAACAGTTTGGGCATATGGAAAAAATACATATGGACAATTAGGAGATGGAACAAATACAGACAAAGATGAACCTGTACAAGTTAACTTACCATCAGGAATTAAAGCAAAACAAGTAGCAGTTGGAGAAGAACATACTTTAGTTCTATCAACTAGTGGCGAAGTATATGTATTTGGAAGAAACTATAATTATGCATTAGGAATAGGAACAAGTACAAATACACCAACAAAATTAGGATTAAAGAATATTGATAAAATTGCAGCAGGAAATTATCAAAGTATAGCAATTACAACTGATGGATATGTATATGTATGGGGTCAAAATTCTAATGGTGAATTAGGAACTGGAACATACAACAATGTAGAATATCCAACAAGAGTAAATAATGTAACAGATATAATAGATGCTTCAATCGGAAAAAATCATACATTATTATTAAATAAATATGGTAAAGTATTATCTTCAGGATTGAATGTATTTGGACAAACAGGAAGTAAAGAATTTAAAACAGATTCATTTGCAGAATTAGATATAAACGAACCAGTAGGATATATTTCAGCTGGAGACAATCATAGTATTGCACTTACAGCATATGGAGAAATTTATACATTTGGTTACAACAACAATGGACAGTTAGCTAATGGAACAACAGAAACAGTAAAAGAACCAACTAAAGTAAATGGAATGAATAATATAATGAAAGTATCTGCTGGATACGGATATACAATGCTTCTAAATAATAATAGAGAAATATTAAATGTAGGATCAAATAACTTTGGACAATTAGGAAATGGAACAACAATAGATTCTACAACAGTAAGCAAACTAGAATCATTAGATGATGTAATGAATATATCAGCAGGAAATACATATAGTGTGATTTCTAAATATGATGGAACAGTTTGGGCTTATGGAGACTACTATCATGGAACATCTAAGGTAGCTACAAGAACAAATAGTAGAATTCCTGTAAAAATAGGAAATGATGAATCTTATGTAAAAGAATCAGAAATTAATGTTGGAATTAATGAAACTGTAAATGCTGGTGTAATAGCAAGCTTTGAATTTAACATATTATATAGTGAAAATAAGTCAGAATCAGAATTTACATATGAAACATTAAATCCAGAAATTGCAACAGTTGATAAAAATGGAAATATAACAGGACATAAAGTTGGTACAACATGGGTTAAAGTAACAGAAAAAGGAACTAATAAAGAATTAGTTGTCATAGTAAAAGTTATTAAAGCCGATAATAATAATGTTCCAAAAGTTCAAGGTGGAAAAGAATTTACAGTAGCATTAAAAGCTGACGGAAGTATTTGGACATTCGGAAATAACTCTGAAGGACAATTAGGAAATGAATTAGCTAAATCAAGTAATATACCAAACAATATCAATATACTTTCAACATACAAAGATATTTCTGTTGGAAACAAATTTGCAATGGCATTAAGAAATGATGGAACAGTTTGGTCTTGGGGAGATAACACATATGGACAACTTGGACAAGGAAACAAACTTAATGTTAAGAAACCTTCTCAAATTGAAGGATTAGAAAACATTATCCAAATAGCTACAGGAGACAATCACGTAGTAGCATTAGATTCATATGGAAATGTATATACATGGGGATTAAATGAAAATGGACAATTAGGAACAGAAGGCAAAGAAAATTCATTAAGACCTACAAAATTAAATCAAATTGCAGAACATATTGTAAGTATTGCAGCAGGACCAAAATATACAATAGCTATTGATAGTACTGGTAAAGTATATACATTTGGTGATATAGCAATGCCAGAAATAGCAACAGCTGTAAAAGCACAAGGTATGAACGAAAGTATTATCATACTAAAAGCTGATGGTAATATTGTAAAAGTTACAAATGGGGAAGCAACAGATTTATATACAAATGGAGATATAGTAGATATATCAGCAAAAGGAAATAATGCATTAGCATTAGATAAAGATGGAAATGTATACGCTTGGGGAGAAAATGCAAACGGTGAATTAGGATTAGGAACTACAGAAAACGTAGAAATTCCAACAAAACTTGAAAGCATAAATAATGTATTTACATTAGGAAACGGATATAATACAAATTACTTAATTACAAAAGATGGATTTGCTTATGCAACTGGAAATAATACATACGGACAATTAGGAAACGAAACATATGAAGATTCAAAAGAATTTACATATGTTGGAAAGAAGACATTATCAATTACTCCAAACAATTATGTATTAGATATAAATGCAGAAGAAACATTAAAATTAAATTATGATGTATTCAATGTATTAAATAATAATACAAGAGAGCTTACAGACTTTACATATACATCTAGCGATGAAAGTGTAGCAACTGTAGAAGATGGAATAGTTTCAACTAAAGGTTATGGTATGACAACAATTACAGCTACAGACAAGGCAACAAAAGCACAATCTGAAGCTATAAGAGTAGTAATGCCTTCAGAAAAACAAAGAATTGAAAATATAACAGTAAATTCAGAAGAAGCGGTAATAACAAATGTATCTGAATACACAGCAACAATAGCAACAACTGAAAATACAGCAAAATTATTTATTAAATCTATATACGATACAGATAGAATTAGCATCGATGGTGGAACAAGTTGGGAATATGGAAGTATAGAAAAAGAAATAAACATAAATGATGATACACAAACAATAGAATTTTTAGTAAAAGCTATAGATGGTGTTGTTTATAGATACAATTTAATAGTAAATAAACTTTCAAATAATACAGATTTAGAGGATATAGTAGTAAATGAAGAGAAAGCTGTAAAAGTAAGTGATACAGAATATGCAATGGTAGTTTCTGAAGAGATAGATTTAGCTGAAGTAGTAGCTACAGCAAAAGATAAAAAATCTAAGGTTGCTATAGATGGACAAGAACCAGAAACTGCAACTTCAACAAGAAATGTTGAAACTAAAGATATAGATTCTAAAGAAGTAGAAATAGTTGTAACATCAGAAAGTGAAGATTCAAAAGTTTATACATTAACAATTTATAAAGCAGATAAGGTACTAGACTTAGAAGATTTAAGTATAAATAATGAAGAAGCACTAAGAGTAAGCGACACAGAATATGCAATAGTTGTTCCAACAGATACTGATATAGCAAATATTACAGCAACATCAGTTTACAAATTAGCAAATGTAAAAATAGATAATAGTGAAGCTAAAATAAATGTTTCAAGTAAAAAAGTAGATATCAAAGATAAAGAAACTGCAACTGTTCAAATAACTGTAACAGCTATGGAAATGAGCAAAACATACACATTAACAATAGAAAAAGAAAAAGAAAGCTTAGGATTAGCATATATTACAGTTGAAGGACAAAAGGCAGAAAAAAACGGAGATATATATGAAGTATACTTAAGTAAAAAACAAACAACAGCAAATGTAACAGCAATGGCAAGCATTTTATCTGAGTATGTAAATATAAATGATATGGGAGCTCAAGAAGGAACTTCAACAAGAAAAGTATCAACTAAAGAAGAAGCAAACACACATATAGTTACAGTAACAGATCCAGAAGATAGTACAAAACGTGCTAATTATACACTTATAATTTATCAACCATCTAAAGATACAAGTATCGATTCTATTACAATTGGAAACGATAAGTTTACAGTTACAGCAGAACGTGAAGAAGGAACAAATAACTTTATTGCTAAGGTAGGAAGAATATTTGAAGAATTAGATGTAAGTGCAATATCAGGATTTAAATTAGCAAAAGTAAGTATAAATGGCGGAACATATGAGGTTCAAACAAATACAGCAACAGTAGATATGAGCAAAGACCCAACAATAGTTCCAATCATTATAAAAGCACAAGATGGAATTACAACAGAAGAATATACATTAACAGTTGAAAAATTAAATAGTAATGTAGGATTAAAATCTGTAACAATAGATGGTGTAAAACCAATTGCAAGTACTACAGAAGATAATGCATATGATATTAAGTTAGATTACATTACTAAAGGAATTGAAGTTATAGCTATATCAGAAGATGAATTTGCAGAAGTAAAAATAAATGACTTCATATTCGAAGAAAGTGTAAGTACACAAAATATAAATGTTACAAGAAGTGAAATGACTGTATTAATTACTGTTAAAGCTCAAGATGGTGTTACAGAAGAACAATACAAAGTATATGTTCATGGAATACCAGATGTTGCAGATATTAAACAAATAGTAGTTAATGGAGAGGAAGCAAGTTTCAACGAAGAAACAAATACATTTGTAGCTAAAGTAAATAAATCTATAACAGACATTAATATGAGCATAGTACCTGAAGATTTAAAAGCTAAAGTAGCATACGAAAATGAAGATGCAGTAACAGGAACATTAACAAAATCAGTTATTAAATCTGAAGAAGAAATGATAGTAAATCTTACAGTAACAGCTCAAGATCAAATGACAATAAATACATATAAGTTAATCATCAAGAATAAATCATCAAATACAAACTTAAATAGTGTTCAAGTAGATGGAAATAATGTTGTTAAAGATAATAAAGGAACATATATAGCAACAATAGGATATAATACACAAAGTATAGATGTTTATGCAGAAGCTGCAGATGAAAACGCGAAAGTTTCTATAAATGGTTCAGAATATGTTCTTAAAGGAAATACTGTTACAGTTCCAACTAGAGTAACAGAAACACCAGTAAAAATAACAGTTATGGCCGAAGATGGAACATTAGATGAATATGAATTAACAATTAGAAAAATGTCTAATAATACTAACCTTTCAGAATTATATGTAGATGATGAATTAATCGAAAAAGATAGTGATGGAAAATATGTTGTAAAAATAGGAAATAAAGAACAAGTTACTATAAAAGCTGTAGCAGAAAATGAAAATACATTAGTAACTATAGATGGATTAGAAGAAGCGGTACAAACTACAACATCTTTAGTAGAAATAGCTGAAGAAGAAAAAATTGTTAAAGTTAAAGTAGTAGCAGAAGATGGTTCATCTGAAGAACATGAAGTTGTATTAAAACAATTCTCATCAGATAACACAGTACTAAGTGTGGAAGCAGAAGGAATAGAAGATGAATTTGTTGAAAGAACATCAGACCTTGTTTATACAATAGAAGTACCAAATACTATGACAGATGTAAACTTAACAGTTACAGCAAATAATGAATTTGCTAAAGTTAAAATACAAAACTCAGATTACACAGATGTAAAAGCTACAAAGAATATAACTATAACTGAGAAAGAGACTGAAGTACCATTTACAATTAAAGCTGAAAACGGATTAGAACAAGCATATACAGTTATTATAAAACTTGAAAACGATATTAGATTAAACTCAATAATTGTAGAAGAAAAAGAAGCTGTTCTTGAAGAAGACGGAAAATACCATGTAGGAGTAAATAATGAACTTACAAAAGCTATATTAGCAGTAGATGCTAAAAATAATGATGCGATTGTTTCTGTAGATGGAATTGGAGAGCAATCAGGATCTTCATCTTTCGAAATTCCAATGGATGAATCTGAAGTTGAAGTGATTGTAACAGTAAGAGATCCAGAAAAATCAGAACGTTATAAAGAATATGTGGTAGTAATAACTAAGTTAGATTCAGATACAACATTAGAATCATTAAGAGTAGATAATAATGATGCAATATTACAAGAAAATGGATATATGGCAGAAGTTCTAATTAAGGATGAAAGCTATACAATAGTTGCAAGAAGCAACAGTAATAATGCTTGGGTACAAATAGAAGATTCTGAATTTAAACTTAAAGAAAATTCTTACACAATTGATTTAACAGGAGTAAAAACAAAAGATATAACAGTAAAAGTTAGATCAGAAAGTGGAAATATAGAAAATTATACATTAACAATTAAAAAAGTTTCTAATAACACAGAATTAGATTATATAACAGTAAATGGTATAGAAACTAAAGCTGATGGAAAAGATGACTACACAATGTTTGTTGATACTACAGTTGATTCAGTAACTATTGAAGCAGTAACTAAAGATGAAAATGCTAAGATTAAAGCCGATAGTACAGATGAACAATTACATAGCACATCTATAACTTTAAATCTAGAAAGCGGAATGTCTAGCACAGAATTATTAGTTACAGCTGAAAATGGAGATACAAAAACATATACAGTAAATGTATTAAAGAAATCAACAGATACAAGCTTAGAAACAATTAAAGTTGATGGAACATTAGCTAAAGTAATGGACGACAACTATATTGTAAAAACAAAAGAAGAATTAAGTTCAATAGTTGTTAAAGCTTCAAGCGAATATGCAAAATTAACTATAGAAGACATAGCATACGAAACAGCTGAAGCAACACATGAAAAAGAATTAACAACAAGAACAACAGAAATAAAAATAAAAGTTACAGCACAAGCTGGAAACGAGCAAATACATACATTAGTAATTACAAAAATATCTACAAATACAAATATTACAAGCTTAAAATTAGGTGGAAAATTATTAAGCTATAATGCAACACAAAAATCATATATGACAATTGTTACAAACCCACTAGATACTGAAAACTTAGAAATTGTTGCTGAGGATGAATATACATCTATAAATGCAAATAATGAAGTAATAGGAATTGGTAGCGCATCAGGAGATGCATATTTACCAAATGAAGTTACAGAAATTTCTATAAAAGCAACAGCTGAAAGTGGAGAACAAGAAACAAGAACATTATATGTAGTAAAAGAAACAAGTGTTACAGATCTAGAAAAAGTAACTGTAGACAATGTTGAAGCTACATTAGGCGAAGATGGAAACTACTACGCAAGTATTAGAGAAACACTAGATAAAACAACTATTTATGCAAAAACTGCTAAAGAATATGCACAAATAGATATAAATAATTCAGGAGAATTAGAAACAGTAGAAAAACAAATTCAAATAACAAACTTAAGTGGTAGAACAGTTGAAGTGCCAATTAAAGTTGTAGCAACAGATGGTACAGTTGGAGTTCATACATTATACATTACAAGAATTTCAGTAAATGCAAACTTAGAAAATATATTAGTAGATGAAAATGCAATAGACTTCTACGATGCTGAAACAGATAGTTATACTAAATTTATAGCAAAAGATGCATCAGTAGCAACAATTAAAGTAACAAGCGAAAACGAATACGCAACAATTACTTCTGGTGAAAATACAGGTATAAAAGAATTAACATTTGCTACTATAGTAAATAGTAATGAAACTATTGTACCAGTAACAATAACAGCAGAAGATGGAACAGAAAAAGAATATAATGTACGTTTACTAAGAATTTCTGAGGATTCAAGTATTAAATCTGTAAAAGTAAATGGAAGAACAATAACTGAACAAGATGGTAAATATTATATCAATGTATTAGATACAAACGATTCTGCAACAGTAGAAGTTACATCTAATAACAAATTTGCAACAGTTCAAATTGAGAGTGGTGCAATTTGTGAAAATGTATCTACAGAAGAAATAGTATTTAACGATAAGAAGATAGTAACATTAAACATTGTAGTAACAGCACAAGATGGAGAAAATGTAACAACAAAACAATTAGAAATAAATAGAGTTTCTAATGATAATCAAATAGAATATATATTAAGTGGAGATGAATTAGTAACTGAGTATGATGCTAGAACAAAAACATATACAGCTTATGTATTAAGAACTAAGGAATCTGAAACATTTACTATTAAAGCTAAAAATGATTACGCAGTAGTTACTTCTGGAGATGTATCAAACTTAGGAAATATAACTAGAGAAATAGGTACAGCTGGAGAAGATAAGGAAATTCAAATTGATGTAACTTCTGAAACAGGATTATTAACAACATATACTTTAAGAATATTAAAGAAATCTGATAATGCAAATGTTAAAGAAATAGACATCGGAGGAGAATTAACAGAACCAGATGATACAGGATTAATCTATAGAAAAAATATTACAGCATTACAAGATGCAGTAAGAATTAAAATAATTCCTGAGAATGAAAAGGCATCTATCAAAATTGGTGATGAAACAGCAAAAATAGGTACAACAGAAATAATGTTACCAATAAGTACAGATGAAGAAGTAATTACGATACCAGTAGTTATAACAGCTCAAGATGGAATAGTTGTAAAAACATATAATATCATCCTAACAAGATTATCTAATAATACAACAATAGAAAAACTAACATTAAATGATGAAGAAATAATTTTAAGTTCTAATGATGTATATGAAACAATTATAAAAGTTGGTATTGATACTACAAATCTTGCAATTAAATTAGCTGATAGTAATGCATACGTAAGAATTGACGAAAATGCAGAGTATACACAATCAGAATATACTGAAGAACTTAATACAGAAGGTTCAAAAGATGTTAGAAAAACAATACAAGTAGTTGCTGAAGATGGAACATTAAAAGAATATAAGTTAATTATAAACAGAAAACAAGATGACTTGAGATTAAATTCAATTTATGTAGATGGAAGACTTGTAAATAAAGTAGATGATACAACATATAAAATTGATGTTCTACAAGACAAAGAAAGTATAAATATTAATGCAACATCAGTAGCCGAAGATGAATATGTACAAATTTCAGATATGGAAGCAAGTTTAGCAGATGCTACATTTAAAAATTATACATTAGATGAAGACGAAACAATAATTCCAGTAACAGTACTTGCAGATGATAAATTAGCTTCAAAAGAATATAGTTTAATTATAAATAGAGTAAGTTCAGTAGATGAACTAAGCGATTTAGGATTAACTATTACAGTAGATGGAAATGAAATCATACAAGATAGCACAGGAAACTATGTAGTAGAAGTTGATAACTCAGTAACTACAGCAAATGTAGAAGTAATAGCAACATCTAAAACAACAAAAATTCAAATAATAGATGGAGACTTTACTTTAAGAAAAACTTCTAAAGAGGTTACATTAGAAGAATTAAATACACAAGTTCCAATTACACTTGAAAGTGCAGATGGAACAAGAAGAATAGTTACTTTAAATATTACAAAAACTTCTGATGATAACAGTTTAAAAGAAATAAAAGCAAATAGCGAAGTAATAGAAGCAAATGAAGATGGAACATATACAGTATATGTTGATCAAAATAGTAGTAGTGTAGAATTACAAGCTACGTCTAATATGGAATTAGCTAAGATTTCTATAAATGAAAATGCAGAAACTAGAGCAACAAATACAGAAACTATAGATTTAGCTGATGTAGATACAAAAGTTATCAAAGTTAAAGTTACAGCATTAAATAATGATGTTAAAGAATATACAGTAAATGTTATAAAACGTGCAAAAGTAACAGGAAAAGTTATTACTCAAACAGCTAGTGGAAACGAGCATATTTCAACAATTACAGTATATAAAACATCAGACCAAAGAACAGAAAATGATGAAATAGATCCAAGAGAAGTTGTAGCGCAAGTTACTACTTCTGGAGAAGGAACATATGAATTACAATTAATAGAAGGTGAATATGACTTTGTTGTAACAAAACAATCTTACTTAGAGTATAGATTAACAAACATAACTGTTTACACCAACGAAGAAGTTCCAATGGATGATATACAAATTTACGCAGGTGATGTAAATAGTGATGGACAAATAGAATTAAGTGACTTGACAGCTCTAACATATAATTATGGAGAAGTAACAGATAATAATGGACTAAAAGTATATGACTTAAACGAAGACGGTAAAGTAGATAAACTTGATAGAACATTATTAAGAGGAAACTATAATAAATATATAGAAGAACAAATATGGACTATTCCAGAAGAAGTATCAAGAAGAAGAATGAGAAGAAAAGAAGAAGACACTGAAGAAGGCAGTGAAGGAGTAGGAGATGAAACATCATTATATATTAGACAAAATAATGTATTTGCATTACCATTAGCATTATCTCAAGATGAAAGCTATACAATAACATCAAAATATGGAATGAGAATACATCCTACAACAGGAGTAGAAAGTAAGCATACAGGTATAGATATTAGAGCAAGTTGGCATACAGATATATTAGCAGTAGCAGACGGTGAAGTAGTGTTTGCAGGAAACAACGGAGCATTTGGTAACAGTGTAGAAATTAAACACATAGTAAACGGAGTAGAAATATATACATTCTATGCCCACTTATCTAGAATAGATGTAGCCGTAGGCGATAAAGTAACAAAAGGACAAACAATAGGATTAGAAGGTGGAGATGCTTCAGACTCAAATCCAGGAAATTCTACAGGACATCACTTACACTTTGAAGTAAGAACATCTAGCGGATATGGTAACGATGTAGACCCAACACTTTATATAAAATTCTAAAATAAAAACATCCTTGTGAGAAATCACAAGGATGTTTTTTATATAAACTATTAAATTATTAATTATATATTTAAATTCTTATACTTATAGTATGCGTAAATTCCTGAGGCAATAGAAGCTACAATAGCAATTATAATAAATGTATTAAAACCAGTATAAGGTATTACTTTACTTGTAGTTGAATCATCCAAAGTTGCAGTTGTTTGATTTTTAGAAGTATTTGAACCATCTATATTAATGACTGTATCATTAACAGTATTATTAACTGTGTTATTTATAACGTTATTTTCTACAATATTATTGATTGTGTTATTTTCAACAGTATTGTTTATAGTATTATTTACAATATTATTTACAGTGTTATTAACAACAGTATTATTTACAGTATTACTAACAGTATTACTAACAGTATTATTTACAATATTATTAGTAACAGTATTATTTACGGGAGCTGGTTCCTGAGCTTTTATAGTTACAGATACTGTTGAAAATTCAATTTCATCTGTTTCTCCATCTGTAATTGAAACATTATTTAAAGTTACTAATTTAGTTGTTTCAGATGGTAATGAATTTAATTTGAATTTTATTGATAATATAGGTCCAGTTCCGACAAGATCCATGTTAGAAGTAAGAGCTAAGAATTTTCCGTTAGATTGATTGAATTGTGAGACACCCCAAGATCCTTGTCCAGATATAGATACATATGATACGTAATTAGAATCATATGTTAAAGTTCCACTAGCAGAGTTTATTCCATTAGCAAATGGTCCTAAATTTGTAAGAGAAAGAATAACATTAAATTCTTTTCCAACAGTTACAGTAGAAGATGAAGGAGCTAATTTAATAGCTGCATCAGCTGCATTAGAATATACTGTAAAACTAGCTATAACAAGCATAAAAACTAAAATTGAACTTAAAAACTTTTTCATAAATTCCTCCTAAGTATATATAAATAAAAAATAAAATTTCACATTTGTATTCATAATTAAATATATACTTAAGTACAAAAATTGTCAATAATTTTACGGAAAAGAGTAAAAGAAATTAATAGAAAAAAAGTAAAAAAGTAGAAATTGTAATATAAAAGAAAAATATGTGCGCAAAATGTGGAAATGCGTAAGAAAAAATCAAAATTATACACAAATATTACATAAAATAAGATAAAATTTAACTAAAAAGTAAAAAAAACATCAAAAAACAGCAAGAAAGACTTTCCCCAAGCGGATTTGAACCGGTTTAAATTTTCGACATTTTTCTTATATTGTATATAAAAATATAAGATGTTAATATAAACCTAACAAATAATGTCTTGAAAGGAAGGAATACAAAATGGTCAAATTGTTGAAAAATGTAAAAGAAAGGAAAATTAAGTTAACAAGCATCATGATAGCTGTAGTACTAGTAGCAAGTTCTGTAATATATGCACTTGCTTCTCAAAAGGTAACTATGAGTGTTACTCAAGTGCCAAATATAGACGTAGTACTAACGAAAGCTAAAACAGATGTAGATTTAACTAATTTCGAAAATGACTTATTAGATAGTCTAGAAAGAAAAGGAATAACCAAGGACAAAGTAAAGATAAGCGCTGTTGAAGCTCAAAGTGAAGTTACAACAGATTCTTTTGAGTGGGAAAAAGACGTAAGTTCTAGTATTGGTAGCATTTCGATAACAGACGGTGGTAAAAACGTTGTTATGAAAGGTAATAGTTCAAAGGCTGGTAAAAATGCTATTTGGATTATGCCAAGCGGAAACCAAGAACAAGAATTCAATTTTGGATATAACATAAACTTTGGTGATAGCTTTAATGCTGCAGGTATGTTACTTAGAGTACAAAGAACAGGAAATACTTTAACAGGGTATATGTTAAGTTTTAACAATACTAACTGGAAAAATGCTGCTGGTGGTTCTAATGGAGCAATTTGGGAATTTACATACCCAATAGGAACTAATACTACTAACTTTACAAAAACATTAAAAAAGGGTCTAAGTATAAATACATCTGGAACACTAAATGTTAAAGTAACAGATAAAGAAATAATTATATCAGGCGGAGGATTAGCTTCTCCTGTTACATACACACTTGAAAAAACATTTGGACCAGGTTATGGATTTTTCTCAGATCACTATTCACATGGATGTAGTAATATTGGAAGTTTCACACTTTCAAATATTAACTTAAAAACAGTTACAGTAAAAGACTTTAACGAAGTTTTAAGAGCTCCAGATTGGAGAGATGGAGCTTGTAAAGTACTAGTAAACGTATCAGACGTAACAAATGACCAATTTGAAGACAATAACCAATTAACAGAAATTATTTCAAGACTTATGAACGATGACATCCACTATATAGGATGGGGAACAGATACAAATAAAGAGGAAATGGAAAATACTATAGCAACAAATGATGGTAAGGGGCTATATTTAGATAATTCAGACTATGAAGGAAATATAGAAGCAACTGCAAAATATATTAAAGAATCATTGGCCGGAATTGCAGATTCAAAATATATAATTGCAAATGAACCAGTTGTAGTAAAAATAAATCCATCAAGTGAAAGTACAAATACAGCAGACAGCAATTATCCAAACGGAAAATGGAAAGTAGAACACAACTATACAACTTTTGAAAACAATGAAGGACAATATGCACAATCAGGAGTATATACAGAAGATGTTATAAATTCATTCCCAAAACCAGGTAGCTATAAAGTATATTACGAAGATGAATTAGTAACAGAAATATTTGCACATAGAAGACCAGTAGCTTCTTTTGATATGCAAAAGAATGGATCATCATTAACATTAACTAGTACATCATACGATTTAGATAAACAATCAAATAATAATGGTATAAAAGAAGAAGAATGGTCATACAAAAAAATGGGTACAAATGTATGGAATACAGGTAAATTAACAACATTAGATTCAAATAGTACGTACATAGTAAAATTAAGAGTAAAAGACTTCCAAGATACTTGGAGTACAGCCGCAACAAAATATGTAACTTCAGATAATGTTACATTAAATCCAGTTGCACAATATAAAATTACAAATAAAACAATCTCTTTATATAAAGAGCTAGAAGTAATAGATTCATCTTATGATCCAGCGGGATTAGATTTAACAAGTTATACATGGACAGTAAAGAAAGATGGAACACAAGTATATCAAGGTGCAACACCTTTATTAGACTATAAAACATTAGGTGCAGGAACATATACAATGAGCTTAGTAGTTAAAAATAGTTCAAATAAAGTATCAGAAGAATTCGCACAAACATATACAATAACACCAGATACAACTGCTCCAGAATTTATAGCAGATATTACAGAAGCAACTGTAGTAAATAGTACAATCGATGTAAATTTAACATTCACAGATAAAGAAAGTGGATTTAAATCATATAAATATGCAATTACACAAACAAAAGACGAACCTACAAGTTGGACAACAGTAAATGCGCCTACTGCAGGTGTTCCTAGTTTTGATAGTACAGTTACAATAAGTGGATATGGAAAATGGTATTTACATATTAAAGGAACAGATAAAGATGGAAACGAAAGCGAAGATAGAGTATTAGGTATTTATAATATACAAAAAGGATATACAATAGAAATACAAACTGTTGATTCAAGTTCAGGAGTTGGGTTACAAGGAGCAAAAATCCAAGTAATTGGAGAATACAGAGATGGTAAAGAAATATCATTAGATGCTTCTGTAAAAACAACAGATAGCAACGGAAAAATCATATTAACAGATGTTCCATTAATAGAATTATCTACATTAAAAATATCAAACCCAACAGCATTAGCTGGATATGAAAAGAATGATATGAAGATAGTAACAACAGATACATCAACAGATAAAATAGTAGTACCTTCAAATTTAACATCAAGCGATTTAATAACTAGCGTATCTGATGATGGAGAAAAATTAACAGTAAAAGTACCACTAACAAAGAAAAGATTTAATTTAAAAATAACTACTGTAGATGCTTCAAACACAAGTATTAAATTATCAGGTTCAAAATATATACTTAAATATAGAGGAACAAAAGTTGCAGAAAGTACAGAATCTGCTGATGGAGTAGTAACATTAGAAGCTCCAATAGGTATAGCTACAGGTGTTGCAGATGATTTTATACTTCAACAAGTAACTGCAGCTAATGGATATACAGCAACATCAAATACAACTCTAAGTGTAACTTTTGCAGGAGATGGTTCATTCATTTCTATGAGACAACCAACTATTGGAAGCAATTCACAAGTTACAATACCAGATCAAAATAATCCAGAGTTAATAGTAAGAAACTCTAGAGGTGCAGAAGGAACTTTTGCAGTTAGTATGAATATATCAGATGAAGATAATACACTAACTAAAATACAAGGTTCAAAATATAAGGTAAAAGTAGAAACAGATGCAGGATTATCATATGTAACAGATGCACAAACATCAAATTCAAATGGTAATATAGTATTTAGTAATTTATTCGGTTTAGGAAAAATTAAATTAACATTTGTACACGAAGGAGCTCCAACAGGATATTCTATTACAACTTCAGATAGATATATAACTATAGAAAACAATAATGGAACAATAACATATAATCCATCATCAATTGCTGGAGTTTTTGATAAGGTTGAAAACAAAATAGTATATGTAAATCTTACAAATGCTAAAAAATCTAGTACGAACTCTATACAAATAAAGGTATGTGATGCACAAAATTCTTCAACAGCAATAGAAGGAGTAAACTTTGAGGTATACAAATTAGTAGGAAATACAAAAATAGGTGCAGGAACAACAAATGAAAATGGTATATTTAGAATAGATGGTGTTAAATCAGATGGTCAAGGAGATATAGTATACAAAATTGTACCAGTAAATCAAAGCTCTACAAATATACCTTCATCAATATTATTCTCTATAACATTCGATGCTAGTGGTTATGCAATATCAGCTCAAAAAGTTTCTACAACTACTGGAGTAACAGTAGGATGGAGAGAGGATGATAGTGACAACCTATTTAGAAGACTTGCAGAAGTAGAAATTGCAACTTCTATAAAAGAAACAACAGGTGAAACAACACTTACAATTAATAAAAAAGAAGCGCAAACAGCTTATCCAATTGAAGGATCATCATATAAAATAAGAATGAAAAATAATGATGATGGAACAATTTATACAAATACTTATACAACGGATTCAAATGGACAATTTAGTTTAAGTGTTCCAGATGCTACATCTATTACAATAAAAATTACAGAAGTAAAAGCAGCTCCTGGATACACATTAGATAGTACAACAAAAGAATTAACATTGAAATTAAATAGTGCAGGAAACCTAGTACCAGTTGAGAGCACATATGTTAACTTAGATAGAGGTAATGTAATAGTAGATAGCCAAAACAATATTAAAATTAATATTGAAGAAGAAGGTATATCACTACGATACCCAAAAGTTAAATTTAGAATAACAAAAACTGATATGAGTGGTTCTGCTCTATTAGGAGGAGTTTATTTTAAAGTAACAAATACAAATACAGGTGAATTCCAAAATGTTATAACAGATCCTACTGGATATATTGAAACACCTGTAATGATAGTTAGAGATGCAGTAGACCAAGTATTTGAAATAGAAGAGGTAAAAGCATATCCTGGATATGAATTACCAACACAGCCATTTACTATTAGATTTAGTTTTTCAGAAGTTGATAAAATAATTAAATATACTGCTGAAACATATCTTACAGGAGATGAATTATTAGGAAATAAAAACACTACATATAATGCAGATACAAATGAAGTTACTGTAGATTTAACAATAAGAAATAATGAAGACAAAAGTGTAGATTTATCAACATATGGAATAGATATAGAGAAAGTAGATTCTGATGGAAATCCTGTTACAGGTTCTAAATATGATATAGAAGTTAGACCATTTGGAACAAATGTGTTAACTTGTGATAATAAAGAAATTGATAGTAGTATAGAAGTACCAATGGTACAACTAACAGAATCAAAAACGACAATATTATTAACAGAGGTTCAAGAAGCATTAGGATATAGTAAAGATGAACAAATGAAAGTTGTTACAGTAGTACAAGCTGCTGATGGAACATTATCTTGGGATCCAAATTCAACTTCTTCAGATTTACAAGTATCAGTAAAGGATGTTACACAATCAGATGGAACAACTAAAAAAGTATTAGTAATAAGAATAACTGCAAAAGAGCCAGAAGAAGTAAAACCATCAGACCCAAGTAATCCTGGAGGAGGTGGAGGTACAACACCAACAGATCCAAGCAACCCAGGTGGTGGAGGTTCTTCTACAACAACAGATGTACTAGAATTATTAAAAGTTGAAACTGAGAATACAGATTCAACAGGAACAACTACTACAAATACAGCATATAAGGTAGACGATTTAACATATCAAGTAGAAGTTTTAAATACTTACTTAGATACATTAGTAAAAGTAACACCTAAAGATAGTAACGCAAAAGTAACAATAGATACAGAAGCAGAAGTAACAGGAACTGCAACAAAAACAGTAGATTTATTAAATCCAACTACTACTGTAACTATAAAAGTTGAAAGTAGTGATGGTACAAAAGATAAAACATATACATTAAACATTATAAAATCAGATCATAATACTGGTTCTATTAGTGATGACCTTCAAATACAAGAAGTAAAAGCAACAGATAACGGAACTACAAAGGAAGGTTCAGTAACAAGTAGTACAGAGTATGAAGTTAGAGTTTCAGAAACTGCAACAGAAACAGATTTAACAGTAATAACAAAAGACCCAACTTCTTTAGTTTCTATATCAGGGGAAGACTTTACTGTAAATACTCAAACTACAAAAATAGTATTAGTAAATGATACTACAACAGTTAATGTTAAAGTACAAAATGCGGATGGTTCAGCTACACAAGATTATACAGTAGTAATAACAAAAGTATATGAAGAAGATGATTCTATACCAGCCGAAGATGATCCTAATGCTACATTTAAATTAAAAATATTTAATAAAACACAAGGTACATGGGTTAGATCATATACACATAGAAATTGGTACTGGCATTGGTGGTGGGGATGGACTTATGATCAAGTAACAGAATACTATACACTTACAGGTGACCAGAAATTACCAATATTCTTTAAAAACACATATTATGGAAATAGTGATAAATTTAAATTTGATTTTACAACAGGAAAAACAGATATAACTGTAGAAGCAAGATTAATCGAAAATGGTGTTACATCAAATGATATATATGAAAAAAGAACTGCTAGAACGAACACAACAATAAATGATGTAAATGGTACAAATACTGCAAACTTTAAGAAAAATTATAATAATAAATTGGTAGAATTTACTATTATACAAGAAACACCAGCATATAATCATAAAAAATTTGATACTAAAAAAATAGAAGTACAATTTGATAATGAAGGTAAGATAATAGAAGGAAGTGTAACACAAGGTGTACCTTTAGATGATATTGCTGTAGCTGGAATAAGTGCTGGAGGACTATTAACATCACCTAATTGGAAATATCCTACATGGTACGAAACTAATAATCCATGGAACTATAATGCAAATGGATACTCTTACACACCTGTTGAAAATATAAATTCTAATGCTACTTCATCAAACCAACCTATAGCAGGAGGATATAACTACGATAGTAGAGGTACAAATACATTAAATGTTGGTCTATTAAATACAAATATTAATAGAGATAATATAAATGACCCATTAGAAATAACATTATATTTAAAAGATGCTGATACACTTAATTTATTAGATTCTGGATCTGCTACAATAGTAATATCAGAAGTAGATAAGAAAACAGGAAAAGAGACATATAATGTAGAGCCTTTAAAAACAGTTAATTTTGCAAATGGTGTAGGAGTTGTAACTTTAGATAATATTTATGCAAATAGAAAATTAGTAATATCAATTACTCAAGATGGAGTTGGAAGCTTAAATGGTAGAACTTATACAAACCCAGCAACAGCAAGTATAGAGATAGAACTAGAATTTGATGATGATGGTAACATTAAAAGCTATAAGGAAAAATGTACACCAAGCAATGTTACATTAGATGAAGCAACAATAGCAGGAAGAAAATTACAATATACGATATATAATGAAAAGGATTACAATTTCTCTATAGAACTTAAAAAATTAGATGAAAATGGAAACCCATTAGAAGGAGTAGAACTAGAAACAAAAACAGTAATTATTACAGATGCAAATTTATCTACAGGAAGACAAGTAGATACATATGGTTCAAAACTTACAGATAAAGATGGAAAAACAAAATTAAAAATAGTATTACCAATTACAGGATCAAATACATATTATGGAAAAACTGTAGATATAACTATAAGAGAAAAATATGTTCCTGATAATTATTTAGCATATAAAGACATTAAAGTAAGAGTAATGTTTACAAATCAAGGAAAATTAGCAGTAGCACCACAGCTAGTTAGTGAACCTGAAAGTGGAATTGTAACGGTATCTTCAGATTTTAAAGAACATTCAATATCAATGACTATGAAGAACAAACAACTTACAGACCATCCTTCTATAGAAATAGAAAATGTTAATTCAGTAGACGAAAATGTATATGTTGGAGGCACACAATATAAAGTAACGTCTTGGGATGCAGATGAATATGAAAATGCACACTTAGATTATAAAGAACAAATATATTCAGGAACATCTAATGAAAGTGATGGTATGTCTATAGCATATATGGGCAAATCTCATGCTTTAAGAACTATAATATATACATTAGAAGAAGTTCAAACTTCTCAGTCATACAACCCAAATAGAAATATAGTAATTAAAGTTGAATATGATGAAGAAGGAAAAATAAAATCTAGACCAGAAATATTATCTACTCAAACTATTGGAGGAGACGACGTAGTTAAAATAGATGGAAATCCTATAGGTTCAACTATGATAGCACTTAAAGTAAGACATGAATTAAAACCTAAATTTACTATAAATTTAACTAAATATGATATAAAGAAACGCGATAATGTATATGATAAAGAGTTTAGGGGAATTTCACAAGTTAAGCAAGCAGATGGTACTTATGGTACACAAGAAGAATCTATAAAATCTATACAAGATGATAATAATAGAATCAAAATAGGATTTAAAGAAGAACATAAAAGAGAAACAGTACTTTATACTATATATGAAACAACAGGAAATATAGAAACAAGAAGAGGTCAAATAGAAGTAGAATTTGATGCTTATGGAAATGTTGCAAATGCTACAGTTGTAGATATAGATTTAGACTCAAATGGAAATATTATAAATAGATCTGTTGTAACAACATTAAGTGGAGATAACTACATAGAAGGAACAAATTTAAATACACAAAGTAACTATATAAATATAAGAATAAAAACAGAAGAATTCAGAATGAAAGTAATTCTAAAATCTACAGATAGCTCAGTATCATATCCTTTAAGTGGAGCAACATTTGATATACAAAACCAATATGCAGAAGTAAGCGATACAAATAGAGCTACAGATGCTTCTGGTAGAGTAATAGAAATAGTTGGAGAAGTATATAGATCTGAAACAATGACGTATACAATAAAACAAGTAAAAGCACCAGCAGATTATGACATAATAGATGATATATCATTTAACATTACATTTGCAGATGATGGAACTATAGCAAACTGCACACCTATTATGGTTCAAAATAAGTATGCAGTAACAACTACAGTTACAGATACTGATGGTAATAATATGGAAATAGAAATATTTACAGTACCATCAGATAGAGAAATAGTTGTAATTAATGATAAAGATGAAGATGATAATACAAAAGATATTGCACATGCAGAATATGAAGTAAATTACACTATAAGTGGTACGACGCCAAGACAAAGAAATCCAATAGTAGTAGACGGAACAGGAAAAGCAGATCTAGGACCAGATAAAGATTTCTTTGGAAAAACAATATCATATTCTATAAAGCAAACTGATATAGATCCTAAATATATGATTTGTGACCAAGAAATAAAAGTAACAGTTCAATATGACGTAGATGGAACTATAAAAGAAATGTACTTACAAAATCCAACAGATGGATCTGTTAAAATAACAGACCCAGTATCAGGACAAAGCTCTACTAGTATGTTAAATAACCTAAGTGGAAGTTATACTTTCCAAATAGATATGGTTAACAAACGTAAAACTGTAATGCAAGTAGAAAATCAAAATATAGAAAATGCAAATGAAAAATTAGTAAATAGTACATTTAAGATAATAGAACAAGGAAAATCAAATTTATATAGCGATACAAAACAAACAGGAACAGCTGGAACAGTAGATATGTATGTAGGACCATACTATAGAGCAGAAAATGGAGCATCATACATAGAAAAAACATATGAAATAAGCAATCCAACTCCAGCTTTCGGATTTGGTAAAATTACAAATGCAACATTTACTTTAAAATATGATAGCAATGGAAAAGTAATTGGCGGAACTGTAAGCACAGCTGCACAAAAATACATAGAACTTGAATTTATACAAAGCTCATCAAGCCTATATGGCACAGTAGATGTACGTATAATTGTAAAAAGTAATCCAAACTTCACAGTAGGTATAGAAGCTATAAGCGAAACTACAGGAACAAGTATTACAGGCATGAAATATGAAATACGTCAAAGTGCTCCAACAGCGGGAACAGCTAGAACTGTAATTACAAATAATGGATATATAGCTCATGCAGATATGGGAGCTACAATTGCAGGTCAAATGGTTACTTATGAAATAGTAGAAAAACAAGTTGCAACAGGATATAAATATAGAAATAAAGATAATGTAATTGCTAGATTTGAAGTTATGTTTGATCCAGATGGATATATAACAAACAATATGAATGGACAAAGAATAAATATTATATATGGAAATAGCTATGTTGAATTAAATTCATCAGTAGATAAAACAATGCATTATGATTTAGATTTAAAAATAAAATATGAAGAATCTGAAGACTTTACTATAAAAATTAAGAATGTAAATAGAGAAAATAATGCAGATTATATTATATCAGACTTTACAGCTAACTTAAGTTCTTCTAGTGCAACAGGAACAACTGATAGCAATGGAGAATTAACACTAAGTTTAGGTAAGAGAGCAGCAAACGAAAGAGCAACATTAACTATAACTCAAAGTAATGTACAAGGAAGCTATGCACAAATAAACACTATAGCATTAAGATTAGAATTTGATGAAAATGGAAAATTAAGTTTAAGTGGAATTTCATCTTTAGGAGGAAACTATGCAACTATAAATGTAGCATACAAAATACTTCAACCTTCTAATACAGCTACATATGTAATGGAAATAGAAGTATATAATAATCCTCAAATAACATTTGAAATAGAAAATGTAGACCAAGGTGATGATACTATTAAACTTCAAAGTACATTTACACTAACAGGAACAACAGGTATAACAAATCCAATAACATTAACAACAGATGCAAATGATGGTACTGCAAAAACTGGAATAGATTCTGTACCTAAGAGGGCAAATGTAACTTATACAATTACTCAAGATGCAACAAGTATTCCAACAGGATACGGAAAAATATTAGATATAAGATTTAGAGTATTCTATAATGAAGATGGATTAATAGCCAGCCAAGGAGATATAACGAACTTAGGAAATGGTACAAGCACTGCAGATGGAACTACAGTTGAATTTACAAGAGTAGATGACTATACAATAAAAATTAAAATAAAGAGTAAGAGAGAGTTTAATGTTAAAGTTGAAACAGTGGATGCTTATGACGAAAGTATAAAACTAGGAGCTCAAGTATATATAAGAGAAGATCAAAATAGAAAGAGCGAAACATTTGATACTTCTACTGCAAGCAGTTGGGGATCAGATACTAGAATATTAGGAACTAATATTGCAAACAGCTGGTTAACATATGAAGTAAGATTAATAAGTGCAGCAACACCACCAAGTGGTTCTACTCAGACATATTACAGAGATGGAACAGAATCAGTTAATATAAGTGTACATTTCGACCAAAACGGAAATGTAGATACAGTTGCATATAGTAATAATAACCCATACATTTCAGCAAACTGTATAATAGAAACAGCTTCTCCAAATGGTGGAGCAGGAGTAGAAATTAAAATAAAATATATTCCAAATTTAACTGTTAATATTAAACGTACTGATGGTGCAAGTGGAAATGGTATGTCTGGAAAGAGAATAGAACTTTCATCTAATAGAATGAGAAATTCTACAGTATCTAGTACAACCAATACATCCGGAGAAGTAACTTTTGATGGAGGAAGAATAGCAGATGATGATGGAACAGAAGTAGAATATAGAATAAGTGAAACAAATAGTAATATAGACTATAACTATGAAACATTACCAACAGATATGAAAGTATGGGTAACATACGATAATAAAGGAAATATAAATTCTACAAGAACAAACTATCCAGACCTTATAACAATTACTGGAACAGGAACAAGAACACTAAATGTAGAAATTAAAAGTTCGAAAATAGCAAGAATTATATTATATAATACAGATTACTATTTAGGAACAGAAAGAATATCTGGAAAATATACAATTACATCATCTAAAGGTGAAAGAACTCAAGCAATAATTACTCAAGCAAATTCATCAGCTGGAACAACATCTACTATAGGAACGCCAATTACTTTAGGAAAAGTATACACAGGAGAAGATGTTGTATACACAATACACAATGATGATGCTAAATATGGATATGAAACATTAGATGATATGCAATTTACTGTACACTATGACACAAATGGAACAATTAGTGTAGATACAAGTAAATTTACAAACCCAGATAGATTAGAATTAGTACCACCAATACTTCAAACAACTAACCAAAATACAGCTAATATTACATTAAATGTTAAGAGTAAACCATGCTTAATGGTAAAAATACATGCAACAGATAAAACATATGATCAACCAATAGAAAAATTAGGATTTGAAATTACAGACCCTAGTGGATATGTAAATAGAGTAACAGCTTTAACAGATTCAAATGGTGATATTATAATACCTATAAAAACAGCAGAACAAAATACAGTAGTACATTATACAATTAAACAAGTGGCTACAAATGGTGGATATGCAATAATCGATCCATTAACACTTATAGTAAAATATAGTACTGCAGGAACTGTTGACGAAAGTGGTACATATATTGCTAGTTCAAACATTGCAAGCTTGGAACAAAACTATTCAACAGACTTATACAGTAATTCAAAAATTAGAGGAGTAAAAGTAAACGTAAAATTAGAAACAAAACTAGGTATAGGTATTTATAAAATAGATGGTAATACTGGCGCTCCACTACAAGGAGTATCATTCAAAATTACAGAAGAAGAACTTATCGGAGGAAATGCAACTAATACATGGAATGGTGGAACAGATATAAATGGTGAGATGACAACTTATACAAGAAGTATAGGTGGAAGTGTTCAAAAAGTTAGATATACAATTACAGAAACTGACCCACCAGAAGGATATAGACCAATAGAAGATATTATAATAGAAGTTACATTCTCTTCTGATAAGAGAGTTCAATCTGTAACAATACTTCAAAAACCTGATGGAGTAACAATAGATCCAAGTAACGATCCAAATGTAAATGCTTTATATAACTTAAAAACAATGGATCAAAGTAGAGAAATGGAACATATCCAAATAACAATAAAGAATGATGATAAAGTTAAATTTAAAATTGTTAACTTAGATAAAGGTTTCAAAGATTCTGGAGATGATGTACCAATACAAGGTTCAGAATTTGATGTAACAGTTGCAAGAAATGGTACAGTTGTAGATAGATATGAAACAATAAATAATACACAATTAATAACAGATACAAATGGTGAAGCAGTAATTTCAATGGAAGGTCCAGGATTATTAGAAATAGATTATGAACAGAAACTTCCAGGAGCAGGATATGCAGCCGATGTTACAAATACTGGTTTCATTAAAGTTACTAAGGCATCAAATGAATATAAAATAACATACAATGATTCAACGGATAATATTAAATATAAAATAGATGAGATAACTGGTGAAGTAATAATTTACATATATAATGAAAACAAATTAACATTAAATATTAACAATGTTGATATAGATGATACAAGTATTTTAGCATTAAATGCTGATCAAAAAATTAAAGCATACTATGGTGAAATATCTGATAGTGTTCAAACAATAATTTCTCAAACAACAAATGTTGTAGAGTATAACAATAATTATGCATATAATAACCAAACAGGTAATCTAAGTATAGACTTAGGAAATACATATAACTTTATAAATAAAAAGGTTGTATTTGAAATAGACACAATAACACCAGCTACAGGATATACTCCAATAGATAAAGTATATGTAGTAGTAGAATTTGATAAACATGGTAAAATAACACAAGTAACAAACGAGGCAGGTTCAGAAAGACTATTACAACAAACAAAAGATGGTGATTATGAATTTAGTGCATTTATCGGATTCGGAAACCTAAATAAATGGCATATTAAGATTATGAAAGAATCTTCTAATGGTACAAGAATTAATGGTACAGTATTTAAATTACAAACATATGTAGATAATGTACCAACTGATATAGGAATTCCTATAGATCCAGCTACAGTAACTACTGCAGATATAACAATTGGAGGAGTTGTATCAGAAGAAGGTGCATATGAACATAGAGGAATACAAACAACTGGTAATATCAAAATAGACCTAGAAGAAACTCAAGCAGCTCAAGGATATGATAATAATATAGGTAGTGCAGAAATTACATTTACTGTTACAACAGATACAAGCAATCCACTAGAACCAAGACCTGTACTTACAAATGTAGCATCAAATAACAATAGTGTTATTGCAACTGCAAACGCAAGTACAAGAGAACTTGAAATTTTAGTAATAAATGAACCAAAAGTAGCAATTGAAGTAGATAAAGTAGATGAAGATGGAAATCCTATAGGAGGTATAGAATTTACTGCTACAACTCAAGTAGAAGGAGATCCTTCAACACTTACAAGTTTAGGAAAAATATCAACAAATGATAGCGGAAAATTACAATTATCATTCCCTACTACATACATTAATTCATATATTTTAGTAACACTTACAGAAACAAAAGCAACAGGATATAAACAAGCTCAACCAATAGTAATAAGAATTCATACAGATGAAGATGGAAAAGTAGATGCAAATAATGTAAATATAGTTTCAGGAAAAGATCAAAATGATGGAAAAGGTGGAGCGATAGAAACTCTAAGAACAAGTAGTAAAATAGGAATTAAAGTAGTAAATATAATAGAGGAAGGATATAGACCATTTAAGCTACAAATTATAAAAGAAAATGCTGTAGATAGTAGTGTAAAAATTGAAAATGTATCATTCCAAGTAAAAATAACTCCAGAAATTGGTGGAGCATTATATCAAGTATTAACTACAGATTCTACTGGAAGTATAGAAATACCTAAAGTAGTTGGTGAAGGTGATATTAAAGTTGAACTAATAGAGTTAATGGCACCAAATGGATATAAATTAGGAAGTACAGACGGATACTTTACATTTACTGTAAATAAATCTGAAAATGGATTAGAAAAAGTAAGTTCAACATTAGGACAAAATCAAGACGGTGCAGAAAACTTAGAGATTGATTCAGCTAACAGATTAGTAAAAGCACATGTACCAAATGAACTAGATAAGATTGGTATATCAATTCATAAGGTAGATGAAAATAATGGAAGTAGTATACAAGGTGCAACATTTAAATTAGTAGATGAGTCTATTGGTAATCCAGATAAATATGATTTAGTAACTACAAATAGTAAAGGTATAGCATACTTTGCTGTAGATAAAAAAGATACAGCAGGAACATATACATATACATTAACTGAAGAGGGAACTCCACAGGGATATAAATCAATACAAGGAAATATGACAATAAAAATAGAATACGACTCTAATGGAAATATTGCAGATGTAGAAGAATCTGGTGATAAGATATTACTTACAGAACAAAAAGATAAATTTATACAATTAGAAGTAAGCAATGAACAAGAACCATTAAGTGTACCTTTATATAATATAGAAATTATAAACACAGATAAAGCTAATAGTAGTATAGTTATACCAAATGCATCATTTGATGTAACAGTAACACAAGAACTTGGTTCATCACAAATAACACAATCAATTATTACAGATAATAATGGTATGGCAACAATTAAAGACATAAATGGTTCTGGAAGTATAACTATTGATATAACCGAAATTTTACCAGGAGATGGATACAAGAAAGATACAAATAGTAAGACGGTAACATTATCTAGAAATTCACAAACAGGAAGATTCACAATATTAGGAGCAACAAATACATACCCTGTATATGATGAAGCTAATAATAAGATTATAATTTACATAGCAAACGAAAAAGAAAAAGGAATATATAGTTTAATAGTAAATAAAATAGATGAAAACGGTAATAAAATAGCCGTTAAAGATACAGAATTTGATGTTACTGTACAAGAAAATACATTACAACTAAAAACAGATGAATTTGGTCAAGCTATTGTAAATAAACTTTCTATTCCAGATGGAACAGATTTCGATATATCAATAAAAGAAACTAAGGAGCCAACAGGATATAATAAGGTTACAGATGCACAAGTAATAAATGCAACAGTACAAACAATTTATGAAGAAAAAGTATTAAAAAATGTAACTGTAAAATCCGGAGATGCTATAGCTGTAATAAATTCAAATGAGTCTATGATTGAAGTTAACTTTACAAACCAAAGTATAGATGGTGAAAGCTTATACTTAACATCAGATGTTTATACAGTAAACGATGATTATGTAGAAAGAGTTCCAGCTTGGACATCAATTGCAGATTACTTAGCTAATATGAAATCTAACGGAACAATGACAGTTTATGATAAGAATGGTAACGAAATTACAGATACAACAAAATATGTTGGAACTGGAATGGTTATAAAGGCAAGAAAAGGTAACGAAGAAATAACTAAGACAATAATTGTAACAGGAGATGTTACTGGAAACGGAGAAATAAAATTGTTAGATGTATCTAAAGTAAATCAACATTTCGTAGGTAAGACTCAACTTGATGGTATATACCTAAAAGCTGCAGATATGAACGGAGATGGAAAGATTAAATTATTAGATGTATCTAAGATTAACCAAGCTTACGTTAACCATTAATATAAATAAAACAGTGTAGTTAAAATACTACACTGTTTTATTATTATTTAAAAAGTTTGATTTTTTTTATGTATATAGGTATAATAATTTTATAAAATATAATAGAGGTGAGAACACTAATGAAAAAGAGAATAGTAATTATTTTACTTATAATATTAATAATATTAGGGGGATATTTTTTATATAAGAAAGCATATAATCCTAATCCATCAGAAGAGGAAATACAAAGAGGTATAGAAGCAAAGAATAAAGTAAGAAATGAATTAAGTAATATTATAAATGGAACTGAGAATATAGACGAAAACTATCAAATTTCTATATCTGAGGCAAGAGAAAAGGCTATAATAATATTTAATAGTTTAGGAGAAAAAGACTTAAATAAGGATAATGTAAATGTAATAGAGATAAATAGAAATGGAAATAAATATTATTATATATCTTCTTTAGAGAATAGTGCAGAGATAGAAATAAATACAGGTAGAGTTACTAAAATTAATAATGTAGAACAATAAAAAAATATATATTAGAGAAAGAAACCTTTTTAAGGTTTCTTTTTTATTGCAAACAAAATGAATTTACATAAACATTGACAAAGTTAACATAAGATGATATAATTCCCATGTTCGTGATTACTCATGCGAACATTGTAGACACAAAATAAAAATTAATAGTTAATTTAATAATGACTAACCTAAAGAAAAATTAAATAAAAATCTTAACTAAGGAAAAAATATATTTATAAATATTTTATTTAGGAGATTAAAATGAGTAAGGATGTTAAATTATTAATAAGGAAGAGATACATAACTACAATTTTAATAGTTATATTCTTTAATATTTTTTATGCTGTTAATGCGTTTGGAGAAGCAGAAACTAAGGTAGAAGATTATACAATTAATGTACAATATAGTGAATCAGAAAAACTAGTGTTAGATTTAATAAATAAACAAAGAGAAGAAGAAGGACTATCAAAGCTAAAATTCGATAGTAGATTAATGAAACTAGCTAAACTAAAAACAGATGATATGCTAGAAGAAAACTATATATCACACAATTCTGACAAATATGGAAATGTATTTAATATGCTTAAAGTAAATAGTATAAACTATAAAATGGCTGGAGAAAACATAGCAAGAAATGCTAATGAGACTTTAGCTGTACAAGCATGGATGAATTCTACATCACATAGAGAAAATATATTAGAGGAAAGATATGAATATACAGGAATAAGTGTAGTAAAAGATAAAGAATATGGATATCTTTTTGTAGAAATCTTTATGGAAATTTAAGTAATATAAACAGTAAAATGACTATGTAATAAGAAATTACATAGTCATTTTTTATTGATGGTGGCTATATTTTAATTTAGTAGCCATACCACCTCTGATATGTCTTTCAGCTTTATTTTCATCAAGTATTTTTCGAACTTGAATAGCTAGGGCAGGGTTTATCTTTAGTAATCGTTGACTTACATCTTTATGCACAGTACTCTTGCTAATACCAAATTTTTTAGCAGCACCTCTTACAGTATCTTTGCTATTTATAATATATTCGGCAAGTTCTACTGCACGTTCTTCTATATACATTTTTCCCAAATGAAAAACCCCCTTGTAAATACTGTTGTTTAATTGTATTCGCAAAAGGAGTTTAATATGATTAGATATTAAATAAAAAGAGCGACAACAACCTAAGTCATTGTCACCCTTTATAACCCCAAGAAAAACTTATTATTTATGAATGTATGTGGTAATCTTGATTACAGGTAGCCTACCGGTATCAAAAATGCATAAAGAAAGTTCGTCATCCGGTAAAGTAGAATCTTGATTAAGTTTTATAACATCAATGTAAGCTTGGGGTGGGGTACTATCCGCAAGTTCGATCCATTTTGGTTTCTCTTTAGCAATACTTATGAACAGTTCTTCAACATTGGGAATAGTATTAATGTGGGTTAGAAAATCCTCTAAGTGATTCTTATACCCGGTAATTTCCTCGATGCCATCAAGATATTCATCGAGAGTTTTGAGCTTATGGAAATTTTCCATTTTACGCCTCCTTTTTAAAACAGGATGTTAATAGTTACCTCATACTCTTCATTATATCACAAATAAGCACGAAAATAAAGATATGACTGTAAATAAATGGATATTAGTTGAAAAAAGATATAATATATGATAAGTTTAATACATAGGTGGAGATGAACTATGGAAAATACAATCTATTCAAAAGCATATACTGAGGTATTAGAAATACTTAAATATGTACCAAAAGAAAGTGTAAACAAAATACCAAAGAATATGTTAGAAATGTTTAAAATTAAGCAGGATACAAATTATAATTTTAAAATAGATACTAATAAACCTTTTGAAGAACAAAAATTACTTGATGAAACAAAAGCTATATTTTCAAATATATTTAGAGACTATTGGGCTACGCCATATCAAAGAGAAAGAATTTTAGCAAAAGAAGAATATGATAGAAAAATTCTAGAAGAAGAAAAAAGACAAAAATATAATCCGGATGATATATTTAAAGATAGAGCAAATAAAGAAGCTACTATTTTACCTGTAGAAGTAAAAAAAGAAAGGTTTTATCAGAGATTTATAAATTTCTTAAAGAGAATATTAAAAATTTAAAGGAATAACCAGGGTATAAAATACATACCTTGGTTTTTTCACAAATCGACAAAAAATTCATAAAATATAATAGCCAGTGTTAATTTGAGGTGATATTTTATGAAAGTAAGTAAAGGTGATATTGTAGGCAGAATATCATATGGAAGTGATATCCTTTTTATAGTAGATAGAATAATAGAAGAAAATAATAGAAAGATTGCTATACTAAAAGGTATGACAATAAGAATAGAAGCCACAGCTCCACTTGATGATTTGGAGCTAATGGATAAATTAAGAGTTGCAGAAAATATAAAAAGCATAGATAGAAAATTAAACAAAAGGATAGCAAATATATCCAATAAGACTAAAAAGGTTAATAATATATTTAAATTGATTAACTTAAAAGATGCCAGAAGTGGAGAATATGTAAGAACAGGAAAGATATTACATTTAGATGGGGATAAAAGATATACAGAGAAGTCGTATAAACATTATAGAAATATAGGTTTAGAGGCGATAGTAAAAAATATTGAAGAGAAAAAGCAACCATTTTTTGTAAGAAACTTATTAGATAAATATAAGCCTGATATATTAGTTATAACACGGACATGATGGAATGATTAAAAGCGAAACAGGGTATAACGATATATATAATTACAAAAATTCAAAATATTTCATACAGTCTGTACAAGAGGCTAGAAGATGGGATATAAACAATAATTTAGTAATTTTTGCAGGGGCTTGTCAAAGTTTTTATGAAGCTATTATGAGTGCTGGTGCAAATTTTGCGTCTTCACCAGCTAGAGTTTTAATTGATTTTGCTGATCCACTTATAGTAGCAGAAAGAGTAGCTACCACAGATAATTTTAAGTATATAACTATAAATGATATTGCACCAGACTTAAGAGATGGAACAAGTGGTATAGGTGGAGTTGGAGCGAACGGAAAGAAGAAAGTAATAATGTTGTAACAATAATGTAACATAACTGTAATAAATACAATTTTAAAAGCGAAAAACCTTTGAAATAGGGAATAATAGCCACTTGACAGGAACAATGCTTTTTTGACAATTTATGCTCCAAATGATATAATCAAGTCATCTTAGTAAAGTAGGTGATGACATGATTTGTAGAGATGATATAGCAAATCTAAAAACTGACATAGGAGAAAAAATAGGTCAAAAGATTATTGTTAAAGGTTCTTTAGGTAGAAGCAAATCTTTTGAAAAAGAAGCTACAATAGAAAAAGCATATCCAAATATTTTCGTAGTAAAATATGAGGAAAATAATAGAAATGTAACTTATAGTTATACAGATGTACTAACAAGAACTGTAGATGTACAAGTATTTGATGGAGAGGAATATAGTCCATTAATACCACCAGTAGAAGTTACAAAAAAAGTAAATATATAAAAAATAATTAAAATTCCTAAGCAATTAGGAATTTTTTTTGTCTCTCTTAATATAATCTAATAAAGAAAAAATAAGGAGGGAAATTTATGAAGGTCGACATAGAAAGCGAAAATATATGTGTGAATAGAGTTGTAGAAAGAAAATGTGAAAATTTAATAATAGAAAATGATGTAATTGTTCCAGATGTTAAACCAGACATAGTAAGTAGTATACATACAAGCGGAAATGTATGTATTTATAAAAAGGAAATATTAGATGGAAAAGTAAGAATAGATGGTTGCATTGATGCATATATTATTTATCTTTCAGATACAGAAGAAGGAGGAGTTAGATCATTAAATACAAGTTTAGATTTTAGTAAAAGCATTGAACTTACAAATAGTAATAGTGAAATGGATTTAAGTTTAGAAATTAATTTAAAAACAATGGACTGTAATGTTATAAACGGAAGAAAAGTAAATGTAAAAGCATATTTAGAAGTAGAAGTTAAGACCTATTCAAGAGACGACATACAAATATTAAAGGATGTTAGAAATGTAAGTGGATTGCAAAAACTAAATAAAGATATGACTATCAATTCGTTAATTGGAAAGGGAGAATCAAAGGTATTTGCAAAAGATACTTTAAGTATAGAAAACGTAGATAATTTAGTAGAAGTGCTAAAAGCAGAAATCAGAGTTATAAACAGAGATTTTAAAATAAGTTATAACAAAATTCTTGCAAAAGCAGAAGTAAAAGCAAATATAATGTATTTAACAGAAGATAATAGGATAAATTGTGTGGAAAAAAATATACCAGTTATGGGATTTATAGATATACAAAATATTTCAGAAGAAAATTTCTGTGATGTAAACTATACTACAAAAAATATAACAGTTAGACCTAATGAGGTTGAAGAACATTCTATTTATATTGAAGTAGAATTAGAACTTTCAAGCTGTGTATATGAAAATAAGAAAATAGCATTAATTCAAGATTTATATAGTCCTGAACAAGAAATAAAATTTAGTCAAAAGAAAATTACAACTATGTCTGAACTTACAAAATCTGTAAATATGTGTACTGTAAAACAAAGAATAGAGGCTAAAGAAATAGCAGGAAATAAAATATATAATACAGCTTTAGAGTATTCAATAAATAATGTAAGCATTATAAATGAAAGAATTGTTTATGAAGGAGATATAACAGCGACAATAATTTTTGCATCAAGTAATTCATTTAGATTAGATAGTAAAATAGAAAAAATACCTTTTAATTATGAGATAGAATCTTGTGGGGTTACCAATGTTGCAAATATAGATACAACAATATCTATAAAAGATGATAATTTTATTGTTTTATCAGATGGAGGAATAGATGCACAAATTACATTAGAAATAGATACTAAAATGTTTAGAAGTATGGAGATAAATGTAATAAATGATATAGAATCAGATGAACTAAGAAATGATATTACATATAGTATAATTATTTATTTTGTAAAAAAAGGAGATACTCTTTGGAATATTGCCAAAACATTTAAAAGTACTGTAGAGGATATTGTAAGAACAAACGACATAGAAGATGAAAATAAGATATATCCAGGTCAGCAATTATTAATTCCAAGGTATGTTGTAAGAAAGATTGGATAAAATTTATTCAAGAAAAAGAATAAGGATACCACGATTTATATTATATAAGCGCAAATTTGAAAAAGATAATAAAAACAATCTAAAAATAAAGAAAACTGTTGAAATATTATTTATTGTACTAATTGCAGTAATAACAATGATTAAGAGTATACAATCTATAGAGCCAACTTTTAACACAATATGTATAAAAGAGGCAAGAAGTGTGGCAACTCAAATATCAAATAATAAAGCGACAGAAGTTATGAAAAAGTATGAGTATGAGGATTTAGCTACGATTATTAAGGATGAAAATGGAAATGTTACTATGGTAAAATCTAATATTGTATCTATAAATAAGATAATATCTGATATTGCTATAGAAATACAAACTGAGATGGATAAACTAGGTGGGAAAGATATAGGAATAAAGTTAGGTACATTCACAGGAAATAAACTATTATCAGGCAGAGGACCATATGTAAAACTAAGAATAACAGAAAAAGGAGATGTACTCACAGATTATAAGAGTGAATTTACTCAAGCTGGTATAAATCAAACATTACATAGAATATATTTAGAAGTTAAATGTAATGTAAGTATATTAACTCCATTTAATATACTAGAGGAGCAGATAGTTAATCAAGTTGTTTTAGCAGAAAATATAATAGTAGGAACAACGCCTTCAACATATTATAATTTTGATAACTTAACTAATAGCGAGTCGGTCTTAGAAAGTATGGAGTAGCATATTAAGAATTACTTGCATATATTATATTATACCTTTAGTTAGGTAAATTATTAGAAAGAGTTGATTTGTATGTGTCAAAAAGATTGTTGTAAAGAAAGAGAGCACAACTGTTGCGAAAAAAAATGCTGTAAAGAAGAGTGTGTAAGAGATATCAATGAAGGAATTTGCGATATTAGAGAAGGATTAAATGATATTATAAGAGGAGTAAAATGCCTTGAAGACAATATAAGTTGTGAAGGAAAAAGAAAAATAAAAGAAGCAATATGTGATATAGAAGAAGCACTAGAAGATATTTGCGAAGTTTTAAAAGATAGTTGTAAAAGATAAAAAATATGAGTAAAAGCTTAGGAGTGTAATATTCCTAAGCTTTTTTAAAAAATTAATATAAAAATAATTCATTTAATAACTGAATATACATATACATAAATTTCTATATATAAAATTCTGAAAAAAGTAAATCATATAATTATAGTTTATGAAAAAGGAGGAATTTTATAATGGAAGATTTTGAAAAAAAAGATAGACAAATAGAAAACTTGGAAAACTTAGTAGAAAAACATACTAGAACAAAAAGGCATTTAGAACAATATTCAAATATAGGAGATAAAGAAAATAAAGAAAATGCTAGAAAAATTCAAGAAATTCGTGAAGCAGAAATAAAAAACTTAGAGAATAAAATTAAAGGCGGAGACAAATATATTACGTCAGAAGAACATTTAGAAAATTTAAAAGAAAATTATTATAGTACAGAAAATTATATAAAAAATAATAAAAATGAAATGAATGGCCAAATGCTAAAAAATATTCAAGAAAAGCAACAACATAGGGAAGAACAAATTAACTTTTTATCAGATGAGAATTAATGTGCCTTGCGAGATGACTGGAAAAGAAATTATAGATGAGATTAAGAACACAAATTAAATATAAAAGAGGAAGAATAAATAATTAGGAGTCTATCAAAAAAGATAGGCTCTTATTATTATATGCATAATATAAATATAAAAAGAAAGTCCCCTCAATCTTTCGAAAGAGGGGCAGTAATAGCATAAAATATTATTCTGCTATTGCGACTAAAGAGTAAATCAAGCTAAGGCAAGGATAACCGTCTTCTGAAAGGATATGTTGCTCCTTCAAAGAAGATATTTCTTCTTCTGAAAAGTTCTCAAGAGAAGATAAATATTTAATAACAGCATCGATGCCATCCTCACGAGCTACTTTCTTTAAGTCTTCTAAATTGTACATTATGTGTACCTCCTTATGTTTAATACATATATTATAACACAAATTTACATAAAAAGCAAAAAACACATCACAGCATTATAGAATATTAATAAAAATATTGACATATACAAACAAAAGTTCTATAACATAACTGATTTTTATAAAGGATGTGATAATTATGTTAAAAGAGAATAATATCGCACCAACAAATGAAAATTTAAATGAAGTAAAATATGAAATAGAAAATATTAAAAATTTAATTTATACAATAAGAGGAAAGCAAGTAATGTTAGATAGTGATGTAGCAAATTTATATCACTATAAAACTAAAGTATTAAATCTTACAGTAAGAAGAAATATAGAAAGATTTCCAGAGGACTTTTGTTTTCAGTTAACTGAAATAGAACTAGAAAGTTTGAGGTTTCAAATTGAAACCTCAAAAAATAATAATAAAAAGGTAAAAGAATCTCGTGGAGGAAGAAGATACTTACCATATGTATTTACTGAACAGGGAATTGCAATGCTAGCCGGAATCTTAAAAAACGAAATAGCAGTCAATATGAGTATAAATATAATAAAAGCATTTATAGAAATGAGAAAATTCATTATGTATAATGGGCAAATATTTCAAAGACTAACAACTTTAGAATATAAACAATTAGAAAACGAGAAAAATTTTGATAAAGTGTTTAATTTTTTACAAAGAGAAGAAAATATAAAACAAAAGATATTTTTTGAAGGACAAATTTATGATGCATATAGTCTAATTGTAGATATTATAAAAAAAGCAAATCAAAAAATTTTAATTATTGATAATTACATTGATGATAGTATTTTAAAGATGTTATCCAAGAAGAAAAATAATGTGGAAGTAGTTATTTTAACATCAGACAGGAGTAATATATCAAGTTTAGACATACAAAAATTTAACAAGGAATATCCAGTATTAAAAGTAGCAAAATCAAATAAATTTCATGATAGATTTTTAGTAATAGATAATAAAGAATTATATCATTGTGGAGCTTCAATTAAAGATTTAGGTAAAAAGTGTTTTGGAATAAATAAAATTGAAGATAAGGAAATTATAAGAAAACTTATGAATTATTAAAAGAATAGATATAAGATGTAAAATACGAATAAAAAAACCTTAGAAGTTTTCCTTCTAAGGTTTTTATAAATTTTAATTCTATCTTTTTGAGAATTGTGGAGCTTTACGAGCTTTTTTAAGACCGTATTTCTTTCTTTCTTTCATTCTTGGATCTCTTGTTAAGAATCCGTTTGATTTTAAAGCTGGTCTGTATTCTGTGTTAGCTTCTAGTAATGCTCTTGAAATACCATGACGGATAGCTCCAGCTTGACCTGTGAAGCCTCCACCTTGTACTTTACAAATTACATCATATTTATCTAAAGTATTTGTAACTGTTAAAGGTTGTTTAACTATAACTTTTAAAGTTTCAACTCCAAAATATTCATTTAAATCTTTATTGTTTATAGTAATATTTCCTTTACCTTCTACTAATCTTACTCTAGCTATTGCATTTTTTCTTCTACCTGTTCCATAGAACATTATTTTTTCTGATACTGCCTTTGCCATTTAAAATTTCCTCCTCATTAAAAATTCCATATTTCTGGTTTTTGTGCCATATTTTCATGTTCGCTACCTGCATATACTCTTAATTTCTTTAGCATTTTTGCTCCTAAAGAAGTATGAGGAAGCATACCTTTTATAGCAAGCATCATAGCTTTTTCTGGATTCTTATCCATCATAACTCTTGCTGTAGTTTCTTTCATTCCACCAATGTATCCAGAATGACTTCTGTATATTTTTTGGTCTAATTTTTTTCCTGTAAATACTGCTTCAGCACAGTTAATTACTATTACGTGATCACCAGCATCCATATTTGGTGTGTAAGTAGGTTTGTGTTTACCTCTTAATAATCTAGCTGCTTCAGTAGCAATTCTACCAACTGGTTTTCCTGCTGCATCGATTATATACCATTTTCTTTCTATTTCACTTTCTTTTATACTATATGTTGTATTGTTCATGGTAAAAATACCCTCCATTTCAAATTTGTTTAATAAATTTTTTAATATATATGAAACTAACAAAATATTAAACTACCGGGGAGAAGTTTAATAAATTTATAGTCATATCACAATATAAGCATAATAATTCTAATACATTACATAAAAAAAGTCAAGTAAATTTAAGAAAAATTTGGAAAAACTATTGACTTTGAAATAAATTTATAGTATTATTGTTTACGTTGAAGAAGAAGTCATCCACTTCCACCTTATCTATAAATGCATAGAAAGGTAAAAAATAGTTAGAATTAGAATAATTATTTGGTGTGGATTAACTTTGTCTTTAAAGTTAATTCATTTTTTTTGAAATGAAAATAAAAAAACGGAGGTGCTTTAACATAAAACAAGAATTACTCATAAACGAAAAAATCAAAGTAAGAGAAGTAAACTTAATTGCTGAAAATGGAGAACAATTAGGAACAATGCCTATAGAAAAAGCTCTAGATATTGCATCTGAAAAAAATTTAGATTTAGCATTAGTTGCACCAAATGCAAACCCACCAGTTTGTAAAATAATGAACTATGGTAAATATAAATTTGAACAAGCAAAAAAAGAAAAAGAAGCAAAGAAGAAACAAAAGGTTTTAGAAGTAAAAGAAATTAGAGTAACACCTAACATTGAAGAACACGACTTTAGCTTTAAAACAAAAAATGCTAGAAAATTCATCGAAGATGGATGTAAAGTAAGAATTACAGTAAGATTTAAAGGTAGAGAGTTAAATAATGTTAAAATGGGTGAGGCAGTATTAAATAAGTTTATAGAGAATTTAGAAGATGTAGCAACACCTGAAAAGAAACCTTTATTAGAAGGTAGAAATATGTTTACAATACTAGCTAAAAAAGCTGAAAAATAGAAAGGAGCAGATTATTATGCCAAAAATTAAAACAAACAAAGCTGCTAAGAAAAGATATTCTTATACAGCAACAGGAAAAGTAAAAAGAACAACATCAAATGGAAGACACTTATTAGCAAATAAAACTAAAAGACAAAAAATGTCTAGAAAAGTTAATGCTTATGCAGATGACACATGTAAAGCAGGAATCAAAAAATTATTACCATATGGAAATTAATAGTTAAGGTTAGAATTAGAGGAGGGAAATAGAAAATGGCAAGAGTAAAAACAGCAATAATAACTCGTAAGAAACATAAAAAAGTATTAAAACAAGCAAAAGGATATTTTGGAGCAAAAGGATATAGATTCAGAATGGCTAAACAAGCTGTTATGAAATCAGGAATGTATGCTTACGTAGGAAGAAAAGATAAGAAAAGTAATTTTAGAAAATTATGGATAGCAAGAATAAATGCTGCTGCAAGACAAAATGGTTTAACATACAGCAAAATGATTGCAGGATTAAAGAAAGCTAATGTTTCTATAAATAGAAAAATGTTAGCAGACTTAGCTGTAACAGATAGCAAAGCTTTTGCAGAATTAGCTGAAGTTGCAAAAAAAGCATAATTTAAAAGTAATAATAAAATTACAAAACTAGTTTTCTAAAAGAAAACTAGTTTTTTACATTAAAAAATGTATCAAAAATAGTTAAACAGAATATATTAATAAATATGAAAGGAGGTAATTTCTTAAAATTATGTGCACAGAGAATGAAAAACAAAAATTAATATACCAAATAAACTATATTAGACAAGAAAAATTGGATGAAAAGATAAGAAATAATATAGAAAATGTTATTAAAAAATATCCAGATGTCTATATAAAAACAAGAATTAAAGAAGAAGACTCAGCAATCCAAAAATTGGATATTAGAAATTTTGAGTATGCTGACCAAATAAGTGATTTACTTGGAGTAATGATTATTACTAAAGATATAGAAGAAGCATATAAAATAGAAGCAGACTTACAAAAAGTATTTCCAAATAGTATAGAAGAAGATTATATAAAAAATCCTAAATTTGGATATCAGAGTATACATCTAAACTGTAAGATAGAAAAAGAGATACCTCTAGAAATCCAAATAAAAACGGAGAAAATGAAAATAGCACAAGAATTAGTTCATGATTCAATATATAAAAATAATAATCTAAATGTTAAAACAAAGAATATGCTAAGTTCTATGGCATATGAAAATATAAACAGAATTTTTAATAAAAAATACATTTAAATTTAAGTAATATAACTTAAAATTTGAATGTATTTTTTTTATTTAATTTTGTATTGATAAAATTTTGATGTTTATATATAATGAACCAAAATAAAAATATTGATAAATCTTAAAGGAGGTTAATATGAAAATACTGCTTAAAAATGCTTTAATATTTACTAATGAAAAGTTTGAGAAAAACAATGTAGAAGTCAAAAATGGAGTTATTAGCAAAATTTCAGAAGCTAATAATGAAGAAGAATTTGATAAAGTATATGATTTAGAAGGATTATACTTATTTCCAGGACTTATAGATGTTCACACTCACCTAAGAGAACCAGGATTTGAATACAAAGAAACAATAGAAACTGGAAGTATGGCAGGAGCAAAAGGTGGATATACAAGTATTTGTGCAATGCCAAATTTAAAACCTACTCCAGACTGTATGGAAAATTTGCAAATAGAACTAGATGCAATAAAAAAAGATGCAAAAATAAATGTTTATCCATATGGTACAATAACAAAAGGTGAAAAAGGTGAAGAACTTGCAGACTTAAAAAAAATGGCGGACTATGTAATTGCATTTTCGGATGATGGACATGGTGTTCAAAGTGAAGAAATGATGAAAGAAGCAATGAAACAAGCTAAAAGTTTAAATAAAAAAATAGTAGCACATTGTGAAGACAATTCACTTCTAAACGGAGGTTACATACACGATGGAGAATATGCAAAATTGTATGGACATAAAGGAATTTGTTCAGAAAGTGAATGGGGACCAATAAAAAGAGATATAGAATTATCAGCTCAAACAGGATGTCATTATCATGTATGCCATATTTCTACAAAAGAAAGTGTTGAAATAATAAGACAAGCTAAGAAAAGAGGAGTAAATATTACTTGCGAAACAGGACCTCACTATTTAACATTAAACGATATGGATTTACAAGAACACGGAAGATTCAAAATGAATCCACCGATAAGATCAGAAGAAGATAGAAAAGCATTAATAGCAGGAATATTAGATGGAACAGTAGATATGATTATTACAGATCATGCACCACACTCAGAAGAAGAAAAAAGTAAAGGATTGCAAGGTAGTAGCATGGGAGTTGTAGGACTAGAAGTAGCATTCCCAGTACTATATACAAATTTAGTAAAAACAGGAGTAATTACTTTAGAAAAACTATTGGAATTGATGAATACTAATCCAAGAAAAATATTTGGAATAGGAACAGAAATTAAAGTAGGAGAAAAAGCAGATTTAACAGTATATGATTTAGAGAAAAATTATAATATAGATTCAAATACATTTGTATCAAAAGGAAAAGCAACACCTTTTGATGGGAATAATGTATATGGAAAATGTAAAATGACTATTTGTGGAGGAAATATAGTTTTTGAAGAACTATAAAATACATATAAGAGGGTGTGAAAATGTATAAAAAAGGTAAGTATATAATAAGAGAAAATAAAAAATTAGCAGAAAAAGTATATAGGATGGTATTAGAAGGAGATACACAATATATACAAAGGCCTGGCCAATTTATCAATATAGAATTAGACGGATTTTATTTAAGAAGACCAATTTCAGTTTGTGATTATGATGATAAAACTATAACAATCATATATAAAATCTTAGGTGAAGGAACAGAGAAAATGTCTACTTTCCAAGTTGGAAAAGAACTTGATATTTTAACAGGATTAGGAAATGGATTTTCTGTAAAGAAAGCGGGAGATAGACCTTTACTAATAGGAGGTGGAGTTGGAACTCCCCCAATGTACAATTTATGCAAAGAACTTATAAAATTAGGGGCAAAACCAATTGTTGTATTAGGATTTGGTTCAAAAGAAGAAGTTTTCTATGAAAAAGAATTTAAAAACTTAGGAGCGGAAGTATATATTTCAACAGTTGACGGAAGTTATCAAACTAAAGGCTTTGTTACAGATGTAATAAAAAATTTAGGTGGATACACATACTATTATGCTTGTGGACCAATGAATATGTTAAAAGCAGTATATGATGTAGCTGAAGGTGATGGAGAATTTAGTTTTGAAGAACGTATGGGATGCGGTTTTGGAGCATGCATGGGATGTACATGCAAAACCAAATATGTTAATAAAAGAATTTGTAAAGATGGACCAGTAATGAGAAAGGAGGAAATAGTATGGTAGAAGAAAATTTATCTGTAACTTTAAGTGGAATAAAATTAGATAATCCTGTAATACCAGCTAGTGGTACTTTCGGATTTGGATATGAATTTGCAGATTTTTATGATATCAACATATTGGGTTCTATTTCTTTTAAAGGAACTACAAAAGACGAAAGATATGGTAACCCATTACCAAGAATTGCAGAATGCAAAGATGGACTTATAAATTCTATAGGGCTACAAAATCCTGGAATAGAAAAAGTAATAGAATCTGAATTACCTAGGTTAAGAAGATGTTACAAAAAACCAGTAATTGCAAATATAAGCGGATTTTCAATAGATGAATATAAATACTGCTGTGAAAAAATAGACAAGGAAGAACAAGTAGGAATAATCGAACTTAATATAAGTTGCCCAAATGTACATAATGGTGGAATGGCATTTGGAACAAGTCCAGAAGCTGCAGGAGAAGTTGTAAGAGCAGTAAAAAGCGTTATAACAAAACCTTTATATGTAAAACTTACACCAAATGTAACTAATATAGTAGAAATTGCAAAAGCATGTGAAGAAGCTGGAGCAGATGGAATTGTTTTAATTAATACTTTACTTGGAATGAGAATAAATTTAAAAACTAAAAAGCCAGTAGTAGCAAATAAAATGGGAGGATTTTCAGGACCCGCAATTTTCCCAGTTGCACTTAGAATGGTATACCAAGTATATGAAGCAGTAAATATTCCAATTATAGGTGTTGGAGGAATTGAAAGAGCAGAAGATGTAATAGAAATGATGCTTGCAGGAGCTACCGCTGTTGAAGTTGGTGCAGCAAATTTAAAAAATCCATATGCTTGTAAAGAAATAATAGAAAATCTTCCAGGTGCAATGAAAAAATATGGAATAACAAATTTAAGCGAAATTATAGGAAAAGCACATTAATTATAGAAAGGAATTATAAAAATGGGAAAAGATGTAATTATAGCGTGTGATTTTAAAAGTAAACAAGATACTTTAAATTTCTTAGATCAATTTAAAGATGAAAAATTATTCTTAAAAATAGGAATGGAATTATTTTATGCAGAGGGACCAGATATAGTTAGAGAAATAAAGAAAAGAGGACATAAAATATTTTTAGATTTAAAATTACATGATATACCAAATACTGTAGAAAAAGCTATGGCATCACTTTCAAGATTAGATATAGATATGTGTAATGTTCACGCAGCAGGTACTATAGATATGATGAAAGCTGCTATAAAAGGACTAACAAAAGAGGATGGAACAAGACCACTATTAATTAGCGTTACACAGTTAACATCAACTAGCGAAGAAAGAATGCAAAAAGAGTTACTAATAGAAAGACCAATTGATGAAGTTGTAATGCAATATGCTAAAAATACAAAAGAAGCTGGACTAGATGGTGTTGTATGTTCACCTCTAGAAGCGGGAAAAGTAAAAGGAGTTTGTGGAGATGCATTCCTTACAATTACTCCAGGAGTAAGATTTGCTACAGATGATGTAGGAGATCAAGTAAGAGTAACAACTCCTGCAAAAGCAAAAGAATTAGGTTCTGATTATATAGTTGTTGGAAGACCTATAACAAAAGCTGAAAATCCAGTAGATGCATACAATAGGTGCAAGCTAGAATTTTGTGATTAATTAGATTAATATATTAAAATTATGTATAAAAGGAGAATTATTATGGAAATGAAAGAGTTAGAAAAAAACATTGCAAAGGATTTATTAAGTATACAAGCAGTATTTTTAAGACCAGATGATCCATTTACATGGGCAAGCGGAATAAAAAGTCCAATTTACTGTGACAACAGATTAACATTAAGTTTTCCAGAAGTTAGAACAAGAATAGAAAATGGTTTAGCTCAAATTATAAAAGAAGAATATCCAGAAGCAGAAGTATTAATGGGAACAAGTACAGCAGGAATTGCACATGCTGCAATAACAGGAGATATATTAAATTTACCAATGGGATATGTAAGAGGAAGTGCAAAAGATCATGGTAGAAAAGTTTTAATAGAAGGAAAATTAGAAAAAGGACAAAAAGTTGTAGTTGTAGAAGACTTAATTTCTACAGGAGGTAGTGTTGTAGATGTTGTAAATATCTTAAGAGATGCAGGTGCAGAAGTTTTAGGAATTGCAAGTATATTTACATATAATATGAAAAGAAGTCTAGAAAGATTAGAGGAAGCTGATGTTAAAAATGTAAGTTTATCAAACTTTGATACTTTAGTAGACGTAGCAGCAGAAGAAGGATATATAAAAGAGGAAGATAAAGAAAGATTAATTGCATTTAGAAATAACCCAAGTGACGAATCTTGGATTAAATAGTAATTAAAAAGGAGAAATGAAATGGATAATTTGATCGGAATCGAAGATATATCAGAAACTGAAATTAGTGAATTAATTGATGTTGCAAAAGATATTATAGAAAATAAAGAAAAGTATTTAGAAAAATGTAAAGGAAAAATATTAGCTACATTGTTTTTTGAACCAAGTACTAGAACAAGATTAAGTTTTGAATCAGCAATGCTAAGCTTAGGAGGACAAGTATTAGGCTTTTCATCATCTGATAGCTCATCAACAACTAAAGGAGAGACTTTAGCAGATACTATAAAAACAGTTAGTTGCTATTCAGATGTAATTGCAATGAGACATCCAAAAGAAGGAGCGCCTTTAGTTGCAACAATGAATTCAAAAGTACCAATCATTAATGCAGGAGATGGCGGTCATAATCATCCAACACAAACATTAACAGATTTACTAACAATAAGTATTGAAAAAGGTAGATTAGACAATATTACAGTTGGAGTCTGTGGAGATTTAAAATTTGGAAGAACAGTACATTCTTTAGTAACGGCACTAGCTAGATACAAAAATATAAAATTTGTATTTATATCACCTGAAGAATTAAAAATGCCAGACTATATAAAATCAGAAGTTATGGAAAAAAATAACTTAGAGTATAAAGAAGTAACAGATTTAGAAACTAATATTAAAGATTTAGATATTTTATACATGACAAGAGTTCAAAAAGAAAGATTCTTAAATGAAGAAGATTATATAAGATTGAAAGACTGCTATATTTTAAATAATGAAAAATTACAAAATGCAAAAGAAGACTTATGCATATTACATCCTCTTCCAAGAGTAAACGAAATTGCACCAGAAGTAGATAATGATAAGAGAGCTTGTTATTTTAAACAAGTAGAGTATGGTAAATATATACGTATGGCTTTAATATTAAAATTACTTAATATTAAATAGTCAGAAAGGAAGAAAAATATGAATATAGATAGTATAACAAATGGATATGTAATAGATCATATAAAAGCTGGAGAATCAATGAAAATCTATGATTATTTAAAATTAGGAGAATTAGATTGTTCAGTGGCAATTATAAAAAATGCTAAAAGTAATAAAATGGGTAAGAAAGACATAATAAAAATAGATGAAAATATAGATATAGATATGGATGTGCTAGGATATATAGCTCCTAATGCTACAATTAACGTTATAAAAAATAATGAGAAGATAAATAAAATTCATCCAAGCTTGCCAGATGAACTAGTAAATGTAGTTAGTTGCAAGAATCCTAGATGTATTACATCAGTTGAAAGAGGTTTAGATCAAATAGCAATCCTAAGCAATAGAGAAGAAGGAATATATAGATGTAAATATTGTGAATCAAAAATATAGAAAAATTAAGATGTTCGCTTGTTTTATATTAAAAAATACTGTATAGTCTTAAACATAGAAAATGAGAATAAGCAGATGTGTTTTGCCACCTTACATATTACAGCTAATAGCTGTGGAAAGCGAGGTGGTGCTATGATAGAACAATCATTATTAACAATAATACACTTACTTTTCTTTGGACTAGTAAATGTAACTATTATAGCAATTACTTTAATTATTATTTTGATAATAATTTTTAGTAAAGAAAAAACGCATCTGTAACTGGACAAGTCGGATGCGCTTTTAAATAAAACAATTTATGGCAAACCACGTTTGTGGTTTCTCATTTTCTATGTTTATTATACATAGATTATTTTATTTTGTCAAATAAAAAGAAGAGATAATAGAGTTAAAAATAAATACACAATAGGAACTGAAAAGTTCATATTGTGTATTTATTTTTATTGCTTTTTCATCTTTGGTTTTGACATTAAAGATGCTAGATATCCGAAGAAAATTGCAGCAGCAATTCCACCAGCTACATTTTTAACGCCACCAGTAAATGCACCAACTAAACCAGAAGTTTTTACTCCTTCTATTGCACCCTTAGATAAGTTATATCCAAATCCTGTAAGAGGAACAGTAGCACCAGCACCTGCGAATTGAACAATATATTTATATATTCCAAGTCCACCTAAAATAGCACCTGTTGTTACAAAAATAACAAGAATTCTTGCAGGAGTAAGCTTAGTCTTATCAATAAGTATTTGACCAATGACACATATAATACCACCAACTAAAAAAGCTTTTAATAATGACATCCAATCCATATGCGTTTACACCTTTCTAAAATTAAATTTCTATACTAATAGCATGTGCAATTCCTGGTATAGATTCTCCTTGTTGAGCAGTAGTAGAGTTTGTTAAAGCACCAGTTGCAATTAATAGTATTTTCTTTAATTTTTTGGTTTTCAAATGATTAAAGATATATCCAGAAAATACACTTCCACAACATGCACATCCACTTCCACCAGAGTGAGTATCTTGCTCATCCTTATCAAATATCATAACACCACAATCATTATAATTTGATTTAATATTATAACCTTTAGTAGAAGCAAGTTCTATTAGAATGTCTTTTCCAACATATCCTAAATCTCCAGTATAAATAGCATCATAATAACTAGGATTTCTACCTGTATCTTTAAAATGGGTAATTAGAGTATCCAAGGCAGCAGGTGCCATAGCAGCTCCCATACTGTTTGCATCTTTAATTCCCATATCAACAATTTTACCAGGGGTAAAATGTGTTACAAATGGACCTGTACCATCTTTTGCAAGAATAGCAGCACCTGCACCTGTTACAGTCCATTGAGCAGATTGAGGTCTTTGATTTCCAAGCTCTAATGGAAATCTGAACTGTTTTTCTGCACTACAAAAATGACTAGATGCAGTAGATAAAGTATATTTTGCTGCACCACCATCTATAAAGCATGAAGCCATACCTAATCCTTCAACAAAAGTTGAACATGCTCCAAATATTCCAAAGAAAGGAATATTACTATCTCTTAAACCAAAACTTGAAGATATACACTGATTTAAAAGGTCTCCTGCAAAACAAAAATCTATATCTGAATTTGCAATTTTAGATTTTGAAACTGCACTATTCATAGTTTCTTTAATTATTTTACTTTCAGCTTTTTCCCAAGATTTTTCACCCCAAAACTCATCTTCTAAGCATTGATCAAAATATTTAGCAAGAGGACCCTGAGCCTCTTTTGGTCCAACAATAGAAGCTGTTTCTAAAATTGTTGGAGGATTATCAAATTTTATTGTTTGAGTTCCAATTTTTTGCAAATTTATTCATCTCCTTAAACTAAAGTAATACCTTGTGTATTAAAAATTAAATAGATAATACCAACTATTATTGATGTTGAAATCCCGAAAACAAGTACAGGACCTGCAACAGTGAACATTTTTCCACCAACTCCCATAACATAACCTTCTGATTTATATTCCATAGATGGCGCAACAATTGAGTTTGCAAATCCAGTTATAGGAACTAAAGAACCTGCTCCTGCGAATTTACCAATTTTATTAAATACATTTAAAGCAGTTAAAAAAGCACTTATACCAATCAAAAGAATTGATACTATTGTTCCAGAAGTTGCCTCATCAAAACCTCTACTTTTACATATATTCATAATAATTTGACCTAATACACATATTAAGCCCCCAACCCAGAAAGCATTGAAACAATTTTTAACTATTGGCGAATTAGGAGATTTCTTATTTACATAGTTTTGATAATCTTGTTTAGTATCTAATGGATTCATGAAATCACCTCCTTATCTATTTCTATCTAGTACAAAACCTAAATCTAATTCTACAAAATACTCTGATATTTTATCTCCATCTATGCTTGCTGTTTGATTTAAAATCTTTACAGAAGATAAATAATCTATTGTTTTATTAGCTTCTGTAATTGTTTTTACAATAGCATCTTTCCAAGAAGTTGTAGATGATCCCGTGACCAGTAAATGTTTTTCTATAGACATATATAAACCTCCATAAATTATTATTTTTATATACATATTGTTTTCCAAATATTAATTTAATATACAAAAATAAGTAGAAAAAATAGCAATTACGATGTATAATTATGAAAAAATGAAAGGAAAGATTTATGAAAATAGATTTTGCAAGAAATTTAGCTGTAAAAGTTTTATATAAAATTGATGAAGAAAAATCTTATTCTAATATAATTTTAGATGAAGCATTAAATTCAAATAGAGAAAAATTAACTAATAAAGATATAGGTTTTATTTCAGAATTAGTATATGGTGTAACCACTTGGAGATTAACTTTAGATACGATAATACAAAAATATTCAAAAACTAAATTAAAAAAAATTTCGCCAATTGTAAAAAATATTTTAAGAATTGGGGCTTATCAAATTTTATATTTAGATAAAATTCCTAAATCCGCAGCTGTGAATGAAAGTGTGAATTTATGCAAAAAATATTCTATGAAATCCACAGGTTTTGTTAATGCTATTTTAAGAAAAATTGATAAAAAAGATTTAGACGAATTAAATAATATAAAAAATAATGTAGAGAGAATATCAAAAACAACATCAATGCCGGAATGGATAGTAGAAAAATTAATTACTGAATTAGGAATGGAAAAAGCAAAAGAAGTTTGTAGTAATTCTAATATAAAGCCTAAGATGTCTGTAAGAGTTAATAAACTAAAAATAAGTAAAGAGGAATTAATTAAAAGATTAGAAGAAAAAGATATAGAATTAGAAAATGGAATATTAGATGATTTTATATATTTAAATTCTGTAAAAAATGTAACAAATTTAGAAGAATATAAAGAAGGTTTATTTACTATGCAAGATGAGGCTGCTGCATTAACTGCAGTAGTATTAAATCCTAAAGAAAATGATAATATTTTAGATTGTTGTAGTGCACCGGGAGGAAAAACCACATACCTAGCTGAATTAATAAATAATAATGGAAAGATAACTGCGTGGGATTTATATGAAAATAGATTAAAATTAGTAAATCAAAATGCAAAAAGACTAGGAATAAATATAATATCTACTAAAACAAATGATGCTACAGTACTAAGAGATGAATATTTGGAAAGTTACGATAAAGTTTTATTAGATGTACCATGCTTAGGACTTGGAGTTATGAGAAGAAAACCAGATATTAAATGGCAAAGAGAAGAAAAAGATGTAGGAGATATTAGTAAAATACAATTAGAGATTTTAGAAGCATGTTCAAAATATGTAAAAAAAGGAGGTAAACTTCTTTATTCAACTTGTAGTATTTTAAAAGAAGAAAATGAAGATATCATCGAAGAATTCTTAAAAAATAATGGTGAATTTAAAATAATAAGTCCAGATAATAATAAATTAAATGAATTTAGAGAAAATATAGAAAACCAAAGATATATTAAATTATATCCAAATAATAAAAATGATGGCTTTTTTATATGTTTACTAGAAAAAAATATTTAAAAAATGCAATTGACTTTTTGAAATAAATGTATAAAATATATATATGAAAGTTACGGAAAATTGAAAAGAATAATTTTTTGTTATACAGAAGAAGGGAGAGAGAAATTATGTTAAAAGAGAACAAAGGAATGACTTTGGTAGCATTAGTTATAGCAATTGTTGTATTATTAGCATTAGCTGCCACAGTAGTATATTTAGTATTTGGAAAAAATGGGGTAGCAGCTGAAAGCCCAATAGTTATAGAAGCACAAGATAAAAATTATGCAGAAAGTATAGTAAGAGTTGGACTAAAAGGAGTAAGAAACGAAGCTAAAACATCAACAATAAATAATACAACTGGAGAACCAACAGTTACAACATCTACAATGACAGATAAAGAAAAAATGGATTTATTGATAGACCTACTTGGAGATAGCGAATTTTCAAAAGAATCTGATACAGTACTTGTATATAAATCTAAAGGAAATACTTACAAAATAACAGTAAATTTTGATAATTATACTATAACAAAAATAGAATAATTAGTTACAACAAAAATGGCATATGCAAACTTAATTTGTATATGCCTATTTTGTTAAAAAGAGAGGAATAATATGAATATAGGAATAGATTTAGGTGGAAGCCATATAGGCGTAGGTCTTATAGATAAAGGTACAGTTGTATCAAAAAGAGAAATGGATATAAATATAAATGAAATTGATATTAAAGAATTTATAGTAAGAAATATTTGCAATTTCATTAATGAAATTTTGAAAGAAAAAGCATTAGATATAGAAAATATTGAATTCATAGGTATATCAACACCTGGAGTTGCGAAGAATAATGTTATATATAATATGGTAAACTTAGGTATAAATGAGTTTAAAATTGCAGAGATGATTAATCAAACTTTTCCAAAAAACATAAAATTAAAAAATGATGCTAAATGTGCGGCAATAGCAGAGTTTAAATATGGTTGTATGAAAGATTATTCAGATGGAATATTTTTAACAATGGGAACTGGAATAGGTGGAGCAGCTTTTATTAATAATAGACTAATACAATCAAATACATTTCCAGGTACAGAATTTGGACATATGGTTATACAAAAAGATGGAAAAAAATGCAAATGCGGAAACTATGGATGTTTCGAAACATACGGAGCTATGAAAGTATTAAAACAAGAGATTAAAAATCAATATAATTTAGAAGATGATATTTCCAGCAAAGAGATTATAGATATTATAAAAGATGATATAGAAAAAGAAAAAATGAGTAAGATAATAGATGGATATGTATCTTATTTAGCACTTGGAATAGCAAATCTTATAAACATATTTGAACCCGAAGTTATAGGATTAGGAGGAAGTATTGTATATATAGGAGATATAATTACAAAAAAACTAGAAAACGAAATAATACAAAAAAACTTATTATTTAACAAAAGAAATACAATTAATATACAAATTGCAACATTAGGTAATGATGCAGGAATGATTGGAGCAGCTAACTTATAGAAAATAGGATACATAATTATTGAAATAATATTGTAATAAAATTAATAAAAAACTTGTACATTTGAAATAATTGTGATATAAATTAATTAATATATTAATGATGAAAGGTGGATCTTTTGTGGATAATATAATAGATAGAGATAAAAAAACTATATTAATAGTTGATGATGAACAACCAATTATAGATATACTAGTATATAATTTAAATAAGGAAGGTTATGATACACTAGAAGCAAACGATGGAGTATCAGCAATCGATATAGCTTTAGAGAAAAAACCAGATTTAGTTTTATTAGATATAATGTTACCTAAATTAGATGGTTTGTCTGTTTGCAAGAGAATAAAACATTCTTTAAATATTCCAATATTAATGTTAACTGCAAAAGACGAAGAGATAGATAAAATATTAGGTCTTGAATTAGGAGCAGACGATTATGTAACAAAACCATTTAGTGTAAGAGAACTAATGGCAAGAATAAAAGCAAATTTAAGAAAAGCTGATGTTACAGCTAATATGGTAATGACTCCAGAACCTGTACAACCAGAAATTGTTACAAACAAAATAAAAGTTGGCGCCCTAACATTAGATTTAGATAAATTTGAAGTTAGAGTATATGATCAAGTAATGGATTTAACTTTAAGAGAATTTGAAGTTTTAAAATACTTAGCATCTCAACCAGGTCAAGTAGTTACAAGAGAAACATTACTAGAAAAAGTTTGGGGATACGAATATTACGGTGATATCAGAACTGTTGATGTAACTGTAAGAAGAATAAGAGAAAAAATAGAAACTGATACATCAAATCCACAAATACTTATAACTAAAAGAGGAGTTGGCTATTATATAGCAACAGAATAAAATATTAAGTTAAAATGGTAGATGTTTTAAACATCTACCATTTTATATAAATAGAGGGATAAATTATGATTAGAAATATTCAAAATAAAATTGTTTTTGTATTTTTCATGCTAGGACTAATAATTATAACGGGATTAGGACTATATTTTATAACAATATTAGAAAGTATATCTAATGTTTTAAATTCAGATACGATACAAACTATAAATATTGGAAACATTATATTAGGCAATATAGACAATATGAAATTTGCTATAATCTTAGCATTAGCAATATTTGGAGTATTTTGCATTTTAGCAGGAATATTTTTATCTAAAACTGTAATTATGCCTATAAATAGATTATTAGTTAGTGCAGAAAAAATTTCAAAAGGTGAAACAGTAGATATAAAGAAAACAGAAAGTGGAAAATCTAAAAATGAGGTAGATGAATTAGTAGATGCTTTTGGATTAATGAATACAGAGCTTAAAGAGAAACTTAATGAAATGACAAGACAGAAAAATCAAGTGGAAACAATTCTTCTACATATGACAGACGGAATTATAGCTTTCGATATGGAAGGAAAAATAATATTAATAAATCCTGCAGCAACAAGAGCTTTAAGTATTATGCCAGAAGATAATACATTTGAAAAAATATTTAAGAAATATAAAATAGATATTAATATGGAAAAAGTAATATATCTAGAAAATTGGACATCAACAGAAGAAAGAATAAATAATAAAGACAAATATTTAAATTTATTTTTTGCACCTTTTAAAGATGAAAATGAAAGACCGGCAGGTGTTATTGTTGTTATACAAGATATAACTGAACATGTAAAACTAGATAATATGAGAAAAGAATTTGTAGCTGATGTTTCACATGAATTAAAAACACCAATTACTTCAATTATGGGATATGCAGATACTCTTATTGAAAGTGATTACGATAAAGAAGTTCAAGATAAATTCCTAGGAGTAATATCTACAGAAGCTAGGAGAATGGCTAAACTTGTAACAGATTTATTATCTTTATCTAGATTTGATAAAAATCAAAATGTTACAGAGAAAGAGGAATTTGATTTAGGAGAACTTGTAAAGCAATGCCAAGAAAAAGTTCAAATAGAAATAAATAAAAAGAATCAAAATGTTGAATGCTTTGTAACTGCAAATGTACCTCCAGTTTGGGCTGAAAAAGATGGAATAGAAAGAGTAGTTATAAATATCTTAACGAATAGTATTAAATATACTGAAAAAAATGGAACAATAAAGATTTATGTAGGTTTTGTATATAATGATGCATATATAAAAATTATAGATAATGGTATTGGAATACCAGAGAATGATTTAAGTAGAATATTTGAAAGATTTTATAGAGTTGATAAAGCAAGAACTAGAGAAATGGGAGGAACAGGATTAGGATTATCAATTGCTAAAGAAATATTAGATAGAAATAATGGAACAATAGATATTAAAAGTGAAGTAGGAAAAGGAACTGAAGTTGTTATAAGAATTCCTACAAAATCATTGATAAAACAAGAAGGATAATATATAATTTAAATATGTTTTTAGCAGGCTTAAGGAGGATACAATTAAAATGATAAAATTAAGTGATAGAGCAAAAGATATATTAGAATGGGTATATTGTATAGTAATAGCAGTTATATTAGCGTTACTTGTAAGATACTTTGTTGGAACACCAACAATAGTAAAACAACCATCTATGTATCCAACACTAAAAGAAAACCAAAGACTAATATTAAATAGATTAGATAGAACTTTTAATAAGATGCCAAATAGAGGAGATATAGTTACTTTCGAAGCTCCTTCAGAAAGTTATATACCATATTCAGAAGCAGATTTAGAAAATCCAGTAGCTAGGTATAAAAATGAGGAAGTAATGAACTGGTTCCAAAAATTTGTATATGAAGTATTAGAAATAGGAAAAACAAGTTATATAAAAAGAGTTATTGCACTTCCAGGAGAACATGTAAAAATTGAAGATGGATATGTATATATAAATGGAGAAAAATTAGAAGAAGACTATCTTCAAGAGGGAGTTATTACGGATAATTTACAGGGAGCATTTTCAGACATAACAGTTCCAGAAGGATATGTTTTCTGTATGGGAGATAATAGAAGTAAAAGTACAGACTGTAGAAGATTTGGATGTATTCCAATAGATAAAATAGAAGGTAAAGTCGTATTAAGATTTTGGCCATTTGATGTATTTGGAAAGGTTGAATAATTAATGCCATTTGAAAAAATAGTAGGTAATGAGAAAATAAAAAACATATTAACAGAAGCTGTTTCTTCAGGTACTGTATCACATAGTTATATGTTTATTGGAACAGAAGGAATAGGTAAAAAAATGATAGCAAAGGAATTTGCTAAAATGATTTTATGCGATTCAAGTAGCAACAATAAACCTTGTGAAATATGTAAATCATGTATAGAATTTTATAATGAAAATAATCCAGATTTTATAGAAATTAATCCAGATGGAAATAGCATAAAAATCGAACAAATAAGAGAAATTCAAAATAAAATCATTGAAAAACCAATTATTTCTAATAAAAAAGTATACATTATAGATGATAGCGAAAAAATGACAAAAGAAGCTCAAAACTGTTTACTAAAAACTTTAGAAGAACCACCAGAATTCATAGTTATTATACTAATTACATCAAATGAAAATCTAATGCTAAATACAATAAAATCTAGATGTACAAAAATTAATTTTAGTAAATTATCAGATAATGAAATTATAAATATACTAAAATCTTTTAATATAAATGATATAAATAAAAATATATTAAAAGCTTCAGAGGGTAGCGTTGGAAAAGCATTACAATTTGAAGAAAAAACTGAAATTTATGATACAATAAATGATATATTAAAAAACATATCTAACATAGATATTATAGAATTGATAAATAAAGCAGAGATAATATACGAGAGTAAAAATGATATTATGGAAATATTAAATTATATTAATGTATACCTATATCAAAGAATAAGAGAAGATTGTTTAAATAATAAAAAGTATATAAATTCTATGGAAATTGTTGAAAAAACAAAAAGCAAATTAAATTCTAATAGCAATTATGATATGAGTATAGACTTTTTATTATTCAAATTATGGGAGGAATTAAATAGGTGAAAGATATAGTAGGAATTAGATTTAAAAAGCCAGGAAAGATATACTATTTTGATCCAGGAGATTTTAAATTAAATATAAATGATAATGTAATTGTTGATACAGCTAATGGTGAAGAATATGCAGAAGTTGCAATTGCAAATAAGCAAATACCAGAAAAAAAGATAGTTGCACCATTAAGAAAAGTAATAAGGAAAGCTACATATAAAGATCAAAAGCATTATAATGAAAATAAAAGGAAAGAAGAAGAAGCTTTTAAAATAGCTTTAGATAAAATAGCAAAGCATAAATTAGATATGAAATTAACAGATGTAGAATATAAATTTGATAACAGCAAAATATTATTTTATTTTACAGCAGATGGAAGAATAGATTTTAGAGATCTAGTTAAGGACTTAGCAGCTATTTTCAAAACAAGAATCGAATTAAGACAAATTGGTGTAAGAGACGAAGTTAGAAGAATAGGTGGTAATGGCGTTTGTGGAAGAGAACTTTGCTGTTGTTCTTTCTTAAATAATTTTGATGCTGTTTCAATAAAAATGGCAAAAGAGCAAAACTTATCTCTAAATCCATCAAAAATTTCAGGAAATTGCGGAAGATTAATGTGTTGTTTAAGATATGAACAAGAAGCATATGAAGAAAAACTAGAGAAACTTCCTAAAGTTGGAGCAATAGTAAAAACAGAAGAAGGCGAAGGAGTAGTAGATTCTGTAGAAATATTAAAAGAAAAAGTAAGAATAAAATTTAATGATGGAGATGGGTATTTCTATAAAAAATATGATGCAAAAGATGTTAAAATAATTAAAAACGTAGAAAAAGAAGAGTTTAATCCAGAAGAAAAAGAAAATGAAAAAGAATTAGAGAAACTTGAAAGATTAGCAAAACTAGAAGAAAATAATATTGATGATGAAATATTATAAAAAATAATAATTGGAAGGTGGTGATTTTAATGGCATATAAAATAACAGATAAATGCATAAGTTGTGGAGCATGCGCTGCAGAATGTCCAGTAGGATGTATATCACAAGGTGATACACAATATGTTATAGATAAAAATTCTTGTATAGAATGTGGTACATGTGCTGGAGTTTGTCCAGTTGAAGCACCAGAAATAGAAGAATAACAATAAAATATATAAAAAACAGAGGAAACTACTTTTAAGATAGTTTCCTCTGCTTTTTTGTCTTACTACAGCAAAACGTTGAAGGCTAAACTCGATACCGCTTATACTTCTTATTCTTCGGAATAGATGTATGTGGTTTTTTACTGTCTGCATCCGGAATCCGTTTCTTAGACGGATATAAAAATGGTAAAAGCGGATGGGTTGGATGACGACGATTTTGTCTGTTCATATAAATACCTCCTTATACAGTGTGATAATAAAAACAACAGAAAAAATTATAGCACAAAATCAGTACCAAATCAAGGAAAGAAGCACATCCTAATATAATTTTGTATATATTATAGTAAAACAAAAATAGAAAGGAATATGAGTATTTTGCAAAAAAGAGAATATCAAAGGGAAAAAGCTGTAGAGTATGCTAAAAAGTGGGCATATAGAAGAAATCCAGAGTACTATAATTATGATGCAGTTGGAGGTGATTGTACAAATTTTGTGTCACAATGCATATATGCAGGAAGTCAAGTTATGAACTATAATAAATTGCGGATGGTACTATAACAATGCTAATAGTAAATCTGCTTCATGGACAGGAGTAGAATATTTATATAAATTTTTAACTACAAATAAGGGAATAGGACCATATGGAAAAGAGGTTGAAATAGAAGAAATAAGAAAAGGAGATTTAGCACAGCTTAGATTTGACGGAGAAAAGTTTTCACATAGTTTATTAATTATACAAGAAGACCAAAATCATAGTATAAATAATACATTAGTAGCAACTCATACATTCGATTCATATGGAAGAAATATTGCATCATATAATTTTATAAAAATAAGATATATTCATATTGAAGCGGTGAAGACATATTGATTTTAAAATTAAATTGTGATTTAATAAAAGAGATAAAAAGGTAGGTAATAATTATGAAAAAGAAGAATGTAATAATTTTAGTTGTTTCTATTGTAGTGGTAATATTAATAATTTTAGGAGTTGTATTTATAGGAATACCAGCTTATTTAAATCATACTGCAAGGAAGGCATTATCTGAAGTAATCGCTACAAATAGTAGTACAGGAGATGATTCACTAGAGTCTATGACATCACAATTAGAAAATCAAGGAAAGGAAATGTTTAACCAAAGATTTACTGCATACGAAACATCAGATGACGAAACAACAACTGCTTCAACAGTATTAGCGTTGTTTTCAATTGTTGCGAATAGTAATTCAGCAAATCCAGATAGAATAGTAGATGTTAACGGAACAACAATAACGTCAGAGAACCTTTCTTCACTAAAATCTATAATAACAAATGATATGAAATATAAAATAAAATGTGTGTTAGATGATGATGGTTATGTAAAAACAATAGAGTTAAGATATACTACAGAGTAGTATATACAGCAAAAAGACGGGATTTCCCGTCTTTTTTGCTAATTATAAATAATTATTCTTTATTTGTTATTTCTTCTAAGTCTAATAATTCTTGCCATCTTGAGTCAACTTCTTTTTGGAATTCTTCAATCATCCATTCATTTCCAGGTTTAAACATGTGTTTAAATCTTTTTTGTGGTCTTAAGAATTCTTCTATTGGAAGTTTTTTAGCTGGTTTATATGAAATTTTATATTTTCCATCTATAACTTCATATAAAGGCCAATAGCATGTTTCAACAGCAAGTTTATTTATTTGCATTAACATATCTGTTGGATATCCCCATCCTCTAGGACATGGAGATAAAACATTTAAGAATGCAGGACCTTCTGTATAAATAGCCTTTTCAGCTTTTTCATAAAGGTCTTTAAAATTATTAATTGGAACTGTTTGAGCAACATATGGTATATGATGTCCAACCATTATTTTTGATAAATCTTTTCTTGCTTGCATTTTTCCAGGTAAAACTTTACCAGCTGGTGAAGTTGTTGTATCTGCAAATCTTGGTGTAGCAGAAGATCTTTGAATACCTGTATTCATATATGCACCATTATCATAGCATACATAAACCATATCATGTCCTCTTTCCATTGCACCAGATAATGCTTGAAGACCAATATCATAAGTTCCACCGTCTCCACCGAAAGCTATAAATTTAGTATTTTCGTTTTCAGGAATTTTACCTTGTCTTTTTAAAGATTTATATGCTGCCTCAACTCCAGCTTCAGTACTTGCTGCACATTCAAAAGCTGTATGAATAAATGAATCAGTCCAAGCTGTATAAGGATAGATAAAAGTAGAAACTTCCATACATCCTGTTGCACCAGCTATAACTGCATGATCTTCTTCTTTTAAAGCTCTTAAGATATGTCTTGCAACAATAGGAGCTCCACAACCAGCACACATTCTATGTCCTTCTGTAAATCTAGAAGGTTTTTTTGCTACTACTTCTTTTAAATTATATGCCATTATTTGTTATCTCCTTTCCTTAAGCCTAGATATCTATATGGATTATCAATTTTACCAGTTTTAACTATTTCAGCTAAATCACTATAAACTGATTCGATATCTGTAGTTTTTGTATCTCTACCACCAATTCCATAAATATAATTTACCATTGGTACATTTTTACCATTTACATACATTGCTGATGTAACATCTTCGAATAATGCTCCACCGGCAGCGTTTAAAGAATCTGCTTTATCTAATACTGCTACTGCTTTTAAATGTGATAAAGCCTTAGCAACTTCTTCGGTAGGGAAAGGTCTAAACATACGAATTTTTAATAATCCGGCTTTTATACCTTGTTTGCGTAGATTATCTACTACAAATTTTGTTGTTCCTGCTGTAGAGTTCATACAAACGATAGCTATATCAGCATCTTCTAATTTATATTCTTCAAAGAAAGAATATTTTCTTCCTGTCATTTTTTCAAAATCTTCTGCAACTTCTGCAATTACTTTTTTTGCATTTCTCATTGCATCAGCTTGTTGAGTTTTGTGTTCAAATAGATAAGCTTGTAAGTCTAAAGGACCTATAGCTATTGGTTCATTTCTATTTAATAAATAATGTTCTGGTTTATATGTTCCAACAAATTCTTTAACTTTTTCATCTTCTACAAGATAAATATTTTCTATAGAGTGTGAAGTAATAAATCCATCTTGGCAAACCATTAAAGGTAGCATAACATCTTTGTGTTCTGCAATTCTATGTGCCATTAATGTATTATCATATGCTTCTTGATTGTTTTCAGAGAAAAGCATAATCCAACCACTATCACGAACTCCCATTGCATCTGAATGATCATTATGAATATTTAAAGGTCCAGATACAGCTCTATTTACTAAAGACATAACTATTGGAAGTCTTAAACTTGAAGCTATATAAATCATTTCCCACATTAGAGAAAGACCATTAGCAGATGTAGCAGTCATAGCTCTACTACCAGCAGCTTCAGCACCTATACAAGCACTCATTGCACTATGTTCACTTTCTACAGCAACAAACTCTGTATCAACAGTTCCATTTGCTACGAAAGTTGAAAAATATTGTGGTATTTCTGTTGAAGGTGTTATAGGAAATGCTGCAACAACATCTGGATTAATTTGTTTCATTGCAGTAGCAACAGCTTCATTACCACTTAAACGTTCTCTTATTCCCATTTTGTATTTCATCCTTTCTTAATAATTATTCATTTGATCCTTCTTCTACCATTGTAATTGCTCCAAACGGACAAACTTTTGCACAAACTCCGCAACCTTTACAATAATCGAAGTCAAAATCTTTTCTATTACATGTTTCTTTATCTACTGGAATGGCATTCTCTGGACAAACAGGGAAGCAAAGACCACATTGTTTACATTTGTCTGAAAGGTATACAGGGCGCATACTTCTCCAATCACCAGTTTTAAAGTTTTTAGCATTTCCAGCTTCATATATATTTCCACCAATTGTTAAATCTTCCATTGGTGTATTTACATTTATTTCTGACATTGTTTATTTCACCTCTTTATTATTGAACTTTTTTTACTTCTTTTAAAGCAAGTTCTAATGCTTTCATATTACCTTCTATAACTTCAGGTTTTTTAGCAAATTTATGTTTAAAAGAACCTTGCATATCTTCTAGAAAAGCTTGTTCTGTCATAACACCACTAACTTTAACAATAGCTGCAAGCATAGGGGTATTAGGGAAATATTTTCCTAAAGCTTCTAAAGAAACTTTTCTAGCATCTATAGTGTAAACACTTCCTTCATATCCTTTTAAAACTTTTTTTAAGTATTCTATATCTTTAGTTGTATTAATAATGATAGCACCATCTTTTTTTAGACCACCTGTAACATTAACTGATTCTAGTAATGTATCATCAACAACAACTACATAGTCAGGTTCATAAATATTTGTATGAATAGTAATAGGTGATGAGCTTATACGGTTATAAGCTGTAATAGGAGCTCCCATTCTTTCTGGTCCATATTCAGGGAATCCTTGAATATATTTACCAGTATTAAAAGCTGCATCAGCTAATAAAAGAGAAGCTGTTTTTGCACCTTGTCCACCTCTACCATGCCATCTAATTTCTATCATGTTTTCCATATCTTTAAGACTAACCTCCTTAGATTTAATGTCAATCAATAAAATGATTGCAATTTTACAAATAGAGTATATGCTTAAATTACAGCAATGTCAAGGGAATAAGTTAGAATGATGGGTCGAAAATGCGACAAGAAGGAATACTGTAATAATTTTGTAAATTTTTTGTAATTTATTTTAAATATAGGGGGTATAAACATTGACTTTTTGAGCTTTTTCATATATTATAATAGTGTCAAATTTTATGTTTATATAGAGTTATTATAAAAAATAACTTCAAGGAGGAATAAAAGTTATGGGAGAAGTTATAGTTATAACATCAGGTAAAGGTGGAGTAGGAAAAACTACTACAACAGCAAACTTAGGATCTGCATTAGCTCTAGAAGGTAAAAAAGTAGCTTTAGTAGATACAGATATAGGATTACGTAATCTAGACGTTGTAATGGGATTAGAAAATAGAATTGTTTATGATATAGTTGATGTTGTAGAACAAAAATGTAAATTAAGACAAGCTTTAATTAAAGACAAAAGATTTCAAGAGCTTTTCTTATTACCAGCTGCCCAAACAAGAGATAAAAGTGCAATTACAGAAGAACAAATGAAAGAATTAGTAGATAAACTAAAAGAAGAATTTGACTATATTTTAATAGATTGTCCTGCAGGTATAGAACAAGGATTTAAAAATGCTATTGTTGGAGCAGATAGAGCTATAGTAGTAACAATGGCCGAAATATCAGCAATCAGAGATGCAGACAGAATTATAGGACTTTTAGAATCATCACAAATTAAAAATCCACAATTAGTTATAAACAAATTAAGACCAGAAATGGTAAGACGTGGAAAAATGATGGATGTTGATGATATAGTTGACTTATTATCAATAGATTTAATTGGTGTTGTACCAGACGATGAATACATTATTACACAAACTAATAAAGGAGAACCTGTAATATCAAATAGAAAAGCACCTTCAGGAAAAGCATATATGGAAATTGCTAAAAGAATTCTTGGAGAAAATATAGAAGTAACAATACCTGGAAGAGAGAAAGGCCTTCTTGCTAGAATAAAAAGATTATTCAGAATTAAATAATACATATAATAATTGGAGGAGAAGAAATGTTTGAAAGCATTACAAAATTTTTTAAAAAATTAATTAAAGCAGAAAGCCAAGAAGCTAGTTCTAAAGAAACAGCAAAAGAAAGATTACATTTAGTATTAATGCAAGATAGAGCTAATGTATCTGCTGATTTTCTTGAAATGATGAAACAAGAAATAATAGAAGTTATAAAAAAATATATAGATGTTGATGAAAATGCAATAGATGTTAGATTAACAAATAAAGAAAATGAGGATGGGACAAATGGTGCACCAGCATTATATGCAAATATTCCAATCATAAGTATAAAAGAAGATAAAAAAGAAGAAGCAGAATTAGCTAAAAAGGCAGAAGAAAATACTAAAAAACAAAATGAAGAAGTAAAAGAAGAAAATAAAGAAATAAAAAAAGCTAAACAAGAAAATAAAGCAAAAGTAGAAAAAAAGGAAAAAGAGGATAATTCTAAAGAAGAAAAAGTAGAAGAAGTAAAAGAGGATAATGTTAATACAACAAATAGTGAAGAAAATAAAAAAGAATCTACTGAGAATTCTGAGGAATTAAAAGAAGAAAATAAAGAAGCAGATAGCATAAACCAATAAAGGATGTTTTTATAAAATAAAAAAACAGAGGTTAGTAGATGAAAAGAAAGATTTTTAAAAATATAGATTGGGGAGTATTTGTTTGTAGTGTTATATTATGTATTATAGGAATGATTGCGCTTTTTTCAGCAACACAAGAATCAGGTTATGATAGCTTAGAAAGACAATTTATATGGTTTCTAGTAAGTATACCTATTGTGTTTGCAATCATTTTTATAGATTATGAAACTATAGCAAAAGTATCTCCAATTTTTTATCGGAATTTTTATTATTTTATTAATTGCAGTATTCTTTACAGAACCTGTAAATGGAGCTACAAGCTGGTTCGATTTTAAAGTGTTTGCATTTCAACCAGCAGAGCTTGCAAAAATATTTGTAATATTAGCATTATCATTAGTAATTTGTAAAATTCAATCAAGAGGAAAGAATGAAATAAATAAACCGCTTAAGTTATTAGGAGCTATTGCTGTAGTAGCGATACCAGTATTATTAATTATAAAACAACCAGATTACGGTACAGCAGCTGCATATCTTGTAGCTATGATTTTAATTTTGCTTACAGCAGGTATTGATAAAAAATATATAATAGGATGTTTAATAGTAGTTGCTGTTGCAGTTCCAATAGTATATAATTTTGTATTACCGGATCATGCTAAATCAAGAATAAATGTATTCTTAAATCCTAATTCAGATCCTAGGGGAGCAGGTTATAATGTAATACAATCTAAACTTGCAATTGGAGCAGGTGGACTAACAGGAATGGGAATTTTAAAAGGTAATCAAACACAATTAGGATTCTTATATCCAAAAACTACAGACTTTATTTTTTCTGTTATTGGAGAGGAAATGGGATTTATAGTTAGTGCAGGAATCATAATTATTTATGTGGTTTTGATTACTAAGGCTATATATATTGCAAAAACAGCAAAAGATGATTTGGGTTCATATATAGCAATAGGAATAGCAGGAATATTTATGTTCCATATGATAGAAAATATAGGAATGACAATGGGATTATTACCTATTACTGGTGTACCACTACCATTTGTAAGCTATGGGGGAAGTTCATTACTTACAAACTTTATTCTAATAGCTTTACTTATGAATATAAGCGGAAGAAGGCAAAAAGCGATTTTTGTTGAATAGAAAAGGGATAGAAAATGTATTTAAAACCATTAAAAATAGGAAATGTTGAATTAAAAAATAATGTTTTGTTAGCACCGATGGCAGGTATAACGGATAGAGCATTTAGAATTATTTGCAAAGAACATGGCGCTGGGCTTGCAACTACAGAAATGGCAAGCAGTAAGGCAATATTCTATAACGATGAAAAAACAAAGAAATTACTTAATATAAAAGATGAGCAAAGGCCAATAAGTGTCCAAATATTTGGAAGTGATATAGAAGCAATGATTACTGCAACGAAGTATGTAGACAACTTTGCAGATATTATAGACATAAATATGGGATGTCCAGCTCCGAAAGTTGTAAAAAACGGAGATGGAAGTAAACTTTTATTAGATTTGGATTTGGCATATAAAATAGTAGAAGCAGTAGTAAATAATACTACAAAGCCTGTAACTGTTAAAATGAGAAAAGGTTGGGATGATAATAATATTGTTGCTAAAGAAGCAGCGATATTAATAGAAAAAGCAGGTGCTTCAGCAATTACAATACATGGAAGAACAAGACAAGAATTTTATACAGGTGTTGCTGATTTAGATATTATAAAAAGTGTAAAAGAAGCGGTAAACATTCCTGTAATTGGAAATGGTGATATAACTTCTGAAGAAACAGCAAAAAGAATGTTTGAATATACAGGTGTAGATGGAATTATGTGTGGAAGAGGAGCTCTTGGAAACCCATGGATATTTGAACAAATAATATATTTCTTAGAAACTGGAAATAAATTAGAAGCACCTTCATTAAAAGAAAAATTAGAAGTTATGAAGAAACATATAAAAATGGAAGTAGAAGAAAAAGGTGAAAATGTTGCAATAAAAGAAATGAGAAAACACATAAGTTGGTATATCAAAAATTTAAAAGACTCAAGTAAAATGAGAGATAGAGTAAATCAAATTGAAACTGAAAAAGAGTTGCTAGATACTTTAACGGAATACTTTAATTTTATAAGCATATAAATGAAAAGAATAGATAATGTAATCTATTCTTTTTTATTTTCTATAAAATTAAACTTTTCGAAAGGAGATTTACTATGGATAAAAATAAAATTAAGTATAAATATAAAAAAGAAAAAAATAAAAAGCCTATATACATATTTGCAATAATAATTATTTTAATAATTTCTTTAATTTTGTTTAAAATTAATTATAAATCAAAAAAATATGGGAACAATATAAGTAATAAAACATCTGAAGAAATTACAGAATATATTTTAAATATTAGTTCATATAGTACAACTATAGATGTAACAATTGAAAGTAATAAAAATACAAACAAATATGTATTAAAACAGGAATATTCAAAAGAAAATAATATATCTAAACAAATAGTAGAATTGCCAAGTAATATTGAGGGACTTACTACTACATTTGATGGTACGAATTTAAATATAGAAAACTCAAAAATTGGATTAAATAAAATATATGAAAATTACAAAGAATTAACAGAAAATCATCTTTTTTTAGAAACATTTATAAAAGATTATAATGAATCAGAAAACAAAAAAATAGATGAAAGAGGAGATACAATAGAAATTATAGTAAAATTAAAAAATGAATCTAACAAATATTCGATATATAAAAAGTTATATATTGATAAGAAGACTGGAAAACCACTAAAATTAGAAGTACAAGATATTAACAAAAAAATAAAAATCTACATATTATATAATGAGATAAATATAAATAGTACAAATAATAATTAAGATCTTAAAAAACTATTTTCTTTATCTTGAACTAGTATTTAAAACATTTAATACAATAATTAGTGGGAGTGAAGAAAATGACAATAAAAAGAGGAGATATGTATTATGCAGATTTAAGTCCAGTAGTAGGTTCAGAACAGGGAGGAATAAGACCAGTACTAATTATACAAAATGATATGGGAAATAAATATAGCCCAACTGTAATAGCAGCAGCGATTACATCACAAAAGACAAAAAATAAGTTACCAACTCACATAGAAATTAATTGTGAAGACTGTGGATTAAAATCAGATTCTATTGTACTTGCAGAGCAAATAAGAACAATAGATAAGAGCAGATTGAAAGAAAGAATAGGTCATATTGATAATAATGACGTAATAAATAAAATCAATAATGCATTAGGAGTAAGTTTCGGATTATAAATTAAAGCTTAGAGTTTAACTTTTTAGTTTAAACCCTAAGCTTTTTAATTATTTTAATTTCGTTATATAAATTATCAACTAAAATAGTTCTAGTTACTAGTGCTTGTCGATATTCCTCTAATATTTGTTTATAATTATCAAAATTTTCTCCATCAGCAAAAAGCATATGCATTCCTTCTTTATAATAGTCCTTTTTAGATTGCTTTTTAGCATTATTCATTTTATTTTCGTAATCTAAAATAGTTTCTAAACGTTTAATTTGCTGTTTTAAATAATCTAAATATCCTACAACGCAAGATATCTCATAAAGTGTATCATCTATAACGACTTTAAAAAGAACTTTAACTACTTTTCTATTCAATCTACCAATCTTTACACCTTCAGCAGCATTATCTAATGCTACTGTCTTAGGATCAGGTTCAGCATCCTTTATTAAAAGTTTTAAAGTTTCAGAAATATTTACATGAGAAGTATATTGCCTTTTACTAACAATTGCATCGTATTCATCTGCAACTTTTATAATTTGATCTTCTAAAGGGATTTCATTTTTCTTTAGCCCCTCTGGGTATCCAGAGCCATCTAGTGCTTCATGATGATATTTAGGACCAAGTGCATAAGGTCGTAATTTAAGGTCATCCATACACATTTTATAGCCAAGTAGCGTATGAGTTTTCATTACTTCATATTCAGAATCAGTAAGCCTATCAGGCTTATTTAATATCTGAAGGGGAATAAATAATTTTCCAATATCATGAAGATATGCACATATAGTACAGTAGGCTGTAAAACTTTTTCTTAAGTGCAAATATTCACATATTCTACAAGTAATACTAGCAACATTTTCACTATGCACTCTAGTATAAGGGTCTAAAGAATCAAGCATAGTTAATTGATAGCGCATAGTAGCATCTAAGTTATATGATTTTAATGTAGTTTTATCATAGAAATCGAATTGATCTTTAGCCATATTTACTCCTTATACTTTTAATTTTTTAATTTCTTTTAATTCTTTATTTAAATTTTTAATTATTTCTGTTCTTGTAACTAAAGCTTCTTGATATTGGGTCATAATATCTTTAAAGTTTTCATCTGTTTCGCCATTATCAAAAAGCATTTTCATACCTTCATGATAATAACTTTTTTTATTTTCTGTTTTGCTATTAATCATTTTATTATAGTAATCTTCAATTTGAGATAAACGTTTAATTTGTTCTTTTAGATAATCTAAGTAACCTTGTGTGCAAAATATTTCATAAATAGTATCATCTATAACAACTTTTAGTAAAGCTTTTACAATTCTTGGGTTATTTTTACCTGCATTAGCATTTTCTATTAATATTTTTAATGTATCTGTAACTCCTATGTGAGTTTTATATTGCCTTTTACTAACAATTGCATCATATTCATCTGCAACTTTTATAATTTGAGCTTCAAGTGGAATTTCTCTTCCTTTTAAACCATCAGGATAACCAGAACCATTTAATGCTTCATGATGACATCTTGGACCTATAGCATAAGGACGTAATTTAGCATCATCTAAACACATTTTATAGCCAATCATAGTATGTGTTTTCATTGTTTCATATTCTTCGTCAGTTAATTTTCCCGGTTTTTGTAGAATTGATGGTGGTATAAAAGTTTTTCCAATATCGTGTAAGAAAGCACAAGTTGTACAATATACAGTAAAACTTTTTCTTAAGTGCAAATATTCGCATAATCTACAAGTTATATTTGCAACATTTTCACTATGCTTTCTAGTAAATACATCTAGAGAGTCTAACATATTTAATTGATATCTCATATTTGAATCTAAATTGTATGATTTTAAAACTGCTGGATCATAAAAATCAAATTTTATCTCTGCCATATATTTTCTCCTTTGTATATTATAAAAATATAATAACATTAAAACATATAAATTTCAATTGTAAATTTTGATAAAATTAAGAAGATAAAAACGCTGTAAAATGTTGATTTATGATGAAATTTAATATATGATAGAGAAGTACAAGAAAGAATAAAAGGTGAGAATAGATGTATTTAAAAAGACTAGAATTACAAGGATTCAAATCATTTGCTGATAAAACAGTATTAGATTTTATGCCAGGAATTACAACAGTTATAGGACCTAATGGATCTGGAAAGAGTAATATTTCAGATGCTATTAGATGGGTTTTAGGAGAACAAAGTATAAAATCTTTAAGAGGTTCAAAATCAGAGGATATTATATTTGCAGGTACTCAAAATAGAAAATCTTTAGGATTTGCAGAGGCATCACTTGTATTTGATAATCAAGATGGTAAATTACCTATAGAATATTCAGAAGTAACAGTGACTAGAAGAATATATAGAAGTGGTGAATCAGGATATTATATAAATAAAGTAGCTTGTAGACTAAAAGATATATTAGAACTATTTATGGATACTGGTATAGGAAAAGATGGATATTCAATTATTGGTCAAGGAAAAATAGATGAAATTTTAAGTAATAAATCTGAGGATAGAAGACATATTTTTGAAGAGGCTGCTGGAATAGTAAAATATAGAACAAGAAAAGAAGAATCAGAAAAAAAATTAGAACATACAAAACTAAACCTATTAAGAATAAATGATATTTTATCAGAAATTGAAAGCAGCATAGAACCTCTAAAATTGCAATCAGAAAAAGCAAAGAAATTTTTAGATTTAAGAGAAGAATTAAAAAATATAGAAATAGGACTATTCTTATACAATATAGATTCATATAAAGAAAAGTTAGAACAATTAAAAAATGATGAAGATATAATGCAAAATTCATATGATGAAGAATGCAAAAAACAAGATGATAAAAAAGCTTCAAAAGAGATTTTAAAAAGAGAAATAGATGAACTTATTACAGAAATAGAAAAAATGCAAAATATAGGTTTCGAAAGTACAAATAAAATAGAAAAAATTAATTCTGATATTAATGTATGTAGCGAAAGAATTGCGAATAATAATTCAAATAATGAAAGATACAAAAACGAGATAGAGGAATTAAACTCTAAAATTAAATCTTTAGAAGATGATAAAGAACAAAAATTAGCTAAAAAAGAAAACTTATATAATAACAAGGAAAAATTTGAAAAAGAGCTAAAAGAAAAAGAGGAAGAACTTGCAAAAGTATCAGAAAAACTATCATCTAAAGAATTAGAAATAGAAAGTAAAAAGAAAAAAGTTTCTGACAATATAGATAGAAAATATGAGATTCAAAATGAAATAAACACACAAGATGTAACTTTTGACAATTTAGAGAAAAGAGAAAAGAATGTTAAGTTCGAAATGCAAACTACAATTTCTGAATTAGATAGTTCAAGAATGAAAAAGTCTGATATTTCAGAAACATTTGCACAAATAGAAGCTAAAAGAAATAAAATATCTGGAAGTATATCAGATATGAAAGACAAAAAACAAGAAAGTACAAATAAAATAAAAGCATATGATGATGAGATAAATAAAATTAGTTATGACATTAGAATGAAAGATTCTAGATTGAAGTTTTTACAAGAGACAGAAAAAGAAAAAGAAGGATATACAAAGAGTGTAAAATCTTTATTAGTTGATTGTGAAAACATAAAAGAACTTGGAAAAGGTGTTTATGGAGTTTTAGCAAATATAATAAATGCTCCAAAAGAGTACGAAACAGCATTAGAAATGTGTTTAGGAGCAGGACTTCAAAATATTGTTACTGAATCAGAAGATGAAGCTAAGAAATTAGTAGAGCATTTAAGAAAAAATAATCTGGGTAGAGCTTCATTTTTACCAATTACTTCAGTTAAAGGTAAAAAAATAGAAAAAGTTGATAGTAAAGGAATAAATGGAGTTATTGGAATTGCTTCAGATTTAGTAAAATATGATAAAAAATATGAAGGAATTATATTAAACTTACTCGGAAGAACAGTAATTGTAGAAAATATGGATGCAGGGGTAGCTTTAGCCAAAAAGAATAAATATTCATTCAGAATAGTTACAGTAGAAGGTGATGTTATAAATGCATCTGGGGCAATTACAGGGGGGTCTGTATTACAAAAAACAGTAAATATTTTAGGAAGAAGCAGAGAAATAGAAGACTTAATAAAAGAAATAAAAAAATTAAAAGAAAAATTAAGCAAAGTAGAAACAGAAAAAGAAGAATATATAGAAGGAATAGAAGATTTACTAGAGGCTAGTGAAAGCTTAGAAAGAGAACTACAAGAGGTTGATATTGTATATGCAACTGAAAAACAAAAATTAGTAGCAGTAGAAGAAAATGTTGATAGACTAGAAAAGAGATTAAATAAACTAAAAGAAGAACTAGAATCAATTGCAGATCAAAAAGCAGAGAGTATAAAAACAAAAGAAGAAAAACAAAACGAAATTGTAGTTTTAACAAAAGAAACTGAAGAATTAAATCAAGTAATAGAAGAATTTGCAAGCTTAAATAAAGATGATCAAAAATATATTGATGATTTAAATTTTGATATAACAAATTTAAAAATATCAGTATCATCTTTTGAAGAAAGTGAAAATTCTATAAATGAAATTGCTGAAATGATAGAGCAGGATATTAAATTAAGCAAATCAAACATAGAAAATAAGGAGAAACAAATTCAAACTATAATTCAAGATAATAAACAATTAGAAGAAAATATTACAAAATTAAAAGAAGAAATTGAACAAGTAAAAAATGAAGTAGCAAATAGTGGAAGCAGGGTAGAGGAATTAAAAGTTCTAAGAACAGAAAAAAATAAGAAATTAGAAGAAATAGAAGAAGATATTTCTAATCAATTTAATAAAATTGAAGAGTTGAAAGAACAATTAGTAAAAATGGATGTAAAGAAAACTAAAATTTCACAAGACTTAGAAGATGTAATAAATAATATGTGGGAAGAATATGAAGTTACACCTAATAATGCAGGAGAATATGAAAGACCTTCAAATATATCAAGTACACAAAAACAAGTAAATACATTAAGAGCACAAATAAAAGATTTAGGTAGCATAAATATAGATTCTATCGAAGAATATAAACAAATGAAAGATAGATATGATTTTATGTGTGAGCAAAGATTAGATTTAGAAAATTCAATGACAAAATTAAGAAAAATAATTTCAGATATGACTTCAACAATGAAAGATCAATTTAGCGAGAAATTTAAAGAGATAAATCATAATTTTAATGAGGTATTCCAAGAACTATTTGGTGGAGGAAAGGCAGAATTAATATTATTAGATGAACAAAATATTTTAGAATGCGGAATAGATATACATGTTCAACCACCAGGAAAGAAGTTACAAAGTATGACTCTACTTTCTGGAGGCGAAAAAGCTTTTACAGCTATAGCAATATTATTTGCAATATTAAAAATAAATCCAGCACCTTTCTGTGTATTAGACGAGATTGAAGCGGCACTAGATGATGTAAATGTATACAGATATGCAGAGTATTTAAAGAAATTCTCTAAAGAAACTCAATTCTTAGTAATAACTCATAGAAAAGGAACAATGGAAGCAGCAGATACTGTTTACGGAGTAACAATGGAAGAAAACGGAATTAGTAAATTATTATCTATGAAATTAAAATAATGAAAAGAGCACCATCAAATTACGATGGTGCTTTTTTGTAAATGGTTGTGAGCTTATAACAGCTCTGAAACACTTTTTACAAAGCCATTAAAATCAGCTTTGCGGGTAAACTTAAACTTGTTACTATTAGCATTATCCCTTGTTCCATAGTACTTAGACACCATGGTTACAGCTTTTTCATATAAGCAATAGGTGTCGAATTCTATAGAAAAGCAATTTGCCGAATCATAATATGCTATAAAACTATAGGATGCGATTGTCCGAGTTACCTTTTTTGCTTCTTTTTCCATTCAACCATACCTCCTTGGGGATTTTAGAAATTAATTATAGCATATATTTACATAATAATCAAATATTTAAAGTTCTAAAATAATTGTACAAGCATATAAATATATAAATAGAAATTATACAAAGGAGATAAAAATATGTGGTATACAAAAAGCATACATGATGTTTTAGAAATTTTAAATACAAATGAAAAATATGGTTTAAATGATGAGGAGATAATAAAAAGAATTGAAAGATATGGACCAAATAGACTAGAAGGAAGAAAGAAGGAGAGTTTTTTTGTTAGATTTTTAAAACAATTTAATGATTTTATGATTATTATATTAATAATTGCTTCTATTATATCTGCAGTAGTCAGCTATATAGAAGGAAGTAATGATTATTTTGACTCAATAATAATTATTGCGATAGTTATATTTAATGCTCTTATGGGATTAATACAAGAGGCAAAAGCAGAAAAATCTATAGAAGCACTAAAAAAGATGTCTGCTCCTATGGCAAAAGTAAGACGAAATGGAAATCTAATTAATATAGATAATGATGAAGTAGTACCAGGAGATATTGTAATATTAGAATCAGGAAATTTTGTACCAGCAGATTGTAGAATTATAGAAGCATATAATTTAAAAATAGAAGAATCTAGCTTGACAGGAGAAAATATAGCCGTAGAAAAAACATCAGATATAATTTTAGAAGAAAATATACCTACTGGGGATATGAAGAATATAGCTTTTGGAGGAACAATAATAACTAATGGACATGGTATAGGTATTGTAACAGAAACAGGAATGAATACAAAAGTTGGAAAAATAGCAAAAATGATAATTGAGGATGAATCACCTGAAACACCAATTCAAAAGAAATTAGCTGAGGTTGGAAAAGTTATAGGTTGGACTTGTTTAGGAATATGTTTATTTATATTCGTAATAGGAATATTTAAAAAGATACCACCATTAGAAATGTTTATGACATCAGTTGGACTTGCAGTTGCTGCTATACCAGAGGGACTCCCAGCAGTAGTTACAATAATGCTATCAATTGGTGTTACAAGAATGGCAAAGAAAAATACAATAATTAGGAAACTGCCTGCTGTTGAAACTTTAGGAAGTAGTAAAGTAATTTGTTCAGATAAAACGGGTACATTAACTCAAAATAAAATGAAGGTAATAAAAATAAATGGAGATAAAAATTTTATTTTAGAGCTTGCAAGTATGTGTACTGATTGCAACATTAAAAATGATAACTCAAAATTTGTAGCGGAAGGAGAAGCAACAGAGGTAGCTATTGTAAATTGTGCATTAGATAATAATATAAATAAAGAAGATTTGTATCTTAAATATCCTAAAATTAATGAAATACCTTTTGAATCTTCTAGAAAACTTATGACAACAATACATAAATTAGAAAATGGAAAATATAGAATAATTACAAAGGGAGCTCCAGATGTTCTATTTGATAGATGTACCAATTATTATGAAAATGGTATATTAAATAAATTTAATGAGGCAAAGAAAGAAAAAATACAAAGTGAAAATAATAATATGGCAGATAAAGCTTTAAGAGTATTAGCGGTTGGGTATAAAGATGTGGAAAAGCTTCCAAGCAAAATTGAATCATCAACAATAGAAACAGAACTAAATTTTATAGGATTAATAGGAATGATGGACCCAGTAAGAGATGGAGTAAAAGAAGCTGTTCAAACTTGTAAAAAAGCTGGGATAAAAACTGTAATGATAACAGGGGATCATATAATTACCGCCAAAGCAATAGCAAGAGAACTGGGAATATTAAAGAATAATGATTTAGCAATTACAGGTAAGGAATTAGATAAAATATCTCAAATTGATTTAGAAAGAGATATTATGAGATATTCAGTTTTTGCAAGAGTTACACCAGAACATAAGGTTAGAATAGTAAAGGCTTTTCAAAGTACAGGAGCGGTCGTTGCAATGACCGGAGACGGTGTAAATGATGCACCAGCTCTTAAAAATGCAGATATAGGAATTGCAATGGGGCTAAATGGGACAGATGTTGCAAAAAATGCATCAGATATGATACTTACAGATGATAATTTCGTTACTATTGTTGAAGCAGTAAAACAGGGAAGATGTATATATAGTAATATAAGAAAGTCTATACATTTTTTAATTTCAACTAATATAGGAGAGATAGTAACAATCTTTATAGGAATATTACTTGGAGTAAAATCACCTTTACTTGCGGTACAACTATTATGGATAAATCTAGTTACAGATTCTATTCCAGGAATAGCTTTAGGATTGGAAAAACCAGATAAGGATATAATGAATAGAAAACCAATGGATTCCAAAAAAGGAATTTTTGCGGATGGTTTATGGGGAAAAATATTTGTAGAAGGTTTTATGATAGGTATGCTTACAATATTAGCATTTAGTATTGGTAATAAATACAGTCTAGAAGTGGGAAGAACAATGGCATTTATAAGTTTGGGAATATTAGAGTTGGTACATAGTTTTAATATTAAGAGTGAAGAATCCATATTTAAAAGTGGTATAACAGAAAATAAATATTTATTAGGAGCATTTATAATTGGAACTATATTACAAGTTGGAGTAGCAATTATACCAGGAATTTCTAATTTATTTGAACTTGTACCTTTAAACGGAATACAATGGATATATGTTGCACTAATATCTATTTCACCTATTACCATTATAGAAGTACAAAAGAAGTTAAATGAAATAAAATTTGGAAAAGTTGTATATGAATATAAAAATGCTTAAAAAAGAAGGAATGAATTTTATTTCATTCCTTCTTTCTTTATAAATTAATTTGAACTTATTGTTACTTTAATTACAGTGCCTTCTTCTACCATTGAACCAGACTTAATATCCTGACTAGATATAGTTCCTGTTGTGGATGATTCTGTAAATGTTAAATTTAATTTACTAGAAAATAATTTACTTTGAGCTTCTTCAATAGTTAATCCTATAAGATCAGGAACTTGAACAGATACTCTTGTATCATTTTCTGTAGTATATAACGAAATTATTGAATTAGTTGGTATTGAAGTTCCAGGTTCAGGTACTTGACTTGTAACTACTAAAGAATTCTCATCGCCATTAACAGAAAGATTAACTTTAAATCCTGATTGTTGTAAAATTTTCTTTGCTTCTGTAACTGTTTTATTTCTTACATCTGGAACAGTAATTTTAGAATCAGAAGTTATTGAAGTAGTTTCAGCTGTAGTTGTTTCAATATTGCTAGAATTTAGACCTAAATAAGGTAATATTTCAGCTAACATTTTTCCAACATAAGGACCACAAGTTTGTCCACCTTGGTGTTTACCTTGAGGATCATGTAAAGCCATTAATAAGCAAATTTCAGGCTTTTCAGTTGGTGCTATAGCTATATAAGATGCAATATAACCTTCTTCTTTTTTACCAACAGGAGGTTCGGAAGTACCTGTTTTTCCACCAATAGAATATCCAGCAATATTTGCAGTTCTACCAGAACCATCTGTAACAACAGAATGCATCAAATCTCTCATTCTTTCAGATGTTGATTTTGATACAACTTGTCTTACTTGAACTGGCTCAATATCTGTAACTGTATTTGTATCAGTATTTATAATTTGCTTTACTATACGTGGTTTCATTAAAATTCCATCATTAGCTATTGCAGATACAGCCGTTACTAATTGAATAGGTGTTATATTAATTCTTTGTCCAAATGACATTGTTGCAAGCTCTATAGGTCTTATAGTATCTGTTGACTTAAAGAATATACTTGTAGATTCTGATGGTAAGTCAATACCAGTTTTATTAAATAGCCCAAAGGCAGCATAGTATTTATATAAAGTTTCAGCACCTATTCTTCTACCTAATTGTATAAATGAAGGGTTACAAGAATATTCTAGAGCCTGTCTTAAAGATTTGTAACCTTTATGATTCTGAGACCAACAACTAACAGATTGACCATTTACATCTTCATGACCTGCACAGTAAAAATCTGTTGAAATATCTTCACTTGTTATATTTTCTTCTAAAGAAACTGCAGCAGTTATAAGTTTAAAAGGTGAGCCTGGCTCATAAGTACTACTTATTAATCTATTTCTCCACATTTCTTGTAATGCATCATTTTTTTGATCAGTAGTTAAAGTATCCCAAGTAGTTTGTAAAGTTTCATTTGGTTCAGATGGATAATTTAAGTTATAGTCTGGATAAGAAGCCATTGCTAAAATATCACCAGTTGTAGGATTCATAGCAATAACAGTACCGCCTTTTGTAGCAGAAAATTCTGTAACAGCTTCTTTTAAATATTTTTCTACTATAGCTTGAATTTTAACATCTATTGTTAAAACTATATCATTACCATTTTCAGCTGGTATATATGTTTCATCAGTATTTGGAATTTCTTCTTGAACAGCATCTTTTGACGTTACAATTTTTCCAGGTGTACCAGTAAGAATTGAATTCCATTTTAATTCGATTCCTTGTTTACCTTCATTTTCGCTACCACAAAATCCAATTAAATTAGAGGCTAAATTATTATATGGATAGGTTCTTTTGGTATCTTCATCAATATTTATACCAACAGCAATATCATTTTCATCCATCCAAGATTTTAATTTATCAATTTTATCTTGTTCTACTTTTTTTGCAATGGTTTGCACAGAAGAAGTACTATTAACTTTAGCTAAAGTTTCTTCATAGTCTAATTCAAAGATTTCAGAAAGGCCCTTAGCAACTAATTCTTTTTTTGCTTTTGTAGATTCTTCAGTTTTTCCTGTAATCTTTGAAGGATTAATTGTTACAGTATCAACAATAGAACTAATAGCTAACTTTTTACCAGTAGAATCATAAATTGTACCTCTTTTTGGACTAATTAATTGATTTGTTGATTGTTGTTTATATGCTAATTCCTTTAAATAGGATCCTTTTATAAATTGTAAATAACCGATTCTGCCTATTAAAAGTATTAATATAAAGAAAAAGCAAAGTAAAAGTGCTTTAAATCTTTTAGAAGAAAAGAAATTTAAGTTATTAGCAACTGGATTTGTATTTGTTATATTATTATTTTTTATATTTCTATTTTTTGGATTCATCTTTTCACCACTCTTTTGTAAGTTTATGACATTATTTTATATTAATTAAAAGTAAAAATCAATAAGAATTAAGAGTATTTACAAGATGTTTACAAATATAATATAATAATACTTAAGAGGTAGGTAAATTATGGATTTATATAAAGAAACTAAATTTTTAATGAATAAATATAATATAGTTGCTAAAAAGAATTTGGGGCAAAACTTTTTAATTGATGAAAATGTAATATTAGATGCAATTAGTGCAGCAGATATTTCTGATAATGATATTGTTATAGAAATAGGACCAGGGCTTGGAACACTTACTAAATATTTATTAGAAAGAGCTAAAAAGGTTATATGTGTAGAATTAGATAACAGTATGATAGATATCTTAAATGAGCGTTTTTTCTTATATAAAAACTTTGAGGTTATAAATGATGATATATTAAAAATTGATTTACATGAATTAATAAGAAAAAATAAAGAAGAGATAGGTGCTAAAAAAGTAAAAATTGTTGCAAATCTTCCATATTATATTACAACACCAATAATTATGAAATTATTAGAAGAAAAACTGGACATAGACAGCATAACTGTTATGATACAAAAAGAAGTTGCTGATAGATTAACAGCAATTCCAGGTAAAAAGAATACAGGTGCTATAACATATTCAGTTTATTATTATTCAGAAGCAGAAGAAGTAAGAACTGTTCCAAACACTTCATTTGTGCCAGCACCAGAAGTAGAATCAGAAGTAATAAAATTAACAATTAGAAAAGAGCCAGTAATAAAAGTATTAAATGAAGAAAAATTATTCAAACTTATAAAAATAGCATTTATGCAAAGAAGAAAGACGTTGATAAATGCTATATCAAACAGTAACTTAGCCACAAAAGATAAAATAAAAGAAATTTTATATGAACTTGATATAGATGAAAGAGTAAGAGGAGAAAACTTAAGTATAGAAGATTTTGCTAAAATATCTGATAGAATATAAAATTTAATAAAAAGAGGTTTTCAAAAAGTCAAAAAAATGATATAATTAATATGCATATTATAATCTAAAAAAAGGAGATAGTAATGAATCAAATTCTTGTAACAGAGAAATTGTACATAACACCAGAACTAAAAAAGAAAAAGAAGTTTTACAGAATAGAATTTTTTATTTCTGTCTTTTTGATATGCATATTATTTTCTTATTATATTTATGCAGAATACGATAAAGCAAAAAGTGAAGAGGGAGCAAAAGAAATATTAGCAAGTACAAACATAGAAAAGATAGAAAACGATGATACAACAATAAAAGACGAATTACTAGTTGTTGTGTTAGATAAAACAGAACTTGAAGGGCAAGAAGAAGAAACTACTGTTCAAGAAGTACAGGATATAGTAGAAAGAGAGCAAGAACAGGATGCATCAATACCATATAATGAAATGGTTACAGATTCAGGAACAAAATATGTAGAAGTTGCAATAGTTAATATTCCAAAAATAAGTGTAAACTATTCGGTATTAGCAGTTACAGAGCCAGGTACATCATTAACAGCGGAAAAAGCATTAGATGAATTATTAAAAAAATCTCCATGTAGATTTTGGGGAGCAGATCAAGATAAGGGAATATATGATGCAAACAAAGTAGGAAATTTCTGTATAGTAGGACATAACTATAGAAATTCTAAATTCTTTAGTAAAGTACCAACACTTGAAAATGGAGATATTATAGAATTAACAGATACAAAGGGTAAAACAGTTAAATATATGGTATACAGCAAATATGTTGTAGATCCAAATGATAAATCTTGTACAAGTCAATATACTAATGGAAAAAGAGAAGTTACTTTAATTACTTGTACAAACGATAGTAAGCAAAGATATGTTATTAAAGCAACAGAGGTGTTGTAGATGGAATATAATATAGGTGATATAGTAAGAACAAAAAAACAGCATCCTTGCGGGAGTAAATTGTGGAAAATAACTAGAGTTGGAGTAGATTTTAAACTAAAATGCTTAGGATGCGAGCATGAGCTTATTTTAGAAAGGCAAAAGGCTCTAAAAATAATAACCAAGAAATTGAATGAAGAAGAAATAAAAAAGTTAAATAAAGCAGATAGTTAAATATCTGCTTTATTATTTTATAGGTAACATAATTTGAAGGATGTATCAAAATGTAGTATAATATTAGTAATGGAACTATTAGCACATTTACTAAAAGGGGGTACTGACTATGAAAATAAAATCAGTATTATCAAAAACAATAACATCACTTAATTTAACAAACGCTGATGTAATTAATAAATACATTAGCGAATTGGAAATACCAAAAAATATTTTCTCTAATGAATACAGAGAACTTCGGCAGTTAGAGTTAGAATTAATAAGGTACCATATGGTTTTGAATTTGTTAGATAAATATCAGGATCAGATAAAGTATCAGCAAAGTGAAGTTCATTATTTCAGAGATTCTGAGGATACAGTTATTATTATAAATATATTCTTTTATAAAAAGAAAGCTCAAAGAGCATTCGAGAAAGAATTAGAAGATATAACCGATTCAAAAAGAAAACTGAAGAAAGAACTTAAAAAGAAAAAAAAGAATAAAAGAAATCAGAATTGGTAACTCGTAAACCCAAAATAGTTCCAAAAAAGTAAATGGGAAAAGCTGGCAAACTGCCAGCTTTTCTTTGATTTATATATATTTTTCTATTTCACTCCAAGTGCTATCTGTATATATTTTTCTTTCAGAAGAGAATGGAAGTACTGTTGTATTATCTAAAACATTTAAATATTTTTTAATTTCATTTGTAGCACTATCAACCTTAGTGGTAGCAATTTTGTCGGCCTTATTTGCAATTATAATAAAAGGTAGGTTACTATTTAAAATGTAATCATACATTAATTTATCATTAACAGTGGGGTTATGACGAATATCTAATAGAAATACAATAAGGGAAATATTTTTTCTATTAAAAAGATATTCTTCTATAAATTTACCTACTTTTTCTTGTTCAGTTTTAGACATTTTGCTATAGCCATATCCTGGTAAATCAACAAAGTAAAATATGTCATCCATATTATAGAAATTTATATGTCTTGTTTTTCCAGGTTCACTACTTGTTCTAGCTAATTTTTTTCTATTTATCATTGTATTAATAAAAGAAGATTTGCCTACATTAGATTTTCCAACTAATACAATTTCTGGTAGATTATCATTTGGATATTGCTTAGGTCCAACAGCAGATATTTGAAATCTGGGATTTTTTATTAACATATCATTCCTCCAATTTTATTTATTTTTTAGGTGTCATTTTTTCAAGTCCACCCATATATGGTCTTAATACTTCTGGTATAAGAACACTTCCATCTTCTTGATAGTTGTTTTCAAGAACAGCTATTAATCCACGAGGACTTGCAACTACAGTATTATTTAAAGTTGAAACTAAATAGTTTCCTTTTTCACCTTTAGCTCGAATACTTAAACGTCTAGCTTGAGCATCTCCTAAAGTTGAACAACTTCCGACTTCGAAATATTTTTGTTGACGTGGACTCCAAGCTTCAACATCACAAGATTTAACTTTTAAATCTGCTAAGTCTCCACTACAGCACTCTAATGTTCTAACAGGTACATCTAAGCTTCTAAAGAATTCTACTGTATAGCTCCACATTTTGTTATACCAATCCATAGCATCTTCAGCTTTACATATAACTATCATTTCTTCTTTTTCAAATTGATGAACTCTATATAATCCTCTTTCTTCTAGTCCATGAGAACCAACTTCTTTTCTAAAGCAAGGTGAATATGATGTTAAACAAATTGGAAGTTCTTCTTCCTTTACAATTTGTCCTTTGAATTTTCCTATCATTGAATGCTCGCTAGTTCCAATTAAATATAGGTCTTCACCTTCAATTTTGTACATCATTGCTTCTAATTCTTCAAAGCTCATAACTCCATTTACAACATCAGATCTTATCATAAAAGGAGGAACACAATAAGTAAATCCTTTATTTATCATAAAATCTCTAGCATAAGCTATCATTGCTGAGTGTAATCTTGCAACATCACCCATTAAATAGTAGAAACCATTTCCTGAAGTTCTTCCAGCACTTTCCTTATCTAATCCAGATAAACTTTCAATTATATCAGCATGATAAGGAATTTCGTAAGTAGGAACTAAAGGTTCTCCAAATTTTTCATTTTCAACATTTTCGCTATCATCTTTACCAATAGGAACTGATGCATCCATTATATTTGGAATTTTCATCATTCTTGCTTTAATTTCTTCTGCATATTGGTTTTCTAAAGCTTCATTTTTTTCAAGTTCTGCATTAATCTCTTGAACTTTAGCTTTTATGCTTTCAGCTTCATCTTTTTTTCCATTTTTCATCAAGTTTCCAACTTCATTACTTAAAGTTTTTCTTTCATTTCTTAGTTCATCACCATGTCTCATAGCTTCTCTATTTTTTTTATCCAAATCAATTACTTCATCAACTAATACTAGTTTATGGTCTTGAAATTTTTTCTTGATATTTTCTTTAACAATATCAGGATTTTCTCTTAAAAATTTAATATCTATCATAAATAATTCCTCCTATTATTTTAAATAATCCTTTGAAAGGTCTTCACAAAGTTCAAATCTATGTTTTTGACCGGTAATATTATCAGGTCTTTCTGGAATAGCCTCCAAAAACATAGATTCACGTCTAACCCAAATATTAGAATCTTGTCTTTCATATAAAGGTTTATAAACGACCATTCTTTCTTTAGTTTCTGAATCAAGAGCGACATTTTCTACAAAGTAGTAATTTCCTTTGAAATGTCTGTATACTCTCCCAATCTTAACATTTTCCATAAAAAAACCTACCTTTCTTGGTGATAATAAACAACTAAAAGCCCTTATGCTAAAATAGCATAAGGGCGAATATTCGCGGTACCACCTTAATTTATAACTTTAAAGTACTTTAACCGGTACAAATGGTTTAGTTTATTAGACTAAAGGCTAAAGAGTAGATTCATAAAAGTATTTAAACTGTTTACACCAACCACAGTCTCTCTAGATAAATAAGTTTTACTACTAGTCTCTTTTAAAACGCTTTTTATAAATTATAAATAAGTTTAACATAATTAAATGAAAAAATCAATATAATAAATAGATAAAAATAAATTCGAAATTTTGTTTGACATTCGTTTGTTTGTATGATAATATATTTAAAAATATAAAAAAAGGGCGTGATTTTTTGAAAAGTGATAAAAGCGATCTAAATAAAAGAGAAAGAGCAATTTTAAGCTTTATTGAAAAACAAATTAATGCATATGGATATCCACCTTCAGTTAGAGAAATTGGAAAAGCAGTAGGATTAAGTTCAACTGCAACAGTACACGGATATTTAGCAAAATTAGAGAAAAAAGGATATATAAGAAAAGAATCACAAAAAGGAAGAACATTAAGACTAATAAAGAATGAGGGGCATACAGAAAAGAAAGAAGAGCCAAAAGATTTTTACAATGGAAGAGAATTAGTAGATGTACCAGTTATAGGAAAAATAACAGCTGGAGAGCCAATTCTTGCTGTAGAAAATGTAACAGATACATTTCCTATTCCAATCGACTTTGTTGGAAACTGCGAAAGTTTCATGCTTACTGTAAGGGGAGAAAGTATGATAGAAGCAGGAATATTAGACGGAGATTATATATTAGTAAAAAAACAAAATACAGCAAACAATGGGGAGATAGTTGTTGCCTTAATTGGAGATGAAGCAACTGTAAAAACATTTTACAAAGAAAAAGATCATATTCGTCTTCAACCAGAAAATAGCACAATGGATCCAATCATTGTTCCTACTTGTGAGATATTAGGAAAAGTAGCAGGAGTATTTAGAAAAATGTAATAAACTAAAAAGTACAAAACTTATAGAAGTTTTGTACTTTTGACATTAAATAATTAAATGAAAGGAAAGTTATTATGGAAGATAAATACTCTATAAAAAATACAACAAAAGAAGAAAGAAAAGAAATAGTAAAAAAAGCATTGGCAATTTCTTTATTAGGAGCAGATATGCCATCAGATGATACTTTAAGATTAGCAAAAAAATATATAGACGGAGAAATAGAATTAGATGAGCTACAAAAGATAGTATTAGATAAGTATAAAAATAATTAAAAAGGAAAAATATTATGAAAGATCCATATATATATCAAGATACAGGAACACTAATAAATAAATTAGGAATAAAAGATGAAGAAAAATTAAGAAAAGCAGAAGCTAATATATCGTTTGTTAAATTATTAACAGTTGATAGAGATGTACCATGCGAGAAATTCGACTTAGAATACTTAAAAAATATTCATAAATATGTTTTAGGTGATATTTATGATTGGGCTGGAGAATTTAGAACAGTTCCAATGTTTAAGGAAGAAAAAATACTTGCAGGTGATTCTGTAAGATATTCATATCCAACAGAAATTAAGCCAAAAGCATTAGAATATTTAGATGAAATTAATAGAATAAATTGGAATGTTATGGATGTAGATGAAAAGTCATTAAAATTCACAAAACTTATTGCAGGATTATGGCAAGTACATCCATTCAGAGATGGCAATACAAGAACAACAGTAACATATGCTTTTAGATTTGCAGAGGAACATGGATTTCCAATGCAAAGACAGCTATTATTAGATAATTTTGAATATGTTAGAGGCGGTTTTGTTTGGGCTTCTCAGGGAGAATATTCAAATTATGAATACTTAAATAAAATTATTAATGATGCAATAAAAAGAGAAGCTACTGCACGTAGTGGAAAAGATGTTAATAGAAAACAAGAAGATGATGGTAGATAGTATAAATACATATAAAAACACACATAATTATTATGAGGTGTGTTTTTATGATAAAAAATACAGATAATAAAAATTATAAGACAAAAAACTTAGGGATGGACGAAGAAACAGAAGATGTTACAAGATATGGAGAATTTATATCATCATATTTTGCATGGGTTGGACTAGATAAACAAAAAGAAAAAGTTGCCAGAATAGAAAAAATAACTAAAAAAAATAATAATAAGTAAACGGAGTATTAAATTAATAATACTCCGTTTTTATTAAATATTAGTTACAAATTGACTATTGTAAAGATCAAAATATTTTCCTTTTTTATTTATAAGTTCATCATGTGTACCTTGTTCTACAATATTTCCATTTTCTATATATAGAATTCTATCAGCATTTTTTATAGACCATAACCTATGAGCTATAATAAATGAAGTAGAATTATTAATTAAGGTCTCAAAGGCTTTTTGAATTTTATTTTCTGTTATTAAGTCTATATTACTTGTTGCTTCATCTAAAATTAAGATAGGTGGATTAAGTAACATTACACGAGCAATATTGATTAACTGCACTTCACCTGCAGATAGCATTTCATCACTAGAAATATATGTGTTATATCCATCAGGCAATCTTTTAATAAAAGAATCTGCATTGGCAAGTATTGCAGCTTTCTTTATTTCCTCATCTGTTGCATTTTCTTTTCCATAAGCAATATTTTCTCTTATTGTACCAGTAAAAAGCTTAGTATCCTGTAAAACTATACCAATATTTTTTCTTAAGAAATCTTTGGGGATATTTTGCAAATCTATTCCATCTATAAGAATTTTTCCACTGTTAATTTCATAAAAACGCATAAGCAAATTAATAATTGTAGTTTTACCAGAACCGGTTTTGCCAACTATAGCAATAGTTTCACCTTTATTTACAGTTAAATTAAAGTTTTTTATGAAAGTAGTATCCTTAGAATAGGAAAATTCTACATTTTTAAATTCAATATATCCATTTAAATTCTTTACAGGTAAATCTTTTTTAGAATCTACCTCATCTTCAGCATCTAAAAATTCAAATATTCTACTACTTGAAGCTAAACTTGTTTGTATTTCTGCAATAGCAGCAGTTATTTCATTAAAAGGTCTTGTAAATATGCTTGTATACATTAAAAATGTTGAAATATTACCAACTGTTATTCTTTCTGCTTTGGCAAAAAGAATACCTAGAATACCAACGAAAACATATGCTAAATTTGAAATAAATCTAGTACTAGGATTGGTAAGAGATGAATAGAATTGTGATTTTAATCCTATATAGTATAAATCATGATTTATATTTTTAAAGTTATTAATTGCAGTATCTTCATAAGCAAAATCCTTAAAAGTTTTTTGACCAGATATTATTTCTTCGGTATATCCGTTTAGTTCAGATAATTTGTATGCCCTATGAACAAATAATTTTTTTGTATTTTTCTTAATATAATTAGAGATTATATACATAATAGGAGCTACTAATATTAAAATTATTGCCATTACATAGTTTATTTTAAGCATTATAATAATAGAAACTATAGTAGTTACAATTCCTATAGTTATTTTAGATAAACTACTAATTATACCATTAGACAAATTATCAACATCTACAGTAAATCTATTTACAATATCGCCATATTTTTCTTTATCTGTATATGCAATAGTAAGTTTATTTAGTTTATTAAATAAATCGACTCTAATGCTATGAGAAGTTTTTGTTGTAAGTTTAGTTAAACATAAATTTAATAATAAATTAGAGATAAATAATATTAAATATATTGAAAGAAGAATTATTAAATTTATAAATAATCTATCAGTATTTGATACAATTTCATCTATAATGTTACCAACAAAAACCGGTGCTATTATAGTGCATAAAGCACTTATTAGTGAAAAGAGACATATACATATAAATAAGAATTTGAATTTTAATATATATTTTAAAAGTCTTTTCATATTACACCTCCTCTTGAGTTTGCATAGAATACATTTTTTGATATAATGGAGAGATTTTTAATAAATCCTTATGAGAACCAATAGATTCTATATTGCCATTATCAAAAACTATAATTCTATCACATTTATAGATACTAGATATTTTTTGAGATGCAATAAAAGTTGTACAATTATGTTCATCTACAAAATTAAATATATTATTTATTATATTTGATTCTGTAGAAAAATCTAAAGCACCAGTTGTATCATCTAATATTAATATACTTGGAGAACCCATAAAAGCTCTTGCTATAGATATACGTTGTTTTTGACCACCAGATAAATTGTTTGCGTTATTCTCTAGTTTATGCTCTATTCCATCAGGAAAAGAATCTACAAATTCAAGAGCATTAGAAAGCTCTAAAGCTTTTTCTATTTCTAAATTACTACAATTATTCGATAATTTTACATTATCCTTAATAGTAGTAGTTAAAAAACAAGGTTTTTGATCTATAAATCTAACATTATTTTTTAGAAATTTTAAATCATAATCTTTAATATCTTTACCATATAGTAAAATTTCACCAGAGCTTACATCATAAGTACGATTTATTAAATTTAAAAATACGGATTTTCCAGATCCTGTAAGACCAATAATTCCAATCTTTTCTCCAGATTTAATTTCAATATTCAATGAATTTAAAAAATTTACTTTATCATTAAATCCAAAAGATACATTATTAAATTTTACTGCAATATTATCATCTTTAAATTCTTTAATAGTTCCATTAACAAGTAAAGGTCTAATATTTAATATTTCATTTACTCTACCCACAGAAGCAAATGCTTTTGTATAGATTATGACTAAATTAGATAATACAACTATTGCCAAAAGTATTTGTGATATATAATTTATAATGGCAATTAAATTTCCTTGAGTAATAGATGAACTTAAAATTTGAATATTCCCAATATATAAAATTGCAATAACTGAAATATCTAAGATTAAAGTGTTTATAGGGTTTAATAGATTAGATATGAAATTTGCTTTTTCAGATAAAGCATAAACATTATTATTTAATATATCAAAAGTATGCTGTTCTCTTTTTTGCCCAAGAAAACTACGTACAATTCTTATATTAACTAGATTTTCTTTAATATGCAAAGCAAGTCTATCAAGTTTTTTATTTGATAGTGCATGATAGCGAGAAGAGGCAGTCACAATAAAATATATAGTTATAGATAAAAGTATAGTAGCAGTTAATAGAACAAAGAAAAGCTTTCTATTAATAAAGTAAACCATAACTAAAGAACCTATAATTAAAAAAGGAACTCTAATTACAAGACGAATAAACATAGCTACAGCAACTTCTAAATTTGTAACATCATTAGTAATTCTATTTACTAATACGGATGAACCAAAATTTTCTACTTGAATACTAGATAGGTTGCAAATATGTTTAAACAATTTATTTCTAAGTTCTGTTCCGAAACCTTGAGATGCTTTAGCTGCAGAGAACTGCGCAATACTTGCAAATAAAAATCCAATTAACGCCAAAAAAAGCATAAAAAGGCCTCTATGTATAATAAAAGCATTGTTCATTGTATTTATTTTATTTATTGTGTCAGCAAGGATAAAAGGTAAAAACACTTCAATTACAGCTTCTATTAATTTAAAAATTGGACCAAAGGTTAATTCTTTTTTATATCCTGATAAACATTTCATTAAATTCTTCAAAATAATCACCTAAAAATATTATTAACAAAATTATATTTTTTAAAATTATATATTAAATTATAATAAAATACTATAAAAAATATAGAATAATTGATATTATATATTTAAATAAAAATAAAGGAGAAGATTATGAAAGCACTTATTACTGGAGCATCTTCTGGAATAGGAAGAGATATAGCAAAGGAACTATCTGCTAGAGGGTATGATTTAATTTTAGTAGCAAGAGATGAAGAAAAAATGAAACAATTAGCAGATGAAATAAAAACGAATTCTACAATTATATCAATGGATTTAAGTATAGAAGAAAATTGCAAAGAGTTATACGAAAGAGTTAAGAGTGAACAAATAGATATATTAGTTAATAATGCAGGATTTGGAGTATATGGAGATTTTACAGAAAGTAACTTGGATAAAGAAATATCTATGATAAAAACAAATATAACTGCAATGCATATATTAATGAAGTTATTTTTAAAAGATATGAAAAAGAACAACCACGGAATAATACTAAATGTATCATCATCTGCAGGATTTATGCCAGGTCCTCTAATGAGTTCATATTATGCAAGTAAGGCATATATACTAAGATTATCTGAAGGAGTAAAAGAAGAATTAAATAAAGCAAAATCAAAAGTACAAATAAGTGTGCTTTGCCCAGGACCTGTAAAAACCAATTTTAGCAAAGTAGCAGGTGTAAATTTCGGAATGCAATCTTTAAGTAGTGAATATGTAGCAAAATATACAACTAAAAAGATGCTTAAAGGTAAATTTATAATAGTTCCAGGCCTTACAATGAGGGTAATAAGATTCTTAACTAAAATAACTCCAAACTGGCTTGTAAGTAAGGTATCATACAAAATAAACTATACTAAAAGTAAATAAAAATTTATATAAATATAAAAAAATGAATATTAAAGAAAAACAGAGAAAACGAAAGAAAATTGAAGAGATAGTGGCAAAAACATAAAATAAAGCAAAAAAGAGTTTTAGGCAAACAAAAATAAGTTTATTGGAACCAAATATCGATTTGAAAAATTTACCATATATGTTATAATTATAATTGATGGTGCATTATTCTAGTCGTACTATCTACCACGAGGGTGGGGCTAAAAATCCACTAAAGGGCACATCGATGAAGTTTCTTGTTTGTGCGCGAAATGCCAGTTTTGCGTGTATCCAGGGAGTAAAGAAATTAGGGTAATATATAATGGCATATATAGGAATCCCTGATTTCGCGGAGGCTTAAAGGTATACATTTTTAAGTAAAACCTATGTTGAGTGCCAAGACACAAAATACATAGTGTAGCCTGTCTTGAGTGAGAGTATTGGGATTAATTTTTTTAGAATTAAAATATTAAGGCCAAATATTTTAATTTATTTGGATTATGAAATTGCTTTTGCAAAAAAGACTAGTGATAGAATCAAGTATGTTAAGGAAAACTTCTAGAATGTTTGTTTAGTCATAAACATGAAAGTTTAGGGATTAAGGTACGGATTTAAGTGGCAATCTGGTATCTATTAACCTTTAGATGTTTCTTTTAAATGGAAACGGCCAAACAGTAATGTGAGGTAAGAAACAGAGAAATTCAACCAGACCTAAACCGTAAAATTTACTTAAACTTTTACCATCTAAAAATTGTGTAACACAAAAGTTACACTTTTTTTTTACAAACCAAAGCATAAGATATAACAAAAAAGGAGAGAATAAAATTAAAATGAGTAAAACAAAACAAGAGAAAAAGGATAATTCGGAACTGAAATGGTTTATAACAGTATTTATAACAACATTTCTATTATCAATTATATTTTCATTCATATCAACTAATGCAATATCAGACTTATCAGTTGTTCCAGCTATAATAATTTTAATATTAGTAATAGCTGTAGGTATATTATTTGATATTGTTGGGGTTGCAGTAACAGTAGCAAATGAACATGAATTTCATGCAAAAGCAACCAAAAAGGTAGAAGGCTCAAAAACTTCAATAAAATTAATTAGAAATTCTGCAAGAGTTGCAAATATATGTGCAGATGTTATAGGAGATATATGTGGTGTATTAAGTGGTGCAATAGCAGCATTAGTTTCTATGAAAATTACTACATCATTTAATTTACAATTTAATATACAATTTATAGTAAGTGCTATAGTTGCATCACTAACAGTAAGTGGCAAAGCCTTAGGTAAGGGAATAGCACAAAAAAATTCTACACAAATAGTACATGTTGTAGGAACGATATTAAATAAATTTAGCAGAAAAGAGAAGAAAAATAAAGATAAAAAGAGCAAAACGGAAATAAACACAGTAAACAAAGAAAAAGAAGAAATTAATTAACATAAATAGAGCTTGAATTATTTTCAAAGCTCTTTATAATATAATTATAGGTCAAAGAAAGTCAAAGTCAAAAAATAAAACAAAATAAAAAGTGAGGCGATGCAAATGAGAATGTCAGATGTAATAGAAGAATTTATAAAAGATTTATTGAAAGAAGATGATGAATTAGAAATACAAAGAAATGAGTTAGCAGAGCAATTTAATTGTGTACCATCGCAAATAAATTATGTAATATCAACAAGATTTAAACCATCACAAGGCTATTATGTTGAAAGCAGAAGAGGCGGTGGAGGGCATATAAAGATAAAAAAAATTAATATTACAAAAAGCAATCTACTTATGCATACTATAAATAGTATAGGTGATAGCCTTACAGCAAATGAAGTTGATATTTTTATAAGTAACTTCTTATCATATAACATAATAACAGAAGTAGAAGCAAAATTATTAAAAGTTGCAACTAGTGATAATGTACTTATAATACCACAAGAAATAAGAGACCAATTAAGAGCAAATATTTTTAAAAATATGCTACTTAATTTAGTTGAAGATTAATTTTAGGAGGTAATTATTATGAAATGTGAAAATTGTGGAAATAATGAAGCAAATGTTAGATATACACAAATTATAAATGGAGTAAAAAAAGAAATGCACTTATGCGAAGAATGTGCAAGAGAACTTGGAATAGGAACAGACTTAAGTTTTAATATGAGTATGGATATACCAAGCTTTTTCGGAGAAATATTTGATGAATATAACAATTTAAGCTTATTACCAAGCTTTGGAACTGCATTAAAAGAAGAAAAATGCAATAAATGTGGAATGACATATGATGAATTTGCAAGTACAGGAAGATTTGGATGTCCAAGTTGCTATGATATCTTTTCATATAGACTTGACCCAATATTAAAAAGTATCCAAGGAAATAATAGACATGTCGGAAGAAAGGCAAGAACCATAGATTCAGGAATTGTTAAAAAAATGGAAGAAAAGAAAGAAGAATTAAAAACAAAGGTTAAGGAAAAAGTAAAAGAAAATGATAAAGTTTCTGAGCTAAAAAATAAGTTGAAAAAGGCAGTAAAAGAAGAAAGATATGAAGATGCTGCTAAGCTAAGAGATGAAATTAATAGTTTAGAGAATAATAAATAGAAAGAAGTGATTAAAAGTGAATTGGTATTTAGAAAATGGTAAAGATTCAGATGTTGTAGTAAGCACAAGAATAAGATTGGCTAGAAATCTAAATGATATGCCTTTTGAATCAAAATGTTCAAAAGAAAATATGAAAAAAATTGTAGATAAAATGGCAAACATTACTAATAACATTGGATATAATTTAAAACTATTAAGACTAAAAGATATGGATGATATAACGAAACTAAGCTTAGTAGAAAAAAGACTTATAAGCCCGGAATTTATAGCTAATAAAAATGAAGATGGAGCAATACTTATAAATGACGATGAAAATATATGCATAATGATAAATGAAGAAGACCATTTAAGAATTCAAGTATTTTCTGCTGGACTAGAAACTAAAGCTTTATTAGATTTAGTAACTGAAATAGATGAAAAAATAAATAGTCAAATAGATTATGCGTATAATGATAAATATGGTTTCCTAACGAACTGCCCAACAGAAGCTGGAACAGGTATGAGAGCTTCTGTAATGCTACATTTACCAGCTTTAACAGAAACAGGAAATATTAGAAAAATATTAGAAATAATAAATAGTTTTGGAATGAATATAAGAGGAATATACGGAAAAGAAAGTAAATTCCAAGGAGATTTATATCAAATATCTAATAAACAGTCTCTTGGTATATCTGAAAAAGATATCATAAAGAATCTAGAGCTAATTACAGAAAAAATAATTGAACAAGAAAGATTAGCAAGAAAACATTTAGGGAAAAATAGTATTGAATTAGAAGATATAGTATATAGAGCATTTGGAACTCTAAATAGCTGTAGAAAGCTTTCATTAACAGAAGCAAGAGAATTAATTTCTAAAGTAAAATTGGGAACAGATTTAGGAATAATAAAAGAAATGACGGATACTAAAGTTTCAAAGTTAGATTTATATGTAAAAAATGCTAATTTGCAAAAATACTTTGGAAAACAGTTACAAGATTATGAAAGAGATATTAAAAGAGCTGAGATTGTGAAGAAAATAATTCAAGAAGATTAAAATTTTATGAAAGGGAAGTGATAAAATGACATATAAGTTTACTAATAGTGCACAAAACGTTTTGAAAATTGCAAATGATTTAGCATCAGATTTAGGTCATAACTATATAGGAACCGAACATATTCTATATGGTCTAACTAAAGAAGATAGCGGAATAGCAAGTAAAGTTTTAGAAAAGCAAAATGTTACAGAAGATAATGTTCTAGAAGAAATTGAAATGCTTATTGGTAGTGAAGAAAAAGGAATATCTTCAACTTTAGGTTTTACTCCTAGAACTAAAAGAGTAATTGAAAATTCATATAGAGAAGCTAGAAGACTTGGAACTGAATATATAGGAACAGAGCATTTGCTAGTAGGAATTATGAGAGAAGCGGATAGTATAGCAGTAAGAATTATGCTAGACTTAGGAGTTAATCCACAAAAATTATACAATGAAATAGTAAAAGTAATAAATACAGATGAATACTTATCTTCAAATGATAGGGGAAACACAGGAATTACAAACAATAGCTTTAACTCAACTCCAACATTAAATCAATTTGGAACAGATTTAACAAAACAAGCAGAGGAAGGAAAATTAGATCCAGTAATAGGTAGAAAAAACGAAATAGAAAGAGTTATACAAATTTTATCAAGGAGGACAAAAAATAATCCTTGCTTAATAGGCGAACCAGGAGTAGGAAAAACAGCTGTTGTAGAAGGACTAGCAGAAAAAATATCTTCAGGAGATGTGCCAGAAATTCTAAAAGATAAAAGAGTTGTAAGTATAGATATATCAAGTATGGTAGCTGGTGCAAAATATAGAGGAGATTTTGAAGAGAGAATTAAAAAATCTTTAAATGAAGTTAAAAAAGCTGGAGATGTAATATTATTTATAGATGAAATTCATACAATAGTAGGAGCAGGTTCAGCAGAAGGTGCAATAGATGCAGCAAATATTTTAAAGCCAATGCTTGCAAGAGGAGAAATCCAATTAGTTGGTGCAACTACATTAAATGAATATAGAAAATATATAGAAAAAGATGCTGCGTTAGAGAGAAGATTTAGTCCTGTAACTGTACAAGAACCATCAGCAGAAGATACAATAAAAATATTAGAAGGAATTAGAGATAAATACGAAGCTCATCATAATGTAAAAATTTCAGATGAGGCAATAAAAACTGCAGTTAATCTTTCTGTGAGATATATTAATGACAGATTCTTACCAGATAAAGCAATAGATTTAATAGACGAAGCAGCTTCAAAAATAAGATTAAAAGCTTATTCTGAACCAGATATAATAAAAGAATTAGAAGAAAAGATAAGTAAAATAGATCAGGAAAAAGAAGATTTAGTAAAAGTTCAAAAATTTGAACAAGCAGCTAAATTAAGAGATGAATCTAGAGAGCTAAAAGCAAAATTAGAAGAAGAAAGGACAAAATGGAAAAGCAAAAATACAAAAAGTATCCTAAATTTAACAGAAGAGGATATAGCAGAAGTTATTGCAAAATGGACAGGAATACCAACATCAAAATTAACTCAAGATGAAAGTAAAAAATTAAAAAATTTAGAAACAGAACTTCATAAAAGAGTTATAGGACAAAACGAAGCTGTAGAAGCTGTAAGCAAAGCAATAAGAAGAGGTAGGGTAGGTTTAAAAGATAGTAAAAGACCTATAGGATCTTTCTTATTCTTAGGTCCAACTGGTGTAGGAAAAACAGAATTATCTAAAGCTTTAGCAGAATGCTTATTTGGAGACGAAAATGCTATGATAAGAGTAGATATGTCTGAATATATGGAACAACATTCTGTATCTAAAATGATAGGTTCACCTCCAGGATATGTAGGATTTGATGAAGGAGGACAATTAACAGAAAAAATAAGAAGAAAACCATATTCTGTTATATTATTTGATGAAATTGAAAAAGCTCATCCAGATGTAATGAATATGCTATTGCAAATACTAGAAGATGGAAGATTAACAGATGCTCAGGGTAGAACAGTTAATTTTAAAAATACAGTTATAATTATGACATCAAATGTTGGAGCAAGATTAATTACAGAAAAGAAAACTTTAGGATTTGTAAATAGCGCAGATACTTCAGAGGAAGATAAAAAAGAATACGAAAACATAAAAAAAGAAGTTATGTCTGAAGTAAAAAGACAGTTTAGACCAGAATTTATAAATCGTATAGATGAAATAATTGTATTCCATAAATTAATGGATAATGAAATAGAACAAATTATAGACCTAATGCTTAAGGAAGTAGGAAATAGATTATCTGAAAAAAATATAAAAATTAAATTTGATAAATCTGTTAGAGAGTTAATTGCTAGAAAAGGTGTAGACAAAGCATTTGGAGCAAGACCATTAAGAAGAGCTATTCAAAATATTGTAGAAGATAAACTTGCAGAAGAAATACTAGATGGAAATTTAAAAGAAAATGATGAGGCAAAATTAGTTGTAAAAGATGATGAAATACAAGTAAAAGTTTTAGCGAAGAAATAATAAAAACAAGCAGTTATTAAAAATATAATAACTGCTTATTTTTTATACTGGATTTACATGAATGATAACATCACAAATTTTATCTATATTTAAAATATCCTTTTCTAAAGTGTCTGCAAGAGAATGACTTGCAAATGTAGACATTTCACCATCAACATCTATAGTTAAAACTACCATATATTGATATCCAACAGGAGATGAAGATAAATCGTGAATACTTTTTATATCACTATAACTTTTACCTAAGTTATATATAGAATTTGTAGTTTCTTCATCTAAAGAAATATCCATTAATATATTATAGCTATCTATAAATATTTTTATTCCAGTAAAAGCAATCCACAAAGATATTCCAATACCAACTATGCTATCTAACCAATAGATATGAAAACTACTAAACACAATAGAAATTAATGTAAAAGTTGTTACTATACAGTCGTTTCTATGGTCACTCATGTTAGCTTTAACCAATATATTATTATATTTTTTTAATGTATGTACACAATAGAAGTATAAGAACAATTTAACTAATATAGTTATTAAACAAGTAGCTACAAGAAACCATGAAAAAGCAACTTCATTTTTATTAATAAATGAAGTAGAAGAATCTATTAATAATTTTAATGCAATACCTAACATTGAAAGGCTTATTAAAAAAGAAAATATATATTCAGCTTTTCCATGACCAAAGTTATGGGTATTATCTTTTGGTTCACTTGAGATTTTATTACCAATAAAAGTCATTAGTGAAGCAAAAATATCACCAGCACTGTTTGCAGCGTCTGCAATCATAGCTTGACTATTTGATAAAAAACCAACAGTAGCTTTTATAATTAATAAAAATATGTTTCCAATAATTCCAAGTAAGCCGACTCTTTTAGCACTATCATATCTATCCATATAAAAAACCTCACATAAAAAATAATTCTTTACATTATATCACATTATACAAAAAAATAAATATAAAAAAATTAAAAACATAATTTATATTTTTATATTTATATGATAAAATTATAAAAAATATATAAACAAAATAGTAGTAAAGCTATATTAGATTTTATAGAGGAGATCATATGAGGAAAGAAGCAATAGAAAGTTTAAAAGGAAAATTAGTATTTTTTGATTTCGATGGTACACTATCAGAATATAGATTTTTAAATAGAGTAGGACCAGAAGAATTAACCGGAGAGTTTTTATATAAACTTGCATTTGAAAGAATATACGATACAATAAGACCACTAGCCACAATGCAAGAAGTAGTAAAAATGTTAGATCCTGAGAAAGTATATATCTTAGGTGCAATAACATTAAATACAGAAATAGAAGAAAAATATAAATGGCTTGAAAAATATTATCCATCTATAAAAAGAGAAAATATGATTTTTGTAAATAATACTACAACTAAACTAGGAATGCTAGAAGCATATAGGCAAAAATTTAATTTAGATTATAAAGACATTATATTTGTTGATGATATGCACAGTACAATACAAAGTGCAGAAGAAATGGGATTTATAGCATACCATCCCTCAACATTTGTTGACTAAAACTAAAGAAAAAGATTGGAGGAACTGTATGGATTGGACAAAATTATGGAGCAAAAAGTATCCAATATTAAAAGAATATAAAGAAACAGATAAAACAGAATATGTAGACAAAATAAGAAGATTAATGAAGGAATTGAAAGATAAATTTAAGTTTTCTGATCAAGATGCTTTCCTAGTTTTTAAAGATATATCATATACCACATATTTAGAAGGTATAGATATTTCAAAAGAAAAAGAAAAAAGCAAATATGAAGATAAATTTGGACATACTATAAAAGCGTGTAACTATATAGGAAAAGCAGTAAAAATAAAGATAGATAGAAAATTAGGAAGTAAACATCCAAAACATGATTTTATATACCCTGTAAACTATGGTTTTGTACCAAATACAATAAGTGGAGATAACGAAGAACTAGATGCATATGTGCTTGGAATATATGATCCAATAGAAGAATTTTACGGTAAATGTATTGCAGTTATACATAGATTAGACGATAATGATGATAAGCTAATAGTAGTTCCAGATGGAAAAAATTATACAAAAGAAATTATAAAAGCTTTAACAGAATTTCAAGAAAGATATTTTAAAAGTGAAATAATCATGTAAAATCAAAAAAGAGGTAGAAAAATATGAAGTATTTTAAAAAATTAGTAGGAGATAATATCTATTTATCACCTAGAAATACAGAAGATATAGAAAAATATGTAGAATGGCTAAATGATTTTCAAATAACAGACTATACTGGAAGAAGTTCACAGCTTATTACAATTGAGAGTGAAAAAAAGTATTTTGAAGAACATATAAATGATGAAGCATCATTTTCAATAGTAAGATTAGAAGATGATGAAATGATAGGAACAATATCATTAGAAAAAGTAAATCATACAAATAGAACAGCTACATTAGGAATATTTATAGGAGATAAAGATTCAAGAAATAGAGGTTTAGGAACGGAATCGATAAAACTGATACTAGAATATGGATTTAATTATATGAACTTAAATAATATTATGCTAGATGTATTAGATGTAAATGCTAGAGCAATTACTTGCTATAAAAAGTGTGGATTTAAAGAGATAGGTAGAAGAAGAGAAGCAAATTTTACAAATGGAAAATACCATGATATTGTTAGTATGGATATACTAGCAAGGGAATTTGACGGCGATTTTATAAGAAATAAAAATATATAATTAAAAATAAAAAGATTACATAGTATGTGTAATCTTTTTATGATATATTATTGATAATTAGGAGAATGAAAATGGAAATAGAAAAAATAAAATCTAATTTTGATAATCGTGAAATAGAAATTGCAATTAGTAAGCCAGAAAAAAAGGCAAAGGGTATTATACAAATTTCACATGGAATGAGTGAGCATAAGGAAAGATATTTTGACTTTATGAAATTTATGTCTGAACAGGGCTACGTTTGTATAATAAATGACCACAGAGGACATGGAAATAGTGTGGAAAAAGAAAGTGATTTTGGGTATTTTTACACAGAAGATCAAAATGCGATTGTTGAAGACCTACATCAAGTAACTGAATATATAAAAAATAAATATAAGAAATTAGATGTATTTTTATTTAGCCATAGTATGGGAACTTTAGTTGCTAGAAATTACTTAAAAAAATATGATGCAGAAATAAAGAAAATAGTATTATGTGGTCCTCCAACATATAATTCTTTAACTCCTCTAGCAATTGGAATAGCAAAATTTTTAAAAATATTTCAAGGAGAAGAAATTAGAAGTAAATTTCTAAATAGATTAGTTTTTGGTAGCTACAATAAAGGATATAATAAACCTAATGAATGGATATGTTCTAATCCAGAAGTTATAGATGAATATAATGAGGACAAAAAAACAGGATTTATCTTTACAATAAATGGTTTTATAAATTTATTTAAATTAATGAAAGGGGCATTTGATAAAAAAGACTGGAAACCTAATAACGCAGATTTAAAGATTTTGGTAATAGCAGGTGAGGAAGATCCTGTAATACAAAGTAAAAGAAAATTTAATGATTTAATAGAATTTTTAAAAGATGTAGGATATACTAATATAAATAGTAAACTGTATGAAAATAAAAGACATGAATTATTAAATGAAGTAGGAAAAGGCGAAATCTATCAAAATATTGCAGAGTTTTTTAAAAAATAAAAAGGTCAGGAGAGAAATAATTATGAAAATATTAATTATATGTAGTAAAGCATTTTATAAGAACATACCACCAATTAAAGAAAAATTAGAAGAAATGGGATATGATGTAGAATTACCAAATTCATATTATCATCCAGATGCAGAAAAAGAAAGTTGGGCATTAGGTAAAGAAGAGCATGCAGCATTTAAAGCAAAAATGTTTAAAATGAGTCAAGAAAGAATAAAAAATGTTGATGCAGTTTTAACTTTAAATTTTGACAAAAATGGTAAGAAAAATTATATAGGCGGAGCAACTTTTATCGAGATATATGAAGCATTTATGAATGAAAAGAAAATATATTTATATAACGATATTCCAGAAGGTATGTTATTTGATGAAATATCAGGATTTTCACCAATTGTTATAAATGGAAAATTAGATTTAGTGAAATAATAAATATAGAAAAGACTAGAAAAATCTAGTCTTTTTTATAATACATTCCTTGATATAAATTTTTTTCTCTTAATAAGTTATCAAGACCATTTATAATCCATTTTTTATGTAAATTCCATTCGGGTGCAAGTAATAGATCTTTAGGGCTATCTCCAGAAACTCTATGAATTACAATATCAGGACTTATATGAGTTAATATATATGATACATTTTCTAAGTAATTTTCTAAAGTGATAGGGACATATTTACCAGCCTCATACATATCTCCTAAAACAGTGTTTTTTATAACATAACAGCAATGGATTTTTAGACCTTGAATGTTATGCTGATTTATAAAATTAACAGTATTTTCAACATCAGTATTGGTTTCATTTGGAAGACCTACCATAATATGAGTTACAACATCAATATTATATTTATTTAACAATTCTACAGCCTTAGTAAAATCAAAATTTGTATAACATCTATTTATAGTTTTCCCAGTTTCCTCATTAGAAGTTTGTAGTCCAAGTTCAACCCATACATAATATTTATCTGAATATGATTTTAAAAGCTTAACAATATCCTCATTTATACAATCAGGACGTGTAGCAACAGCAAGAGCTACAATTCTATCATCTATTAAAGCAGAGTCATATTTTAATTTTAAATTTTCTAAACTATCATAAGTATTAGTAAAATTCTGAAAGTAAGCTATAAATCTATTTGCTCTTTCTGCTCTATAACTCTTAAAATAATTTTCTATTTGATTAGAAATATTTTGAGAAAACTTAATATGATCTCCAGAACCTTTTTCACTACAAAAAATGCAACCACCGTTTTCCAGCAGTCCCATCTCTATTAGGACAAGTAAAGTTTCCATCTATACAGATTTTTAAAGTTCTTTGCCCAAATTTATCTTTCAAATATTTATTTAAATGTTTATATCTTTCCATATTTTCCATAATAAAAATAGTATAGCAGAAAATTTATTAAAAGGCAATTTTAGTTACTTTTTAACATATTATATATTTAAAGGAGGTATAAATATGGTAAGAGCAATAGAACTACCATATCCTTTAGATGCATTAGAGCCATATTATAATAGAGAAACATTGGACATTCATTATAATACGCTTTATAAAGGATATGTAGACAATACAAATAAAACAGAAGAAAAGTTAAGTTTAGCAAGAAATACAGGAAATTTTGATAATATAAAATGTTTAGAAAAGGATTTATCTTTTTATGGATCAGGAGTAATTTTACATGAACTGTTTTTTAAAAATATGGGACCTGCAATACCTAGTAGTCCTAGTGTAAAACTAATGGAACAAATAATTAAAGATTTTGGAAGCTACGAAAAATTCAAAAGGCAATTTATAGAAAGTTCAAAAGTAGTAGAAGCTTCTGGCTGGAATTTATTAGTTTGGGAACCAAGATTTAATAAATTAGAAATACTTCAGTGTGAAAAACATCAAAACTTAACATTATGGGGCTGTATTCCATTACTTGTACTTGATATGTGGGAACATTCCTATTTTTTACAATATAAAAGCAAAAGATCAGATTATATAAATGCATTTTGGAATATATTAAATTGGAATGAAGTAAATAAAAGATATGAAAGAGTTGTAGAAAAAACTGTATATTTATGATATATATAATTAAAGAAGAAGTAAAAAAGGAATGAAGATTATGGCAAGTAAATACATTGAAAATATAGATAAAAATACGAAGAAATATTATAAAATCCTATCAGAAGAATTTCCAGAATTCTTAAATGATTACATAGCTGTACCAGAAATGCAAAGATTAGACTATATAAACCAAATATGTGGAGCATACTGGAGAAAAGAAAATATTTATGGAAAAGATATGTACTCTGTTTTAGGACATAGTATAGGAGTTGCACTTATAATATGGAACTTTACAAAAGATAAAAACCAAACAATTGCAGGGCTATTCCATGATATAGCAACACCAGCATTTAAACATTGTATAGACTTTTTAAATGGAGATGCAGAAAAGCAAGAATCCACTGAAGAAGAGACTTTAGATATAATAAAAAATTCAAAAGAAATAATGAGTCTACTAAATAGAGATGGAATAAAAATAGAAGAAATAAGTGATTATAAAATATATCCAATAGCAGATAATAAAACACCAAAATTATCAGCTGATAGATTAGAATATACATTTATGAATGGATATTATTATGGAGAAAATTGGAATTTAGAAGATATTAAAGAAATATATGAAGATATATCAGTTTTTGAAAATGAGGAAAAAATAAAAGAAATTGGATTTAAATCAGTTAATATAGCAGAAAAATTTTTAGAAGGAGCAAGTAAGCTTTGGCCTTTATGGATTAGTGCAGAAGATACAATATCAATGTACTTTTTTGCTGATGTTATAAAAAAGATGTATGAAGAAAAATACATAACTAAAGAAAATTTGTATGAATTATCAGAACAAGAAATAATAAAACGTATAAAATTATGTGAAAATAAAGAAATTTCAAATTTATATGAAAAATTTATGAATACGAATAATTTTATAGAATGCGAAGAGTATAAAGAAGATAAATTTTGCGTGGATAGAAAAGTAAAAAGAAGATATATAAATCCTTTAGTAAAAGATAGTAGAGTATATGATATATCAAGTAAAGCAAAAAGTTTAATAGATGGTTATATAAATATGAAAGTGAGTAGATATGCGTATATAGATATGTAGTTTATAAGGAGGAATAAATATGCAAATAGGTAAAGATTATATTGGAGTAGGTTGTGGGGCATTTATACTAAATGATAATAAAGAGCTTCTAATGCAAAGAAGAAACAAAGCACCAGAAAAGGGATATTGGTGTATTCCTGGTGGTAGAGTAGAAATGTTTGAAACATTTGAAAATGCAGTTAAAAGAGAAGTAAAAGAAGAAACTGACTTAGATGTAGAAATAGTAAGAATGAATGGATTATGCGATCATATTGTAGAAGCAGAAGGGGTACATTGGGTAACTCCAAGTTATCTATGCAAAGTAGTAGGAGGTACAGCAAAAATAATGGAACCTACTAAGCACACTGAAATGAAATGGTTTCCACTAGATAAATTACCAGAAGATATAACTATAACAACGAAGAAAGCACTAGCTGATTATTTAAAGACAGAAGCAGAAAATTAATTATTTTAAATTAGTACTTGTATATTATTATTAATTATGATATTTTAAAAATAGGAATTATTCCTATTTTTAAAATAATACATGTGAGGAGAAAAAATGGAAGAATTAAAAAGAGCGGTGCCAATAGCCGAAAACAATGTAGCAATTAAAAGAATAAGAGAAAAATGCATAGATTGTGGTATGTGCTTAAGAATATGTAAAGAAAGAGAAGGAATCGAAGATCTTTGCAAAGGGAATACATGCGTTAACTGTGGACAATGTGTTCAGGCATGTCCAGTTGGTGCTTTAATACCAAAAAAGGATGCGGATAAACTAGAAGAAGCTAGAAAAAACAATAAAATTTGTATAGCATATACATCACCATCAGTAAGAGTAGCAATAGGTGATGAATTTGGTATGGAGCCAGGAAAATATGCTCAGGGGAAATTAGTATCAGCATTAAGAAAATTAGGATTTAACTATGTTTTAGATGTAACTTTTGGGGCAGATTTAACTATTTTAGAAGAAGCAAACGAATTAGTTTATAGAATAAAAAATGGTGGTAAATTGCCAATGTTTACAAGTTGCTGTCCAGCTTGGGTAAAATACGCTGAAATGTACTATCCAGAAATTTTAGAAAATATCTCAACATGCAAAAGCCCTATAGGTATGCAAGGAGAAATAGTACAGAATTATTTTACTAAAAAAATGAATTTAAATAAAGAAGATATATATACAGTTGCAATTACACCTTGTACAGCAAAAAAATATGAAGTTGCAAGAGAAGAAATAGGTGGAACAGATATTGTACTTACAACAAAAGAAATAATAGATATGTTAAAAGAAAAAGAAGTAGATTTAAATGATTTAGAAGATAGCAATTATGATTCTTTACTTGGAGAAGGAAGCGGAGCCGGTATGATATTTGGAAATACTGGTGGAGTTATGGAAGCAGCATTAAGAACAGCATATAATATTATGACAGGAAAAGAATTAGAAAAAGATGCAATAGTATTTAATAATGTTAGAGGTATAGAAAATGTAAAAGAGGCAAAAATAAATATAGAAGGAACAGAAATAAATATTGCAGTAATACATAAAATGTCATCAGCAAAGCCAATATTAGAAGATGTAAAAAATGGTAAATCAAAATATCATTATATAGAAATAATGAATTGCTTAGGCGGTTGCATAGGTGGAGGCGGACAGCCAAAAACAAAGATGAGTGACGAGTTAGAAGTAAAGAAAAAAAGAATTGAATCTTTATATCAAAGAGATGAAGAAGATAAAATACGAGTAAGTCATAAAAATCCGGATATAATTAAAGTATATGAAGAATTTTTAGGTAAGCCATTAAGTAGTAAAAGTGAAGAATTGTTACATACTTCATACAAAGATAAATCAAATTTATTAAAATAGGAGGAATAATTATGAAGAAAGAATTAGTTATTAAAAAATGTACAAAATGTGGTGCGATGGTAAAAGTTATAGAAGATTGTAACTGTCCAGAATGTGGAATTAAATGCTGTGGTGAGGAAATGGTAAAATTAATACCAAACTCAGTAGATGCAGCTGTAGAAAAACATGTTCCAACATATGAAAGAGTAGAAGATGAAATATTTGTAAAAGTAAATCATGTTATGGAAAAAGAACACTTTATTGAATGGATATCATTAGTTACTGAAAATAAAGAAGAAACAATTACTTTATATCCAGAACAAAATGCAGAAGTAAGATTTAAATATATACCAGGTTCTACAATTTATGCATATTGCAATAAACATGGTTTATGGAAAAAAGATGTTGAATAAGATTAAAATTTAAATAGCATATTCATTAGAATATGCTATTTTTCTGATTTTGATTGATTTAAGTAAAAAGATTTAGTATAATATTAGTCTAAAAAAACTGGAAGGAGGTACCGTATATGTCGAATGGCAAGAACGGGCGGAAAGCATTAAGCAAATTATTAACCACATTTGCTATCATCTTAGTATTTATGTTCTTAGAGTGTATACTATATGGAACTCAAGAGAATGGTACAATAGGTGATACAAATAACTCAAGTAACAAGGAGGAAGTAAGTAACGTACAAAGTGCTGAAGGAGAGCTAACACTAATAATGATTGATGTTGGACAGGCTGATAGTTTTCTATTAGTTCAAGATGGAAAAACAGCATTAATCGATTGTGGTACACGTTCAACAGGAGAAGACGTTGTTGAGTATTTAAAAAGTCAAGGAATAACACGGCTTGATTATGTATTCGGAACGCATCCACATGATGACCATATGGGAGGAATGTATGATGTAATAACCAATTTCGAAATTGGAAAAATAATTATACCGGAAACAAAGTTAGGAGAAATAACTTCAAACTGGTATATGAAACTTATGCAGGAATTCAAAAATGGATTATATGATGTGGAATATCCAAAGCTTGGAGAAGTGTATAATTTAGGCGGAGCAACAATGAAAATAATAGGACCTATATCTGAGCCAGATGGAAATTCAAACAATTATTCAATTGTACTTAAAGTATCTTTTGGAGATATGGATGTGATAATGACAGGAGATGCTGAAACAGTAGTTGAAAAAGAAATTTTAGAATCTGGAGAAAACATTGATGCTGAAATATTAAAAGTAGGACATCATGGAAGCGATACTTCAAGTAGTGAAGAATTTTTAGATGCAATTACACCTGAATATGCTTTAATATCAGCAAAGATAGGAAATATGTATAAACACCCAGTCGAATCTACTATGGAGAAACTTGAAAATCGAGATATTGAAGTTTATCGGACCGATGAAAATGGAACGGTAGTAGTAACTATAACAACTGATGATATAAGTTTTAGCTGTAATCCAGGGGATTACTTAAGCGGAACAGAATTAGAAGAGAGGTATGCAAAATGAAAAGTTATGCTTCAGTAGATAGAGTTGAAGAAGAATTTGTAGTATGTGAGGTTGAATTACTTCCTGTAGAAAAAAGTAATTCGAAAGATTTTTCTGTAAAAGATACTGTAATGTGCCCTATATGGAAAGATGAGTTTTTACGCTGTATCGATGATGTGAAAGAAGGAGATATACTTATAGTAGAGCACGATGGTAAATATGTATCATATGTTTATAGTAAAGATGAACAGGAAAAACAAAGAAGAATTGAAATTCTGCAAAAGCTCGTAATTTAGAGTTAGAAAAAAAGGTAATAAAGCAAATCGAAGGGAAATTCCCTTCGATTTTTGCTATTTATTAAATATTTAAATTTTTTGACCAATATACTTTATAACACCATGATAACAAGGATCATCACGAAGTAATTCTAAAGAATATTCTTGAGAAATATAAAGTGTTTTAAAACCTTCAAAAATATTTAATAGTTCTTCTTTACTAAAGAAACTGATATAAGTATCAGTAAGCTTATTATGGAAAATATTATTATCTAATATTTCTATATTTTCATTTTGAGTTTTATCAACAAATTTAGGATCCTCAGTAGAAAATAAAGTGATATATACTAATCCACCTTTCTTTACATTGTCTTTTATAGAATGAAGAATTTTATAACTATCATCTTTATGTAAAAAATGTAGAACATATCTAGAAAGTATTAAATCATATTTATTTTTTTCTATTTCAAAACTTCTAACATCACTTTTTATAAGATTTAAAGCAGGACACTTTTCCTTACAAATTTCTAAGCATTTATTTGAAAAATCGACACCTGTTACATTGTAATTTAAATTAGAAAGAGGTATAGAATTTTGACCTTGACCTATTCCTAAGTCTAAAACATTTTTTCCTGGAATAAGGGATAAGTATCGCCTTAATTCCATATCTAATTTTGCATCAAATAAAGGAAATTTTCCATTTCCATATTTTTTATCATAATTAACTGGGTTACCTAACATAAGCTACCTCCTTCTAATATTTTAGTTAAATATTACAAACTTTGCAAGCGTATTTATAATTTATATTAAATATGATATACTTAAGCCGAAATATATAGTTTAAGGGGTATAAAAATGAAAGTATTAATGGGAACAAAAAATCCAGGAAAAATAGAAGGAGCAAGACAAGCTTTTGAAAAATATTTTGATAATGTTGAAGTTGAAGGAGTATCAGTAAGTTCAGATGTTGGAGATCAACCAGTAAATGAAGAGATTTTCTTAGGAGCAAAAAATAGAGTAAAGAATTTGAAGAAGTATGCTAAAGAAAATAATATTGAAGCAGATTTTTATGTTGCAAGCGAAGCAGGAATTACAGATTTATTAGGAAATTGGATTGATATAAATGCAGCAGTAGTGGAGGACAAAGAAGGATTTCAAACTGTAGGAACAAGCCAAGGATTCGAAATTCCAGAAAAATATGTTGAAGAAATTAAAAAAACAGAGCTAGGAAAAGTAATGGACAAGGTTTTTAATGGTCATGAACTAGCAAAAGGAAAAGGTGGAATAAGCTTTCTTACAAAAGATGTAATATCAAGAATTGATTTAACTAGAAATGCTTTTGTTATGGCATTAATTAGTCATATAAATGGAGAGATTTGGAGGTGATTTTAGGAAAATTAACTAATAAAATTAATATGATTGGAGATACTGGTAATAATATAGTAAAAAAGGAGACTTAAATAATCTATGGAAATTAATATTAGAAAAGCTAAAAGAGAAGATGTAAAGAAAATATGGGAAATTGGAAATACAGTATCTGAGTTTAAAACATCAGATGAAGTTGTACTATTTTGACCAGAAGAAACATTAAATAATTGTATAGTAAAGAGGATATATTGTTTTATGTGGTAGAAGAGGAAGAAAAGATTGTTGGATTTTCTATTGTGAATTTAAATAAATCATTAGGAAAAGCAGAAATTGAGAATGTTTATATTGATGCACAGTATAGAAAACATGGAATTGGTAGAAAATTATTAAATACAATTATTGAGGAGTTAAAGGAAAAAGGATTCGAGAATGTAAATTGCTTAGCTGACGAGGCTATAGGTTTTTATGAGCGTAATGGATTTATTAGGGGTAAAAGTTTTGCTTGGATGGATATGATAATTTCTGAGAAGTTTAGGAGATAGAGAAATCTCATAATTAGAAGGTGCGCTGTGAGCGAAGCGAGGAAGTCCCCTTGGGGGATTCGAGTCTTACCCCCGCAACCACAATAAAATGAAGTATTTGCTAGATTTTAGCAGGTGCTTTTTTCTTGCATTTTTGGGCAAAATTGTCACACTTTGGTCACAATTAGGGCGAGAAAAGACAGGTGTAAACAGAGATAAACAATATTAAAATAAATTTGAAATAAAGTAAAATGAATTATGAATTTTTTGGTAAATGACTCTTTCAAAATATATAAGCAGTTTTGAAAAAATGTATTCAAATAATGCACAGATTATGGTATAATTGTGAAAAATGAATAGTAGAACAATATGCAAAAGAACTTTAAAAAAGATTTTGAAGATAAATATAATGATATATTTAGAAATGTATATGTACAATGGAAATTACAACTTAAAAGAAAATATGAAGAATTACAAGATAAGGGCCTTTCAAATGGTGGATTAGGAACTAAAGAAATGTATAATCTGATTGAACAAATTATAAATCAATCAATACTTGAATTACAAGAATTATTTACAACTCTACCAATAAAGTATAATAGAAAAATATCTTTAAAGGACTTAGAAAAATATGAAGAAAAAACAAAAAATAATATAAATGGACATATAGATAATATGGAAAAAGACATTGAAAAATTATATGAAGGAAATAAACTATTTCCAGAAGAAACTAATAGGATTTTTCTAGAAAATATAAAAAATAATTCAACATTAAAAGTTGAAAAGATATGTCAAGAAATAATAAACTTAAGACAAGGTAAAAAAATAGAAAGATTAGTTGTTTTTAATATATTTTTCACAGTATTAGGATTTTTAGTAGGAGTCGCAAGTTTAATTGTAGGAATATTAACTATTTGTAAATAGGATTTCATAAAGGAATAATAAATATGAATAATCTAGATGAATATATTGAAGAAATATCAAATAAAGTAAATAAGGAAATAAATATTTTTCAAAAAATATTTTTATTTATAACTCAGAATAGCTTAATGCACCATTGGGGATTTTGCTTATACATTAGAAATAATTATATATATAACAATGAAAAATTAATGAACATGAATATTGATCCTGATGAATTGTCAGATAAAATTTTTAAAAAAGTCGTAAAAATAATATAAATGAAACGGAAAAAATAAAATGCATTTAAAAATAGATAATTATACTGATTTTGAATTAAATATTAATAGAACTAATAAAAAAGAAACAGATCCTATAGATAGATGGTGTGAAGTATCTTTAAAAATTGAAAATGAATATTTCAAATATAAAACAATTAATAGTGAAATATTAATTGAGGCAGATATAGAATATTTAATAAAAGAATTTGATAAATTATTAAAAGGAAAAATAAAAGAAGATGAATATATAGATTTTATTGAGCCAGACTTAGAATTTATATTACGTCCAGCTAAACAAATTTATGAAGAAGAAACTATAGATATTAGAATTAATTTATTTCAAAATGGAGCATTATCAGCTGATTTCTATAATCTATGTATAGGTAGGCAAGAAATAGAACAAATACTAATATATTTAAATGAAATTATGCCAACAATTAAATAAAAAAAGATAAAGAAAAAAGATATTAATAAGGACAGTTATTGTATTGTATCAGTAAAATATTGTGATTATGATAGAGATAAAACTTATGACTATATATTAGCAAAAAATATTGATAAAGATAATATTGTAGATAAAGTGTTAGTAGACAGAGCTGGAAATGAGGTGTTGGCAAAAATAGTATCTAAAGAATTTTATAATAAAAATAATGCACGATATCCAATAGATATGACCAAAGAAGTTATGGAGATAGTAAGAGATGATATAAATACATTGAGAAAGTATATAAGTTTGGGGGCTAATATATGTCTAAAGAATATGAAAGCGAAGCAATGCTTGAAGAAAAATTGATAAAACATTTAGAATTATTAGGTTATACTAGGATTAATCTAAAAAAACTAGATGATGTAAAAGAAAATTTTAGAAAACAAGTAAATAAGCATAATATAGATGAATTAAAAGGAAAAGAACTATCAGATAGAGAATTTGATAGACTATATACAATGATTACAGGAAAAGGTGCTTTTGCTAGTAGCAAAATCTTAAGAGAAAAGCAATGTCTAGAAAGAGATAATGGAGAGAAAATATATATAGAATTATTTAATACTAGGCAATGGTGCAAAAATATATACCAAGTTTCAAATCAAATAACTAGTATTACAGGAGAAAAAGAGACTAGATACGATGTAACTCTTTTTATTAATGGATTACCACTAATTCAAATAGAATTAAAAGCGAGAGGAAAAACATTAAAAGAAGCTGTAAATCAAATTGAAAGATATAGAAGAACCTCATATAAAGAATTATATAAATTTATTCAAATATATGTTGTAAGTAATGGGGTAAATACAAAATACTTTGCAAATACAGATGGAGAAATAAACTTTGGATATACATTTTTTTGGACAGATGAAGAAAACAACCGAATTAGCAATCTAAGTGAATTTTCAATGTATTTCTTAGAGAAATGTTTTGTGTCTAAAATGATTGCTAGATATATGGTTATTAATGAAACAGATAAACAATTAATGGTAATGAGACCATATCAAGTATATGCTGTGGAGGCACTAGTAAAACAAGCTTTAGAAACAAATAATAATGGATATATATGGCATACCACAGGTTCAGGAAAAACATTAACATCATTTAAAGCAAGTCAAATTTTAGCAAATGAACCAGATATTAAACAAGTCTTTTTCTTAGTAGATAGAAAAGATTTAGATACGCAGACATTTGATGAATTCAATAAATTTGAACCAGGCTCAGTAGACTTTACAAATAGTACATATAAATTAGTTAAAAATATACAAGATTCAACAAAGCCATTAATTATAACTACGATTCAAAAAATGTCTAATGCTATAAATAGCCCAAGATATTCGAAATTAATGGGAAAATACAAAGATGAAAAGGTTGTGTTTATTATAGATGAATGTCATAGAAGCCAATTTGGTGATATGCATAAAGCTATAAAAATGCATTTTAATAGAGCTCAATATTTTGGATTTACAGGTACACCAAGATTTCCGGAAAATAAAAGTCAAGATGGGAGAACAACAGCAGATATATTTGAAAAATGTTTACACAAATATTTATTAAAAGATGCAATAAATGATGGAAATGTATTAGGATTTTCAGTTGATTATTATAAAACAATAGATGCTAATTTAGATAATATAGATTATGTTGAAGTTGAAGGAATAAATACTGAGGAAGCTTATATGGCTGATGAAAGAATAAATAACATTACTGAAGGAATACTTACAATGCATTCGTTAAAAACTAATGATATGACATATACCGCCATATTCGCAACTGCTAGTATACCACAATTAGTAAAATATTATGATTGTTTTAAAACTAAAAAAACGGATTTAAAAATAGCAGCAATATTTACATATGGACCAAATGAAGATTATGAAGGTAAAGATGAACTTTCATGTCAAAGTTTAGAGAGAATTATAAATGATTATAATAAAATGTTTGATACTAACTATTCAGTAAATACATTCGATGGATATTTTAAAGATGTTTCAAAAAGAGTAAAAAATGCAGAAATAGACATTTTAATTGTAGTAAATATGTTTTTAACTGGATTTGATAGTAAAAAGTTAAATACATTGTATGTAGATAAAGCTTTAAAATATCATGATTTAATACAAGCTTTTTCAAGAACAAATAGAGTAGAAAAAGCAACAAAAACGCAAGGAAATATAGTAAGTTTTAGAACAACGAAAAAAGCTGTAGATAATGCTATAAAGATTTTTTCTGATACAAGTGATCCAGATGAAGTTCTATTAAAACCATATGAGTACTATAAAGAAAGATTTATTGAAGTAGCAAAAGAATTAAAAGAAGTTGTTCCAACAGTGGAATTTGTAGATACAATACAATCAGAAGAAGAAAAGAAAAAATTTATTGTTATATTTAGAGAGTTAACTAAAATCTTAATAAAACTTAGAATATTTAGAGAGTTTAAATTTAAGGAAGAAGAAGTTTTTATATCACATCAAGAATATTTAGATTATAAGAGCAAATATTTAGATTTAGCTACAAGCAAAGAAATACAAAATAAGGTTAGTATATTAAATGATATTGATTTTGAATTGGAATTAATGTATACAGATAAAATAAATGTTGACTATATTTTAAATTTAATGAAATCAATAGATTTAACTGATAAAGAGCAGACAGATAAAGATATTAAGGATATTTTAAATAAATTGGAAAATGCAGATAATAAAGACTTAAGATTAAAATCTGATTTGATTAGAGAATTCTTAAATAAAATCATACCAACTCTTAATGAAAATGATTCGGTTGAAGAAAATTATTATAATTTTATGGATGAACATAGAAGAAAAGAAATTGAAGATATTGCTAAGAAATATGATATTGATGTAAATCTATTAAATGATATTATAGGAGAATATGAATATTCTGGAATCTTAGATACAGGGAAAATAAAAGAAAAAATAGATAAGCCTTTAATAGAAAAAGTCAATATAACAAAGTCAATTAAAGAATTTATAGTAAATTTAATAAATAAATTCAAATAGAAGGAGAAGGAAAAATGGATGTAGCAGAAAAACAAAATAAGCAACAATCAGAATTGCACTCTAAATTATGGAGTATGGCAAATGATTTAAGAGGAACAATGGATGCTTCTGAATTTAAAAATTATATATTAGGATTAATATTTTATAGATTTTTATCAGAAAGATTAGTAAGTTACATAGAAGAAAAACTTTTAAATAAAGATAAACTAACATATGAACAAGCATGGAAAAAAGAAGAGTATAGAGAAGCTATAATTGAAGATTTAACAAAAGACAGTGATGTTGGATATGTTATAGAGCCAGAGTATTTATTTTCTAATTTGATAAAATTAGTGGAAACTGGGAATTTTGATATATCAATATTAAACAAAGCAATTAGCAAACTTTCAGAATCTACATTTGGAAATGCTAGTCAACATGATTTTGAGAATTTGTTTGAAGATATGGACCTAAATTCTTCAAAATTAGGTAGAGGAGAAAAAGAAAGAAGTAAATTAATAGGAACAATTATGCAAAAGATAAATGATATAGATTTTGCATTTGAGGATACAGAAATCGATGTTTTAGGAGATGCATATGAATACCTAATAGGACAATTTGCAGCAAGTGCGGGCAAAAAAGCAGGAGAATACTATACTCCACAACAAGTTTCAAATATACTTGCTAAAATAGTAACAATGGAAATTAAAGACTTAAAGAATGTATATGATCCAACTTGTGGCTCTGGTTCATTATTATTAAGAGTAGCAAGACAAAAAGATGTAAAAGTAAGTGCTTTTTATGGACAAGAAAAAGTTAGTACAACATACAACTTAGCCAGAATGAATATGCTACTTCATAGAGTTCCTTTTAATAGATTTGACATATATAATGGAGATACTTTAGAAAATCCATGTGAAGAACATATGAAAATGAGATTTCAAGCGATTGTTGCAAATCCACCATATTCAGCTCAATGGTCAGCAGACCAAAAGTTTCTAAATGATGAGAGATTTAGCAATTATGGAAAATTGGCACCAAAATCAAAAGCAGATTATGCATTTATTCAGCATATGATTTATCTACTAGATGATAATGGAACAATGGCAGTAGTATTACCACATGGTGTATTATTTAGAGGAGCAAGTGAAGGGACAATCAGAGAATATTTAATAAAAGATAAAAATTATTTAGATGCAGTAATAGGATTACCGGCTAATATATTCTATGGAACTTCCATTCCTACTTGTATATTAGTATTTAAAAAGTGTAGAACAAGTGATAATATATTATTTATTGATGCATCAAAAGATTTTGAACCTGGAAAAAATCAAAATAGATTAAGAGATGAAGATGTAGATAAAATTATAAATACATATAAAGAAAGAAAAGAAGTAGAAAAATATGCTCATTTAGCTACTATGGAAGAAATAAAAGAAAATGACTATAATTTAAATATACCACGCTATGTAGATACTTTTGAAGAGGAAGAAGAAATAGATTTAGATGCTGTTCAAGTGGAATTAGAAAAAATAGATGAAGAAGATAAAAAAGTAACAGAGGAACTTAATAAGTATTTAAGAGAGCTAGGATTAAAAGAATTGAAATAAAGTAAAGGATTACATTTTTAAGTGTAATCCTTTTTAAATAAACATTTGCTGCAATAGTGATTTTTTTAGTAAATTTAACTTTTTTAATTTAAATTTCTCATTTTCAATTTTAAGCTCTAAACAATTCAGTATTTTTGAAGATTTATTTTGTTGCTCTATGCTCGGAACTTTAAACACTAACTTTTCGAAAGAAGATTTATTAATAATAGAGGTTGCAGATGTACCTGCAATAGACTGTAAGTAATCTTTTTTCATTTCAAATAAATAATACAAGTAGTCAGCATTAAAATTTTCGTTTGGAATTATAGCATTAATTTGTTGATTACAAGAACCATTTGTTTTCAAAATTGCATTTTTTCCAATACTCGCTATACAAGTTACTAAAACACTTCCAGCAGGAATAAACCTACCAGCATTAAGTCCATCCACTGTTAACATATCATATGAAGTATAAATATCTTTACTTTCTGTAATATCTGAGGGAGTTACCCAAACTATAGTGCCGTTATTCCAATATGATGGGATTAACTTAGATGGTGTTGTACCGGTTATAATAGTACCAAATTCAGATACACTTCTTTCTGTGTAATTGTTAAAATCAATTAATTTTTGAATTAATCCTTTTTTATATATCTTAAGGGCTTCTATT
>CAUWBF010000002.1:0-201341 GCA_963557785.1 uncultured Clostridia bacterium | reverse complement strand
TGGTTTCTTCTCTTCAAGAATTTATTATTTACTTTTCAATGTACTTTTTGTTCCTCTTTTTTATACGGAACGTTTTGTATTATATAACCCCTCAAACATTTTGTCAACACTTTTTTAAAAAATATTTTTATTTTTTTATAAAAGTATTTTTGAGCAAAATAAAAACTAGTAACACAATGTATAAATCTTTTTCATTTGCAAAAATCATTACTAATTCACATACTTTTAATTATATGTTTTTCTCTTGTTCTTAGGTACTTTTTAATATTATCATAATATAATTGTTAAGTCAATACTTTTTTCGTTTTTATTTTGTTTTTTTCACTAACAATTTTTACCAATCCCTAAATATCTACTAGAATCAAATCATCTCCTATGCATTTTATATTTTGCCATGGTATAACCAATTCATTATTACTATAAAAAACATTAAACATTTTACTGTTACCAGGAACTATAATTGAAGTTATAGTTCCTGATTCTAAATCTGCACAAACATCTTGTACATATCCCAATCTTTTTCCGTCATTTATATTAATGACTTCCTTATGTTTAAAGTCCAACCCTTTATTCCCCATATAACCTCCTAAAATAAAAATATTACTACTATTATATTTAGTAGTAATATTTTATATTAATCTTTTTATAAAATTTCACTTTCTACTTGAAGGTTTTCTTGAATATCCATATTATCTAAAGATTGACTATCGTTTTCTATTATTGTTTTATTATCTTCTTCTATATTAAATAATTGAAGTATTTCATTTGATATACCAATACCATTTAGTTTTTTTATAATAAATGAATTTACATTGTTCATAAGTTCATCATTAAAATTTTTTATTTCTTCTTCAGTCATTTCACTTATATTATTTGAATTATCATTATTTAATCGCATGATATTAGATTGCACATTACTTATTTTGCTTGTAATATTTGTTTTAAATTTTATACTACCTTGAGTATAGATAATTTTATATTCTTTCTCATTTTCAGATTTATCTTCAGAGCTTAACAAAATCTCATCTTTTGTATTATCTACATTTCTTTTTATTAGCACTAAAAGATTATTCTTAGTTTTTGTTGTATCCACACAAATACTATCTTTATCATTTATTATTTCTGTTCTTATCGTTTTTGAATTATTTTCATATACAGTAATTTCTATTGTTTCGTATTTTGGTCCTTCTAGTGATAATTCATCAATTTTCTTTTGTATCTTTCTTAATAATTCTTCTTTTGTTATATCTTTTTCATAAAGATTTGCCATATTATATTTTTCTACTATTAAGTTTAACATTAATTCATCATTTTTTAATTCTTCTAACATTTTTATATATAATGTATTTAATTCTTCGTCTGTAACTTTTAGTGTATATGCATTACATTTATATTTGTTTCCATTTACTTCAATTTCAACATTATTTTTTACACTATAATCTTTAGTTGGAATTTGTGTATATAATATTTTTTTATAAGTATTATATATCGTTTTTCTATCTTCTTTACTTATATAATATAGATTGTATATATCGTAACTTGATGCATTATAAACTTCAGTTGTATCCATTCCTAACTTTTCTAATGTTTCTTTTAATTTTGACAAATCTATTGATATGTATTTATCTTGTAAATCTTCTTCTTTAATTCCTATAGTCATATCATTATTTGCTAATTCTAAATTTAAAACTTGATTGTTATTATAATTTGCTTTTACATTTGCATATCTATTTTTATTTTTATTATCTATTTGTATATTATAATTAAATTTTATATTCTCCAATATACCAGATGCAAGATTATTAGTAACTTTTTTATCTTCAAATTTACATGTAATATCTCCTAAAACTTCATATGGTTTTTGTTCATTTATATCATTTAGAAATTCATCATAATCTTTGTCTGTTATATTACTTGCATTTCCACTAATTAAATATTTATAAAATAAAGTTCTTGGTGATTTAAATATATCTGTTGTTGCATAAACTATTCCAAATAACAGTAATAATATTATTGTTAGTAGTAGTAATATTTTCACATTTTTACTCTTCATATTTATTCCTCCTTACAATTAGCAAATTAATTATATATTTTTTATCATTTTTTTACAATATCTTAAATATAAATAAAACTATTCTATTAAATTAGAATAGTTTACTTATATAATCTTTTTATATGATCTATTGCACTTTTCTCTAGTCTTGATACCTGCGCTTGTGATATTCCTATTTCTTCTGCAACTTCCATTTGTGTTCTACCCTCAAAAAATCGTTTATCCACAATCATTTTTTCCTTTTCATTTAACTTTTTCATTGCTTCATAAATAGTTATATTTTCAGCCCATTTATCCTCAGTATTTTTGATGTCATGAATTTGATCCATAATAAACACATTATCTGTTCCATCATTAAATACTGGTTCTTGCAATGAAACAGGATCTTGAATAGCATCTAAAGAAAATGCAATCTCTTCTACTTCTACTTCTAATTCCTTAGCAATTTCTTCTAATGTAGGTTCTCTATTGTTTTCTTTTACAAATTTTTCCTTGTATGATATTGTTTTATATGCTAAATCTCTTATTGATCTACTAACTCTTATTGAATTATTATCTCTTAAGTATCTTCTAATTTCTCCTATTATCATTGGAACTGCATAAGTACTAAACTGAACATTTTGATTTAAGTCAAAATTGTCTATAGATTTTATAAGTCCTATACAACCAACTTGAAATAAATCATCTGGATTTTCTCCTCTTCCTCTAAATCTTTTTATAACACTTAATACTAATCTTAAATTTCCTTGTATAAATTTCTCTCTTGCATCTAAATCTCCTTGTTTTATTCTAATAAATAATTCTTTTTTTTCTTCATTTGATAGTACAGGTAGTTTAGAAGTATTAACTCCACATATTTCAACCTTATTAATCAAATAAAAAAACCTCCTTTGGAATATAATGTTAATATAATTATTTCCAAAGAAAGCTTTTTTATTCTTAATACTTTTTTCTTTATCCTGTTTTACTAATTATATCTTTTTTCATTTTACTAATTATTTTCTTTTCTAATCTTGAAATATAACTCTGAGAAATTCCTAGCATATCGGCAACTTCTTTTTGAGTTTTCTCATCTCCTGTAATAAAACCAAACCTTAACTCCATTATATTTCTTTCTCTACTATTCAACTTTTTTATTGATGCTCTTAATAAAGTTTTATCAACTTCATCTTCGATAGCTCTTGATGTTACATCATAGTCTGTTCCTAAGATATCTGATAACAAAAGTTCATTTCCATCTCCATCTTGATTTAATGGTTCATCTATTGATATCTCTCCTTTTATCTTATTACTCCTTCTTAAATACATCAATATCTCATTTTCTATACATCGAGACGCATATGTTGCAAGTTTTATATTTTTATCTGTTTTGAATGTATTAACTCCTTTCATAAGTCCTATCGTTCCAATGGAAATTAAATCTTCCAAATCCACTCCCGTATTTTCAAATTTTTTTGCTATATATACAACTAGTCTAAGATTTCTCTCTACTAAAGTTTGTCTCACATTCTTCTCGTCATTATCTATATTCTTTAATAATTCTTCCTCTTCTTCAGGTGAAAGTGGAGGTGGTAATGTTTGACTACCTCCTATGTAATAAATTGGCATTGTTTCAATTTCGTCTTTTTCTTTAAAGTATTTTACATACAATGTTTCTAAGTTATTTTTTAACATATTCAAAATATTCATTTTCAAATTCCTCCTCTATAATCGTATCTAAGCCTATAAGTGCAGTATATGAATTATTTTTACTTAACTTTTTTCCGTAAATCCCAATTATTACATTTTTCACTTCTTTTATTTCTTCGTTATATTTTATAATTATTTTGTCTGCCTTAAAGCCTAATATTAAACCATGTTGCATACCTAGTGAAGAAAATGGTATTAATCTAAATTTGTTTGCTAATTTACTATTTTCTATAATATTAAATACATTAAAACTTTCTCCGCCAACTATATTATCTAAGTTCTCTAGTATTTTTTCTGGTATCATATCTTCTAATAAGTTTTTTTGTACAACTATAACTGGCATACTACTAATTGGATCTCTTAGCATATTTCCTGTATCTATTAATGACTTCATTTCAACTTTTTTATTGTTAAATTCTATTTCTATATAACAATAAATATCTTTTTTGTTAAGTTTGTTTTTTATAATTTTAAATGCATTAACAATTAGGCAAAAACCTATAAATCCTCCTAGCAGTGCTATTTTTATCGGATATGTTCCTATGTATAATCCATTTTTCATAAATATTTCTTGCGGTTTAATAAAATACAATAATGCAAATGCACATCCTCCAAAAGCAAAAGATGTTAAATAAAAAAGCATTAACTTTTTTATTAATTCTTTAAAATTAGGTGGGTTATATGCTATATATACCATTAATACTGATATTAAAACTTTGAATCCTATATTTTGATACATTTCAAAAATTTTAAATAGTGAAAGTATAGCATATATTCCTCCTAAAATACTTGATATAATAATTTTTAAATGTTTCGGTTTTGTTCTAAAGATAAGAGCTGTTGCAAATAAGATTATATAATTCATACATAGGTTTTCTAAAAATATTATATCTAAATATATTGTCATCTCTTCACCTTCCGTGTGAAGTTATTTTAATACTTACTATTTTAAAATACTGTCATTTCTTAGTGCAAAAAAAAAGAAATAATCTACTTTTTTAGATTATTTCTTTTTACTTTTTTGATTATTTTATTAATTTAAATAGTTTTCAACATCAAATTTTATACTATTTTGTTTTATTTTTTCTTAAAAAAGATGGTATATCTAAATCATTTGAATTAGATGAACTTTCTGTACTTGTTGGGATTGATCCGATTTTATCTCCCCATGCTTTTGAAACTATTTTTTCTACACCCATATTTGAAATTGATGGTTCTTTTTCAAATTCAGTTGCTATAACTGTAATTGTTATTTCATCTGTCATTTCTGGATCGATAACAGCACCAAAGATTATATTAGCTTCTGGATCTACGCTTCTTTGTACTAATTCTGCTGCTGTATTAACTTCATGTAATCCTAAATCTGGTCCACCAGTAATGTTTATAATAACACCTCTTGCTCCTTCTATTGATGTTTCTAATAATGGACTTTCTGTAGCTTGTTTTGCTGCATCTTCAGCTCTATTTTCTCCTGAAGCTCTACCAATTCCCATATGAGCCATACCTGTATTTAACATAATGGTTTTTACATCAGCAAAGTCTAAGTTTACAAGTCCTGGTACTGCAATTAAGTCTGATATACCTTGAACACCTTGTCTTAATACATCATCTGCCATTTTGAATGCTTCAACAATTGAAGTCTTTCTATCTATTATTTGTAATAATTTATCATTTGGTATTACAACTAATGTATCAACTTTACCTTTTAAGCTTTCTATACCACGATCTGCTTGTGATAATCTTTTCTTTCCTTCGAAAGTAAATGGTTTTGTAACAACACCTATTGTTAATATTCCCATTTCTTTTGCTGTTGCAGCAACTATTGGTGCAGCTCCTGTACCAGTTCCTCCACCCATTCCTGCTGTAACGAATACCATATCGGCTCCTCTTAAAGCTTCTGCTATTTCTGATTTGCTTTCTTCTGCTGATTGAGCTCCAATATCAGGGTTAGCTCCTGCTCCTAAACCTCTTGTTATTTTTTCTCCTATTTGTATTTTTGTTCCAGCTTTTGATAATTGAAGAGCTTGTCTATCTGTATTAACAGCTATAAAGTCTACACCTCTAATTCCTGACTCAACCATTCTGTTTACAGCATTATTTCCAGCTCCACCTACTCCTATTACTTTAATTGTAGCTGTTCCGTCTAGCATTTTTTCGTTTTCTTCAAAGTCCATCATAAAGTTTTCCTCCTACCTAAATATATATATTATTTTTTTAAAATTAAAAACTAAATTCTATGAATAGAAAAATTCTTTTATTCTTTCTATTACTTTTCTTACAATACTGTCATCAGATTTTGTATCTATGCTACTTGATACAGTTTTTGTAAATGGTCTTGATGCTATATATCTTACTAATGCATAAGACACTCTGTATGCTGGTTTTACAGTGCTTATTAATCTTCCTGTAGAAATTTTAACTGGTATATTTAAATTAATTTTTCCAGCGACATCGCTTTTATTTATACTAGTAATTCCTTGTCCTGTCAATACAACATTATTTATTCTTTGTTTTATTCCTTGATTTGTTATATCTTTATTTACTAAAGAGAATATTTCTTCTATTCTTGCTTCTATTATTTCTATTAATTCAGAACTTTTTATAGTCTTGTTTTTATTATCACTTTTTACAGTATTTAATAATATATCATTATCATTATCTATAAAAGATCTTAAAGCTAGTCCATATTGTCTCTTAAGTTTATCTGCCTCTTCTTCTGAAATGTTTAAAACCAACGCTATATCATTTGTTATACTATTTCCTCCTAGAGGTATTGTATTTGTATATATAAATGTAGAACCTTCAAACACTCCTATATCAGTATTTCCTGCGCCAATATCTAGTATCATTATATTATCGTGCAATTCATTAACATCTAATATTAAATTTCTTTCTGCCAAAGTTGATGGTACTAAACCGTCTACATCTATACCTGATTTTTTGAATATAGAAGATATTTGTCTTACATAGTCTTTATCCGCTAATATAATTTGTGCTTTTAGTGTAAAACTTGAGCTTAAACTTCCTACAGGATCATCACTTATTTTACCATTATCTAATATGAATTTATCTGGCACTATATCTATTAAAGTTTTTCCTTCTGGTATTTCTATATCTTTTACCTGCATTATAGCTGTTTGTACATCTCTTACTGATACTCCAGCGTATTTGTCCTTAACTTCTTTTACTATGCTGTTTTGTACTATTGTTACATATTTTCCTGGTATTGTAACATAAGCAGAATTAATTTTTAATCCAGATTCTAGCTCTATGTCATGCATTACATTATTTATACTATCTGAAACTTCATCTTCATTAATAATTTTTGTTCTTTTTATTCCACTACATTTTGATGAACTATTACAAATAATTTCAATTTGATTGAAATTATTTACCTCTCCAACTACAGCGGAAACTTTTGAAGTTCCTATATCTATTCCTACTATTATATCTCCTATAGCCAAGTTAGGTCTCCTCCAATTCATATATTCAATTTCTTAGTGATAAGAATATTATATTTTGCTTAAAAAGTCAATAGAATTTGTTATATTTTTGTAATAATTATGTAATACTTGCGTAACAATGTTTTATATTGTCTGATACAAGCGAATTCTAGGTTTTATTGTAGAATTTTGACTTTTTTTAGCATTACTATTTTATCAGATTTTTTTTATTTTGCAAGAATTAGCTACATTTTATTTTTCATAAATAATTAAAAAGGACTCTTTACTAGAATCCTTCCCCTTTTTTCTTTTGTAAAATTTAATTCATTTTATTATTTTTCATCCTGTTTTGGTGTTTTATCTATAACAGCCGTTGCCTTTGCTACTACTTTTTTTCTAGACCATTTATCAATATAATATCTACGTATTATTGCCATATCTGTAAATATTCTTCCTACAAATACTACTATAGCAGCTAAGTATATATCAACATTTAACTTACTTCCTAAATATGTAAGTAACATTGCTGTTATTGCATTTATAAAAAATCCTGATACGAAAATCTTCATATCGAAGTTCTTTTGTAGAACAGATTTGATTCCTCCAAAAACTGTATCAAGTGCTGCCATTATTGCTATTGCCAAATAGCTTGAGTATGTATATGGAATAAGTGGTGAATTCATTCCTAAGATTGCTCCTAATATACAACCTATTAATATTGCTATAAATACCAATTTAATCCCTCCTAAATTATTTTAAATTTATATTATCTGCTTTAAGTTCTCCACTATATTTTGGAATTTGTATATTGTTTTTACTTTCTATTGAAACTTCTTTTCCATCTGTAGGAGCTGTTTCTACAAGTCTACCTTTACCTGTTAAAGCACTTTCTAAATATTTCCTATTTCCAATTACTTTAATTGTATATGGACCTGTCGTTCTTTCTCCATTTATATATATGTATGAATCTACTGCTACTATTTCTGTTGTATTAACTATTCTTTGATCATTAATCGATATTGCTTCTGCTTCTGATAAATTTAATTCATTTACCAATTTAAGTAAATCTGTAGCAGTAACTTTTTTATTTCCATCCTTATAGTATATAATTATACCTTCTCCTGTTACATCTGTTCTTCCTAATAATAGTTTATTCTGTTTTAGTTCTTCATCAATAAGTTGAGCAGTTTCTTCATTATTTTCTATATTCTTTTCATACTCTTCTATTTTACTATTTGTTTCTTCTAATTGAGTTTCTATTTCTTCATATTTACTTTTCCATACTGCAAGTTCATCTCTTAGTTCATCTTCTCTCATATTTTTAATTGAAGTAATATCCGTATTTTGAACAAATTTGAACTGCATAAATATTACAAATGCAAGAATAAAACTAATCATTCCAATTGTTATCGTAACAGTTATCTTTCCTTTTTTCAAATTTTTTATTTTCAAAATATTCACCTCTATTTTGCTTCTTTCATATATTTAGGTTTCATTATACCACTATATTTTACTATTGTTATATTAGTAGTAGGTTTTCTTATATCTGTAATTAATTTCCAAGAATTCAAAAGATCTAGATATCCTCCTGGTCTTGATAATGCAGAATGTAAATCATTTTGATTTCCTATTGCTTTAATTGTAAAGGGTGCTCCTACTCTTTGTCCATTTACTCTTATAATATTTCCTGCGCACTCAATAGTTGATGTTGATATAATTCTTTGATCATTAATTGATATTGCTTCTGCCCCTGCATTTTTTAGTTCATTAACCAAATTCAATAAATCATCATAATGAACTATATACATACTTGCATCTTCTGACGCTCCTAAAGTTTCAGTTGAAACTGTTTTACTATCATCTACTGTTATTACTACACCCTTCCCTGAAACTTCTGTTGTACCTAATATTGCTTCTCCAATTTTTAATTCATTTTCTTTATCAGTTGATGTTGTATCATTTTCTGTTGCTTCTGTTCTTTTCTTCTCTAATTCCAATTCTGCTTTTTCTAACTCTTTATACTTTTCTTCATATTTTTCTTTTAATTTTAGTACTTCATCTCTTAAACCGTCATCAACATAAGTTGGATCTGATACAGAAATAGTTGAACTTATAGTTCTGATTTGTACAACTATTCCAAGAGTTAATAATAAACATACTATTCCTAAAACTATACTAATTTTTTGTTTATTCAAGGAAATTCCTCCTTTTTTTATTCCTCTCTAAAATACATTTTATCTTTATCCATCAAAAATGCTTTTCCTGATGTTCCTTCAGCTTTTATAATCATTTGTTTTAATACAGTCATTTTGTCATTAATATTTGTTGCCTCTCCTAAATATGCTATTTTTCCTTTTGATTCAAATATTAATGTATAATTACTTGCATCTGATATATTAATTTCTGATACATATATTGCAATATCGTTATTGTTAGCACTTTCCATTATTTTTAATACTACTTCCAGTTTAGTTAAATCTTCACTATTTAGTCTATTCCCTGCTTTTAAATCTTCTTGAGGAGTAGAATATCCAGATATAACTGGTAATTCTAGTTTTTCTTCGCTAACTTCTAGCATATATCCTTGACTGCTTATATATACATATGCATTTCCATATTGTAACATATATTTTGGTTTTCTTTCTGTTACTGTAATATTTACTTCATTTGGTAACTTTCTTTTTACAAATACAGTATCAATATAAGCATTTTCTTTTATATTTTCTTCTACCTTTGAATTTACCATTTTATATATGTTTGTTTCTAATTCAATTTGTGATAAACTTATAATTTGATCATTTGAAACCTTATCGTTTCCTGTTACACTTATATTTTTAATATTAAATAAAGGTGATGTAAGTAAAAATATTATTACTCCTGCAAATAATACTAATACCATAAATATCTTTAATATTAATTTAGCTTTTTTATAATTTCTTACATGCTTGTCCACATTATTTAAATTTTCTGATGGATTCTTTTTCTTAATATTTCTTTTTACTTCTTGGCTATTTTTTTGTATTACTTTTTTATCCTTTTTATTTCCCTTGTTTTTTTTATTAGTTTTTTCTTTTTCATCTGGTAATACATTTACTCCAATTACTATTTCATTGTCAAAATTAAATTTATCATTATCTTCTTTAGTATCTTTCGATTTTTGTTTAATATTTTTCTTTCTTGCTGGGGCTCTTTTATTGGTAGTTTTTTTCTTTTTATTGTTTGATTTATTATCTTTTTGATCTGGTAATACATTAATTCCAATTACTATTTCATTATCAAAATTAAATGCATCATTGTCTTTTGTGGTGTTTTCTTTTGCCCTTTTCCCCTTTTTATAGCTACTAGGGCTATGTTTAGCCCTAGCTTTTTTTTCTTCTTTTTTATTATTAGAGTTAAGATAGTAAAGATCTATTGTTCCTTCTTTAGCTTTCCTTGCCATCTATTCACCTTCTTCAATAATTATATTTGCACCTAGTTTTCTAAGTTTTATATCTAAATTTTCATATCCTCTTAATATATACTCTATATTGCTAATTTTTGTTTTTCCTTTAGCAATTAACCCTGCTAAAACTAAAGCTGCTCCTCCTCTTAAATCTGTACATTTTACAGATGCTGCATAAAGTTTTCTTACACCTTTTATTACTGCTGCTTTTCCTTCAATAACAATTTTTGCACCCATTCTATTTAATTCTGGAACATACTTATATCTATTTTCAAATATATTCTCAACAATTATTGATGTTCCTTTTGCAGTAGTTAACATACTTGCAAATATTGACTGCATATCTGTTGGAAATCCTGGATATGGCATTGTTTTTATATCTACTGATTTATTCTTCTTACTTGCTTTTATTGTAATTGTGTTTTTCTCTATCTCTATCTTGCTTCCATATTCTTCTAACTTTGAAATAATTGGAACCAAATGTTCTGGAACAACATTATTTAATTTTGCTTCTCCTCCAGAAGCTGCTACAATACATAAAAACGTTCCTGCTTCTATTCTATCTGGCATAATATTATAACTTACATCTTTTAATTTAGTAACACCTTTAATAATTATTGTTTTACTTCCTGCGCCAGATATTTTAGCTCCCATCTTATTTAGAAAGTTTTGCAAATCTACTATCTCTGGCTCCATTGCTGCGTTTTCTATTGTAGTTACCCCTTCTGATAAAACTGATGCTAATATCGCATTTTCAGTTGCTCCTACACTTGGGAAGTCCAAAGTTATTTCGTTCCCTACTATTTTTTCACAATCACAATTTATATAGCCTGATTCTTCTATTACATTTATGCCTAATTTTTTAAAAGCTTTTATATGTAGATCTATCGGTCTTGCACCTATATCGCATCCACCTGGATACGATAATTTTACCTTTTTATGTATTCCTAAAATTGATCCAGCTAATATAACAGAAGATCTCATTTCACGCATTAAATTTTCTGGAATTTCAAACTGTTTTATATTCCTTGAGTCAATTACTATTTTATCACTATTTTTCTTAATTTTGCAACCCAAAATTTGAAGTATTTCTAACATAATTTTTGTATCATGTATATTAGGAACATTATATAATTTTGTAATACCTTTATTTAGTATACTTGCAGCCATTATAGGCAACGCTGCATTTTTAGATCCAGATATATTAACTTCTCCTTTTAATTCTTTGCCACCTTCTATAATATAATTCTTCATTTCTACCCACCTTTCTTTATGTAATTTATATATATTATGTATTCTATATTTTTTTGTGAATTTATATAAAACAAAAAAAGAAGAATACATATTGGTATTCTTCTTTTTCATTTTATATTTTTTCTTGTAGTTTTTCTTTTATTTCAGATATCTTAGATAAAGTTTGTTCATAACCATATCTATAACAATCACTTATTCTCTTTATGTCCAATAATGATACATCTTTTGTATCTATATTAATAATATAATCAGCCATCTTCACTTCACTTTTCGAATTTTTTTCAAACATTATATCTATTGATTTTGAAGCTACTCCATAAATACCTCTAGTTTTAGAGTTTCTATTTAATGCAAATTTAACTGCAATTATAAAATCTGCACCGGCTTTTTTTACTTCATCTGCAGGAATATTATCTAATATTCCTCCATCAACAAATTTATGGGTTCTATATACACATGGGGCAAATACTCCTGGATATGAGCAACTTGCTCTTACAGCCATATCAATTTTTCCATTTATTATATAATTTTCTTCGTTTATTTTACTATTAGTAAAAACATATTTCTTACTATTATCTACATCAACTGCCGGTATAAGAATAATCTTATTTAAATCACTCATTTTTTCTATGTTTTTATATTTCGCAGCTTCATTTATTGCAAATGATATATTTTCTCCTGATAATAATCCTCCCATATGTATACTTAAAGCCTTTTTTCCATCTGGATGAGTATACGTTGGGCTATTCTTCATTACTATCTTTGAAAAATAGTTAAATAATTTTAACATTTCATCTGGTGTATATCCCATTGAATATAAAGTTGCAACAATAGCTCCTGAACTTGTTCCACCTATTATATCAAAATCTATTTGATTTTCTATAAGTGCTGCAATAACTCCTATATGAGCTGCACCTTTCACTCCTCCACCTGACAAAGCCAAACCTATTTTCAAATAAAATCATTCCTTCCTAATATTTAATAATCATAAGTTACTAATTTATTAAATTTAGTTTTTATATAATTTTCTAGTTTATCCATAAACTCTTTGGGTTTAATCTGATTTTTTGCAACCATATCTAACCCTTTTTCCCAACTAGCTGTTAGTTTTGGATTTAACATATCTGGCATAGAACTATTAACAACATCATAAATAGCTTCTCCTTTTTCTGTTGGAGTAATTATTTGTGTTTTGCTATTTATTTGTATATATCTTATTTTCTCTAATTTTTTTATAATCTCTGCTCTAGTTGCACTAGTTCCTATTCCTGCTCCTTTTATTTGTTCTCTAAGTTCTTCATCTTCTATAAGCTTTCCTGCATTCTCCATAGCAAGTATAATTGAACCTGAATTATATCTACTTGGTGGCGTTGTTTCCGCTTCTTTTAATTCAAAGTTTGAAACTTTTACTTCTTGATTTTTCTTTAACGTATTTAGTATGTCCATACTATTTCCATCTTTTTGTTCTTCTTCTGTTTTATTTTTCCAAATATATTGATATCCCTGATTTATACATACCTTTCCACTTGTTGTAAAGCTTTCATTTTCTATATTTAAGATTACAGATATTTTGTTAAATTCCGCAGGTGGATAAAATATTGCTAAAAACCTTTTTACAATTAATTTATAAACCTCTTTATGCAAATTTGGTAATTTATCATAATTCTCATATCCTTGACCTGTCGGAATTATTGCATAGTGATCTGTTATTTTACTATCATTTACATATTTTGTTTTAATTAAATTAGTTGAATATTTTTCATTTATCATCTTTGATATATATTCTTTAATTTCATCATCATTATATGATTTTGCAATTCCATTTAGATTTTTAGATATTTCTTTTGCTACAGCTGTTGATAAAACTCTTGCATCTGTTCTTGGATATGTAACTAATTTATTTTCATATAAATTTTGTATTATCTCTAATGTTTCATCTGGTTTTATTTTAAATCTTTTTGTACATTCATTTTGTATTTCTGCCAAATTAAATAGTAATGGCGCATTTTCCTTCTGTTTTGATTTTTTTATTTCTTTTACAATTGCTATCTTATCTTTAAGATAATTTACAAAATCTTTAGCATCTTCTTCTTTTTTAAATCCTGAATCATTATATAGTTTATGGGAATTAAATAATACAGATTTTTCTCCTACTTTCCATTCTGCCTCAAAAGAATTCTTCTCTTCTCCAAATTTTCCTAATACTTTATAATATTTTGTTTTAGTAAAATTCCTAATTTCTCTTTCTCTTGAAACTACCATTCCTAAAACACATGTCATAACTCTTCCTACTGATATTGATACTTTATCTTCATTAATTTGTTTAGCTACTCTTCTTCCATATATAATAGACAATAATCTAGAAAAGTTTATTCCAATCAAATAGTCCTCTTTTGCACGTAAATATGCTGAATCTGATAAACTATCATATTCAGATAAATCCTTTGCTTCATTTATTCCTCTTTTTATTTCTTCTTCTGTTTGTGAATCTATCCAAACTCTTTTTTTCTGTTTTCCATTCACTCCTATCATTTGATCTACTAATCTATATATATATTCTCCTTCTCTTCCAGAGTCGGTACAAACATATATTGTAGTAACATCTTCTCTAAGTAATAAATTTTTAATTATATTAAATTGTTTTTCAACATTCGGAATCACTTCATATAGATATTCTTTTGGCATAAATGGTAAAGTATCTAATCTCCAGAACTTAAGATTTTCATCATATTTTTCTGGATATGACATAGTTACTAAATGTCCTACACACCATGTTATTACCCATTCATCCGATTCTAAATATCCATCTTTTCTATTAGTATTAATTTTTAGAACTTTTGCAAACTCCATTGCTACTGACGGCTTTTCTGTAATTAAAATTTTCTTTTCCATTTTTACTTCCTATTTTTTGTGCATTATTTTTTGTTATTATATATTAGTTTATTTTTATTTGCAATAATATAAACTTAACCTACATTTTAACATCCTAACCTTGGTAATATATTATAAATTTTTTGATTTTCAATAATCAAATAATTATTAGTATTGGCTAACTTGTTTATACTAATTTCTCCTGTTGCACTCATTTTCTCGGTTAGAAATACTGTAATTGCATTATTATCTAAAACATAATTATCTAATGTTTTTATTTCTCTTACATAGTATTGTTTATTTATTGGCAATTTTGAACTAGTTGCATTGCCATTATTATCAGTTGTTATTTCTTCTATTAATTCATTATTTTCATTATATATACCAAATATAACTCCTTCTAGTTTTATATCATTATTATCTTTATCAACTTTTATTATTTGTATACAATTCTTTTTTATAAAATTTTCAATTTCAATAATTACTATTTCATTATTTTCTTTAAATTTAACTTCATATTCATTTGAATCTACAATATAATCATTCCAAGTACTTTTTTGTCTTACTTTATATATTTCATCTATTGCAAGCTTTGATGATACACTAATTCCTTCTTCACTTGTAGTTAACGTTTCTACCAAACTATTTTTAGAATTATATATTTCTATTTCTACATTTGTTATTGGTACACATTCATTATCTCCATCAGTAATATGAAGTTCAATAGAACCTTTCTTTTTCTCATTTTCCACTATAATATTTGCTCCATTTAAAATATCATTCATAACTGTTATGGTTCTTTTTTCATTATATATTAAATCTAATACTATTGGTAATTCTCCAATAATATTGCCATTAATATCTTTTTCATAAATAGAATATCTGCCTGGATATAAATTACTAAAATTAACTTGCCCGTTTTCATCACTTATTCCACTTGAAATTAATTCATCATTCTTTTTTAATTCTATTGTAGCATTTGGTTTAATTGTTTTATTTATAAACATTACTTTAACTTCAATTATAGATTTGTTTGTTTCTTTACTAAACTCATATTCCGTACCATTAACATTTATGATTCCTTTCAGTTCATCAGATATATTATTGGGTAAAATTGCTATTTTAAAAATATCTGTTTCTATGTTTGTTATTGGCTCATTATTAGCATTTAAAATTAATGTGCCTTCTGGAAAATCATTTATATTAATATTGTACTGTATTCCCTCTTCTATTAATATACTAAATTTTTGTACATAATATATAGTTCCATTTACAATTTCTTTATGAAAAGTTCCAACCTCTTTTATTTCTATTTTTTCTTCAGTTTGAACTGCTTCTACTTTATTATATTTACTTAATAAAATTGTATTAAAAGTAATAACAATCGTCAAAAGTATTGTTATAAATTTAATTATTCTGTTTTTATATAATTTCATATTAAACTTCCTCCATTTTTTGCATAACAAATAAACCTATGTATTTTTAGGTGTTATAACTATATTTTTTATTTTTGGGTTTTTATTTAGATAAAATTCTTTTTGAATTTAATTTTGAATAAAAGTATAATTAATCTTTCTAAAATATTTTATTTGAATTAATCATCTGGCGTTATGTTACCATAATACATTTTACCTGTCAATATATTTTTTATCAATTTTCCCTTTATTTTTAGTAAAATCTAGTATATAATGTTGCACATATAGTAGTCATAATTTTAGAAAGGAAGATTGAAATGGCATATAATTATAAAGAAATAGAAAAGAAATGGCAAGATAAGTGGGAAAAAGAAGGAACATTTAATGCTTCAAATGATTATTCTAAAGAAAAATGGTATGGACTTGTTGAGTTTCCTTACCCTTCTGGACAAGGACTTCATGTAGGGCATCCTAGAAGTTATACAGCTCTAGATATAATTGCAAGAAAGAAAAGGTTAGATGGATATAATGTATTATATCCAATGGGATTTGATGCATTTGGTTTACCTGCTGAAAACTATGCTATAAAAAATAAAATACATCCAAAAATAGTTACTGAGCAAAACATAGCAAATTTTAAAAGACAATTAAAATCTATTGGTTTTTCTTTTGATTGGTCAAGAGAAATTAATACAACAGATCCTAACTATTATAAATGGACACAATGGATATTTATTCAATTATACAAAAATGGATTAGCATATAAAACAACTATGCCTATCAATTTCTGTACAGGTTGTAAAGTAGGTCTTGCAAACGAAGAAGTTGTAAATGGTGTTTGCGAAAGATGTGGAAGTCCAGTAGTTCAAAAAGAAAAAAGTCAATGGATGTTAAGAATTACAAAATACGCACAAAGATTAATAGATGATCTTGATGAAGTTGATTTCTTAGATAAAATTAAAGCTCAACAAATTAACTGGATTGGTAGATCAGAAGGTGCTGAAGTTAATTTTAAAATTGCAAATTCAGATGAAAGTCTAACTGTTTATACAACTAGACCTGATACAATTTTTGGCGCTACGTATATGGTTATAGCTCCTGAACATCCACTAGTTAATAAATTTAAAGATAAAATTACAAATTTAGATGAAGTAGAAGATTATAAACATCAAGCTTCTTTAAAATCTGATTTTGAGAGATCAGAATTAAATAAAGATAAAACAGGTGTTGAACTTAAAGGAATAAAAGCTATTAATCCTTTAACAAATAAAGAAATTCCTATCTGGATATCAGATTATGTATTAATTACATATGGTACAGGCGCAATTATGGCTGTTCCTGCACATGATAGTAGAGATAATGAATTCGCTAAAAAATTTAATCTTCCAATTGTTAAGGTTATAGAATCTTCTACTGCTGATTCTGATGAAATAATAACTAATGGTACTTTAGTTAATTCCGATTTCTTAAATGGATTAACTGTATCAGATGCTAAAACTAAAATAATAGATTATATAGAAAATAATAAACTTGGTCATAAGCAAGTTAATTATAAATTACGTGATTGGGTATTCTCTCGCCAAAGATATTGGGGTGAGCCAATTCCTATGGTTTATTGTGAAAAATGCGGTTGGGTCCCTGTTCCAGAAGAAGAATTGCCTTTAGTATTACCAGATATTAAAGATTACGAACCTGGCGAAAATGGCGAATCTCCACTTGCTAAACATACTGAATGGGTTAATACAACTTGTCCTCACTGTGGTGGAAAAGCACAAAGAGAGACAGATACAATGCCACAATGGGCTGGTTCTTCTTGGTATTACTTAAGATATATGGATCCACATAATGATAAAGAATTAGCTTCTAAAGAAGCATTAGAATATTGGTCACCTGTTAATTGGTATAATGGTGGTATGGAACATACTACACTTCACTTACTATATTCTAGATTCTGGCATAAATTTCTATATGATATTGGAGTTGTTCCTACAAAAGAACCATATGCAAAACGTACTTCTCATGGAATGATTTTAGGAAGTAATGGAGAGAAAATGTCAAAATCTAAAGGAAATGTTGTAAATCCTGATGACATAGTAAATGACTTTGGTGCAGATACTTTAAGAGTTTATGAAATGTTTATGGGACCTTTTGATCAAACAGCTGCATGGTCTATGGATAGTATTCGTGGATGTAATAAATTCTTAGATAGAGTTTATAATTTAAAAGATATGTTAGTAGATGGAGACGAATATACGACTTCTACAGAAAAAATGATGAATAAAGCTATTAAAAAAGTTACTAACGATATAGAAGAAATGAAATTTAATACTTGTATTTCTACATTTATGACAATGGTAAATGAATTCTATAAATTAAAAACTATAAATAAAGCAGAATTTAAAACATTTTTAACATTATTAAATCCATTTGCACCTCATATAACTGAAGAATTAAATGAACTTGCAGGATTTAATACTCCAATTTCATCTTATAGCTGGCCTAAGTATGATGAAGCCAAAACAATTGATGATGAAATTGAAGTTCCAATTCAAATAAACGGAAAATTTAAAGGAACAATATCTATTGCATTAGACGAAGATGAAGCTTCTGTAAAACAAAAAGTTATGAATAAAATATTAAATATTCTTGATGGAAAAACAATTGTTAAAGAAATCTATGTAAAAAATAAAATATATAATATAGTAGTTAAATAATTTTAAGGAAATGCATACATGCATTTCCTTTTTTGTAATATAAATGTAAATTTTATTTAATATATTTGAAACAGTAAAATCTTTAATATGTTGTATAATTATAGTAATTGATTTACTAAGGAGAAATACTATGAGTATAGAATCAGATTTAAAAAGAGAAGGAATTGAAGTAACAAGTATTTTAGATAATTCTAAGGTAAACTCTATAGCCAAAGAAGTATCTACAATATTAACTAATTCTTTTCCTGAGCATAATTTTAGTTTAGAAGAATTATATATTTCATTATCACAAATACCTATGTACAGAGCTTCTGTACCAAAGGGATTTTCTGAAGCAAATTATTTATATAAAAATAGTTCTATATATTTTAATGAAGAAATACCAACTAGCGAATTAACTACTTATGCTGTTCATGAATGTATTCACTATTTACAAACCAGAAAAGATAATTGGGGAAATTTATTAAAATTAGGTCTATGCGATCTTACACAATTTAATGTTCATGGATTAGGAATAAATGAAGCAGCTGTACAATATGCAACTTCTAAAGCATTGAAAGCACCTATAGATACAGTTAAATACTATGGTATAACATTTGATACTATAAGTCCAACCTGTTATCCTTTAGTATGTAATTTGATTGCTCAGATGGCTTATATAACAGGCGAATATGTATTATTAGATAGTACTTTTAATAGTACTAATGAATTTAAAAATACTTTTATCAAATATACTTCTAAAGATGCATATCTTACAATAGAAAAAAATTTTGATAAAATATTAAAAGCAGAAGAAGAACTAATAAAATCAACAAATAAATTAGAAAATTCAGAAGTTACAAATCCAACTTTAAATAAACATATAGCAACTTTAAAAGGAACTGTTTCATCTTTATTCACAGAAACACAAAATCTTATAATTACATCTTATTTTGAAAAAGCTTTTAATGAAATTACAACTATAGAAGAATTAGAAAGTTATAGAAGAAAACTTTATAATTTTAAACCTTTAATTGGAGTTTTAGATGGTGACAATTTCTATAATACTTTCTATATTGATATGATGATAAGATTAGAGGCAAGGTATAATGAAATAGAAAATGGATATGAAATTTCTACTGAAAAGAGTTTAACTATTACTAATACTAACTTTTTTACTACTTTATTCCAAAAATTGAAAAAGATCTTATTTAAATCTGGATCTGAATACACAAAAGTAGATATTAATAATAAATAAAAAATAGAGAATACAAATTGTATTCTCTATTTTTTTAGGTATTCTATTATATTTTCAGCTGCTTCTCTTCCTGATCTTGCTGCCCACGCAACTGTTGATTTCGTTCCTATTAAATCTCCTGCTGCAAATACTTTTGAATCTGATGTCATATATTTTTCATCTACACTAATATTGCCATATTTTGTTTTTTCTAGTCCCATTTTATCTATTAATTCTTCATCTGCTTTAGAGCCTACTGCCATTACTACATAATCCATTTCTAGTTCATAATTTGAACCATCAATATTAATTGGAACTTTCCTTGTTTCTCCTTCTTTTTGTACTAATTCTGTTTTTATACATTCTATTTTAGATACATCTTTGTTATTATCTGAAAGTATTTTTACTATATTATTTTGGAATAAAAATTCTATTCCTTCTTTCTTAGCGTCTTCTATTTCTTTTCTTTCTGCTGGCATTTGTTCTTCTGCTCTTCTATAAATTACATATACATTTTTTGCACCCATTTGCTTTATAGTTCTTGAAGCATCCATTGCAACATTTCCGCCACCTATTACTGCCACATTTTTTCCTTTGTATTCTGGATGATTACCATACTCTAATAATCTATTTCCTCCAAAAACACCTTCATATTCTTCGCCTTCGATATTCATTTTTGTAGGAATATTCGCTCCAAAAGCTAAGAATACAACATCATATTTTTCTTTTAACTCTTCTAATGTGTAATCTCTTCCAAGTTTAGCATTCACTTTATAATTTATTCCTAGACTAATTATTGAGTCAATAGTAATATCTAGAATATTTTTTGGTAATCTAAATTCTGGAATTCCATATCTTAAAATTCCACCTAATTTTTCTTGTTTTTCATAGATATCTATATTAGCAGAATGTCTAGCCAAAAATGCTGCTGCTGTTAAACCAGCAGGACCACTTCCAACTATTGCAATATTCTTACCAGATAATAAATCATCTTTTTCTATATTTTTATATAATTTATCTTCCATTGCTCTATCAAAAACATATGCTTCTATTTTACCAATATTAACAGGAGTTTGTTTTATTCCTCTTACACAATTTCCTTGACATTGCTTTTCATGAGGACATATTCTTCCACATAAAGCTCCTAAAACTGTAGTATTATTTAATATTTTATATGCTTCTTCTATATTGTTTTCTTTAGTTTCATGTATAAATGCTGGGATATCATTTGATAATGGGCATCCTTTTTGACATGGTTTAACTTTACAGTTTAAACAGTATTCTGTATATTCTTTAATTTCTTGAGTATTTTCTTTCACGTGTACTCCTCCAACTATTATTTTTAGTAAATTTTATTATTGATAATTTTAAAAGTCAACATACTTGACTATCTATACTAGTTTTGTTTATTTGCTTCATAATTAAAATAATACATTAATGCAACTGTTTCACTAGATGTCATAATCTCATTTGTTTCTAGCATTCTTTTTACTTCATCTAATGGAAGTTTTATAACTTTTATATCTTCTGTCGCATCTAAGTTTCTCTGTGTTTTTTCTAAATCTCTTGCAATAAAAATAATTGTCTTTTCGTTTGAATATCCTATCGCTGGATAAACTTCCCTAATTTTCTTTAAATTTTTTGCTTTATATCCTGTCTCTTCCTCTAGCTCTCTTATTGCTCCTTCTTCAGGTGTTTCTCCTTTTTCTATCATACCTGCCGGAAACGCTAATACTGTTTTTCCTATAGGAGTACGAGGTTCTTGTATCATAATTACTTCATTATTATCTGTTATTGGCATAATTATAGCTGCATCCCCTGCTAATACATGTTCTCTGTATATATTCTTATTATCTCTTGGATTATAGTAATTTAATTCTTCGACTGTAATTCTTTTTCCTTTATATGCCGTTCTTTTGTTTAACAACTTATAATCTATTTCTTTAAAATATTTGCTATCCATATTAATCCACCTTCTATTATAAATTTATATTAAGCTCATTTGCCATTTCAACCACTTTCTTTAAATCTTTCCAAAAATCAATTTTTTTTGATTCATCTCTAAGTAATGCTGCTGGATGCCAAGTTGGCATATACATTATATCTTTCTTTTCTATCCAGTTTCCTCTTGCTGATGATATTTTATATTCATCTCCCAAAATATTTTTTAGAGCTGTACTTCCTAAAAGTACTATTATTTTGGGTTTAGCTAAAATCACTTGATTACGCAAATAATCTAAACAAGCTTCTGCTTCATCCTGCTCTGGAACTCTATTGTTGGGTGGCCTACATTTTACAATATTAGCTATATATACTTTTTCTCTATTAATTCCTAAAGCATCAAAAGCTTTATTCATAAGTTGTCCTGCTTTTCCAACAAATGGTATTCCTTGCATATCTTCATCCGCACCAGGTCCTTCACCTATAAACATGATATTAGCATTTCTATTTCCATCAGCAAAAACAATATTTCTTCTATTATTGCATAATTTACATCTTCTACAACCTATTATTGATTTTTCTAATTCTTCCCAATTATCGTACATTTTACTATCCTTTACTTTACACTATTTTCTAATAATTCTATTTTTATATCTTTATTTGTATTTATTCTAGCTTTAACACCTATTGGAATTACAGTTTTTCTATCTGTATGTCCAAAGTTATTAGATTTAATTATAGGAAATTTATATTTTTCATCCTTTATAACATCCAATATTATTTGTTCTAGACTTATTCCACTTTCGTGTTCATAATTTCCAATCCATAGACCTTTTATTTTCTTAAATACATCATTTTGCTTTAAATTATAAAGGAAATTACTTGCAAGTGCTGGTCCTGTTTCAATTCCCAACTCTTCTAAAAATAGTATTTTATTTTCAAAATTTATTGAATATTTACCAGCAACTAGACCTCTAGTTAAACTTAAATTTCCTCCTATAAGTTCTCCTTCTGCTATTCCTTCTCTAATTGTTATATATTTATCTTCTTTAGTTCCTAATTCTAAACTTCCATACACAAATCTTTTTATTGCTTCTTTATAGCTATAATCTGTTTCATCTGTAGCAACTGTTTTAAAATTTGTACCACTAAAAGTTACTACTCCTGTTTTTTCTGAAATTATATTAGTAATAGAAGTTATATCGCTATATCCACATAATATTTTAGGATTATTTTTTATTAAATCATAATCTAAATATTCAAAAATTGAATTTGAGTTTTCTCCGCCTTTCGCACACCAAATCATTTTAACTTCTTTATCTGCAAACATAGTATTCATATCATCTGCTTTTTCTTTAGCAGATGCACTATATTTATTAGTATTCGCAAATAGATTCTTTGAAAATTTCACTTTAAATCCTGCATCTTCTAATATTCTTTTTGCCTTTTTTGTTTCTTCAATAGAATTTTCTATTATTGGATTTGATGGTGCTACAACACCTATTGTATCTCCTAACTTTAGTTTATCTGGTTTTATCATATTCTTCTCCTTATACTAATGTTATTATACTTAAATTTCTTCCAGCTCTTTCTTTTTCTGCTCTATAAGAATGAAATTCATTTTTATTGCATACTGTACATATATTGCTTTCAATTATATTTTCGTTTTTTAGTCCTAGTTTAATTAGCATTAATCTATTTATTAAAACTGTATCTATAAAATAAGTATTATCTTTTTTATTATCTAATACAATATTTTTACTTAAAATATCTTTAAATTCTTTTTCGAATATTTCTTTTACATCTTCTCTTACTTCAAAATGACATTTTCCTATACATGGTCCTATACAGCAGATAATATCTGATGTCCTACAGCCATATTTTATAACCATTTTTTTTATAGCTTTTTCTACTATTCTTTGTACTGTTCCTCTCCAACCAGAATGAATGTTAGCTATTACTTTTTTTTGAGGATCAAATAGCAGAAGTGATATACAATCTGCTGTAACTATTGGAAGTACTATATTTTTTTCTTGAGTAATTATTCCATCTGTATTATCATAAAATCTTTCTTTACTTGATAAATCTAATATTTCTACATTATCTGAATGTGTTTGCTTCATTCTTACAACATCTTTATATGATATTTCAAGAGTTCTACATATCTTTTTATAGTTTTCTTCTAACTTTTCCTCTCCTATTTTACTTAGGTTAAAGTCTAATGGTTTAAAGCAAATTGAATGTTTTAATATAGTTTCATATTCTAATAATTTCTTAAATTGTATATATTCTATGTCATCTTTTCTTATATGAATAATATTATCATTGCTTAAATCTATCATTATTTAGACTCCTTTATCATATCTAAAATCAAATTTTTATCTAAGTTTCCAATGTAATTATATTTATTTCCACATAAGCTTGTATCAAATTGACATACTGCCTTGTATTCGCAATAATCACACGGAGTTTTTTTACTTTTCAAATTGAAATATGGCTTTAAATCTATATTTCCATTATATAATTCTTTAGAAATTTCTTTTATTGTCTTTTTTACATACTTTTGTAGTAAATTAAATTGTTCTTTTGTTACTGTACTAGACTTTGAATTACTAATATTTCCTTCTTTATCTAAATATACAGGTATAGTATCTGATGCTCCATTTTCCAATTTTTTATCCATCATTTTTACAACATTTATATCAGCTAAAATTAAACCATTCATTTTAAATTTTTTCTTTATTTCTTGTTCTATTTGCTCATCTGTCAATGGTTTATTTGCTTTAATTATTGGATCTATTAAATTAAAATATAACACCCCTGCTGGTAATACATCGTCATTTTCACAAGTTGCATCTAGGTATGTTAGTAATTGCAATTGTACACCAGAAATAACTTCATTTAAATCTATATTTTTTACTGATGATTTATAATCTATAATTCGTATATATTTTCCATCTAAAGTTTTTCCTAAATCTATTCTATCAATTTTTCCTGTTATCTCAACTCTTTTTCCATTATCTAATTCTAGTTTAATTGGTGGATATGCTTTTCCAGTTTTAAATTCTACTTCATTACCAATTACTTTAAAATCTGTATTTCTTAAACCTTCAATAATATATTTTATCGATAAAGAAACTACTTTTATTAATCTTTCTGTAAGTACTTTAAATTTTGAAGTTCCATTTAATACATAATTTTTATCCATATTTAGTTTTTCTTCTATGATATTTTTTACTAATGTGTCTAAATAATCATCTGAAACTGCTTTTACATCTATATTTCTATTTTTTATAGTATCAAAAAGTTCATCTATTACATCATGCATAAATGTTCCAGTATCTATATTTCTAATTGTAAAGGTTTCTTTTTCATTTAAGTTTAGTCCATATTTTAAATAAAAAGAAAAAGGACAGCTTCTATATTGCTCTAATCTAGATATTGTTGTATGTAATGTATCTCCATATAATTTATCTGTATATACTTTCTCGATATTATCTGGAATATTAGTATAATTAAGACCTTTTAAGCTTTTTTGCAATTTTGATTTCCAAATACTATTATTTTCATAGTATTTATATATATATATCCATCTTTCATCTATTTCTTTTCCCTCATTAAATTCATTTATTTTTTGAATTAATAAATCAAATGTTGTTTCTTGATTTAAAATATCATCATTTTCTTCTAAATCATCACTTGTTTCTTTAATATGAGGAAAAATCTTTTTTATTTTTGATATAAATATTGATGGTCTTAATGTTTTTCCTTCTGAATCTAATGATGAATATGATAAATATATTTTTTCTTCTGCTGTTGTAAAAGCTTTGTATATATTAAAATTATCATCATAGATTTGTTCTAATGTTCCTTTTGCTAATTCTATATTATTCTCTTTTAGTTTTTCTCTATCTTTATCGCTAAAAAATCCTTCATTTTTATTTACACTTGGAAACATTCCATCATTTAGTCCTATAAGAAATATTGCTTTTACCTTATGACTTCTTGATCTATCTATATCGCCTATTATAACTTGATCTTGTGTAGCTGGAATTTTACCTAGTCCACTATTTTTTAAACCAATCTTTAATATTTCGGTATATTTTTCAAATGTAATTCTTTCATCTTGGAATATTAGAACTATCTCATCAAAAACATCTATAATATTTTTAAAGCTTGATTTATATTCATTTGCTAGTTCTATTAGTCCTAATCTTTCTAACTTTTCTATCTTACTTGCAATTTTCTCCTCTATATTCATTTCTATTAAAAATTCATATAGTAATTTTGTTATCTCTTTTGCTGTTTTATTTTGTATTATCTTGTTCTTAAAATTAAGTAATGGATCTACTATTTTTCTTCTTAATACATTAAATCTTTTTACTTGAGTTTCATTTGCTTCGTCTAAAATTCCAAAATTCCAGTCACTTTTGTACCACTTATTTCCTGTTATTCCCCATTTTGTACAATAATTTTCAAGCTTATATATTTCTTCTTGTTCAATATCATTAAGTCCTATTTTTAAGTAATTAAATACACTCTCATAAGACCAATTTTTACTAAAAATATCTAAAATAGAAATTAAATATTTTACTATTAAATTTTGAGATAAGTCTTTTTTTTCATCTATAAATACAGGTATATTATATTTACTAAAAATTGCTTTAATTAAACTAGAATATGTATCGATATTTTTAGTAATTACTGCTATATTGTTGTATCTATATTTATTATCTCTTACTAATTTTAGAATATTTTTTGCTATATATTCTATCTCTGTATATTGATTATTAGCTAAAAATATACTTATATTTTCTACATTTTTGTCATATTTTCTATATGGTATTTCAAATATATTACTTTCTAAATGTTTTAGTTCTTCATTATGATATCTGTAAATATTATTTAAGCATATGTTTTCAGCTATTTTTATATCATTTTTTTTAGCAATATTTATTAATTTTTCTGCTGTTATTTTATTTGCGTAAAATACATCTTTTTCTGGGTTAGATGTTACTTCTATATCATCTGAGCAAATAGTTATATTAACACATTTTGCAATCTTAAGTATTTTTTCTATTATATTATATTCTTGAGTTGTAAATCCTACAAATTCGTCTATATATATAATTGAATCTTTTAATAAATCTACTTTATCGATATACTCCGAAAGTATTGTAAGTGTATCATTTTCATCTATATATTTTTGAATAATAGAATTTTGAAATTCTTCATAAACTAATAGCATATCTTTTAGTTTAAGTTTTAAATATTCATCTTGTTGATTTTCTATTTCATCTTTTAACATTTGAACTGTTATACCATGTTTTTTAAATTCAGTAATACTCTTACCAACAATTTCTATATTTTCATTATTTTTACCTAAAAACTTTAGTCTATTTTTATTCTTGTTTAAAACATCATAAATAAGCATGGCTTTTCCACATTTTGTAAGATTTGTTTTGTTTGCAAATCCAATCTCTTGCATTATTCTATAAGCCATACGATTAAATGTTATTACCTCCGCATTAAATACGGAGTTTGTCTTTATAGCATTCATTAATTTCTTTTCCGCTGTAAATGAAAATTGTTCAGGTGTTATAATAAAAATTTTATTTGTATTTATTTCTTCTGCTATTCTATTAAAACAATATTCACTTTTTCCGCTTCCAGCCCTACCATAAATTAGCTTAAGACTCAAATTTTTTCACCCCATAATTATAAAAGTTCTCTTTTAAACGCACTTTTTTCCATTTTATCTAATGCTTCTAACATTTGTGGAAATTCTTTATAATTTGATGCAGTATTAAAATGTCCTGCATCTTTTATTAGACATTTTGCTCCTTTAACATAATATATAAACTTCTCTAGTTCATCTCTTGGAATATATGGATCATTATCACTATAGAAACAATATATATATCTTACATATTTTTCTATTTTTAATAATTCTTTTTCTTCCATTAAAAATGTTTCATTTATTTTATCTAACTCACTATTTAATAGTGCATTAAATCCAGCTACTGATATTAGTGCTTTTACTTCTATTTTATTTTTTATTAAGAATTTACAAATAAATATAGGTGCTATACTATGGCATATAAATACAGTATCTTCATTTATCAAACCTAAATCAAAATAATATTTTAATAATTTAGACCAGTTATCATAATTTTGTTCTTCTGGTCCTGGGAAACTAGGTATTATAACATTTTTTCCTTCTTTAATTAGATTCTCAGTAAGCCAAGGAAACCAGTTTTCATTTGGATTTCCTAATGATCCATGTATAATAAAATAATTACTCATAACTATTCCTCCAATTTTATCAATTTATTACACTAACTATATCATAAAGTAATAAATTTTTCTATCTATATTATAGAAAAAGCGCAGATCTCATAAATAAAAGATCTCCGCTCTCTCTTTTTTTCCTTTTCACTTTTACCAGCCATTTGATTTTAAATAATCAGATATTTTAACTGTTTCTGGTCTTGGAAAAAATATCAGGGCTACAAAAAGTACTGTCCCTATTATGAGGACTACCTTTACTGCCTTTTTCATATCTGTCGCCTCCTTCAAAAGTTAGTGCTAAATTTGCAGTTCTTTTTTATTATACCATATTTTATCTGATTTTTATATAGCATCTTCCCTTTTCCAATAGAATAAATATTGTTGAGCAATTCCTGCCATATTACCAAATTTTTCATTAGCTATGTTCATGATTTGCTTTTTGCTAACTTTATTTTCATCATTACTTTTTATATATAACTCATTCATAACTCTTCTAACCCATACATCTATTGGAAATACTTCAAATCGTTTTAATGTAGAAAATAATAATATACAATCTGCAACTTTTGGTCCTACACCTGATAAAGTAAGTAATTTGTCTCTAACAACCTGTGTTCCTTCATTTTCTAATTCTTTTAAATCTATTTCTTTATTAACTACCATATGAGTTGTTTCATATAATCTTATATCTCTAAATCCTAAACCTAATTTTCTATAATCTGCCACAGTTACATTTTCTAATTGCTCTGGTGTTGGAAATGTATAATATTTCTTACCTCTCCATATAATTTCATTACCATAATTTTCAGATAATCTTTCTATAATTCCTTTTATTCTTGGAATATTATTATTAGCTGATATTATAAAAGAAATAATAGTTTCCCAAAGGTCTTGATTTAAAATTCTTATACCCTTTCCATATTCAATACTTTTCTTTAGATTTTCATCAATTCTAGATAATTTCATTTTTATATTTTTATAATCTCTGTTTAAATCAAAATAATTTATTATTACTTTTTCTATATTTTCTTTGCAAATTCCAGAAAATATAAAATCCTTTGAATCCTGTTTTACATTTATAATACCATCTTTTATAACTCCTGTATAACTTCCATCAGATTCTATATTCCATCTAAAGCATTGACCACATTCAAAAATATCTTTCAAAACAAATGTATCTGGATTTTTTAATATATATTTTTGCTCTTTCATATTTTCTCCTTCTAACAATATAATATTATTATATCTTATTTCCTATAAATTTTAAATGTTTCCATCTATTTTTATTGATTTTATTTTTCTCTTGTAATAAAATAATTTATATAAAAGGAGTATTTTTATGAAACGTAAAATAGAGCCAAAAATTATGCTAAGAGCAATTAAACATCTTTCTTCTGATTTACCATGTAGAAATAGAGTTTATTTAAATCAAATGTTTAAAAACATATTTGTACCTATTTTTTCAGAAGCTGAGGAAGATTATACTCTTACCTATGGAGATTTTAATGGACTTGGTAAATTCAATAAGCAATATGGTGAAGATGCTGGAACTAAAGCTATTGTAGATTCTATATCCGTTATTCAAGAACAATTACCTAGCGATACTATAACTATAAGAATGGCTGGTGCTGGTGATGAATTTATATTTTTATCTCCTAATTCTAAAATAGCTGATATAAAAAATTCTATTAGTTCTGCATCTAATATACTAGAAAGCTCTCCTAATAAATATTTAACCATGTCTTTTGGAATTGTAGAATCTACAGAAGCATCTAATATATACGATATGTATGTACTTGCTGAGCAAAGAGAAAGTATTGCAAAACTAGAATCTCATTCTGCAGAATACTCTCCAGAAATTATGCAACAAAAACTAGATGATAATTTGGCTAAGTTTTTTAATAATTATAGATTTTCAAATAAAATAAAACTTGATACAGAGCACATTACTAAACTAGGAAAATCTGCTATGAAATCTGCTTTTGATTTAATAATCTCGGATGAATTTAGACAACTAAAAGTATCTGCAAAGAATTCAGAGCTTTTTTCTCCGTTAACTACTTCTACTGCTCCATTATTCACACCTTCACAAGCAAATTTACTTTTTGATTATATAACTGATGAAGGAGAAGACAAATTAGCAGATACTCTTTCTAAGATTTATCCAACACAAATTAATAAATTATTTAAGGAACTTATTCTAAATCCTAATAGTAACTTCTTTGATAGTACTTATTATGATTTGTTCTTTAAACCTAAAATTAATCAATCTACTTATAGACCAGCTACAATTATGTGTTTAGAAGTTACTGGTATAAAAGACTGTAATTCTAAAACTTCTCATTTTGAAACAGATCAAAAGCTTGCGGAATTATCTGCCGAAATAGAAGATTCACTATATGAGATTTGTGGCATAGAATTTGATACAGACATCGCTTCATTTGATGAAAGTAAAAATTATATTTTTAATACGAAAGGTGGAGACTTTCTAATTATATTAGGTGAAACAACTTTATCTCCTAAGGAATCTTTTAATTTTCTTTCTTCAATTAATGCTGTAAATATAAATCCTATGCAAATTGTTGCTTCATATTCAACAGATACATCCATAACATATAATGAAGCATTAAATAATATCTCTCAAGACTTAAATATTAAGAAATCTAAATTATTAGAATCTTCTTTAGATACAATAGAAACTAAAGAATCTTTAGATTTATTTATAGCTGACACTGTAGATTTCTTTATGAATTACTGTCCTACATCTTCTGATATAAATTCTCAAAAGTGGTTTCTAGAACAATTAGCTGTTTCACTTGTTAATCAAGCTATTTTATCTAATAAAGAATTTGAAAATGAACAAAATAAAAAGAATGACAATGAAAAATAATATTGTCATTCTTTTTTAAATCCTTTTCCTAACACTTCTCTTGCATTTGTTATTATTATAAACGATTTATTGTCAATACTATGAACAATTTCTTTAACCCTTATTACATCTCTTCTATTAGCTGCACACATAAGAATCATTTTTTCCTTATCCGTATACATTCCTTTTCCAAATAAACCAGTAGTACCTCTTCTAAGTATATTACCTATTTTTTTCGCAATTTGTTCATTTTTATCTGAAACAATAAATAATAATTTTGTAAAGTCTGTCCCTTCAAATATAATATCTATCATTTTTCCCATTATATATATTGCAATCGCTGAATATAAACCTATTTCTATTTCTTTTAATAGAAGCATATTTAATACAACTATAATAATATCAATTATGACTATAATACTTCCTAACTTCATTTTTAAATTAAATTCTTTTAAAAGTGTACCTACAAGTTCGGTACCTCCTGTAGTTCCTTTTCCTTTTAGAACAAATGCAGTTCCTAAACCTATTATAATTCCTCCATATATACATGCTAAAAATCTATCATTAGTAATTGGTCTTAATTTATCAAATAAATCTATAAACAAAGAATATAATCCAGAACCTACTATTGTCTTTATTAAACTTTTTATACCTAATTTGTAAATTGTTAAAATAAATAATGGTACATTAAGTATAAACATTACCATCCCTACAGGTAAATTAAATAAATAATATGTTATAGTTCCAATTCCTGCAAATCCTCCTGTAGACAGCTGGTTCGGTAATAAAAGCCAAGAAGTTCCCCCTGCCATAAATATAATCCCTAAAATAAAATATAAGTATTCTGGTATATTCCTTCTAAAAAATATACTAGCCCTTTTTAGTTTCCAATTCATAAAAAAATCACCTATACTACAATTATTTGTAATATAGGTGATTTTATACTATTTAGTTACTCTTTTTCTTTCATCTTCAAGAAAGTCTGAATATGTCTTTAATACACGCATTTCTGATTTACCTTGTTTTATTTTTTCACTTCCGGTTACTTTTAGAATAACATCATATGTATCTAATAACTTGTTTAAATTTTCTTTTTTATGACCAATTACATTATTAATATCTTCAGGATTAACAATTATTTCTACTTCTTTCACTTTTACATTATATGCTTTTATTCTATCTAGTATGCTGTCATACCATATACTAGATTCTACTAATTGTCTAAATGCTGGATGAAATGGTCCTGCAACTACTTCACTATTTTCATCATCTGGACTGGAAATTTCTGTAGTGTTTTGAAGTCCTATTCTTATTACTTTAATTTTCTTTTTATTAAATAAATATACTATTTCTTTACATCTTTCAACAGCTTGTACTAGTGATAAAGGCTCATATTCTCCATTATTATATTCTTTTTCTAATTTAGTATTTTTTACTACTAATACAGGATATATTCTAACTATTTTAGGTTTAAGTTTTATTAAATCTTTTGCTGTATTTAATTCATCTTGTTTTGTACTATCTGGCAAACCTACCATCATTTGATGTCCTAATTCAAATCCATACCATCTTATAAGTTTGGATGCTTTTTTTACATCCTCAAAAGTATGTCCTCTTTCTGCTGTAGTAAGTACGTAGTTATTTGTAGATTGTACACCTAATTCAATAGTTTTTACTTTATATTTTTTTAATCTTTTTAATATTTCTTTGTTAATATAATCTGGTCTAGTAGATATACGAATAGAGTCTATTTTTTTATCCTTTATGTATTCATATGCAGCACTTAATAATTCCTCTTGTTTTTCAGGTTCTATACCTGTAAAGCTGCCTCCAAAAAATGCAACTTCTTTATATGAATCCTCTTCTTTAAAACTTTTTAAATATTCTTCTATTGTATCTTTTACATCTTTTGCTGTTATTGGTTTCTTTTGTCCACTGATACTCTTTTGATTACAAAAAATGCAATCATGAGGACATCCTAAATGTGGTACAAAAATTGGAATTACATATTGCCTTTTCATGTGATTCTCCCTTCTATTTATCTATTTTCTATAAATTATCTAATGCGATTTTGGCTGCTTCCATTTCTGCTGCTTTTTTTGAAGTTCCTTGACCTACTGCCAATTTTTTACTGTTGCATTTTACCTCTGCTGTAAAAATCTTGCTATGATCTGGTCCTTCCTCATTTATGATATTATATTCTATATGCACTGTACCATTTTTTTGTAACTTTTCTTGTAATACCGTTTTATAATCTTTTAATCCTACATTTTTAGTTGCAATTTCTATTTCTTCCTCTAAATTGTTTATAATAAATTTTTCTGCTTCATCTAATCCACCATCTAAATATATTGCAGCTATAACTGCTTCAACACTATCTGCTAAGATTGCTTCTCTTTTACTTAATGTGTTTGAAAGTTCACTTTTTCCTAAATATAAGAAATCACTAAAATTATGCAATGTTGCAATTTTATATAAACTCTTTTCACATACTACAGTTGCTCTAACTTTAGTCATTTCTCCTTCATTTAATTTTTGATATTTATTGTATAAATATTTACTAGATATGAACTCTAATATGCTATCTCCTAAAAATTCTAGTTTTTCATTACTTTTAACATTATTTTCATATGCATATGAAGTATGCGTTAATGCTGTTTTTAATAATTGTTCATTTTCAAAATGATAGTCTATCCTTTTTTCTAATTCTTCTAATTTCATTTTGCCACCACCTTTTTCATTATATTATATACTATTTTAAACTATTTTCAAGTACATCATTCATTAAAGCATAAAAAACAAATCAATTATAATTGATTTGTTTTTTATCTTTAGTAAAATATTATTTTTCACTTCTGTCTTCTAAATATTGTTGTCTATTTTGTAGTGTTTCACGTTTTTTATCATTTCTTGCTTTTAATTTATCAATAGCACCTTGTTTCGTGTTTCTTCCAAATTCCATTACTTTATTTAACTTATCTTTAAATGATTCTTTAACATTTGTCTTTATCTCTGATAATTTAGTTCCTATACTTTCTTCTATAACTGGTAACTGAACTTCAATTTTCTTTTTCATTGGTTCAAAAACTTGATCATTAATAGCTTTTCCTTTGTTAAATGTTCTTGTTATTGTTTTTGACGCAAACATTGCTAATTTTTTAAAGATTGATGTTTTTTGATCTATCTTATCTAAAGCTTTGTCTTCTAATTTACAAACTGTATCTATTTTTGTTTCTTTATCATTTTCAAGTTTTTCTATAGCTTCTTCTATTTTTTTTATTTTATTTTGGTTTGCTCTAAATTGCTCTTTATTCATTTTTATTTGTTGTGATATTGTAGCTATTTCTAGTACACCACCTGTTGTTTCTTGTACTAATGATTCTTTTAACTTTTTATAATCTTCTATAGCTGCTTGTGCACCCTCTAAATCCCCAGATTTTGCTAATTTTTCAGCCTCTGCTTTTTTAGCTAATATAGCTTTATTAACATCACTATCTTTTTGAGATTTTTCACTCTTTTTGTATTCTGATTGTTTATCTTTTTGATCTAATTTCAAATTTTGATTATCTGCTACTATAGCTAAATTTTCTGATTCTAGTCTTGCTTTTTCAGTTAATAACTCTTCTATTTTTTTATCATAATGATTAGTTACTGCTTCTAAAACTTCACCATATTTTTCAGAAACTGCAGCTTTTTTTGCTTTTATTTCATCATATAGTTTTGAATTTTCTTTTATAGCACCTACAGTAGCTTTTACTTTTTCGTCCATTGATTCGCTTAATTCTTTACATCCTGCTTTTACTTTATCAACTGATTTTGCTCTTACATATGCAAGATTAACTACTGCGCTTATTCTTGATAATTCTGATGCCTCTTTAATTAAACTAACTAAAGAAGTTGTTTCTTGTTCTTCAACTGTTTCCTGTGGAGTATCTACTACTTCAACTTCATTTTGTAATTCTTCTTTATCCATTGCTTTCACCTGCTTCCACGAATTTTTCTATTTTACTCATAACATTTGTCTTTTTACTTTCTATTGCATTTAATAATTTTTCTAATTCATCAATACTCATATTATCAAGATTATATAATCTTCCTTCAAAAACTACTGTACCTAATTTTTCCATAAATTTTAGTTGTTCCCCTTTCTTCGTCTTTAGTACTATTATTCATTATTAGTATATCTCTTACATATATGAAAGTACATAGCATTTTTTTTACAATTTTATTACACTTGTATTACGTAAAAAGCTAAGATACCAGTATCTTAGCTTCCTATTGGACAATAATTATCTGTTAATATTTTATAATCACTTTTGAAATCTTTAATTTCGTTCTTTAATATATTCTCATATTCATCATTATATTCTGTATTTGCATTTCCTTTTATTCCAATTAATATTAAGTTCTGCTTTTTAGTATTTTCTATATCTTTTACTCTAAATACTTTTACATCATCAAATATTGTTTTATATGTAGAATACTCATATTTTATAAATTTTTCATCTTTCCCCTCTAATGAAGAAATTATGTTAGTAATTACTATTCCATTATCATTTAAACAATTATATGCTTTTTTAGTTGCTTCATATGTTGTTAATTCAAATGGTGCATTAAGTCCTTTATATGCATCTAATAATATTGCATCATACTTATTGGTAGTTTTATTTAAAAAGCTTCTTCCATCTTGATGATATATTCCTAATCTTTCGTTATTAGTATCTAATCCAAATTGTTCTTTTGCTATTTCTGTCATTTTTTTGTCAATTTCTACTACATCAATATTTTTATCTTCATATGTTTGTAAATAATGAATTGGATATGTATATGCAGCTCCACCAATCATTAATACATTTTTTGCTTCAGGATTAAAATAATTAAATAATTCATAATATTTTAGATATTCTGCTCCCATTTCATTTGTATCCTTATTTATATAAGATTCAAGTCCTTTATCTACATATAAAGTTTTGTATATAATATTTCCTGTATCTATTTTCTTTACCCAAATTCTGCTATACTCTGAATCTACATCTTCTATAATATCTGGATTATACATTTTAAACATTATTAACCCTAAATATTGTAACCCGAAAACAAATATAGTAACAATACTAATTAGTCCCATAAATTTCTTGTTTTTATTTTCATATAATAACACTGCTATTACTAATAATATAATTGTTACACTTAATACTATTGTTCTTACTCCAAAATTTGGTATTAGTATAAATCCCCCAATAAACGTTCCTACAATACTTCCTAATGTTGATATTGAAGATATCTTTCCTGATAATTTTCCAATATTTTTTTGATCTGAATCTTTTAATTTAACTACATATGGAGATACACTAGCCATAATAAAACTTGGAACACCAAAAACAATTATTGCAGATATAAGTGCAACTAACTCTAAATTATTTAATAACATTGCTAATTGGCTTACAAAGTTTACTTCTAATATTGGTATTAAAGCAGAAAAAATTGCACCTAATATTAATAATATTGATAATGTATTTACTTTAGGTTTCTCATCTGCTAGCTTGCCTCCTAACCAATATCCCATGCTCATACTTATAAGCATTACACCTATTATAGTTGTCCAAATTAAATTCGAACTTCCTACGTATGGAGATAATATTCTGGCTGCTATTAATTCTAGCATCATTTCTATAGCACCTGCTAGAAATGCAGTTATTTCTAATATATATTTTTTCATCTTCTTCACCCATAAAATTATACATAAAAAAAGAAAGGTCTGCAACCTTTCATTTTTATAATTACACATTTTCTTTTATGTATTCAACTACATCATTAACTGTAACTATTTTTTCAGCATCGCTATCTGGAATTTCCATATCAAATTCTTCTTCTAATGCCATTATTAATTCAACAATATCAAGTGAGTCAGCTCCTAAGTCATCTATAAAAGATGCTTCTAATGTTACTGAAGATTCTGCAACACCTAATTGTTCAACTATTATTCCTTTTACTTTATCAAATATTTCATCTGGGTTCATTTTCTTCTGTACACCTCCTCTCAATGTTCGACCTTCGTCTCTCGACTAAACAATATTATATGTTAAGACAAAAGTCAAGTAATTTTTTTAAATATTTAATTTTTATTCTACATCCTTTTTCTCAAATGCTTCAATCATTTGATCTACTGCTTTATTTTTTACAAATTGCTCTGCTTGTTTAATAGTAAATCTAAATAATGCTTCATCACTACTTCCATGTGCTTTAACAACTGGTTTTTTTACTCCTAAAAATAAAGCTCCTCCATAAACTTTATAGTCCATTTTTTTTGCAAATCTGTTAATTGAAGGTAAACAAGGTATTGAACCTATCATAGATAATATATTTTTCTTTATACTATCTGATAAAGATCTTTTTACAAATTTTCCTAATCCTTCAACAGCTTTTAAGAATACATTACCTGTAAATCCATCTGTTATAACTGCATCAACTTTTCCAGAAAATGCGTCTCTTCCTTCTATATTCCCTATAAAGTTTATATCTAATTCTTGTGATTTTTCTTTTAATAATTTATATGATTCTTTTGTTAATTCATTGCCTTTAGTTTCTTCTGTTCCTATATTTAGTAGCCCTATAGCTGGTTTTTCTATTCCAAAAGTATTTTTTAAATATATTGAGGACATTTGTGCAAATTGTAATAAATTTATTGGCTTACAATTTGTGTTTGAACCACAATCCATAAGTAATAATCTACTTTTATATGCTGGTAATATTCCTGCTAATGCTGGCCTATCTATTCCTTTAATTCTTCCAACTAATAAAGTAGCACCTGTAAGTAATGCTCCTGAATTTCCTGCTGAAATAAATACATCACCTTTACCTTCTTTTAGTAAATTAAACCCTACTACCATTGATGAATCTTTCTTTTTTCTAATTGCTACAGTTGGTATATCTTCCATTTCTATAGTTTCAGTAGTGTTATATATTTTTAATTTTTCTGATATCTCAGATATATTCTCTTTACCATATAGCTCTTTTACTCTTGAATTAATTATTTCTTCGTTTCCTATAAGTAATACTTCTGTTTCCTTATCAACTTCTTTAATTGCCTGAACTGCACCCTTTATGTTTGCATCTGGTGCATTATCTCCTCCCATTGCATCTAGAAGTATAATCATAACGTTTCCCCCGTTTCAATTATTAATATATGTATGTATAATATAGCGTATTCATTTTATTATTTATTTTTTAAAAATGCAATACCTTTTGACCAAATAGTCATTTAATAAATTATATCATTAAAACAAAAAATAGCAAGGCTTAATGCCTTGCTATTTAATATTTATAAAATTATTTTATTATTTCAGCTACAACTCCTGAACCAACTGTTCTACCACCTTCACGGATAGCGAATCTTAGTCCTTTTTCTATAGCTATTGGAGTAATTAATTCGATAGTCATATCGATGTTATCTCCAGGCATAACCATTTCTGTTCCAGCAGGTAATTCAATAACACCTGTAACGTCTGTTGTTCTGAAGTAGAATTGTGGTCTGTATCCATTGAAGAATGGTGTATGTCTTCCACCTTCTTCTTTAGTTAATACATATACTTGTGATGTGAATTTTGTGTGAGGATTGATTGTTCCTGGTTTAGCAAGAACTTGTCCTCTTTCTATTTCATTTCTTTGGATTCCTCTTAAAAGAACTCCTATATTATCTCCAGCTTCAGCTTGATCTAATAATTTTCTGAACATTTCAACACCTGTAACAACAGTTTTCTTTCTTTCATCTGTTAATCCGATGATTTCAACTTCGTCAGAAAGTTTAACAACTCCTCTTTCTACTCTACCTGTTGCAACTGTTCCTCTACCTGTGATAGAGAATACGTCTTCAACTGGCATTAAGAATGGTTGATCGATTGGTCTTTCTGGTGTTGGTATATAGCTATCAACAGCATCCATTAATTCTTTCATTGGTTGATATACAGGATCGTTAGGATCTGTAGATGTACTTTCAAGTACTTGTAATGAAGATCCTTTTATGATTGGAATTTCGTCTCCTGGGAAATCATAGCTTGATAATAAGTCTCTAACTTCCATTTCAACTAATTCTAATAATTCTGGGTCATCAACCATATCGCATTTATTTAAGTAAACAACGATATATTTAACTCCAACTTGTCTAGCAAGTAATATATGCTCTCTAGTTTGAGGCATTGGTCCATCAGCTGCAGAAACAACTAATATAGCACCATCCATTTGAGCAGCACCTGTAATCATGTTCTTTACATAGTCAGCGTGTCCTGGGCAGTCAACGTGTGCATAGTGTCTATTTTCTGTTTCGTATTCTACGTGAGCTGTGTTAATTGTGATTCCTCTTGCTTTTTCTTCTGGAGCACCATCAATTTGATCATAAGCTTCAAATTGTGCTCTTCCTAATAATGATAAATATTTTGTAATAGCTGCTGTTGTTGTTGTTTTACCATGGTCAACGTGTCCGATTGTACCAATGTTAACGTGTGGTTTTGTTCTTTCAAATTTTGCTTTAGCCATTTTAAAAATTCCTCCTTATATATTTAAATATTTAAAAATTTTATGACGCATTTTATTCACTCGTATTCTATAACATTTATATAAAAAATGCAAGTGTTTTTATATTATTCTGATTTTTTAGCTCTTGAAGCTATTATTTGTTCTAATACTGATTTTGGAACTTCTTCATAGTGAGATGGTTCCATTACATAGCTTCCTCTACCTTGTGTTTTAGAACGTAAGTCTGTTGCATATCCAAACATTTCTGATAATGGTATAAACGCATGAATTTCTTGCATTCCGTCTACTCCATCCATTCCTTCCATTCTTCCACGACGAGAGTTTACATCTCCTATAACATCTCCCATGTATTCTTCTGGAACTGTTATTTCAACTTTCATAATTGGCTCTAGTATAACTGATTTGGCTTGTTTACATCCTTCTTTGAATGCCATAGAAGCAGCTATCTTGAATGCCATTTCTGAAGAGTCAACTTCATGGTAAGATCCATCAACTAAGGCTACTTTGAAGTCTATAACTGGGTATCCTGCTAAAATTCCTGATTCAGCAGCTTCTCTCATACCTTGTTCAATTGGTTTAATGTATTCCTTAGGAACAGCACCACCAACGATTTTACTTTCAAATTCAATTCCTTTTCCTGGCTCTAATGGTTCCATTTCAAACCAAACATCACCATATTGTCCTTTACCACCAGATTGACGAATGAATTTACCTTGAACTTTAACTTTATTTCTGATTGTTTCTTTGTAAGCAACTTGTGGTTTACCTACATTACATTCTACTTTAAACTCTCTTTTTAATCTGTCTATAATTATATCTAGGTGTAATTCACCCATACCTGCTATAATTGTTTGTCCAGTTTCTTGGTTTGTATAAGCTTTAAATGTTGGATCTTCTTCAGCTAATTTTGCTAAAGCTATACCCATTTTTTCTTGAGCTGCTTTATCTTTTGGCTCAATAGCTATATCAATAACTGGTTCTGGGAATTCCATTGATTCTAGAATTATTGGATGTTCAGGATCGCATAATGTGTTTCCTGTTGTAACATCTTTTAATCCTACTGCTGCAGCAATATCACCAGCATATACTTTATCTATATCTTCTCTGTGATTTGCATGCATTTGAAGAATTCTTCCAACTCTTTCTTTTTTATCTTTGCTTGAATTTAAAACTGTTGATCCAGATTCTAATACTCCTGAGTAAACTCTAAAGAAGCATAATTTTCCAACGAATGGGTCTGTTGCAATTTTAAATGCTAAAGCAGCAAATGGTTCTGAATCAGATGTTTTAGCTTCTGTTTCTTCTCCATCTAATGTTTCACCTTTAATATGTGGAATATCTAGTGGTGATGGCATATAATCAACAATTGCATTTAATAATTCTTGAACACCTTTGTTTTTATATGAAGAACCACATACAACTGGAACTATTTTATTATCTATTGTTCCTGCACGTAAACCTTTTTTGATTTCTTCTTCTGTTAGTTCTTCACCTTCTAAATATTTCATCATTAATTCTTCATCTTGATCTGCAACTGCTTCTATCATAGCTGATCTAAATTCTTCTGCTTGTGCAACCATATCTGCAGGTATTTCTGTTTCTTCAATTTCTTTTCCTAAATCATCTTTATGGATAAAGGCTCTCATTTTTATTAAATCAACTATACCTTTGAATTGATCTTCTGCACCTATTGGTAATTGGATTGGAACTGCATTTGCTTTTAATCTATTTTTTAATTGATCTACACAAAGCATAAAGTTAGCTCCTGTAATATCCATTTTATTTACATATACCATTCTTGGTACTGAATATTTATCTGCTTGTCTCCATACAGTTTCTGTTTGTGGTTGAACTCCACCTTTTGCAGCAAGTACTGTAACTGCTCCGTCAAGAACTCTTAAAGATCTTTGAACTTCGACTGTAAAGTCAACGTGTCCTGGTGTATCAATAATATTTATTCTATTATCCTTCCAAAAACATGTTGTAGCAGCTGAAGTAATTGTAATACCTCTTTCTTGTTCTTGTTCCATCCAGTCCATTGTTGCAGCACCTTCGTGAACTTCTCCTATTTTATGTGTTTTTCCTGTATAAAATAATATTCTTTCAGTTGTTGTTGTTTTACCGGCATCAATGTGAGCCATAATTCCTATATTTCTAGTTCTTTCTAGTGGGTATTGTCTTCCTGCCATTTATATATTTTCCCCCTTTCGTTTTATTACCATTTGTAATGAGCAAATGCTTTATTTGCTTCTGCCATTCTATGTGTATCTTCTTTCTTCTTGAATGCTCCACCGTTTCCGTTGATAGCATCTATAATTTCAGCAGCTAATTTTTCAGCCATTGTTTTTTCATGTCTGTTTCTAGCATAATTAACTAGCCATCTTAATCCTAAAGTTTGTCTTCTTTCTGGTCTTATTTCTAATGGAACTTGGTATGTTGCTCCACCTACTCTTCTTGCTTTAACTTCAAGAACTGGCATTATATTGTTAAGTGCTGCTTCAAAAACTTCTAATGGATCTTTTTGCTCTTTTTCTTTTACGATATCAAATGCATCGTATACTATTTTTTGAGCTACTGATTTTTTACCATCGATCATTATATTATTTACTAATTTAGTAACTATTTTACTATTGTATATTGGATCTGGTAAAACGTCTCTTTTTGCTACATATCCTTTTCTTGGCACTATTCTTCCCTCCTTATTAATATTTGATACTATTTGTATCTAGGTACTCTGAAAAGTATAAACTTTTCCGTATAGTGCTATAATTTATTCTAAATTTAAGTACCTTAAAATTAGCAATTATTAGCACTAAAAATTTAATAATTAAATTTTATTTTTTTGGTCTTTTTGCTCCATATTTAGATCTAGCTTGCATTCTATCTTTAACGCCTGCTGTATCTAATGTTCCTCTTATTATGTGGTATCTAACACCTGGAAGATCTTTTACCCTTCCTCCTCTTATTAAAACAACACTGTGTTCTTGTAAGTTGTGTCCTATACCTGGAATGTATGAAGTTACTTCATAACCATTTGAAAGTCTAACCCTTGCAACTTTTCTTAAAGCTGAGTTAGGTTTCTTTGGTGTAACAGTTTTTACAACTGTACAAACTCCTCTTTTTTGAGGTGCTCTATTGTTTGTAACTCTATTTTTCTTAGAGTTATAACCATGTTGTAGAGCTGGAGCAGTTGATTTTGTTACTGCTGTGTTTCTTCCTTTTCTTACTAATTGATTGATCGTTGGCACTTAAATTTCACCTCCTATAATAAATTAAAATTGATGTATTGGCATAATATCGTCAATTTACATCACTAACGTTAATATTTTATCACTGTTTCCCTTATAAGTCAATGATTTCTAAGTAATTTGTTGGTATTTTTTTCTGTCAAAATTTTATTAAAAATACAGCAAAAAGGAGCTGATAAATCAGCTCCTTTGGTCTTACTTATTGGCTATCTACTTTGTTATCTTCTTGGCTCTTCATCGTGGTGATTAGTTCTTACTATCTTGAAGCCAAAACCTCTTTTGACTCTTGATATAAGAATAATTACACCAACTCCGATAAGCACGCCCCATTTCTGAGACCAGACAAACTTAAGTACATTGCCTACACTACCCGCCGGGATATGAGGAATTACCAATACCCCAACTAAGATTCCAATAATGAACCACGTGATCCTTGACCGAAATACATTTTTAATAACTCGCATAACATTTACCTCCTGTTTATATTTTTTGTTTGTTATGAGTTCTTAAAACTTGTAACCAATTTAAGGTTATCACTTATTATTATACCATATATTATGACCAAAATCAAATTATGTAGCCTCTTAGTAATAAAGAAACCACCTTTTATAAGGTGGTTTTCATCATTATCTTGATCTATCTTCTCTTGAATTTGGAATTCTATTCTTATCCCAAGCTTTATATATGTTAGATTTCACTTTTGTTTTGACTGCATATTTTTCTTTGAATTTATTTTGTTTTCTTTCTACATCTTGTAATAATCTTGTTCTATCAAGTTCTATTGTAGCATTTTTTATTTTAGCCTTGCACATAGCATCTTCTACGCCTTTTTTACCAACAAACATAACTTCTGGATTTTTAAATCTAAATGCCATTCTTTGTCCCCATTTTGCAAATGCTGATAATTCTTTTCCATCATTTCTTTCAACATAAGGTACTACTGATAATGTAGAAGTTTTGATTTCTTCTTCTATTTCTGCTTCAAGTTCAGCTTTTTGAGATTCTAATTCTGTTTTTTCATCTATTTTAGAATCAACAGCTGTTTGAAGTTCTTCTAAATCTCCTCTTATTTTTCTTGCAAAATCCTTTAGTTCTTCATTACTTGGTCTTTCACCTTCTGCTGTTTTATCAAAATATCTATCTTTAAAATTAACTTCTTTTAGTATATATGTTTTTGAGGCTGAATCAAATTCTGCAATATTTATCTTATCTCCATATACATTAGATATTTTTTGTATTAATAATTCTTCATTACTTAATCTTTGTACGCTAAGTGCTGTATGTAATCTTTCTGCATAACTTGCTAAACTTTCATTTTCTTCTTGGGCATATTCCTCTTTTTTAAATTCTGGATTGCTATCTATAATAATATCAATTTTAGTTGATAACCAAGATTCTTCAGCTATTTCTAAAGCTTCTATTTCTTTTTCTGATAAATCTGGGTTTGATCTTTCTGAAGCAATTTGTGCTAATTTTTTATCTATTTTATCAAGCTTAATAAAAGCATTCTCAGCATCTACAAATAAATCAAATTCAGGTGATAATTTATCTATTAAATCTAGTGTTGGTCTTAATGAATGAGATATATCAGTTCCTAAAGCATATATTTTTTGATTAATTTCATCTATTTCTTTATTTTCTGCTATTTTTCTTCCAATATATGTTTTTTCTAATTTTCCTGATCTATGTTCTTGTATAATTTCTGTATACACTTGGTCTACTACATCTATACCATTTTCTTTATCAGTTTTTAATATATCTCTTGCTTTTTCAAAAGTTTCTATTTCTGATTTACTTAAAGCTTTTTCATCAGAATACTTTTTGTCTTTAATAATTTGATCTAATTCGCCTATAACTAAATCGTATAAATCTAACATATCATCTAACATCATTTCATTTCCATCAATTGATATGTTTTTTAATGGATTAGCTATATATCTTAATAAAGAATGAACTTTTCCATCACTTAATTCTTTTGATACATCATCTCTTGCTAATAACTCTGTTCTTATGTCTTCTATTAATGAATCAATTCTTACATTTACCCTTCTTAATTGTTCATTTCCTGTTCTTAAATCCATAAATTAATCTATAATAGACTAGCTATTATAGGTCCACCTACCTTTCATTTTTACATATTATTTGATTTTTCTATAGCTTCTATAACTGCTAATTTTTTTTGTATTTCCAATGTTAATTTTGTATATTCTGCTAACTCTTCTACAGATGCATTTTTTAAATCTTCTTGTGTTATATTTTTATTTATTTCCTCTAATTGTTTTAATATTTCCTCTTTTGTTTTCATTAGTTCTTTTATATTTTCATTCATATTAGTTATATATCTTAAAAATAAGATATCCTCCTCTCTTTTTTCTTATGTTAACTTTTGTAAACCTAAAATTACTAATTCTATTTTACTATATTTTTCCTAATAAATCAATATAAAACGCAAAAAAAGATTTTTGCGTTTTATTATTAAATATCATTATATGCAATTTAATTTTTCTAAAGCTCTATCTGCTAATTTTCCATATTTTATTTTTTTATCTTTTATTTTTTCGTCAAGCTGTGGAAGTATTCCAAAATTAGCATTCATAGGTTGAAATTTTTCATTACTCGTAGATATATATTTTGTTATTGCTCCACTCATTGTTTCTTCAGATAATATAAATTTAGGTTTATCTAATAGTTTGTTTACTGCATTTATTCCTGCTATTAATCCAGACATAATAGATTCTATATATCCTTCTACTCCTGTTATCTGTCCGGCAAAAAATATATTATTGTTTTGTTTTAAACAATAAGTATTATCTAATAGTTTAGTAGAATTTATATACGTATTTCTATGCATTACTCCATATTTTACAAATTCAGCATTTTCTAAACCTGGTATCAATCTAAATACTCTTTTTTGCTCTCCAAATTTTAAATTTGTTTGAAATCCCACTAAATTAAATATAGATCCATTTTCATCATCTTGTCTTAATTGTACTATTGCATATGGCCTTTTTCCTGTTCTCGGATCTGTAAATCCTACTGGTTTTAATGGTCCAAATCTTAAAGTATCTTCTCCTCTTTTGGCCATAACTTCAACTGGCATACATCCTTCAAAAATTTCTTTCTTTTCAAATTGATGTAATTCCACTACTTCTGCATTTACTAATTCATTATAAAATATTTTATATTCCTCTTTATCCATTGGTAAATTAATATAATTTGAGTCACCTTTTCCGTATCTATCTCCCCAAAATGCTATATCGAAATTTATGCTATCCTTAGTTACTATTGGAGCTGCTGCATCATAAAAATACATTTTATCTATTCCTGTTAATTTACCTATGTATTCTGCAAATGCATCTGAAGTTAATGGCCCTGTTGCAATAATAATTATTTCATCCTGAAATTCTTCTAAATCTGTTATCTCTTTATTTATAACTTCGATATTTGGATTGTTTTTTATCTCTTCAGTTACTCTTTTTGCAAATAATTCTCTATCTACAGCTAAAGCTTGCCCAGCTGGCACCTTTGTTTCTTCTGCAACTTTTAATAATAATGAATCCATTTTTCTTAATTCTTCTTTTAGCAGTCCACATGCACTAGTATGCAGATTAGATTTAAACGAATTGCTACAAACTATTTCTGCCAAATTTTCATTAGTATGTGCAGGTGAAAATTTTATAGGTTTCATTTCATATAATTTTACTTTAATTCCTCTTTTAGCAACTTGGTAGGCAGCCTCCGTTCCAGCTAACCCACCACCAATAATTGTTATATAATCTTTCATTTTTTATTCCCTTCAATATTAATTAAACAAATTCATAATATCCTCTTTTGAAAGTTTATTAATAAACGTTGTTTCTGTACTTAACATACTATCTATTAGTTTTGATTTCTTTTCTTGCAAATTATATATTTTTTCCTCTATTGAATTCTTTGTTATTAATTTATATACTTGAACATTATTCTTTTGACCAATTCTATATGCTCTATCTGTAGCTTGATTTTCTGCTGACATATTCCACCAAGGATCATAATGTATTACCATATCCGCTCCAATTAGATTTAATCCTGTTCCACCAGCTTTTAGTGAAATCAAAAATACTTTTACATCTTCATTATTATTGAAATCTTCTACTAGTGACACTCTTTCATCGACTTTAGTTTTTCCTGTTAATTTATAATATTTTATTCCTTCTTTATTAAGATTTCCTTCTATTATATTAAACATAGAAGTATATCCAGAGAAAATCAATATTTTGTGTCCACCTTTTACTGCATCTTTAACTATTTCTATACATTGATTCAATTTACTACTTTCACCTGTATAATTTTCTATAAATAATGATGGATGACAACATATTTGTCTAAGTCTAGTAAGTAATGCTAATATTTTTATTTGTGATTTTTCTATTCCATTATTATTTATTTCTTGAATAGCCTCATTTCTAGCTTGAGCTAGATATGACATATATATTTTTAGTTGCTCACCTTCCATTTCACTATTTAAAATAGTTACACTTTTTTCAGGTAGTTCCTTAAGAACTTCTTTTTTTACTCTTCTTAAAACAAATGGTTCTATCATCATTTTTAGTTTATTTATCATATTTTGATCATTGTCTTTTATAATTGGAATTTCATATAATTGCTTAAATTTCTTATAAGTAAATAAATATCCTGGCATTATATAGTCAAATATAGACCATAGTTCTGCTAACGAATTTTCTATTGGCGTACCTGTCAAAGCAAATTTTATTTGTGCATTTATGCTTTTTAATGCTTTTGCATTTTGTGTATTACTATTTTTTATGTATTGAGCTTCATCTGCTATTTGATATTTAAATATATAATTTTTTTCTTCATAATATTCAATATCTCTTTTTAATAAATCATATGAAGTTATTATTAAATCATAATTATTTATATTATCTATTTTTTTCCTTCTATCTTCTAAAGTACCTCCCATTACTAGAACTTTCATTCCATCTGTAAATTTCTCTATTTCACTTTTCCAGTTTAGTGCAAGAGAACTTGGCGTAATTACTATAGAAGGTAAAGGATGATTTTCATTTTCTTTATAATCTAATAATAATGCTAATACTTGAACTGTTTTTCCAAGTCCCATATCATCAGCAAGTATTCCACCCAATTTATATTGTTCTAGTATCTTTAACCATTTATATCCTGTTTTTTGATAATATCTTAATTTACATTTAAGTCCTTCTGGTATTTTTACATCTTCATATTCTTGTTTACTTGATATATTATTTACTAGTTCTTTATATTCTTGATTTTTTTGTATTTCAACTCCATTTATATTTTCTAATAATTTATTTAAATATAAAGTTCTATACATTGGAACTTTTATTTTTCCACTTTCTAAGTCTTTATAGTCTACATCCATACCTGCTTCTAAACTACTTAAAAATTTAATATCTTCACTTTTTTCTAGATCTATAAAGCTACCATCTTTTAATCTATGATATTTTTTTCTTATATTATATTTATTTAAAATTTCTTTTAATTCATTTCTATCAAAATCTAGTCCAGTTAAATCAATATTTAAAAGATTATTTTCAACTTTAACACCAATATTTCCAAGTTTCGGTTGTCTAATTTCTTTTGTTTTAAAATTATCTGTTACAAGTACTTCAAATTTTTGCATATATAGTTCTATTTCATTTGCTAAGAAATTATATATTGCATCATCATTTACTAGAATAAATCTTAAGTTACTTGTATCTAATAAAAATCCGGTTTTTCTAAACATATTTAAAGCATTTGTTTCTTGTACAATATTTCTTGCAACATTTGGTATTTTTTCTACATTTAAAGGATTAAACTCTATATCTCCATAAGCAAATTTTGTTTCGGCAACAATATAATTGTTTTTATCATAGTCTAAATATATTTTGACATTTAGTTCTTTTGGGATATATTTCTCTGTTATTTCTGAGTCTATTTCTTTAATAATTATACTGTTGTTCAGCTTTGGAACTACTAGAGAGAAAAAATCTGGCAACTCTTTTTTACTAAATTTGATTTCTCTTGTAAAATTCTTTTTAAATACATCTAATAATTTTAAAACTGTATTTTTATATTCTTTATCTGTTTTATATAGTTTATTTTCTAATAATATATATATATATTCTTTTCCTTCTAATATAGAATAATCAAATGATTCTATAGTTGGCTCTAAAATAAACTCATCCATATTTATTTGCTCTAAATTGAATTTTATGTCTGGAGCTTCTTCTATAAATTCAACTTCTTTTACTTCTCCATCTTCTTGAAATTCAATTATTCTTCCTTGCACCATTGCAAAAAATTCATCCATTGCAGTATTACTTAATATAATACAATTATCACTTAAAACTTTTCCATAATATCTATATCCAGCATTTCCACTGCTATTTACATATTTTATTATTTCTGCATGCTTTAATATAAAATCTAATAATTCTTGACTTGATTCATCAAAGTTTTCTTTTGTATGAACAAATTCTAGTTTTGATCCATATTTTCCTTTTTCTTTATTAAGGAATTTCTCATAGAATTCTGGTAAACTTTTAATTTTATATAGTTTTTCTTCTCCTAATTTAAACTCTATTTTTATCTCTTTATAGAATTTATCGAAGATTATTTTAGGATATATCTTAATCTTATGATTTCCTTTAACTATATCATCATTTTTAGCTTCTATTTCTATTTCATCATTATAAAAAGTATTTAATATTTGTTTAAAACTTCTATAATCAACATTTTTTCTTACATTTTCGCTTTTCTTTTCTAATCTTGCTGCACCAGCATATAATTCTTCATAAACACTATTATTTACAAATTCTAACATAGTTGCTAATATATGAGCACATGTACAATAATTTTTATTATTATCTGGACATGTACATTCTAAATTTTCAATCTCTCCTGATTTTACATTTATATATGTGTCGTATGTAGTTTCATTATCAGTAACTACTCCATGCAAATCAAAGTTATTTTTATTCTCATAAATAACTTTTGTTATCTTTACTTTTGAATTTTTATGCAAATTGTCTGCCTTCTTATATCTAGTTTCTCCTGCTCCTTCATATAATTCATTTACAATTTCATCACTTACAAACATATATTAACCCCTATCTTCGATTTTCAAATAGTTATTATACTATATTTTTAAAAAATTAACAATAGCAATATTAAAAACTCTAGCTTTCATTGCTAGAGTTTTTAAGTTATTATATCAAATTTATTTTTTTGTTTTTTTAGTTGTTGTCTTTTTTTTGGTTCTCGTCTTCTTTTCTTTTCTTTCTTCTGTCTCTACTTTTTCTTCATTTTCTGGATTCCATACTTCCCCTAATTTTGGTTTATTCCAAGAAATATAGTCACAACTATTTGGATTATTTTCACAAATATAATAATTTCTTCTTCTTTTTGTTTTTCTTATTTGTACTTTTGCACCACATTTTGGGCAAGGTACATCTATTGTTTCTACAAAAGGTTTTGCATTTTTACATTCTGGATATCCAGGACATGCTAAAAATTTACCATATCTACCATATTTTATTACCATCATTCTACCACATTTTTCACATGGTACATCTGATACTTCTTCCACAAGTTCAACATGTTCTAATTCTTTTTCTACTTTTTCGACTTCAACTTCGAATGGTTCATAGAAGTTTCTCACCATTTTTTTCCATTCTTCTTTACCTTCTGCAATATTATCAAATTCATCCTCTATTTTAGCGGTAAACTCAACATTTATTACATCTTCAAAATTTTCTGTAAGTAGTTTGTTAACAATCTTTCCTAAATCTGTAGGAATCAATTGTTTCTGCACTTTTTCAATGTATCTTCTTTCTAAAATAGTTGTTATAGTAGGAGAATAAGTACTTGGTCTTCCAATTCCTTTCTCTTCTAGTGCTTTTACTAAACTTGCTTCTGTGTATCTTGCTGGTGGCTCTGTAAAACTTTGTTTAGCATCTATCTTTTCTTTCTTTAATTCTTGATTAAGTTCTAATTTAGGAATTTGACTATTTTCTTCCTCTTCTTGCTCATCAGTTCCTTCTACATATAAAGTCATAAATCCCTTAAACTTAATTGATTGACCACTTGCTTTAAAATCATACTTGTTTACATCTATAGTTACTGCAATTGTATCGTATATAGCTGGTGCCATTTGGCTTGCTGTAAATCTATTATAAATTAGTTTATATAATTTATATTGGTCATTTGTTAAAGAAGCTTTTATTTTATCTGGATCTAAATCAGCATATGTAGGTCTTATAGCTTCATGAGCATCTTGTGAATCTGCTTTTGTTTTATAGTATCTATTTTCATAGTACTCTTCTCCGTATTTATTTATAATTTGCTCTTTTATCGCTTTTCTTGCTTCTTCTGAAATTCTAGTAGAGTCAGTTCTCATATAAGTTATAAGTCCAACTGTTCCTTTTCCTTCTATTTTGACACCTTCATATAATCCTTGTGCTACAGACATTGTTTTCTTTAATGTGAATCCTAATTTTCTTGAAGCTTCTTGTTGCATTGTACTAGTTGTAAAAGGAGGCGCTGGCGTTCTTTTCTTTTCACCTTTTTTAATATCTTTTACTATATATTTCTCATTTTTTATATCTTCTAAAATTTTATCTACTTGATTTTTAGAATTTATTTCTATTTTTTTATTATCTTTTCCATAAAATTTTGCTTCAAAAGATTTTTTTGTGCTTTTATCAGATAGAGTAACATATATGTTCCAATACTCTTTTGGAATAAATTTTTCTATTTCTTCTTCTCTATCTACTATTAGTTTTACTGCTACAGATTGAACTCTTCCTGCTGAAAGTCCTCTTTTTACTTTTTTCCATAAAACTGGACTCATTTTGTATCCAACTATTCTATCTATAACTCTTCTTGCTTGTTGAGCATCAACTAAATTTATATCTATTTTTCTTGGTTCTTTAATTGCTTTTTGTACAGCTGTTTTGGTTATCTCATTAAATGTTACTCTTGAAATATCTTCTTCTGAAATTTCTAATATATGTGCCAAATGCCAAGCTATAGCTTCTCCCTCGCGGTCAGGGTCAGTTGCAAGATAAACTTTTTTTGCATTCTTTGCTTCTTTCTTTAAAGATTTTATTAAATCTCCCTTTCCTCTAATATTTATATATTTTGGTTCGAAATCATTATCTACGTCTATACCTAATGATGATTTAGGTAAATCTCTTATATGACCCATTGATGCAATTACTTTTACATTTCCACCTAAAAATTTCTTTATTGTATTAGCCTTAGCTGGTGATTCAACTATTATTAATTTATCTGCCATAGTTACTCCTTTCTTGCTCAATGTCATAATGTATTCTAGACTATATTAATTATTTTTTCAAGTCATTTGTTAAATTTACTAAAATAATTATTAGCACTTTATATAATCTTGTACCACTTCTTTTGCTATTATTGGAGTTACCTCATTTTCCTTTAATAAATCTAATATATGATTTGCTTCGTTTTCATCATCTGTTATTCTATTTATTTTTTCTTTTTCTATTGATACCATATCATTTTTATATTCCGTTTTTATTACTTCAACTCCAAAAATATCTATTTTTCCTTCTTCTTTTATTTTATAATATTCAATTTTTATAGGATAAAATATTCCTACTTTTTTTAACTTATCTTTATCCATAAAAATTCCACCATAAAATTTTTTCATTCGTACTTTCCCCCTTAAATATTTTTAGCATATTAAATGATATATTATTTATTTTACTACTTCAAGGATTTTCGAACGTCTATAATTGGCATATTATCTTATTTTTCGACTAATTAATTTAACAATTTACAATATGTATTTCATTATTTGATTTTTGTAATAAAAATATAAAAAAGTGCAAATATATTATTGCACTTTTTCTATATATTCTTTTAATTCATCATATATTTTATCTTCAACATTTTTTGTTGCTATTATTTTAGCATTATCTCCCATTTTTTTCATATATGCTTTATCTGATATTATTTCATTTATTGTCTTATTTAATACTTCTGCGTTTATATCTTCATTAATTATTACTTTTGCCGCATTTAATTTTTCCATAGCTCTTGCATTATCTTCTTGCCTATTAGCAGATCTACTTGGCAATGGTATAAATATTGCGGGTTTTCTAGAAATAGCAATTTCAGTTATTGTCATTGCACCACTTCTACTAACTATTAAATCTGATATTTTCATTACTTCTTCCATATTATATATGTATGGAAGAATTTTTACGTTTTTAATATTATTTATATTGATGTTTTTATTTTCTAATTCTTCTTTTATTACATCATATTGCTTTGGCCCCGATGCCCACAATATTTGATAACTTGAGTTCATTTTCTTTTCTATTATATTTATAATAGTTTCATTTATTGCTTTTGCACCTTGACTACCACCAAATACTAAAATTAACGGTAAATCTGAATTAAATCCTAATTCTTCCTTTTTTTCATTAATTTCTGTTTCAGATAATTCTAAACCTATAAATTTTGTAGGAGTACCCGTAACTACTAATTTTTTAGCTTTAGGCAATCTTTGTTTAGCATCTTCAAATCCTAACAATATTTTATTTACTTTTTTAGATAGCATTTTTACTGTCATCCCTGGGAATGCATTACTTTCATGTAATACTACTGGAATTTTATTTTTTGTAGCGGCTAAACATATCGGTCCACAAATATATCCTCCTGTTCCTACTACTAAATCTGGTTCTATTTTTTTAATTAATTTTTTAGCCTGACTATAACTTTTTAATGTTTTTAACATTTTTTTCATATTGCTTATTGATATTTGTTTGGTTATTCCATAAACATCTATCTTTTCTAGTTCATATCCTGCCCTTGGAACTAAATCATTTTCTAAACCTCTATTAGTACCTACGAATATTATTTTAGCTTTAGGATTTTTTTCCTTTATTTTATTAGCAATTGCTATTGCTGGATTAATATGTCCACCTGTTCCTGCTGCTGCAATTAATACTTTCATTTCTACCTCCGATTTTCATTTGTTATACTTTTGAGCCTGCTCTAGATATGTTAAGTAAGACTCCGAACTGAACATAATAATATAAGTAGTGAAGTACCACCATAACTAAAGAATGGTAATGGCATTCCTGTAACTGGCATTGATGATGTTACAACAGCTATATTTATTATTGCTTGAAGTCCTATTAAAGATGTTATTCCCATTGCAACTAAACTTCCAAAAGTATCTGGAGCTTTCATTGCTATTAATATTCCTCTCCATATAAATACTGCAAATAGTGCAACAACAATCACACAACCTATAAAGCCTAATTCTTCGGCTAAAACTGCAAATATAAAGTCATTATGCGGTTCTGATATGTATAAATATTTTTGTTTACTTTCTCCTAATCCAACTCCGAATAATCCACCTGAACCTATTGCATATAAACTTTGGATTATTTGCCAACCATCTCCTTGTTTGTCAGCCCATGGATTTAAGAATGATGTTATTCTTGCAATTCTAAATGCACCTTTATCTGTATATTTGGCAAGTAAATATAACGCTCCAACACCACCTACTGCTCCTAATGAACCTATACTTAAAAAATATCTTAACTTACTTCCAGCAGTAAGCATCATTATTGCTACAACCATAACAATTATAATTGTTGCACTAAGATGATCTTGAACTAATATTAATATAAGTGCAATTGGAGCTAATATTAAAAATGGTTTTATAAATCCATCTTTAAAATTCCCAATTTCCTTAATATGATTAGATAAATATGCTGCATAAAATATTATGAGTCCTATCTTTGCTACTTCTGATGGTTGAAATTGAATTCCAATCTTTATCCATCTTTTTGCACCGCCGGCTTCAACTCCTATATGTGGAATAAGTACCATAAGTAATAGTACTACTGAACCTGCATATGCTAGTTTTCCAAATTTTTTGTATTTTCTATAGTCAATTTTTGAAATGAATAGCATTGCAATTATTCCTATTATTGCAAATATTCCCTGTTTTCTAAAATACACATAACTATCATCCCCTGTTTCTGCAAGGGCTGAAGGAGAACTAGCAGATAAAACCATTATTAGTCCTAACGCTAATAATATAATTACTGTTATAAGTAATATAAAATCAAATTGCTTATTTGCAAAATTTGAATTTTTATTTGCTTTAGTTGCCATATTTTTTCTCCTTTATATACTATTTAAACCTATAACACAAAATATTAATGTAACTATACTAAATACAGATACTACTTTGTTTTCATTCCATCCTGATAATTCAAAATGATGGTGTAATGGTGCCATTTTAAATAATCTTTTTCTAGTCAATTTAAAATATGTTACCTGTAAAATTACAGATACAGTTTCTAAAACTGGTACCATTGCTATTACTATTAATAATAATGGTAATTTTAAATATAACGCTATACTTGCAATAACTCCTCCAAGTAAAAGGGACCCTGTATCTCCCATCATAATTTTCGCTGGATGGAGATTAAATAATAAAAATGCCAAATTGCTACCGCATACAATACATCCAAATAAAATTATCTCTTTTACGTCAAATATTATTCCTATAACTGTTAGGCATGTAATTATTATAGTTGTTACACTTGTAGATAATCCATCTACGCCATCAGTTAGATTAACAGCATTTGTTGTAGCAAGCATAACAAAAATTGCTGCTGGTATATATATCCATACTGGAATCTCTATATATTCTTTTATAAATGGTATATATGTATCTGTTCCTATTCTTAAAACTTTTATTAAATATATTGTATAGGATACAGATATTATAAGTAATCCTAACATTTTATATGCTGGCTTTAAACCTGTTGTATTTTTTAATACTAATTTTTTAAAGTCATCTATAAAACCTACGATTCCAAATCCTATTGAAGCAAATAATAGTGGTAGAATTTTAATAGCTACTTCTACATTTCCTTTTTGATAATAATAATATGCAACAGCTATTGTAATAACAGTTATACCTATTATCATTATTATTCCACCCATTGTTGGAGTTCCTTGTTTTTTTAAATGTGATTGAGGCCCATCCGTCCTCTCAATCTGTCCAACTTTTAATTTTCTAAGTATCGGTATTATTAATAAAGAAAATACTACTGTAACAAAGAAAGTTAAAAGTAACAGTTTAATCTGGAAATTCAATCATATCACCCTTTACTATCTGTTTTCTTACGTTACTTTATTTTTTTTCACTTTCAATCATTTCGTCTATTATATCATTTACAATTATTCTTTCGTCAAAAGGATATTTCTCTCCATTAATTTCTTGGTATGGTTCATGTCCTTTTCCTGCAAGAACTATTATATCCGTCTTATTAGCCATTTTTATAGCTTCTTTTATAGCTTCAGTTCTATCTACTATTGCCTTATAATTTCCTTTTGTCTTTTTAATTCCTTCTTCTATAGCTTTTACTATTAATTCTGGATTCTCTGTTCTTGGATTGTCAGATGTTATTATTGTAAAATCAGCTATTCTTCCTGAAATCTCACCCATAATAGGTCTTTTAGTTGTATCTCTATCTCCACCACAACCAAATACAGATATTACCCTACCTCTTGTATATGATTTTACTGCTGATAGTATATTTTCTAAGCTTTCAGGAGAATGTGCGTAATCTATCATAATTGTTAATTCTTTTTTGTTATTTACTAATTCAGATCTACCTGGTACTTTAACGTTAAGTAAAGCATCTTTAATATTTTCTGTACTACATCCTAACTTTTGAGTAACTGCTATTGCAGCTAAAGAGTTATATACACTAAATCTTCCTGGTATATCTGTTTTTACTCTTTCATTTCTATCTCCTAATTTCACTTTAAAGTCTACATATGAGTTTGTTATTGTTATATCTTTTGCCAATAAATTACAATAATTATCAATTCCATATGTTGTTATTTCACAATTTTCTACTTTTTTTATTAGTTTTTGAGAATATATATCGTCTGCGTTTACAAATCCAAATTTGCACATATCAAATAATTTACATTTAGATTCAAAATAATCGTTCATGTTTGGATGCTCTTTTGGACTAATGTGATCTTCTGATAAATTAGTAAACACTCCTATATCAAAATCTGATCCATATACTCTATTTAATTTTAAGCTTTGTGATGATACTTCCATAACCACAACATCACATTTAGCTTCTACCATTTTTGCAAATAATCTTTGTAATTTTATACTTTCTGGAGTAGTTCTGTCACTGTCTCCTAAAGATGTTCCTGCTACATAATTTGCTATTGTTCCTATTAGTCCAACCTTATAACCTTGCTTTTCACAAATTTCTTTAATCATATATGTTGTTGTTGTTTTTCCTTTAGTGCCTGTTACACCTATTAATTTAAATTTTTTTGAAGGATGATTATAAAAGTTGCATGCAGCTATTGCCATTGCTTTCCTATTATCTGGCACAACAATTAAAGTTACATTATCTGGTATGTTTAAAGACTTATAATCTGTATCTTCTCCAACCACTACAGCCTGTGCACCATTTTTAATAGCATCATCTATATATTGTGCACCATCTACTAAAAATCCTTTTATCGCAAAGAATAAATCTCCTTTTTTTATATTTCTTGAGTCATCCTCTATTGAATTAATATCTATATCTACATTTCCTCTAGCTTTTATTCCTTCTATACCTAATAAAATGCTTTTAAGGTTCATATTTATCTCCCTTCGAATACAATTTTTCGTTTACATTATATAACTAATTTATTTTTTTGTATAGTTATTTTTGCATTTTTTGCAGTATTACTACTATACTACAATTTTTATAAGTCTACATATATTTTAGATCCACTGTTTATTTTTATTCCTGGAAGAGGTATTTGATTTGAAATAATCATTTCATTTACATTTTCTTCTGTTTCTTCATTTATTTGTAATTCGAGTCCTAGTTCTTTTAGCTCTTTTTTTGCTTCTTCTACAGTTTTATTTCTAAGTTCTGGAACTTCAATTTCTACTGTTTCTTCCTTTTTCTCTTCATTATCTTCTTGTAATTCTAAATATGGTAAAACTTCTGATAATATTTGACCCCCTACTGGTGCTGCCACACCTCCTCCTTGGTTAATTTTGGCAACACTTTTAAATTCATCTCTAAACTTAAATTTTATTTTAATATTTCCATCTTCATAAATATATATATAATCTATCAATTCTAACATTATTTCTCTTGATAATTCAGTTATCTTTTTATCTTCTTTAAACTTCTTTACCCACTTATCTTGTAATTGATTTTGAATTTTAGATTCTTGCTTTTCATTTTTCAATGTTTCTATGTTTTTCTTAATTCTTTCAATATCATTATTATATTTTTTCTTGTATTCTAAGTATTCTTCTCTCGTAATATCTTTGTTTTTCCAGTCTTCATATAACTCTTTTTTAAAATTCAGTATTTTTGAAATTTCATTTTGTTTAGTATTAAGTATTTTTTCAAGGTTTTCGTTTTTAAAACTACCTTTCTCTGTTTGCTGTATAATTTCCTTTGTATCAATTAATAAATTAATATGTAGATTAATTGTTTGTAACACTGCTTGTTTTAGCTTTTCCTCCTTTATGCTATGCTTTGTACATAACTTCTTTGATTTTTTTTTATATGTGCTACAAATATAATATTCATAAGTATTGCCACTTTTATTTGTACTACTCTTTTTATTCATTGCTCTACCGCAATCCGCACATTTTAAAAAACCTGCCCATACTGATAATTTATTCGTTTTTTTAGATACCCTTGTATCTCGTTCATTTATTTCCTGTGCTTTATAAAAAATATCTTTATCAATAATAGGCTCATGAGTATTTTCTACTCTTACCCATTCCTCTTTTGGAACTTCTTCCACTTTATGTATTTTATAGCTTTTTGTTCGTCTCTTTCCTTGAACAGTGTTTCCTATATATACTTCGTTGTTTAAAATATTTCGTATTGTTGAAGGTGTCCAAGCATATATATTATCTTGAATTCCGTAATTTTCGTAATTTTGACCTAGTTCTATTTTTTTGTGTCCTGTAGGGTTTAAAATTCCTAAATTATTTAGCTTATGGCATATTGCTATCTTTCCTAAGCCCTCATTTACATTCCAGTCAAAAATTTTCCTTACTATATCTGCTACAGTTTCATCTATTATTAGCTTATGTTTATCATTTGGATCTTTAATATAACCATATGAAGGAAATGCCCCAATAAATTCTCCCTTTTTCTTCTTTCCATTTAACGAACTCCTAATTTTAATTGATGTATCTCGTGCATACTCATCATTTATTAAATTTTTGAATGGTACTAAAATTGTATTTGTACTTGCTGGATTCTTAAAACTATCTATTCCATCATTAATTGCTATAAATCGTATATTGAATATAGGAAATACTTGCTCTATATAATTTCCAACCTCTATATAATTTCTTCCAAGTCTCGATAAATCTTTTACAATAACACAATTAATATTTTCATTTCTCATATCTTCTAGCAGTCTTTGAAACGAAGGTCTATTAAAATCTGTCCCTGTAAATCCATCATCTATATAAGTATCATATATAGCTAAATCATCATGTTCTTCTATATATTCATTTAATAATGTTTTTTGACTTGTTACACTATTACTTTCTTGCTTTTCTTCCCCATTATCACTATCTTCTTGTGAAAGTCTGATATATAGTGCAACAGACCATATTTTTCTGTATATTGTACTTGTTTCTATAGAAAAATATTTTGATTTTCTTCCTGCCATTAATCTTTTTACCTCTCTTCATTTTTAACTTTTTTTAAAATATTTAGTATACATTCATTAAAGGTTTTATTATTTTCAGAATATTCTATTTCAACTTTCATATCTCCTATTTTTAATTTATATAAATTTTTTGTATTTAATAATTCTTTCTCAATTTTAGTTTTCAAATTAATTTACTTCCTTTCAGATTTTCTTTTTAATGTATATGCAACTTAAATACAAAAAATTGATACTTTCTAAAAAAACAAAAGAAGAGGTGAATTTTCACCTCTTCTTTTAAAATATTTTTTATATTATTCTTCTACTTTTTTAAACATTTCTTTTCCAACACCACATAATGGACATACCCAATCTTCTGGTAAATCTTCAAATTTTACTCCTTCTACAGCTTCATCATATATATGTCCACAAACTGTACATTCATATTTCATAATTTTTCACCTCCTATTTATTTTAAAAGCTCTTTAACTAAAGCTTCCATTTTTTCTTTTGATTCATCATTTAGTCTTGTTTTTATTGTAACTACTGTATTACATACTTCTATATCTTTCATATCATTTATTATATCTTTCATATGTTTTGCCGCCATGGGTGCCCATGAGCCATTTTCTATTATTCCCACTTTTCTATTTTGATAGTTTTTATGTTTTAAATGCCTCAAGAATTTTTCTGTAGTAGGAAATAGCCCTGCATCATATGTTGGTGAAGCAATAATTAATTTATCATATCTAAATGCATCTTCTATTACTTCTGCCATATCTTCTCTTGATAAATCACTTACAACTACCTTTTTTGCACCATTTTCTTTTAGCATTTCTTCTAATTTTTCTACTGCTTTTCTTGTATTTCCATGGATAGAATTATATGCTACTAATACACCATCGTCTTCTGGTTTATAACTACTCCATATATCATATTTATTAATATAATAATCTAAATTATCTTTTAGAATAGGTCCATGCAATGGGCATATCATTTTAATGTCTAACCCTGCAGCTTTTTTTAATAATTGCTGTACCTGAGCACCATATTTTCCTACAATATTAAAATAATATCTTCTTGCCTCACATGCCCAGTCTTCTTCAGTATCTAGAGTTCCAAATTTTCCAAATCCATCTGCACTAAATAATATTTTTTCAGTTTGTTCATAAGTTACCATTACTTCTGGCCAATGTACCATAGGAGCCATAAAAAATTGCAATTTATGCTTTCCTATATCTATTATATCTCCTTCGCCTACAATAATGTATCTATCTGATAAATCAATATCAAAAAATTGCATCATCATATTAGCTGTTCTTTGGTTTAATATAATTTGCATATTAGGATATTTTTCTGCTAGTAGTTGTATATTAGCAGAATGATCAGGCTCTAAATGAGAGATTACTAAATAATCTGCAGTCTGATTTTTTAGTGAACTTTCTAAATTTTCAAACCATTCATTAGTTGCTCTCTTATCTACTGTATCCATTATCACAATCTTTTCATCTTTTATAATATATGAATTATATGATACTCCATTCGGAATTATATATTGACTTTCAAATAAATCTAAGGTTTTATCATTAACACCTATATATTCTATTTCATCTGTTAAATTAAATTTCATTCTATATTCCTTCCTTTTTTGCTAGAAGTATATCACATGTCAATATTCATTTTCAATACTTTTAAAAAAAAGCCTGCCAAAGTTTAACTTTTGCAGACGATAGTAAGTTACGAGTAACTTATACAGTTACTGTCCAAGGCAACTATATTTCTTTTTTCCTTTTCCCTTCATAATTTTATATTTGTTTTTTTCCACTACTAATTAGTGATAGTTTTATTCCTACAACACCATATTTTTTTTCATTTTCAGGAGAATAATATTTATACATTGAAGCAGTTTTCCTCTTTATTTCTTCTTCATCTGTATAAAGCTTTTTAAATAATTTCTCAAATGTTTCTTCTCTATATAATTCTAATACATCTACTATTATCGTTTCTTGTAATTCTGGTAACTTAGAAAACTCTATTTTGTCTCCAATTTTTATTTTTCTTCTTTTATCATCATATAATCTGAATTCTATTGTCTTCGTTCCATTTTTTATTCTTTCAAATGGACTTTCATTTAATTTCATTTTATGTATCATAGCAAACCTTCTTTCAAATTATTTTATACAATCTAATATATTTTCATTATGTGTAAAATCTTTAAGCCATTTATTTAAATCTTTTTGTTTTTTAAATATTAACAGTTTATCCTCGGGAATATCTTTTAAAAAATCAATAATTTTTGGTCTTTTTTTCTTGTTATAAGTTATTACATATTTTAAAAAAGTAAAATTTATACGCTCTTTACATCCAGGAATTTCTGGTTTTTCTTTATTATAATTTTTAACAATTCGTTTAAATACACCTTTGAAATGAGCAAAAGTTGAATAGTCTAGCCAAATTATTAAATCAGCCCTGTCTAATCTTTCTTTTAAAGTTTTATTATAGTTACCATCAATAATCCATGTTTCCTCATCAGCTTTTGAAGAAATAATTTTATCCCTTTCATTTTTATCTCTTTCAATCCAATTAGCATTGTAATTTATAGCATCAAGATGTATAGATGGTATATTTAGTTCTTTTGATAATATATTTGCTAATGTGCTTTTGCCACTTCCAGAACCTCCTATAACAGATATTCTATTTGTTGGTATATCAATATAATATAGTTTTTCTCCGTTTTGCAATGTTTCAATGTACTTTGCATCAAATTTTTCATAATAGTTTTCTAGTTTCGTCTTTAAATATAGTCTATTAATGTTTCTCTTTCTAGCTTCTCCCAAAATCGCATTATTAAGCATCCTAGAATATCCTTTACCTCTATATTCCTTTTTTATATACATTGTTGCATACCAAGGTGATAAATCACTCCTTTTGTCCCCATCTTTTGGAAAGATTGAAATAAATCCGATTAAAGTGTCTTTATCTAATAATATTAGTTTGCAGTAATTAGGATTATCAAAATTCAATTTTATTTTTGAAATCTTATTTCTTACCTTTAATTCAAATTCTTCTTTGGATAAATCTTGTTGTCCCCATTCTTTTTGTGTAAGAATTGAAACTTCTTCAATGTATTTTTGTTTATCTTTTAGATTATATATTTTTAACATATTAATTTCTCCAAAATAATTTATTTTTACAATTATACTATATTTTTATTTTCGTGTATATACTCCATTAATGTGTTGTTAAAATGAACCACGCACCTCCTTGGTGTCCCCCCTCTCCTGTTGGGTTATACAATGTTACTAATACTACCACCTGAGGGTTTGAAATTGGAGCTACTCCAATAAAAGATGTTACATATTTATTAGTATTTACACCATCTTCAGAAGTTCCAGTTTTGCCCCCTACTAAATACCCCTTTACCTGTGCATTTTTCCCTGTTCCTTCACTAACAACAGATTCCATCATACTAAGTACATTATTGGCAGTTTCTTCTGATATAACTCTATCTCCTTTTTCAACTGGAACATCTTCTATTGCATTAGTTTTAGAATCAATTATTTGCTTTACTACTCTTGGCTTAATATATGTTCCTCCATTAGCTATGCTAGAAACTGCCGTAACCATTTGCAGAGGAGTAACTTCAAATCTTTGTCCGAACGATATAGTTGCAAGCTCTACTGGTCCAACCTTATTTTCAGCAAGAAATATTCCTTTTGCCTCGCCTGGTAAATTTATACCTGTCTTTCTTAAAAAACCAAACTTTTCTAAATAATCATAATATTTTTCTTTTCCTATTTTCTGCCCTAGACCTATAAATACTGGATTGCAAGAATTCATAAGCGCTTGCCTCAAACTTTCAGATCCGTGTGGTCTATAATATCTCCAACATTTTATTCTAACACCAGCAATTTCAATACCTCCTGTACAACAAAATTCTCCTTCCTTATCTGTTGTCGTTATTCCTTCTTCTAATGCTGCCGAAGCAGTTATTAGTTTAAATGTAGAACCTGGTTCATAGGTATCTGCTATTGCTTTATTTCTCCATACTCCTTGCAGACTTTTTAATTTATCATCTTGTGACAATACATCCCACTGAGATTTTAATTCTTCTGTATATGCTTCATATGGTTCATTTAAATTATAATTTGGATATGTTGCCATAGCTAATATATCTCCTGTATTTGGATTCATAATTACTATGTTTCCACCATCTGTACATACATTATCTATGCAAGCATTTTTTAAGTATTTTTCCGCTATAGACTGAATTGTCATATCTATTGAAAGTACTATATCCTTTCCATCTGTTGCTGGTACATATTCTTCCGAAGTATTTTCTATATCTCCTCCCTTAGCGTCAGTAATCTTTTCAATTCTACCATTTTGACCTTTTAATATATCATTATATTTTGCTTCAATTCCATCTAAGCCCTGGTTATCTGACCCACAAAATCCTATAAATTGAGCAGCTAAATTATTATATGGGTAATACCTTTTTGTATCTTCATCTATATTAATTCCAGATTCAATATTATTTTCTTCCATCCATTTTCTAAGTTCATCTGTCTTTTCTTTTTCAACTCTCTTTACTATTGTTTCTATTGAACTTTTTTTATTTACCTTTTTTAACATTTTCTCATAATCTAATTCAAATATTTCAGATAATTTTCTTGCTACTTTTTCTTTGTCCTCTTCTTTAATATTTACTGAATTTATAGTTACAGTTTGCGTTGTACTACTAACTGCTAATATATTTTTTCCTGTACCATCATATATTGTTCCTCTCTTTGGGCTAATACTTCTATTTATTGATTGTTGTTCATAAGCTAAATATTGCAAATAACTACCATCTTTAAATTGTATTATGCCAATCTTTATTATTAAACATACTAATAGAGTTAGAGCTATAAGCATTATTATCTTCATTCTTCTTTTACTACTTATTTTAGTAATTATCATTATATCACCTCTTATTTAAATATATAATTACTAAAATATTTATATGACTTTATAATAAAAAAAGATATAATTATATTTTTATTATAATTATATCTTTATTCACCTTTTATAAATTTTATAATTTTTTGAATAATATTTGTTTCTTCTTCTATCTTTATTTCTTCTGTTGCAGGCTCAACATAATCTTTTTTAGGTAAGTTTATATATATTTTTTGATCTTGTGATAATTTTTGCATACCTAATTTTTCTATGGCTGCTTGTTCTATATTTTTTAGATTTAAACTACTTTCTATGCTAACTTGTAACTGTTCATTTTCTTTTTCTATAGTAGAAAGTTCACTTTTTAGGTTTTTAACCTTAGAAAAGCTTTCATTTATTAAAGAGTTTCTATAACTTATGGCTAGTAATATTCCAAATGCTACTATTATATAAGCAATCAATCTTTTTCTTCTTATTTTAACTGCATTTTTTTGTTTAACATTTTCTTTTGCTTTTTGTTTTATTTCTTTTTTTAATTTTTCATTTTTATTTGAAACTTTTTTATTCTTTTTATTTGTTCTTTTTGGATTATATTCTGGTTCAATTTTTCTTGGACTGGTTTCATATTGATACATTGCCATAAGTTATACCTCCTTTCTCTTTTGTAATTTTATTTTTAAATGTTTCTTTCGAATATTCTTAGTTTTGCACTCTTTGATCTAGAGTTTTTTTCTTGTTCTTCTTTTGTAGCAATTATAGGTTTTTTATTTATTACTTTTCCATATGATTTCGCTCCACACACACAATAAGGTAAATCTTTCGGACATGTGCAATGTCCCTCTGCTTCTATATATGCTCTTTTTACAGCTCTATCTTCTAATGAATGGAAAGTAATTATGCATAATCTTCCATTGTCTTTTAAACATTTAATACACTTTAATACGGTATTATATAATGGCTTTATTTCATTATTAACTTCTATTCTTATTGCTTGAAAAGTTCTTTTAGCAGGATGTCCATCATTTTGTTTTGCTTTTGGTATGCTTTTTTCTATTATATCTACTAGCTCTTTAGTTGTATTTATTTGTTTATTCTTTCTAGCTTGACAAATATTTTTTGCTATATTTCTTGAAAATCTTTCTTCTCCATATTCAAATATTATATTTGCCAATTCTTCTTCTGAATAATTATTAACTACATATTTGGCTGTAAGTTCTTGCGTTTTATCCATCCTCATATCCAGCTCATTTTCTCCCAAATAGCTAAAACCTCTATTTCTTTCATCTAGCTGATATGAAGATACTCCTAAATCTAGCAATATTCCATCCACTTTTTCTATTTTATTTTCCTCTAAAATAGAATCTATTTCATCATGATTTCCATGTACATAAATAACATTATTAAATACTTTTAGTTTTTCTTTAGCGGCTTTTAATGCTTCTTCATCTCTATCTATACCTATTAATAACCCTGTATTAGATAATCTACTTGCTATATAGCTACTATGTCCTGCACCACCTAAAGTTCCATCTACATAGATACCATCTTCTTTAATATTTAATCCTTCTATACATTCGTTTAATAATACTGGTTCATGCTTAAATTCCAAAATTGCACCTCATAGTCTTATAAAATAAATAGCATAAACAGTTGGTAGTATTTTTAAACCCCAACTGTTATCTAGCTTTTAAGTTATCTTTTGTATATTTTATAATTTATCACACTAAAAATTCCTTTTCTTTTGTATTATTAATCTATTGTATCTTAATAATTCTTTTGTATTTTATTGATAATTTATCTTTTGTGTTTTTATTTTTTATCCTTTGTATAAATAATTTTAAACTTTTATCTTTTGTATCTTGATTTTTTATCTTTTGTTTGCTTTTTCTTTAGTATAGCCCTCTTTATTTGTTTAAACTTTGTTTGTACTTTTCTTTTGTACAATTCTTCATTTGTAAATTTTAATTTTTTTCATTTGTAATTTTAGTTTTCATCTTTTGAATCTTATTTAATTTTTCTTTAGTAAAATTTATATAAACTTTTGCAAGTTATATACCTAACATTTCCATATTTTCTGCTATATCATCAGCAGATATATTTTCCTCGCTATTATAGCTTGTCCATTTTTCTTTATTCCAAATTTCAATTCTAGTACCAACTCCAACAGTTACAACCTCTTTTTCAAGTCCTGCTACTGTTCTTAGATTGTTTGGTATTAAGAATCTTCCTTGTTTATCAAGTTCACATTCCATTGCACCTGATAAGAAAAATCTTACAAAATCTCTAGCATTTTTGTTTGTAAGTGGAAGTGCTTTAAGTTTAGTTTCGAAGTTTTCCCATTCTGATTGAGAGAATCCAAATAAACATCCATCTAGTCCCTTAGTTATGACAAACTTTTCTCCCATGTCATCTCTAAGCTTTGATGGCATTATTAATCTGCCTTTTGCGTCTAAAGAATGTTCGTATTCTCCTATCAACACTTCGTTTCACCTCGCTTCATTTTTATTCCACTTTGCTCCACTTTTCTCCACTTCAATTAAATTTTAATATAAGTTTCTATAAAATGCAAGTATTTTTATAATTTTTTTATATTTTTTTCTTAATATAATTTTAATAATTTATCTCTTGTAATCGACATATTTTTTACTATATAATTAATTTGGTGATAAATATGAAGTTTTTTAAGAAATTATTACTATTTTTGATATTAATAATACTACTTTCAGGAATAATTCTTGGTATTATTGGTTACTCATTATATAGTTCTGCACTTCACAATGAACCACTTGCAACTAAAATAGAAAAAATTCAAGCAGATGAAAACTATGTAACTTTAGATAATTTACCTAAAAATTATTTAAATGCTGTTGTGGCTGTGGAGGATAGAAGATTTTATAAACATGGGGCTATAGATCCTATTTCTATTGGACGAGCTATTATTACAAATATAAAAGAACAAGACTTAGTTGAAGGCGGAAGTACATTAACACAACAACTTGCTAAAAATTTGTATTTTACTTATAAATCTGAAGTCACAAGAAAAGCAGCTGAATTATTTATGGCTTTTACTATAGAAGAAAATTATTCTAAAGATGAAATATTAGAACTCTATGTTAATACTTGTTATTTTGGAGATGGTTATTATGGAATTAGGGAAGCATCTTTAGGATATTTTAATAAAGAACCTAATGAAATGAATTTAGATGAGTGCTCTTTAATTGCTGGTATACCAAATGCTCCTAGTGTATATAGTTTAAGTAATAGACCAGATCTAGCAAAAAAAAGACAAAAACATATTTTAAAATCTATGGTAACCAATAAGTATATAACGCAAGAAGAAGCTAACTCAGTTTTAAATTCTCAAAAATAAAAAAAATCCAACTTATTAATTAAGTTGGATTTTTTAATTTGTTTTATTATAAGTGAAGTACTCTTGATTTTATTTCTTTTGTTTTTCCTGCATTCCAGAAGTTTTCTCCTAAATATCCGCAAGTTCTTCTTGTTACATTCATTTTGCTATGATCTTTATTACCACAATTTGGACACTCCCATTCATTATTTTCGTTTATTATTATTTCTCCGTCGAATCCACAAACATGGCAATAATCTGATTTAGTATTAAATTCTGCGTATTGAATATTATCATATATAAATTTAACTACTTCTTCCAAAGCTTTTAAGTTATTTTTCATATTTGGAACTTCTATATATGAAATAGCTCCTCCTGAAGATATTGGTTGAAATTGACTTTCAAATTTTAATTTAGAAAATGCATCTATTTTTTCTCTTACATCAACATGATATGAATTTGTATAATATCCTTTATCTGTTATATCTTTTATTTCTCCAAATTTTTCTTTATCAATTCTTGCAAATTTATAACATAAGCTTTCTGCTGGAGTTCCATATAATCCAAATCCTATACCTGTTTCTCTTTTCCATCTTTCTGTTGTATCATGTAAATGATTCATAACACGAAGTGCAAACTCTTCTCCAACAGGATCTGTATGACTTACACCTTTCATTAATTTCGTTAATTCATATAATCCTATATATCCTAAAGATATTGTTGAATATCCATTATGTAATAGCTTGTCTATTTTTTCGCCTTTTTTAAGTCTTGCTATTGCTCCATATTGCCAATGTATAGGACTTACATCTGATAAAGTTCCTTCTAGTGCTTCATGTCTACACATTAATGCTTCATAACATAATTCTAGTCTTTCATCTAATAATTTCCAGAATTTTTCTTCATCACCTTTAGCTATTATTCCTATTTGTGGTAAGTTTAAGCTTACTACACCTTGATTAAATCTACCTTCAAATTTATAATTTCCATTTTCATCTTTCCAAGGTGATAAGAAGCTTCTACATCCCATACAGCTAAACACATTTCCTTCATAATTTTTTCTCATTTGTTTAGCTGATATATAGTCTGGATACATTCTTTTTGCTGAACATTTAACTGCAAGTTTTGTCAAATAATCATATTTTCCACCTTTTAAGCAGTTATGCTCATCTAATACATATATTAATTTAGGAAAAGCTGGTGTAACATATACTCCTACTTCATTTTTTATACCATTAATTCTTTGTGTCAATATTTCTTCTATTATCATAGCATTTTCTTCTATATATTCATCATCTTGTTTTAAATTTAAGAATAATGTTACGAAAGGAGATTGTCCATTTGTTGTCATAAGAGTGTTTATTTGATATTGAATAGTTTGTACACCTGATTTTAATTCATCTTCTAGTCCTATATTAACCATTTTTTCTATTTCATCATCTGATAAAGTATCACCAAATGATTCTTTATACTTGTTTTTTAATTTATCATGTGATTTTCTTAAATATTTTCCTAAGTGGCTGATATCTACAGATTGTCCACCATATTGACTACTAGCAACTGCTGCTATTATTTGAGTCATAACAGTACAAGCTACTCTAAAACTCTTTGGAGATTCAATCATTTTTCCATTCATTACTGTTCCATTATCTAACATATCCCCAATATTTATTAAGCAACAATTGAATATTGGTTGTAAGAAATAATCCGCATCATGAAAATGTAATACCCCTTCATCATGAGCTTTTCTTATTTTTTCTGGTAATAAAACTCTTCTAGTTAAATCTTTTGAAACTTCTCCAGCTATTAAATCACGTTGTGTAGATGCAATGATTGCATTTTTATTAGAATTCTCTTCCATTACTTCTTTATTATCATTTTTTATAAGGCTTAATATTGAGTTATCTGTTGTATTAGCTTTACGTACTAAAGCTCTTTCATATCTATAAATTATGTACTTTTTAGCAAGTTCATATTTGTTTATTTTTACTAATTCTTTTTCAATAATATCTTGTATCTCTTCTACTTGTAACGTCTTACGTTTTGTGTTTTCTACAACATCTGCTATTTCTTCTATTTTATCTGCAGATATTTTATCTTTTTCTGCTACTTCTTCGTTTGCTTTATGAATTGCAATAACAATTTTACTCCTATTGTAGTCTACAATTCTTCCATCTCTTTTTACAACGTTCATTTTTTTCTCCTCCTATGTATTTTCTTTCTTTATTGTGATATAATCATATCAATAGTTTTTTTATAAAAAAAGTTGCATTTTTTACTTTTTGTAAAAAAAACTATATAACCCTTAAGGTTGTAAAGTAAATTTTTTTTAAGAGGTGGATTTTTATGAAAGCTAAGGATAAAACTAGAAATAAAATAGCAAATTCTGCTATTGATTTAATAAAAAGGAAACCACTGTCAAAGATGACTATTACCGATATTACAGCTAATTGTAATATGACAAGGCAAATTTTTTATAAATACTTTATTGATAAATATGACTTAATAGATTGGATTTATATTCAAGATTGGAATAATGCAATAATAAAAATAGAAAAAGAATTTAGCTTTGAAAATTTACTATTTAATCTTATAGAAATTTTTAAGGAAAAATACGAATTTTATTACAATGCTTTAAAAAGTGAGGACGAGAATTCTTTGGAGCAATTACTTTTTGATAGATTTCTATTTATATCCTCTAAAATTGTTGAATTTTCTACAGGAGAAGTTCCAACATATAAAATAGAATTCTTAGTAAGAGCTAATTGTAATAGTATGGTATGTAGTTTAATAAATGAAATTCGCGGAAAAATGCCTAAGCCTGTTGATCAACTTACTGAGTGGATTTTAGATTCTACTCCTTGTCAGGTTAAAGAATTATTATTAAATCATTCTATTCCATTAAACATGGTAAAGCAATGGTTAAAAGAATTAGAATATAAAGATGAGTAAAAGACAGCTCCTTTAGCTGTCTTTCTTATTATCTTCTTTTAATTTTTTTATATTAAATTGATTATTTTTTATTAATATTGCACTTGTTTGATATGCAATTTTTACATTTTCATGTTCTAATATTTCCAATATATTTTCGTTTATTTTCTCTTTTGCATTTAGATATGTATCATAATCTGTTGAATTAGTAAATACAGATATCATTATATTTATTCCATCTTCTTTAATTGTATCAAATTTAACATAAGTATCATCATTTATTACATTTGGATGATTAATAAGCATAAAGTAAATTTTACTAATTACTCTTTTTACTGTTTGCATTGGAGTATCTAAATCTAATTTTATATCCAACTTATATTTTCTTTTTTCCATTTTACTACAGTTAACTATTGAGTTATTTGCTAATACTGCATTTGGAATATTTGCAAGTGAGTTATCCCAAGTTCTAATTCTTGTACTTCTAAAAGTTATATCTTCTACTATACCTTCGTAATTTGTGGTTTGTATCCAATCTCCTACAACAAAAGGCTTATCTATTATTAACATTAAACCTCCAAAGAGATTTTTAGCCGTATCTTGCGCTGCTAATGTTATAATTACACCACCTACACCAAGTCCAGTTAATATTCCTTTTACATCAAATCCTAATTGAATTATCACTATAATAATAGCTATTCCATAAATAATACCTCTTGTTAATTTACAAAAAAAGTTTAATCTATTATCATCTATGCTAATACTTAATTTTTTTTGAACTCTTTGTATAGTATCTGATTCTACATTAAAAATACCTGCAAAACCAATTGAAACTAATACCGTAATTATAATCTTAGATAATTTATTTACAAAATTCATTATATCTTGATTTAAATTTAGTATTATTAATCCTATGTATACTCCAAGTAATGCAAAAAATATCTTTAATGGGGTATAAAAAGGGTTAGCTTTTATTTTTTCCTTACTTTTTACCTTAATATTAAATAACTTTATTATTATATATGAAAAGGTATTACAAAATATATAGAAAAATATAATTACACTTATTGCTATTAATATTGTAATAATCTGTTTTAAGTCAATATTCTTAAACATATCTATTATATTGTTTAAATAATCCATATATTATCTCCTATTTTCGATTATATAAAAATTATAACATATATATTTAAAAAAAGTATATACATTTATAAATAAATTTTGAAAGGGAAGACAAATAACTTGTCCTCCCTTCATTTTCCTCTGAACAGTAAAAAGATAAGAATTTATATCTTTATTTTTTTAAAATTATTGCACCAAATGGTGTAATCTTATCTTTAGTACTATTATGTGTGGTATATATAGTTTCTGCCATTTCATATTCTTTAGGAATATCTGGCTTTTCTGTGTTATTACTCCTGTTTGCCACAACTAAAACAACTTCATTGTTACATTTTCTTTCAAGATAAATTAAGTTGGTAGTTACAATATAATTTGTTAAATTTGCTTCTCTAAGAAATTCTAACTTGTTTCTGAGCTTCAATAATTTTCTAACAAAATTTACTAAATCCTTATCTCTTTTTTTCCATGGATATGTTTTTCTATTTAGCAAGTTTCCAATACCTTGAGTTCCTGCCTCATCTCCATAAAATATGGTTAGTATCCCTGGAATAAATGCAAGTATGATTAAGTATACTTTTAGTAATTTCTTTGCTCTTCTATAGTTAGCACCTCCAAGTTGTTTTGCATTTTTTTGCCAGATCAAATCACAATGTTCTTTCAAATCCCATATCCATTCTCCATCCGCCTTAAAATTATCCTCTCCAAGTATATTCAATATTCTTGAAATATCATGGGTAGACGTAAAATTCATTAAAGTAAATATTGCAGTTTCTGGATACTCCATTAAAATTTGATAAAGAACATTTTGCAGTGTTTCTGTATCTCCCAATTTTATATACCTAATTAGTGCATCTGAAAGTAAATAGTTCATAACACTATCCATACCATTAGCACCTTCTAAGTATTTTCGATGCATTCTCATAGGATTCTTCCATACTTCACCTAAAATAAATCCATCTGGCTTATTACGTTTTACAGCTATTCTTATGCTTTCAATAAAATCGTCTGTTAATTCGTCTGCTACATCTAAGCGTAATCCATCAATACCTAATTCAAACCATTTGTCAATGACTCCATCTACACCACAAATATAGTTTTTCCAGTCTTCACAGTTTCCATCACACTCTGGAAGGTTTTTCATTCCCCACCAATATGTTATTTTTCCTGCTCCATCTTTCTTAAACCATTTATAATATGGAGACGCTTTTCCTTCATAAGCACCAACTGTACTAAAATTATGGTACTCATTAAAGTATTTGCTATCATTTCCAACATGGTTAAATACTGCATCAATAATTACATGCATATCTTTCTTATGTGCTGCTGTGCAAAGTTTCTTTAGATTTTCATTGTTTCCTGCATATGGATCGACCAATTCATAATCAGATGTATCATATCTGTGATTAGATTGACTTAAACAAAGTGGACTTATATAGATAATTGAACATCCTAACCCTTTTATATATTTTAGGGTTTCTTCTATTCCTTCTAGATTTCCACCATAAAAATCAACATTCCACAGTTCATCTGAGTTTGGTCCTATAACCGGCTGTTCATTCCAATCCTTATGAATTGTTCTTTTAGGCATAGGAACTAATAAACTATTATTGCTACGTCTGTATCTATCAAGAAAAATGTGATACATTGTGGCTCCTACTGCCCATTTGGGTACAGAAAATCCAACATTCAATTTCCATACAGGTAAATCAGTTCTAGTTGTTATACACAATTCTTTTGTCTTTGGTTCATACCGAACTTCATTATACATACCGTTTAATTCTAAAGAAAAATGGTAGTAATATAGTCCTGGCATAAGATACAGTACAGTGTAGAAATACGCATATTCATCCATGTTTTTTACATGTGGCACAAAGTGTTCCATTTCTTCTTCACCATACTCATTGATTAAAATTCTTACCTTTTCAATCCATCCTAATTCCATTGCAATCCGGATATCAACTCCAAGTTTTATCTTTCCTTCTGCTGTTTTCTCTATTGCTGTAAAATTAAAGACTATCTTTTCGTTTTGTTTCATAGTAATTCCTCCTTAACAAAAAAGAAATCTATTAATAATAAACCTATCTAAGTTACTACTTAGTTTATTATTAATAGATTATTTTGTCAAATTATATTTTATTTTGTTTTTGCTAGTTCAAATCTTCTTTTTATTCTGTCTTTTCCAATTATTTTCATAATTTCGTACATATCTGGTGTATTAGTTCTACCTGTTAAAGCTACTCTTAGCACTGTACTCACATCACCTACATGTCCAGGAAAAGCTTCAGGATTTTCTTTATATTCTTTAACCTCTTTAGCATATCCTAATCTTCCTGCTAAATCTTTTATTTTATCAAACCATACTTGTTTTTCATCATCTTCATCATAATATTCTGCAATATATGTATTTAATATTTCGTTTATTTTTTCTTTATCAGAAATTGTTTGATATTCATAATTTTGTTCTTTTTCTTCAAATTTGTCATCATACATATATTCTATTGTTTCTTTAACATCTGACCATTTTGCTATATCTTTACGAGGTTTTTTGTTTCCTCTTTCTATACCAAATATTTTTAAACTATAATCTTTATTTGATTCTAACATTTCTGCAAGTTCACTATCATGTCTTTTTGCCCACGCTAATGAATATTTATATACTTCTTCAGCTGTATATTTTGAAATTACTATCTTTGATACATCTAGTAATTTTACCATATCAAATAAAGCCCCACTAACGCTCATTTTATTTAATTGAAAATCAAATTCTTCTATTGCTTTATCTGGATTTTGTCTTCTCCAATTTTCAAAAGTTGAGTTAGCTATATTTAATAGATATTCTTTAACAGCTGCACTTGGAATTCCTAATTCTTCATAGTATGATACAGCAGCTTCTGGATCTTTTCTTTTACTTAATTTTCTCTTATTTCCATTATCATTCTTCATTATTGGAGAAATATGAGCATATTTAGGAGCTTTAAATCCTAACTCTTGGAATAATTGTAAATGTAGTGGAACTGATGATAACCATTCATCACTTCTAATTACATGTGTTGTTCCCATTAAATGATCATCAACAGCATGTGCAAAATGATAAGTTGGAAGTCCATCTGCTTTTATAATAACTATATCTTGATCATTTTCTGGAAAATCCACGTTGCCTTTTATTACATCTTTGTGTTTTATTTTTCTATCTTCTCTTCCTTGTGATTTAAATCTAACTATATATGGAACTCCTGCTTTTATTTTTTCAGCCATTTCATCTAAAGATAAATTCCTATATTTAGCCCATACTCCATAATATCCTGTTCTTACTTTTGCTGCTTCTTGTTTTGCCCTCATTTCGTCTAATTCCTCTTGTGTTGCAAAACATGGATATGCTTTTCCTTGTTCTAACATATATTTAGCATATGCTTGATATATATCTTTTCTTAAAGATTGTTTGTATGGTCCATATTCTCCTATTTCTTCTGTATCTGTTATCATTCCTTCGTCAGGAGCCATATTAAAATCTTTTAATGAATTTACTATATCTGTTACTCCATTTTCTATTTCCCTTTTTTGATCAGTATCTTCTACTCTTAAGAAAAATACTCCATCTGTTTTTTTAGCTACTGTTCTTGCAACTAATGCTTGATATAGTCCTCCTATATGCATAAATCCTGTTGGACTTGGAGCAAATCTAGTTACAACTGCTCCCTCTTTTAAATTTCTTTTTGGATATTTATTCTCATAATATTCAATATCTTTTGCATCTGGAAATATTAAATCTGCTAATTCTTTATAATTCATATAAATCTCTCCTTATTATTTTCTATTAAATTTCCATTATTATTGGTAATATCATAGGGTTTCTCTTTGTTTTTTGGAATATATAATCTCTTAAATTTTCTCTTAATGTAGATTTTATTGTAGACCAATCTGTTATATGCTTTTCTTCGCATTTTTCTATTTCGTATCTAATTACACTCTTTACATCATCCATTAAATTTTCAGATTCTCTTACATATACAAATCCTCTAGATATTACATCCGGTCCTGCAATTACTGTACCTGTACTTGAATCCATAGTCATAACTATTATTATTAAACCATCTTGTGATAAGTGTTGTCTATCTCTTAAAACAATATTTCCAACATCACCTATTCCTAAACCATCTACTAATATTCTTCCAGATGGAACTGTGCTTGTAAATTTAGCTTCTTTTTCGCTTAGTTCAAGAACTCTACCATTTGTCATCATAAATATATTGTCTTTATCTATTCCCATACTTTTTGCTGTTTCACTATGTGCTCTTAATTGTCTATATTCACCATGAACTGGAATAAAGTATTTTGGTTTAACTAAAGCCAACATTAATTTTTGTTCTTCTTGGCAAGCATGTCCTGAAACATGTATATCTTCTAAAGAACTGTATATAACTTCTGCTCCAATTTGCATTAAATCATCTATTACTTTTGAAACTAATTTTTCATTTCCTGGTATTGGAGTTGCTGATATTATAACTAAATCATTTGGTGTTATTTCTACTTTTTTGTGTTCTCCAGATGCCATTCTAGTTAAAGCAGACATTGTTTCACCTTGGCTACCTGTAGTTATAATAACTAATTGCTCATCAGGATAATTTTTTATCATATCAATATCTATAAATAAATTATCTGGTGCATTTATATAGTCTAATTCTCTTGCTGTATTTATCATATTTATCATACTTCTACCACATACAGCTATTTTTCTGTTATGTCTTACTGCTGAATTTACAATCTGTTGTACTCTATGAACATTTGAAGCAAATGTTGCTACAACTATTCTCTTTGTACAGTTTTGGAACAATCTTTCAAATACTTCTCCAACTGTACTTTCAGACATTGTATATCCTTTTCTTTCAGCGTTTGTACTATCAGACATAAGTGCTAACACGCCTTTATTTCCTAATTCTGCAAGTCTTCCAAAATCCATTACTTGACCATCTATTGGTGTATAATCAACTTTAAAATCTCCAGTATGAACAATTGTACCGGCTTTTGTTGTAATAGCTAGTATTACAGAATCTGGTATACTATGTGAACTTCTTATAAATTCTATTTTGAATTTTCCTAGAGTTATAGTTTGCCCTTGTGTAACTTCTACTAATTTAGTTGATTTTAAAAGTTTATGTTCTTCTAGTTTGTTTTTTATTAATCCTACTGTTAATTTAGTTGCATATATTGGTACATTTATTTGTTTTAATAAATATGGTATTGAGCCTATATGATCTTCATGTCCATGAGTTATTATTAATCCTTTTATCTTGTCTTTATTTCTTTCTAGATATGTTATATCAGGTATAACTAAATCTATTCCTAGCATTTCGTCTTCTGGGAAAGCTAAACCGCAGTCTACTACTATCATTTCATTACCATACTCAAATACAGTTATATTCTTTCCAATTTCGTGCAAACCACCTAATGGAATAATCTTTATAGAATCTGGCTTAAATTCGAATCCTCTATTTTCCACTTTTGGTAGAATAATTCTATTTTCTCCTCTAGGTATCATTGATTTTTTTTCATCTTTTTCATTCTTTCCACGTGTATTTGGTTTTCTAGTTCTTGGAGTCTTTTGAATTTTTTGAGTCCTTTTTTCTCCTTCTTTTGTAACATTCTTTAATTCTTCTGCCATATTTATAATCATCTCTCCTTTTCTTTTTTTAATTTAAACTTATGTAAAAAAGAAAAATTAGTTCAAATAAATTTAAACTAATTGATTCTATATAAATATTAACTTTTATACCGATTAAAATATATTACTTGCAATAATTCTCTCGTCTTCTAATAAATACAGTTATTGCGCAATAAACTTCAATTATTATTCTACTTTAAAATTCAAATTATATAATCCATATAACTATATATCTCCGTTCCCATTATATAGTATTATATAATTTATATAAGTTAATTTCCGAATCAATCTTTTTATATTATTCACCCGTTTTTGTCTTTTAATACATAAAACTTAAATCTCATCTATATCCTTAATGGATAATCCTTGTTTGATATTATACTATAGTCTTCCATTTTTGTCAATTATCTGCCTTGCTATTTACCATTTTTGCATTTTACATAAATTTGTGGTATAATATATATATGTTCAGAGAAGTTGAATATAAAGGATTTCACATTTATAAAATGATCGGAGGAATTATCATGAAAAAACGGAACAACAAAAGATCTAAGGTACTTTTGGCACAGGCAATCTTCTTAGCAGTCGCAATTGCATTTTTCATCTTCAGTATGAATGTATTTGCAAAATCCTTGCAGCTTTTTTTCATTAGTGATGATATTCACTTTATGGAAGAAGATGGCAGATGGACAGATGCAGATCATGAACACTACGATGAACTAATTGCAGAGCGGTTGCAGGTTAAGGATAGCTCTGTTGTCGGCTTCTTATTGGTAGTATCAGGAGCAAACGTATTTACTCAGATTCTTCGGATGATTATCCTGTTTGGGTTATTTATTGCTAACTGCTTTTCTATCTATCTTTGCGGAAGCATCCTTAAGTCAGATTTTCTGTACTTGAAAAAAAGGATTTCCAAAAAGTTTAAGAAGCACTAATCAAAATTAAAGCACCAGTTACTGTTCTACAGTTCTGGTGCTCCTTTCTTTTTACATTATTATTTCTATATCATTTATATTCTTATCATTTACTAGTTTTATCATTTTGTCTTCAATTTTATTTCCATTTAAATAAAATTCATTTACTCCCGTACTTTTTGCATTTGGATTTTTAACTTTTATATTATAAATTGTATCTTCATATTTATATTTTATGCTATATTCTTTCCAATCTTTTGCAATACAAGGCTCTATTCTTAGTATTCCATTTTCTATTTTCAAGCCTAAAATATATTCTATTCCTGTTTTATACATCCAACTTGCAGAACCTGTATACCATGTCCATCCTCCTCTACCAATTAGGTTTCCTGTTCCATATATATCTGCTGCTACAACATATGGTTCAACTCTATACTTTTGGGCCGCTTCTTTTGTTCTAGAATGTTCTATTGGATTAATCATATTAAATAATTCAACAGCTTTATCTCCAAATCCTAGCATTGTCTCTGCAATAACCGCCCATATTGCAGCATGTGTATATTGTCCCCCATTTTCTCTAACTCCTGGTAAATATGACTTTATATATCCTGGTTTTAGTCTTCCCTTATCAAATGGTGGATCTAACAACTTAATTATTCCATGTTCTCTATCTACTAAATGATTTTCTAAACTTTCCATAGAAATATATTTTTTATCGTTATCTCCTGCATTTGATATTACAGACCAACTTTGTGCAATGCTATCTATTCTGCATTCTTCATTTTCTATACTTCCTAATATTTCTCCATCATCTGTATATGCTCTTTTATACCATCTTCCATCCCAACCATTTTTATTTAGTGCTCTTTTTAAATTTTTCATTACTTCTTCATACCTTATAATTTTTTCTTCTATACCTTCTTTTGTATCTAGCATGTCTTCTTTATTTTCACTATATTTTTGTTTTAGGTTATTTAATATTATTAAGAATTTATCTAGAATTCTATATAGAAAAAATCCCATCCAAATACTTTCACCTTTTCCTTTACAACCTACATTACTAAATCCATCATTCCAATCTCCTGAACCAATTTTAGGTAATCCATTTTCTCCGAAATTTAAAGATTTCTCTATAGCTTTTATACAGTGTTCATATATTGTTCCTTCCATATCAGAAAATTCATATGTTTCATATCTTTCCATTATATTATCTTCTAATTGATTTCCTTTTAGATAAGGAGTTTTTATCTTTAATATTTCATAATCTCCCGAGAATTTTATATATTCATTTACTAAATATACTAACCATAAAAGGTCATCTGAAAATCTAGTTCTTATACCTTTTTTTGTTTCGTCGTGCCACCAGTGTTCTACATCTCCTTCTATAAATTGATGTGAACTCTGCTTTATAATTTGATTTTTCATTATTCTTTTATCTATAAATTCTAGTCCTAAAGTATCTTGAAGCTGATCTCTAAATCCTGTTGCTCCACCTGATTGATAGTATCCAGTTTTTCCAAATAATCTAGAAGATATTATTTGATATACAAGCCATCCATTTAATAATATATTCATAGATTCTATTGGTGTTTTAACTTGTAATCTATTATTAAGTTCGTACCAAGAATTTTTTATATTATTTAGTTCTTGCTTACAGTTAGATATATTAGAATATTTATATGCAATATTTTTTATATCTAACTTATTATTTTCTTCTCCTAAACATATTGATATCTCCTTTTTTTCATATGAATTTAATTCGATATTAATTTCAAATACCATACAGCTATCTAATCCTAATCCATTTTCATTATCTAGACATACTTTATTTAATGCTTCTGGATTAGATATATTTCCGCTTCCTATAAAAAATCTCTTATTCCCTGTATATGAATTTATTTGTTCACTTGTTGATATATATGCAATTTTATTTTTAAAATCACTTGTATATATATTTTTAGCATATATTATTTCATTTTCCCTTTTAACAATAATATTGCTATTAGACTTTAATTCGTCTTCTCCTAAAACGGGTTTTACATAGTAATATAGTTTTAATTTTTTTCTATTTGAAGTAGTATTTTTTAAAGACAGTATATTTATTTTCACATTATCTTTCTCCGGTACAAATACTTCTAGATCTTGAATTATATCTTGTGAGAAATGACTATATTTAGCATATCCTAATCCATAAGTTATATAATAATCATTATTATCTGGCTTTGGTCTGCTTCCTAGCGACCAAGTTTTCCCATTATCTAGATTTTTTAAAAATATTATTTCTGATGGTATATCTAAATTTGGATTATTATTCCATGCAGATATTCTATTTAGTCTACTATTTTCACTCCAAGTATATCCTCCCATTCCTTCCGTTAAGACACTTCCAAATTTTGAATTAGATATTATATGACTCCATGTTGTTGGCAACTTATGATTTTTATTAACTCTCATAACATATTCTTTGCCATCCTTTGTAAATGCTCCATAATTATTGTAATACTTTAAATTATCAATTGTATCTATTTTATCTAAATTATTATCCTGTTTTACTTCATCTTCAAATTGGTTTGTTAAAATTATATTTTCTCCAATAAATCTTTTTTGCATTTTATAGTCTTCTTCTAACTGTTCTAATTGTAATTCTATATCTCCTAAATGAGCATCTAATATTAAATTTGATCTAAATTCCAGTAACTTTATATCTTCTTCTGAAAGTTCATAGTAATTTAATACAAATATTCCGCCTCTTATATTTTTCATATATGCTATATGCCTGTTTAATATACTATTTTCAATTACTTCATTCAAATATTGATCATAACTATATCTTTCTTCATTCAATATAATTAGTTCTATATTTATATTTTTGATTTTTAAATATTCATATGCTTTTAGTACATCCTCTAATACATATGAATCATTTACATCTTTTATTTTTAACATTAAAATTGGAAAATCCCCAGATATTCCAAACTTCCATAACTCATCTTGTGAATATACTTTATTCGCATAATTATTTATATACAGCTTTCTCGAATAATTAGTATTTATTAATAGCGACATAATATTTTGTATATTTTCTATCTCTTTTCCTTTTATATCTAAATATCTAGCTTCTTCTGTAGCTTTTGCCTTAGTAAGTTCTATAGACTTTTTAATATTTTCATTATTCATATAATTTACTATATTTTTTATAACATTTTCCTTACTTTCTGATACAGATATTATTAAACTTAAATCTATTTTATCTCCTGGTTTTATTTTAAATGTTCTCTTAATTGCAATACAAGGATCTGTAACTAATCCTAGCTCTTTTGATAAAGTTTTTGAACTTTCCACCATAGTTGGAAGTCCTAAGGTGCCTCTACCTAAAAATTTTTCATTATCTATTTCATATTCTAATTCACCAATTGTTTCATTTTCTGTATATAAATTCACTCCTAAAAATATATTATCTGAATTACATTCTCGTCCTCTTCTTTCTATAATTAAACTATTTGTTTCTTCATTATAATCATATCTTAAAAATAAATTATTAAATACTTTATGAGATATATCCGCTTCTTTATGAGATATAATTGGTTCAAAATATGAAGTTACTTCTAATAATTCTTCCTCTATACCATTATTTTTTATTTCTATATTTCTAATTTCTACAGGGCTATTTGGTGCTACAATTGTTTTGGTAGTAGTTTCTATATTTCCATCTATTCTATTTATCTTTACATTATCTGGTGCAAAAGATACCGCATATTTTTCTGGTTTTCCTAAATAGTTTAAGTAGTTTGATGCCCATATTCTTTTCGTTTTAACATTTTTTATGAAGAAATTTATCCCTCTATTTTCTTCATCAGTTTCTTTATATCTATTAATATAAATATCTTTAAATTTGCTAAAACCATTTCCTTTTTGGTCTATAACTACTGTATAATTTTCATTTGCAATTACGTTAGATTTATTAAAATCCTCATTTATTTTTGTATATGTTTTTTCTGTATAACTTTCATAATCTTTATACTTAAGTTTTTCTGTTTTTTCTTTTTCTTCTTTTGTTACTATTACATTTTCTGGCATTCTTTCTTGAAGTAATATTTCTATAGCTTTAATTTCTGGATTTACTGAAAATCTATTTTGTAAAATATTATCGTTAAATAGATTATTTATTGATAATAATATTAATCCTTGATGATGAGCCATAAAAGTTTTTACTACTACACTTTTTTCTCCATATTTAAGTCTATTACTTGTATAATCTATTGCTTCATATAGTCCATATTTTCCCATTATTCCTTGTTTATCAAGTTCTTTAATATTTTCTACAACCTCTTTAGGATAATCTGTTATAGCTAAAACTGAACCATATCCTGATACTACTGCTTCATCTGCTAATCCTCTTTTTAGTCCCAGCCATGGAATTCCAAATGCTTTATACTGATAATTTGAATTTAAATCTTTTAAATTAAATGCTGATTCAGATATTCCCCATGGTATTCCTAATTTTTTGCTATATTCAATTTGACTCATTATCATAAATTTACAAGATTCATCTAAAAGACTACCTTCAAATCTTTTGATATTTATATTTGGCATTAAATATTCAAAAGAAGTGCCAGACCAAGAAATGAGTCCTTTATATTTATTTAATGTTGTTAATGTTCTGCTTAAATTGTTCCAATGTTTTGAGGGGATATCTTTTTTGCTTATTGCTATAAGACTAGCTTGTCTTGCCTCTGATGCTAATAAGTCATAATATGAATCTGTTAATTTATTTTCCTCTACATTAAATCCTATAGAAAATATTCTTTTTTCTTTATCGTATAATATTCTAAAGTTCGTTTCTTTAATCCATTTATCTATTAAATTTATATTTATTAATATTTTCTCTTTCATATTTTCTGGTAATGTTTTATGCTCTTTTTTAAAGATCTCTGTTAAAAACTGTTTTACTACATATAAATATCCCACAAAATTTCCACTATCTACTGTTGATATATATCTTGGTGTTAGTGGTGATAGAGTTTTTATATTATACCAATTATATAAATGTCCATTCCACTTACTTAAACTTTCTATTGTAGAAATCATATTATTTATTAATTCTATAGTATCTTCTAATTTTTCAAACCCCAAATCATAACTCGATATTACAGCTAGCAATCCTAAACCAATATTAGTAGATGATGTTCTATCTACCAATTTTTCTTTTCTATTTTCTTGATAATTATCAGGAGGTAGATAATTGTTTTCTTCTGTAATAGTATCCTTAAAAAATTGCCATGTTTTTTTAGCTATATCTAGTACATATAATCTTTCTTCTCCACTTAATTTTTTAATTTTATTTTCTTTTATCTCTTCTTTGCTTATATAACATCCTATTAATGGTGAAATTACCCAAGCAATTCCTAATATAGAAGTTAGTGTTATTAATAATTTACTACCACCTAAAATTGAATATATAAATAACACGATAGCTAAAAATATACTAAACCACATTGATGAATAATATGAAAATATACTTGACTTCGATGTTTTCTCTGCTTCTTCAGATGTCGTCCATTCCAGCAAATTCCTCTTACTAATGTTTTTTCTATATATAGTTTTTAAAATTGCATTTGCAGAAATATATGCTTTATCTATCCAAAAGCTTAACGATAAAAATAATCTAATAATACTTCCCTTTACTCCACTAATAATTGGTTCAAAAGTTTTCTTTGCATGTTCTCCATCTTTTTTCCATATTACTGCATCTATTATTTCTATTAAGCTTGGTATTATAATAGCCAATAATGATATTATAATTAGATTTGATACATTTATCCTATATACATTATTTAAAGATAAAGCAAAAATATATAAAATTATTGAAGATATTTCTAAAATACTTCGTCTTAAATTATCAAATATTTTATATTTAGATAGGGTATTTAATGAATTTTGTATTTTTATTTCTTTATTGTCTTTAATATATCTTTTAAGCCATGTAGTTATTTGCCAATCTCCTCTTATCCATCTATGCAGTCTTGTCATAAAACTATTGTATTTTTCAGGATAACCGTCCATTAATAAAATATCAGAAGCAAGTCCACATCTTAAATAATTTCCTTCTAGTAAATCATGACTTAGAACTGTATTTTCTGGAATTGTATTTCCCATAACTTCTTCAAAAACTTGTAAATCATATATACCTTTACCTGTAAATATACCTTCTTCAAAATTGTCTTGATATAAATCTGATATTGCATTTGTATAAAGATCTGTTCCTCCAGAACCTGCAAATATTTTTGTAAATACTGTTTTTCTGCTAGAATCTAGGTTTATACCTACTTTAGGTTGAATTATTGCGTGTCCTTCTTTTACTGCAGTTTTATTTTCATTTAATACTGGCTTATTTAAAATATGTGCCATAGTTCCTACAAGTTCAAAAGCAGAATTTAAAATAAGTTCTGTATCAGCATCTAAAGTTATTACATATTTAATATCAAGTTTATTATTTAGCTTTGAGTTTTCGATAGTATTTACTATAAAATCTGACATCTCATTTTTTAGCAAATATTTATTAAATTGATTTAGTAATCCTCTTTTTCTTTCCCAACCTAAATAGCTTCCTTCTTTGTCATTCCATACTCTTTTTCTATATAAGAAATTAAATATTGGAAAATCTTGACTTGCATATTTTTCATTAAGTTTTTTTATTTCTTCTATTCCTGTATTTATTATATTTTCATCTATGTCTTCTACTTCATTTTTTGAACTGCTACAATCACCTAATATTGTAAAATATATATTAGGTGATTTGTTTGCCAAATAATACACTTCTAATTTAGAAGCTAATTCTTTTATTTTTTCTACATTATTTATTATTGTAGGAATTACAACCATAGTTTTATTTTTTTCATCTATTCCTTCTGACATATCTAATTTAGGTAGTAACTTTGGTTTAACTATTTTTCCTAAAATATACTGAATACTTTGAATTATTATTTCAGATATTGGAACAAACACTAATATAAATGTGAACATTCCTACAAGTATATTTGTCTTTTTTGATATATTAATTCCTGTTAAGAGCGAAAATATTAAACTAATAAAATATATTCCGAATATATAAAGTTTTACTTTTACATCTTTTCTAATAATATTTTTCGATATTCCTAAGTAGTTATAAAGCTTCTCTTTTCCATCTGATATTAAATAATAACCAATATGCGCTTTTCTAGAACTTTTATCTTTTTCTAATTCTGCTAACTCTACTAATTTTTTTGATATATATATTTCAGATATCTTTGTTCTTTTAGATATTTCTTTTATTGTATTCCTATAATATTCTTTCGTTTTATAATCCATTTTAGAATAAACACCTGCTGGATCATTTTTTAATATTTCTTCTACACCATTAATTTTTTCAAATATATCTAAAAAGTTTAATCTATTTATCTCTTTTATACTTGTTATACTATTCGCCATTAATACTTTTTTTAAAGCTATATCAAAATGTTCCTTTTTTATAACGTCGGATACATTTGAGCCCATTTTTTCTACTTGTTCTTCTAGTGCTTCTAAATATCCATATGCCTTTTTTCCACTCTTCTTTAATTTATATGACATATATTCTATAAATGGATATTTCATTTCTCTATATCCCAGCTTTGATGATTTATAATTCTTATCATTTCTATATACTTGTTCTTCCTTAGGTTTTTGGTCTACTAATCTTTCTACTATATTTTCAACTCTATATTTTTGCATCTGACTTGAATAAATCTTTTCACATACTTCTGCAATTTTTTCAATTATACAAATTTGAAGAAATATACCTATATTCCAGATTTCATCCATACTAAGACTTTTCTTTCTTTGATATGCTTTAAGCATATATATTATATTTTCTTTATTTATATTATTATCTGTATAAGCACACATTTGGGCTGCTAGAAAATATATTCTTGCAACTCCTTTGTATTGTCCATTATCTATCCCCACAAAATTAGTGTATTTATTTATTGTTAAATTATCTTGTATTACTTTTACTGCTTCTTCTATTACATAATAATTATCTAGAATCCACTCTCCTGCTGGATGTATATTTATGCCTAGTTTTAGATGTAAATTTAATATATTATATACATTCGTAATTAAATCAAAATTTTCTAACATTCTTGGAATAGGATATGTTTCTTTATCTGATGCATTTTTTATAGTATTATCTGAAGCTAATTTTTCCATATAATCTTCTAACTGATTTCTATCTAATACCGTTCCTTTTATATTTAAAATTCTAAACATGTAACTTTCACTCTCCTAAAAGAATATGAGTTTAGTTTTTCCATGTTTGGTAATTTTATACTTAAATACTTATAATATATAAAGCAAAAGCGACAAACGTCTTAACGTTTGTCGCCTTCACCTTAAACTTGATTCTTAACTCTCATCAAATGGATAACTAAAGCAGAGAAAATTTCCTTCATCTACTTTTTCAAATCTTGCCGAGCTTACAAATTTCTCAACAGTCCTTATTCCTTGCAGTGCCACCTCTAGTTCTTCTTTTCCCGGTTTTTTAGTTATAAATATCTGTAATAACCGAAACATACCGCTAGATAGCATCATAATAAGAATAGTTGAAATAACTGCCGTTATTAGCAATGAACTTAAAATATCCTGTGAATATAGCACACTTATGAAAAATACTATTTTGGGAATTGCTGGCATAAAATGCATCTTAACACCACAGTTCTTGCAAAACCTTGAATACTTATTAAGCTCTTCTATATCTTTTGGAGCTCTTTTAAGTTTTTCATATGCATTTATAGCCTTATGCTCTGCCGCGTGATACCTTCCCATAGATGCAAGTTCCTTTGAAATTTGCATCTTATAAACTAATTGAAAAAGCTGACTTATTTCTGGTATTGCTAGCCAAAAGGATATCATCCCAAATAACAGTGGTAAATTCTTATTTACACAATACAAAATAATAGTCCATATAATGCCAATAAGAATTATCATATTACCAGGAATATACATGGCAGTTAATTTTACTTCCTTATCATCTGATAATATGCCACCAAGAGGTGTATCCAAGTATTTCTTTGTGCTTATTTTACCATCATCCTTTCTCATTACACTTATTCCAACTCTGCAACCATATATACGAGGTGTAAATATAATTCCATTTACATATGAACTCGCAGATAGTCTGCATTTTTCTGGGATATCTGTTTCTAAACTTTGTTTCCGCTCTTTGCCCATAGATTCACTCTCCTTTACAAGTTTTATGCATATATAATATCATATTTACATAATATTGTAAATATTTGTTAGCATAATAGAAATTTTACTGCATAATATGTATTAAAAATATTTTAGGAGTATTTATATGATTTTATTAAGTAGAAAAAGATTATTTATAATTTTATCTTGTATTACTTTATCTATAACCACTTTTTTATTTTTTACAGCAAATAGAAACTTAACAGCTATTGAAACAGTGGCTCTACCAGTTAGTAATAAAGTTATAGTGTTAGATGCAGGACACGGTGTTCCAGATGAGCGGAGCTGAAAGTAGTAATGGTACTACAGAAGCTGAAACAAATTTAAAAATTGCATTAAAAGTGCAGAATTTATTAGAGCAAAGTGGTGCAACTGTAATATTAACTAGATCTGATGAAAATGCAATATATGACTATAACAAAACAACCTTAAAAGAAAAGAAAATATCAGACATAAGAAATAGAGTAAAAATTGGTAATGAATCTTCTGCCGATATATTCGTTTCTATACATCTAAATAAAATTCCTCAAGAACAATATTGGGGATGGCAAACCTTCTATAAAGAGAATAATGAACAAGGTCGAAAATTAGCAACTTGTATTCAATCTTCTCTAAATGAAGCAATTCAAAAAAATAATACAAGAGTACCTATGAAAATTGATAATGTTTACATAGTTAAACATGTTGAAATTCCAACTACTATAGTAGAATGTGGATTTCTTTCAAATGAAGAAGAAGAAAAAGAATTACTAACAGATTCTTATCAAGATAAATTAGCTTGGGGAATATATAATGGTATAATTTCATACTTTTATGAACAATAAAAGTTCAGCAATTTGCTGAACTTTTTATTTTAACTCATATAATCTTTTAATTTTTTACTTCTACTTGGATGTCTTAATTTTCTTAATGCCTTTGCTTCTATTTGTCTAATTCTCTCACGAGTAACTTTAAATTCTTTACCAACTTCTTCTAGAGTTCTTGCTTTTCCATCTTCTAAACCAAATCTTAATTTTAAAACTTTTGCCTCTCTTGGAGTTAAAGTACTCATAACCTCTTCTAATTGTTCTTTTAATAATGTATATGCTGCTGAATCTTGTGGAGCTGGTGAATCTTCATCTTGTATAAAATCGCCTAGATGGCTATCATCTTCTTCACCAATTGGTGTTTCTAATGAAACTGGATCTTGAGCAATCTTTTGAATTTCCATTACCTTTTCAACTGGCATTTCCATTTCTTCAGCTATTTCATCTGGCGTTGGCTCTCTTCCTAATTGTTGTAATAAATGTCTTGAAGTTCTTATTAATTTATTTATTGTTTCTACCATGTGTACTGGAATTCTTATTGTACGAGCTTGATCTGCTATTGCTCTTGTAATGGCTTGTCTTATCCACCATGTCGCATAAGTACTAAATTTAAATCCCTTTGTATAATCAAATTTTTCAACAGCCTTTATTAGTCCCATATTTCCTTCTTGAATTAGGTCTAAGAATAGCATTCCTCTTCCAACATATTTTTTTGCAATACTTACAACTAATCTTAGGTTTGATTCCGCTAATTTTTGTTTAGCCTCTTCGTCTTCCTCTAAAACTCTTTTTGCAAGGTCTAATTCTTCCTCATACGTTAATAAAGGTATTTTTCCTATTTCTCTTAAATACATTCTAACAGGATCATCAATGTTTCCTGATTCTATATCAGAAATATTAATATTATCTAATTGTAAATCTTCAACTTCTTGTAAGTCTTCTAAGTCTGGACCTTCTTCGTCAGAATCATCTCTTAGAATATCTACTCCAAGTTCTTCAAAAGCATCAAATACTTTATCTATTTGTTCAGGATTAACATCATCTAATTCACTTGCAAGTTCTCCATAAGTTATACTACCTTTATTTTTTGCTTTTTCTAAAATAGTTTTTACTTTATTTTCTTTTATATCTTCTTTAGACTCTTCTGTTACTTTTTTTATGTCTTCACTTTTTTCTTCTTTTTTCATAGCAACCTCCTACTTCATTTTGGCTAATTTAATAATAACATTATTAAGTTCCTGTTCTAAATTTAGCCTTTCTTCGTTAGTAATATTTTGATTGTCTAATTCTTTTAGTATAGAATCTCTATATTCTATTATTGTTTCTTTTTTATAAGAATTTATTATGTCTTCTATGCATTTATCAACATCAGAAATTTCATAATCTTCTGCCATTATTTCAGATAAATGATTAATAATATTTTCATCTGTAAATAGACTTATAGCATCATATATACTAGTTAAACCTTTATCATATTCTTCATAAAGTCTTTTTAGTATTATTTTGTTTTCCTCTAATTTAAATGAATCTGGTGTAATTTCATTTTTTATTTTTGGATAAACATTAATATCTGGCATAGTTAATAATGCTATTATTGTATTTTCTCTTTTTATTATTCCATCATTAATCTTATTGTCTACTTTTTTTATTGTGTTATACCTTATATTATTTTGTCTTTCTAATATTTTTGGATTAGCATTTGTATTTTTATATAACATTTTTTTTATTTCTGAATATATGGCTTCTTTAGAGATTTTATAAACTTTAGATATTTTGTCAATATATACTTCTTGTTCCATACTATTATTTACTTTTGTTAATATTTTTGCAATTTCATTTAAAAATTTAATTTTATCACTTGTATTTTCAATATTAAGTTCTTTCTTCAATGTTTTAACTTTAAATTCAACTAAAGATATTGATGAATCTACATATTTTAAAAATCTTTCTTTTCCATATTTTGTTACAAATTCATCTGGATCTTTTGCTCCTTCGATTTGAAGTATTCTTATGTCACATCCTAAATTACTTAATATTTCTAAACCTCTTAATGTAGCAGCTTGTCCTGCTCCATCTGCATCATAACCTATAATTACTTGTTCTGCAGTTCTTCTTAAAAGTCTTCCTTGTGCTTCAGTTAGTGCTGTACCTAATGATGCTACTGCATTAGTAATTCCTCTTTGATGAAGTGATATTGCATCCATATATCCTTCTACCATTATTATTTTTTTAGTATCCCCTTTTTTGGCATTGTATAATCCAAATAAGTGTCTTCCTTTACTATAAACAATATTTTCTGGTGAATTTATATACTTTGGTTTAGAATCATCTAATACTCTACCACCAAATGCAATAAACCTTCCTCTAACATCTTGTATTGGAAACATTAATCTATTTCTAAATCTATCAATGAATTGACCTTTATCTGTTTTATTTACCAAACTAGATGCTAATATTTCTTCATCCTTAAATCCTTTTTGCTTTAAGAATTTATATAACTCATCAAATTTTCCAGAATATCCTATTACAAAATTTTTTAAAGTACTATTATCTAACTTTCTCTTTTTTACATATTCTTGTGCTATCTTAGCTGATGGTTTATATAAGTTCTCATGATAAAAATATGCAGTTTCTTTGTTTATTTCATATACTTTTGATTTTAATTCTTGAAGTTTGTTATCTCCTTCACTTTCTAAAACAGGTAGAGTAATACCTGCTCTATCTGCAAGCATTTCTACACTTTCTTTAAAGCCTGTTCCCTCTATTTTACTTACAAAGTGGAATACATTTCCTCCTACTCCACATCCAAAGCAATGAAATATTTGTTTATCTGGTGAAACAGAAAAAGAAGGTGATTTTTCATTATGAAATGGACATAAACCGAAATAATTTCTGCCACTTCTTTTTAATACCATATATTGTGAAATTACATCTACTATGTCGTTGTTGTTTTTAATTTCTTCAATTAATTCATCACTATATCGTACCATCATTCATACCTTTCTTTTTTACATACTTTTAATATTCGACACTTTTGAAAAAAATCCTTCTTTTATGTCTACAAGATGACATTATATTTTATTCAGCATAAAAGAAAAGAGAAATATATAAATTTCTCTTTTCTTTTGTAAAGTATATTATTTTATTTTTATGCTTATTATTTAAGCATTATCAGAACCATCAAATGGAATAAATTTACTTACTATACTCTTGCTAATTTCTGAAGCTGTAACATCTCCTTCTACTTTATATTCTTCGAAAGATGTTGATATTTTATTTTCTACTAATTCTTCAATTTCTTCTTGTGAAGAATGTTCTGTAAGAACTAATTCGCTTACTAATATTTGTTTTGCATTATTAAGCATTTTCTTTTCACCTGTTGATAATCCTTTTTCTTTTTGTTTAAAGCTTAAATTTCTAACAACATCAGCAACTTCATAAATATCTCCGCTTTTCATTTTTTCCATATTGTCTCTATATCTTTTATTCCAATTCATAGACATTTCTGTTTCGTTTGCTTCTAGAACACTAAATACTTTTTCTGCAGCACTTTTATCTATTATACCTCTAACTCCGATTTCTTCTGCTTTAGCAGTTGGAACCATAACTTTAACTTCTCCAGGCATTTTTAAAATATAATATGCTTGTTTCTCTCCTAATATATTTTTCTCTTCTATCGCATCAATTACTCCTGCTCCGTGCATAGGATATACTATTTTATCTCCTACATTGAACATTAAAGCGTCACTCCTTTCAAATGTCTACTTATCGCTTAACAACAACTATATTATACTACAAAAATTGCCAAAAGTCAAAACTTTTGGCAACTATTTTTTTCTTATTTTCTTACGCATTTCACTTATAGAGCTACTTTCACGTTTTTAAAATTATTTTAATTTTTTATGTATCCAAAATAATCTTTATTTGTTTGTAGAACCGAATCCTCCTACTCTTTCTCCTTCTGCAATGTCATTATCTACTGTTAAATATTTTTGAAAAACTGCTTGTCCTATAGCTTCACCTTTTTTTATAGTAATATCTTCTTCTTTTATATTAAAGAATGAAAACATAAAATGTCCATCGTTATCTGGATTTCCATAATAATCTTTATCTATAACTCCTACACTATTTGCCATAATTAATCCTTTTTTCTTTGGATTAGAACTTCTATTATATAATAGCATAACTTCATCATCTTGCATATATGCTTTTAAACCTGTTTTTACAAGTGTTGGATTCATTCCTTTTTTAAAACTTGGTATAACTGTATCTTCAGCTGCTTCTATATCATATCCTGCTGAATATTTTGTTTTTCTAACTGGTAAATTTATTCCTTGGTTTTCAAACCCTTTTGCTATTTCAAATCCTCTTACTTTTTCCATTATTAAATCCTCCTAAATTATTTATACATATTGTTTATAATATATTGTTGCTTTTGTCAATAAATTATTGATTATATATTTCTTCTAAGAATTTTATATTTTTTATTTGCTCTTTTCTTTTTGAATAATCATCTTCTGATATTTCTGTAATAATTAATTTATTTTCCATACCATATTGCTTTAATAGGTTTAAATCATATTTAATTTTTTCTATAGAATCATAAGCCCTTCCATGTGTTGATTTTTCAATATATCCATCATTATTTTTTGTATCTGCAAAATGTATTTGATGCACATATTTTTCACATAATTCCTTGTTTAAGAAATTCTTTAAGAATTCTTCTATTGGCATTTTTAGCATATTTGCTCTACAATACAAATGACATATATCAATACATACTTTTACATTTTCGCTATCTATTTCTTTGCATACATCTAAAACTGCACATGGAGCATTATCATAAAACATAAATAAATTTTCTAATAATAGCTTTACATTACTTCCTTTTAGTACTTTTGCTGCTTCCTTTAGTACATCTAATGTAAAACGTACATGTCCTGAATAATTTAAGTCACTATGTAAAATCATATTTATTTTTATTTTATACTTTTCAGATAGTTCTAACATATCATTTAATAGTTTAAATAATAAGTTTTTATCTGCTAATATGATTTGCTCTATATTATATTCATCTAGTGGTGGATGTACAGTTATCTCTTCTATTTCAGGGGTTATTTTCATAATCTTTTCAATAGTTGGTTTCATTACAAAGTCTTCAAGCTTATATTTGTTTTTATGAAAATATTGTATTTCTACTCCTTTGTATTTTTTTATGTATTCCCTTAAAAATACTTCGCCATTTAAGTTTTCACAAGTTTTTGGATATATCTTTTGCATTAATTATTCACTCCTTTACCTGAACTATATTCTACCTCTAATATTTAACTTTTTCAACTGAAAAAACATATAATATTAATAATACAAATGATTGGAGGTATAAAAAATGCTAGAAAAAAAAGATACTACTATTTCTTTAGATTGTTTACCTCTAAAGCAAATTGGAATTGTTGATCATATTAATTCTTCTGAACATATTAAAAGAAGATTATTAGATTTAGGGATTATCAAAGGAACTAAAATTAAACCTATACTTATAAGTCCATCTGGTGATCCAACTGCTTTTGAAATTAGAGGTTGCTTAATAGCAATTAGAAATGATGACTCAAAAAATATATACATCAAAAAAGACAAAGAGTTATAACTCTTTGTCTTTTTAATATTATCTTGTTTCATTTTTTCTTTCTTCTAATATAGCTTCTCTTTCTTGTCTATATAAGTCTTTCCAATCTTTTAGTTTTTCTATTAAACATGGAGATTTTTCTTCGAAAATTTGCTCAACCATTGAATATTTTGTTGGATAATCTAAAATTGCTTCAAGTCTATATTTTTTTCTTCCATATTGAACTGCTTCGATTGGATCTGCAAATTCTCCTACCTCTGTTGAATATATTTTAACTGGCTTACCAATTTGAGCTTCTCTACCTCTACGATATACATCTGCTCTATCATATAATCCTCTTTTTTGAAGTTCCACTAATGTAACTATGAAGTTATCATATGATTGGTCATGCACTTCTTTTGGAACCCATCTTGGAATATTATTTTGGATTAAATCTGTTGCATATCTTAATAATGTAGAGCCATAACTTTCTAATTTTGGAACAGACATTAAACTTAAATCTACTTCATATCCTGCTGTTTTAAATTCTTGTGCTATCTCTAAAAATACTTTTGTTCCTCTCATAGTTCCTTCATATATAAGATTTAAATGATGATCTCTACAATAATGTCTAAGGTCTTCATTTGCTCTATCTGCATCTGGTAATAGTGCAAGATGCACATTTTGACATTCTCTACTTGCTTGTTCAAATTTTGGATGCATTGATCTTACTTTATCATAATCTGAAACAACTGCATTATATCCTAATCCCTCATAAACAATTGGAATAAGTTTAGATTTTCCAGCACCTGCTTGTCCTGCTACAAATACTAGTTTTGGAGTATCTGCACTTTTCTTTCCTGTTGTAAATGATAAATTAACTGCATTAAAATAAGCTTCATATTCTTTTTCTGTAAGTTTATACTTAGCTTGTAATTTTTCTAATTCTTCTTTATCCAATTTTAACATCCCCTACATATTTTTTTATTACTTCCATATTTCCTTTTAATATTTCTTCTCTGTCTATAATAAGTTTTTCTAATTTTTCTTTGAAATCTGGATCATTTTTATTCTCAATTAATTTACTCATTTCTCTTGTAACTTTTTCGCTTGCCATATCTAGTCCAAATTCATTTATTAAATATTCTGATGTATCCATTTTTATCACATCCTCTTTTCTATAATAGCATATTATTCCATATTTTTCAACCATATGTTGTATCAATTACTCTAATATTTACATATATTATATAAAAAATTCTCGAGGTGATATTAAATGGGATTAACTTCTAAATCTACTGGTTCTACTTTATTAAATTCTGATTTAGCTGAAATCTACGATAATTCTGATTATGTAATTGCAATAGCCGGTAATCCTAATGTTGGTAAGTCCACAATATTTAACTCTTTTACAGGAATGCATCAACATACAGGTAATTGGCCAGGCAAAACTGTGTCTAATGCTGCTGGCACAAATATTTTTAAAAATAAAAACTTTTTATTTATTGATATTCCTGGTACTTATTCTTTAATGTCTAATTCTGAAGAAGAAGAAATTGCTAGAAATTACATATGCTTTGGAAATCCGGATGCAACTGTTATCATACTAGATGCCACCTGCTTAGAAAGAAATTTAAATCTTGTTTTTCAAACTTTTGAGATAACAAACAATGTTATTGTGTGTGTAAATCTATTAGATGAAGCCAAAAAGAAAGGTATATCTATCGATTTAAAAAAACTTTCTACATTTTTAGGAGTTCCTGTCGTAGGAACTACTGCTAGAAAAAAGAAAACTTTAGACCATTTAATGGAAACTATTTATAATGTTTGTACTAGAAAAATAGTGCCTAATCCAAAGAAAATAAAATATTTACCTACTATAGAAGATTCTATACAATTAATTTCCTCTGAACTTATAAAATATTCTAATATTGATACATATTTACATAAGTGGATTTGCTTAAAATTATTAGAAGGTGAACCAACTATAATATCTTCTATTGAAAATAACTATTCTATATCTTTTTTAGATAATGAACCTCTTCAATTAAAAATAGATGAATCCAAATGCCTTATGCAAAGAAACAATATTGATAATACTAATTTTAAAGATAAAATAATATCTAGTATCATAATGAAAGCAGAAGACATAGCTTCTAAAGTTTGTAAATATTCAAAAGAAAGTTACAATAAAAGAGATCGAAAAATTGATGAAGTCTTAACTTCTAAAAAATATGGTATTCCTATAATGATACTATTTTTAGGAATTATATTTTGGATTACAATTGTAGGGGCAAATTATCCGTCAAAACTGCTTTCTAATATATTTACATACATACAAGATAAACTTATATACTGGCTTGAATTAATTTGTGCTCCAAAATGGCTTTCTGATATGCTTATATTAGGAATATATCAAACTGTTACATGGATAATATCTGTAATGCTACCACCAATGGCAATATTTTTTCCTCTTTTTACAATTTTAGAGGATTTAGGTTATCTTCCACGTATAGCTTTTAATCTAGATAATTGTTTTAGAAAATGTTGTACTTCTGGAAAACAAGCATTAACTATGTGCATGGGATTTGGTTGCAATGCAGCAGGTGTATGTGGCTGTAGAATTATTGATTCTCCAAGAGAAAGAATAATAGCTGCAATTACAAATAGTTTTGTACCTTGCAATGGCAGATTTCCATTTCTTATTACAATATCTACAATATTTATTGCAGGCATATCTGGTGGTTTTAAAGGATCTCTACTATCTACTTTAACAGTATTGTTAGTAATTTTATTAGGAGTTTTCTTTACTTTCCTAATTTCTAAATTATTATCAAAAACTATTCTAAAAGGAACTCCATCTTCTTTTGTTTTAGAACTTCCTCCATATAGAAAGCCACAAATAGCTAAAGTATTAGTACGATCTATTTTTGATAGAACTCTATTTGTATTAGGCAGAGCTATATCTGTTGCAATACCTGCAGGTCTTATTATATGGTTATTCGCTAATATTAATATAAATGGACTAAGTATACTTCAAATAGTAGTTAATTTTCTGGATCCGTTTGCAAAATTAATGGGATTAGATGGATATATTTTAACAGCCTTTATATTAGGAATTCCTGCTAACGAAATAGTTTTACCTATAATTTTAATGGGTTATATAGGTAGTGGCTCTTTAATTAATATGGAAGATTATACATCTATAGGAACAATACTAAAAGCTAATGGATGGACTATTATAACTGCCATAAATACAATGATTTTTACACTTTTACATTTTCCTTGTTCCACAACTCTTTTAACTATCAAAAAAGAAACTGGAAGCTATAAATGGAGTGCTATAGCATTTATATTACCTACAATATGTGGAATTGTTTTATGTATGTTTACTAATTTAATTTATCAACTACTTATTTGCTTTTAATATGTATCTTTTTTACATCTTTGGAAACTATATTATTAGGAGGTAATAATATGGATTTAAAAGGTAGTAAAACAGAAGCTAATTTAATGGCTGCTTTTTCTGGTGAGTCAGAAGCTAGAAATAAATATACTTATTTTGCAAGTATTGCAAAAAAGGAAGGTTATGAGCAAATAGCTGCATTATTTTTAGAAACAGCAGATAATGAAAAAGAACACGCAAAATTACATTTTAAATATTTAGATGGCATTGGTGATACAAAAGCCAATCTTGCAGATGCTGTAGCAAATGAAAATTATGAATGGACAGATATGTATGCTAAATTTGCTGAAGTAGCCGACGAAGAAGGATTTACAGATATTGCTAATACTTTTAGGGGTATTGCAAAAATAGAAAAAAGCCATGAAGAAAGATTTCAAAAATTGTTAGACAATTTAGGTGATGGTACTGTATTTCAAAAAGGAAGTATCGTTATTTGGAAATGTAGAAACTGCGGTCATATAGTAATAGGAACATCTGCTCCAGAAGTTTGCCCTGTTTGTAAGCATTCTAAAGCATTTTTTGAAATTAAAGCTGAAAATTATTAAAACAAAAATGACTACTATTATTAGTAGTCATTTTTCTAATTTTATTATCTGTCTTCATTTTTTTCTTTATTCTTTAGGTCTTGTATTATACCTGCTATGTCTACTGGAATACTATCTCTTTTTTCTAAATCTGCATGTATTTTTTCATCTATAATCATTGCTTTTATTCTATCTACAATATTTATTATATTTTCTTGTAAAAAGAACCTATCCAATGATTTAATCTTTCCCGAAAGCATTGCTTTATTTATTCTTTCAAATATACTAACTTCTAAATCTGTTAAAGCAACTTCATCCGCTAATTCTTCTTGACCTATATCACAATTTCTTTCATATCCCATAAGATATAATTCTCTTCGTAAATCATCTCTAAAATCTTTTTCTTCTCTAGTAATTGGTAAATGTTCTACTAAAGCAGTCATTTGTCTTTTAGCTTCCTCTTCGTTATATAAGTTAGTATTTAATTCTTTCATTTTTAATGAAACATCTTCTTTTAAATATGATAAAGTTTTTTTTGTTTCCTTATCTTGTACTTCAAGAGATACTCCTTTAATTTTCTTCATACTAAATATTCCCATAACTATATTTCTCCTATTAAATCATAATCATTTGTATCTATTATTTTAACATCTACAAACTCGCCTATATTACATTTCTTACTGTTTTTAATATAAACTACACCGTCAATTTCTGGAACATCCATATAAGTTCTTCCTATATAATATTTTCCATCGAAAGATTTTGAGTCTATAATAACTTTATACATTTTTCCTACATAGTTTTTCTGGATATCACTAGATATTTCTTTTTGAAGATTCATTATTTTATTATATCTTCTTTTTTTAGTCATATGATGAATTTGCTCTTTCAGCCTTGCAGCAGGAGTTCCATCTTCTTTTGAATACATAAATGCTCCTAGTTTATCAAATTTTGCTTCTTTTACAAAATTGTATAACTCATTAAAATTTTCCTCTGTTTCTCCTGGAAATCCTACAATTAATGTTGTTCTTATTACAACATCTGGTATATTAGTTCTTATTTTTTTTATAACCTCTCTTATACTATTAGAATCGCTTTTTCTATTCATTCTTTTTAATACAGAATTAGAAATATGTTGAATTGGTATATCAAAATATTTACATATTTTTTCATTTTTCTTTACAACTTCAATTAATTCATCTGTTATAGTTTCAGGATATGAATATAAGAATCTGATCCATTCTATTCCATCTATTTTACAAAGCTTGTCCAACAGTTCTGCAAGTCTTGGCTTACCATATAAGTCTATTCCATATTTAGTTGTATCTTGAGCTATTACTATTATTTCTTTTATTCCTTTATTAGCTAGCTTGTTTGCTTCTTCTAAAATATCTTCTATTTTTCTGCTTATAAATGGCCCTCTTATATATGGAATTGCACAGTATGTGCATCTATTACTACATCCTTCTGCAATCTTTAGATATGCCATTGTATTTCCAGTAGAAATTTCTCTTCTCATATAGTCTAAATTTTTATTCTCTACTTCCTTGTTTTCTCCTAAAACCTTTTCAATAGTTTTCCAAGCATCTTCATATTCATCTATTGTTAAAAATAAATCTACTTCTGGAATAGCATCTTCTAATTCCTTTTTATATCTTTGAACTAAGCATCCCATTGCAATTAATGCTTTGCATCTATTTTTCTTATATTCTGCCATTTCTAATATAGTATTTATAGCCTCTTGCTTTGCTGTTTCTATAAATCCACATGTATTTATTACTATAATATCGGCTTCTTTGGGATTATTAACAATAGTATACTTATTATCTTTAAATAATCCTATCATCATTTCTGTATCAACTAAATTTTTACTACAACCTAAAGATACAAATCCTACATTCATTATTACATTTCCTCTTTCTCATCTAAATTCTTATTATTGCTAAATATATGTTTTCTTGTTAACTCTAATAAATTAAGTTTTGTAAATTCTAAAACTTGAGTTTTTGACCTATCCTCTTTTAATATTTCTTCTAGTTTACTCTTAATTTTTTTCTTGTTTTCTTCGTCTTTCATATCGATATAATCTATTATTATTATACCACCAATATCTCTCAATCGAATTTGTTTTGCTATTTCTTTTGTTGCTTCTATATTAACTTTAAGTACTGTATCTTCTAAATTTTTATTACCTGTATATTTTCCTGAATTAACATCTATTGCAGTTAATGCTTCTGTTTTATCTATAGTTATAAATCCACCACAATTAAGCCATATTTTTCTTCTACTGCTTTTTTCTATTTGCTTTTGTATATCATATCTATCTAATAGATTTTCTTTATCTTTAAGAAAAATATCTACTTTATTAGTAGGTTTTAAACTATCTACATAATCTTTAATTTCTTCATAATCTTTTATATTATTTACATATACATTTTTTATATCTTTTTCTATAGTATCTAATATAATTTTTTTGGTTATATTATTATTTTCTTCTACTAATTTTGGATATTGTTTTTCTGTTTCATATATTTTTTTAATTTTTTTCCATCTATCTAAAAGATTATCTAAGTCTTCTTTTAATTCTTCTTCATTTTTTGCAATCGCTGAAGTTCTTAGTATTACTCCTGTATTTTGTGGTAATATTTTTTTAATCGTATTTTTTAATCTTTCTTTTTCTTCTGCATCCGTTATTTTTTGAGAAATAGTTATTATTGTTGTTTCTGGCATTACAACTAAGTATTTTCCTACTAAACTTATATGTGTTGTAAGTCTAGCACCTTTTTGCATATCGCTATCTTTTTTTACTTGAACTAATATTTTATTTCCTTTTACTAATTTCTCTTTTATAATTTTTTCTTTATTTTCTATTTCTTCTTGTTTAGTTATATCAATTTTTGGTAATACATCTGTAAAATGAATTAAAGCATTTTTCTTATCTCCTATATTAATAAAAGCTGCTTGCATTCCTAAAAGAATGTCTTCCACTTTTCCAATATATATATTACCTTCTAATCTTTCTATTATTGAATTACTTTCATCATACTTTTCTACTAATTCACCATCTTTTACCAAGCAAATTGTTTTCTTTGTATTATCTTGGTTTATAATAAGTTCTTGCATTTTTTAACTTCCTTTAATTAAATTTATTCATAGCTATATCTATACCTTTTTTAAGTATCTCGCAAACAGCTTCTGCTGCTTGTTTAGTCGATTCACCTAAAATTGTTTTTTCTTCTTCTGGAATAGACCCTATTACATAATTAATCATATCATTATCAAATTTTGGTTTTCCTATTCCTACACGTATTCTTGGAAAATCTTGTGAATTTAATTCATTCACTAAAGATTTCATTCCATTATGACTACCTGGTCCACCTTTTTTTCTTATCTTTATTTTACCTACATCTATATCCATATCATCATAAATTACAATAAGATTCTCTATATCTATTTTATAGAAGTTGAAAAATTGAATTACACTTTTACCACTTAAGTTCATAAATGTTTGTGGCTTTACTAAAATCACCTTTTCTCCTTCTATTTGACCGTCTCCAGTTATAGCATCAAATTTACTTTTATTCATTTGAATATTATATTTTTCTGCTAAAACATTTATAGTATCAAATCCCATATTGTGTCTTGTATTTTTATATTCATTTTCTGGATTTCCTAATCCTACTATTAAATACATTTCTTTTCTCCTATATTAATGTTTTTTATATGTATCCTTACTTATAGTTTCTGTACTAACTACTTGACCATTTAGTCTTAATGTTTTATATGTTTCTGATTTTAATGAAGTAGCTGTTGAGCTTACTATTTTTGAAGATAGAGTTACCTCATATTCAACATCTTGTTTCAATCCAAATATTTTGAAACTTACTATCCCTCCACTTACAGAGCATTCTATTTTTATTGGATAATTTCTATTATTTTTAAATTTAAAATCTGTACTTCCATAAACAACTGTGGCATCTCTTCCTGCACTTACATATGATGGAACAAATTGATGATTTCTTCTTTCAACAATATCTAAATTTGCATATAAAGCTGCATTATATAATGTTGTTGATATTTGACATATTCCTCCTGCTAATCCATCTACTACTTGACCATTTTCATAAATAGCTGCATTTTTATAGCCAGCTTCTATTGTTCTTTTTCCTACTACTGTGTTATATGAAAAAGTCTCACCTGGCATTACTACAGTTCCATTTATTTTTCCCGCTGCGATTTTTAAGTTTGTAGTTCTATCTTTTTGTTTTGTATTATATTTTGTTGTAAATGATGATATTAAATCTGGAAATGCTTCTGTTCCTATCATATTTGTAGTTATATCTGGTGCTATATACTTTAGAGGAATTACATACTCATCCTTTTCTTCATTTAGCATACTTTTTGCTTCTTCAATAGAAATTTTGAAATCTACACCATTCTCGTGTGGATGAACCACATATGGATCAACAGTATAATATGCATTTACTGGCTCCTTATGAATTTCTGAATATATTTTATCTATATCTATAGCTTCCGGTTCTTTTAGTATCGTTGATAGCTCTACAGATTTATTTTCATAGTTTCTTTTAGTTATTACATCTATTATTTTTTTATTTGTTTTTTCTACATCAATAACATATCCTGATTTTCCTTTAGTTAGTATTAAATCATTTCCATCAACATAATAACTACTTTCAATTATTGTATCCGGTAATTTACTAGAAATATCTTCAAGGAAATTATCTAAATCTTCTTTATTATAACTAAAATCTAGTTCTATATTTGAATGAAATAAAATTAATTTAAATACATCTATTATATTTGTAAATGTATTATCTGTTCTTCCTATATTATAGGCTTCATCTATTGCTTTATCTACATCATAGTTTACTTGTATTTGATTAATATTTAAATTTATTTCATAATTATCATTATGTACTAAATTTAAGTTTGTTGGCAGCTGACTTTGTAATGAGTTTTGTATTCTATATTTTGCTTCTTCTTTAGTTAGCCCTGATACATTTATATTATCTATATATACTCCTGATATCATTTTATCGCCTGTTACGCTATAACAAAATACAGATATTAACATTAATATCGCAATAATTATAAAAGATATAATTATAACTGTTACAATTTTAGCTGAACTTTCTTCCGCTTCTAATGTAGAAAATCCATCAAAGTTGTCTTCTTTCATTTGATCTACCCCTATTATTTTTTCTATTATTTTATTATGAGTATAATTATTTGTTACTCAATATTATATATTAATTATATGTTTTTGGCTACATTTTTAGTATATAAAAAAATGCCTATTTACCAATACTTGCAGCTATTACAGACTGAAATATTAATAAATAGGCTAACTTTGGTGAGCCAGGAGGGATTCGAACCCCCGACCCATGCCTTAGAAGGGCATTGCTCTATCCAGCTGAGCTACTGACCCAAATGTCCATCACTTAAATGCATAAATAATAATACTATATTTTGTTAAAAATGTCAATATTATTATTAAAATTTTGTAATATTTTAATAAAGTTGCTTTTATTACTTTATTTTATCGGTGTTTACATTGTCTAATTTATGTATATTTATAAGTTTTCCACATAGTTTTCCACACTTTCCACCTTTTATTATCAAGCATTTTTCATGTTATCCATATTCAATTATCCACATCGTTTTTTTTCTTTCCACATAAAAAATGGAGATATTAAATATCTCCATTTTTTTCTATCTGTGGATGTGATTAATTTAGAATTATTTTATAACTTTCTTTTTAATTAAGAATATTCCTCCTGCTAATACAATTATCGCTAATATTGTTCCAGCTATAAAAGGTACCTTATTTTCTGCACCAAATGGTGGTAATACTGATACTGTTTCTGCTAAGTCTGTATCTGGTTCAGATATAGGTGATACTTTTCCTTGTAAGTCTGCATCTGTAATACTTGCAACTGCTGTTGGATCATAGTTACCTGGAATAGATTTTACTGTATCAGAAATATTATCATTTTGATATTCTGCTCTATTTTTATTGTTATAACTTCTTCTACCAACTTTGTTATTAGTTTCTACAATCTCAGCAGCATTGTTATAAGTTAAATTATCATTAGAAGCACTGTCTGTATTTAATACTTTTGTTAATAATAGTGTTGTTGTTGCAGATTCTCCATCTTGTTCTCTCTTATCTGCTGGTTTTAATTCTTTTAATAATGGAGAATTTTCTGTTGCTTTAATAATTGTTGTATAAGTATTTAATACGTTCATATCAATATTGACTAATCTATTGTTGTCACCTGTATTTAATTCACCTTTATTTGTTATTTCTGTCCAGTATTGGTTATATCCTTTATCTTTATCAATATTATCTAATTGTGCATCTGGACTGAATTTTAAGTTGTTTTCTACATAATCTACTATGTAAGATGCTCTAGTTGTAACTAATGTTCCTGTAACAGTACCTGTGTTATAGAAGTTAATATCTATGTTACCATTTTCATCAATATAATCTTTCTCACCTGTGTTCTTAATAGTAAAGTTATATAAAATTTTAATTGTTGCACCATGTAATAAGTTTTCGTCCATTGTTGCTTGAGCATAACCATGTTGTTCACTATATGGAACTGTTGATGGTTTTACCCAACTTAAGTTAGTTGTTTTATCTTCGGCATCAAATATTGTTTGACCACTGTTAGCTATAATTCTAATATTAGCTACATCTTTTATTAATGTTAATTCTGAACGTGGTCTTTCTGTAATACCAAAGTCTATATTATTTACTTTATATTCTTGTACATTTTGAGTATAAGAAGATTCTCTCTTAGCATATTCAACTTCTAATACTAGTTTATTTGTTTCTGCAAACATTTCTGTCTTATCTTGAAGTTCGCCTAATGTATTTCCATCAGCATTTGCACTTTCTGTTTGATAGTCTAATACTGTTGCAATATGGTTATTTATTGTAGCTGTTTTTCCATTTATTGTATTTCTTAATGAATAATTGTCGTGTGCATCTGATTGATTATCATTTTCTACATTATACCAGTAATTTGGTGTTGCATCATTTCCTATATTGTGTTTTTCTTCTGCATATAGTGTAGATTTATAATCTTGACCATTATATACTTTTCCATTGCTGTCTGTTGTTAATGTCTTTCCTTCACCATATGTGTATCTAATTAAATAGTTACCTGGTATATATCCTTTAAATTGATATGAACCATCTGCTGCTGTATAAGTTACAGCTGTTTTAAATTGTTTTGCATCAATATCATAAATATCTGTTACTCTATTATATCTTGTATGATTATATGGGTAAGTAGTTGATGCTAATTCTTCATCCATACTTATAAGTTCAACTTTCATTCCTTGAATTGCATGGTTATCGTTATTTACACCATCACCTCTTCTTATGTTTTCATCTTTTAGAAGTTGAGATAATGTACTATCTTCCCAAACATTACCATTTAATTCTCTCATTATTGTTAATAATTTAAGTTTTAATCCTGGAGCTTTATCTGCATCATCTTGGAAGTATGTTAAGCTTAATTTTGTCTTCTCTTCTCCACCTTTTGACTTAAATTCATTTGTATATGAATATTGTACAAAGTTTTTAACTTCGTCTGTTACAATAAAGTCACCTGGTCTTGAATCTCTATCTACTAAACCTGCTACATATCCGGCATTATTTATAATATCTCCGTTATCAAATGCTCTTTGTTTTGTATAATATGTTTTATATCCTGCTATTTCTGCATAATTTTCCTTTGTACTTTCATTCTCTGTAAGTAATCTCTTAATAGCATCTGTATTTACTTCAAATTCGTTAAATACATCAAAATATTCGCTTACACCAATTCCTATATTTGATAATGCTCCATCATTTGTTGTTAATTTATGATTTGCTGTATCATTATTCCAATTTAATGTATTATCTGATTCGATACCATCTCTATTGTATTTTACAACGTGAGAACTTAAGTAAGTATAATCTGCATCATAGTAGTCATTCAATGCTGTTACATATCCTGTAATATATGAATCAGATTGATTTGTAATTCTTAATTTATATGTAATATATACTCTTAATTTCTTCTGATCGTTGTTTATATAATCAATATATTGAATATCACTTTCTCTTAAATCTCTTTCATATGGAGTTATATCTGAACCTCTAAGTTCAACTTCTACAGCTTCTTGATTTCTTCCGTTATATTTATAGATATATTCTTTATTGTTGATTGTTACTTTAATTTGATAAATATCTTTTGCAAGTTTTAAATCAAATTTTTCTCTTTCCATTACACCTAAGTTAATGTGTCTTTGTCCTTCATATATAGCAGGATAAGTTTCTGAACCTATAGTTAAAGGTTTATTATCTATAACGAATTTATCATATACAGGATAATGCATTAATGTATGATTTCCTGTTTTTGCTATAACTTCTATATCAACTATATATTGTATTTTATTTTTAACTTCTGATATACCTGAGTTTTCTGATGCAACAGCTTGATATATAGCTGTCTTAGCACTATCATCTGGGTATTTTTTATTAGTATTTATATAATTACGTATTTTTTCAGTTATTTTATTTTGTAATGTAGCTATATCATCAGATTCTTTTTGTGCCTTATCATATGTTTGTTCATAAATATTATATGTTTTGTTTTCTGTTAAACCGAATCCAGTAATATTGTTTATTGATGTATAGTTTGCTGGTGCTGAATTAATGTATTCAAATTTCTTATTATAAGCTTCTCTATCTACATCTAATATGCTTCCCATTGAAGATTTATTCCAGTTATCTGAATTATATTCTTCTACATTAGCTGTATATTTTGTATTTTCTAGGTATTGTCCATTTAATTTATATGTTACATAGTATTTCTTTTGAGAGTTTATACCTTTAAATTCATAATGTCCATTTGCATCTGTTAATGTAGGGTTTGTTCTTATTTCTCCGTCTACTTGTGCTAATTTTGCTAATGCTCCACCTTCTTCATATAATGTAACTTCTATATCTGGTAATAATTTATCATAACCTTCATCATATTTACCATTTACTTTTGTTGTATCTTTTTCTCCTGGTATATCTAGGAATACAATACCAGCTAAATCCATTGTAAGATCAGTTACTGGTCCAAAATCTCCATATAAACTTGTTTCTTTCCAAATTGGCTTAGCAAATTTTCCTTCATCTCCAATTTTTTCTACTGTTAATAAATCTTGAGCAGATGAATATTCAGCTTTTTCAAGTTCATAATAATATGCATTATGGTGAGTATTTGAACTATAGTGGCAATTTTCATGGCTATAATATGCACTACTTATTAAATATGGACTTCCATCTGGATTTGTTCCATATTGTGCTGCATGATATGTACAGTTTTTCTTATGTGGAGTTTCTGGTGACACATATTTTTTTACATATCCCCATTGATATATTTTTCCTGTCCATTTAACCATACTTGCTTGACATTCATCTAAATATTTAAAGTCTACATTTATAGCAACACCTGTTGTATCATCTGTTCCGTCATATTTGAATTTGATATAGAAATCTTCTTCACTATCTGGAAATTGATAATCACTTCTTGACATTATAGATGTTCCATCAGCTGCTAATATATCTACTATTTCTAATTCTCTTCCATCTTGATTTTTAGCTGTTATTTTGGTTATATATCCAAATTTTACAACTCTATCTCCATCTTTATATATACCTTTTGTATAGTTAATATTATATTTTCCAACTATGTATGTATCATCTTGTTGATTTGCTACTACTTTTACATCATCATATTTTGTATTATCCGTTGGCTTAAATCCACCAGCTGCTTCTTTTTCTTCATAGAATTTTTTATATGCTTGTGCTTCTTTTGCTAATCCCTCATCAGATATATATTTATATGATCCACTATGTGAAGCTGTAATAGCTGCCTCGTCTGATCCACCTGAAGCATCTAATGAAGATTTCCATATAACTGTTTGAATTATTTCTTGTGCTGCAACAGTCTCTGTTGTTGCACCACCATTAATTGCAACATTTGCTGATGTAGCATAAGCAAGTGCATAAGCTACATCTTGATGTTCTTTATAATCTACAACTTCTGGATCTTCCATTTCTGATGTATATCCAAATTTTTCGTCATTTTTACCTGCTGGTGGTCTCCAATCTGTATCTTTACAGTCGTTACAATAATTTGCTTTATTATTGTAAAATTGTGGTAAATTATCTTGTAAATTATTTTTTAATGCTCCACCTAATTCCACACAAAAAACTAAATCTTCTCCATTTTTTGTAGTAGAATAATACCATTTCCCATCTGGCTGAAATCTCCATGAATTTGCTGCATTAATTTGTCCTGATAATCCTATAATTATTGTAAATATTAATATTCCTACATATTTTTTTATTTTTTCAAACTTATTCATACTATATTTCCCCTCCTTTCTTTCTATATTTCATCATCGTCGTCATCATTTAGATATTTTAATTTTTCATCGATAACTTTATTAAATACTTTGTTATTTATGAAGTAAATTCCTGTACCCATAAATGCAATTATTACAAATATTAATGATACATAAGTTACTCCTTTACCTGTTTTAATTCCTATAACTACGTCTGCTCCTGATCTTGTAGTGTCATTGTTTATAACATTATTTAATCCATATTCGTTATATACTTCTGATATTTCTGCTGTATTATGTACAATTCCATTTCCTGTTTCTGTCATCTTCTTTGTTAATACTAATGTTACTTCTTTTGTTTCCCCTGGTTTTATTATTGTATTTGCTAAACTTGTGTTATATACTTCTCCATTACTTCCTAAATACCAATCTTTATTTGAATCTGTACTAAATTTAAATTGACTTGGTACATTATCTACAATCTTTTTAACATATCCTTCTACACTACCTTCGTTTGTTACTCTTATTTTGTATTCCATAACTAAGTTTGTTGAAGTCATATATTTTGCATCTACATCCATTTTAGCTAATTTTGAATCTTTATATTCTGCCGTTCTAGATGTTTTTGGATTTTGCATTACTATTTTAGTTACCACTTTATCTATACTGAATATTGCAGATTCCATTTTTATTAATCCTATATCTATTCCAGATACTGAACTACTATTTACATTAAATTTTTCTGTAACACCCGCTGTTCTATTTTCTCCATTTAATTTTACAGTTGTTTTAACAGCATCAGAATTTTCATTTTCAAGTACACCTGATTTTTTATATTCTGTAACATTATATTTGCTTGTATCATATAAGAATATTACCATATATTCTCCAGGTTTTACTTCATCAAATTTGTATTCTCCATTCGCATTTGTAGTAACTTTTTGATCTGAACCTGAAGAAACTTTTTTAGCAATATTTCCTGTTGCATTATCAATTAGAATAACTTCTATATTAGATAATTTAGCTTCTCCTGTATCTTTTCTTCCATCTTTATTTGTGTCTTCCCATGCTGTACCAGAAATACTATATGTATTTACTTTTTCTCCACTACTTGGATCAGTTACTTCTTTATTGCTTGATATTGTATGTGTTATAGCATTTAACTCTTGCGATTTAATATTATCTCCTGAAATTGTAACTTTATTGCTTACTTCTTTTTCATTTACTGCTGTATCTAAAACTTGTGCTACGACTGTGATCTTTGCTGTTGTTTCTGCTGGTATATCTATTGTTACTTCTTTGCTTGAATATGTTTTTTCTGCTTCATTTCCAATAGCAACTCTTATTTCTTTTAATTTTAATTCTTCAGGTAAAGTATCTTTTATTAGTACATTTCTAGCTTGTACTTTTCCACTATTCGCTATTTCTATATAATATTCAACTTGTGAATTTGTACCAATATATTTATCTTTATTGCTTGTTTGATTTGCTGCAATTTTTGGAGCAGCTGCATAATTTACTATCTCATTAGAAGATTTTCCATTAGTTTCTAATTTACTTACCATTGTTCTTTCATATTCGTTATCTGAAAATTCTGCTACTCTTGCTATTATAACTATTAAAGCTGATTTTTCTGCTTCAACAGTACCAATATTAAATGTAGCAACATTATTATTTATAGAAATTCTATCTGATATATCTTCTGATAATTTAGATAATTCTACTTTTTCAATATTTAGTCCATTTGGAATATTATATGTTACAACAACATTTTCTTTATTTGCACTTGTTGAATTTATTACTCTACCAGAGAATTTAATTCTATCTCCTGCTTTTAATATAACATTATCTTTAAAAGTAGCATCTAAAGTTAATTCAAATGAACCTTTAACAATTTTATTTGCATATTCATTTGTTTCTAGTTCTTTTCCTAAATCATCTGCTGTTACTTTTGCTTTAGCTGTAAAGCTGTTTGTTGCTTCGTTCTCATCTTCTGAGAATTCTCCAACTTTTACTTCATATGATGATGTATATGTTGCACCTGCTGCTATAGTTCCTACATTTTCTGTATACTCGCTAATACCTGTATATTCATCATATAAATCATTCATACCATATGAATCATCTGGTGATGATGGTTTTACATATATTGTTCTGCTTGGTATAGTTCCTGCAACTTTAACATTCTTAGCATCAACACTTCCTACATTTTTTACTACTACACTGTATTTTATTATTTGTCCTTCTTCTACTTCTGCGTTATTTTCTACATTTGATTCTAATCTTACTTCTATTTCTGGTCCTGCTCCCGTTGTTGCTCCTACTGTTGGCGCTACTATCTTCTCTTCTCTTATTCCTTCTCCTTCTTCTATTCCATAACTTACTTCATATGTTCCATATGATGATTCATTATGATTTAATCCCTCTGGTATCTCTACATCATATGTGAATGTCATTACTTCTCCTTGTTCCATTTTGTAGTTTTCTACTTCTATTAAATATGATTTTACTTCTCCTGCTTCTTCTACTGTCTCTTTCCATCCATTCTCTTCTTTTCCTATCTCTTCTGTTGCTTCTGCATTACTACTATAGTATATCTTGTAACTTCCTTCTTCTATTCCTTCTGTCTTCTCTAACCCTCTTACCATTGCTGCTGTGAATGTACTTCCTAGTTCTTCTCCATTTACTTTCTTGTTTCCTTCAAATGGAATTCTTCCTATTATACTTGGATTTACTATCTCTTCTTCATAGTTATTTATTACATCTATTGTCATTGTTGCTATCTTTTTATCTGTTAATATCTCTATCTCTTCTGTTTGCTCTTTACTACTTAATGATGTTGATGTTCTTCCTTCTACATCTATACTATTTATTGCTACTACTCCTGTTGGTGCTTCTATTCCTACTCTTCCTTCTGCTTCTCCTCCATTGTCATATCCTATTGCTTTTTCATTTCTGTATCTTAGTTTTACTTTCTCTTCGCTACTTCCTGATTTCTTATCTAGCATCATATCTGCTTTTATTGTTAAACTCATTCCTTCACTTATGTCTATTGCATATTTTGTTTGCTCTCCTGTTAGTGCTATTCTTATTACTTTCTTTCCTTCTCCATTCTCTACTATGTCATACCAGTTTAAACTAAATCCTTCTCCAAATGCTGCTTCTATACTTCTTAAACTTACCTCTTTTACTTGTTCTGGTAATTCTATCTCTATACTTGGATTTTTGTATAAATCATATATGTTGCTATCTGTTCTGAATAGTACTCTCATTTCTACATTTTCATTCTTTACTACTGTTGATAAGTTTTCTGCTTGCATTGTTATTTCTGCTTTACTTACTGTCTCATTTAATCTTACTCTTCCTGCTTTTTCTTCTTCTGTTATATTTGTTTTTACTTTTGCCTTTGCTTCTATTTCTTTTATTGCTTTTATTTCTTCTTTTCCATATCCTGTTTCTGCTTTTACTGCTTTTACATTGTTTACTTCTAATTTTCCTTCTGCTACTGGTTTACTTGTTACTATTTTTACACTGTTTACTTCTTTTTCATAATTTATTTCTATGTTTCCTGCTTCATTTGCTTCTGTCTCTTTATTTATTTCTGCTACTTTTTCTCCATTTCCATAGATTTCTATTTTTCCTTCTTCTCCGAATAATGCATCAAAGTTTGCTTTACTTATTTCTGTTTTCTTGTATATTGTTGCATTTGTATTTACTTTATCTCCATTTTCTAATACAAATGTATCTTTACTCATTTCTATATCTAGATAATCTACTATTTCACTGTATGATATTTCTGCTATTGCTTTTGTTCTGTATTCTGTTTCATTTGATGCAGCATACACATATCCTTTGTTTATACTTTCTGTTACATTTATTTCAGAATTTATTAAACTTCCAGACATGATTAAATTAGCATTCTTATCTTCTTCAAATGCTACTACATTTTCATTATATTTAATTTCTCCTTTAGCATATAATCTAATAGTTTTATTTTCTAATGAATTTTCTGATTTTACAATGTATATAATCTTAAATTCATCTTCTCCTGCTTTCCAAGAAATCTTTCCATCTTCTGTTTTTACATTTTGAAGATTAATAATTATCTTAGATTCATCTTTATTATATGTCCAATTATCCTTTGAAAAAGCTGTTCCATTTTCTATACCATTAGATAGAATTGTTTTTGTAGCATATACATCAATATTCTCAATCTCTGTATTAGCTATTTTTAAAGATTCAATTTCTAATTTTGTGCTTTCAGCTGGTACACTATTGTCTACAATGTAATCTTTTACACCTACTTGTATTAAAGTTCTACCAGAACCTAAATCTATAACTTTTTCAACTGATTGCTCTACATTTGCTGTTGCATTTTCAGTCCAAGTTAGTTGTATTTTTATTGATCCTGATATTTCCTTTTCTTTACCATTTTCATCAATATATTTAGCATTTAAATTAACATTACTCTCTCTTTTTAAATAATCTAAACTAATTTCATCTTGTTTTTCAAAAGAGAAAGGAATTTCAATTTCTTTTTCGCCAGATATTTGTTCTAAATTTAAAGGATTTTCAGAAACAACAAAATTAGGATTATCAAAACTTACTGTTCCTTGTTTTAGATATCCTTCCTTTACATTTAGTTTTACATATAGTTTTCCTTCTTCACTTTTTAATAAAGTTCTACTATGTTCTTTATCTTTTGTTTTAAAATAGGCATCAAACTCAACATTCTTATTATTAGTTTGTGCTTTTCCGAGTTTCTAGCTCTTCAAATGCAGCATATACGCCACTGGCTAGTAGTCCCCAATCGGAAATAGTTAGCATAATAATTATTAAACTAGCTACTACTTTGTTTAAAACTTTACCTCTCATTTTCTACCTCCACAATATAGAAATTTAATTTATAATATAAAAATTATATTAATTTGTTAACAATATGTATTTTTTCATAAATCTGTAAATTACATATAAATATATTATATATCATTTTTCAGCTTTTTTCAAGTGTTTTCGGGTTTTGATGAAGTGTTTATGTAAATTTTATTTTCTATATCCTAATGAGTGCAGAAAATTCTGCACTCATTTAGGCTATTTTCTTAATACTTTTTTCTTAATTACACATATTCCTATTCCTAAAATAATTATAGCTATAATACTTGAAATTACAATTACTATTACGTTTTCTTGACCAAATGGAGGAAGAATTGTTACTCTTTCTGCATAATCACTATCTGGTTCAGATGTAACTACATTTTGATTTCTAGTTGAATCTCCCGCATTAGTTGGAACATAATTTCCTGGTATTGAAGATATGATTTGTGATTTTATAATTTGATCATCTTCATTATATCTTGACTTATCTATATTATTGTAATGTCTTCTACCTACTCCGTTTGAAGTTTGTACAATTTCAAGTCCATTATTATATATAAAGTTATCACTAGAATTATCACTAGTATCTAATACCTTAGTTAATAATAATGTAGTTTGTGTTTTTGTTGTAGGATTTGTCGCTGTCGCAAGCTCTTCTTTACGCTCACCACGTTTATCTGTTGGTATTAAATTATATAGTAATGGTGAATTGTCTGTTGTTTTAATTATTGCATTATATTGTTTTACAGTAGTTTCTAAGCTTGAATCAATTAATGAATCATTTCCTGTTTGTAATACTGAACTTAATTCATTTGTTTTGTTTCCTTTATCATCTTCACCTATAACTAATTTCCAATATTGATTATATTTTTTATCTTTATCTATCGTATCTAATTCATTTGAGAATTTTAGGTTGTTTTCTATATAATCTATTACACAGTCTGCTTTAGTTGTAGCTAATTTTGCTGTTGATAAAGGAATTGCTGTATTATAGAAGTTTTTATCTACTGTTCCATCGGATAATATATAATCCTTTTCTCCAGTATTTTCTATAGAAATTTTATATAGAATTTTTACAGTTGCACCATGCATTAAATTATCATCTACTGTAGCTTGAATCATACCATTTCTATCATAATTTGTATTATAGTTTCCTGTTATCTGTTTTAATGGTTCAATCCATGCTAAATTACTTTCTTGTTTTTCTGCATCAAATATTGTTTGTCCACTGTTTGCAATAATTCTAATATTTGCAATATCTTTTGTAATTGTAAGCTCTTGACGAGGTCTTTCTACTAATCCCAAATCTACATTTTCTACAATATACACTTTGTTTGGTTCATCTTTAGAATAGTCTGCTCCAGTTTGAACATATTCTACTTCTAATACCAATTTTTCTGTATCAGCAAATAGCTTACTTCTGTTTTCTAATTCTGATGTATAATCTGCTGTCTTATTTTCATAATAGTTTAGAACATTTGCAATGTGGAAATTCATAGTTTTATTATTTCCATTTATTTCATTTCTTCTTATTAAATTATCTTGTGCATCAGATCTCTTTTGTGTTTTTGTATTTTCATACCAATATATTGGTTTATTTTCTGCATCCATATATTGGTGATCACTTTCTGTATATAATGTAGATTTATAATCTTGTCCTTCATATACTTTTCCACTATTTCCAGATGTAGTTAATAATGTTTGTTCACCATATATAAATCTTACTAAATAATTTCCTGGTATATAACCATTAAATTGATAGTTACCATTTACGTCGGTCAATGTAGTAGCCTCTGCAAAATATCCATTTTTTAAAGTGCTTCCCATATGGTATATATCTGTTACTGTATTATAATTACTATAACTATTAACAGATATTATATCCATATCTATTAATTGAACTCTTAAATCTTTAATTGGTTGTGAGTCGTTATTTTCTCCATCACCCTGTCTTATGTTATATTGTTCAAGTTTATCTTTTAATATTTTATCTTCCCAAACATTTCCTTTAAGAACTCTATATTCTCTTAGAACCTTTAAATTAATTCCTGGTGCTTTATCTGCATCATCTTCAAACACATTTTTACTTTCTTTTGTTTTTTGTTCTCCACTTTTATTTTTAAATGCATCTGTATAACTATAGCTTACAAAGTTTTGTACAGTATTGCTATTAGCATTAAAATCACCTGGTCTTGAATCTCTATCCACTAAACCTGCTACATATCCAGCATTATTTATTGTATCTCCGTTAGAGTATTCTCTTTTATTAGTATAGTAAGATTTATATCCTGCTATTTGCGCATAATTTTCTTTTGTAGAATTTCCTGTATTTAATAAATCTTGTATTGCCTCTGTTTTTACTTCAAACATATTATATATATCAAAATACTGTCCAACTGATAAACTTATATTTTTCATTTTATTGTCTGTTGTAGTTATCGTATTAGTTGGATTTCCATTTGTTGTACCACTCCAAGATAAATAATCTCCTGCTGTTTTTACAAATTCATATTTATTATCTGCAGTTTTCTCAACACTTGGTCTTGCTAAAACATCATATGTTATTACAGAAGAATTTACATTATTATCAAATGTATAATCATTATCAAAATGGTCTCTAAGTTCTGTTATATTAGCTGTTATTTTACCATCAGAGAAGTTTTTTACTCTTATTCTATATGTAGCAAATATTCTAATTCTCTTACTATAATCACGACTTGCATCTGATGCTAAATAGCTAATGTATGCAATATCACTTTCACGAATATTTCTTTCATATAGATTTTTTCCATTTACTCTATCAGATATGTCTGTTCCTCTACCTGCTGAATTTTTTTCATTTTTTGCATAATTATTATGTATATCTGATTCGTTTAGGCTAATATTCATTTCTCCTTCTCTAGATTTATATTTATATACAAACCTCTTATTATTTATATATATTGTAATTTCTTCTAAATCTTTATATAAAGTCAAATCTAATTTTTCTCTCTCCATTAATCCTAGATTAATATATCTTTGACCATTATAAATAGCTTTATATGTAGTACTACCTATTGTCCTATCACTAGTATCTATTACGAATTTACTATACACTGGATAGTATTGCATAGATGACTTATATCCTGTTTTTGCTATTACTTCCATATCTACTATATATTGTATTTTATTTTTAACCTCTGATATACCTGAATTTTCTGATGCAACAGCTTGATATATTCCTCTTTTATCTGAATTACTATTTGGATATCTACCATTAGAACTAATAAAGCTTTTAATTTTATTATATATAGCATTTTCTAAAGTTACCATATCATTATATTCTGATGTTCCTACGTCATCTGTTTGTTCAAATATTTTATATGTCTTATTGCTACTTAAATTAAATCCTGTAATATTATTTATAGATGTATAATTTCCTGGTGCTGAATTAATTACTTCAAATTTTTTATTAAATGACTCTCTTGCTGAATCTAATATACTTGCTTTAGAAGTTACTTTCCATTCATTAGTATTATAATCTGCTATTGCTACTTTATATGTAGAGTTTTCATATTTTTGTCCATTAAATTTATATGTAATATAATATTTCTTTTGAGCGTTTAATCCCTTAAATGCAAAATGTCCATTACTATCTGTTAAAGTTGCATTAGTTCCTGTTAACACTGCTGCTATTGCATTTGTTCCTTCTTCATATAAAGTTACTTCTATATTTGCCATTCTCTTATCTATGCTTTCAAGTCTTCCATTATAGTCACTTGAATTTACTGTAGATTTTCCTGATGCTATATCTAAAAATACTATACCTTCTATATCCATAGTAATATCTACTGGATTATCTTTTGTATCTAATTTGGCTTTATCCCAAACTTTTTTTGCCCAATACTCCGCTCCTGAAACCTTTTTTACACCTAATAATATTTGTATTGTTTGATCTTCAGCTTTTTTTAGAACCCATTCATATGCTGTATGGTATGTATGATCCCAGCTACCTGGTGTTGCTGGAGTTGTAGCCGTTGCAGGTGTACCTGGTGTATAGTCACAATCATCTGGATGGTGATGGTGGTATGATCCTCCAGATTGCTGAGAATCCCATCCCCATTCATATTTTTTCCCTTTCCAATATTGCATTGAAGCTTCACATTTTTCTAAATATGTAAATTCAAGGTCAAGATATACTCTAGTAGTAGTACCTGTTCCGTCATAAGCAAATTTCACATAAAATTCTTCATTATTTTTTGGCATAGGATAAGTTCTAGATTTTATACTAGCTCCACTAGAATCTAGTATATCTAAAATAGTTAGTTCCGTCCCATTTTGATTTCTTAATTTCATACTTGATATATATCCAAAATATACTAAACTTCCATCTTCTTTTGTATATATCCCATTTGAATAATCTATTTTATATTTACCAACTGTATATGTATCATTATCTTGGTCAACCGCTGTCTTTACTTTTGAATATTCTGTGTTATCTTTTGTTATAAAACCACCATCTGCTTGTAATTTTTCATAAAATTCTCTATATGCTTTCCCTTCTTCATATAATCCATTATCATCAGTTTGATCTGGATGCCTTGATGATATCTGTTCCCATGTTTTCGCTTCTGTGTTATTTAAATCGGTTTGCCATATAACACTTTGTATAACTTCTTGATTCCCTGATGTTGCTAATGCATACGCTACATCTTGATGCTTTGTATAATCTATCGCTTCTGATGTTTCATATTCATATGTATATGCTTTATCTCCTCCTCTTGTGCTTACTGCTGGAGGGTCTCCTTTACAAGAACTACAAAAATTTCCTGTTGTATCTCCTTTAGATAATCCTGGTAGCAATGTACTTGTACCTAAATGACCACCTAATTGTGCACAAAATATTGATTCATCTCCATGTGTTGTAGTAGCAAATCCTCCAACACCATCTGGTTCAAATATCCAACTAGCACTTGCTATTGTAGTACCTAATAACATCATTATAATTATTAGAGGTATTATTTTTATTAATTTGCTTTTCATTTTCTCCCTCCTTTCTTATCTATTTTCTTTTTTTAATACTTTTTTATTTATAAAATATATTCCTAATCCTAAAATTGCAATTATAGATATTCCTATAACAACATATGTTACTTCTTTACCTGTTTTTATTCCTATAACCACATCTGCTGATGTTCTTGTACTATCATTATTTATTATATTTTCTGCTCCATATTCGTTATATACTTCTGATATTTCTGCCGTATTATGTACAATTCCATTTCCGCTTTCTGTCATTTTCTTTGTTAATACTAGTGTTACTTCTTTTGTCTCACCTGGTTTTATTATTGTATTTGCTAAACTCGTATTGTATACTTCTCCATTACTTCCTAAATACCAATCTTTATTTGAATCTGTACTAAATTTAAATTGACTTGGTACATTATCTACAATCTTTTTAACATATCCTTCTACACTACCTTCGTTTGTTACTCTTATTTTGTATTCCATAACTAAGTTTGTTGAAGTCATATATTTTGCATCTACATCCATTTTTGCTAATTTTGAGTCTTTATATTCTACCGTTTTAGATGTTTTTGGATTTTTCATACTTATTTTAGTTACCACTTTATCTATACTAAATACTGCTGAATCCATTTCTATCAATCCTATATTTATTCCTGAAGCTCCTAAATCTTTTATTTTTATAGTTTCTGTTACACCTGCTATTTTGTTTTCTCCTTCAAATTTTATTTGAGATTTAATTGCATCAGAATTTTCACTTTCAAGTATTCCTTCTTTTTTATACTCTGTTAGTGTGTATTTATTTGTGTCATATAGGAATACAACTATATATTCTCCAGCTTTCACTTCATTAAATTTATATTCTCCATTTGCATCTGTTGTTGTTCTTTGTTCTTCATTTGAAGATGCATTGGTTGCTATACTTCCAGTTTTACCATCTATTAAAATAACTCCTATATTTGATATTTTTGCTTCTCCTGAATCTTTTCTTCCATCTTTGTTTGCATCTTTCCATGCTGTTCCGGAAACAGTATATACATTTATAACATTACCCTCTGCATCTGTTACTTTTTTAGTATTCAAAAGAATATGTGTTAGTGAATTAGTATAAATTTCATTTATATTCTCACCTGATATTTTTATTTTATTTGTTATTTCTACTTCTTCTTTATCTTGTTGCTTTCCTTTGGCCTTTATTGTAATAATGGCCTCACTATTAGCTGGTATAGTTATTGTACATCCCACATATGAATTATTTGAATTTCCTCCTGAAGTTTCTTTTGTTTGATATTTAGTTTCAATATAATCTAATTCTTCTGGTAAGAAGTCTTCAATTTTTACGTTCTTAGCACTTACTATTCCAGTATTCTTTATTGTAACTATATATTGAACTTCTTCTCCAAGATTTATATATTTTTCTTTATTACTTGTTTGTTTTGCTTCTAATATAGGAATTCCTGCTACATGTTTTATAATATTTGAATTTTTTTCTTTATTATCCTCATCGCTTTTTACTTTCATACTATTTTCAAAAGACTTACTTTTTTCTGTCATATTTAATATTTTAAGAGTAACTTCTATAGCAAATTGGCTTTGATTCCTTAATTCTGATACTTTTATTGTTAATACTCGTGTATTTTTATCATAACTTATAGTATTATCAGAATTATCTGCATATCCACTTGTTATAAATTCTGTAGATATATACTCATATCCCTGAGGTACATTATATGTTACTATTACATTATGTTTATCTTCTGTTGTACTAGGATTTTTAATTACTGCCGCTATATTAGTTGTATCATTAGGCGATAAGATAGTTTTTTCGTCAAATATAGAGTCTAATTTAATCGTTAAACTTGCTACAACTCTTGTATTACTTAATTCATTTGTTTCTAATTCTTTTCCTAAATCATTTGCTGTTACTTTTGCTTTCATTACTATACTATTATCTATTTCTTCTTTTCCTATAAGATTTCCATTTTCGTCTAGTATTTCTCCTGCTTCTGGTATGCTATTTACTTTCGCATAAAAATCTATTTTTTCTGTTTGTCCAGCTTCTATTATACTAACAGTATCACTAAATTCTTTTATACTACTATTTGGCATATAGTCATCTACATCATATCCATTGCTAGCTGGTATAAATTCAACATATGTTGTATTTTTAGGAACAGTTGCTGTTGCCTTAACATTCTTAGCATCAACACTTCCTACATTTTTTACTACTACACTATATTTTATTATTTGTCCTTCTTCTACTTCTGCGTTATTTTCTACATTTGATTCTAATCTTACTTCTATTTCTGGTCCTGCTCCCGTTGTTGCTCCTACTGTTGGCGCTACTATCTTCTCTTCTCTTATTCCTTCTCCTTCTTCTATTCCATAACTTACTTCATATGTTCCATATGATGATTCATTATGATTTAATCCCTCTGGTATCTCTACATCATATGTGAATGTCATTACTTCTCCTTGTTCCATTTTGTAGTTTTCTACTTCTATTAAATATGATTTTACTTCTCCTGCTTCTTCTACTGTCTCTTTCCATCCATTCTCTTCTTTTCCTATCTCTTCTGTTGCTTCTGCATTACTACTATAGTATATCTTGTAACTTCCTTCTTCTATTCCTTCTGTCTTCTCTAACCCTCTTACCATTGCTGCTGTGAATGTACTTCCTAGTTCTTCTCCATTTACTTTCTTGTTTCCTTCAAATGGAATTCTTCCTATTATACTTGGATTTACTATCTCTTCTTCATAGTTATTTATTACATCTATTGTCATTGTTGCTATCTTTTTATCTGTTAATATCTCTATCTCTTCTGTTTGCTCTTTACTACTTAATGATGTTGATGTTCTTCCTTCTACATCTATACTATTTATTGCTACTACTCCTGTTGGTGCTTCTATTCCTACTCTTCCTTCTGCTTCTCCTCCATTGTCATATCCTATTGCTTTTTCATTTCTGTATCTTAGTTTTACTTTCTCTTCGCTACTTCCTGATTTCTTATCTAGCATCATATCTGCTTTTATTGTTAAACTCATTCCTTCACTTATGTCTATTGCATATTTTGTTTGCTCTCCTGTTAGTGCTATTCTTATTACTTTCTTTCCTTCTCCATTCTCTACTATGTCATACCAGTTTAAACTAAATCCTTCTCCAAATGCTGCTTCTATACTTCTTAAACTTACCTCTTTTACTTGTTCTGGTAATTCTATCTCTATACTTGGATTTTTGTATAAATCATATATGTTGCTATCTGTTCTGAATAGTACTCTCATTTCTACATTTTCATTCTTTACTACTGTTGATAAGTTTTCTGCTTGCATTGTTATTTCTGCTTTACTTACTGTCTCATTTAATCTTACTCTTCCTGCTTTTTCTTCTTCTGTTATATTTGTTTTTACTTTTGCCTTTGCTTCTATTTCTTTTATTGCTTTTATTTCTTCTTTTCCATATCCTGTTTCTGCTTTTACTGCTTTTACATTGTTTACTTCTAATTTTCCTTCTGCTACTGGTTTACTTGTTACTATTTTTACACTGTTTACTTCTTTTTCATAATTTATTTCTATGTTTCCTGCTTCATTTGCTTCTGTCTCTTTATTTATTTCTGCTACTTTTTCTCCATTTCCATAGATTTCTATTTTTCCTTCTTCTCCGAATAATGCATCAAAGTTTGCTTTACTTATTTCTGTTTTCTTGTATATTGTTGCATTTGTATTTACTTTATCTCCATTTTCTAATACAAATGTATCTTTACTCATTTCTATATCTAGATAATCTACTATTTCACTGTATGATATTTCTGCTATTGCTTTTGTTCTGTATTCTGTTTCATTTGATGCAGCATACATATATCCTTTGTTTATACTTTCTGAACATAGATAAGATATATCAACTAGCTTTCCTGATAGCTCAATTTTACCATCTACAGTATTTTCAAAAGGTACTAATTCTTTACTATAATTAATATTTCCTGTAACTTGTAATTTAACATTTTTTCCTTCTATACTTTGTGCTTGGCTATTTACAATATAAATTAATTTAAATTCATCTTCTCCATCTTTCCAAGAAATTTTTTCGTTTTCTGTTTTAGTATTTTCTATATTTACAACTATTTTTCCTTCTTCTTCGTTATATTGCCAATTTTCTTTTGATAAGCCTAAAGTATTTTCTACTCCATTTGACATTGTTGTTTTTACAGCATAAATTTTTGCATTTTGTATTTCTGAGTTTTCGATGGTTGGGTTCAATATTTCAATATTTGTATTTTGAACAGGAACATTATTATCTCTTACTTTTACTTTTAAGTTAGTTTGTAGTAAAAATCTTCCAGAACCTAAATCTATAACTTTTTCTATTTTTTGTTCTAAATCGGCTGATACTTCTTCAGTCCAGTTTACTAATATTTTTCTTTCTGTTCCAATTAACTTTTCTTTACCATTTTGATCAACATATGTTGCACTTAAAGTTATTTTCGTTTCTCTTGAAAAATAATCTGCGTCTATTAATTCTTGTTTTTCAAAAACAAATGGCACTTCTATTTCTTCTTTATCCTGTACTTCAGTTAAATTAATCTCGTCTCCATCAACTTTTAAATTATCTTTTTGCATAGAAAAATTAGGATTATCTACTTTTACACTTATTTGCTTTAGATATCCATTATTTACCGCCATATTAATATATAAACTACCTTGATTTTTCTTATTAATGTTTGTAACGTGTACACTTTTGTCATTTTCTTTAAAATATGCGTCAAATTCAACATTTTTATTGTTTGTTTGAACTTTTTGATTTTCTAGTTCTTCATACTCTGCGTGTACTTCTCCTACTAATACTCCCCAGTATGAAAAAGTCATAACAAAAATTAATAGTATTGCAGTTAACTTATCTAGTAATTTTCCTTTCATTTTTACCCCCAACTCGTAATATATATTTATTAATATTTATTATAACAATAGCTATTTTTCTTTCAATATATGTAGACTTTTGATTTTTTAAATCGTCGTTTTATGCTATACGGATAGTGTTTTAGTAAGATTTGTTACGTATAATTTACATTTTTATATTGTTTTTGTGTATTTTTTGTATTTTTTTGTTGCATTTTCCACAATTTCTTACGCATTTTTAATTTACCACTGATTGTAACAATTTTATTACATATAACATATAATAAAAATATATATTATATACATATATATTATTAGGAGGTATTTTATGGGTAATAACCTTGATATGGGAAGTTTAATGAATCTTCTTTCTAAAATTGATAAAAAAGATTTAGAACAAAGTATTGCAAAAGCTAATGAAATTATGAACTCTAAAGATAAAGATAAGATTATAGAAGAATTAACAAAAAAAATGAAATAAATTGGTTTTGGGAAGTGATAATATGAATGAAGAAGATTTATCTGACATTATGAAAAAAATTACAGATATGATAAATAGTAATAATTCTGAAGCTTCTAGTGATTTAGATAATTCTAGTAATGAAAAAAACTCCAATGAAGCTAATGATTTTAATTCTTCTAATACAAATACTAATACTAATTTTAATATTGACATTGCAACACTACTAAAAGTAAAAAGCGTTATGGATAGAATGAACAGTAATCAAAATAATCCAAGAACAAATTTATTACTTTCCCTAAAACCATATTTAAAACCTAGTAGAAAAGATAAAGTTGATCAATATATTAAACTATTAAATATGGAACATATGTTAGAAATCTTTAGGCAAGAAGAGGATAACAATGGTGGTGATACTAAATGATGGATTTATATTTTGATGATATATTGATTATCTGCTTAATTTTATTTTTATATAATGAAGATGTAAAGGATACTTCACTATTTATTGTACTAGTATTATTGTTAATTAGTTAAAAGGTCACTTAAAGCTATATTTACTTAAAGTGACCTTTTATTTTATTCTAATACAATTTTATCATTTTCAACATATGCATATGTTTTTGTTATATTATATTCTTCATCATCTTTTACTATTTCTTGAATTATATTAGATATTCTAATTTGTGCAGATTCTATTTTGTTTGCAGCAATTATTGCTTCTTTATTTCCTTTTGCACCTGCATGTGCTAAGCCTCTTAAAGCTCCTAATACTACAATATTTTCTCCTGCTATTACTTCTGCTCCGCTATTAACATCTCCAATTATTACTAAACTTCCTTCAAATTCGATTCTTTGTCCAGATCTTATTGAACCTGTATGAAATTTAGTTTCAGAATTTTGTATATCTTGGTGGTATACCTTCTTTATTCCATAAAGCCCTAATACTTTTGGACTCTCGAAATCTACTTGAACATCAATTTGTTTTTTTATTAATGCTTGTATCTCGTTTATCTCTTTATTTTTTAAAATCTTACCTGTTATTAAAATTGGTGTTTTCTCTTTTTGATATAATTTCTTTAATTCTTGTAATTTTCTTTTTAAGCTAGCTACAATTTCTTCTTGCTCTGCTTTCTCACTTAATCTTATTACGATTTGATCTTTTTTTGTATTAATAGTTACATATTGAGCCATTTTTTACATCCTTTCTATCTAAATAATTCTGTATATGGTAGTGCCATCATATTTTCCTGTACTTGTGTTATATTCATTCCAAAGTACTGATTCATTATATTTCTAACTGCTTCTCCAGAATAATTACCATGTCCACCATTCTCTATAAAAACAACAACAGCAATTTCTGGATTATCAAATGGGGCAAAACCTGCAAACCATGCATTAACATTTCTACCAGCTTCAGCTGAACCTGTTTTTCCACCTATTTCTATTTCAAATGTTCTAAATATATTATATGCAGTACCACCATCCATAGCAACAGATTTCATACCATTAAGAACTGCATCAAGATTTTCTTGATGAATTTCTAAAGATTCTGTTTCAGTATTCTTTATTCCTAATTTTTCATCTATCTTTTGTTTATACTCACTTCTTGGAACTTCTGTACCATCTGATCTTATTATTGATTTTATTATTGTAGGTTCTACAACATTTCCTCCATTGGTAAGCATACTTATATATTTAGCAATTTGAAGTGGTGAATATTGGTTGTCACCTTGTCCTATTGAAGCTGATGTAATTTGTCCTCCATACCAAGGTTCTCCACTTGCAGTGTTTCTTGAAGCTACAAATCCTGATGTTTCATTTGGAAGTTCAATTCCTGTCTTATTTCCTAATCCAAAATACCTTGCGTATTTTTCCAAAGTATCTATTCCCATTCTATCACCAATTGTATAGAAGAAAAAGTTACAAGATTTTTGTATAGCTTCTGATACATTTAAATTTCCATGTCCTCTATGATAATCTGTATAATACCAACATTTTGGATTTGTATATTTAGGATAAATTCCTGTATCATAGATTTTTTCTTTTGTTGTTACAACTCCAGACTCTAGACCAGCTATTGCTGTTACCATTTTAAATATTGAACCTGGAGCATATGCATCTTGAATTGCTTTATTTCTAAGTGGTTTATATGTGTTATCCCTATATTCTGCCCATTTTTCATTAGTAATTCCTCCAACAAAATCTTGAGGATTATATGTTGGATAACTTGCCATAGCAAGTATTTCCCCTGTTTTTACATTCATAACAACAGCTGCTCCAGCATTTGCATCATATGTTCCAGAAAATCCACCATTTCTTATTTTATCTATTGTTGCTACTAAGGCTTCCTCTGTTGCTTTTTGAAGATTTGCATCAATTGTAAGTACTACATCTGAACCTTTTACTGCTTCTTTTGTTATATATTCTTCATTTACAGTTCCATCAACAGACATATCTATCTGCTTAACTCCGTCTTCACCTTTTAAGTATTCCTCGCAAGCATATTCTATACCATTTTTACCTATAATATCATCTGCATCATATGTATCTTTTCTTGTAGCTAATTCGTTTTCATCTATTTTACCTATATTACCAATAATATGTGCTGCTAATGTTCCAGAACTATAATTACGAACCGGTTCAACAACAACAGTTACTCCTAAAAATTCTGAGCTTCTTTCATTAAATACTAATACACTCTGTCTACTTAAATTGCTACATAATGTTATTGCCTTAATACTACTATATCCTTTCTGTGTTATTTCATATCTAATTGCTATTATTTTTCTAACTTCTTCTATATTATCATTTTCTATTTTATATTTTTCTTTAAATTTATAGAAGGCTTCTTCTGCTGTGATATTTTCATCAAATTTGTTATCCTTTTTCCACTTTGCTAGTTTTTCATCAGAAGAAAAATTAAATTCAAATGGGTTTATATTAATTGGAAAAGAATCTACATATTTGTCTCCATTTGTTTCTAATACATTTACTATTTTTAAAATTGTTGAATTTAGGGTATTACTATCTATCTTAGTCTTATATAATTCTAAACTAAATCCCATAGAAGTTCCTGCAAGTTCATTTCCACTATTATCTAATATTGAACCTCTGGCCGCCTCTAAGGTACTTTCTCTTGTTAACCTGTTGTTTGACTGTTCTCTATATTCTGCGCCATGAATTATTTGAAGATTAAAAAGCTGTAATAGCAAAATAATACCTATTACATATATAAATACTGTTATTAAATTATATCGCAATTTAAAATTAATATTATTCTTCAAAATTTCACTCCGTTCTAGTTTTAAAAATATCTAGTTAATATCTTATTTTCTTTATATATTTCTTCTAATGAAAATCCTAATCTTTGTATTAATGGATAAAGTATAATTGTTAATATTGCATTATAGAATATTTCTATCAATAATATTCTTATGAAATTCCATATTGCAACCTCATAAGAAAAAATTATACTATTTATGATATAGCTTCCTATCTCATATATAAACGTTGTTGCCATAATCATTAGAATAATAGTTAATTTACTATCTTTTGAAAAGTTTTTATCTAGAATTCCAGCTATAATTCCTACCGCACCTAGCATTATAGCTGAAATTCCTACATTCTTTCCCATAAAAAAATCTAAAAGCAGTCCTGAAATTACTCCTGAGATTACTCCCATATATTTTCCACCAAATAGTCCTAAGAAAAGCACAAATATAACAAAAAGATTAGGTTTTACTCCAGCTATTGTAAACCATGAGAAAAAATTTGCTTGTAAAATATATATAATTATAAATGCAATGCATATTAAACATATTGATATATTTTTCTTCATTTTCTCTCCTTTTCTAATTTGTTATTACTAAAACTGTAGCCAACTTAGAAAAGTCAACTGCTGTTTCTATAAGAGCATATCTATCTGTTACGTTCTTTGTATTTACTATATCTTTTATTGTTCCTATATGAATTCCTTTTGGATATATACCACCAAGTCCGGATGTTTCTATACTGTCATTTGGAACTAAATTTGCATTCGTAGGTATATATGTTGCCTTTAGAAGAGAATTATTATCTAATACTCCTTTTACAATTATACTATCTTCTGATGCACTTATTGTACTACTAACAGAACTTGCTGGATCTATTATTGTTTGAACTTTAGCGGTAGTATCTGTTACAGAAATTACATGTCCTACTAATCCTTTATCTGCTATTACTGTCATATTTGGTTCTACACCATCTTTTGAGCCTACATTTATTACTAATACACTACTATAATTACTAATATCTTTATTAATTACATATCCGGATACAGTCTTATATTCTCCATATTTTTCTGTTAAATTCATTGCTTCTTTTAATGTTTCATTTTCTGCTTTAATGCTCTCTAATTCTCTTAAAGCTTGTTCTAAATTACTATTTTTTTCTTTTAGTTCTTCATTTTCAGCCTTTAAATTGTTTATATCTGTAAAAAATGTACTATTTCCAGAAATTTTATTTTTTAAAGTTGTTAATCCGTTTTGAATTGGCATTACAAGTACGCTAAAAGCATTTTCTACATAAGATAGTTTTTCTATATTTGTATTTGAAAGAAATACTAATAGTATTAATATTATTATAGTAATTATTACACCTGTAATTCCTGTTTTCTTTTGCTTATACATTTCTTACTTCCTTTCTTCTTTTTATCTCCTTCTTGCATTTATTAAAACATTTTTTAGTCTTTCTAAGTCTTCTAATGTTTTTCCTGTTCCTTTTACTACACAATCTAATGGATTTTCTGCTACATAAACAGGCATACCTGTTTTTTCAGAAAGCAGCTTGTCTAAGTTCTTAATTAAAGCTCCTCCACCTGCTAATACTATACCTTTTTCCATTATGTCTGATGCTAATTCTGGTGGAGTTTTTTCTAATGTTACTTTAACTGTTTCTACAATATCATTTATAGATAATTTGATAGCTTCTTGTATTTGACTTGAGGTTACAATTACATTTCTAGGTAAACCTGTATTTAAATCTCTACCACTTATCTCCATACTCATCTCACTCATTAGAGGTAATGCACAACCAATTTGAATTTTTAATTGTTCTGCTGTAGTTTCTCCAATTGCTAGATTCATTTCTCTTTTTACATAGTTTACTATATCTTGATCTAATTCGTCACCTGCTATTCTTAATGAATTACTTACAACAATTCCACCTAATGAAATTACCGCAACTTCTGTTGTTCCTCCACCAATATCAACTATTATACTTCCACTTGGTTCTGCAACATCTAAATTAGCACCAATTGCCGCTGCCATTGGCTCTTCTATTAAATAAACTTCTTTTGCACCAGCTTGAATAATTGATTCCTCTACTGCTCTTTCTTCTACTTCTGTTATACCAGAAGGTACACCTACAACAACTCTTGGTCTTCCCGCGTTATACTGTCTACAAACTTTTTCAATTATATTTTTAAGCATTAATTCTGTAGCAGAAAAATCTGCTATTACTCCATCTTGTAATGGTCTAACTGCTTTTATAGAATCTGGCGTTCTACCTAACATTTCCTTTGCTTCTAATCCTGTTGCCATAATTTGTCCTGATTTTCTATCAATAGCAACAACAGATGGCTCATTTAAAACAATTCCTTTTCCTTTTAATGTAACTAATAAATTTGCTGTACCTAAATCTATACCTATATCTTTTGAATTTAATTTAAAAAATTTAAACATCTCTTTTTTCCTTTCATACTTACTTTTCTGAAAAAACACTCTTATATTTATTATCACCAATTACAATATGGTCTATTAAATGAATATTAAATAATTCTGCTGCTTCCATTATTCTTTTTGTTAATAGATAATCTTGTTTGCTTGGTGTTGGATCTCCACTTGGATGATTATGTACCAAAATAATTCTATCTGCTTGCATTTTTATTGCATCTACTAAGATTTCCTTAGGACTTATCATCGCAAAATTTGTTCCTCCAAATGAAATGTCTTTAATTCTCAGTAAAGTATTTTTATTATTTAATATTAATAGTTTGGCTATCTCTCGTTTTTCACCTTTCATTTCTTGCATCAATAAGTTAGCCACATCATCCGTACTTTTTAAAATTATTCTTTTGTTGTAAATAGGTTTTGAAATCCTTTTAGCGATTTCTCCTACAGCTTTTAATTGTATTGCTTTTATTTTTCCAATACCATTTATTTTTGTAAGTTGCTCCAAAGATATTTGTTGTAAAAATTTTAAGTTATCATATCCTTCTTTATTTCCTAATAGTAATACTCTTTGTGCAATTTGCAATGCTGTTTCTTTTCTTGTTCCACTTTTTATTATTATAGCTAATAACTCTATATCCGTTAGCTTTTCTTCTCCGTATAATTCTAATTTTTCATACGGTCTCTCTAAAGATGGGAGTTCCTTCATTTTCATAAAAAGGTTCCTTTCATCCCCCAGATTAAACTTTTCTATATATAAATATAGCTATTGCCATTCCTATTATACTTGCAATATTAACTTTAAACATTAATCCAAAAGTTATTGTAACTATGTTTAAATCCAATATGATAGGACTTTGTAATCCAAAACTTTGTCCATATCCTAACCACCATAAGAAATCAATCTTAGTTGCTAGTTCTCCTAGTAGTCCCCCTATTACTAAACCTGATAATATAAAAATAACAAGTAACCATACACTTTTATCCTTTGTAGCCATCTTAATCCTCCTCTTTCTTACGGAATTAACATTTTTATATTTTTTATCAGTTTATATTATATATGTATTACAGGTTTTTTTCAAGAGAATTCATATAAAGTATTAAAATTTAGATAAGCTATTTAAATTTATTTTTTTTTATGCTATATTTATTGTACATTTTTAGGAAGTTAGTAATATAATATAGAAATTACCAAAATTTACTTCTTTATATTTACTTCTAGTGGTAGTATAATATAATTATATAGACCTAAAATATTAGGGGGCTTGGGCATGAAATTTGAAAAATTAAATGAAGACAAAATAAGAATAACTTTAGATATTAAAGAATTGCAAGATAAAGATATAGATTACCAATCTTTTATGTCTTATTCTACTGATACTCAAAAGTTATTTTTAGATATGTTAGATGAAGCAGAAGAAAAAATAGGATTTAAAACTAAAGATTATAAAATAATGATAGAAGCATTAGCAACAGTAGATGGAGAATTTATATTAACTGTAACTAGAGTTTTACCTAATACATATGATGACAATCTTAAAAAGAAAAATATACATTTCAAACGAAAAAATGAAAGGTTAACAACCAGTTCGGCTATATACTCCTTTAATACATTCGACGATTTTTCTGAATTCTGTTCTTATTTAACTTCTAACTCATTACTTAAATTAGATAAAATAGCAAAAAATTTCACTTTATATACATATAAGAATAAATATTATTTGTTAATATCTAATATAGATTTAAATTTTACAAATTTAAAAACATTTTATTATACTATTTCTGAATTTGGACACTTCGTTAGTAATCCAGAAGTATTTAAAAACTTACTATTTGAACATGGTACATTAATAATTAAAAAGAACGCAATAAAAAATACTTTGAAATATTTTTCTTAATATTTCAAAGTATTTTATTTTTATTTATATATATAATATTGTGGGTTATATGCTACTCCATTTACTCTTACTTCCAAGTGTAAGTGATTTCCTGTTGAATTTCCTGTTGAACCAACTCTTGCTATTGCTTGTCCTTGTGATACTTTATCTCCAACACCTGCAATTAAACTACTACAATGTGCATAATATGTTTGGACTCCACTTCCGTGATCTACTATTATTAAGTTTCCAAGTGATCCTTTTCTACCCGCAAATACTACTGTTCCACTTGCTGCAGCTTTTATTGGTGTTCCGTAAGATGTAGCTATATCTAAACCTGTATGTGCACTAGATCTTACACTACTTCTTGAACCATATCTAGATGATAATGTTCCAGATACTGGTTTTATAAACGAAATTGATATATTAGGTTTATTACTAGAAACTGTTGTTGAAGTACTTACTCCTCTTGCAGTTACTGTTGAAGCCATCTTCTTGGTTTGTACTACTTTAACAGGTGCTACATATAATTTTGCAACTGCTTCTTCTACTGATAGAAAATCTTGTAGCTCTGTTGAATATTTTTCTCTTAAAAATATACTATCTTTATTTGAACTATTTTTTTCTTTTAATTGATTTATTACTTCTTCTGCTTCTCCAAAATTCGAAACATACAATTTATCTTCTTCATTCTCAACTATAGCATAATATGTATAATAGTTTATTCCTGTTGATTTTACTTTTTCAAAAATTCCATCATCATCTGTAACTATTCCTTTTTTTAGTAAACACATTTGATATTCTGGTAAAGTATCTATTTGAACAAACGCTATATTTTCTCCTTCGCCATTTTCCATATAGCTATTTATTCTTTTTTGTAACTTAGTTTTGTCTTTACTATAACCTATAAATTCACCATTTAGTGTTACACTATAAATTGGTTTATATATTAAAGCTAATGCTCCTATTATTAAAAGTGCACTTAACATTGCTATTGAGATAAGTCTTATTGATGTTCTAAAATGTATTAATAATTTTTTTAGACTATTAATTTTAATGCAACTCCTTTTTCCCCATTTTTTATGATTTTATATTAAATATTTTTTTTATTCAAAGTTTATTTATCTTAATTTTTTTACTTTATCTCATTTATATTTAAATTAGTTTTAATTCTCTCCGTTTTTCTATATAATTTAATAAAAAGCTAGGGAATTAATACCCTAGCTTTTTATTCTATTGTTCAAGATCATTTTTTACTGTTTGAATTTCTGTTACAGTTGCTTGAGATGCTGGCTTATAATATCCTTTTGCTTGTGCAACTTTAAATAATTCATATTGAAAACTCTCATCATTATTTCTTATTTGTTGAAATGTTTGTCTTAATTGCATATTTTCAGATTCTGATATTGCTGTTTGATATGCTGTTAAATCTGCCTTAACGCTTGATAAAATATCATTTACCATTGTTTTTTCTTCCATAATACCCTCCTATTAATTATTTAAAAAGCTCATTAATTTTTGCTTTGTGTTTAAAGCATCTTGTGCTGATTTTGAAAACATTTGCTTAATTTGTGGATCTACTGCTTGTGAAGAATAACTATTTAATTTTTCATATGCAGTTTCATGTGCACCAATTAAATGTCTTAAATGTTGTAATTCTACTTGTGTTAAGTTTGCCATTTAAAATCATTCCTTTCTTTATATTTCTGTAATTATTATGAACTTTTTTATTTTTTTTATACAAAAAAAGCAGATGTTATCTGCTTTTTAATCTATTATTTCTAATCCTGCAAATTTTGCCATTAATCTTTTATGTCCTACTTTATCAAATTGTATATCTACTTTTAAGTCTTCTCCTTCTTGTTCTACGGAATTAATCGTTCCTTCTCCAAATTTTTTATGATATACTCTTTGTCCATTTTTATATTTTGATAAATCTACTGTTTCACTTACTGAATTAGATTTATTTAATTTACTTAAAAAACTTTCTGCTGTTCTAAATGCAAAGTTTGTATTTGTTTGTATTTTATTTTTGTTATCTTCTATTTTATATGTTTTTACTTGGTTATTACTATTTCCATATTTCCATTCAAATGGTGTATCTGAAAAATTATCTTTTTTCTTAGTATCTTCTTCTGAAAATCCTTCTAATAATTCAGTTGGTATTTCCTTTACAAATCTTGAAACTGCATTACAACTTGTTGAACCAAATATTGTCCTTCTTTTACTACATGTTAGATACAAATCATTTTTTGCTCTTGTTATTCCTACATAGCATAGTCTTCTTTCTTCTTCAAGCTCTTTTGGCTCAGAAATAGATTTATATCCTGGGAAAATTCCTTCTTCCATTCCTACTAGAAAGACAACAGGAAATTCTAGTCCTTTTGCACTATGTAATGTCATTAATGTAACAGAATCTTGCTGTTCATCCATTCCATCAATATCGCTAGATAATGTAATTCCTTCAAGAAAACTACTTAAATCATTTTCTGCTTCTTGTTCTTCAAATTCTACAGCAACTGTTAAAAATTCCTCTAAGTTTTCTATTCTATTCTCCGCTTCTATAGTATCTTCATTTTCTAATGCTTTTATGTATCCGGTTTGACTTAAAGTTTGTTTTACTAATTCTGAAATTGTATACTCTTCTTTCTTAGCAATTAAATTTTCTATTGTGCTAATAAATTCTCTAGAATTTAAATATACTCTATTTAATCCATATTGTTCTGCATTTTTAATTATTTCATACATTGATACTCCAGTTTGCTCTGATAAACTACTTATATTATCTAAGCTTGTCTTTCCTATTCCTCTCTTAGGTTCGTTTATTACTCTTTTTAGAGCTAAATTGTCTGAAGTATTATTTATAAGGCGTAAATATGAAATTATATCTTTAATTTCTTTTCTCTCATAGAATTTAAGTCCACCAACTATTTTATATGGTACATCTTCTCTTCTTAGGATATCTTCCAAAGCTCTTGATTGTGTATTCATTCTATATAATATAGCAAAGTCAGAGTATTTATAATATTCTTCTCTTTTTAAATGTTCTATTTGTTCTACTATATATCTTCCTTCATCGTATTCATCATCAGCAGAGAAAAATTTTGGTAAATTTCCTTTTTTGTTTTCTGTCCATAATTCTTTTTTATATTTCACTTCATTATTTTTTATAACTGCATTTGCAATATTTAATATATTTCCTGTACATCTGTAATTTTGCTCAAGTTTTATAATTTTAGTACCAGGGAAATCTCTTTCAAAGTTTAATATATTGCTTATATCTGCACCTCTAAAAGAGTATATGCCTTGGTCATTATCTCCAACAACCGTTATATTTCCAAATTTAGATGCAAGCATTGTTACTAATGTAAATTGAGATTTATTTGTATCTTGATACTCATCTACTAAAATATATTTAAATTTATCTGTATAATAATCTAGAACATCTGGATTCTCTATTAGAATTTTGATTGTAAAATTAATAATGTCATCAAAATCTATTGCATTATTTTTCTTTAGTCTCTTTTGATATAGTGCATATACTTCTGCAATTTTTTCTTTTCTAAAATCGCTATTAGCTCTAGCTAAATATTGTTCTGGTTCTAACATATCATTTTTAGCATTACTTATTTCAAATTGAACTGATCTATCATTAAATAATTTATCATCAATATTTAAGTCCTTTAAACATTCTTTAATTAAAGTTCTTTGATCTGAAGTATCGAATATAACAAATGAGTGATCAAATCCTATTCTATCTATAAATCTACGTAGAATTCTTACACATATAGAGTGAAATGTTCCTATCCACATATCTTTTGCTACATCACCAACTAAGCCTTCTACTCTTTCTTTCATTTCATTTGCTGCTTTATTTGTAAATGTAATTGCTAATATATTCCATGGAGATACATTTTTTTCTCCCATTAGATAAGCGATTTTATGAGTTAATACCTTTGTTTTTCCTGAACCAGCTCCTGCTATTACTAAATTTGGTCCTTCTGTGTTTACTACAGCTTCATATTGTTTATTATTTAAATCTTTTAATAAATCTTGCATTATAAATCTCCTGTTCGAATTTTTGTTTGTTCTTATTTTATTATTTGTTTTTAAAAAAGTCAATATCATTTTATATCAATGTCGCTAAAATTCCAAGTAGAAATCCTAACATATTTCCTACAGCAGTCATTCTACCTTTATATAATTTATTTGATTCTGGTACTAACTCTCCAGATACAATATATAACATTGCTCCTGCTGCAAAAGACAAGCATATTGCAATTATTTGCTCAGAAATTGATCCTATAATTGCTCCAAAAAACGCTCCAATTCCTGTTGTTATTCCAGAAAGTACTACCAAATATATTACTTTACTTACCTTCATTCCACCATTTTTCATTGGTACCGCCATTGATATTCCTTCTGGAATATCATGTATTGCAATTGCTAAAGCTAGTGATAATCCTAGTTTTAAAGAAGATTCAAAACCTGAGCCTATAGCTAGACCTTCTGGAAAATTATGAATTGCAAGACCAATACTTACAATAATTCCCGTTTGCAACAAAGTACTACCTTTAGATTTATTACTAAATTTATTTTGTACAAATAAATCACATATAATCATAACAATAATTCCCAATATAATTCCAATTAGTATATGTAATATATCTGATATTTCTAATGCTTCTGGTATTAAATCAAAACATATTATAGACATCATAAGTCCAGAAGCTAATGATAAAATAAAACTTAAAAATTTATTTGAATTTCTTTTTATAACTACACCTATTATTCCTCCAATAGTTGTTCCAAATGTTCCAAAAAAGAGTCCCAGTAAAGTTGTTTTTAATATTTCGTGCATAAAACTCCCTCCTAATTAAACTTCACACATATTCTCAAAATTATTAGTTAATAGCTTCTTATAATAGTCAATTACATTCATTTTTTCCACTTTTTTATCATTAATGATGTTTATAGTTACTTTTATTTCATCATTTACAAATAGTTTTATTTTTCCTATAATTATTCTTTCTTGAACTGGCGCTTCTAAAGAATCTATAGAATCAATTTGAACATATATATCGTCTTCTTCTCCATTTTTTATAGTAATATATTTTTTTTCTATGTCTTCTAATTTAGTTTCTATATTTTTTTGAATTCCCTTATTTACAACAACTTTCTTCCCGTATGTTTCTTTCCAATTAGAATATTTGTCATTTATTAAATCTGTTATTTCTATATTTTTATAATTAGAATATGCATATTCTATTAACTTTACACTATCAACCGTTCTAAATTTTTTAGTATCTGCTCCTAATACAACTGTTATTATATTCATATTTTTTCTATTAACAGATGTAACAAGACATCTATTAGCTCCATTTGTAAATCCTGTCTTTACTCCATTTACACCACTTAAATTTCCTAATAATTCATTTGTATTAGACAATTTTTTAGGATTACCATTAATTGTAACTGTATAGCTCTTAGTATTCACTATTTTTGCAAATGTTGTATTTTCTAACGCATAGTCTGTCATTTTTGCAAGTTCATATGCTGTTGTATAATGTTCATCTGAGTCTAAACCATGCGGAGTAATATAATTAGTATTCTCCAATTTTAATTCTTTTGCTTTATTATTCATAAGTTCTGCAAAACTTGCTATATTTCCTGCGGTATACTCTGCTAAAGCTACTGCTGCATCATTTCCCGATACTAATAAAAGTCCATATAGTAAGTCACCTACAGATACTTTATCATTTACTTTTAAACCTAATCTAGAACCTCCTGTTCCTGCCGCTTTCTTTGATATTATAACTGTATCATTTAGATTACATTTTTCTAAAATTATAATTGCCGTCATTATTTTGGTTGTTGATGCCATTTTTCTTTTTTCATTTTCTTTTTTTCCCCATATTATTTCTTTACTTTTCCTATCATATATAATAGCCGATCTAGAATTTACTTCTGGTTCATTACTTAAATCTGCTGAAACATTTAATGTATCCATTTCAATATTTTCATCATCTATATCATCATCTGCTAATACAAAATTAAAGTTTAATGTAATAATATTGCAAATTATTATTAATGTTATAATATTTCTAATTTTATACATAAAAAATCACCTATATGATTTTATTCAATATAGGTGATTTTATGCCTTTTAAAATGATTAATGTCTTGGAATAGGTCTTCCCGTACTCCAATCATATATATCATCATCTTCTTCTGCCTTTGCTTTCATTTCGTCAAGTTCTTTTTCAGCTTCTTCAACTTCTTGTGTTCTTTCTCCTTCATTCTCTTCGTTATCAGTATCTTCTTTATTTTCTTTTAATTGTCTAACTTCCTCTTCTTTTTCAGCAATAGCCTTTGATTTTTCTTCTCTTTCTTTTGCAAGTTCTATTTCATCAGGAGTTGGCTTTATTGAATGTCCAATTCTAATCTCTTCACTATCATATTTTCCTACTTCCTGCTCATTTGGAGTTAGATTACTTAAGCATATTTCTCCATAATGCATATCAATAGCTAAAGCTCCTTGTTTTCCATCATTTCTTGTCATAACAAATGATGGTGCTTCTACATCTACTGCTCTTCCTTGTTCATCATATTCACAATATGTTTTTCTTGCGGCTTCTCCTCCACCTTGTGCTCCACAAATATCTTGAATTTCTTCAAAATTATTTCCATTTTTTCCTATTAAAAGAAATGTATTTCTGCTTTTTGAATATGCAATATATTTTTCTTGATGTCCAGTTTGATGTCCTAGTACTTCTTGAGAAAAATCTTCATCTTCTATTCTAATACATGAGGATATGTCACACCCTAAGTCTGACTCTATTTTTGACATTGTTTCATCTGGATTTTCCCTTTTTTCTTGTTTATTAGGTTCATTCTTATCTATATTATTTTCAAGTTCACTTTTTCTATATGGTTCTAAAGACTGTTCTTGTAAGACATTAGGATCAAGCATCTTATTTTCTGCTGGAATAAGATATTCTCCACCATATTCTCCAAATTTTTCATCCATTTCTGCTATGTAGTTTGGATCTAATTCAATTAATCCTTCTTCGTTACTTATTCCTATTAAACCATTTTCTGTATATAATTGATAAGATAATTCATTTCTTTCATTTTCTAATTCAACTAAATATGCTTCATTTAATTTAAGCATTGGATTAAGCTCTACATTATCTACTTTTATAATATCCTTAATTGATTGAACTTCTTCTTTTTTATTATCAATTTCTTTTTCTAATTCTCTCATTTTTTGTAATGTTAAAACTTGATTTTGTTCTTGAACCTGCATCATTTGCGATTGTTTACTTTGGTCACTTATTTGTAACTTATTATCCATAAATCTAACTCCTTATTCTTCTAACTTAATATTCAAACTATATTTATCCACTGCATTATTTACCTCTTGCTCTCTTAAGTCTTTATCCCCTGAATATGAATTTAGTACTCTTATTGCATTAAATATTAATTCTGTTGAATTATTTCCATCATCTACAAACTTAGTAAATGTAATCTTAAATGTTTTTGTATCTCTAGGATTTATCATCATTAAATTATCTGTTGAATTTTTTGCTGATCGTTTTTGTGTTTCAATATTTAATTCTATCTCATTTGATAATGTTCCATCTTGTAATATAATTGGATATTGAGATCTGTTTGTTATTTCTATAACATAAGTTTCTGTTTCATAATCAACTAACTTATATTGTATATTAAATTTTAGATATTCATCTTCTGCTACTATATTTAAATCTTCCTTATCTACAAACCCACCTATAGACATCTTTAATCCATTTTTTGTATCTTTCATTACAAATTTTTCTTCATAGTATACATATCCACTACCATTTGTTCCAGTAGCTATTATGTCATCTAATATACGAACATCATAAATATAGTTCTTTCCTACATTAGAAAAGTTTTGAATATTATATATTTTTTTAGTTTTATATATATTATTTACATATAACTTAAATATATCTATTGAAGGATAAAGTGCATCTTTACATTCATCATCTATTAAGTTATATGCTGCTTCATAATTTTTATCGTTACAATATCCAACAAATTGTGATATTAGCTCATTAATTGGTTCTTGCAATTTTGAAGGAACTGTACTATCATCCATAACAGCTTTATTAGGTGTATATGTAGTAGATGGTGCTTTATTATCATTTAAATATTTTAGTAAATAATTAATAGCTATCACTATTGCCCATGCTATTATTACTAAAATAATTGCATTTTTATATTTTCTAAAGAAACCATTTACTTTTAATCTTATTTTTAACCAAAAATCCATTTTTAACTCCTTACATACTAAATGAAATATAGTATTCCGCATAATCTTTTTCATATAAAACTATATTTTGACTAATAGTTTCACTTGTTCCGTTTGCTTTTGGAATATTTATAAATAAAACATAATACTCTCCTTGTCTTTCTATATTGTCGTAGTCAACAATTATTATGTCTGGATATTTTTCACTTACATATTTTTTAAAATCATCTAAAGTTTTAAAATAGTTTTGTTTAAACTCTGGGTATAAAAGAGCATATGCTTTTTCATATTCTCCAGATTCAATATAATCTATATATTCTCCAAAATATCTTTCCATTCTGTCTCTTTCATTCATTGTTTTTAGTTCTTCTATTAATTCAGCTTTCTTTTGTTCATCAGTTTTTTTAGTAACTGATGTTACTTGATTATTCACTTCGTTTCCTATTATCTCTTTTTGATATTTTGAAATATATAATCTAATATTTATTATTGTTAATAAACAGGCAATAATCGCTAATATAATTGTAAAGGGCTGATTATTTTTCTTATTCAAACTACTCATCCTCCTTTACAGATATTTTAAACATTTGTATATCATATTGAACTAAATTTGACATTTCAATTGTCATTTTTATTTTTTGAGATTTACTATAAGTAAATATAATTTCAGATGTAGTATAATCTGAATTCATTTTACAAGATTGTTTTATTATATTACACTTTTTATATTTAGCACCTTTTTCATTAATTACACGTAATTTTTTTACTAGTTTTTCAAAATTGGTATAATCAGAGATTCCATAATTTGAACTAATACTTGATAAAGAAACCATATCATTTGTTGTATTATTTTTATCATAATATTTCTTTAAATCACTATCAGATAATCCTTCAGTTTCTTTATATAAAGTATCAAACTTATTTTCTACTAATTCTTGTACAAAATTTCTATATCTTTCTGGTGATGGTCCTGCCATATAAGTATTTACAAATTCATCATAATTACCTATTTCAAATACTTGTATTTCTTCATTTTTATTTTTACCAAATATAATAAATATACTTGCAAATAAATTTATTATTATTATAAGTATCAAAAATTTTTCTAATTTACTCATAATTTTCTCCTTTTAGTAATATTTTTAATATAGATTCAGTACAATATAGTACTGAATCTATATTAATTAGTTTATGGTAATGTACAACTATCTTGTTGATGGTTTCCAGTTAAACATCCCCATGAGTGAGCATATAGTTCTCCAAATTCAACACAGCAACTATCATGACTTGGATAAGATGCAAGTGTAACTTGGTATAATGCCAATTTTCCCATTTGAGCTGAAACTGTATCTTGTCTTGTTCCATCTAATACTTCTCTTGCAACTTGTCTAGAAGTATCATTTGCTTCTCTAGGAGTATGGTTATTTCCAACCCAATATTCACCCTTACCCGCTAAATTATATGTTCTAGCGCCTGCCGATGGAGTTGCTTCTCCTCCTCCAGGTGTTGGTCCTGAACCGGATCCTGGCACTTTATATACACTTCCATATTGTCCTGGTGCAATTAAAACTTCTGGCACTGTATTTACATCTGTAAAGTGCGTTGTATCTAAAGCTCTATTTTTTATAACTTGAGCTACAGCTGCCATTGTATCTGCACTTGAACCATTTTCTGCAACTAATACTGCTGCAAAAAATTCAAACTCATCCTCTGTTAAATCACCATAATATGCTGATGTTCCAGCTGATGTATTTGGTGGTGGCATATAATCTTCTATATTTTCAATAATAGATTTATTTGGAGCTCTTAATATTAGTAAAATATCTCCATTTGTTGTTGTACCTATTTGTTGTTCCTTATTTAGCATCGTTCCTACAGTTATAGAAGAATCTACTGTAAATCCTTTAATTGTCATTGTCATATCTTTAACTAAATTTGATTCTGTAAATTTAATTGTTATAGAATCACTAGAAACTTTTGTAACTTCACCAATTCCTGGTGTAATAACTTTTGTATTTGCATCAAAACCTACAGATACTGTTGAAGAACCATTAGGTGCATTATCAAATATTAGGTATCCTCTATTTGAGCTTGAGCAATTATCTGTCATATAATCTCTTACAAATGCTTCTAAACCTTGGGTATCTTTATTTCCGTCTTCTCCACCTCTTCCTGGATTAGACATTATTAAAGTTCCATTTTCTTCAGCAAGTAATACTACAAAGTGTCCTGAATTTGAAAATTGATGTGATGGTCTTGAACTATTATTAGTCTCTGACATAAGAACAAGAACTGGTTTTCCTTCATTTAAGCTTGCTCTTATTTCATTTACTGTTGTTTGTGTATTTGTAGCATAATGAACACTAGAACTAATATTATATGTATTTAATGCATTTTGTACTTTTTCTAATGTACTTTCAGTTACCATTATATCTGCCATTTTATCTGGTGTACCTTCAAATTTTCCATATCCTGAAGCAACTATAGCTGCTGCTGTAGGACCACAACCAGATGATGACATTGTTCCACCCCAATATGTTTTATTTGCATACGAACCAGTATATTGTTTATAGTTTCTATATGTTGCATTATTAACTTTTGTAGTACTTGAGAACCCATCTCCAGATTCTGCTGTTTGCTCTGTTTGAAATCCATTTCCACCATTATTTTGTGTTTGCCCATCTTGTACTAATGAATCCATTGATTGTTTACTTCTTATATATGTTCCATATTCATAATTTTGTTTTTCATACTTTCTATTAGGCCAATCAGCTGGTTGATAGTCTGGTACTATCCAATCTAATAATCCTATATTTTTATCATCTAAATCTGATGCTTTAAAATATTTCAATTCTATTAATAATGCTTTAAAATCTCTTAGTATAAAGTCTGCATCTTCTGTCTTCATATTTTCTAATATTGTTAATGCAGATAATGAATTTTTATTAAAATCTATTTCTCTATATAAATCATCTTCATCTATTGAATTTATATATTCACTTACTTCTTTTTCTGTATGACTTCCTGAACTTCTAAAATCTTCTTCTTTTTCTCTTAATTCTTCTATTGCTTCTGCTGTTTCTCTACTTCCATCATATATATAATATTCTGGTTTTGGATTTGTTCCTTCTACATCATCATTTCCTGCACCTACGAATAATTCTTTTATTCTAGAATTTGTACTACCTTTTAATGGCTGAGATTTTTGAGATATTTGAAGATCTTGTCTTGTTTCTAGTACTTGATATACACCTTTGCTTGTATCTGAAACAATATCTGCATGATCTGAATCTGCTGATGGATGGAAGTCATATGGATCAACTGGCTTTTCTCCAGCATCTACATACTCATAAGCATCAAAATCTGGTGCACTCTGTAGCCATTCATCTCCTGAAACGGCATTTCTTATTTCATTATTTATTACAAAATATATATTTTTATACCAAGCTTTTTCTACATATGTGATATATGGTTGTTTTGTTAACAATTGCTTTCCTTTACCACTATTTTCCTTACACATTGATACAGCATCTCTTAATCCACCTTTAGTCATACCTACTGCTTCTATAGCACTTACTACATCTTCATCATATTCTGTAGCACCTATTAGTGGATCACTTACTACCATTTTATCTTCTATAGTAATCAAGTCATCTGGTGAAAGAATTAAAGTTCCATCCGCTCCAATTTTATTTTCTAGATATTCTAATCCAGATATCTCCCATAGCACAACACCTTCATAATCATCTGATTTTAATGAACTTATAGTAGCTGCGTTTATAACATACTGTAACCTTACATGTGCCTCAACATCAACAAAGTTAATATGCACTTTCGTATCGAATTCTTTATCTGATGCAACATGATATGCTAAATCCGGTGCCATTGTAGACAAATGTAGTGTTAATAAGAATTCTAATGGTTTTCCATACCTACCTGTCCATCCATCAAGACTATAAGTATATTGATCCGTATTAAAAACATTAAGCCATTCTATTTCTGGATTCCAAACTGTTATTGTTACTGTTTTTGAATCTCTATCAACTTCAACGTCTGTATCAATATCAAGCCAACCATCATCATCAAACTTTAACATTCCCGACAATGGTTTCTGTTCTGAACCCCAAAGCCAAGCCCAAAAGTTACTTATTGCATCTTTGACTGAACTATGAATTGCATATGTATTATAGTCTGCAAGTAAATATGCAAATAAATATTTACTTTTTATTGTTACTGTTTCATTAGAACCTGTATCTGTATTTTCTGTGGTTATTGATACCTCATTTGGAGCAGCAAAGCCATATCCAACTACATCATATCCCATATTTTCAATATATTCTGCTAATGTTGTTTGATCTTCTTCTGTTATGTATGCAGCATTTCCTTCAAAAAAGCTTTTAAATCCTCTCCAAAATCCACTACTTATTTCTGTAATTTTATCCATCATCATTCCTGGTACAGTAGTAAAAAATGATATAGCTCCAATTATTAATAATATAATAACAATTATTGCAACAATAATCAAAATAGCTAGTGTTACTGGCCAAGCTGCCGCTGCAAGTCCTCCCGCTGCTGCTGCACCTCCTGCTGCTGCACCTCCTGCTGCTGCACCTCCTGCTGCTGCACCTCCTGCTGCTGCACCTCCTGCTGCCGCACCTCCTGCTGCTGTACCTCCTGCTGCCGCACCTCCTGCCGCTGCACCTCCTGCTGCTGTTCCACCTGCCGCTGCACCTCCTGCTGCTGTTCCACCTGCTGCTGTCCCTCCTGCTGCTGTCCCTCCTGCTGCCGTTCCACCTGCTGAAGTACCACCTGCTGAAGTACCTCCTCCTGCTGTGCCTCCTGAAGAGGCACCTCCTGATTGAGTGCCTCTTCCTGATGAACTATTAACTTCTGAACCACTTGAATCATGTTTTTCTTTTAGGTCTCTTGCTTTCTTTACCATGTCTCTAATATTGTCTGCTTTTTCTTGTGCACTTTGACCAGAATCTTGTCTTTTTCCTGAAGATTCTCTTTCCTCTTCATCAAGCCCTTTATTTACTTCATCAAAATTATCTGACATTTTTACTTCCCTTTCTAATAATTAGATAATTATTTTTTAGGTTGTTTTGGTTGTATATTTCCACTATGTATTTCATGTATTGTATCTAATACTTTTCTTCTTGGATCATTTTCCCCTGCATCTGAATATGTATCTCTCATTGCATATACAAAGCTTGCATATGCTTTATCTTGATCTGCTATATCTTTCATATCCATATCCAAAATTGCTTGTGTTTTTTCTCTTAATTCATCTTCATCCATTCCAGTATCTTGAGCATAATCTGAGTATGCATTTGCAAAATATCGTTCATTTTGTTTTACTCTTTTTTGTATTGATGCATTTGATGCTGCATTTGTTACTCTTGTTCCAACTGCTCCTCCAGCTGTTCCCATAGCCAAAGCTGTATTTAAATCTCCTGTAACTGCTCCAAAAGCTGCACCTGTCATTCTAGCTGCCATTCTGAATTGAGAAGAAGGTTTTAATTTGCTTAATGTCGCTTTTCCTACTTTTTTGCCTTTACTTGCTAATAAACTTCCAACTTGTGCTGCTTTACTTCCACTAGATGTTGGTGGAGTATATGGAGATGGAGTACTTGAACTTCCAGAAGATCCGTCAGAAGATGAGGCATATCCTGCTGCTGTATTATTAATATTAGCAGGTTTACTTGGAGTTCCACCGTTGCCTCCTCCTGAACTTCCAGAACTTGAAGATCCAGATCCGCTACCAACTGCACCAGATGATTTTGCTCCTCCTTTTGCTAAACTATTAGATGCTAATTTTATACCAGCACCTAGTGCTGCTGCTGAAGCTAAACCTTCTCCTAAACTACTTGCTTTAAATCCAAATATTTGCTTAATTATTTTTTCTGCTTGTAAAATAAACATAATCATTATAATTGCCAATATGCTAGAAGATAATGAACCATTCATTAAGCTTACAGCTGTTGTACCAAATATTAAATATATTAGACAATGGAATGGTTGTATCAAAATATTATATACAAATTCTTTTAGCCAAGTATTTAGTGCCTGAGACTTTCCATCACCCATTTTATCTATTGAATATGTAATTGTAATAATAGGTGCTATTAAAATTAAGAATGATACTGTAAGCATACGTTTTATATACATTGCTAAAAATATTAATGTTAAGATACATAACATTACATATACTATTGCTGAGCCCATACCTACGCTTAGTCTAATATCTACAGCTTTTAGTAATACGTCGTTTATTGCATTACCAAATTGCGATGTACTTGATAAAGACTTTGCAAATATATCAACTAATCCATTATTTACCCATATTGTAAATATAATTATATAGTGTAATAAAAATACTAATATAAAACTTACTAACCAGTCTTTTAGCATTTTCTTATATTTTGCTTCTTCTTCTGCTACTGTAGATAATGCCATTCTAAGTCCAACATATACAAGAATTATCAATAGAATTACTATCGATAAATTTCTTAAAGCATAATACCACATAGCAATATTTTGTCTTATTGTAAGCATTGCTCCTGATACGGAAAAGTCAAATACATCTACGCTTGTTAAGTTTACTTTATTAAAAATAATATCTTCTGGCGAAAGCATTATAGTATCTAATGTATTTCCTAATCCATTCGTTCCTCCAATAAGTGCTATACCTCCAGCTATTGCTCTTATTACAGTACCTATTATAATTATGAATATCTTTAATGGTAACAATAATATACCCACAAGCCCATCTGCAACTAATGCTACTCCATCTAAAAATGTATTTTCTTCATCTGGAGTAGCCCCTGCTGCCTGGGACACCATCGTCATACATGCAATTAGTAATATTGCTGCTATAATTATTGAAATAATTTTTAAGGTCTTCTTTTTCATAACATTTTACCTTTCTATTTATTATTCTCCTTGCATAAGAGAATCATATAAATCAAATTTTTTAGCATTCTTTGTTTCTTTCATTGCTTTTATCAATTCTTCTTTTGTAAATATTTTTTGTCCAAAATCTTTTCCATATTGATTATTTAATTCCTTAAGTTGTTCCATATCATGCGCTATATCTTCAAATTCAGATGGTATAGTTTCTCTTTCTATACTTCCTTTTTTATCTAATCCTTTTTTTAGGATTCCAATTATTTCTGTTGGCGTATATACTTTATCTTTTTGTCCTTCCATTCTTCTCTTTAAGTTTTTAACAATATCCTTCTTTATATCGTTACTAATGTCTGCTGTTACACCATTATCTTCTAGTGCTTTTTCAAGTGCATCAAATATTGTTTGATCATCATCTGTTTTTGCTAAAACTTTCTTTAATTCTTTAGCAATATTTTTCTGCTTTTTAGAATCTATAGCATCTGAAGGTACATCATTTTTCTTCAATACATTTTCAATTCCTTTAGCTAATCTATCATTTACACTTTCTTCTATTGTCTCTTCTATATTAGAAGTTAAATCACTACTTGATATTTTAATATTATTTTCTTTATTTTTATCTAATCTTGACTGTAACATTGTTACTATAGTTCCAATATCTGATGTTTCTATTTTTGTTGTCTTTTCTTTTTTTACATATTCTTCTATTGTTGCTTGAATATCAGTTTCGTTAACTTCTTTAAATATCTCTTCTACCATTTTGTCATATTGATCATTTAACTTTGCTAATATAACTCCTGGTACTTTTGCTGCAGCTGGTGTTGCAGAATTATTGTTTAATCTATCATTAACACTCTGCTTAATTCCACCATATCCCATTATTATGCTTTCTTCTAATGATTTTGCTTGTTCTAACATAGATATACTCTTAGAAAATCTTGATTGAAGCATTTGAGCTGTAGTTGCTTTATTTTTTATTGCAGCTCTTACACCTGTAGATTTCTTAACAGGTTTTCCATCTAAATCAGTTGCTCCGTTTCTTAGCTTTAGTCCTATTTATTACTATGCCATTCAAAGAACCTGGACCTGCTTTTGGTGCTTTTAATTTTGAATTTTCTGCGTTAGAATTTAGAATTTGTCTAGTACCTCTTACTTCAAGTACTTTCTTAATTCCCTCTCCTGGATCCATTACTAATGTTGGAACAGCTACCATAGCTCCAAATGCATATTTAACACCTGTTTTTGCAAACTTAAATGGTCCTGTAATTTGTGCTTTTGCTGCTCTTCTAAACTCAAGTTTTTTAGCTTTTATTTTACTATCTATTCCACTTACAGTTTGTATATTATTTGTTCTTCTTTTATTAAGGAAATGGTTCTCACCTAGTACATTATCAGCTGTATCATTATACCAAGTATTAAATCTATATCTTGTATGTTCTGGTATTACAATACCTCCAACTTGTCCAATTGTAGTTCCTACTCCTTTTATAGCTCTACCTGCCATTCTTGCACCTGTTCCATAGAATTTGCCTATAGTTTTTACAGCTGCTAGTTTTGCAAATAAATTCTTTTGTCCATCACCTTTTAGTATGTTACTTAAGGCCTTTCCTCCAGACATTCCAAATACTTTTGTAACTATCTTATCTGCTTTTGCCATAAAGTTTAATAATATAAATGAAAATACTATTCCTCCAATATTTTCTTCAGAAGATTCTAATGCTATTGGAATAAATATTGTATATATAAGTGCATGTACTGTTTGTAATAATGTAGTAAAAGTAAAATCTTTTAGCCATGCTCCTAAACTCTGACTCTTATTATCTTTAATTTTATCTATAGAATATGTAATACCAATTATTGGTGCTATTACAGCCAATATATTTATAGTTAGATATCTCTTCATATAGATAAATATATATTTTACTAATAAATATACTAAAACCATATACATTACTGTTCCTGCAATACCTGATGTAAATTTAAGTTCATATGCTTTAGTTCTTACTGTTTCATATAAGAAATATTCACTATTCGGAGAACTATTTTTCATTAAATCTACTAAGTATTCATTAACATTTAGTATAAATATCATTATATAGTGTATAAAAAATACTATAATAAAACTTACTACCCAGTCTTTTAAGTATCTTTTATATACTGCTTTGTCAGATGCCGCAGTAGAAATTGTCATTCTTATTCCTAGGTATAATAATACTATTAGTAATCCTATAATAGAAATATTTCTAAATACATAATACCATTTTGCAATATTCTTCTTTATTGTTGCTAAAGTTCCATCTGGATCTAATTGTTGTCCTCCTGCTTCATTAATATTAAATATGTTTACATCAAAAATTGGTACTTGGTTATATATAATTTTTTCTACTGTTAGTCTATCATTCTTATCTGTAAAAAATCCTGTTACTGTTTCCTTTGCATCTGGAGTATATAAGCTATCGCTATCTTCTGTTGAAGACTCTCCACTAGGATTTGGTGTATTAGATGCCGCAGTTAATTCTGTTCCAGTAATCTCATTTACAACATCTGTAATTAAATTTTCTATTAAAGTTGTCCAACCTATTAATTCTATTTTTATACCTAATGTCATTAAACCTATTAAGTAATCAGCAATTTGTGACAACACATTAATTATCGCTTTTAATAAACTTAAAGTTCCTTTAGAACCTGTAAATTCTCCTGCTGTTGGTAAACCATGGTAATTATAGTCTTTTTTTTCGCTACTACCTGTGTTTAATCCAGATATTATTGATACTAAGTCGCTCTCATTAATTGCTGCCGCACCTGCATCATTTATTCTATATACATGATCATATACTCCATTTGCTCCTGGTCCATATGTTGCTCTTGCATAGTTTATATTTCCATATTCTGCTAAAGTTGTATATGTAAGTCCATTTGCACTTCTAGAGTCTATTAATTTATCATTACCTACATAAATCATAACATGGTGACTATTACATAATATGTCTCCTGGCTTTAAGTCTTGTCCTGTAACCTCTTCAAAATATTGGCCACATCCTCCTGGTGGAGCGACAAATGATCCTCTACCAGAACTTGGACCACTATCATCTAATCCTGTAGCATGATGTATTGCATAGCTAACCCAACCAACACAATCCATATAATAATCAGCCATACTACCTACTGTTGCTTCGTTATATGCTGCAGCTCTTTTACCATAACTGCTTGCATCGTTAAGATTTACATCATACCAATGTACTCTAGTTCCATATTTATTATAAAAATCAATAGCAAAACTTGCTATTGCAGCTCCAGCATCTTCTTTAGATACTGCTGCATTTACTTTTAAGGCTGGGAAAAATAATACAATTAACATAATTGTACATAAAACTCTTTTTAATTGCTCTTGTATCTTCATTTTTGTTTTCATGTATTATTTCTCCCCTTTATTTCATTTTTTATTTTTTTAATTCTACAGATTTATTATCATATTTTAATTTATTTTCTTCTATACCTTTAATTTCAAAATTATCTTGTCCATCTATTAATTTATTTGATTGTCTATTTATTACGTCATATGCATATATTCCGTCTCTTGTTTTTCCATATAAAAATATTGAGTCATCATACCATATGTAACTATTTATACTATCTTTTAGTTCATTGTTTGCATTTTTATTATCTTTTGATAAAAATCCTACCTTGTATATAGAGCCATCATCATACTTATAAACTCTATAATAAAATAAATTACTTGTAGGTTTATCTTGTTCCATATTATTCATATAATTTATATATGAATATTCTAAGTCTTTACTAGCTGATAATCTTTGTTTTTCATTTTCAAATACTAAATTTGTTTTTGTATCTACATGTACTTTACCTGAATCTATAAATTTTTGTATATCCTCATTTTGTTTTAGTCCAAGATAGTTACTATATAAGTGTATCCCATCCTTATTTTCTGGAGTAACAGCAATTTTAACTCCATTTAAAGCATATGTAAGCATATAATATTCTTTCGTATTAGCATATGCATCGTAGTCAGGCCACAATGTAGTTAATTGGTTTACAAATTCTTGAAAATCAATTTCACTATTTACAAATTTCTCTACTAGCTGATAAAATTTTTCATTGTATGTATTCTCTACTCTGTAAACTGATATTTCCTCTTCTGTAAAGAATATATATATATTACTATTTCTATATCCTATAACATTATTTGATGAATCTTCATAAGTTGGTGTTCCAAGTTTATCTTTTACATCTTCAAGGCTTGTACCTACTTTGATATTATTTACTATATCTTCTTTATAATTTGTATCAAATACAATATTAAAAGCTTTGTTTGTAACAGTTCTTACTTTGATACCTTCATCAAAGTAAATATTATAATTCTCAAATTCGCTATCTTTACTTCCGAAATTTATATCATTAGTTACCCATTTACTATTTATTGCTTTCTTTAAAATATTAGAATTAATAGCTATTTTAGTATTATCTTCTTCTTGAAAATTACTTATACTATTATTTGAATCTTGCTTTGCAAAATAGTTCTCAATATCATTTATATAATATGTTAAAAATGTATTTTTATCTTCATCACACTTAATTTTAATTATGATATTTCTTTCTGTGTCTGTAAGCATTATACTTTTATATTCATTAACTCTAGTAACCATTTGTACTAAATTATTGAAAAATCTTTCATTGCTAATTTCATCTTCATATAAATCTTTATTAAACTTAACAAGTACATTTTTTTTATAATCTTCATCTTTCGAATTTTCTGTTCTTATATATGTACAACCCAAGTATTCTAATACTTCTTTTACACTTCCGAAGTCTTCAATTGTATTATATTTTTTATTTATATTTTTTATAAGCATAGCTACCAATATCATCACCATTAATAATATCGCTATTGTGATTAAAATAGATTTTTTGAATTTTTGTTTATCTTTAATTTTCATACTATTTACCACCGCCTTAATTTTATTGTTCCTAATGAATTAATTGATGATAATCCTCTTATATTAAATATGTTTTTAACTATCTTCTCTCCTCTTGATAATGCTCCAAAAAATACTATTGCAAATAAAGGAGCTGCTTTTGCAATTTCAGATGCAGAAGCTATAAAAACTATGTACATTATCGCATGTATAGGTTGTATATATATATTAACTAGCATTTCTTTAAACCATACTTTAAATGACTGAGCTTTTTTATCTTTTAATTTATCTATTGGATATATTACACAAATTAATGGAGATATAAACATAAGTAATGTTGTAGATAGTAACCTCTTTAAGTATAAAATAATAAATTTAACTTGATAGTATACTATCATCCAATATAGTATACAAGACGTTACAAAATTCCAACCTTTAGCTTCCTCCATTTGTCCTTTAATACCTAGTTCTGTTCCATTTCCGTTAATTAGAGTATCTTCCAAGTTTTGAGATTGTGTTGGTAACATATCTAAAAATCCTTCTGCCGTATACATTGCTATTGCGACTATATATTGCATTAAGAAAATTAATATAAATCCGCATAACCAATCAATAAGCATTTGTTTATATGCAGCTTTATCAGAAGCTACAGTTGATATTGCCATTCTAATTCCTATATATATTAATACACATAGTGCAATAACCATTGCTAATCTTCTAACAGCTACATACCATTTTGCAACTTTCCTTTTTATTGTATTATTAGCATCACTGCTTGAAGTATCTATATTAAAGAAATTTATATTAAATAGTCTAAATTTATTATATACAAGATCCTGTATTGTAAATTCTGATATTGTAGAAGATGATGGTTCCTGACTTAGCACCATAAGACTCATTAAAGAACTTATAAGTGTTGGAAATATATTTATAATTCCTGCTACTATTCCTGCTGCAGAACCACTAGAACTTATAGTACTTTTAGTTGTTGTTGTTTCATCACTTATAGAATAAGTTCCATCGCCATTTGAAGTTCCTTGATGTATATTAGTCTTTCCTTCTTCTCCTAAAGAATTTGTTATTCCTGGATCTATAGAATTTTCCATTTGAGTAAGATTCTCTTCTTCAATAGAATTATCTATAACACTTGGATATGCTGCATTTACATCTTTGTTTACTATTAAATTAAAAATTAGTATTATAATCATACTAGCAATAGTAATCCTTTTCATGTATACTCCTTCATTTTTTCTATTTATTAAGTCTTCTCTTTTCTTCTTGTATTAATTTCATTTTATTAACGTTTGTTTCAACAAATTCAAATTCTTTTCTTGTAGGTCTAATTGTTAATATTGCTGTATCAGAACCAACTTTTAATAATCCTTCTCCTCTGCTACAAGTTGTTAAGAAAGCTGCTTCTCCTTCACTTAATTTGAATACTTCTTTTATGTATTGAATTTCTGATTTATCTTGTGCTAAGAATAATTTTGTATCTGATGAAGTTAAAACTGCTTGTACTTCTGGTTTTTCGTAGAAGTCTTGGAATTTTTGTGACATAACTGCAAGTGAAACATTTCTTTTTCTTGCACGTCTAGCCATTGTATTTAAGAAATCTACGGCTTCAGGATATGGAAGTAACATCCATGCCTCATCTATAAGTACTCTTTTCTTACTAGCTTTTTCTTTATCTTCACTATTTTTCTTAACATATTTTTCCCAAATCCAAGAAAGAAGTATTTGTTGTGCAAGTGGTCTTGCAAATCTTTCCTCTAATTGAGATATATCTAAGTTTATAAATGGCACTCCTTCTAGTAATTCAAATGTTGATTGTCCATCAAAGTACGCCATTTGTCCATTATATTCTCTTACATATTGTTTCATAACTTTAATTAAATAACTATAATGGAATCTATAGTCTGGGTTATTATTCTTTGAAGCATTTTCAACAATTCTTTTATACCATGATCCTATAGTTGGCATTTCTTTCTTTGCCCTTCCTACAAAATCTTTTGAGAATTTTTTGCTTTTATCTTCTACATATAAACTATCTAAATCATTATTTATTCCACGTGCTTCATACTCTTGATATATAGCCTCAGCTATAATTTGTTTTGTAAGTTCGTTAACTTCTTCACTTCTTGTACTACCTCTAGCCATTGTAAGTAAAGCTTGTGTAACGTCTTCAACTTTATTTTCTACGTTTAGTACAACTCTTTCTCTACCTGTTATTTCATCTTTAACAGTTTCAGGTTCAAGGTCAAATAAGTTTATAATAGTATTTGAGTTAGGACTTATTGTTACATTTATTCCACCTAATGCTTCAGCAACTATACCATACTCGCCTTCGGCATCAAGTGCTAAACTTTCAATTCCCATTAATACTGATGATCTAGCTGTTAATGTTTTAATTGTAACACCTTTACCAGCTCCAGATTTACCAAATATAACCATATTATAGTTTGTTAATGATGGGTTAAAGTTATCAAATAATATAGGTAGTCCAGTTTGTTTATTAAAACCTAATGGTATTCCATTTTCATGTCCAACTTCAGAAGTAAAAAATGGGAATACTGTAGCCATTGAACTTCTATCAAATGTATGTGCTTTATCTAACTTATTATCATTAAATGGCATATTGCTTCTAAATGCATCCTCTTGTATAGCCCATGCAGGCTTTACACCAATTAATGTTTTAGACATTTCTGAAGATAACATTTCAGTATCCTTATCTAATTCATCCAAACTGTATGCAAATAAAGTACAAATTATTGAGGAATCAAATAATTTGTTGAATCCACTAGCAATTTGATCTCTTAGCTCTTCTGCCTCTAATCTTTTTTGTGCTAGTATTCTTTCACGGTTGATATCTCCTCTATCTATAGCTACAATTCTTTCTGATTCTAGTTCATTAATTGTTCTATTTAAATCTGTTTGTGAAGTACTTTCACTAACAGGTGTAATAAATACTGATGTGTTTAAATCTCCAAATGTATACATACTTCTTAAAAATTCTGGGAATGTACACATTCTTGGTATTGTAGAAACTACCATACTTCTTGCATATCTAGTTCTATTTGATACTATTTCTAAGTGATTTATATGTGAAGTATCTATCCCTGCAGGTGCTATTAAATCTTTTATGTTTTTTGCATTTTTTTCTAAAATACCCATTGGTTTTCTTTCTGATGTTGTTTCTATAGCATCTTGTTTTTTATTTTTTATTTTCATAACCTCATTTTCCTCCCATCTTTAGTTACCAATCTCTTAGGCTTTTCTTCTAGTTCTGGTTGCTTTTGGTTTTTCTTCTGCCTTATCTTCTTTTGTAGCTTTAGCTTTTACTGTTTTTCCACTATTTAATATTTCTTCTTTTGTAGCTTTATATAATTCTGGTTCTAATTGTTCTTTATATTCATCTACTATTTCTATAGCTTTCTCTCTTATTTTTGCTTTTCTCTCTTTTTCATCTTTTATTTTTCTATCAGCTGCTAATATACTGTCTGTAGCTAAATCAACTGCTTCAATTTCTAATTCTTCTTCAATCTTTTCTTGTTTTTTAACTAATACATCTTTACCTGTACTATATAATGCATCATATTCTGCATCTAAAGCTTTAGACAATTGATATAATTCTGAATCATCTCTGTTATATGCAACATATAATAATTCTGCTAATTCTTCTGATTCTAGTACTCTACCATATACTTGTGAAGTAGCTAATGTTCTTATAATTGATTGGCATCTTGTATATAATTCAGAGAAACAAATATTTCTTATTTCTTCTTTAGAGTAATTTGATATATTTCCAAGTTCATTAGCATAGTAAGAAACTATTACATAAGTTTTTTGTTGTAAAACATTTTTATTTAAACTCATCTTACTTATATATTCTGAAATATCAGTTCCGTATTCTAAAACATTTTGTTTTCTTTTTATTTCAAATGCTATTTTCTCTTCTTTTGCAGTATCTCCTTCTTTAACAGCTTCTTTTCTTTTTATTTCTAATTCTTTTATTTCTTCTGCTACCGCATCAACTCTTACTCTATATTCATCTATTATATTTCTTAAGTTTAAACTTCTTGTTTGAACATATAATTGAATTGGAAATCTTAAAGTGTTTAAGAATTGTACAAATCCTGCTTCTACTGATAATTTTTCTTCATCTGACAATAAATCATAATTTATACCCTTACATTGTATTGCCATTACAAATTGATCACCATTTTTTCTTATGATCATATCATCTTTTATTTCATCAAAATCTAAAATTTTATTTATTTCTTCTTTTGGAATTCCATTAAAAGTTGCAGTCGCCTTTTTTGAATCTTTATTTTCTCTTTCTGCTTGTACATTTTTATTTCTATAAACTATAAAAAAATAGGCTGCCGCTAATGCAATTATAATTACCACTAAAATTACTAAAACGATGTTTAACAACATTATAATATCCATTCTATTTTTCCTCCTTTGTATTTACATCTAAATTTTCTTTTGAATTAACATATGTATATACTTTTTTATTCATTTTAAATTTTATGTATCTTTTTAATATTTCGTCTATTGATTCTCCACCTACATTTTTAGTAAAAGGTAATCCTGCAATAGTTGGTATTTTAAGAGCTCCAATTGCCCAGCCAATAACAGCAAATATAGCTAATATAACTATTCCTACAGTTTTTTCTCCTAGTACCATGCCTATTATAAAAAAGAATATTGAACCTATTAATGCACCTATTCCAGTTGTTATTAGTGATTTAACTGTAAATATATATAAAAGCCTTGTTTCTCCTCTAAGATTTCTTGGAATATAATATGTACCCATTCCATTTTCCTCCTTTGTTTTTTATATCTATTTTGTTGTTACTGTATTCATAAAGTTGTATAGCATTGCCCAAATTCCTTGTGCACCATATATAACAATTGCTGATACTAGTAAACCTATTAATTTTTGTTTTAGCTTTGCTTTATCTGCAGGATTAGCCATTACATATTGTATCCCCATAACTACTGTAACTACTGTAATTACAACTGCTGCAATTGCAAGCAAAGTTCTGGCTATTGGCATAGCAAAATCTTGTAAATCTGTTTCAGAAATTACATTCTCTCCACCTTGATTTTTTCCTTCTGTAATAAAAGCATCTGCTTTGCTTTTCATTGTATCCCATTCATCCATGGCAAAAGTTGTTTTAGAAAACACTACTGTACCAAGCAATACAATCATTAATATTAGTACAATTTTATCTACGACTTTCATAATTTCCCTCCAAAATATAATTATTGCGATATTATATAAATTATATCCTAAAATCAATGTTTTTTCAACATTTATAGTCATTTTATACCTTTGTATTTAAAAAATAAATAAACTGTAATATTTATGTAATAAAGTATTATAATCTATAATTAAAAAAGCACTAAATACTTAGTATTTAGTGCTTTTAATTTTATATTATTTTACAGTGCTTGTTGCCCATTTTCCTATCATTCCAACTAATCCACTGGCCGCAAAAATTATTATCGCTCCAGTTACATAAATTACTGCCTTATCTTTAATAGTTGCTTTATCCTCTGGACTAGAAAATATATACTTTATTCCAAGTATAACAAGCATTACAACGGCAACTCCCATGCCTATTGTTTGTGCTACTCCTAAAAAATCTCCACCCATAGTAAATATTTTAGATTGACAACCATTATCTGTATAAATTGCTGCATAATTTCCTGTGTTTAATGCATATGAACAATTTGTTAATATAAAAATTGTACATAAAAAACTAATAATATATGTAATGACCTTTTTATTTTTTATCATAGGTATCACCAACTTTCTTGTATCCATTATTAAAAAAAGATTTTAACTGTTATGCTAAAATCTTTTTTTATTAGTATTCAATGTTTTCTTTTATTCATTATTTAACTGTTGAACTAGACCATGTTTTAATTAATCCAACAATTCCGCTAGCTGCGAATAATACTACAGCACCAACTATATAAATTACAGCATGTTTTTTGATTTCTGCTTTATCGTTTGGAGCAGCTGAAATGTATTTAATAGCTAATACTACAAGCATTATTATAGCTACTGCCATACCTATTGTTTGTACAATACCTAAAATACTACCTGTAATTGTAGCCATACATCCTTGTAATGTACTTGAAGATGCTGTTATTGATCCATATCCATCAGCAGGAGCTGCTGCAAATACAATAGTATTCATTACTACTAATGTTGCTATTGCTATTACAATTATATTAATTATTTTTGCTGTTTTCTTTGTTAATTTCATAGTTTTATCCTCCTAATAAATTCGAACTTACATTCATTATAGTACATATTTATACAAATTGCAACATTTTTTACATTAATTTTTTCCAAATTTATGCTTATTTAATATATACTAATTAAACTAGTTCATTAGCATAATATTTAGCTATTAAATTATCTAGTTCAACACTTAGTTTATATATTATATTATAATCTTTTTCTTTTATTACACTTTCATTTAGTTTATCCCTCAATTTACATATTTCATCATTCAACATAAAATCACTCCTTTTTTCATTTTTTCTTTAGTATACAAAAATATTAACATATTTCTATTTTAGTATCAATAAAAAAAGCTTATTTTTGTAGGTTTTTGCCAATATTTCGTATTACTATTTTTGCTATTTTGTGACTTCATGCATCATTTTTCTTCTTAATTTGGCGAAATAATTGAAATTGCTATGTTTTTCTCTATAAATACTTCATTCAAAATTTGATTAATATAGTCTAAATTAATTGTTGAAAATTCTTCTAAAGATTTCAAAGTATCCACATTATTTAAACAATCTATCATAAACATTTTAGCTATATCTGATACATCATTATAATCTGTAATGTATCCTCCATAAACTTTCTTCTTTATTCTAGTAAATACTTCTTCTTTTATACCTTTTTTCTTTATATCATTAATTTCTTTTATAAATTCCTGTAAAACCTTTTCTGGATTTTCTGATTGTCCTGCTAATAATAAATGAGCATAATTTTTTGATGACTCATATTCAAAATTAAATTCTGATAATATATCTCCGTTATTATATAGTTTTTTATATAGCGCCGAACTATTGCCTGCAATTATATTACAAAGTATCTCTAAAGCAATACTTTTTCTTGTATATTCTTGGCTAAATTTAGGAGTATCTTTAATACCAATTACAAATATTGGTATACTTACATCCATTTTTTCTACTATCTTAGTTTTATTAATTTCTTTTGGTTCTTCTGGATATATTCTTTCAATCTCTTTATAACTATCTTTTTTTACAATCTTTTGCTTTACTTTATCAATAATTTCATAAGGATTAAAATCTCCGCATAAAGATATAACTAAATTTGATGGATTATAAAATGTATTATAGCAATCATATAGAATATCTTTATTTATACTATTTACAGATTCTACAGTACCTGCTATATCAATTTTTACGGGATTATTTGTATACAAACAATTTAATATATTTAAATATACTTTTGAGGATGGATCATCATCATACATTGTTATTTCTTGACAAATAATTCCTTTTTCTTTTTCTACGTTCTCTTTTGTAAAATATGGATTTTGAACATAATTCATAAGTTCTTCAAAAGCTTGATCAAAATTGTCTGTACACTCTATTAAATATGCTGTATGATCATTTGTTGTATATGCATTAGCATTTACACCAAGTGCAGATAGCGTATCTAAACTATTTGTACCATTTGATTGTTCAAACATTTTATGCTCTAAGAAATGAGCTACTCCATCTGGAATATTAATTTTTTTATTGTTTTTTGGGTTTATAAAGCAATTGTCTATAGAACCAAATTTTATTCCTATAATTGCATATTTTTTATTTACATCTTTCTTTGGAACCACAATAATTTTAGGTTCATTTTCTATTTCTTCAATATATGCCTTTTCTCCTAATTTTTTATTTTCTAATATTTGCATTATCTCTCTCCTTTAGTCTTTTAAAAAATATATTGTATTTATAGATATATTTTTAGCTAAAGCTACAATATCTTGTTTTGTTATTTTTTCTATTATATTTTTGTACTCATTTAAATTAGTCTTTCTATATGCTAATTCTTGTCCTAAATAAAAAGTTATTTCTGTATCTTGTTCATCAGATATTCCTTTAATTGTTGATATAATTGTATTTTTAGCATTAGTTATATCTTCTTCTAAAAAATTCCCTTCTGCCATATCTTGAAGCTGTTCTTTTACAATTTTAATAGTTTTTTCATAATTATTTATATCTATTCCACATCTAATAAATATATTATTTTTAGGTTTTAAATAATTTGAACTTGCTGTATATGCTAAACTTGCCTTTTCTCTTACATTTTGAAATAATTTTGAATTTGCTGTTCCACCTAGTATCGCATTATATATTAAAGCTACAAATGAAGTATTAGCATTGTTTTCATTTATATTAAGTCCCATTACAATTTTTCCTTGTGCTACATTCATTCTTTCTATTATTTCTTTTTCATTTGCTGTTACACCTAAATCATTCTGTCCATTTTCTACATTATATTTTGGTCTTCTAGATTTAAGCTTTTTTATATTTTCATTTTCTTCTAAAATTTTAATTTCTTTTTCATCTATATTTCCAGATATAAAAATATCTATTTTACTTTCATCTATAATTTCTTTATATCTTTCATATAAATCTGTATTTTGTATATACTCTAAATCTTGTGTATATCCATATTTATATAATCCAAACACCTTTTGTTTATACATTTCTTCTATACATCTGTATAAAGAATAATTGTTTTTATTATCTATTTTTGAATTTATTATTTGTTTTAATTTTTCTTTCTCGCTTTTAAAGTATTCTAAATTAAAACCTTCTTTATCACTTAGTGGATTAAATATTATATCTGACAAAATATCTACACTATTCTTTAAAAGATTTTCTTCACTTTCTACAAATCTATCATTTATGCTTTCAATATAAAATTTAAAAATATGATTATCTCCACTTTTTTCTATTCCATAATCAAATGTAGCTCCATATAGTTCTTCTAATCTTTTATTTATTTCTTCTTGTGTTTTTAAATTATTACTTCCTCTATGCAAAATTAAGCTTATTAAACTATCTTTAGTTACATTATCCCTTGTTAATGGAACTGTAAGAAAAATAGCAATTATATTAGTTTTGAATTTCTCTGTTTTTATTGTGTGAAGTTTTATACCTTCTTTTAAATCTCTATTTGAGTAATTCATCTTTATTGTTTTCTCCTTCCAATTTTATACTTTTATTTTGCCTATTATATTACCATTTTAAACAAAAATAAAGATATAAATATCTAAATATTCATATCTTTATTCTCTAATCTTTATAATAAATATCATATTTGCCAATTTTTCCATCATTTCTTGAATTCTCTTTGATATAATCTTTGATTTTTTTAGATTCTTGCGTAGTTATATTTCTAGTTTCTTCATATGTTAAAAAATATGTATTAGTTTTTGTTTTTATATCCTCCAATACTCTATTTTCTCCATCTTTTCCCCAATTTCCAAGCATTGGCAAATCATAATCTTGATTATTCTCATTTAGAGGTATCATATATAGATTAGCTCTTATATCAAATATAATTACATTAGAACCTTCTTTCCTCTTATCCTTTATAAATTGCATTACTTCATCATATTCAGATTCTTCTTCTGATATAATTCCACCATAAAAAGGATCATTCATTCTAAAGTTTTTATTCTCTTCTTGAAATGCTTTATTAATAAATACGGCTGTATTAATATCTAAAACTATTAATACAATAAATATAACAATCAATATATTTTTAATAATTGATTTTAATATATCTTTTTGTTCTTGATTAATTTCTATTTTTCTCACATATCCATATATAATATATGCTAATAGTATAGTAATCGTTATAATTCCGCTTGAAACGTGATATAAGTTAAATATTGGGTACTCAAACATCATATTTACTATGCTGAATATAAATAATACCTTTAAAATTTCATCTTTTTTATTCTTTCTTTTATTTTCTAACATTTGTGTAATTGCTGCTATAATTGTACCAATTTGAAGTGCAATTAATATTTGAGTATATGTATATCCTTCAACAATAATATTATTTTGTGCAAACTCCCCTATTCCTAAAAAGGCATAATTTATAAAATTATAAAGTTCCCCAATATAATATTCATAACCTAAAAATAATAATGTTGGAATTATTATTGTTATACAAAGTTTAATAATATCTTTTATTTTTTCTTTTTTAGTTAATATATAAACTATTAGTCCTAAAAAATAGTATATTCCTATATTTTGTTTTGTAAGAAATATTAAAAATGTAATAATTCCTTGAAAAACTATATTTATTTTTTTATCATTATTTCTTATAAGATTTAATATTCCTACCATAAAAAACACTAATGCTAAAATTGTATAATTTGCACCAATTCTAGAAACTATTCTATATAAAAACATAGAAATTATAGTTATTATTATTGATATTTCATCTTTAATTTTGCAGGCCTTTAATATTTTATAAACTATTAAATATAAAGCAAATATTATTAATAAATTATATATTTTATAGGTTAGAAATGTTGCACTAAATAATTTAAATAATATATTTCCTATCCAAAAGAATAACGGAGTAACTATAACATTATTTTCATTATATAAAGATATTCCATTATATAATTTATATGTATTTGAAAACGTCCATAACTCATCTCCATTTTGAATATACGGAATTGTACTAGTAGCTATAAATGCAAGTAATATAAAAATACCTGCAATAATATTTTTTAAATTTTTTTTATTCATATATACTCCAGATAAATTAGCTTAATAATTTTTTTACTACTTCATTTATTGTTTTACCATCTGAACTAGCTCCAATTTTTGCCTTTGCTTCTTTCATAACAGGACCCATATCTTTCATTGAAGTTGCTCCTAAATTACTTATAATTTCTGAAACAATTTTTTCTATTTCTTCTACACTTAATTGTGCTGGTAAATATTCTTCTATTATTTTAATTTCTTCTTTTATTTCACTTATTAAATCTTCTCTTCCACTTTTTTCATAATCAGCTAAAGAATCTTTTCTCTTTTTTGCTTCTTTTGCGATTATTTGAATAATTTCTTCATCATTAACTTCTTTTTGGTTATCCTTCTCTATTTGTAATATTGATGCTCTTATCATCTGAATAACATTCTTTCTAATTGTGTCTTTATTCTTCATACTCTCTTTCATATCATTTAGTAATTTCTCTTTTAACATATTATATACCTCCTATAAATTAAATAACCAAAAAACGCTTGCCAAGAAATTGGTAAGCGTCTTAATTATATTAAAATTTTCTTTTTCTAGCTGCCTCTGATTTTTTCTTTCTTCTTACACTAGGTTTTTCATAGTGTTCTCTTTTACGAACTTCTTGTAATACACCATTTCTAGCGCATTGTCTTTTAAATCTTTTTAATGCGTCTTCTATATTTCCATTATTAACTTTAACTTCTGACATTTAATTCCCCTCCTTCCGACTTCTAACACAGTTTTTGGGATTCTATTTTAGAGTCTTTAGGTGGTTTTTTCTTACCTACGCTCTTTGTACGTTTAATATTATACTCTAAAATGTTTTTAATTGTCAATAGTTTTTAGTCTTAAACGTTAGAATTCAAATAATTTTATTACCTTACTGTTCATAGTTTGTTTTACATCTATTATTCTTTGATTTTCTGATCCTCTAAATTTAAGTGCTATATTCTTTTTAGATTCATCAAATTTTCCATCAACTACTACATCAAAATATGAAATCAATTTTTTAGTAGTATCAGATTGTTCTACCATTCTTCCCATAACATCTTTTTCAAAGTCAAATCCTGTATAGCACCATATATTCTTTTGAGGATACTTTTCTTTAACTTTTTCAACTAACCTTAGTAATCCTTCTTGATTTTCAGGTTCTAATGGTTCTCCTCCAAGTAAACTTAATCCATCAATATAGTCATGGTCTAAGTCTTTTAATATTTCATCTATTGTTTCATCTGTAAATTCTTTTCCATATCCAAAATTCCATGCAATTTCGTTAAAGCAACCTTTGCAATGATGTCTACATCCACTAACAAATAGTGAAACTCTTACTCCTTCTCCATTTGCTATATCTACTCTTTTTATATCTGCATAATGCATATTAAACACTTCCCTTTATTATAAATGTAATACTCTCGATTTTATTTCTTTTGTTTTTCCTGCATTCCAAAAATTTTCTCCTAAGTAGCCACAAGTTCTTCTTGTTACGTTCATTTTACTATGATCTTTATTTCCACAATTTGGACATTCCCATTCGTCTTGATCGTTTATTATAATTTCTCCATCAAATCCACACACATGGCAATAATCTGATTTAGTATTAAATTCTGCATATTGAATGTTTTCATATATAAACTTAACAATTTCCTCTAGAGCTTTTAAATTATTTCTCATATTTGGTATTTCAACATATGAAATAGCTCCTCCTGAAGATATTGGTTGAAATTGACTTTCAAATTTTAATTTAGAAAATGCATCTATTTTTTCTCTAACATCAACATGATAAGAATTTGTATAGTAACCTTTATCGGTTACATCCTCTATATCTCCAAATCTTTCTTTATCTATTCTAGCAAATCTATAACATAAACTTTCTGCTGGAGTTCCATATAGTCCAAATCCTATTCCTGTTTGCTCTTTCCATTCATCTACTTTTTCTCTTAGATGATGCATAAGTCTTAAAGCAAATTCTTCTCCTTCAGGATCTGTATGACTTACGCCTTTCATTAATTTCGTTGTTTCATATATTCCTATATATCCTAAAGAAATTGTAGAAAATCCACCTTCTAATAATTTATCTATTGTTTCTCCTTTTTTTAATCTAGCTGCTGCTCCATATTGCCAATGAACAGGAGATAAATCTGATAAAGTTCCTTTTAAAGCTTCATGTCTGCACATTAAAGCATCATAACAAAGATTTAATCTTTCATCTAATAACTTCCAAAATCTCTTTTCATCACCGTTAGCAATTATACCAATTTGTGGTAAATTTATACTAACAACTCCTTGATTAAATCTAGATTCAAAAACATATTCACCTTTTTCATTCTTCCAAGGAGATAGAAAACTTCTACATCCCATAGGGCTAAACACGTTTCCTTCATAATTTTTTCTCATTTGTTTAGCTGATATATAATCTGGATACAATCTTTTAGCAGAACATTTTACAGCAAGTTTTGTTATATAGTCATATTTTCCACCCTTAAGACAATTATTTTCATCTAATACATATATAAGTTTTGGAAAAGCTGGAGTAATGTATACTCCCTTTTCATTCTTAATTCCTTGATAACGTTGCTTTAGTATTTCCTCAACTATCATTGCTACTTCTTCTTCATATTCGTCGTTATCATCTATATGCATAAATATAGTTACGAAAGGAGTTTGTCCATTTGTTGTCATTAATGTATTTATTTGATATTGAATTGTTTGGACTCCTCCTTCCAACTCTTCTTGTCTTTTGTCTATAGCATCTTCATGTGCTCTTTTTGATGCTTCTTCTTCTGTATATCCTTTTTCTATATATTTTTCATAACGTTTTTTATAACATTTATCATATGTACGTCTTAAATATTTTCCTAAATGGCGTATATCTACTGATTGTCCACCATATTGATTACTTGCTACTGTAGCAATTATTTGAGTCATCACATTGCAAGCAACATGAAAACTTTTTGGTGATTCAATTAGCTTTCCATTCATAACTGTTCCATTATCTAGCATATCCCCAATGTTTACTAACATACAGTTATGCATTGGTTGTAAAAAATAGTCTTTATCATGAAAGTGTAATACACCATCGTAGTGAGCTTTAACAATTCTTTCTGGTAATAATATTCTATCTGTTATATCTTTAGATGTTTCACCAGCGATTAAATCTCTTTGAGTAGAAACAAGTACTGCATTTTTATTACTATTCTCTCTAGAAGTTTCTTCATTTTTATTTCTTACAAGGGTTAAAATGCTTTCATCAGTTGTATTTACTCTACGGACTAAAGCATGTCTTTCTCTATACAAAATATATTGTTTTGCTAATTCAAATTTTCCGAACTCCATTAGCTTTCTTTCTATTATATCTTGTATTTCTTCTACAGATATTGTTGATTTATAATTTTCTATTTCTATAGACTTTACAATCTCTTCTATACTTAATCTAGAAATTTTTTCTTTTCCTTTAACATCCTTATTAGCTTTACTTATAGCTATAATTATCTTATCTGCATCATAATCTACAGTTCTTCCGATCTCTTTTAATGACTTTTATTGAGTCCCTAACTTGTTTTGCTGTTGGGATTTTTATCTCTTTCGTATTTGTAGCTTGCATGCTTTTTTCCCCCTTGTTTTCTATTGTTATTACTTAGCAATCCTTGTTAGGAATGTTTTCTCTTTTGTCATTTTTTGTTATTATAATATAAAAAAAAGTAATGTCAAATTGTTAGTAGTTATGTTACCATAAGCTATTTTTGCCCATTTTACGCCGTTCTTCGACACTTCTATAAATTTAAGATGTTTTTGTTTTATAGTAAACTATTTCAAAATCCTTATGGCTCTAAGTAATATTGCTCGTATATGCTAAATAAGACAAATTTATTACAAATTTATTATATTTATAAAATTTAGATAAATAAAAAAGAATGAATACCATAATAGTATTCATTCTTTAATTAATATTTTATATTATTCTTCTTCGATTTTTGTATCTGCAAATATTTCTGCAAATTCATCTCCATCAATTTTTTCTTTTTCTAATAAAACTCCAGCAACCTTGTGCAATTTTTCAATATTAGCATTTAATATTTCTATTGCTTTATTGTAAGCATTATCTATAATACTTTTTACTTCTTCATCTATTAAAGCTGCTGTTTCTTCTGAATATTCTTTAGATTGAGCTAAATCTCTTCCTAAGAAAACTTCACCTTGGTCAGTTCCAAATGTTATTGTTCCTAATTTCTCACTCATTCCATATTTTGTTACCATAGCTCTTGCTATTGCAGTTGCTCTTTCTATATCGTTGCTTGCTCCTGTTGATATATCATCTAATATTAATTTTTCTGCAACTCTACCACCTAATAATGAAATGATATTTTCTTCCATCTCTGTTTTAGACATAAAAGATTTATCTTCTGTTGGTTTATACATAGTATAACCACCAGCCATACCTCTTGGTATAATAGAAATTTGATGTACAACATCTTGTGTTGGTAAGAATCTGCTTACTACTGCATGACCTGCTTCGTGGTAAGCTACTAATTTATTTTCTTTTTCGCTTCTTACTCTTGTTTTCTTTTCTGGTCCCATAGTTACTTTAACCATAGCATCTTCTATTTCTTGCATTCTTATTTCCTTTAAATCTCTTCTTGCTGCTAATAGGGCTGCTTCATTTAAAACATTTTCTAAGTCTGCTCCTGAGAATCCTGAAGTATTTTTTGCAATAGTTTTTAAATCAACATCTTCTGCAAATCTTTTCTTTCTTGAATGAACTTCTAATATTTGTTCTCTTGCTTTTACATCAGGTGCTGAAACTACTATTTGTCTATCAAATCTTCCTGGTCTTAATAAAGCTTTATCTAAAACATCAGGTCTATTTGTAGCAGCTAAAACTATAACACCTTCATTACTTCCGAAACCATCCATTTCAACTAATAATTGATTTAAAGTTTGTTCTCTTTCATCATGTCCGCCACCAAGACCTGCACCTCTTTGGCGTCCAACTGCATCAATTTCATCTATAAATATTATACATGGTGCATTTTTCTTTGCTTGTTCGAATAAATCTCTTACTCTTGAAGCACCAACACCAACAAACATTTCAACAAAGTCTGAACCACTTATAATAAAGAAAGGTACTCCTGCTTCACCAGCAACTGCTTTAGCAAGCAAAGTTTTACCTGTTCCTGGAGGTCCTACTAATAAAACTCCTTTTGGAATTCTAGCTCCCATATCTGTAAATTTCTTTGGAGTTTTCAAAAATTCTACTATTTCTTGTAATTCTTCTTTTTCTTCATCAACACCAGCTACATCTTCAAATGTAACTTTTGTCTTTTCTGCACCGTTCATCATTCTGGCTTTACTTTTTCCAAATGACATTGTTTTGTTTCCATTATTATTTCCTGTATTCATTAGCATAAATCCAAAAATTAATAATATGATTACAATTCCAAATGGTGATAGTATTGATAATACAGTAACTAATGGTGATTGTGATTTTTCAGTTAAAGTAAAACTACCAGCTTTTAAACTTTCTTGTGCATAGTCCATAAAACTTTCTAAATTTGGTATATTTACTTCTTTAGAAATTGTTTGACCTTTTAAATCTACATAAGCCTTTGTTCCATCAGCTTCTATTTCTATTGCTGTTACTGCGCCACTTTCCATATTTGTTATTAAATCTGAATAACTCATTTTCTTATCTGAATTATCCATAATAGCAGTTAATAATACTATAATGATTACACTTATTATTAACCACATTGATAGTGTTTTAATTCCGTTTTTCACTTTATTATCCTCCTTGCTCAAACTTTAGAGAGTTCTTTTATCTTGCCTGAAATATAACATATAAATATTATGTTTTCAATGTCTTTTTCTTTACTTTTATATGTCAAAAAATACTAATTTTCTATATGCTTACGGACATTTAAAATTTAGATATAAATGATATTTTCCCTTTTTTTAAAAAAACTTTTATATTTTTGTTTGGAGTTAAATATTTATTACCAATATTATTATTACACAACTTTATTATGTCCTCTATGTGTATTTTTTCTATATTTTTCGTAGTTTTTAACAGTTTATTAATAGTATATAATATAAGTTTTCTCTTTATTACAACATCCTGTTTATTAAATTTTTTCAAATCTAATATTATCTCATCTTCTTTTTCCTCTATAAGAAGGTTGGTATATATATTATTAACAATTTTTTCTAAATAATTCTGTTCATCAGTCATTATTTCTGATAATTTTGTTATTGATTCTATAATATTTGGGTTAAATTCCTTTTGAAGATACGGAATAAGTAGGTTTCTTATTTTATTTCTTGTATACGTATTATCCTTATTACTTTTATCAAACTTAGGATTTAATTTTTCTTTTTCACAATATTCTTCTATATCTTTTCTATTAATTTGAATTAGAGGCCTAATATATAAGTTATTTCTTTTAGGTTCAATTCCTTTTAGCCCTAGTGGTCCGCTTCCTCTCATCAAATTCATTAATACTGTCTCCGCTCTATCATTTAGATTATGCGCTATTGCAATCTTATTTGAACCTGTAGTTTTTAATACCTCTTCAAAAAATTTATATCTTACATTTCTACCTGCTTCTTCTAAGCCAATTCTATTTTCCTCTGCTATTTTTATAACATTTGCCCTTTTTATATAAATTGGAATATTATTTTTATTGCAATAATCTTCTACATATTCTGTTTCTAAATCTGCTTCTTCTCGTATCATATGATTAATATGTGCAACACAAATATCGAAAGATAAATCATTATTTTCATCTTTCCTTATATTATTTAATGAATTTAATAAACACATAGAATCTGGTCCCCCAGATACGCCTATGACGATCTTATCACCAGATTCTATCAGTTCGAATTGTTTAATTGTTTCTAAAATTTTTTCTTCCATTACTACTTCCTTGCTTTATTATCTATATTTATCAATATTTGCAAATTTTGTATAATTTCCAAGCCATAATAATTCTACTGTTCCAGTTGAACCTGATCTATGTTTTGCCAAAATTACTTCAGCAATATTCTTTTTCTCGCTTTCTTCGTTATAGTAATCATCTCTATATAAGAACATTACTATATCGGCATCTTGCTCTATAGCTCCAGATTCACGTAAGTCTGAAAGCATAGGTCTATGGTCTGGTCTTTGTTCTGGCGCTCTTGAAAGCTGTGATAATGCAATTACAGGAACATTAATTTCTTTTGCAAGTATTTTTAAAGATCTACTTATCTCAGAAATTTCTTGCTCACGGCTTGAACTTTTCTTTCCGCTACCTTGTACTAATTGTAAATAATCTATTACTACTAAACCTATATTCTTTTCTAGTTTTAGTTTTCTACATTTTGCTCTTATTTCATTTATTGATATACCAGGCGTATCATCTATAAATATTTGAGCTTCAGATAGAGGTCCCATTGCCCCTGCTATTTTTACCCAGTCTTCTTCTTCTATTTTTCCTGTTCTTACTTTATTACTATCTACCATTGCTTCGCTACATAATATTCTGTTTACCATTTGCTCTTTAGACATTTCTAAACTGAATATTACTGTTGGAACATGTGCTTTAACTGCTGCATATGAAGCTATGTTTAATGCAAATGCTGATTTTCCCATAGCAGGTCTTGCAGCAACTAACACTAAATCCGAATTATGAAGTCCCGCTGTTTTATAGTCTAAATCTGCAAATCCTGTAGGTACACCAGTTATATGTTGTTTTTGATTATATAATTGTTCTAGCTGTGTAAATGTATCTACTAATATATCTTTTATAGGAGCGTATCCCTTTTGATTTTTATCTTGCATAATATTGAATATTTTCTTTTCTGCATTATCCATTATATTATCTAATTCTTCTGTTGGGTCATATCCTAATTCTATTATTTCATTAGCAGTTTTTATAAGGTTTCTAAGCATTGATTTTTCTTCAACAATTTTTATGTACTTATCTACATTTGCAGTTGTTGGAACCTTTTCTGGTAATTCTGCTAAATATTCTAAACCTCCAATTTTATCAAACATTCCAAGAGAAGTTAATTCTGCTTTTAATGTGATAATATCTATTGGTTCTGATCTATTATATAAACTTAATATTGCTCCATAAATAGCTTTATGGTCTTCTCTATAAAAATCATCTTCTTTTAGTACTTCAATTGCTGCTATTACTGCATCTTTATCTGTAAGCATACTTCCTATTACTGCTTGTTCAGCTTCTATATCATGTGGTGGTATTTTTCCTAGTTCCATTTTACCCTCCTTAAATTTATGTACTAAAAATTATGCTCTTTCTCCTATTACATCTATTTTTAAGTTTCCTATTACACCATCAAATAATTTTATATTTACATTAAATGTACCAATATTTTTTATTGTATCTTTTAGTTCTATTTTCTTTTTGTCTACTTCTATATTGTATTGAGTTTTTAAACTTTCAGATATTTCTTTTGCTGTTACTCCACCAAATATTTTTCCATTTTCTCCGGCTTTAACTTTCATCTTTAAAAGAATACCTTCCATTTGTTTTGCTATTCTTTCTGCCTCTTCTTTTTCTTGTCCTCTTTTAAAATTTTTAGAATCTTGTTTTGCTTTTAGTTTACTCATATTCTCTGTATTTGCTTCTACCGCCATTTTTTTAGGAAATAGAAAATTTCTTGCATAGCCATCACTCGCATTTATTACTTCATCCTTTTTACCTACACCTTTAATATCTTGTAATAATATAACTTTCATATTCTTCTACCTCCATTTATATTTTTTCTATATGATTTTATAATAAACATCTCTTTTTTTCAAGTATTACTTTTCTTCAAATCCTATTAAATATGGGGTTTTTCCAGTTTGATATTTCGACATTCTATTTTGTGCTTTTGGATGTTCATTGTTTTCTTGTTTAGTACTATTTTCTTGAATAACTTTTTCTAGTTTTTCAATTGTAGCTTCATCATATCCTGACAATTTTAGAACTGATGGAATTATAGCTATTCCCATAAGATTTTCGCTTGAAATATCAATACTTAAATTTGGATGTTCATCTAGCGTATATATTTTTCCATCTTCTGTTTCAGCATAAATTGGTTCATCTTCTTTATATGTTTTTAATCTTTTATTCCAAATAATTATTCCACCTTTAGAAACTTCTTCTATTCCTAAAATTTGTTTTATTCTTTCTTCTACTTCATATAATTTTTCTTCGCTATCATAATTTGTTGCAGTAAATAACTTTCTTTTATTTTCATTTTCTATTCTTTCTCTTAAAGTATTATTAGGTTCTCTTAATTCTTTTAATTTTTTTATATAATCTAGTTCATAACTACTATATTTATCTAAATCTTTCCCTCTTTGTTTTGTATTTAACATTTCCACTCCAAGTTGTAGTAAAGCTGTAGTTGATGGTAACGATAAAATAGCTAATTCTTTCAAATCTTTATTTTTGCTATGCATTGCTATATCTAGTATCTCTGTATATAATCTTATGTCATTTGTTTGTAAGAAACTTTCTAGGTTAATATCCTCAATATTTTCCTGCATATAATTTTTTACAGCATTCCTTATAAACTTAGATTCTATTGTATCATTTTTTGCTACTTCTATACATAAGTATTTAACTGCACTATCTAAAACTTTTCTTTCTTTAGATGAATATTCCATTTCATATCCTATTTTACGTGTTTCTAAAAATTTTTCTACATATCTTAAACCTTCTACTGTATATACAGGAACTTCTTGGGACTCGCCATTAATTTCAATTTCTTTTATATTACAATTTCTAATTAAGTTTTCTATAAGTTCTCTAGAATATGGCAAACCAAGATATAAAAGATCTCTCATAATATAGTCCATTCTATCAAAATCTGTATTTCCTTCTCTTAATAATTTAAATGCTGTATTATCATTTATTGCATTATCACACATAGTTTGATATAAACCATCTCTTATACTATCTAAAGCAACTCTATATTCTTTATTCTCTAATAATATTCTTTTTCCTATATCTTCATGATCTGCTTTTCCATTGCAAATTAGTCCTTCTAAAGCATGAGATAACATAGTATGACAGTCATCATGTCTTGCCATTTCCATTATATCCGCTAAAATTAAATTTTTCTTATGAGATTTATTTACTGAATTATCTATTTTTTCTCTGTATTTACTATCTTTACATTTTAATACCCAAAAGTCTAGAGCATTTTTATATGAACCTTTGCAATGATCTAATCTTGTATGATATGCATTATCATTTAAATTTATAGAAGTACCTAATTGGTTTATTTGTCCAATTCTTTGCATAGGTGTTGTATTAAAAAACTCTTCTATTTGCTCAGTATAATAAATATATGGTTCATCATAACTAGAAGCTAATAATATATCTAATTCTTTAGATAACTTAACATCTTCTTTTTCTAAAATCCATTTAAAAAATTCTAAATATTCTTCTTCTTTTATTTCTACAAATTTCATTTTGGCCTCTTTGATACAAAATAAGGTAGAAATCACTCTATTTTCTACCTTATTCTTTCGTGTATAATATATTTATTTAATTTAATATTTCTGCAAAATATTCATTAATTCTTATAATTAATTCTTGTTTTACTTCTTCTAATGTCATGCCTTCAATTTGTGCACCAGCAAGAGTAATATGTCCTCCTCCGCCTAGCTTTTCTAGTATTATTTGTACATTTATATCACCAATTGATCTTCCACTAATATACACTTTTTCTCCAACTTGTCCTAATACAAATGAAGCTGTTACATCAGATATTGTTAAAAGTTCATCAGCAGCTTTTGCACAAATTAGACCTGCATCTTTATCTTCTTTATTATATATTGAAATAGCAATAGATTCATTTACTATTTCCGAATTTTTTACTATTTCCGAAATTATATTATAACTTTTTAAATCACTTTGGAACCATTTCTTTACTTTTATAATATCTACACCACATTTTCTTAAATATGCTGCAGCCTCAAATGTTCTAACCCCTGTTTTAAAAGTAAAGTTTTTAGTATCCATCATGATTCCAGCATATAGTGCTTCTACTTCTATAGGTTTAAGTCCTATTTCTTTTTCGGCATACTGTGCAATTTCTGTTACTAATTCAGAAGCAGATGATGCATATACTTCTTGGAAAGTTAAAGTTGCATTTTCTATATAATCTGTACTTCTTCTATGATGATCTATTATAACTATTTTATTAGTTTTTTCTAAAAGTTCTGGTACTTCAACATAATTTTTCTTATGAGTATCCACAATAATTAATAGTGTATTAGAATTCACTTTTACTAAAGCTTCTGATTTATTAATAATTGCTTCTTCATATTCCTCTTCTTTTTCTAATTCAGTTATAAAGTTATTTAAAGTTAATCCATAAGTATTGTTTACAATATTTACTTCTTTTCCTAAATTCTTTGCTAATCTATAAATTCCAAGGCTTGACCCCATAGAATCTATATCAGCATTTGAATGTCCCATTATTAATACATTACTACTATCTTTTATTAGATTTTCTAAGGCTTGTGCTACAATTCTTGCCTTTACTTTTGTTCTCTTTTCTATTTCCTCTGTTCTTCCTCCAAAGAAAGTATATTTTTGATTTTCTCTAATTACTGCTTGATCTCCACCTCTACCTAATATTATATTCATACCAGCTACGGCAGATTTATATTTTTCATAGTTTGTTTGACCTTCATTTGAAATAGATATACTTAATGTTAGTGGGAATCTAGAGTCATCTTCAAGAGATATTTCTTTAATTTTATCTAATATTTCAAATTTAGATTCTCTTAAATTTTTCATATATTTTTGTTCAAATATATAAACAAATTTATCTCTATTAGATTTTATTATAACTCCTCCTGTTTCAGAGGCCCATTCATATAATGTTTTATCTAATTTAGCAAGTATTAACGTAGACTCTTCAAGTGATATTCTTTGTAAAATATCATCATAATTATCTATCATAATAATACCCATACAAGTTTGTGTATCTTTATAATTTTGTTCAGCTTTTAGTTTATCCGTTACATCTATAAAATACAAAGTAGACATATATTCAGTTTGTTTCATTTTATCATTCTGCTTTGATTTTACATATTCTCCTAAAACATCATATGTTTTCTTTCCAATTTTAATTTGTTTTTGTATTGATTTGTTTTTATCATCTTTGTTGTTTTCTATATCTTGTTTTAATTCTTTAATTAAATTATCCAAATATTCATCTATATTAACATCTTCAAATTCATATATAAATTTTGAACTTTTCCATATAATGTTTCCATCTGTTTCTAGTATTACTAATGGAAAAGGTGAATTTATTAATGTTTTCTTTGCTGTTGAATCCATTGTTAATGTAAGATCTTGTATATGTTTTGAAATCTCAGCATTTCTTTTATTATTAGTCCAAAAAGAATACATTAATATTAATATATATAATAATATACCTGGTATAAGTAAATTTGGCTCATACAAGAATAATATAATTAGCAATATTGCAATTATTGCCAAATATATCTTTGTTTTAGAAACCATTTTCTTAAAAAACCCATTATTATTAGGCATAAAAATCTCCTTATTTATATAATATACTACTATATTTTACGCTTATATCTAGGTTTTGTCAAGTTTTTCGAGAATTTACATAATATGTTTTAAGCAAAAAAAGAGTAGAAATAATAATATATTATTCTACCCTTTTTAATATTTTAAGCATTATCTTCTTCTTGATTTTCTTCTTGTTCTGCAACCTTTTCAAGTCTTTCATCAGTATTTATACGAATATTTTTATATTTGCTCATACCTGTACCTGCTGGAATTAATTTACCTATCATAACATTTTCTTTTAGACCAACTAATTCATCAACTTTACCTTTTATAGCAGCTTCAGTTAATACTTTTGTTGTTTCTTGGAATGATGCTGCTGATAAGAAACTTTCTGTAGCAAGAGAAGCTTTTGTTATTCCTAGAAGAACTCTCTTACCTGTTGCAGGTCTCTTTCCTTCTGCTATTGCTTTTTTATTGATATCTTCAAATTCATACATATTTACTAAAGAACCTGGGAATAATTCTGTATCTCCGTTATCATCAACTCTAACTTTCTTAAGCATTTGTCTACCAATAACTTCAATATGTTTATCGTTAATATCAACACCTTGGTTTCTATAAACTTTTTGTACTTCTTGTACTAAATATGTATATACTCCTTCTGGACCTTTAATTAATAGTATATCATTTGGATTTATAGAACCTTCTGTAATTGGATCTCCAGCTTCTACTTCGTCTCCATCCATAACTTTTAATTTTGATCCAAATGGTATTGTATATGTTTTTGAATCATCCTTAGAAGTAACAATAACTTCTTTCTTCTTTTTATCCTCTTTTATAGATACTTTACCATCTATTTCAGCTATAATAGCAAGACCCTTTGGTTTTCTAGCTTCAAATAATTCTTCAACTCTAGGAAGACCTTGTGTAATATCGGCAACACCGGCAACACCACCAGAGTGAATAGTTCTCATAGTAAGCTGTGTACCAGGCTCACCAATTGATTGAGCTGCTATAACTCCGACTGCCTCTCCTATATTTACTTTTTCTCTTCTAGCTAGACCCATACCATAACATTTTTGACAAACACCATGTTTAGATCTACATCCTAATACAGAACGTACTTTAACTTTTTCTATACCTGCTGATACAATTTTTTCTGCTAAACTTGGTGTAATCATAGTTTCTGTATCTACTAATATAGCTCCTGTATTTGGATCTTTTAAGTCTTCTATTACATATCTACCAACTAATCTTTCTTTTAATCCTTCAATTATTTGGTTACCATCTTTAATATCACATAATACTATTCCATCATGACTTCCACAGTCTTCTTCTGTAACAATAATATCTTGTGAAACATCAACCAATCTTCTTGTTAAATATCCAGAGTCGGCTGTTCTTAAAGCTGTATCTGCTAGTCCTTTTCTTGCACCATGTGAAGATATGAAGTATTCTAGAGCATCTAGACCTTCACGGAAACATGATTTGATTGGTATTTCAACAGCTTTACCAGTAGTACTTGCCATAAGACCACGCATACCAGCAATTTGTCTTAATTGGTTCATATTACCACGGGCTCCAGATTTAACCATCATGTATATTGGGTTTAAGTCTTCAAAGTTTTCTTCCATCGCATCACTAACATCTTTTGTTGCTTTTTCCCAAACATCGATAACTGATTTATATCTTTCATCGTCTGTTATTAAACCACGTTTATATTGTTTTCTAATATTTTCAACAGTAGCATCTGCATTTGCTAATATTTCTTTCTTAGCTTCTGGCACTTTAACGTCAGCAACTGAGAATGTTATACCAGCTAATGTAGAATATTTGTAACCTGTTGCTTTTATGTAGTCTAGTACTTCTGCAGCTTCAGATAATCCATGTACATTTATAACTTTTTCAACTATTTGTCCTAAAGATTTTTTCATTACTGGGAAGTTAATTTCATATTGGAATGGATCTTCTTCTCTATTTATGAAACCTAAATCTTGTGGGATACCTTGATTGTATATGATTCTACCAACACTAGTTTCAATTTTCTTAGTTTTTAATTCTCCATTTATGTTCTTTGTTACTCTTACAAAGATTTTAGCATGTATTCCAACATCATGATTTTCATAAGCCATAATAGCTTCATCTATATCTTTGAAATACATTCCTTCACCTTTTTCTCCATCTATAGTCATAGTTAAGTAATAACTTCCTAAAACCATATCTAGAGTAGGTATTGTAACTGGTTTACCATCTTGTGGTTTTAATAGGTTGTTTACAGATAGCATTAAGAATCTTGCTTCTGCTTGTGCTTCTGGAGATAATGGAAGATGTATAGCCATTTGGTCACCATCGAAGTCAGCATTGAAAGCTGTACAAACTAATGGGTGAAGTTTTATAGCTCTACCTTCTACTAATACTGGTTCAAATGCTTGAATACCTAGTCTGTGAAGTGTAGGAGCACGGTTTAACATTACTGGATGATCTTTAATAACTTCCTCTAATATTTCCCATACTTCTGGTCTTAATCTTTCTACCATTCTCTTAGCATTTTTAATGTTATGAGCAATTCCTCTACCTACTAATTCTTTCATTACAAATGGTTTGAATAATTCAACTGCCATTTCTTTTGGTAATCCACATTGATATATCTTAAGTTCTGGACCTACAACGATAACTGAACGTCCAGAGTAGTCAACTCTCTTACCTAATAAGTTTTGTCTGAATCTACCTTGTTTTCCTTTTAGCATATCTGATAATGATTTTAGTGGTCTGTTTCCAGCACCTGTAACAGGTCTTCCACGTCTTCCATTATCTATTAAAGCATCTACAGATTCTTGTAACATTCTTTTTTCATTTCTTACAATTATTTCTGGTGCTCCTAATTCTAAAAGTCTTTTTAATCTGTTATTTCTGTTTATAACTCTTCTATATAAATCGTTTAAATCTGATGTTGCAAATCTTCCACCATCTAATTGAACCATTGGTCTTAAATCTGGTGGTATAACTGGTACAACATTCATTATCATCCATTCAGGTCTATTTTTAGATAATCTGAATGATTCTACTGTATCTAATCTTTTTACAAGTTTTACTCTTTTTTGTTCACTTGATTTTTCAATCTCTTTCTTTAATTTTTGTGATAACTTGTCTAAATCTATTTCTTCTAAAAGCTTTCTTAATGCTTCTGCACCCATTTCTGCTTTAAAAGAACCTTTTCCATATTTTTCTACAGCTTCGTGATATTCTTTTTCAGTTAATGTTTGGCATTTTACTAATCCAGATGTACCTTTATCTGTAACGATATATGATGCAAAATAAATTACTTTCTCAATGTTTCTAGGAGAAACATCTAATAATAATGCTATTCTGCTAGGTATACCTTTAAAATACCAAATATGAGCTACTGGAGCTGCAAGTTCGATGTGACCCATTCTTTCTCTTCTTACTTTTGCCTTAGTAACCTCAACACCACATCTATCACAAACTATACCTTTATAACGAACTCTTTTATATTTTCCACAATGACATTCCCAATCTTTTGTTGGTCCAAATATTCTCTCGCAGAATAATCCGTCTTTTTCTGGTTTTAGTGTTCTATAGTTTATAGTTTCAGGTTTTTTAACTTCACCTTTTGACCATTCTCTTATTTTTTCATCTGACGCTAATCCGATTTTAATTTTTTCAAAGACATCTAATTCGTCCACTTTTTTGCCCCCTTGGTTTATTTTTTTAGGCTATCTTAGACAAGTAAATTAATTCTACACCGCTGTACAATTTTTCATGTTAATTAATTTACTTTCTAAGATAATTATTAAATTAAATTATTATTATTCATCTGATCCATCATCATATAAATCTTGTTCATCTAACAAGTTTTCTTCTGCTAAATCATTATCGTATATATCTATACTGTCGTCTATTATTTCATCGCTTTCGAATAGTTCATCATTGTCATCATCTAAGATGATTGGTTCACCATCTTCATCTTCTGCTATATAACCATCTTCTAGTTCTTTTTCGACAATAATTTCTTCTTCTTTATGCTTTTCTGCATTAAATTCTATTCCTTCATCAATGTTTTCTTTAAGTTCTATTTCTTTATCATCTTTAGTAAATAATCTAATATCTAGTCCTAAAGATTGTAATTCTTTAATTAAAACTTTAAATGTTTCAGGAACACCTGGTTCAGGTATATTTTCTCCTTTAACAATTGCTTCATAAGTTTTTACTCTTCCTACTACATCATCTGATTTAACAGTTAACATTTCTTGTAGAGTATGAGCTGCACCATAAGCCTCTAATGCCCAAACTTCCATTTCTCCGAAACGTTGACCACCAAATTGAGCTTTACCTCCAAGTGGTTGTTGAGTAACTAATGAGTATGGTCCTGTAGAACGAGCATGTATTTTATCATCAACTAAATGGTGTAATTTAAGCATATACATAACACCTACAGTTATTGGCTTATCAAATGGCTCTCCAGTTCTTCCATCATAAAGAATTGTTTTTCCATCTGGTGAATTTCCTGATTTTTCAAGTAATTCTATAATTTCTTCTTCTGAAGCACCATCAAATACTGGTGTAGAAACATTCCATCCTAATGATTTTGCAGCCATACCTAAGTGAACTTCTAATACTTGACCTAAGTTCATACGAGAAGGTATACCTAATGGGTTAAGTAGTATATCTACTGGTGTACCATCTGGCATAAATGGCATATCTTCTGCTGGTAATATTCTAGAAATAACACCTTTGTTACCATGACGACCAGCCATTTTATCTCCGACTGATATTTTTCTCTTAGTTGCTATATAGCATCTAATTATTTGATTTACTCCAGGTCCTAATTCATCTGAATTATCTCTAGTAAATATTTTGATATCTACTATTGTTCCTGCTTCTCCATGAGGTACTCTTAAAGATGTATCTCTAACTTCTCTAGCTTTTTCTCCAAATATAGCACGAAGTAATCTTTCTTCTGCTGTTAATTCTGTTTCTCCTTTTGGAGTAACTTTACCAACCAATATATCTCCTGGTCTTACTTCTGCACCAATTCTTATAATACCATTTTCGTCTAAGTCTTTTAAGCTGTCTTCCCCAACATTTGGTATATCTCTTGTTATTTCTTCTGGTCCTAATTTTGTATCACGACATTCACAATCATATTCTTCGATATGTATAGATGTGTAAACATCTTCTTGTACTAATCTTTCACTAATTAAAATAGCATCCTCGTAGTTGTAACCTTCCCATGTAGAGAAAGCTATAAGAACGTTCTTACCAAGAGCCATTTCACCATTCTTTGTTGCAGGTCCATCTGCTATTGCATCACCTTTTTTAACTTTTTCTCCTACTACAACAATTGGTCTTTGGTTTATACATGTACCACCATTTGTTCTTTTAAATTTACGTAATTTATGTGTTTTTGTTGTTCCATTTTTATATTTAACAGTGATAGCTTCACCTGTAACTTTTTCGATAACTCCATCATCTTCTGCTAAAATTAATATTCCTGAATCTTTAGCTGTTCTATATTCCATACCTGTTCCAACTATTGGAGCTTCAGTTGTCATTAATGGAACTGCTTGACGTTGCATGTTAGCACCCATAAGTGTACGTTTAGCATCATCATGCTCTAAGAAAGGTATCATAGCCGCACCAATTGAAACTAATTGTTTTGGTGAAACGTCTACGCAATCTACCTTTTCTTTTTCAACTTCTATAATTTCATTTCTATATCTAACTTTAATTCTGTTATTTATAAATTCTCCATTTTCATCTACTGGTTCTTCAGCTTCTGCAATATATTTTCCATCTTCTTTATCTGCACTCATATATTCAACTTTGTCTGTTAATTTATGAGTTTCTGGATCTACCATTCTATATGGAGTTTCTATAAATCCATATTCATTTATTGTTGCAAATGATGAAAGTGCTGATATAAGTCCTATGTTTGGACCTTCTGGAGATTCTATTGGACATAATCTACCATAGTGAGTATAGTGAACATCACGAACCTCGAATCCTGCTCTTTCTCTTGATAGACCACCAGGTCCTAATGCTGAAATTCTTCTTTTATGTGTTAATTCAGAAAGTGGGTTTGTTTGATCCATAAATTGTGATAATTGAGAACTTCCAAAGAATTCTCTTATAGCTGATGTTATTGGTTTTGTGTTAATTAAAGTTTGAGGTGTAACAACATCTAAATCTTGTATTGTCATTCTTTCACGAACAACTCTTTCTAATCTTGTTAAACCAATTCTGAATTGATTTTGTAATAATTCTCCAACACATCTAATTCTTCTGTTTCCTAAATGATCTATATCATCAACTTCTCCTAAACCATGTTCTAAGTTTAATAGATAGTTTACTGATGATAATATATCTTCAGTTGTGATGTGTTTTGGTACTAATTCATCATATCTTTCCTCTATTATTTTGTGTAACTCTTCTTTGCTTGTATTATCTAAGATGTTCTTTAATACTTCGTAATTAACCATTTCTTTAAAGTGTAAATCGCTAATATCAACATCTGTAACAAAGTTATGGATATTTACTGTTCCATTTCCTATTACTTTTACTTTTTTATCATTTACTTTTAATTCTACTGAATTTATTCCAGAGTTTTGAATTTCTTCAGCTTTTTCTTCTGATATTATAGTATCTTTTTCTACTAATACTTCTCCTGTTTCTGGATCTATAATATCTGCAAAAGCTACTCTTCCAGATATTCTTTTAGCTAAACTTAATTTTTCATTAAATTTATATCTACCAACTTTTGATAAATCATATCTTCTAGGATCAAAGAATAATCCATTGAATAAATTTCTAGCAGCATCTACAGTAGGAAGTTCCCCTGGTCTTAATTTTTTATAAATTTCTACAATAGCTTCATCTGCTGTTTTTATAGTATCTTTTTGTATTGTAGCTTTTAATTTTTCTTCGTCTCCAAAGAATTCTAATATTTGTTCATCTGTTTCTAAACCTAATGCTCTTAAAAGTGTTGTAACAGGTATTTTTCTTGTTCTATCAACACGTGCATAGAAAATATCGTTACTATCTGTTTCGTATTCTATCCAAGCACCACGTATAGGCATAACTGTTGATGTATATATTTTCTTTCCTGTTTTATCAAAAGTATATGCATAATAACATCCTGGTGAACGTACTAATTGACTTACAACAACTCTTTCTGCACCGTTAATAATAAATGTTCCACTATCTGTCATTAAAGGGAAATCTCCTAAATAGATTTCTTGCTCTTTAATTTCTCCTGTTTCACGGTTTATTAATCTTACTTTTACGTGTAGTCTTGTAGAGTATGTTGCATCTCTTTCTTTAGACTCTTCTAAAGAATATTTTGTTTTGTCTTCCATGTAATAATCGAAAAATTCTAGAACTAAATTTCCTGAGTAGTCGATAATTGGTGAAATATCTCTTAATACTTCTCCTAATCCTTCTTCTACAAACCAGTCATAAGAATCTTTTTGAACCTTGATTAAGTTTGGCATTTCTATATAGTCGCCAACCTTAGCAAAAGTCTTTCTTGAACATTTTTCATATTTAATGTCCTTTACCAATTTGAATCACCTCAATAATAAAATTAAGCAGATTTAAAAATATATATTAACATTAAAAAGTCCTTCTTGTTTATAAAACATTGAAATATTTAGATTTATACCTGCCCCAATATAAACTTTAATATTTATTTTTTATAACCAATTCCTCTTTTTAATTTTAAATATCTAATTACAGCAACAAAAAGGCATGTTAGTATTTTATTTATACTAACCTACCTTTTTTACTATATGATTAAAAAGCAACTTTAAATTTATTAATCTTAACCACCCTTATTTTCTAACGTATTTAAGATTAAAATCTCTTCTTAACGCATAAAGCGTAATATCTGTAATATGATATCATATTTTTTTATTATATGTCAATAATTTTTATGTTAATTTTGTATTATTTTGTTAATTAATTATTTAACCTTGTAAAAAATATTTCTATATATTAAAATAATTTTATATTTATAAGGAGGCAATAATTATGAATTTCAAATTTTTAAACAAAAAAACTATAATAATTTCAGTAGTTTTAGTAGTATTAATCGCAATAATTTTATCAATCTTTTTTATTACTAATAATAACTCTACTCCTGTAGAATTAACCTCTAATGATAATTCTTTTAGACTATCTATTCCTGGTAAAATAAAATTCGAAAGAAAAAATAGTAATACACTGGATATATTTTCTGAAAAAGATGAAATGATTTTATCAACTACTGTTATGGAAAAGCAAAGAGATGTAAATTTAGAAGATATAGCAAAATTAGAAATGGCAGGTTTATCTAGTTTAAAACAAAATCTAGATAATTTATCAGATTTAAATAAAATTGATCTTAAAGGTTATGAGGCTTACAAATATAGCTATACTTATTATGATCAAGATTATCAAAATGATTTTTATACCGAAATTGTTTGGATAAAAACTGAAAAAAATATTTATGTTTTAGATTGTGAAGTTATTATAAAAAATCAAGAAAAATATAAAACATTATTTAATGAAATAATAAATTCTTTTGAAGAAATATAAAAAACTAAAAGAGTTCTCAAAACTTGAGAACTCTTTTAATTTTAGAATTTAATATAATAATTTGGATTTACGTCGTTTCCATATCCACTATTTGTTCTTACTTCAAAATGTAAGTGATGTCCTGTAGATAGTCCTGGATTATCATCTGATGCATCTCCACCTTCTAGTCCTATTACTTGTCCTTGTTCTACTTTGTCTCCTACTTTTACATCTATTCTTGATAAATGTGCATAGAATGTGTATATTTCTACTCCGTTTATTACGTGTTTTATTTCAACACTATTTCCAAATGCTCCTGTTGTTCCTATTTTTACTATTTCTCCTCCTGCTGCTGCTAATATTGGTGTATGCCATGTTCCTTGAATATCTATTCCTGTGTGTTTGCTTTCTTCTCCTGTTGTTGGATGTATTCTTGTTCCATATGGTGATGTTATTCTGTATGTTTCTCCTTCTGCTACCATTAATGGGAATATAAATAATCCATTGTTTTTAATGTAGTATGCTAAGTCATCTCCCATATCTTCTTCATCTAATTCTTCTTTTCTTCTTGTCTTTCTATTTCTTAATACTTCTCTTGGCATTACCCATGGTTCTTCTTCTTTTCTTCTATAGTAATTCTTTCTTATTATTGCTCTATCAATTTTATCTACTACTCCATCTTCGTTTAGGTCATATAATGTTAGTCCGCTTTCCTTTGTTGCTATTCCATAATTATATGTTACTGCTGTTAAGTCACTTATCTCTATTTGTCCATCTTCATTTACATCTCCTGCATATATCTTATGCGCACCTAAATCTATTCTTTCTCCTCCGTCTATACTTAATTCTGTTTTTCTATATTCTAAGTAGCCTTTCTTTAGAATTACCATTTCATATTCACCTGGTATTAAGTTTAACTCAAATGCTCCACTATCACTTGTTTCTACTTTTTCTACTATTTCTCTGTAATCTTCAATTGAAACTGGCTCTCCATCTTCATCTTCATCTGGAATTGTTCCATTTATTATATTATATTTTCCTAATTCTTTTCTTTCATCTTCTGCTTTATAAATTATTACTAAAGCTTTTTCTGCATTTCCTTCTGCTGTATCTGTTTTTACTGTTCCTGTAAATCTTCCTAACCATTTTATTGTTAATTGTCTTTCTTTTACAGTTCCATCTTGTGCTGTTACCTTTATTGTTTTTACTGTTTCTTTCGCTGTTACATCTAAGTCTACTACTTCTTCTAATGTTCCTTTGTATTCTGTTCCTCCTATTGTAACTTTTGCCAATTTATCTTCTGCCATTACTAATACATTACAATTTTCTTCATTTGCATCCATTGTTACTTCGTAGTTTCCTTCTTTATCTGCTTCTAGCTCATGTTCATTTACTTGTACTTTTGTTATGTTTGTATTGTTTGATCTTCTTGTTAAAATAATATTATATGTTGCTACAGTTACACCATCTGTTCCAGTTATTACTACAGGTATAGTTATTGTTTCTGAGTTTTCATCTAAATCTATATATTTTGTTGTAACACCTATTCCTTCACTAAAGTCTCCTATTTTTATGCTTGCATATGGATGATGTGTTTTTACTGTTACTTTTGCTGTTTTTGCTAATTTTGTTATATCTGCTGCATATATCAATCCTTCTTCATCTATTGTTTCTATTTTTTCATCATTTACCCACAATTCCTCTAATGCTACATCTCTTGATTTATTTGCTATTACTAATTTCTTAGTTGCTGTAGCTCCACTTTCTGATGTTATATTTATTGTAGTTTCTTGATATCCTTCAACATTTAATAAGTATACTGTTTGTCTTACTGTTCCTATTCCTGTTTCTCCTGCATACTCTAAATTTGTATAAGAATCTTTTGCCATAATAAATACTTCATGTTTTGATATATCATTTTCTACTGTTGCTACATATATTCCTGCTTCTTCGTTATATACTGCTTCTTTATCATCTACTAAGATTGATTCTAATTCTAAGTTTGTTGATATCTTCTCTATTACCAAATATTTTACTGCTGTTTCTCCTATTTGTGATCTTACTAATATTGGTATTTTTACTTCTCTTTCACTTTGTAAGGTTCTTTCTCCTGTTACATATTCAAGTGCTTCTGGTTCAGAATCTATTCTTACATATGCAAATTCGTTATTTGCTTTTACTTCTATATTAGCATAATTTACTCTGTCTAATAATTTTACTCTATAGTTTCCTTCTGAATCTATATATGCATTTTGTCTATTTACTTTAATATACTCTAAAGTATTATCATCTGAATATTTTAAAATTTGTAATGTATATTCTTTTATTTCATCATCTTGTACTTCTACTTCAAATGTTAATTTTGTTTCTTCTGCATTTATTGGTAAATCAAATTCTAATGTTTGAACTGCTTCTAAAGCTTTTCCTGTTTCTTCAGAAATTATTTCTTTACATCTTAGAATTGCTGTTTGTTCTTCTGCTACTAATTTTACATGTACAGTTTCTGTACTTCTATCTATAAATTGTCTGTATAAACCTTCTTCTAATTGTGTTGGAGAATTTTCATCAACTGTTAATGTAATTTTTCTTGATAATCTCTTTCTAATTGTAAAGCTATATTCTCTTTGTCTTGTTCCATCAGGTGATTCAGATATTATAATATACTCTTCTACTCTCTTTGTTCTTTCTACTTTTGTATCTATTCTTCCTGTTCCTTCTGCTATTACATATCCGTCTTTTATTAATTTTATTGGTATATCTTCATTATCTGCTATTATTGTTACATCTGATTTACTATAGTCTTCTACTACACTTTCATATGTATCTTTCTTTCTTGTTGCTTCTACATCATCTACTAATACACTTATTACATCTATACTATGTACTTTTATTAAGTTTACTGTATATTCTTTTACTGTTTCTCCATCTTCTGCTGTTACTTCTACTTTAAATGAATCTACATTTTCTATGTTTACTGTTTGTTCTTGTACATATTTTGATGAGCTTTCACTGTCTGCTACTTTTATATATGCATTTTCATCTTCTGTTACTGCTCTTATTTCTAATTCTTTTAGCTTATCACTTATTACCATTTCATAAGTTGTATTATCTACAACATCTGCTATCATACTTTCTCCAGATGTTATTTCTAGAATATTTGTATTTGTTGCTTTTCTTACAAGTTGCAATGTATAAATTTGTTCTGTTCCATCTTCTGCAATTACTTTTATTTCTACATTTGTTAATTCTTTTGTTGTATCAATTACAGTTTCTGTTTCTAAAGTTATATAATCTCCACCATTTATACTTATTTGTGCAAATTTACTATGAGCTACTACTTTTATATTTGTTTCATCTCTTCTTGCTATTTTATGATAGTAAATTCCTGCACTATTCATTGTAGCTTTTTCATCTGATACATAAACATCTATTTCTTTATTTGAAGATACTTTAACTATAGTTAAAGTTTTTAATTCTACAGTTCCATCTTCTGCTGTTACTTTTATTGTTACTTCTGTTACTTTTTCTGATAATTCTATATCTTTTGTATTTGTAGTATCTCCCTCTATAGTAACTTGTGCAAATTCATTAGTTGTTTCTACATTAATTGTTCCTATATCGTTTGTTTCATTTATTTCTATAGTATAGTTTCCACTATCATCAACACTTGCAATTTTTCCATTTACTGTAACATTATTTATAGATGCATCATTTGATTCTTCTATTATTGCTAATGTATATCTTCCCTCTGTAATTTCATTTTGTGCCATTACATTTAAACTTAAAATTGTTTCAGCTCCTTGTTTTGTTATTGTTTCTTGTAATTCACCTGTAGATGTATTATCTCCTAAGCTTACTTTTGCTAAGCTATCTTGAGCTGTTGCAACCATATTATATGAGTTTAAGTTTCTATTAGCTTTTACCTCATATCTTCCTTTTTCATAATTGTATGTAGCTTCTACATTATTTACTTTTAAAGTAGCTAATGCTGTATCATCTGGAAGTCCTTTAATATTTAAATAATATGTTTTTACTGTGTTTTCCTCTGCTAATATGATTGGAATTACCATATCACTAGAAATTACATCCACTTGACTTGTTGTATTATTTAATTCATAAGTTCCACCATCAATACTTACATTTGTAGTTTCTCTATCTGCTTTTGCAAATATATTTAATTTCTTCTCTGCTGTTTCTAATACTAATTTATATGTATTTTCTTCTTCTGGAACTATTATTGCTTCTTTATCATTTACTGTTAATTTTAGTAATCCTAAGTTAATTTTTAATGGATCTAAAGCTTCTGGTTTCCTTACTACATTTAACGTATATTCGTATGTGTACTCTCCATTTTGAGCAGTAATTTTATATGATTTACTATCTTCTGTAAATTCATTTGTAACTTCTGCTATATCATCTGCAAACTCTGCTTCATCAATTTTAATTTTCTTTCCTAAAGCCATTGCTTTTACATCTAAGCTTGTTGTAGTTGTAGCAACCTCAATATAGTATGTATTTATACTTATTTTGTTTGCTGAGATATTATTTACTTGTACATCATCTAATTTACATTCTTGTGCTTCTTTAGAAATTTTTACTACTTTTAATGTATATCTATATGTATAGTCTCCGTTTTTTACTGTAATTTTATATTCTTTAGTATCTTCATCAAATGAATCTGTAATAGTTATACTATCTGCTTTAAACGATTTATCTTCTATTTTTACTTCTTTTCCACTTGCTATTGCTTCTATTTCTAATTCACTTACATCTGAAAGTACTTCTATATAGTATGTTCCTACATCTATCTTCGTAGCTTTCTCACTATTTACAGTTACTTTGTCTAAACTACATTCTTTTGCTATAGTTCCACCTTCATCTTCTGGTGATATACTTGTTCTTCTTACTACAGTTAATGTATATTCTTGTTCTTCTTCTCCATTTCTTACTGTAATTACATATACTTTTCTATCTGTAGTAAATTCATATTCGGCATAGTCTTTATCATTTGAATATTCTCTATTTTCTATTTTTACTTCTTTACCTTTAGCTATTGCTTCTATTTCTACTAAATCTGTTGATTTTTCTACTTCAATATAGTAACTTTCTCCTCCTATTTTGCTTGCTGTTGTTCCATTTACAGTTACTGCATCTAAGTTACATCTTAATGATTTTTCTGTTCTTTTTACTATTCTTAAAGTATATTCTTTTACATAGTCTCCATATTTTGCATATATTGTTACGTCTGTTTTTTTGTCTTCTAGTTGTTTATTTATACTATTTACAAATTCTTCATAGTTTGAGTTTTCTATTTTAATTTCTGAATATTTACTTGTTGCTTCGATTAATGTTTCTTCTAAGCTATCTAGAACTTCAATATAGTACATATTACTTGATACTTTTGTTGCCTCTACTCCACCAACTTTTACACTTTCTAAACTTGCGTTTTTATTCTTTATTTGTTCTGCTACTGCTTTTTTAGCTATTGTTAATATGTATTCTTTTTCCTGTTCTTTGTATTTTGCAGTAATTGTAATTTCTGTTATATTTTCTGTTATTCCTTTGCTTCCTGTTACTTCATATTCTGCATATTCTCCATCTGCTATTTTAATTTGTGTTTCTTGGAATAGTGCTTTTGCTGATATTGTAGCTGATGTAACATCGTTTTCTACTTCAATATAGAATTCATTGTTATTAACTTTTGTTGCTATCTCATTGTTTACTTTTACTTCTGATATATTTAAAGTATTTTTTTCAACTTCTTTATATAATACTAATGTATATACTTTTTGTTTTCCACTTTCTGATGTTACATTTATTAATATTTCTTTTTTAGTTCCTATAATTTTTACTGTTGCTGTTGAAATATTTAAATTTCTTTCTGTTCCATCCACAGATATGTATGCTTTTTCACTTATTGTCTTTCCTATTACTTCTGTTTCTTCTGTTGCTTCCGGAATTATTGCATAATATGATTCATCACTTAGTTTTACTGCTTCTGTTCCATCTACTGTTAAACTTTCTAATCCATTTTCATTACTTAATTTTTGAATTATCAATTTATAGTCTACTATTGTTCCATTTGTTACTTTTATTTTAAAGTTTAACTCTGTTATATCTTCTGGCAATTCTATTGTATCTAATACTTCTCTTCTAAGCCATGTAGCTCCTCCATCTATACTTACAACATCTGTTGTTCTTTTTGTTAGTATATGTAATTTCCCTGTATTACCATTTTCAGGTATTTTTACTGTATATTCTTGTACTCCACTTATTTCAGCTTCTACTCCATCTACTGTAAGAGTTTTAATTCTATCTGTATTTACAGGTTGTACTACTCTTAATGCTGTTTTTGATTCTCCTGTTAATTTATCTGTTGCTGTTATTGTTGCTTCTCCTAATCCTTTTGCAACAAAGCTTCCTTCTTGATAATATACAATATTTTCATCTGTACTTACCCAATCATATTCATCGTAATCTTTATAGTCACTTGAGAATACATTAAATGTATCTGAATCTATTTGAATTTCTTCTACATCGTTTATAGTTAATAATTTACTTTCTGGTACTATCTTAAAGTTTCTATCTCCTACTAATGTATATTCTGTTGAAGCATTGTTTGTACCATTTCCTATTTGTCCATAATTATTCTTTCCTGCTGCATATACTGAACCAGTATTAGCTATTACATATGTATTAGAATATCCTGCACCAATTCTAAATATATTATCTCCATGAGTTTGTACTTCTTTTGGAAAGTCTACATTTTCTTTATTTCCTAATCCTAATTGTCCTTTTGTATTTATTCCCCATGTATATACTTTTCCGTCTATTGTTTGATACATATTTTCATTGTCTTTTATGTCTATATCTATTACATTTTGTTGTAAGCACATTATTTCTACTGTTGGTATATATTTTATTACTGTTTCATAATATGTTACTAAGTTTCCATCTACATATTCTTGTCTTTCTACTTGTTCTTCTACTTTTCTTATATAGTATTTTTCTACTGTATTATCTTTCTTTAATGCTAATATGTAGTCTTTTCCTACTTTTACTTTAAAACTATCTTCTATGTTTTCTAGTTTTCCTGTAAATAGACTTCCATAACCATATATTTCTCCTTTTGTATTTACTACTGCTGTTTGATTATATCCTGCATCTATACTTACTATATTTCCTGCATTTGCATTTATCATTACTGGTACTTTTGTATTTTTTCCTATATTTTCTCTTCCTAGTTGACCTTCACTATTTTGTCCCCATCCATATAGAATTCCATACTTATCTAATGCTATTCCATAATTCTCTCCTGCTGATATTGCTACTATATTCTCTAATCCTTCTATTTGTACTAGTTTTGAACTATTTTCTATATTTTTAGTACCTAATTGACCATATGTATTATCACCAAAGCACCATACTGTTCCATCTTGTCTTAATGCTAATGTAAAGTTATTTCCTACAGATATATCTTTATATGTTGCTATTATATTAACTTGCATTGGTATTAAAGAGCTATTCTTTGTTCCTATTCCTAATTGTCCTTCACTATTATATCCAAAGCTCCATATTGTTCCATCTGCTTTTTGTACTATTGCATAGTCGTCTCCACCTTCTACTTTTGGTGCAACTAAGGCATTTTCATCTACTACTCTTACTATTGCTATGCTTTCTGAACCTGTATCTTTATCCTTTGCTTTTACCCATGTTGTTCCTACTTCTATACCTTGTATTATTCCTTCTTCATTTATAGTTGCTTTTTCTTCATTTAAACTTTCATATGTGAAGATACTTGCGTCATGTTTTGTTATTTTTATTAAGTTAAATTCATATTTTGCATTTCCTACTATTGATGTTTCTTGTCCTTTTCTTACTACTATTTCTTCTGTACTTATTGTTGATTCTTCATTTCCTACCAACACTGGATACTCTGAATTCGTTTTACTTGTTTTTCCTATTTCTCCATGATAGTAGTCTCCCCATGCATATACTTTTCCATTTGATTTTAATGCTACTGTATATGTATTTCCACTTGAAATATCTATTACATCATTTATTGTTGATATTCTTATAAATTGTGTTCTATTATTTACTGTTCCATCTCCTAATTGTCCTTCTGCATTTTGACCTACACCATATATTATGCCATTTCCATCACGTGCAATTGTATGGCTCTTTCCTAAAGATATTTCTCTTATATTAGCTATATTTCTTACCATTTCTGGGCTCATTCTTTCTTGCTTATCGTTAGTTCCAAGTTGTCCATATACATTTGATCCCCATACATATACTCTTCCATCTGCTGTTAATGCTGCAGAACTATTTTCTTCTGCTTCTATATATGCAATATTTTTTATGCTTAATTTCTTGTATTCATTTGTTTTTGTTGTATTTTTATTTCCTATTCCTAGTTGTCCATATAGGTTTGAACCTGTGCTATATACTGTTCCATCGCTTCTTAATAGCATTACATGGCTCTTTCCTACTGCTATATCTATAATGTTATTTACATTATTTGCTTTTCCATATGTTACTCTTGTTGCAAATTCTCCATTTCCTGCTTCACCATCAGCATTTATTCCATGTGTATATACTTCTCCAGATTTGGTTAACATTACTGTTAAATTATTTCCAGCTCCTATTTTTGCAACATTTCCTACTCCTCTTAAAATTACTGGTCTTGGTTCATTTCCCCATCCCCATAATCCTAATTGATAGTAGTTATTTCTTCCCCATGTCCATACATTTCCATCGCTATCTAATGCTACTGAATGGTTTTCTCCTGCTGCTATTTGTACTATTTTTACTCCTTCTGGGAATGTTACTTGTGTTGGCTCATCTGTTGCATCCCATGAGTTTATTCCTAGTTGTCCATATGTATTATCTCCATATGCCCAAACTGTTCCATCAACCTTTAACATTAATGTATGACTATTTCCTGTAACTACTTGTGGTTTTATATTTGTTCCTTCTGTTATTACTTCTACTTGGATTATTCCTATATTTTCAGAATTGTTTTGGCTTACTACTACTGTTGTTGTTCCTACTCTTGCTCCTGTTAATTTTCTTCCAAATGCATCATCTTGTAGATTAGCCTTTTCTTCATTACTTAATTCACCTAAATATGCTACTGAAGTATCCTTTGATGTAAATGTTACTTCTTTTATATCACTATATAGTATATTAAAGTATTCTACATATGCGCTTAAATTTATACTTTCTCCTACTGCTATAGTTACTCTATTTGTATTTGATTTTACAAAATATTCTCCTGCCATTACTGGGTCTATAGAATCTCTTTCTTCTCTATTTCCTAGTTGTCCTACGTTTCCTTTTCCAAATCCCCAAACTGTTCCATTATTCTTTACTACTGTTGTTGTTCCATATCCTGCTGTTACTCCTATTAGCCCCGAAATTTTTGTATTTAGTTCTGGATTTCTTAATATTACTTGGTCTTCTATTCCTTGTTCTTTATTTGTGTTCATTCCCCAAGTATATATTTCTCCTGAACTTGTTAGAGCTACTGTATATCTATCTCCTGCTACTGCTTCTACTACTCCGTATAGTGGAATTGTATCTGATAATTCTACTTCTACTACTTTATTTGTAGTACTTATTGTTGTTCCATCACCTAATTGTCCAAAACTATTATTTCCTATACTATATATTGTTCCTGCCTCTGTTACAAATACTGCATGATCGTATCCTTCTGATACACTTATTGCTTTATTCATACTTTCAGCTGATTCTTTAGTTTCTATTTTTTGTACATTAGATACGCTTAATACTCCATTATTTGCAGTTACATTATACATATACATATTTCCGTTTGTATCTACTAAGAAACTCTTAGATATATCTATTATTTCAGATATATCTTCTATATCTGTTAAACCATTTATAACTCTTGCATTTCCATAATATCCTTGTCCCCAAGCATATATTTTTCCGAAGCAATCTATTGCATAACTTACATTTTTTCCTGCTTTTACTTTTACAATGTTTTCTAATTCTTTTCCGTTTTGATCTACTACTTTATATGGTAAGTTATTTGCTCCGCCTCTTCCTAATTGTCCATAACCATTATATCCAAAACTATATACTCTTCCTTCTTCTGTTAGTACTAAAACATGGTTATCTCCTACTGCTATATTTTCTACTAAATCTCCATTTAAATTTACCTTAGCAGGTACTGTGCTATAACTTACATCATTTCTTCCTAATGCTCCGTAGCTATTTGAACCCCATGTCCATACATTTCCATCTGCTCTTAGTGCTACTGTAAATCCATTTCCATTTGCTATTTTAGATGATGTATATTCATCTCCATTAGTTACTTCTACTTGTATGTATCTTAATTTTCCTGTTGGTATATGTTTTGCTACAACTAATGTTTTTCCTGTTCTTACTCCTGTAGCTGTTTTATTGTTTAATTGTAGTACATTTTTATCTATAACTTGCATTTCTATATTTTCTGTATCTGCTACATCTATTTTTAGGTTAAATGTATTATTTAAACTTACACTTAAATCTTGGTTTTCTCCAACTTTTATTTTTATGATGTTTGGATCTGATTCTACTATTGTATCTCCTACTTGTTCAAATGTTGCTCTTTGTACATAATCTTTTAATCCTAATTGTCCTGCATCATTTAAACCAACTGTATACATGAATCCATCATAATTAGATACTGCTGTATGTCCACCTTCTGATGCTGCAATTAATTCTACATCTACTAAACTTTCTACTTTTATAGGTTTATTTACAGTAATACTTCCTTGTCCTAATCTATAGTTTCCATTATATCCAAAGCTGTATACATTTCCATTTATATCTGATACTACAGAATATAATGAACCTGCTGATATTTCAAATATATCTTTTAATGTTTCTGTTCCTTCTGGATTTACTACTTTTACTGGTGAAGCTGAATAAGTATTTGTTCCATTTCCTAATTGTCCATAGTCGTTATATCCCCAACCATATACTGTTCCATCTGATGATAGCGCTAAATTATGGTTATATCCTGATGATATTTTTACTATGTTTTGTAATCCTATTATTTGTTGTCTTAAATCATCTATGTTATATACTTTTCTATCTTCTGTTAAAAGTAATTTTCCTGATATATCTATTACTTTCTTATCAAAGTTTACTTTTACAGGATTTGCTCCATATCCATAGCCCCATACATATACTTCTCCTGCTTCATTTAAAACAGTAGTCATATATTGCCATGCGTCTACTTTTATTACTTTTCCTAAATTTATAGCTTTTTCTTCTGTTGTTACTCCATCTTTTATTGTTACAAGTTTCTTGCCTGTAATTCTTACTGGTCTATTTTCCCATATTGTATTTCCGGTTCCAAGTTCTCCATGTCCGTTATATCCCCATGTATAAACATCGCCATCTTTTGTTAGAGCTACAGTATGATGATATCCTGTTCTTGCTTCTACTATATTTTCTAAGAAGTCTCCTTCTATTTCTTCTGTAGTTACTGTTTCAGATTTTTCTACTTCTTCTGTTATTGTTTCTTCTTCTCCAGTTTCACTATTTACTTGTGTTTTTTCTACTGTTTCCTTTGTTATTGTTGTTGTATCTGTATATACTTTTGCTCCAATTACTTGCTTAGGCTCTGCATAATATGTATTATTTCCTATTCCTAGATTTCCATAGTAATTTTCTCCAAATGTCCAAACTGTTCCATTTGTTTTTACTCCTACTGTAAATCTATTTCCTGCATCTATTACTGGTTCTTCTCCTGCAACTTTTACAAAAATATTTGTACTCATTCCTGTAGATGTGTCTGTTACTATTACTTTTGTTATTCCATTTTTAGCCGCAGTTATTAAACCTGTATTATCTACAGTTGCTATTTCACTATTTGCTGTTTCGAAACTTAAAGTTCCTACTCCTTTTTCTTCTCCTTCAAATACGTTGAATGCTCCTACATATTTGAACATTGCTTTTTCTAATTGTTTTGTTTCATTTACTTTTAAGTTTACTATTTTTTCTGTTACATCTAAGAATGAATTTCCCATTCTAGTTAAGTATTTTGAATCTGTTTTACTTGAATTTCCTATTTGCCCATATCCGTTATATCCAGCAACATATACATATCCATCTTGTCCTATTACTGCTGTGTTGTAACAGTTAGCTTGTGTATACCATACATCTCCTCCTTCGGCTAATAGTAATACGTTTTCAAAATCTTCTCCGCTAGAGTTTTTCATACTTATTATAGTATTTCTATTTGTATTATCTCCTTGAGATAATTGTCCATGACTATTTGAGCCTGCTATATATACTTTGTTTTCATCGCTGTCTAATATCATTATATGGCTAAATCCCATAGATATATATTTTGGATTTACTGTTTTTTCTTCTACACTTAAGTTTACTTCTGTTGGTAAATTTCTCGCTATAGTATCTCCTAATCCTAATTGTCCTACATTGTTATATCCAAATGTATATACTTTTCTATCTCCTGTTAGTATTGCTGATGAATATCCATTTGCTGCTATTTCTACAGCATTTCCTGTTGCTTTTTGGAATGAATATGTTGTACTAAAGTTTCCCATTCCTAATTGTCCTTCTGTATTTCTTCCTGTTCCCCATACACTTCCATCACTTCTTAATACAAGAGTATGATACTCACCTTGTGCTACACTTATAACGTTGTTCATTCCTGTTCTTACTGGTAAGTATGAAGTATTTGTGTTTCCTATTCCATATTGGCCATATCCGTTATATCCCCATACATATAAATCTCCTGAAGCAGTAACAGCTGCTGAGAATTCCATTCCTGTAGATACATCTATGATATTTTCTAAGTATCCTGGTATTCCGCTTGGTGCCATTACTTTTTTAGCATATGTTAAATTGCTTGTGTTTCCTTGTCCTAGTTGTCCCCAGTTGTTATATCCCCATGCATATAAGTCTCCATCTTTTGTTACTGCTAATGTATGTGCATATCCTACTGATATTTTTACTACATTAGTTAAATATGTATTATCGCTTATTCTTACTTGTACTGGATCTATACTATCTATTGTTGTTCCATTACCTAATTGTCCTACATGGTTTCTTCCTGTAGCCCAAACTGTTCCATCTGCTTTTAATGTTACTGTAAAGTTTTCTCCTTGCCCTACTTGTGGCATTGCAACTTTTCCATCTTCTGTAACTTGTACTTTTATTTCTGCTAACATTCTTGTATTTTCTTCAGTTGCTATTATTGTTGTATATCCTACAGATTTACCAACAATATTTCCTTCTCCATCTACAGTCGCAATATCATTGTTGTATGATTTCCAAGTAAAGTTTGCTACTTGTTCTTTATTAAATACATTAAAGTCAAAATCATAGTTTAAAACTTTTGAATTTAATGTTTCACCAACATGTATTAATTCATTCTTTTTATTTAGTTCAATAAATCCTGTTCCAAATTTTGTTAAATATTTAACACTAGATGTTGATGTATCTGCATATTGTCCATAGTTGTTTATTCCTGATACATATACTCCACCACTTATATCTATTAATCCAAAGTTTGTTCCACTAGTACTTCTTCCTAAGAATAAAGTATTTTCCATATTTGAGCTTATGTTTAATTTCATTTGTTGTAATTTATTTATATTAGTTGTATTTCCTTGTGCTAATTGTCCATATTCATTATATCCTACTGCCCATATTTTTCCGTCTTTTTCCTTTATATATGTAGAATGTCCACTAACACTTACTTCGTATACATCTAATTTTCTTGTTTTGTTTATTTGTGTTTCATTTCCTTCTGTATCAACTTGATATTCAATTTCTCCTGTTTCTACATCTAGAATCATTTCTACTAGTGTAGCTCTATTTGTATATGTTCCATCTCCTAATTGTCCTACATGGTTTTGTCCTGTTCCATATACTTTTCCATCTTTTGTTTGAATTATTGTGAAATATCTTCCTTTTTGTATATCTACTACATTATTCATTATATTATATGGTCTTACATGTGCTGCATTATCTGCTGTTCCTATACCTAGCTCTCCACAGTAGTTATGTCCTACTGTATAGCTTTCTCCTGTTGCTTTTAATATTGCTGTGCTTGAATAATCTTCAGATATTTTTATAACATTTCTTAATGTTGATTTTGCTGGTAAACTTGAATTATTTGTTGTACTATCTCCAAATTGTCCATATCCATTATATCCTATTCCCCAAACTCTACCATCTTTATCTAATATTAATGTGGTTTGGTCTCCAGCTGATACATCTACAGCGTTTTCAAAGTATCCTGTTCCTAGTTCATCTTTTACTTGCATTGCATATGCTCTTGCTGTTCCATCTCCTAAGCCTAATTTACCATAGTCGTTGTTACCCCATGAATATACTTTGCCGTCTTTTGTAACAGCAACTACATAATTGTATCCTGCTGATATTTTTATTACATTATCTAGATATCCATCTTCTACTAATTGTGTTGTTACTTTACCTGTTGTTTCATCTGTAATGTCTTCATATTTTCCTTTTAGAACTTGTTGTACTTGAGCTTTATTTTCTGTTGAACCTATTCCTAGTTGTCCACTAGTATTTAGTCCTGATGTCCATACTGTTCCGTCTTCTTTTAGGACTGCAGTAAATTGTTCTCCTTGTTCTATTTGTGGTATTGTAATTGCTCCTTCATTTCCAGAAGTTACTGTAATTACTACACTTGATGTATTTCCTGTTTTACTATCTTTTACATTTACTAGTGTTTTTCCTAGTTTATTTCCTACTATATTTCCTGCATTGTCTATTGTTGCTATTTCTTCATCATTGCTTGTATATGTTAAATCTCCTACTTCTGTTTCTTGGCAATATATATTAAATTCTGTTGTTACTTTTGCTGTTACTTTTATTTTTTCTCCTGGCTTAATTATTTTTTGTTTTTCACTTAGTTCTAAGTATTCTTCTCCTATAGTTTTTGCATAGTTGTATGATGTAATATCTGTATAATCTACTATTTGACCATTACTATTATTTCCCCATGCATATACTACACCATCTTCTCTTATACTATATCCTGTATTACTGTATGCTGAATTTATAATCTTATCCATTACTACTTGTAGCTCATCTTTTTGTATATCTTGAACTTTTACTGCTACACTTGAATTATTATTTGCATTATTTCCTATTTGTCCTGCTGTTCCAAGTCCCCAAGCATATATACTATAGTCTTCTTGATTATCTTTTACTATAGCATATCCTGTATTTTGTATTGCTCCAATTTTTATAACATTACTTAGTGTTATAAATTCTTCTCCTACTGCTTCTGTTACAGTTTCTTCTCCTGTTTCTTCATCTACTATAGTTTGTGAAGGTATATATTCTGGATTTTTCTTTAATACTTTAACAGGGTTTACACTGTTTGCAGTTGTATTATTTCCTAATTGTCCACTTGTTCCTAATCCTACAGTTGTTATTGTTCCATCTTCCATTAGATATATATTTGTATTTTGCATACTTGCAATATCTTTTATATTAGAAATGTTAGATTCTACTCTAAATGATATTCCATCTGAAGTTGCTCCATTTGCAAATTGTCCATTTGGATTATGCCCAACACTATATGTTTTGCCATTTATGCTTAGTGCTGTTAAACTTCTATATCCTGATGATAATTTTACAGTTTTTTCCATTCCATTTGCTAAACTTAAATATCTATTTTCTCCGCCTCTTCCTAGTTGTCCTTGTCCATTATATCCACAAGTATATATACTTCCGTCTTCTTTTAATAATGATGTTGATATTTGGCTTGTACTTGCTGCTACAATTCCAGTTATGTATTCATTTTGTGCTGTTTGCATTTGCATTGCATATGAATAATTTGTTGTATTTCCTTGTCCTAGTTGTCCGTTATCATTTAGTCCCCATGCGTATGCTTTTCCATCTTTTGTTACTGCTACTGCAAAGTTTTGTCCTGCTGATATATCTATTACATTGCTTAAATATTCTTCTTCGCTTATTTTTACTTGTTGCATATTTAGATCATTTTTATTGTATGCTCTTCCTATACCTAGTTGTCCATATCCGTTATATCCCCATGTCCATACTGTTCCATCAGATTTTAAGGCTACTGTAAAGTTCTCTCCAGATACAACTTTTGCTACATTTTTTTCTACTTCTACATATATTTTAATACTTAAGTTGTTTACTTCATCTTTAGCTGTTAATATAGTTGAACCTGTATTCTTAGCAGTTAAAACATTTTCGTCGTTTAATGAAACTATACTGTTTTCATTTGTTTCTTCTGTATTTTCAAATTCATATTTAATTGGTGAATCTATATGAGTATATACATTGAAGCCTGATATAATTTTATCTGTTGATAAATCTAATTGTTTTTCTTCTCCAACATTCATTTTTATAATATTAATTTTTTCACCAATTTGGCCTAATCTTACTAAGTAATTGTATACACCTATTGTTGTTACTTTTTGTAATTGAGCATAGTTATTAAGACCCCATCCATACACTGCTCCGTCTGAGGCTACTATATATCCTGTATTTCCATATATTGAACTTCCTACTATTTTATCTACTTCTATTCCTAGTTCTTCTACTGTCTTTCCATCTATGTCTTTTATTTCTGTTAAATATACTTGATTGTTATTTACTAAGTTTCCTATCTCTCCTGATGTTCCTAGTCCTGCTGCATATACTTTATTTTCTTTTGTTACTACATAGGTTGTGTTTACTCCTCCACCTATGTATTTTACATTCTCTACATTTACTCCTTCTATTACTGTCTTTTTACTTCCATCTTCTTGTTCTACTTCTTTTGTTACTGAATATTGCATTTGTACTGGTATTGTTGATACTAGTCCTTTACCTGATTTTCCATTTCCTAATTGTCCACTATCTCCTAATCCTGTTGCCCATACTGTTCCATCTTCTTTTAAGAATGTTGTTGTATGATGTGTTGTTTGTATATCTACTACATTATCTATATTTGCTTTTTGTGCTGTTTGATTACTTGTTGTATTTCCATTTCCAAATTCTCCATATCCATTATATCCACAGCTCCATACTGTTCCATCTATCTTTAGCCCTACTGTTCTTCTATATCCTGCTTCTACCTTTATTATCTTCTCAAATACATCTGCTTTTCCTGCATATGGATAGTCTCCATTTCCTCCTCTTCCTAATTGGCCATTATTTCCTGCAAACCAACCATTATTGTATCCTTGTGCTCCCCATGTCCATACTGTTCCATCACTCTTTAGGACTGCCATATTTGATGAATATCTTCCGTCTCCTGCTCCATATGTTCCTGCTGCTATGTCTACTATATCTGTTAAATATGCATTTTCATCTACTTTTACTTGTGTTGCATATACTCTATTTGTTCTTGTTCCATCTCCTAATTGATATGAACCGTTATATCCCCATGTCCATACTGTTCCATCTCTTCTTAATGCTACTGTATAACTTGCTCCTACTGCTACATCTATTACATCTGTTAAATATTCTTCTTCACTTATTTTTACTTGTACTGGGTCTACTATTGTTGTAGTATTTGCTATTCCATTTCCTAGTCTTCCTTCTCCTTGATATCCCCATGCCCATACTGTTCCATCTTCTTTTAATGCTACTGAGTGTGCATCTCCTGCTACTACTTTTGCTACATTCTTCTCTACTACCACTGCTAATTCTATACTAAATCCATT
>CAUWBF010000001.1:0-371446 GCA_963557785.1 uncultured Clostridia bacterium | reverse complement strand
GGTAAGGCACCAGACTTTGACTCTGGCATGCGCTAGTTCGAATCTAGCCAGTCCAGCCATAAAATAAACCTAAAAAAATAAAGACTTTCAAAAAATGAAGGTCTTTATTTTTTATTTACAATTATTATTATTATCTTGAGTAGCTGCAATAGTGGCTAATGAATCTCCTAATTGAGTAAAAATAGCACCTAACAAAGTAATTTCTTCTTGAGATTTATCTTTTGCAATTAAACATGCAAGAGAAGAAACTAAAGTTACTAATTCGCACGGATTCAATAAAACCACCTCCTAAAATAATATACGAAAAAAATTAAAATGTTACAAAAAACAATATTGACAAAAAAGAATATAAAAAATATACTTTATATGAATAAAATATATATTTTTTAAAAAAATGTAAATAATATATTTATATATTGTTTATATGCACAAAAGAGAAAGGAAGTGATATTGTGATATATACAATAACTTTTAATCCGGCTATTGATTACATTGTAGAAGTAGACAAATTTGAAAAAGATGAGATAAACAGAACAAAATCAGAATTAATTTTACCAGGGGGAAAAGGAATAAATGTATCAATAGTTTTAAAAAATTTAGAAATAGAATCTACAGCATTAGGATTTATAGCAGGATTTACAGGAAAAGAGATAGAAAAAAGATTAAAAGATAGTAAAATAAATACAGATTTTATAGAATTAGAAGAAGGTTTTTCTAGAATAAATACAAAGATTGTTTCAGATAAAGAAACAGCAGTAAATGGAAATGGACCTTCAATAAAACAAACAGATATAGATAAATTATTAAAACAAATAAATAATATAAAAAATGGAGATATATTGGTATTATCAGGAAGTATACCAAAAACAATTTCAAACAAAATATATGAAAATATATGTGAGCATTTGCAAAATAAAGAAGTAAAAATTATAGTAGATGCTACAGGAAATTTATTATTAAATGTGTTAAAATATAACCCATTTTTGATTAAACCAAATAGGCATGAACTTGGAGAAATATTCAATGTTGAAATTGATAATAAAGAGAAAGCAATAGAATATGGAAAAAAATTACAAGATTTAGGAGCAAAAAATGTATTAATTTCTATGGGAGGAATGGGAGCAGTTTTGATAGATGAAAACAAACAAGACTATTATTCAAAATCACCAGGAGGAGTAAGAATAAATACAGTAGGAGCAGGAGATTCTATGGTCGCAGGATTTATAGCAGGATATTTGAAAAATAATGACTATAATGAAGCATTTAAAATGGGAGTTGCTACAGGATCAGCAAGTGCATGTTCAAAATATTTAGCAACAAAAGAAGAAGTTTTTAATTTATTAAAAAATATATAAACAAAGGAGGAAAATAAATGAAAATTACAGATTTATTAAGTGAAGAATCAATAGCACTTAAAGTTAAAGCAAACAGTAAAGAAGAAATCATAAAAAAAGTAGTAGACATGATGAATGATACTGGAAACATTGAAGATAAATCAGAATATGAAAGATTAGTATTAGCAAGAGAGAAAGAAGGAACAACAGGAGTTGGTGAAGGAATTGCAATCCCACATGGAAAATCATCAACTGTAAAAAAACCAACATTAGTTGCTGCAGTTATTCCAGATGGAGTAGATTATGAATCTTTAGATGGAAAACCAGTTAATTTACTATTTTTAATAGCAGCACCGGATACAAAAGATAATATACATTTAGATGTTCTAAGTAGATTATCTACTTTATTAATGGATGAAGGATTTAGAAAAAAATTAATAGCATCAAAATCAAAAAAAGAATTTTTAGAAAATATTAATAAAGCAGAAGAAGAAAAATTTAATGAGAAAAAAGATGCAAGAAAAGGATATGAAATATTAGGAATAACAGGTTGTCCAACTGGAATAGCTCACACATATATGGCAGCAGAAGCATTAGAAAAAATGGGAAAAGAATTAGGACATCCTGTAAAAATTGAAACACAAGGTCAATCTGGAGTTAAAAATGAATTAACTAAAGAAGAAATAAAAAATGCAAAAGCTATTATAATAGCAGCTGATATAGATGTTGACCTATCTAGATTTGAAGGAAAAAAAGTTATAAGAGCAAAAGTATCTGATGGCATTCATAAACCACAAGAATTAATAGAAAAAGCTTTAAGTGGTAAAGTAGAAGAATATCATGGCGGAAATAACTCTAATAGTTCAGATAGTGAATATAAAGAAACAACAGGAAATAAGATATATAAACATTTAATGAGTGGTGTAACTCATATGTTACCTTTTGTTGTAGGTGGAGGAATATTAATAGCTATAGCATTTTTATTAGATGATTACACAATAGATCCATCAAACTTTGGTATGAATACGCCACTGGCAGCATTTTTTAAAACAATAGGTGGACTAGCATTTGACTTTATGCTATGTATTTTATCAGGATATATAGCAATGAGCATAGCAGATAGACCAGGTTTAGCAGTAGGTTTTGTTGGAGGAGCAATAGCAAAATCAGGTATGACTTATCAATCTCTACAAAATCCAAATGCAGAATTAATTAGCTCAGGTTTTATTGGCGCTTTACTTGCAGGTTTTATAGCTGGATATATAGTAATTTTATTAAGAAAATTATTTAATTTCTTACCAAAGAGTATAGAAGGAATAAAAACCATATTAATTTACCCAGTAGCAGGAATACTTTTAATAGGTATAGTAATGACATTTATAAACCCATATATATCAAGAATAAATATTGTACTAAATACTTTCTTATCATCATTAAGTGGTGCAAATAAAGTACTATTAGGTGCAATTCTTGGTGGAATGATGTCTGTTGATTTAGGTGGACCTGTAAATAAAGCTGCATACACATTTGGAACAGGAATGTTAGCAGAAGGACATTATGATATTATGGCTGCTGTTATGGCAGGTGGTATGGTAGCACCTTTAGTTATTGCAATACTTGCAACAGTTAGACCAAAGAAATTTCCTAAAAAGGATAGACAATCAGCGTTATTAAATTATGTTATGGGATTCTCTTTCATATCAGAGGGAGCAATACCTTTTGCATCAGCAGATCCAATAAGAGTAATAGTTTCTTGTGTAATAGGTTCAGCGGTTGCAGGTGGATTATCTATGTTATTTAATTGTACGTTAATGGCACCACACGGAGGAATATTCGTTTTACCAGTAGTAGGAAATGCCGTATTATATTTGCTATCAATAGTAATAGGTTCTATAGTAGGAGCGGTTATATTAGGGGCTCTAAAGAAGAATGAATGGGAAAAATAATTAGGAGGTACAATAATGATAAGCAAAACAACAATTTTAAAAAACCAAGATGGATTACATGCAAGACCAGCATCTATATTAGCAACTACAGCTAATAAATATAAATGTAATATTACTTTAATTTCAGGCGATAAAACTGTAAATGCTAAATCAGTTTTAAATATAATGTCTGCTGGACTTAAAGGAAATTCTGAAATTACAATAGAATGTGATGGAGAAGATGAAGAAATAGCTATACAAGAATTACTTGCCAAATTCGATAATGAATTTGGTGAGTAATACATAAGGAGAGATAATTATGTTAAAAGGTAAGGGAGTATCAAACGGTATTGGTTTTGGTAATGCTATAATATTAGAGAATGAAGAGATTAAAGTTACTCAATTTAAAATAGAAAATCCAGAAAAAGAAATAGAATTCTTTTATGATGCTTTTAACAAAGTTATAGAAGAGACTAAAGAAATAATTTCAAAATTATCAGGAACAGAAGCAGATATAATGCAAGCATATTTAACTATAATGCAAGATCCTTCACTAATTACAGAAACTATTAATATGATACAAAATGATAAATATAATGCAGGATATGCAACAGAAGTAGGATTTGATACAATTATACAGATGTTTAAATCTATGAATGATACTTATATGTCTGCAAGATCAGCTGATATAGAAGATATGAAAAATAGAATTTTAGCTAAAATTATTGGCAGAGAAGTTGTAAATTTAAGCAATTTGCAACCTAATACAATAATTATTGCAAAGGAACTAACTACATCTGATACAGCAAAGTTAGACTTTAAGAATATATCAGGAATTATTACGGAAATTGGTGGTAAAACTTCACATGTATCTATAATGGCTAGAAATCATGAAATACCAGCAATTGTTGGAATAGATCATATTGATAAGATATTTAGAAAAAATGACTTTATTGCAATGAATGGATCTACAGGAGAAATATATATAAATCCAGCGGAAGAAGAATTAACTGAATTAAAAGAACTAAAAGAAGAATTTAATAAAGAAAAAGAAGAACTAGAAAAATATAAAGCAGAAAAAACGGTAACTTTAGATAAATATAAAGTAGAACTAGTTGCAAATATTGGTGTCCCAGATGATGTAGAAATGGTTATTGAAAATACAGCAGAAGGGATAGGATTATTTAGAAGTGAATTTTTATATATGGATTCTAATACTCTACCCACAGAAGAAGAACAATTTATGGCATATAAGCAAGTAGCAGAGAATATGAAAGGAAAACCCGTAATAATAAGAACTTTAGATGTAGGTGGAGATAAAGATATAAAATATTTAAATCTAAAAAAAGAAGATAATCCTTTTTTAGGATATAGAGCAATAAGAATATCTTTAGATAATGTACCATTATTTAAAACACAATTAAGGGCATTATTAAGGGCAAGTGCATTTGGCAAAATATGCATTATGCTACCAATGATATCTTCAATAGAAGAGTTAAGAGCTGCAAAAGAGATAATAGAAGATGTAAAAAAGGAATTACTAAGTAAAGATATAGCATTTGATGAAAATATTAAAGTAGGAATAATGATAGAAATTCCATCAGCAGCATTAATAGCAGATAATTTAGCACAAGAATGTGATTTCTTTAGTATAGGAACAAATGATTTAATTCAGTATACAACTGCAGTTGAGAGAGGAAATGATAAAATAGCAAATTTATATACTAAATATCATCCAGCTGTAATAAAGTTAATTAAGATGGCTATCGATGGAGCACATAAATCAGGAAAGTTCTGTGGTATGTGTGGTGAAGCAGCAGGAGATAGCATATATATTCCATTATTACTTGGGTTAGGACTTGACGAATTTTCAATGAATGCAAGCAAGATACTAAAAGCAAGAAAAATAATAAGTAAACTAGAATATAGAAAATGTAAAGAATTAGCAGATAAAGCTTTAAAAATGTCATCTGCAACAGAAATAGAAAAGTTATTAGTAGATTTTAACAATTAAGAGAAGTAAATATTACTTCTCTTTTAATATTTTATTAAAAAATTGTTCAGAAGAAATATTAGAAGGTCTATTATTTCTTTTTAAGCAAAAGAGACAATCAGGATTTCTTGAAATATAATTAATACCACTAGTGCATGATAAACTAGCTTTAAAACCTATTTCTTTTAATATATCAGTAGTTCCATTTGTAATTCCACCAAAAGGATAAGTATAAGTTGAAGGAGTATATCCTGTATTATCTTTAAATTCATTCTGAAGCTTTGAAATATCATTATAAAATCTATTTTTATAATGATTAAAACTTTCATTATAAATTTTCATAGAACCATTCCCAGAGTGCATATTATATGAATGATTTTGAAATTCTAAATATCCACTCTGAATCCCAGAATTGATATCACACCATCTTAAATAACTATAATTTGGATTAGCTTCTTCACTTTGTGAATAGGTATCAGTATAACTGCCAACAATTGATATTACAGCTTTGAAATTATATTTTTCTAGTAGAGGAAGTAGATACTCATAGTTATTATAATAGCCATCATCAAAAGTTATTATTATAGGATTATCAGGAAGTGTAGTTCCATCATAAACATAGTCTATTAAATTCTGCATAAAAATGGGAGAAAATTTATGACTTTTTAAGTAATTAAAATCACTCTCTAGAAGAGTAGGACTAATAGTATATTTACCACTTTTAGAAGGATCTTTTAATATACTATGGTACATTATAATTGGAAGCTTTATAAAATCTTCATTATTTCCACCATTAACATTATAAAATAGAGAAAAGTAAATAGTTATAAGAAGTACAAAACAAATAATTATTTTAAAATTAAATTTAAAAACTTTAAAAAACATAAAATACTCCTATATTAATAAAACATTAATAAAATATAATATTTTATATTAATAAATTATATGATAAAATTTAGAAAAATATTGAAAGGGGAACAAAAAAATTGAATCAATTAGTCTTAAAATGTGTAGATTTGCACAAAAAAATTGGAAAAAAAGAAATCCTAAAAGGTGTATCAGTAGATGTAAATAGTGGAGATATACTTGGATTTATTGGACCTAATGGAGCTGGAAAAACGACAACAATAAAATTAATATTGGGTCTTCAAAGTATCACTAAAGGAAATGTAATAATAAATGGATATGATATACAAAAAAACTTTAAAAAAGCAATAGAACATGTTGGTGCAATAGTAGAAAATCCAGACTTATATATGTATATGTCAGGGTATGATAACCTAAAGTTAATAAAGAATCTATATAAGAATATAGATGAAAAAAGAATTGAAGAAGTAATTAAATTAGTCGGATTAGAAAAAAGAATAAACGATAAAGTATCAAAATACTCTCTAGGAATGAGACAAAGACTAGGAATAGCTCAAGCAATACTACATAAACCAAATCTTTTAATTTTAGATGAACCTACAAATGGATTAGATCCAGAGGGAATAAAAGAAATAAGAGAACTGTTAAAAAAGTTAGCTAAAGAGGAAAATATGGCAATATTTATATCAAGCCATAATCTAGCTGAATTAGAGAGTCTATGTAATAAAGTATGTATTATAAAAAACGGAGAGATTGTAGAAACAAGCAATATATCTGATGTAAAAAAAGTATCTAAAAAAGAATGCTATATATTTGAAACAAATAATTCAGAAAAAGTAAAAGAAATAATATCAAAGGAAACAGAAAAAATAGATGATAAAAATATAAAAATATATACAAATAAAGAAGAGATTCCTAATATAGTAAAAGAATTAGTAATGAAAGATATTTTAGTATATGGAGTAAAAGAAGAAATAATCAGCTTAGAAGATGCGTTCTTAAAGAAGACAGGAGGGAATGTAATTGATTAATTTAATAAAAAATGAGATAACAAAAATATTTAAGAAGAAGGGTATATATATAACCCTTATAATAACATTATTATTTGTATTACTTGCAAATCTTTTGTGTAAATATGGAGATAATATTGCTAACAATATGTATTCTGATTCATATAGAATATATGTTGAAACGCAAATACGAAAACTAGATCCAAATAAAACAAGTGACAATGCGGAGTATATATCTTTAAAAACAGATTTAGATATTATAAAACTAGAAGAAAAATATGGGAAAGATTCATGGCAATATTATGTAATAAATGAAAAAATATACCCTATTATAAGAACATATAATGAATATAAATATGCTTTAGAGAAAAATGAAGAAAGTTTTAAATTAGCAGAAGAAGAATATAATAAATATATTTCATTATTAGACTCAGGAAATTGGCAATATTTTGCAAAGGAAGACTTAAAAAATATTGAAAATGAAATAAAGGAAATAGAAGAACAAAAAGCAAATACAGTAAGCACTGTACAAATATCAGAATTAGAATCAAATTTATATGATTTAAATTTACAAAAACAAATATTAGAGTGGAGAATACAAAAAGATATAAGTTATAATTCAGATAGAAGCAGAATATTAGGCAGATATTATAATGAACAATTAAATGTATATAGATATGAAAATAACAAAGGAGAAAAAACATATAATGATAAATTAGAATATCAAGAATCCTTAAAAATAGCAAATACATACAAATATGCAATAGAAAAAGATATAAAAATAAGCCAAGGAAACGATCTAAAAGGAATATTAGAAGACTTTTTTAGTAATTATGAATTATTTATTGTAGTAATAATTGTAATGATTGCAGGATCTATTGTAAGTGAAGAATTTAATAAAGGAACAATAAAATTATTATTAGTAAAACCATACAGTAGAGCAAAAATATTGTTAGCAAAATTTATAACAACATTAATAATTATAGTATTTGCTTTTGTATCAATAGTATTATTACAAATTATTATTGGAGGAATATTATTTGGATTTAAGGATTTAGGAACTCCTACAGTAGCATATAACTTTAATACAAATTCAGTTATGGAAATTAATATATTTAAATATTTAGGAATAGCTTTCTTACATAAGATGCCATTATATATACTAATAGCTACAATAGCCTTTGCATTTAGTACAGCATTTACAAATACACCTATAGCCATAGTAATTTCTTTATTAGGATATATGTCAACAAGTATAATAAATGCACTAGTATCAAACTTTAAAATAGCATTTATGAGATTTTTTATAACACCAAACTGGGATTTCACACAATACTTATTTGGAAGTTTGCCACAATTTGAATATATAAGCTTTAATTTTTCAGTAATAATTTGTATTATATATTTCTTATTAATGATAGTACCAACATTTATAATATTTAAAAAGAAAAATATAAAAAATGTCTAAGATTGAAAATTATGGTAATATAATGTATAATTACTAATGGTAAAGGAAGTAATTATATTATGAAATCAAAATTTGTAGATTGCAAAGAAAATATAGATATAGAAAAAATAAAAGAAATAGCAAATGAAGTTAGAAATGGAAGCCTAGTTTTATTTCCCACAGAAACAGTTTATGGAATAGGAGCAAATGCTTTATCAGATGAAGCGGTAAAGAAAATATTCATAGCAAAAGGTAGAGCTCAAGACAACCCTCTTATAGCTCATATAGCATCGTTTGAAGATTTAAAAAATATTGTAGAAAAACCAAATTGTATAGAGAAAAAGCTAATGGAAGCATTTTGCCCAGGACCATTTACAATAATATTAAAAGCAAAAGATATTATATCAAAAAATGTAACAGCACATCTAGACACTGTTGGAATACGTATGCCATCAAATAAAATAGCACATGAATTAATAAAATATGCTGGGGTACCAATAGCAGCACCAAGTGCAAATATATCAGGAAAGCCAAGTGGAACTAACATAACAGATATTATTGAAGAATTAGATGGCAAAGTAGATTATATTATAGATGGAGGAACAGTTGATATAGGACTAGAATCTACAGTAGTAAGAGTTATAGGCGATACAGTACATATATTACGACCTGGAAAAGTAACTCCAGAAGATATAGAAAAATTAGGACTAAAAGTAGAAATAGATAAGCATATTTTAGAAAAATTAAGTAATCAAGAAAAAGTATTATCTCCAGGAATGAAATATAGACATTATGCACCAAATACAAAATGTTTATTAGTATATAGTAAAAATAATGAAAATTTAGTAACTAAAATAAATGAATTATCAAAGGATAAAAATGTATTAGTTATAGGAAAAAGCAGTAATATAGAAAAATACATATCTGAGTATAAATTAGATATGGGAGAAACCAAGGAAGAAATTGCACATAATATATTTTCATTATTAAGAAAAGTAGATAAGTATAATGTTGATTTGGTAATAATAGAAGGAATTGAAAAACAAGGAATAGGACTAGCTATTAATAATAGATTAATAAGAGCTTGTGAATATAATTATATAGAATGTTAAGAAGGAAAAAAATGAATAGAACAAACATAGTAAAAATTATGAAAATATTATTGCTGATTATAGCATTATCTTTAATAGTAGGAATAATATTTTATTTAGCACCAGTTATAAAAGAAATGTCTACAAAAGAAGGACAATTAGTTTTTAAAGAAAAAATAGACTCATTAGGAATTTATGGAATATTGTTATTGCTAGGCTTACAATTAGCACAAATATTTTTAATAATAATTCCAGGGGAGCCTTTAGAAGTACTTGCAGGAATGTGCTATGGACCTGTTGGTGGAACAATATTTATTAGTATTACTGTATTAATAACTACAACAATAATTTTTTATTTAGTTAGAAAATTAGGAAATAAATTTGTATATGAATTTTTTAGCAAGGAAAAAATAAAAAAAATAGAAAATAGTAAAATATTTAAAAATAAAAAGACTGTTGAGCTAATTATGATAATATTATTTTTATTACCAGGAACTCCAAAAGATTTATTAGTATATATAGGTGGTCTACTTCCAATTAAACCATTAAAATTCATACTGATATCTACATTTGTAAGACTTCCATCGGTAATATCATCAACAATAGCAGGAAATAGTATAGTTTCAGGAAATTTTATAGGAACTATTATAACATATGTAGTAACTTTAGCTATATCAATAATGATTTTATTATTATCTAACAAATTAGATAAACATAAAATGACAAAACAAGCATTAGAAACAATAAAATAAGTATAAATAAAAAATAATACCTAAAATTAAACATTTTAGGTATTATTTTTTATTTATAGAATTTATTTTTCATCTAAATCTCTTAACGTATATTTTGGAGTTTGAGGTCTAACAGTAGTAGATTGTTTATCTAAAATTTTCTTATATTCGTCTAGTATTGGTTGATATTGTTTTTCTATATAAACTCTTTCAACTTGCGCAATAATAAATAAAAACTCTTTAGATGCTGAATTTTCTGATGATTTATAATCTGTTGTTTCAATAAATGAACGTAAAGAATTATCAATAGGAATATCAGAAACTTGTCCATAAGAAGACATTTTAGCATGTAAATAGTCAATCGCCTTTGAGGTATTTTCTATTGAAGGATTAAAAGCAAGGAAACTTTTTAAGGATAAATCTTTTTTTAAGCCAGAATCTATATAATTATCAACTGAAACATCTAGGATAGTATCTATCATATATTTACTAATAGATGATAAAAGATTATCTTGCTTAACTTGAGGAGATGAATCTTCCTGCTCTTTTTTTGGTTTTGTTTTAGAGGTTTCCAACATTTCAACCATTTCTATTGCTTTTTTACATGTCTCACTTTGCTTTACTAGTAAGTCTCTTGAATCTGGATCTATTTGATCAAGGCTAAGTCCTCTTTCACTAAGTAATTTAGTTTGCTCAATATAGTCTGCGGTAATTGAACGTGCATATGTACTAATATCTTTTTGAAGCTGAGCTATTATTCTATTTTCTTCTAATTTAAGATAAGAAGAGTAAAGTAGACCATCTTCGTTCTGAATACTTTCTAAAGCTTTTGCACAATCTAAAATAGTACCAACTTTTTTAAAATTATTTCCTTGCTCAGGATTATTTTCTGATAAATCTTCTTCTTTAGGAAGAAGTGCAATAAGTTTTGCCTGTTCAGAAGCGGGTTCTTTAGAACGCATAAATGATTCTAAAGAAGTCTTATGTGCATAAGCATCATCTGGTGTTTTAATAGAATGTAATGTTTGTATTCTTGAAGTTAGAGAAGCACCTAATTGAACTAATGCATCAAAACTTAATTGAGATATATCTATAGATTTAGGTAATTGTTTTTCTATACTTTTATAATTTAAAATTACTTCTGGTTGAAGTGCTATTTGAGATATAAGAGTTATATTATCTAAAACCTTATCTATATCTGAAGTATATTCTATATTATGCTTTTTACCAAGTTCATCTATTTTTAATTTAGATTGCTTTTTTAAAGTTTCTAAAGCATGAGAATTAAAACCTCCATTATTTCTAGGATTATCTAATGCATAATCAAGATCTTTGGCAATTTTCTTTAAACTTTGCATATCACTTTTATCTAATATTTTTCCAAGCTCAACTACTTTACCAGATTTAGCTGTTCTAGTAAGCCTATATTCAATAGATCCAGTATTACTATTTTTTGCAGAAAAGACTTGTGTTTGAGAATCTTTTGTAAAAATATAATCTTCATCAGCTTCTTTAATAGAAGGTAGTGTATCTAATTGATCATTTTGAGTAGCAGAATTTGAATTAAATTCATTAGCTAGTCTTTGCTTAAGATTAGAAGAATCTCCTACATTAGCTTGTTCTTGTGCAGGTGGAAGTTCCTTTCTTACTTCTTTTGAAGAAGCAGTATTTCTACGAAATAAAAAATCTAAAAAACCCATAATTTTTCTCCATTGTATAATATTTTATATACATTTTAATATATAAATATATAAGATTCAATATATTTTATAATACATTTTTATGACAAAAAGTACTATTTTTGTAAAATTAAAGAATTTTTAAATTTACAAAATAAACACAATTAAACAACAAATTAATAACAAATTATATATAAAATACAATAAATAAAAAGGAAAGGACGTGATTAAAACAATAGAACATGATTTGATTGTGCAAGAGAATGAAATATATCAAGAAAATAAAATAAAAGTTAAAAGTAATATATATACAAAACTAATGAATATTTATTCTCAAGCTATGGAGGAAGTAAAAAAAGAAATAGATGATATGAATAAAGAATATAATTTAGTTGATCATGTAAAAACAAGGATAAAAAGTCCAAAGAGTATTGTAAAAAAAATGAGAGATAAAAACTATGAACTTACATATCAAAATATGATTGACAATATAAATGATATAGCAGGAGTAAGAATAATTGCTAAAACGATAGATGATGTATATAAAATAAAAAATATTATTGAAAAAAACTTTAATGTAACTATAATAAAAGAAAAAGATTATATTAAAAAGCCAAAAAAGAGTGGTTATACTAGTTTACACATAATAACTGAAGTACCTATAAAAATTGATGAAAATATGGTTTTCGTAAAAGTAGAGATACAGATAAGAACTATTGCCATGGACCTATGGGCTAATTTAGAACATGAAATAAAGTATAAACCAGAAGGTAAAATATCAAAATTATCATCTATTAAATTGATTAAGTATGCAAAACTATTAAATAAAATTGAAAAAGAAATGACAGAAATGTATAGTAGATAAAAATATAAAAATAAAGTATAAAAAATATACTTTATTTTTTTTTCATTATTTTATAAAATTAGTGTAACTTTTTAATACTATAAATTGTATAAGAAATAGAACACACAAAATAAAGTAAAAAGGGGGATAAAATTTGGAGGAAAAAACAGATAAACAATTGTATAAAGAATTTTTAGATGGTAGTAAAACTCCATTTGAGGAAATTGTTATAAGACATAAAGATAATATAATATATTTTATACAAAAATATGTAAAAAATATAGATGTAGCAGAAGATATAGCTCAAGATGTTTTTGTATACATATTAATACATAAGGAAAAGTATGACTTTAATTATTCTTTAAAAACATACTTATATATAATAGCAAAATCAAAAGCTATAAACTACATAAAAAAAGAAAAAAAGTTTACGTATATGGAAGAAGAAAAATATTCTAATTTAGAAGAGCTAGAAGAAAAAGTATTCTATAAAGAAAGGGCAAAAAATTTAAAAGATACAATTAAAAAATTAAAACCAGAATATCAGTCTGCTATTTTTTTGGCTGACATAGAAGAACTTCCATATAAAGAAATATGCAAAATATTAAATAAAAATATTGGACAAGTAAAAATATTAATACATAGAGCAAGGAAGACATTATCTGAACTTATAAGAAAGGAGGAAAGTAAATATGAAGGATAATAAAGAATTTATTAAAGGAATATACGATAAATATGAAGAACAACTAAAAGATAATACAATAGAATTTCCAAACAAAAAGAAAAAAGTAATTAAAAGAACAATGAAAATAATTAGCTCAGTGGCTGTACTATTAATTATAAGCACATTGATTATAAATAAAGATAAAAATAAAATACATACTAATTCTTTGGAAGAAGAAAGTAAAACTTTAGCTACAGTAGGTACATTTGATAATTTTTATAAGATTATAAATGACTATTCTTCTAAAAATGATTCTTATAGAGGAAGTTTAATTCTAGAAGATACAATATCACAGGTTGAATCTACCAATAAAGAAATGACTTCAGATTCAGTATCAGAAGGAACTATTAAATCGGATAGTTATTCTAAAACAAATAATCAAGTGAATAATGTAGAAGAATCAGATATAGTAAAAACAGACGGAAAAAATATTTACTATGCTACATATGAAAAATTGGTTATTGTAAATGCAGAAAATCCAAATGATTTGAAAGAAATATATAAAGAAAATTTTACTAATACAGATTTTCGACCTCAAGAATTGTATATTTATGAGGACAAATTAATTCTATTAGGAAATACATATGTAAGTTCAAGAAATGGTCTAAAAACATATACAGAAACAATTTCTAGCGTAGATTGTGTATCATATAACAATAAAACAAAAGCTATTATATATGAATTAAACGGTAAAATAGAAAAAGTTCGTGAAATAGAGCTAACAGGAAATTTATTATCATCAAGAATGATAGGTGAATCTTTATATGTAGTTTCAAATCAATATATAAATACATATAGAATAAAAGAAAACCAAATTAGTGATTTATCAGAAGACTCATATAAACCAGTATATAAAGATACTGCAATATCAGAAAAAGAAAAAAAGATAGATTTTAGCCAAATTGAATGTTTTGAGAATATGGAATCAGCAAACTTATTAACTATAGCTGGATTAAATATAAATGAAAATGAAGAAGTAAATATAAAAACATTTTTAGGAAGCGGAGAAGAAATATATGTATCAGAAAACAATATGTATATTGCTAAAACAAATTCTAATTATAATATAATAACAAGAGAATATGTGGAAACTACTACAACAATATTAAAATTAGCTTTAGATAAATCTAATATAAAATATATGTCAGAAGTAGAAGTACCAGGTTTTATAAATAATCAATTTTCAATGGATGAAAGTAACGGAACATTTAAGATTGCAACAACAATAGGTTCAATTTGGAATTCAAGCGATAATAGAAGTAATTCATTATACATATTAGATGAAAACTTAAATGAACTAGGAAGAATAGAAGGTTTAGCAAAAGGAGAAAAAATATACTCTGTAAGATATACAGAAGATAGAGCATATATTGTTACATTTGAACAAGTAGATCCACTTTTTGTAATAGATATATCTGATAGCAAGAAACCAAAACTATTAGGAGAATTAAAAATAGAAGGTTATAGTACATATTTACATCCATATGATGAGAATCATTTAATAGGGTTTGGATATGATACAACTTATAATGGAAAAGTAATTAAAACTAATGGACTAAAAATGGTAATGTTTGATATAACAGATTTATCTAATCCAAGAGAATTATTTAAAGTCGAAATAGGAAATAGATATACATCATCTATACTTTTAAATAATCATAAAGCATTATTATTTTCAAAAGAAAAAAATATAATAGGATTTCCTATAAATATTTATGGAGGAAAAAATACTTCTTATAAAGCACAAATATATAAAATTGATTTAGAAAAAGGTTTTAAACTACAAGGTGAAATAGTACAAAATGGAAGCAATTATAAAAATCAAATTGAAAGAATTATATATATAGGTAATACATATTATGTATTATCAGCCAAAGAGATAAAGTCTATAGATATGGATACATTAGAAAAAATAGATTCAATAGAAATTTAATAAAAAGTAACTGTACAAAAAAGTAAAAATATGTTAAAATTATATAGTGGTTATTTGAGAAAAAATATAAAAAACAACACATAGAAGTGTTGTTTTTTATGTTGAAATTTGTAGCAATTAAGGAGGTAAAAAATGGATAATGAAGAAAATATTTTAGGAACAGAAAAAATAGGAAAATTAATAAAAAAATTCTCAATCCCATGTATAATATCACTACTTGTAAATTCACTATATAATATTGTAGACCAAATATTTATAGGCTGGGGAGTAGGATATTTAGGAAATGGAGCAACAAATGTAGTATTTCCACTAACAATAGTTTGCTTAGCTTTTGCTTTAATGTTAGGTGATGGTTCAGCTGCATATTTAAGTTTAAAATTAGGAGAAAAAAAGAAAGAAGAAGCAAGTAAAGGTGTAGCAAATGGAATATCACTATCTGTATTAATATCAATCATATTTTTTATTATCACATTAGCTTTTCTACCACAACTATTAAATCTATTTGGTTGTACTGATATATTAAGAGAATACGCATTAAATTATGGATATATAATAGCGATTGGACTTCCTTTTATGATGATAGGAACAACATTAAACTCAATAATAAGAGCAGATGGATCACCAAAATATTCTATGATGACAATGATTGCAGGAGCAGTACTAAATATAATATTGGATCCAATATTTATATTTGTATTTAAAATGGGAGTACGAGGAGCAGCTATAGCAACAGTAATAAGTCAGATTTTAACTTTTGTTTTAAATATAATATATATAAAAAGATTTAAATCAGTTTCTATGAAAAGAGAATATTTCAAAGTTAAACTTAACATAGCTAAAAAGGTTTCTGCTTTAGGAGTAAGTAGTTTTATAACGCAAATGAGTTTTGTGCTAGTAATGGCTGTAGAAAATAATTTATTAGGAAAATATGGAGCAAGTTCAAAATTTGGTTCAGAAATACCAATAACAGTTTTAGGTATTGTAATGAAAATAAGTCAAATATTAAATAGCATAATAATAGGAATTGCAGCAGGAACACAACCAATATTTGGATATAATTATGGAGCTGGTAAGTATGATAGGGTAAAACAAACTTTAAAAATTGTTTTAGGTTCAAGTTTAATAATAAGTACAATAGCATTTGTATTATTTCAAACAATACCAGATAAATTAATTTCTATATTTGGTACTGGTGATGAAAACTATATGGAATTTGCGTGTTTAGCTTTTAGAATATATTTAATGTTATGTATATGCAATGGTATACAAATACCAAGTGGTATTTTCTTCCAAGCAATTGGAAAGAGTGTAAAGAGTGCAATACTGTCATTATCAAGACAAGTATTATTTTTAATACCATCTATGTTTATTCTAGGTGGTACATGTGGAATAATAGGTGTACTTTATGCAGGACCAGTTGCTGATGGATTAGCATTTGTTATATCAAGTACACTACTAATTATAGAAATTAAAAAATTAGGAAAACAAAAATCAGTAAGCAGAACTTTAATTGATGATACAAGTATAGATAATAAATTAAATAAACATATAGTATTTACAATTTCTAGAGAATATGGGTCTGGAGGAAGATATGTTGGAAGACTTATAGCAGATAAATTAGGAATAAAATTATATGACAAAGATTTTATAATAAAAGTTGCTGAAGAAACAGGGTTATCAGAAGAATATATTGAAAATAATGAACAAAAAAGAAATATATTAGACAGTTTAAATAATGGATACTATGCAGGCTTAAACAATGCTGATGAATTATTTATAAAAGAATCTAATTTAATTAAAGAAATAGCAGAAAAAGAATCTTGTGTAATTGTAGGAAGATGTGCAGATTTTATACTTAAAGAAAATGAAAATGTTATAAAAATATTTATATATAGTGATATGAAAGATAAAATAAAAAGAGCAACTGATATATATGGACTAGATAAATCTAAGGTAGAAAAAGAAATAAAAAATATTGATAAATTAAGAGCAAATCATTATAAATATTATACAGGGTCAGACTGGAAAGATTTCCAAAATTATGATATATGTATAAATAGTGATTTACTAGGAGTTGAAAAAACAGCAGAAATAATATGTAATATGATTAAAAAAGAAAAGAGGTAAAAAAAATGCCAGGATATGTTATACATTTAGCAGTTGCAGAAGAATATTTAAGAAATCATAAAGATAGAAAAGAAAACTATGATGATTTTATAGAAGGAGTTATATTTCCAGATAGTGTTAAAGATAAATCAGAAACTCATTATGGAAGAGCAAGCTCAGAATCCAACTTATATAAATTCTTAGAAGAAAATAGTATAGAAGAAAGTTTTAAAAGAGGATATTTTTTACATCTATTAACAGACTATTTATTTTATAATAGATATATAGATACATTTTCTAAAGATGTATATAATGATTATGATTTATTAAATAAAGGACTTATAGAAAAATATAAAGTAGTATTGCCAAAAAAGATAAAGGATTATGTATTTTTTAAAGAAGGAAACAACCCAAAAATTCTATCAGAGCAAATAGTAAATAGTGTAGTTGAAGATATATCAAAAATGGATATAGATGTTATAGCAAAAGAAGTTCAAGAGAATCCAGAAGAGTGGACAAAGATTAGACCTTTAAAACATGTGTAGAAACATAGATTATTTGACATAATGTAGAATTTAATGATATAATTAAAGTGTTATACAAATTGTATTCATTTGCACATTGAAAGGAGCAATGCATTATGAAAAAAGACATTGGCTATATTTGTGATCCTTGTGAGTTTGTGACATTGGATCTTATTGAGGAGATTGCTAAAACTCGGAATGAGTATCAGGTAGTTGGAATTGGCGTGCATTCAGATGCGTTTTTTGAAATGATTAACCATAGGCCACCAATAAAACCTTTCGAGGAACGGTATCGTATGGCAAATGCACTCAAAGGTGTGGACTTCGTTTTTGAACTCAATTCGGAGAAATTAGGCTTTAATGAAATTGATTTACTGCCACTTTTCGAAGAAGATAAGAGTGAAAAAAAGTACCATTGTGCATACGCACCTGGAACTTACGACCTGTTTCATGAAGGACACTTGCAGCATTTACTTGAGGTAAGGAGCATGTGCGAAATTTTGATTGTCGGAGTTAATTCTGATAAGCTTGTACAAGCAAACAAGAATAAGCACACTCAGATAGACCAGAATCTGCGAATGGAAATTGTAAGACACTTTAAGTTTGTAGATCATGTTTATCTTGTAGAAACCAACAACAAGAAGATAGCAAATGATTGGGCTAAAGAACATGTCGGCTGTCCAATTGATGTTATTTTCTTAGGCTCAGACCTTACTAAGCAGGATCCGAAGGACAATCCTGAGGACATTCCTATTCTCTTCACAGAGAGAGATCCGGTTATCATGAAAAAGAGGAGTTCCTCTTTCTATCGTGAAGAACTTAAGAAATTGCAACAGAAGAAAAACAACAAGGAGTAGTAGCTCCTTAGTGGCAGAGAATTTGTTAAGGTATTTTTTAACATTTTCTCTGCTACAAACATTATATTAATACATAATAAAAAATAATAATTAAAAATTGGAGAAAATTATATTATGGAAATAAATGTTGAAGAAGAAAGAAAAAAATATGCTATAACAGAAGAGCAATTTCAAGAGAATGCAAGTGAAATATTTGGAAAATTATCAATTCAGGCTACAAAATCAGAAAATCCCAAATTTATCATTGTAGGAGGACAAGCAGGTGCGGGAAAAACAGATTTAGTATCTAGTAAATATAGAGAATTAGGTTATAATGCAGTTATAATAGATCAAGATGAACTAAGAACTATGTATCCTGCAGAAGTATATCAAAGAATATTAGCTAATCATAATGATAGAGGAGAATTTTTAATATTAAATCCTTATATTGCTAAAATGATAAAAGAAATTGTGATGAGGTCAAAAGATGCAGGTTATAATATTATATTAGAAACAGCTTTAAACGATGTAGAAGCATTTATAGACTATACAAAAGACCTTCATGCAAACGGTTATACAACAGAATTATCAGTATTATCTGTTCCAGAAATTGAAGGACATATATCTATGCTAACTAGATATTGCTATTATTTGGAAAGAGATGGAGAATGTAGGAGAAATACTCGTATCAATCCAAAAGCAGGAGAAAATATAAGAAATAATATAGAAAAGCTAGACAATTTAAATATATTTGATGATATTGAAGTATTTATAAGAAATCCACATAGGTCAAATGAAGATTTAGAACCAATAAAAATTTATTCACAAAAAGAAAATCAATACGAACAACCTCTTGAAGCTTTTGAAAGAGGAAAGAAAATGGGAATGAAGGACACAATAAAGGGATTCCAAGATAAATATGAACATATTAAAATTGTATTAGAACAATTTGGAGAAACACAAAAACTAGAAACACTAGAAGAAATACGAGCTAGATTTAATAGTTTAGATGAAAGAGAGTAATAAATATGAGTAATAAAAATATAGATTATATAGATTTAATTGAAATCGCAAAAATTAATCTAGCAAATAAATTAAATGAAAAAGTAGAAGAATATAAAAAAGAACGTACTCCAGAATTAAAAAGAGAAGTTGCAAAACTAATGCAAGAAAGAGAAGAGATATATAAATTAAATAAAAAAGTAATAGAAAAATATATATAAATGAAAAATAGGAAGATTTTTAAATCTTCCTATTTTTCTATAATACATTATTTAAAAGTTTAATCCATTTTTCGATATATTCTTCAGGAACATTTAAGTTATTATTAGTTCCAGAGCCTAAATCTACTTTTGGTCTCATTGCACCATGAAAATCGCTTCCACCGGATACAAATTTATTATATTTTTTACAAATATCTAACAAATATTCTGTTTGTTCAGGAGTAAAAGAAGAATAGAAACATTCTATAATATCAATATCATAATTTTCTAATAAATGATTTAATATTTTTTCAGCATTTTCTTTATATTCAAATATATGTGGAACAGCAACAAAGCTACCAGCATCTTTTATTGTTTTAATTAGTTCTGCTATACTTGGAAAAGCAGAAGATAGGTCTAAAAATAATTGGCTATTAGGATTTGTCATACAACATCTAAAAAAGTTTTTGCCCTCAGACATTTCTTTAAGAAATATATCATTTTCAGGATATTTAGCTATAGTGGCATGAATATATTTTGAAAGTCTAGGTTCTGAACTATTAGCAAAATCTTCAATAAATGTTGAATCTAATTTAATGCCCGCTTTTGTATATTGGTCATAAGCCAACTTAATCATATAGTTATCTAATTCTTCAGTATTTTTATAATGATATTCTTTTATACTTTTTTTCATTTTATCAATATCAAATCCATAAGCTAGTAATTCAATTGCTACGCCAAAACAACTTGTTCTTAATTCAACTCCAGGAATAATAGTGCCAGAAAATAAGCTTCTGTCAAATTCATAATAAGAATCAACACTTTCATGATCTGTTATAGCTAAGTATTCTAACCCCTTTTCTTCAGCATATTTTAAAAGTTCATTTGGGGTGTAAGTACCATCTGATTTAGTAGTATGTGAATGTAAATCTACAATATTTTTCATAAAATAATCTCCTTTTCTTAACTTAATTCATATTTCGATTCTAATTATACAGTTTAAAAAGCTAAAAATCAATATAATATAGATATTTAGAAAATTAGTAATTATAAGGGATTTGTGAATTTTTTGTGAATTAGCAGTCAAACCTTGACTTTGCTAAATTGAAGTCATATAATACTTTGAAATGGTAGAAATACTAAATAATATATGAAAGAAGGAATAAAAATGAGTAACAAACAATTTAAAGCAGAATCAAAAAGATTATTAGACTTAATGATAAACTCAATTTATACAAATAAAGAAATATTTTTAAGAGAATTAATATCAAATGCGAGTGATGCAATGGACAAACTTTATTATCGTTCATTAACAGATAAAAATATAAAGATAAGTAAAGAAGATTTAAAAATTAAGATTGATTTAGATAAAGAAAATAGAACGATTACTATAACAGATAATGGATGTGGAATGACAGAAGAGGAATTAGATAAGAATTTAGGAACAATAGCTAAAAGTGGCTCTTTAGCATTTAAAGAAGAAAATGAAAAAAAGAAAGATATTGATATAATTGGACAATTTGGTGTAGGATTTTATTCAGCATTTATGGTAAGTGATTTAGTAACAGTAGAAAGTAAATCAGTTGACTCTGAAAATGCATATGTATGGAAGTCAAAAGGAGTAGATGGATATTCTATTGAACCATGCAAAAAAGAGAATATTGGAACTAAAATAACACTTCATATAAAAGAAGATTCAGAAGAAGAAAATTATAGTGAGTATTTAGAAAGCTATATGATTCAAGAAATTATAAAAAAATATTCTGATTATATACATTATCCAATTCAAATGGATATAGAGCATTCTCATAAAAAAGAAGGAACTGAAAATGAATATGAAACAGTAAAAGAAACAGAGACAATAAATTCTATGGTTCCAATTTGGAAAAAGAATAAGAAAAAAGTGAAAGAAGAAGAGTATAATAGTTTTTATACAGAAAAGTTTCATGATTATGAAGCACCAATAAAAGTAATTCACTCATCAGTAGAAGGACAATATAAATATGATGCTCTATTATATATACCAGCACATTTACCATATGATTACTACACTAAAGAATATGAAAAAGGATTACAATTATATTCAAATGGCGTATTAATAATGGAAAAATGTGAAGAGTTACTTCCAGATTATTTTGGATTTGTTAAAGGACTAGTTGATAGTGAAGATTTATCATTAAATATTTCAAGAGAAATGTTACAACATGATAGACAATTAAGAGTAATTGCTAAGAATATAGAAAATAAAATAAAATCAGAATTAGAAAATATGCTAAAAAATGAAAGAGAAAAATATGAACAATTCTTCAAAAATTTTGGATTACAATTAAAATATGGAACTTATAACGATTATGGAATGAATAAAGATAAATTGCAAGATTTATTATTATTCTATTCATCAACTGAAAAGAAATTAGTTACTTTAAATGAATATGTAGAAAGAATGAGAGAAGATCAAAAGACTATATATTATGCTTGTGGAGAAACAACTGATAAGATAGATTTATTACCACAAGTAGAACTTTTGAAAGATAAAGGGTATGAAATTTTATATTTAACAGATAATGTAGATGAATTCGTATTACAAGTAATTCAAAACTATAAAGAAAAAACATTCCAAAATGCATGCAGTGATAATATAGATTTAGATAGTAATGAAGAAAAAGAAGAACTAAAAAAAGCAAATGAAGAAAATAAGCCAATGTTCGATAAAATGTTAGAAGCAATCTCAGGAGAAGTACAATCTATAAGATTTACGCATAGATTAAAAAATCACCCAGTTTGTTTAAGTAGTGAAGGTGCAATATCAGTTGAAATGGAAAAGACATTAAATCAAATGCCAAATAATCAAGACATTAAAGCACAAACTATACTTGAAATTAATGAAAACCATAAAATAGCAAATAAATTAAAAGAGCTTTACAATGATGATAAAGATAAGCTAGAAAAATATACAAAAGTACTATATGCACAAGCTAGATTAATAGAAGGATTAAATGTCGAAAATCCAACAGAAATTAGTAACTTAGTTTGTGAAATAATGGCAAATTAATTCGCTTAGAATTAGAAAGGATTTATTATGCAGTTAGTGATAGTATTATTAATACCATTTGTAGGAACATTATTAGGTTCTGCAATGGTATTTCTAATGAAAAATAAAATGAATAACAAAGTGGAAAAGTTACTAATGGGATTTGCATCAGGAGTAATGATGGCAGCATCTGTATGGTCACTTCTCATACCATCAATAGAAATAGCAGAAGGACAAGGAAAAATAGGTTGGATTCCTGCTGCAGTTGGATTTATACTAGGAATAGTATTTTTACTTGTTTTAGATAGTATTACACCACATATACACTTAAAAAGTGAAGAACCTGAAGGAATGAAATCAAAATTAAAGAAAACAACAATGATGGTTCTTGCAGTAACACTTCATAATATACCAGAAGGAATGGCATTAGGTGTAACTTTAGCAGGAACATTAATTCAACATACTGGAATTACAATAGCGGGAGCATTGGCATTAGCAACTGGTATAGCAATACAAAATTTTCCGGAAGGGTCTATAATTTCAATGCCATTAAAGAGTGAAGGAATGTCTAAAGGCAAAGCCTTTTTATATGGAACCTTATCGGGAATAGTTGAACCTATAGGAGCAATAATAACAATATTATTTACAAATTCGGTAGTTACAATACTTCCATATTTGTTATCTTTTGCAGCAGGGGCAATGATATATGTTGTAGTGGAAGAATTAATTCCAGAATCACAATCAAGTGAACATTCTAATATAGGAACAATAGGTGTTGCTATAGGATTTGCAATTATGATGATATTAGATGTTGCATTAGGATAAATTTAATATATAAATTTAGGTAAGAAAGGAATTGATTTTTAATCAATTCCTTTCTTGCTCTTATTATTTAGATTTTGTGAATATTGTGTGAAAATTAGTAATCAAGTATTGACATAGATAAGAAATGAGAGTAAAATACCATTTAGTTCGAAAACGAACTAAGGAGGGGGAAATAATGAGTCTTTTACAAGATATTCAAGTTTTAAAAAAAATAATAGATAATCCATTAAACAAGATAGCCAAAGAAACAAACTTAACAGTAAATGAAATAAGAGTAATATTGTTTTTATATGAAAATGAAAAATTAGACCTTGCCTCAGAAATTGTAGAAAAATTAATGATTTCCAAAGCACATGTATCAGTATCAGTTGAATCTTTAGTAAAGAAAAAATATATAAAAAAAGTACAAGACGATAGAAACAAAAAGAAATTTCATTTAAAATTAATAGATAGGTCAAAAGAAGTGATAGATTTATTAGATATCGAAATAGAAAAACTAAAAAATACTTTAATGAGAGATGTTAGCCTACAAGATAGAGAAATATTTATAAATACATTAAAGACTATTATAAAAAACACAAAAGCTATTGCATAAAATTAAAAGGAAGGATTGATAAAATAATGAAAAAAATTGCAGATTTTATTGTAGACAAAAGATATATAATATTAAGTTTATTTATATTATTATCAATTATTTCAGCTCTATTATCAAATAATGTTAATATAAATTATGAAATTGCAAAATATCTGCCAAGCAATTCAGAAACAAGAATTGGTATGAATATTATGGAAGAAAGATTTAAAGAAATAAAATCAAGTTCTTTAAATATAATGTTTAAAGGTATTTCAGAGGAAGAAAAAAACGAAATTCTTGAGTATTTAAATAATACTGATGGAGTTAGTTCAGTAGATTACAATACAACAGAAGATTATAACAAAGATGATTATACCTTGTATGTAATAAATGTTGATGATGTAGATGATTCAGAAATGGCAAGTAGAGTTTATGATAATATAAAAGAGCATTATAAAGAATATGAGATGTATACAAGTGGAAGTATAGCACAAAAGAATGAACCTGTATTATCAATATGGATTGTAGTATTAGCAGTAGGATGTGCATTCGTAATATTAACGATAATGAGTGAATCTTATGTAGAGCCAATTTTATTTTTAACAACAATATTAATGGCAGTATTACTAAATAAAGGATCAAATGTAATATTTGATAGTGTATCAAATATTACTGATTCAATTTCTGCGATATTGCAAATGGCATTATCTATGGACTATTCTATAATGTTAATGGATAGGTATAGACAAGAAAAAGAGAAAGAGCAAGACAAAGTTAAAGCAATGAAAAATGCTTTATATAATGCATTTACAGCAATTTCAAGCAGTTCTATAACAACAATTGTAGGACTTATAGCATTAGTATTTATGAGCTTTACAATTGGACGTGATTTAGGGTTTGTTTTGGCTAAAGGTGTATTACTTAGCTTAATATGCATATTCTTTGTATTACCATCACTTATACTAATGTGTGACAAACTAATTACAAAAACTAAAAAAAGAAGCCCAAGTATAAAACTAAATAAAGTAGGAAAAGCAAGCTATAAATTTAGATATATAGCAGCAATTTTATTTATACTTGCATTTATTGGAAGTTACTTGTTAAAAGGAAATTTGGGCATTTTATATACTGAATCTCAATCCGATAAGATTTCAGAAGTATTTTCTGAAAATAATCAAATTGCACTAATTTATAAGACAGAAGATGAAGAAATAATTGCACAATATCTAAAAGAATTAGAGAAAAAAGATAAAGTAGATAAAGTTTTAGGTTATAGCAATACAATAAATGAAAAACTTCATTATGATGAACTAAATCAAAGGATAAAAGATTTAGGTTCAGAAGTAGATGTAGAAGAATATTTAATGAAATTATTATATTATAACTACTATAATCAAAATGAAAATAATACTATGACATTTAATGAATTCATAAACTTTATAAATAGTGAAGTCTATAATAATCCTAAAATGAGTGATAAATTAGATGAAACAACAAGGAAAGATATTAATAGACTTAACAATTTTACAGAATATAGTTCAATTAATAAAAAGAGAACAGCCTCAGAAATTGCTAATATTTTAGAAATTGATGAAAGCAAAATAAATGATATTTTAATTTATTACAATTCTAAAAATAACAACTTAAAAATTAGTTTAAATGATTTTATAAACTTTATGAATAAAGATGTATTAACTAATGAAGCATATGCTAAAAACATTGATAAAGCTAATAGAGAAAATCTAAATACTTTATCAAAATTTACAAATAAAAATACAATTACAAAGAAAATGACAAGTGCAGAAATGGCAAAATTGTTTGGAATTCCTGAAAGTACAATGAATAGTCTATATACATACTATATAAGTTTAAATGAGATAGAAAATAAAATGACTATTTCTGAATTTTCAAATTTTGTATTAACAGACGTAGTAACAAATAATAAATATTCAAATATGTTTGATGAATCAACAATAAATAATATAAAAATGCTATCAACTTTTAGTAATAAAAGTATAATTACTAAAAATATGAACTCTTCTGAACTAGCAAATTTATTTGGAATAGATGAAAATAAAGTAAAACAAGTGTTACTTTTAAAATATGGAAAAACAGATAACGGTACTACATTAACTATATCAGAATTTATAAATACAGTTACTTATATAAAAAATAATACACATTATTTAGATGGATTAGATATAAGTACTTTTGAAGGAATTGATCAATCAATTTTAAGTAATAATACAAAATATACAGCAACTGAAATGTCTAGAATATTAAATATTGATTCTAATCAAATGTATCAAATATATAGTTTAATAGACTTCATACAAAATAATACAAATGATTGGAAAATTACACCACAAGAATTTGTAAAATTAATGTTAAAGAACAGTAGTAATTTAGACACAGAAGTAGTAAGTAAATTACAATTACTTTCTAAGGTAATAGATAGTACAATAAATGATATTAGCTATACATATAAAGATTGTGCAAATTTAATAGGTATAGATAGTAGCATAACAAAGAGCATATATACTCTATATATTTCTCAAAATATTACTACAAAATTAACGCCACAAGAATTTGTAGATTTTATATTAAGTCACAAAAACGATGAATTATTATCTGGTAATTTAAACAATAGTACAATAAATCAATTAACATTAGTACAATCAGTAATAAATGGAACAATAGCCAACAGAAAATATAGTAGTACAGAACTTAGTGATTTACTTGGAATTGATAAAAATGATTTAGATTTACTTTATGGACTATACACATCTAAGTATGTAAATATAAATCAAACTATATCATTAAAAGAATTTATAGCATTTATATTAGATGATGTATTGAAAAATCCAAATTATTCAAGTAATTTTGATAAAGATGTAATTTCAAAATTAAATACAATAAATGGAATTATGAATGCTAGTTTAAATGACACGAAATATACAAAAGAAGAAATTTTTGCAATATTAAGCAATTTAAGTAATGAATTAGATAAAACTACAGTAGATTTATTATACATATATTATGGAAGTAGCAATTCATATAACGAAAACTGGACATTAACTGTTGAAGAATTTGTTAATTTCTTAAATGAAGATATATTAAAAGATATAAGATTTGATGATTTTATAGAAGACGACATGAGGCAAAGTATTATTGATAGTAAAAAAACAATAAACGATGCAAAAGAATTGTTAATTGGAGATGGATATTCAAGAGTTATAATTAATACTAAATTACCTTTAGAATCAGATGAAACATTTAATTTTGTACAATGCATCAAAGATGAATTAGGAAACAAAGTTAGCGAAGTGTATATAATAGGAGATTCACCGATGGCTTACGAAATGAGTAAAACATTCCAAAGTGAATTAAATTTTATTACAGTTTTAACAATGATATTAATATTTATAGTAGTAGCCTTTACATTTAAATCAGCAATTATACCATTTATATTAGTACTATTAATTCAATGTGCAGTGTATATGACAATGGGAATCTTATCGTTCTCAGGAGAGGGTGTATATTTTATAGCACTTTTAATTGTACAAAGTATACTAATGGGAGCAACCATAGATTATGCAATTTTATATACATCATATTATATAGAACATAGAAAGAGTATGAATAAAGAAGAAGCTGTTATAAATTCTTATAATAAGTCAATTAACACAATATTAACATCAGCATCAATCTTAGTAATTGTTACTTTTATTGTTGGAATGTTTACATCTGGAATTACATCAAAAATATGTAGAACATTATCAGCTGGAACTTTATGCTCAGAATTATTAATTTTGATTTTACTACCAGCTGTGCTTGCAGCATGGGATAGATTTATTATAAAGAAATAAGATAGAATACACTTATTAATTTTGAAATTAATAAGTGTATTTTTTATATAACATTTAGAAAAATATCTAAATATATATTGACAAAATATAATTAGAGTAATATTCTATATTTAGATAAATTTCTAAATGAATAAGAGGTGATTATATGGGAATGTCAGAAACCCTAAAAGCTATTTCAGACCCAGTAAGAAGAGAAATACTAGAAATGTTAAAAGAAGGAAAAAGAACAGCAGGAGAGATAGCAAGTAGTTTTAACCTAACAGGAGCAACAGTTTCATATCATTTAGCTACCTTAAGAAAGGCAGGGTTAATTGTTGAAACTAAATATAAAAAATATATATTTTATGAACTGAATATTTCTGTATTTGAAGAAGTTTTGATATGGATAAAAGGATTAGGAGGGAATTTCAATGAAAAAAATTAATATTAAAAGTTTGGTAATAACATCAATGATATGCGTGTTACCAATTATTATTGGATTAATATTTTATAATAAACTACCAGAAAGTATAGCTGTACATTGGGGAATTAATAATAATCCAGATGGATATTTCTCAAAACCAGCATTTGTATTTGGTATGCCAATGATAATGTTAATGTTACAAATATTTTGTTGTATGGTGAGTGATTTATCGGATAAAAATCCTGAAGCTAATAAAAAGGCTGTTACAGTATATAAATGGATTATTCCAATTTTAACAATTGTTTTATATATAGTTACAATTATGTATGCTCTTGGAAGTAATTTAGATATAAGAAAAATTGTAATGGTAATACTAGGAATTATATTTATTATTACAGGAAATTATATGCCAAAAGTAAGAGGAGATTATTATCTTAATACAAAGATATTTTGTGTAAAAAATAAAGATGAAAAATTGGCAAATAGAGCTGTAAAAATTTCAGCATATACTTTAATAATATTAGGAATATTGAGTATATTAAGTATATTATTTAAACCTATGATAAGCATTATTATTGTTAGTATTAGTGTAGTATATTCATTATTAATATATCTATATGTATATTTAAAAAGTAGAAAATAGATTGGAGAAAAAAAGAGATGGGAAAGAATATTCTTGAAATACAAAATCTAACAAAATACTATGGGAAAATAAGAGGTGTAGAAAACATATCTTTAAAACTAGAAGAAGGAGAAATATTTGGGTTTATTGGACCAAATGGAGCAGGAAAGTCTACTACAATTCGTTCAATTATGAATTTAATAAATAAAACTAGTGGAAAAGTTTTAATAGAAAATAAAGAATTTAAGAAAGATGATATACAAATTAAAGAAAAAATAGGATATTTGCCAAGTGAGATTTATTTATATGATGATTTATCAGTAAAAGAAATGTTAGATTATCACGAAAGCTTTTATAAAAAGGATATACATAAAAGAAGAATAGAATTAGTTAAAAAATTACAATTAGATGAAAAAAAGAAAATAGAAGATTTATCATTAGGAAACTTAAAAAAATTAGGAATTGTATTAGCATTTATGCATAATCCTAAAATATTAATTCTAGATGAACCAACAAGTGGACTAGATCCTATTATGCAAAATATTTTTTATGATTTATTATTAGAGGAAAAGAAAAAAGGAACAACTATATTCTATTCAACACATATTTTAAGTGAAGTATCTAAAATCTGTGATAGAGTTGGAATTATAAAGGACGGAAAACTAATAAAGCTAGAAAAAATGGAAGAATTATCTCAAAAGAGCTTAACATTTGTTACTATAACATCGAAGCAATATGAAGAAATAAAAAAGGATTTAAAAATAAATGTTATATCTGAAAATGGAAATACTATTAAATTTGGAAATAATTTACCAGATGATGAATTAATTAAGAAAATTTCAAAATATAGAATTGATAAAATTTTAATTGAAGAAGCAACTCTAGAAGATATTTTTTTACATTACTATAAATAGGAGGAATTTAATATGTTTAAAAGAGAAATGAAAATAAATTTTAAAAGTTTTATTATTTGGACCTCAATTTTAATAGGATTATTTTTAGTAGTATTTTTAGTTTATCCATCCATTATAAATAATGAAACTATGCAGATGATGGATGAAATGATGAAAATGTTTCCAGAGGAAATGTTAAAAGCTTTTAATATGGATATATCAAGCATAGATTCAGCGTTTGGATGGCTAAAAACAGAAGGATTTGTATTTGTTCTTTTAATTACAGGAATATACAGTGGGATTCTAGGATCTAATATTTTACTAAAAGAAGAAAGTGATAAAACAATTGAATACTTAAATAGTGTTCCAGTAACTAGAACAACTATTGTAAAAAACAAAATACTATGTGCTATTTCTTATATAATTTTAATGGTAATAATACTTGGAATATTTAACTTTATAGGATTAAGTTTAAGTGGAGATTTTGATAAAAAGTCATATATTCTATTAAGCATAACTCCAATTTTTTCATCAATAGTTATATTTGCTGTATGTATATTTTTATCAACATTTACACATAAAACTAAAAAAACATTAGGAATAAGCTTGGGTATAGTATTTGCAAGTTATTTTTTAAATATTATATCAGAGATGGGAGAAAGTACAGAATTTCTAAAATACATATCAATATTTACACTAGCTGATATTCGAAACGTAATAGTAGAAACAAAGATTAATCCATTGATGATAGCATTATCAATTATAATTACAACGATATTAATAAGTTTAACTATAGTCCATTATAATAAAAAAGAACTTATATAATAAAAGTAAAAAGAATGCATTTACTAATATAAAAAAGTAGATGTATTTTTTTGAAAAAAATTATATACAAATATTGTACTAAGTGATACAATATCAGAAGATACAAAAAAGGAGGAGTAGAAATGCCAAAGAATGTTAGAATTTCAAAAGATATGATACTAGAAGCTGCATTTGAAATTGTAAGACAATTTGGAATTGAAAAATTAAGCAATAGAGAACTTGCAAATAAATTAAAATGTTCAATTAGACCAATATATTATCAATTTGAGAATGTAGAAGAACTGCAAAAAGAATTATATAGCAAAATAGAAAAATATTTTTATGATTTCTTATTAAATAATATGGTTGAAGAGATCCCAAAATATAAACAAGTTGGGATAAATTATATAAAATTTGCCAAAAAAGAAAAAAAATTATTTCAAACATTATTTATGAGTGAAACAGGATTAGCACCAGAAGTATTTGTTGCAAAAAATGGAGAAGACTACAAGGAAATAGAGAAACTTATAAAAATAAGTACTAACCTAGAAGAAAATGATATAAAAGATTTTCATACAAAAATGTGGATTTTTTGTCATGGAATTGCAACTTTAGTGGCAAGTAATACAATTAATTTAACAGATTATCAAATACAACAATTACTATCTTATGAATTCCAAGCATTAATGTTATTAGAAGAAAATCCAAATAATAAATGGATATTACCGAATAAGGAGGAAAAGTAGATGAAAAACATTATAGAAGTTAAAGACTTAACAAAAAAATATAAAAATATTAAAGCAATTGATAATCTTTCATTTGAAGTATATGAAGGAGAAATTTTAGGTCTATTAGGACCAAATGGAAGCGGTAAATCTACAACAATCAACTGTATATTATCACTATTAAATTTTACCAAAGGAAGTATAAAAATATTTGGAAAAGAAATGAAACCAGATGCCTATGATATAAAAGCAAAAATTGGAGTGGTATTTCAAGATGTAGCAGTATTTGAAGAATTAACAGTATATGACAATATAGATTATTTTTGTGGACTATATATAAAAGATAAAAAAACAAGAAAACAATATATTGAAGAAGCAATTGAATTAGTAGGATTAGGAGAATTTAAAAAGTTTTATCCAAAGCAATTATCAGGAGGTTTACTTAGAAGATTAAATATAGCTTGCGGTATAGCACATAAACCAAGATTAATTTTTTTAGATGAGCCAACAGTAGCAGTAGATCCACAAAGTAGAAATAACATATTAGATGGAATAAAAAAATTAAGAGATAATGGAGCAACAATAGTTTATACAACACACTATATGGAAGAAGTAGAAATTATCTGCGATAGAATTATTATTTTAGACAAAGGAAAAGTATTAGCAACAGGAACAAGTGATAAACTAAAAGAATTAGCAAAAATAGAAGAAAAAGTAACAGTTGAAATTAGTAATCTAGATGAAAAATATATTAATGAGATAAAGAGATTAGAAAATGTAGATGAGGTAACATACAATTCAAATTTATTACTTGTTACATACAAAAAAGGAAAAAACAACCTTGTAGAGCTTATGGAGTATTTGAAAAAAGAGAATATAAAATATAGCAAAATCTATTCAGAAAGGCCAACACTAAACGATGTGTTTTTAGAGCTTACAGGAAAGGAGCTTAGAGACTAATGTTTATTCATAATTTTAAATATAGTTTTAAGACTCTCTTTAAAAATAAGGCATTGATATTTTGGACTTTTGCCTTCCCTATAATACTTCGGAACATTTTTTAATATGGCTTTTTCAAATATTGAGAACAGCGAAAAATTAGATATTATTGATATTGCGATTATAGATAATGAAGATTTTAAAAATAATGAAATACTTACAGAAACTTTTAAAAGCTTAAGTGATGAGAATAATGAAGATAGGCTTTTTAATACTAAATATGTAACAGAAGAGAATGCAAAAGAACTATTAGAAAAGGATGAAATTATTGGGTATTTGAAGATGGAAGAAGATACTCCAAAAGTAATAGTTACTACATCAGGAATTAATGAAACAGTCTTTAAATATGTAGTAGAAGAAATTACACAAACTGTTGAAATCGTTAAAAATACAGCTGAAAATAAAATAAAAGAAGAAATGATGTCAGGAAACATTAATCTAGACTATGAAAAGATATATGAAGACATTATAAAAAATGTTCAAAACCAAGAAGTTAAATTGAAAAATATATCAAACAATAATTTAAGTTATACGATGATAGAATTCTATACATTAATTGCAATGGCCTGTTTATATAGCGGAATATTAGGAATGACAGCAATAAATCAAAACTTAGCTAATATGAGTAATAAAGGAAAAAGGGTTGCAGTTAGTGGTGTTAGTAAATTAAAAGTGGTATGTAGTAGTGTACTTGCAAGCTATATAACGGCATTAATTGGACTTAGCATATTATTTTTATATACAGTTTTTGTTCTAAAAGTTGATTATGGAAATAACTTACCACTAATAATTTTACTTGGAATGGTAGGAACTTTAGCAGGTTTAACTATGGGAGTAGCAATTGGAAGTAGCTTAAAATCAAATGAAAATACAAAGACAGGAATTGTAATCGCAACTACAATGTTTGGATGTTTTTTATCAGGAATGATGGGAATTACAATGAAATATATTATTGATAAAAATATGCCAATTTTAAATAAAATAAATCCCGCAAGTATGATAACAGATGGTTTCTATTCACTTTATTATTATGATACATTAGATAGATTTTACTTTAATTTAATAAGTTTATTAGTATTTTCTAGTATTATGATGTTAATTTCATATATTAGTTTAAGGAGGCAAAAATATGACAGTATTTAAAACATTTTTAAAAGTAGTAAATAAATATAAATTTACAATTCTCCTTTATACAGTAATGCTAATAGTATTTGCAGGATTTAATATGAAAACGAGTGAAAGCAATACAAACTTTGTTGCAAGTAAACCAGATGTATTAATTATAAATAATGATGCAAACCAAGAATTAAGTAAAAACTTAGTAGAGTATATAGAAAAAAATAGCAATATTGTAGATATAGAAGATAATGAAGAAGCAAGAAATGATGCATTGTTTTATAGAGATGTAAATTACATTATTTACATACCTGAAAATTTTAGCAAAGATTTCTTAAATGGACTTAATCCAGAAATCAAAATAAAAAGCAGTGGAGATTATGGTTCTTCTTATGCAGAAATGATGCTTACTCGATACATCAAAGTAGCAAATATATATCAACAAGAAATACAAAATGAAGAAGAATTAATTAAAAAAATAAACGATACTTTAGCAAAGCAAACTGAGGTAGAAGTTACATCAAAATTAGATACCGATAATTTAAGTAAGGCAACGTTTTATTATAATTTTATGAATTATAGTATTTTAGCTGGATGTGTATATGTAATATGTTTGATAATATCAAGTTTTAGAGAAGAAAAAATTAGAAAAAGAACAATTATTAGTAGTATGAATTACAAAAAACACAATAGACAATTACTGTTGTCAAATTCAATATTAATAATTATATTATGGATATTATATGTTATTTTAAGTTTTATATTAATTGGAAATACAATGTTTACATATCATGGATTAATATTAATAATAAATTCTTTAATATTTTCTATATGTGCATTAACAATAGCCTTTTTAATAGCAAATATAGTTAATAATAAAAATGCTATAAATGGGATTGTAAATGTTATAGGACTTCGGCTCAAGTTTTTTATGTGGAGCTTTCGTACCGGTACAATGGTTACCAGATAATATATTAAAAATAGCTCATATATTACCTTCATATTGGTATATACAAACTAATGAGCTTGTTAAAGAATTAGAAATAATTAATTTCGATACATTAAAACCTATATTAATAAATATGGGAGTTATAGTATTATTTTCACTATTATTTATAGTACTAACTAATATAATTACTAGGAAGAAAAGGACTATAAATTAAATATATATAAAATAAAAAAAGGAGAAACAAAAATGAGTTTAGTATTAAAAAATGTATCTAAATCATTTGTTGGAAAACAAGCTGTAGATAATATTTCATTTAGCTTGAAAGAACCAGGTGTATATGGCTTACTTGGAACAAATGGTGCAGGAAAAACAACAACAATAAGAATGCTACTTGGAATTATAAAAAAGGATAGTGGAGAAATTACATGGAAAGGTAAATCAGTAGATAGAAAAAATGTGAATTTTGGATATTTACCAGAAGAAAGAGGAGTATATCCAAAAACAAAAATATTTGACCAACTAATGTATTTTGCAGAACTAAAAGGAATGAAAAAAGAAGAAGCTATAAAAGCGATAAATAGATGGGCCAAAGAGCTTAAGGTAGAAGAATATTTGCAAATGCCAGCTGAGAAATTATCAAAAGGAAATCAACAAAAAATACAATTTATGACAGCAATAATACACAATCCAGAGTTAGTAGTATTAGATGAGCCATTTAGTGGATTAGATCCTGTAAATACGGAAATATTAAAAAACATCATTATTGATTTAATAAAAAAGGGTAAATATGTAATAATGTCAGCACATCAAATGGCAACAATAGAAGAGTTTTGCAGTGATATTCTAATATTAAATAAAGGAAAAACTGTATTACAAGGAAACTTAAAAGAAATAAAAGAAACATATCCTGCAAATAGAGTAGAAATAGATGTAAAACAAGATATAACAAGTTATATTAAGGAATTTGATTTAGAAATAGAAAATGAAACAAACAATAATTATATTATAAAAATATCAGATGAAGAAAAAGCTCATAAACTTTTAAATAAATTAATTATTGAAGGAATTAAAGTTGATAAATTTGAAATTAAAAAACCTACATTAAACGATATTTTTATAGAGAAAGTAGGTGAACAATAATGAAAGATATATTAACAGTAATGAAATTTACAATAAAAGAGATGGTTAAAAGAAAATCATTTATAATATCAACATTAATTATTTTAATATTGATTGTAATAGGATTTAATGTGCCAAACATAATAAAAAATATAAAAGGTGAAGATACAGGAAATAAACTTTTAATAGTAGATAATGAAAATATATTTGAAGGTAATTTAGAAATCTTAAAACAATCAAATTTAGGATATGAAATTGAAACTGGAAAAGCAACCTTTGATGAAATTAAAATAAAAATAGAAAATGAAGAAATAGCAGAAGCCATAATTATAGAGAAACAAGAAAATAATATAAAAATAAGATATATAGTAAAAAATACAACTATGATGGAAGAAGTTCCAGAAACTTTAGTAAATGCAATTAATTCTTTATATTCTAACATGCAGATTAGCAAATTAGGATTAACAGCAGAAGAAATGCAATCAATCACACCAAACTTTGAATTCAGCTTAGAGCAAACAGAAGAAGAAAAAGCAAGTGGAAATATATTAGTAATGATGTTAATGTCAATAGTATTATTCTATGCAATATATTTCTGTGCATATCAAGTATCAAGTTCAATAACAACTGAAAAAACATCAAAAATAATGGAAACATTAGTAACTTCTACAAGTCCTAGAACAATAGTATTAGGTAAGACAATAGGAATTGGAATAGTTGGATTATTACAAATGATATTAATTGTAGGAACAGCTTTAATAAGTGCAAAAGCATTTATAGATCCAGAGTTATTAAATATGGTATTAGATATATCTAACATTACACCATATTTAGGAGTAATTACTATTATTTACTTTATTTTAGGATATTTAGCATACGCTTTATTATATGCTTTAACAGGTTCAACTGTAAGTAAACCAGAGGATATTCAATCTGCAAATCAACCAGTAGCACTATTAGCAGTAATAGGATTTTATCTATCATACTTTACTATGATGAATCCTACAAGTGAGCTTAATTTATTTGCTTCACTATTTCCAATATCATCACCATTTTGTATGCCATTTAGGATTATGATGGGACTATCAAGTGGAAAAGATGTAGCCATTTCAATTGCTATTTTAATAGTTACAATATTACTTATAGCAAAAGTAGCAATAAAAATATACTCTAATGCAATATTAAATTATGGTACGAAAATGAGTATTAAAGATATAATAAATATGTATAAAGATAAATAGATATAAAAAAGGAAAACATAATAAAAATTGAAGGAGTAGAAAATTTATTACAATTCTCTGCTCCTTTAATTTTAGTCAAATACAAAAGTAACACTTTTTCCATGAATAAGATTGTCTAACTCATTACATCTTAGAGAAAGTGTTTGTTCTCTCCAAGAAATATCGTAGAGATAGAAAGTCTCGAAAAATGGAAATGTCCGCGATTTTCTTCTTCTTAGTATAGTTATTGCTTCATCTTGTACTGTAAATAAAGTTTTTCCTACTAATGACTTCATATAAATTCTCCTTTCTAGGTTGATAATATTATTATAATACAATATACAACTAAAAAACTATTAAACTGAATGGTCAAATAAGATAGAGTATAATTAAGAAATAAAAGAATTTATAAAACTACTACACAAATTAAATAAAATATGATAGAATATCTTAGAAAATTATAATTAAAGGAGGAATTAGTCATGTCAGGACATTCAAAATGGCACAATATACAAGCTAAAAAAGGAAAAGCAGATGCAGCCAGAGGAAAAATATTTACTAAATTAGGAAGAGAACTTTTAATAGCCGTAAAACAAGGTGGTCCTGATCCTGCTGGAAACTCTAAATTAAAAGATGTTATAGCTAAATGTAAAGCAAATAACATGCCAAACGATACTATAAATAATGCTATAAAAAAGGCTTCAGGAGCTGGAAGTAACGAAGATTATGAAGAAATAGTATATGAAGGATATGGAACAAACGGTGTAGCAGTTATAGTAGAAGCAAGCACAAACAATAGAAATAGAACAGCTGCAGATGTAAGACATGTATTTGATAAAGCTGGTGGAAACTTAGGTACAACAGGATGTGTTTCATATATGTTTAATAAAAAAGGTGTAATAGTAATAGATAAAGAAAATTCAAAATTATCAGAAGATGAATTAATGTTATTAGCTATAGACAATGGAGCAGAAGATTTTGCATCAGAAGAAGAATGTTATGAAATAACAACTGCACCAGAAGATTTTTCTACAGTTAGAGAAGCTTTAGAAAACGAAGGAATAGAATTCCTTGAGGCAGAAGTACAAATGGTACCTACAACATATGTTCAACTAGACGAAAAAGGTGTAGAAAAAATGGAAAGATTAATAGATAACTTAAATGACCTAGATGATGTTATGAATGTATATCACAACTGGGAAGAATAATAAAAAATAGTTCTAAAATTAAAACAAAGAGCATATATATAATATATATGCTCTTTTTATTTGTATTAAATAGAAATAAGTGAGGACAAGTTATGTATGAAGATGTATTAAAATACTTTCCAAAAACTATATATGAAGAAATAGCAAAGGAATTAAATGAAAAAGAATTATTAGAAGAAATAAGATTAAGAAATAACAGACCATTAATTTTGAAGTTTTCAAGTAAAGAAAGAGTTTTAGAAAAATATGTGACTACTAATGAAATATTAGAAACATTAGAACATATATGTGATAACTCAATATATTCCTACCAATCACAAATACGTGAAGGATTTATTACAATAAAAGGAGGACATAGAGTTGGTATAACAGGAAATGCAGTTTTAGAAAATAACCATATAGTTAATTTAAATTACATATCAGGATTAAATTTTAGAATTGCAAAACAAATTATAGGAGCAAGTGAAAAGATTTTAAAGTATGTCATTAATGAGGAAAATAATGATATATACAATACTCTTATAATATCACCACCAGGAGCAGGAAAAACCACTATATTAAGGGATTTAATAAGAAAGTTAAGTGATGGAATAGAAGATATAAATTTAAATGGAAAATCTATAAGTATAGTAGATGAAAGAGGAGAGATTGCAGCAATGTACAAAGGTGTAGCACAAAATGATATAGGAATTAGAACAGATATAATAGATAATTGCCCAAAATCAATAGGAATGAAAATGATGATAAGATCTATGTCTCCAGATATAGTGGTTGCAGATGAGATAGGAAAAGCAGAAGATATAGAAGCAATAAATTATGCAGTATGCTGTGGAATAAAAGGAATATTTACAGCACATGGACATAATCTAGAGGATTTAGAATTAAATCCAATAATAAAAGAGTTATTAGATAAAAAAGTGATAGAAAGACTTATATTTTTAAATAAGCAAAGTAAAGGAAAAATAGATAAAGTATATTATTTAAATATTAAAAATAATAAATATGAATTATTGAAATAATAGTTCTAAAATTTTTATTTATGAATATTAATAATATAAGAAAGGAAATTTTATGCAAATAATAAAGATATTTTTTTTATTTTTGATATTTATAACATCTTCCGGGATTGGATACATGATTGCAAATCAATATAGCAATAGAGTTAAAGACCTTCAAGAAATACAAAATGCACTTAATATAATGAAAACAAAAATGAGATATACATATGAAACGATACCTGATATTTTTGAGGAAATATCAAAAACTACAAAAGAAAACATATCAGAAATATTTAAACAATCAATAGAAAATATGAGAAATAAAAATCAAAATGCAGGACAAGCATGGAAAGATTCAATATTAAATGCTAATACAAGCTTTACAGAAGAAGACAAAACAATTTTAGCTAATATGGAAAAATTATTAGGAAAAACAGATTTAGACGGACAAGTAGGAGAAATAGAATTAACAGTTAATTTAGTGAAAATGCAAATAGATAAAGCTGAAAAAGAAAGAGCAAAAAATGAAAAACTATATAAAACATTAGGCAATGTTATAGGTACCACTATAGTTATATTACTTATATAGAAAGGAAGATAACATATGGATATTAATCTATTATTTAAAATAGCAGCCATTGGAATTTTAGTAGCTGTTTTACATCAAGTTTTAGTAAGAGCAGGTAGAGAAGATCAAGCGATGATGACCACTTTAGCGGGGCTAGTTATAGTTTTAACAATGGTAATAAAAGAAATAAGTTCACTATTCAACACTGTAAGAACAATCTTTAATTTATAGGCATATAAAGAGAAAGGAGTAGGGTGTTATGAAATGGATATAATAAAAATTTTAGGAATAGGATTAATATCATTAATATTAATTATTGTAATAAAACAGTATAAACCAGAATTTGCAGTATACATATCGCTTATGGCTGGTGTAATTATAATATTGATGGTAGTAAATAAATTAACAGGCATAATAAATTTACTTACAGCGCTATCAGATAAAGCAAGCATAAATAAGGAATTTTTAGAAATATTGCTAAAAATTACAGGTATAGCAATATTAACAGAATTTGCAGTAAGTATATGTAAAGATTTAGGAGAAAGTTCAATAGCAAACAAAGTAGACTTAGGAGGAAAAATAATAATAATCTCTATTTCAATTCCTATAATTTCAAGTTTATTAGAAAACGTAATTGAGATATTACCATAAAAGAGGTGAATATATGAAAAAAGCAATAAAAGTGTTGATAATATTATTCATTATATTTTTTTATGGCAGTAACATTGCATATGCAGAAAATGAAGATATACTTGAATCGCAAAAAGAGAGTCTAAATTTATCTGACTTTATATCAGAATCTCAAAAATATGTAGATGAAAACCTAGAAGGGATTGATGTACAAAAATTATTAAATTCAGCAATTACAGGAAAAGTAGAAGATGAGAATCTTTTAAAAAATATATTTAATGTATTTGGAAATGAAGTAAAAAATTCAGTAAAGATAATGCGGAAGTATATTAGTAATAGTTTTAATACATAGTGTTTTAAAAAGCATAAGTGATAGTTTAAATAATCAAAGTGTATCACAAGTTACATACTATGTGCAATACATATTAATCGCAACTATAATAATGTCAAATTTTGCAGAGATTATTAAAATGACAAAAGATGCAATAGAAAATATGACAGGATTTATACATTTACTTATACCACTACTTATAACACTGATGATGACTACTGGATGTATAGTTTCCGCAAATATATTACAACCAATAATATTATTTATAATAAATTTTATTTCAAATATATTTCAATCAATAATCGTACCAATGATTTTAGTTAGTACAGCACTATCAATAGTATCTAAAATATCAGATAAAGTAAAAATAAATAAAATACCAAATTTCTTGAAGTCAGGAACAATATGGTTAATAGGAATAGTTTTAACTATTTTTGTAGGAATAGTTTCTTTAGAAGGAACCTTAAGTAGCAGTGTAGATGGAATAACTGCCAAAGCAACGAAAGCAGCAGTATCAAATTTTATACCAGTAGTAGGTAAAATATTAGGTGATGCAGTAGATACTGTAATTGGATGTTCTACAATTCTGAAGAATGCAGTTGGAATTGTTGGTTTAATAGTAATTGTCTCAATTTGTATTACACCAATTATAAAATTAGGGATAATAACTATAACATATAATTTAACCGCAGCAATATGTGAACCTATAGCAGATGAGAAAATAGTAAAACTATTAAGTGAAATGGGGACAACCTTTAAAATTTTGCTAGCGATTCTTTGCAGTATATCAGTAATGTTAATTATAGGAATAACATTAGTGCTAAAGATATCAAATAGTGGACTAATGTACAGATAGTAGGTGATAAAATTGGTAGGTTGGATTAGTAGTTGGGCAAAAGGAATTACTATGGCTGTACTAATTGCAACAATAATAGAAATGATTTTACCAGATAACAATAATAAAAAATATATCAAAATGGTAATAGGGACTTATGTGCTATTTGCAATAATTTCTCCTATTACTTCTGCAATAAAAGGAACAGATTACGAATTTAATATTAGCAGTTATGAAAAATATTTTACAAATACATATCAAGTATCCTCAGAAAGTATTAGTGCAAATAATGATAATAATATTGAAAAAATGTATACAGAAAATATAAAAACAGATATTAAGCAAAAGATGCTAAACAAAGGATATGAGGTAAAAGATATTTTTATTAATATACAAACAGGTGAGCAAAACTATGGAAATATCGAAAAAATAGTATTAAAAATCAGGAAAGAAGACAGTAACTCCATAAATGAGATAGCAATAAATAAAGTAGAAATAAGTAATTCTTACAATACTGAAAATAAAGACAAAGTTCAAATTAGTAATTTAGAGATAAAAGAAATAAAACAATATTTAAGCGACACATATAGTGTTGCTAAAGATAATATTGAAATAAATTAGAAAGGAGAAAGAATATGAAGGAAAAGTTAGAAAAAATAAAAGAACTGATAATAAAAAGTGATGGTAAAGACAATAAAAAGAAAATTGAGAACCTAGTTGTCTTTATAATTATATTAATAATAACTATTATTGCTATAAATACAATTTGGAAAGATGATAAAGAAGATACAAAAACTATTTCAAACAACAATAAGCAATTAGCTAGTACGGATACATCAATTAATACTTCTACTAGTACTTCACAGGAAGAAAACTTAAAGACAGATTTGGAGAACATATTAAGTAAAATAAATGGAGTAGGAAAAGTAAAAGTATTAGTTACATACACAGAAAGTAGTCAAATAGTAGCTATGTATAATGAAAATACAAAAGAAACATCCACAGAAGAAAAAGATGAAACAGGAGGGACACGTACAATAAAAGAAAGTGATACTCAAAAAGATGTGATATATCAAGAAGAAAATGGAGAAAAAAAACCAATTACTCAAAAAACAATAATGCCTAAAATAGAAGGTGCAATAATAACAGCACAAGGTGCATCAAATATAGATGTTAAAACAAATATAATACAAGCAGTAGAGGCAGTAACTGGTCTTGCTACACATAAGATTCAAGTATTTGAAATGACTAATGAATAAGGAGGATATTATGAAGTCTTTAAAGAAAAATCAAGTTATAATCTTTGTAATTGCATTAATGTTAGTTGCAGCGGGTTATCTAAATTATGATACAAATATGTCAGAAGAAATACCAGTATCAACAGAAATTTTAGATGAAAATCAGCTAGCAGATATTGGTGATGCCAAACTAGTAAATGCAAATGAAATATCAGAAAACAATATTTCAAATAATACTGTAAGCGAAAATATAGTAACAAATAATACAATTAACAATCAAACAAAACAAACTAGTACAAAAGTAACTGACGAATATTTCACAACATCTAGGCTAGGAAGAGATACAATGTACTCACAAATGATCGATAGTTATCAAAAGATAATAGATAATGATGGGATTTCTCAAGAACAAAAATCAATAGCTACATCTGAGATATCTAAAATAAATAATACCAAAAATGCAATAATGATTTCAGAGAACTTAATAAAAACTAAAGGATTTGAAGATGTTGTTATATTTGTTAATGATAAGAGTATAAGTGTTATATTAAAAGGAGAAGATATAGAACAAAATAAAATAGCTCAGGTACAAAATATAATTGCAAGAGAATTAAATTCAGATATAGAAAACATACATATAAGTAATAAATGATAGATAGGAAATAGAGCCTTACAATAAATATGGTAAGGCTCTTCTTTATTAAATTTTATAAATAATTTTTAATAAATGATTGATTTTATTTTAAATTACAATTACAATAAATATGTTAAAGACTATTGTGAAGGAAGAAGGTTAAGTATGAAATTAAACATAGTATTAGTTGAGCCAGAGATACCTCAAAATACTGGTAATATTGTACGAACTTGTGCAGCAACAGGGGCAAAATTACATTTAGTAGGACCACTTGGATTTCAAATATCAGATAGATATTTAAAACGTGCTGGATTAGATTATTGGGATAAACTTGAAATAGAAGAACACATTTCTTTTAATAAGTTTTTAGAAAAATATAATCCTAATAATCATAATATGTTTTTTGTTACATCAAAAGGTACTCACAAATATACAGAACCAAATTATAAAGAAATGGATGAAATTTTTATATTATTTGGCAAAGAAACAAAAGGATTACCAGAGGATATTATGAAACAATATCTAAACAAAACAATAAGAATTCCTATGATAGAAGGAATAAGATGCTTAAACTTATCAAATGCAGTAGCAATTGTTACATATGAAATATTAAGGCAAACTGAATTTGACAACTTAAAAGAAACAAGTGAAAGATTAATATAATAGGGGGAATAAAGTATGATAAAAAAAGTTGCAATATTAGCAAATGGTGGAGATGTAGCTGGGTTTAACGCAGTAATACGTGCAATTAAAAAAACAGCAGAAACTAATGGAATAGAATGTTATGGATATATAGATGGATATAGAGGATTAGTAAATAATAATTATATAAGATTAGATGGAAACGAAAAAGCTTCTGGAATATTACAAAAAGGTGGTTCTATTATTGGCTCATCAACAAATGCTATTGTTTTTCACTATAAAGTAGAGAATCCAGATGGAACAGTAGAGTACAAAGATTTATCAGATCAATGTGTTGAAAATGTTAAAAAAGCTGGATTTGACTGTGTATTTACTTTAGGTGGAGATAGCACACAAAAAGGAGCAAGAGATTTATTTATTAAAGGAATAAATGTTATAGGTGTTCCAAAAACAATAGATAATGATGTTGCTTGTACAGATATAACATTTGGATATAATACAGCTGTATCAGTTGCAACAGATGCTATTGATAGATTACACACAACAGCAGAAACACATAATAGAATCATGGTATTAGAAGTTATGGGAAGATCAGCAGGATGGATAGCTTTAGAATCTGCAATATCAGGTGGTGCAGATGTAGCACTAATACCAGAAATTCCATATGATATAAATAAAGCTGCTGAAGCTATAAATAAAAGAAAAGCTGTAGGAAAGAATTTTAGCGTTGTTGTTGTATCTGAAGGTGCATTCCCTAAAGATGGAGAAATAACATCACATGCAGCAGAAGGAATAGATAATAAAGCCGGAATAAGCATAAAATATGGTGGAGCAGGACAAAAAGTAGCAAAAGAATTACAAGAATTAACAGGATTAGAATCAAGATGTACAACATTAGGATATATGCAAAGAGGAGGAAGTCCTACTGCATATGATAGAGTACTTTCAACAAAATATGGAGCAAAAGCTATGGAATTAGCTATGGAAGGAAAATTTGGTGTACTTACAGTATTAAAAAATGGAAAATTAGATTATGTGCCATTAGAAGAAGTTATAGGAAATAATAAAGAATTAGGAGCTGTTCAAGGAGGAACAGAAAACAGTAATGTAAGAAATGTTACTATGGATCATGATCTAGTAAAAACAGCATTAGACATAGGAATTTGTTTAGGAGAATAATCAATTTAAAAGAGCTAAAAAAATAGCTCTTTTTTGCGTTAAAAAATACATATTTTATTTACAATTCAAGACATTTTGTTATATAATGTTGCAAAAGAATTTGAAAGAGGGATATCAAAATGACAGACTTTAAAAAAATGATTGCAGAAATGATTGCAAAAGTTATAAATATAAATGAAGAAGAAATTAAAGAATATATAGAAATTCCAAAAGACTCAAGTATGGGAGATTATTCATTTCCTTGTTTTAAGCTAGCAAAAGAATTAAGAAAAGCTCCAGTAGCAATAGCAAATGATATAAAAGATAATATTCAAATTGATAAAAACATTATAGAAAAAATAGATGTTGTAAATGGATACTTAAATATATATCTAAACAGAAAATTAATAGTAAAAACAGTTCTAGAAGAAATAGATAAAGAAAAAGAAAACTATGGAAAATCAAATATAGGTACAGGAAAGAATATAGTAATAGATTATTCAGCTCCTAATATAGCAAAACCATTTCATATAGGACATTTACGTTCTACTGTTATAGGAGCAGCATTATATAATATATATAAATTTTTAGGATACAATGTTATAGGAGTAAACCACTTAGGAGACTATGGAACGCAATTTGGAAAGCTTATAGAAGGATACAAGCTATGGGGAACGGAATATGATATTGAAAAAGATCCAATAAATGAATTAACTAAAATTTATATAAGAATAAACGAAGCTTGCAAAGAAGATGAAACTATCCTAGAAAATTGTAGAAATAATTTTAAAAAATTAGAAGATGGAGATCCATATTGCGTAGAACTATGGAAAAAATTTAGAGAGCTAAGCCTAAAAGAGTTCCAAAAAGTATACGATTTATTAGGTAGTAAATTTGATTCTTGGAATGGAGAATCATTTTATTCAGATAAAATGCCAGAGGTAATCGAAACACTATCTTCAAAAGGAAAATTAACAGAATCTCAAGGAGCAAAAATTGTTGATTTAGAGGAACAAGGAATAACTACACCATGTATAATAGAAAAATCAAATTCTTCTACAACATATGCAACTAGAGACTTAGCGGCAATAATGTATAGAGCAAGAACATATGACTTTGATAAATGTATATATGTAACGTCCTATGAACAAGTACTACACTTTAAACAAGTATTTGAAGTAGCAAAATTTTTAGGATTAGATGAAAAATATACAAAAGGACTTATACATGTGCCATTTGGAATGGTATTATTACCAACAGGAAAGATGTCAACAAGAGAAGGAAATGTTATAAAACTTGAAGATATTTTAAATGAAGCTATATCAAGAGCGAAAGATATAATAGAACAAAAAAATCCTGAACTAGACAATAAAGAAGAAGTAGCAAAAAAAGTTGGTATAGGAGCAGTAATATTTAATGATTTATCAAACAACAGAATAAAAGATGAAGTATTTGATTGGGATACAATGCTTAATTTTCAAGGCGAAACAGGACCATATATACAATATATGTATGTAAGAACAAATAGTATTTTAGAAAAAATAGGTCAAATACCAGACGTAAAAGATATAGAACTAGAAGAATTGACAAACGATACGTGTATTGATATATTAAAACAAATATATTTATTTAATGATATAATAATGCAAGCAGCAGATAAAAATGAACCATCTATTATATCAAGATATTTGATAGATTTAGCACAAAAATTTAGTAGCTTTTACAATGATAATAAAATAATCGTAGATGATGAAAAGCAAAAAAATGCTAGAATTTATCTTACATATATGGTTGGATTGATATTAAAATCAGGAGCAAAATTATTAGGTATAGAAACACCAAATAAAATGTAATTATTAATGCAAAAGAGGTAAAAATATGAAAAAGAAGAATATAGTATTATTAATAATAGTAGCAATAGTAGTACTTGCTTTTACAATATATAGCATAGTAAAAGAAGACTTAACAACTGTACAGGAAATATTTGCAAAAACTACACATACTGCATCAACAGAAGTTATAGAAGACAATTCTGAGGAAGAATTACAAGTATTATCTTCACAAAACGAACAAGACAATACTGAAGTAGCTGATACAAAAGAAACAACAAACGAAAATGAAGTAAATCAAGTAGTTAATAATATTATAGAAAATAATACTACAGTAGAGCAAAATATATCAATAGCTAGCCCTACATCTCTAAAAGTAGGAAATATTGTTACAGTTGGAAGCACAAATAATACAGTTAATGATGTTACAACTAATACTAGCAATAGCACAGTAAATAATGTAACTTTAAACAATATTACTAATAATGCAATAAACATAAATTTAAACAATATTGCAAACACAATGGTAAATAAAGAAAGATTACCAAACACAGGAGCAAAAACATTCATAATTTGGACATTAGTAACCTTAGCTATAATATCTGTAATATCACATATTAAATATAATAATATAAAATTGAAATAATAAACATATTATATGATATAGACTAAGTAATATAAACTTAGTCTATATTTACTATATAAATTAGGAGGAATTAAAAATGAGAAAATATTTTGGCACTGATGGAATTAGAAGAATTGCAAATACAGAATTGTCACCAGAATTAGTTTATAGAGTGGCAAAAGCAGGGGCATATGCTTTATCAAAACATACAGATCATAGCCCAACTATCTTAATTGGTAGAGATACAAGAATTTCAGGAACATTAATTGAAAGTGCTATGACAGCAGGATTTTTAAGCTATGGAGCAAATGTTAAATCATTAGGAGTTATACCAACACCAGCAGTAGCTTATTTAACAAAAAAACTAAAAGCAGATGCAAGTGTTGTTATATCAGCATCTCACAACACATTTGAATTTAATGGAGTAAAATATTTCAGTAATAAAGGCATGAAAATTCCAGATGAAATAGAAGAAGAAATAGAAGAAGTAATGGATTCAGGAAAATTAGATGATTTTTCAGCAGTAAATGAAAAAATAGGAATAGCAGAAAACTGTGAAGACTTAATAGATGAATATGTATACTTCTTTAGAAAAAATTTTGAAGAAGATATAGAAAAATACAATAGAGATGATTTTAAAGTAGTAATAGATACAGCAAACGGAGCTACATATAAAGTTGCTGAAAAAGTATTTAATGCTCTAAAAATAAACCATAAAATTATAAATAATACACCAAATGGAGTAAATATAAACAAAGATTGTGGTTCAACACATTTAAATATGCTAAAAAAATATGTTGTAGAAAATGGATATAGTTTAGGAGTAGCATATGATGGTGATGGAGATAGATGTTTACTTGTAGATGAAAAAGGAAACGAAATAGATGGAGATAAAATTTTAGCAATAGTATCTAACTATATGAAAGAAAAAGGAACACTAAATAAGGATACACTTGTTGCAACAGTTATGAGTAATCTAGGATTAACTAAATATGCAGAAGATTCAAAATTAAACTTAGAAAGAACAAAAGTTGGAGATAGATATGTTCTAGAAGAAATGCTAAAAAATGGATATAATTTAGGAGGAGAACAATCTGGACATGTAATTTTCTTAGACTATAATCCAACCGGAGACGGAATACTAACTTCTTTAATGATAATAAAAATTTTATTAGAAAAAAATGTATCAGCAACAGAACTTGAGAAAATAATAAATATATATCCACAAGTTTTAATAAATGCAAAAGTTTCAAACGACAAAAAATACGATTTTGAGAAAGATGCAGTTATTAGAAGTGAAATAGAAATGCTAGAAAAAGAATTTTCAGGAAATGGAAGAATTTTAATTAGACCTTCAGGAACAGAACCTCTAGTAAGAGTAATGATAGAAGGAGAAGATCAAGAGTATATAACAGAAAAAGCTAAAGCTTTAGCAGATTTAATTGAAACAAGGTTAAAATAAATAAACCGTTGTGGGAGGAAGAGAGAAATGAATAAAGAAACATTTTATGTAACAACACCAATATATTATCCAAGTGGTAAATTTCACATAGGAACAGCTTATACGACTGTATTAGCTGATTCTATGAAAAAACTTAATATATTAAAAGGTAAAGATTCATATATGCTTACAGGAACTGATGAACATGGACAAAAAATAGAACAAGTGGCAGAAAGTAAAGGACAAACTCCTAAAGAATACGTAGACATTATGGCAACAGCTGCAAAAGAACTATGGGCTAAAATGGATATAAACTATGATGATTTTATAAGAACTACTGATGAAAGACACGAAAAAGTTGTTCAAAAAATATTTGACAAATTTATGGAATCAGGAGACATATATAAAGGAGAATATGAAGGACTATATTGCGTACCATGTGAAACATTCTTTACAGAAACACAACTAGTAGATGGTAAATGTCCAGATTGTGGTAGAGAAGTAAAACCTATGAAAGAAGAGGCATATTTCTTTAATATGAAAAAATATGCAGATAGACTTTTAAAATATTATGATGAACATCCAGATTTTATAAAACCAGCATTCAGAAAAAATGAAATGATAAATAACTTCATAAAACCAGGATTAGAAGATTTATGTGTAAGTAGAACAACTTTTGATTGGGGAGTAAAAGTATTAAAAGATCCTAAACACGTTGTATACGTTTGGCTAGATGCTCTTACAAACTATATAACAGCATTAGGATATATGTCAGATGATGAAACATTATTCAATAAATATTGGCCTGCTAATCTACAAATTGTAGGAAAAGATATAGCAAGATTCCACTTAATTTATTGGCCAATATTCTTAATGGCCTTAGACTTACCATTGCCAGAAACAATATTAGTTCATAATTGGATAACAATGAAAGATGGAAAAATGTCAAAATCTAAAGGAAATGTAGTATATCCAGAATTATTAATAGATAGATATGGGTTAGATGCAACCAGATATTTCTTATTAAGAGAAATGCCTGTATCTCAAGATGGAGTATTCTCACCAGAAAGTTTTGTTGAAAGATTTAATTTTGATTTATGTAATGACTTAGGAAATTTACTAAATAGAACAGTATCAATGGTTAACAAATATTTTGAAGGAATTGTGCCAAAATATAATGGAACTCCAAACGAAGTAGATAAAGAATTCGAAGAATATACAGTATCTCAAATAAGTAAAGTAAATGAATGTTTAAAAGAGTATGAAATTGCAAATGCATTGCAAGAAATATGGAACATTATTGCTAGAACAAATAAGTATATAGATGAAACAACTCCTTGGATTTTAGCAAAAGAAGAAGATAAAGAAAAATTGTCTTCAACTATGTATCATTTAATTGAAAATTTAAGAAAAATAGCAATTTTAATAAAACCATTTATGAACGAAACAGCTGATAAAATATTAAAACAAATAGGAATAAAAGACTCAAATATCATAAATTGGGACAATCTATGTAGTTATGAACTTATACCAAATAATACAAAAGTTATAGAAAAAGGTGAGCCTTTATTTATGAGATTGGATGTAAAAGAGGAAGTTGAATATATAAAAACAGGAATGAAAAAGTAAGAGGGTAAAAAGATGGGTAAATTATTTGTTATAGATGGAACAGATGGAAGTGGTAAGCAGACACAATTTAAAATGTTACAAGAAAGATTAGATAAAGAAAATATAGAATATAAAACAGTTAGTTTTCCAAATTATGATAGTCCATCATCTTCATTAGTGAAAATGTATCTTTCAGGAGAATTTGGAGAAAATGCAAAAGATGTAAGTCCATATATTGCATCAACTTTTTATGCTGCGGATAGATATGCAACTTTTCAAAAAGGATATAAAGAATATTATGATAATGGTGGAATAATATTAGCAGACAGATATACTACTGCAAATATGGTACATCAAGCCGGAAAAATAAAAGATAAGGAAGAAAGACAGAAATTTTTAGATTGGCTATTTGATTTTGAATTTAATTTATATGGATTACCAAAACCAACAGAAGCGTTTTTCTTGAATATGCCACCAGATTATGCGTTAAAGCTAATGGAAAACAGAGAAAATAAATTTACACATGAATCTAAGAAAGACATACATGAAAGAGATAAAAATCATATAATAGATAGCTATAATGCCGCTTGCGATTTAGTAGACCAATATAATTGGTATGAAGTAAAATGTGTTAAAGACGAAAAAATAAGAACAATAGAGGATATACATGAAGAAATATTTGACGAAATAAAAAAACATATATAAGGAGGAATTTATTTGAATATTGATTTTTTTAAGGATCTAAAAAATACAATTGGGGGAGCCTTGAAAAATAATGAAATAGAAGAATTTCAAAAAGAATTATCAAATAAATTAGAAAATATGGAAGAAATATTTACTATTGATAGATTTGAAAATGATTTAGCTATTTGTGAAAATAGAGCTACAGGAGAAATGATTGAAGTAAAAATAGAACAATTACCATCAAATGTAAAAGAAGGAACAATACTAAAAAAAGTTGGTAACGCATATGTAGAAGACATAGAGAAGGATGAAGAAATAAGTAATAGAATAAAGAGAAAAATGGATAACCTATGGAACTAGAATAAAAAATGGGGGAACACAAATGACAGAAGAAAATAAATTAAATAAGAATAAGAATAAAAATAAAAAAGAAAAAAAAATCAAGAATAAAAAAATAATGACATTCGATAAACTATTTTGGATATTAGCAGTTGTTGTTATTTCAATTATTGCATATATAGGGAAAGATTTTGATTGGGATACTGTACTAAATACTACAGATGCCAATTTTAATAATGTAGAAATAACTTTTGACTTGTTTGGAAATACAAACAACACTACAAGTAAAAACGAAACGAATATAGATACTACAAAAGAAAATCTAAAAATATATTTTATCGATGTTGGACAAGCAGATAGTACTTTAGTTATAGATAATGATAAAACTATGCTTATAGATGCAGGAACAAATGATCAAGGCGAAAATGTTGTACAATTTCTTAAAAATAAAGGAATAACAAAGATTGACTATTTAATTGGAACACATCCACACGAAGATCATATTGGAGGACTAGATAATGTAATAGATACTTTTGATATAGGAACAATATATATGCCAAAAGTACAAACAAACACAAAGACTTTTGAATCAGTATTAGATTCCATTTCAAATAAAGGGTTAAAAATAACTACTCCTAATGTAAACGACATATTTAAATTGAGTGATGCAGAATGCCAAATAATGTCTACAGTAAATGACGAATCAAATTTAAATTTATCATCTATAGTTATCAGAATGACTTATGGTGAACAAAGTTATTTATTTATGGGAGATGCAGAAAAAGAAAATGAACAAACAAGAAATTGGCCACAAACTAATGTATTAAAGGTTGGACATCATGGTTCAGATACAAGTACTACCAAAAATTTCTTATCTCAAGTAAAACCTGAAATAGCTATTATATCTGTTGGAAAAGACAACTCATATGGTCATCCAAAACAAATAGTATTAGACAAACTTTCAAATATTGGTGCGGAAATATACAGAACAGATACATCAGGAACAATACTTGTAACATCAAATGGAGTAATAAATAAAGTAGAAACCAATATCAAATAAAGGAGAAAATATATGAAAAATAATAAAATAAAAATAGCACATATTTTTATAATAGCATTAACAATTATATTACCAATAATGGCAGTATTTAATCCAAATTTATGGTTTGATGAAGCCTATTCTGTAGGAGTAGCAAATCAAGATTGGGGAAACTTATTTATTTCTACAATCGATGATGTGCATCCAATTCTATATTATATTTTGTTAAAAATATTTACAATGATATTTGGAAACAGTATGGTTGTATTTAGAGTATTTTCTGTAATACCACTTATTGCATTATCTATATTTTCATATACTCATATAGGTAAGAAATATGGAGAAAAAACAGGACTATATTTTGCATTTATTCTATTATTTTTGCCAATAACATTCCATTATGCAACTCAAATAAGAATGTATTCTTGGGCAATGTTATTTGTAGCAATAACTGCATATTATGCATATAATGCAGTTACAGAAGATTATAATAAGAAAAATTGGATAATATTTGCAATATTTAGTGTATTAAGTGCTTATACACATTATTTCGCTTTATTTACAATAGGCATAATAAATATATTAATGTTAGTATATATTATAAAAAACAAAAAAGAATTATTAAAAAAATGGTTCTTATTTGGAGCACTGCAAATAGTACTATATATTCCAGGTTTAATTATATTTATAAAACAATCACTTAGAGTAGCAGGAGGATTCTGGATTTCAGTAACATATCCTGATATATTTATGCAAATAGTAGAATTTGTATTTAAAGATAGTATAAATTCTGGATTACCATCTATATTTGCTTTATTTATATTTGTATATATGATTTTAAGAGTACATAAAGAATACTTAAATAATAAAGAAGAAATAAAACCAATAACTACCGCTTTATTAGTATGTGGTTTAGTAATTTTAGTTACACTACTAGTTTCATTCTATAGAGCAGTATTTATTCCAAGATATATGATACCAATGAGTGCACTTGCAATATTTTCTTTAGCAACAATTCTTGCAAAAGAAAATAATAGATTTATAAAAGGTATAATATGTATAGGTTTAATAGGTTTATCAATTTGGAGTGGGTATACATATTTAAAAGATGCTTATGATACCAAAAATCAAGAACCATGGAATTATATAAAAGAAGAGATACAAGAAGGAGATATAATTGTATACAAAGAAATAGGAATAGGAAGTTTAGCTGCTTTAGAATTTAAAGATAATAATCAATATTTTTATAATAAAGATAACTGGCCAGTAGAAGATGCTTATAAAGCATTTGAGCCACAAATGCAAACAGTAAGGAATTTAGAAGAAATAGAAAATTATTCAGGTAGAATATGGGTATTAGATACTAATGATAAATTTACAGCTAATTGTATATCAAAAATTGAAAATGTAGAAAAAATAATAGAAGAAGCTAGTTTTTATATTCCTTTTGCTGAACAGAACATAAATGTATCATTATTTGAAAAAAAATAGTAATTTACAGGAGATTCTATAAATGAAAAAAGAAAAGATATTATTTTGGATTATTATACTAATAGGAATAATAGTAAGAATATATGGATGGCCAAATGTTATATCAGAAGTAAATTGTGACGAGATAATGACAGCGATAAATGCAAATGCAATTGCTGAAACAGGAAAAGATATATATGGAACAAGCTTTCCAGTATACTTAGAAGCTTGGAGAGTATTTGGACAAAGTGTATTTTTAATGTATTGTATAGCAATATGCATAAAGATATTTGGAATTTCTTTAATAGCTGTAAGACTTCCGATGCTTTTAATAAGTATAATTTCATTATTTGTTTTTTATGATTTATGTAAAAGAATATTTAAAAGTGAAAAAATAGCTTTAATTAGTTTATTTGTACTAACTATAAGTCCATGGCATATATTGCAATCAATATGGTCAATAGACTGTAATATGTTTCCACATATGTTACTAATATCCATATATGTTCTATACAGAGGACTGGATAATAAAAAATTACTATATCTATCAATGATTTTATTCGGAATTACAATGTATACATATGGTGAGGCTATATATATAGTCCCATTCCTATTACTTATAATAGGAATATATTTGTTAAAGAAAAAAGAGATATCAATTAAGCAATTAGTAATATGCATAATATTATATTTACTTGTTTCGTTACCAATACTTACAATGTTTTTTTTAAATGGTTTTGGAATAGACAAGAATATTAGCATAGGACCAATAACCATACAATATTTTAAAGATAATGTAAGAACTGGTGATATGTTATTCTTTTCTGATAATATAGGTAGTACATTATTAAATAATATTAAATGCTTATTTAAAACTATTTTTATGCAATATGATAATTTAGAATGGAATGCAACTAAAGAATATGGAACAATATACCTAACATCTATAATATTTGTAATTATTGCTATAGCAAATATAATAAAGACAAAGAAAAAAGATGGAAAATTATCAAAAGAAAAATTTATTTTAATTTCTTGGTTAATCATTAGTTTGTTTTTAGGAATAATAATAAACGATGTAAATATAAACAGATTGAATATAGTATGGTATCCATTAATATTACTTACAGGATATGGAATATCATTATTATTTGAAAAGAATAAAATAATTGGAAAAATAATTATAATTATTTATAGTATAATCTTTATAACTTTTGCAATATATCTAAACACCGAATATGGAAATATAATAGATATGTCAGGATGTTTTTCTAAAAATTATTTAAAAGCTATAAAATATGCAGACTCATTAAGTAAAGAAGAACTAATATATTCAAATACAACAAAAGATGGCTCATTAGAAGTATATATTAAATTTCAAACAACAGTAGATAAACAAAAATATACCGAAATAACTGATAATAATGAAATATTAGAGAATATTGATACATTAAGTGAGAATCAAGTTTTATTAATAAAAAATGAAGAATATAGTTCAGATAAACTAATAGATAATAACTATAAAGTTGAAAAATTTAATAATTATTTAGTAGTATATAAATAAAAACTGGAATGGTATACCATTCCAGAAAACATATAGATAGCTTTATACAAACAATTAATAAGCTACAAAATAGGCTGTTTAATAATCAACTCTTACATAACATGAGATTTGATCGCTTCCATCACCATTAATTGGTTTAAATTCAAACCTGTAAGTTCCAGCACGAAAACTGCCAGACAATGTAAAGGAATGGTCTTTGCCATTAGCCCAATAATTATCAATAGATCTATAATTATTGTCGCTTGGTGTCACAGCACAATATACAAGTATAGCAGGCTGATCAGAACACCAAATTGTTATATAAGGATTGCTACAAGCCGGTACATATATATCTACATAACCAGTGCCTTTTGAAAAATGAACCTGTCCTTCTTTCCGACCACTTGAAGCTACAACTATTTGGTCATCAGCTATAGTATTGGTATTAGCAGCGGATACATAAAAAGTATCAGAACAAATAAAAAGGGCAGAAACAATGAGTGTCACAATAAATACTTTAAAAGATTTCTTCATTTTAAACTCCTTTTTCCAAGCCACCTATATGTTTTTTAGTAAACTCTAATGTATATAAAGTTTAGAGTTTCAAATTTAAACACAAATTTTATTATAGCATATTAGAAATTAAAAGTCAAAGAATATAACAATAAAAAAATTTTTCAAACTGACAAGTTTCGACAAAAAATATCGACGGCATATGCTATAATTTGATTATAGGAGGGATGCCACATGAAAAATAATACCCTTGCAATTGTTAAGAATAGGCTTAAATTAGAAAAAATGATTAGTATGAATGAGGATTATGATAAAATTCTCAAGCAAAGTCAAAAACTTGACAAATTTATCAATATTGAAATGAAAGCTCAATTATCTAAAAACAATTTAATAACAAATGATGATAAAAAGAAAATCACTAAGTAATTTAGTGATTTTCTGTGTTTTTACTATTACTATTTTCTCTATTATCTAAAAGATTTGTAGTATTAGGTTTAAAACTTAAATACCAAGACATTCCATTATGATTTTTATTTATAAAGTTCATTCTATCTTGAAGTTCATAAAAAGTTTGAGGTAGAGGAGCAATCATAGGATCAGAAGGATTCCAATTAGCCGGAGTAGAGGCTTTATTTTCATCAGAATATTGAAGGGCTGTAACCAATCTTAATATTTCAGGAATAAATCTCCCAACATTCATTGGATATATTAATATTGCTCTAATAATTCCTTTATCGTCTATAACAAATACATTTCTAACGGTTTCTGTTGTACTAATATTTGAAGATATCATTCCATATTTTCGAGCAATTACGCCATTTAAATCAGCTATTATAGGAAAGGGAACTCGTATTCCTGTTTTACAGAAAATATCATAAACCCAAGCTAAATGGGATGAATTACTATCTACACTTATTCCTAGAAGAGCAGTATTAATTTTTTCAAAATATGTATTTGCATTGGAAAAGGCAATTATTTCAGTTGTACATACAGGAGTAAAATCACCTGGATGAGAAAAGAAAACAAGCCATTTTCCTTTAAAACTAGATAATTTTATATTTCCAAAAGTAGAATTTGCTTCAAAATCAGGTGCAGGCATTCCAATTTTTAAATTATCATTCATCATTATTTCATAATCCATATTAAAATGAATCTCCTTTCGTTTTTATTAATTCTATGTAAAAAAATAAAAAAAGTTACAAATTTAAATTAAAAATAATAAAAAATTTTTAATTTGTAATAATAAAGATATACCATATAAAAAGGAGTGAAAAAAATGGAAAATGGACAAAAAATAAACTGTACAGTATCTTCATGTATGTATAATAATTTACAAAGACAAGAATGTGAATTATCACAAATAATTGTTACTCCAACAAGAAACAATACAAGTAAAATGCCTGATGAATCTAAATGTTCTAGTTATAAAAATGACCAAAATAAAGAAGTGGTTAAGAAATACCAAAAATAAAAATAGCAGATTATATCTGCTATTACATATATAATATGTAAAAAGAAGATTGACATATAAAGATTTTAGAAATAAAATAATAGATGATTTAATATAATAAAGGAGGGCGATTTTTATGCCATTAGTAACAACTAAAGAAATGTTCGAAAAATCTATGAAAGAAGGTTTTGCAATAGGAGCATTTAATGTAAATAATATGGAGATAATTCAAGGAATAGTAGATGCAGCAGCTGAACAAAATTCACCTGTAATTTTACAAGCTTCATCAGGAGCTATTAAATATGCAAGAGTAAACTACTTAATGAAAATGGTAGAAGCAGCTGTAGAAGAACATCCAAATATTCCAATAGCAATACATTTAGACCATGGTCCAGATTTTGAAACATGTAAAATGTGTATTGACAATGGATTTACTTCAGTAATGATAGATGGTTCAAAATATGATTTTGAAGAAAATGTAAGATTAACAAAACAAGTAGTAGACTATGCTCATGAACATGGAGTAGTAGTAGAAGCTGAATTAGGAAAACTTGCAGGAATAGAAGATGATGTAAATGTAGCAACAGAAGATGCTATGTATACAGACCCAGCACAAGCAGAAGAATTTGTTAGAAGAACAGGATGTGATTCTTTAGCTATAGCAATAGGTACAAGCCATGGAGCTTACAAATTCAAAGGAGAAGCAAAATTAAGATTTGATATCTTAAAAGAAATAAAAGCTAGAATACCTAATACGCCTATAGTTTTACATGGTGCTTCAACAGTTATACCAGAATTAGTACAAATGTGTAATGAATTTGGGGGAAATATACCAGGGGCAAAAGGTGTTCCAGATGAAATATTAAACGAAGCAAGTAAATCAGGAGTTTCAAAAATTAATGTTGATACAGACTTAAGACTTGCAATGACAGGTTCAATAAGAAAAGTATTTGCAGAGGATCCAAGTGTATTTGATCCTAGAAAATATTTAACTCCAGCAAGAAGTTTAATAAAAGATACAGTAGAACATAAAATAAGAGACGTATTTGGATCAAGTAATAAAGCATAAATGAAACAATATAGAGTTATTAGCTCAAAAGTAGAGTAATTAATAACTCTATTATTTTTATAATAAATGGGGAATAACATATGAAAAAGAAAATAAAAATAATATGGTTAAGTTTAATTTTTATAACTATCTTATTAGTATCAAACAAAGTATTTGCATCAGATGATGTAACTAAAAAGCTATATCAAGATATCACTATAAATGTAGATGGATCAATAACAATAAAAGAAGCAGCCGTACTAAGTGGAGAATATAACGGTAGAAGCCGAGAAATAAGATTTAAAAATACATCAGCAGTAAAATTTACAGGTATATATAGTAATTTTGCTGGAAATACAGATATTTATGATGGAACAGATATTAAAAATATAAAGATTTATGATATATCTCAAGAAAACTTTAATACTATAGATGATATAGATAAAATTGAAAAAGAGTACAAAGAAGTAGAAAGTGCTTCTAATGGGAAATACGGAGTATATACTGTTGAAGACTATAGCTATGAATCAGACTTTAAAATATACTGCCCTTCAAATAAAAACAAGGTATTTTGTATGGAGTATACAATAAAGGATGCAGTGGTTATACATAATGATGTAGCAGAATTATACTGGAATGTTATAGGAAATAACTACAGGGAAAGAATATCAGATTTTCAAGTAAGAGTACATTTACCAGGAGAGGATAATGATTTAAGAGTATGGACACATGGACCTCTTACAGGAAGTAATAAAATTTTAGATAATAAAACAGTACTTTTTACAGATAGTGATGTAAAAGCATACAAAGCAGAAACAATAAGAATAATGTTTAATAAAGATTTAGTACCATATGGAAATAAAATATCTGGAGTAAATGGAAGAGAATATATATTAAAATATGAACAAGAAATGGCAAATAGTGCTAATTATGAAAGAGCACAAGAAGAATATAATAAGATAAATAAAGCAAATCAAGCAGTATTAGATTTAGAGGAATCACCTTCAATGTACAGATATAATTGGGCACTAGAATATGTAGAAAAAATTAAGGATAAAACTACACAAAATGAATTATTAAAAAGAATAGATGCTCAAAAAGCAACTGTAAATAAAATCTGGAAAGAAGAAATTGATTCAACAATAGAACGTTTAAAAAGATACAATTATAAGTATTTAAATGAATCTAATTTTAAATATCTAGAAGAAGATATAAATGAAGGATTTGATGAAGAAGCGAAAGAAGAATATAAAAAAGTAATATCAGAATTTAAAGAAGTTATAAACCAAAAAAATGCAAGACTAAGAAAAATTTGCTTGATTATTATTATTCTATTATATGGTATTGCTTCTATCTTAATTATATATAAAATAATAAAATTGAGAATGGAGAAAAAGTCATTTAAAGGTAAATATTTTAGAGATTTTCCGAGTCAAGATGAACCATATGTATTAGAATATTTAATGAAAAGAAAAACAACTAATTTAAGTATTTCAGCTACAATTTTAAGTTTAGTAACTAAAAAAGTTATTCAATTAGAAGAAATTCCAAACAAAAAAAATAATATAAAATTTACATTATTAGAAAATGAAAATTTTTCTCCAAGAAGTGCAGAAAGTAGAATACTAGAATTATTATTTAAAATAGTGGGTAACAATAACACATGCTATTTAGATGATTTAAAGAATTATGGAAAATCAGAATCGAGAGCAGAGAGATTAACTAATAAGATAAAAGAGTTTAAAGCGGATGTTAAAAAAGAAATAAATAATAGAGGATATTTTAATTCTAATGCAACTAATATACTATTTAATATTTTATTAGGAATTTTATATTTATTTAGTCTGTGCATGAGTTTTGGAGTGCTAAAGGGTCTACAAAATGGAGGAGCAGCATTAAAATATTTTACTACAATAACTTTAGTAACAATAATATATTATATTATCATAAATAAAGATAAGAACAGAACACAAAAAGGAAAAATAGAATATTCAAAATGGTTAGCACATAAAAGATTTCTAGAGCATTTTAGTATGCTAAAAGAAAGAGATTTACCGGAAATAGAATTGTGGGAAAAATATTTAGTAACAGCAACTGTATTAGGATGTGCAGACAAAGTACAAGATAAAATGAAAATTTATATTAATGACTATTCTACTACAGACTATAATTCATTATTATTAGCAACAAATATAAATAGCAATATTATAAGAACAATAAACAATAGTGTAAATAGTTCAATAAGTAGAGCAAACTCAACAATTGCGTCTTCAAACTCTTCATCAGGAGGAGGTTTTGGCGGTGGTTCTTCTGGAGGCGGCGGAGGCCGGTGGCCGGAGGAGGCGGCGGCGGTCGTTTCTAAAATGTAAAAACCAGGATATATAAATATCCTGGTTTTTAATTAGTAATTAGCTAAATGTTGTTTAATTTTTAGTTCAGCATCTTTTTTCTTTAAATCTTCTCTTTTATCAAATAATTTTTTACCTTTACAAATTCCCAACTCTACTTTTACAAAGCTACCTTTAAAATAAAGACTTATAGGAACTAAAGTTAATCCTTTTTGTTTTATAGAACCAATAAGTTTATTTATTTCTCTTTTATTTAATAATAATTTTCTATCACGTAAAGGATCTTTATTAAAAATATTACCATTTTCATAAGGGCTAATATGCATACCGTATATGTAACATTCACCGTAATTATTTATACTAGCATAACTATCTTTTAAATTAACCTTTCCTTTTCTGATAGACTTAATTTCTGTACCTGTTAGAACAATACCCGCTTCTATAGTATCAATAACAGTATAATTGTGTCTAGCAGTAGGATTTTTTGCAATTAATGTATTCATAAACTAAACCTCTCAAAATATTAATAAAAATATTATAGCACATATAAAAAATAAAGGCAAAAAATAATCAATAATTCAATTGAACTATTGATTATTTTTTAATACTATCTATTTGAAGTATCGTTTTTTCTAGAAAGCATATACCAAATAATACCAATTACAATTAATGCTACTATACCAACGATAAACCAAGTCCATACTGTATTTGAAACATTATTATTTGTAGTATCTGTAGCAGCTATTGTAGAGGTTCTAGTAGCAGAAGTTTGACTGTTTTGCATTGTATTGTGTGTAATATTTTCTGTATTATTTAATCCATCCCTTACAGTAGTAGTGGCACCTTTTGCTGCATTTTCAACAACATTTTCTGCACCACCAACAGCATTACGTACAGTATTAACACCATTATTTACTGAATGCATCATATTGTCGTTATTAGCTAAAGCAAAATTAGATATAAATAAACAAGAGAAAACTATAGTTATAAATAAAAATATTTTTTTAACTAAATTAGACATAAAATTAATACCTCCTTAAAAAATATTAAAGTTTAAAAAAACTCAATATTAGTATTAATTTTAAAGAAAAAAATATACAAAAAAACTTTGAATTTCTTTTGATTTAAAGAAATTCAAAGTTAAAATTAACTCTTTAATCTTATTAAAATTGCTATTGCTAATAATACTAAAAGAATACCAATTACAACAAGCATAATATTTAGTATATTAGATAAACCGAATTCATCATCATTACTAGAAGTAGTAACTTTTGCTGAATTTGAAGTGTATGAAGAAGTACTATATTGTTGTGTACTTGAATTATTATTGGTAACAGTATTACTATTAATATTCATATTAATACCATTATCTGCAAAAGTTGGCAAAATAAATATAAAACTTATTAAAATTAAGCTAAGTGTAACAAACGAAAATTTTCTTGTCATAATAAAAAAGCCTCCTTTAAATAATCTATTACTAATCATACACAAAAAAAGAATAAAAGTCTATAATATTTTTGTAATTTATAAATAAATATGATATAATTCGGATGATTTATGAACAAAAATTAAATTAAAAAATATTATAATAAAAAATGTAAAGAGGGCAAAAATATGATTGATAATTCTTTTAAATTTATTGAATTAAGAGAAAAATATAAAGAATTTATTTTTGAAGACTATTCATTAAGTGAAGATAATGATTATATATATTTAGAATTTAAGTTTAGTATACCAAACTTAAAAAAATTTACACCAAATATAAAAATTAAGAAGAAAGATTATATAAAAATTAGTACAAAAAATAACCTAACAGCTAAAAAACTAGCTTTCCACATAGGCCTAATAGAACTTATTAGTTATTGGAAATGTACTTGTTCTCCAAAGGTTATAATTAAATGTGGAACTTTAAATAAAGAACAAATCGAGTGGTTTAAAAAACTATATTTTTATGGACTAGGGGAGCTATTCTATCAAAACAACATTAAAACTACTATAGAAGAATTTATGACAGTAGAAACTGTTGGAGATGAGATAATAGAAAATCAAAATATCAATGAAAATAATTACAATGGATATATAATTCCTATTGGTGGAGGGAAAGATTCTGTAGTTACAATAGAAAATATACCATTAAAAGAAGATGACTATTGCTTAATTATAAATCCAAAACCAGTAACATTAAACTGTGCTAAAGCAGGTGGATTCAAAGAAGAAAATATAATTGAAGTAGAAAGAAAGATAGACAAAAATCTAATAGAGTTAAATTCATTAGACTATATAAATGGTCATACACCATTTTCATCTCTATTGGCATTTGTTTCTTATTTTATAGCATATTTAACAAATAAGAAATATATTGCTTTATCTAATGAGAATAGTGCAAATGAATCAAATGTAGTAGGAGAAAAAATTAATCATCAATATTCAAAAAGTTATGAATTTGAAAACGACTTTTATAACTATACAAATAAATATTTAAAAATACCAGTAAAATACTTTAGTTTTTTAAGACCATTAAATGAATTACAAATAGCAAAACTATTTTCTAAATATGAAAAATATCATACTATATTTAAAAGTTGTAATGTAGGTAGCAAAGGAAAAGAATGGCAATGGTGCTGTAAATGCCCAAAATGTTTATTTGTATATACAATACTTAGTCCATTTCTATATAAAGAAAAATTATTAAAAATATTTAATAGTGATTTATTTGAAGATGAAAGTTTATTGGAAACATTTATAGAACTTGCTGGATATGGCAAAACAAAACCATTTGAATGTGTAGGAACTTTTGAAGAGGTAAAATTTGCAATATCTACTACAATAAAAAAAATAGAAAATAAAAATGAAAAACTACCATATCTATTACAGTACTATAAAAATAATTTTGAATTATCAGACTTATCTATAGACATAACTAAAAGATATAATACTACAAATAATTTAACAGAAGAATTAAATAATATTTTAAAGGAAGCGATTTTTAGTGATTAATGAATTAATACAATACTTTGAAAACAATAAGATATTAATCTTAGGGTTTGGATTAGAAGGTAAATCAACTTACAAACTTATAAGAAAATATCTTCCAAATAAAAAGATATACATATCAGATAAAAAAGAAAATTTAAAAGATGAGTCTGAATTACTAAAAAACGATAATAATGTAGAAGTAAACAGTGGAAGCACATATTTAGATAATTTAAATAATTATGATGTGATAATGAAATCTCCTGGAATATCTTTAAAAGATTTTGAGTTATCAAACATAAGAGCAAATATAAAATCACAATTAGAATTACTACTAGAATTTTTTAAGGTATATACAATAGGAATTACAGGAACAAAAGGGAAAAGTACTACAAGTTCATTAATATATAAAGTATTAAAAGATCAAGGAAAAGATGTATTACTATTAGGAAATATAGGAACTCCCGTATTTGATTGGATAGATGAAATAAAAGAAAATATGTATCTAGTATTAGAAATGTCATCGCACCAACTAGAATTTATGGATTTATCACCTAATATATCATTACTATTAAATGTGTATGAAGAGCATCTAGACCATTATAAATCATTAGACTCATATATTGATGCTAAATGTAATATATTTAGTCATCAAAAAAAATCAGATTATTACATATATAATGCTGACATTAATAAAATAATAGATAAAAATATTAAATTTAAGACAGATAGCACAAAATATGCAGTTACATTAAAAGATAATTTAGTAAAAGAAGATAATATTGTTACTTACAAAAACGAAAAAATTTATATAAACGATATAGAGGTATACGACACAAAAAATAATAGAAAATTATTAGGAATGCATAATCTAAATAATATAATGTTTGTTTTAGCTATAAGTAAAATATTAAATTTAGATAGCCAAAAAACAATAGCAACGATAAATAGTTTTGAAGCATTACCACATAGAATTGAATATGTAGGAAAATACAATGATATCACATTCTACAATGATTCTATAGCAACAATTCCAGAGGCAACAATTAATTCAATAGAAGCATTAAAAAGTGTAAACACATTAATTATAGGTGGGTTAGATAGAGGTGTGAATTTTGATAAATTTATAAACTACTTAGATAATTCAAATATAGAAAATATTATATGTTTACCAGCAACAGGACATAAAATTGGAAAGCAAATGAAAAATTCCGACATAAAAAAATTTTATGTTGAAAATATAGAAGGAGCAGTAGATGTAGCTAAAAAATGTACTAAAAAGAATTCTATATGTTTATTATCTCCAGCAGCAGCAAGTTATGGATTTTTTAAAAACTTTGAAGAAAGAGGCAATAAATTTAAAGAACTAGTAAAAAAACAATAGTTATAGTTAATTGGAGGAATATATGAAAAAGAAAAACATAGATAAAGATGAAATAATTAAAAAAAGCAATAAGACATTATCAGAATTTAAAGAATTTATTGCAAGAGGAAATGTAGTAGATCTTGCAGTTGGTGTTGTTATAGGTTCAGCATTTAGTAAAATAGTTTCATCTGTTGTAAATGACATTTTAATGCCAATAATAGGTATGCTTATTGGAGGAATTAATTTTTCAAATTTGAGTATAAAAGTTGGAGAAGCAACTATCAAATATGGAAATTTTATTCAAAATGTAATAGACTTTTTAATTATATCGGCTTGTATTTTCTTTATGATAAAAATTATAGAAAAATTTACTAAAAAACAGGAAAAAAAGGATGAAAAAATTGAAGAAGTTAAAAAAGACGAAAAATTAATTCTATTAGAAGAAATTAGAGATTTATTAAAGTCAAAGGAAGAAATGACAAAATAAGGAGCAATAAAATGAATAGCGAATATAAAAAAGATTTTTCTATCAGCTATACAGATTCTGATAGAAAAATACAGTTGAGTTTAGTTAATGCAATATCTTTAGTACAAAATATGGTTACAGAATATTTTGAAATGATAGGTAGCGATAATATAGTCTTAAAAAGAGAAAATAATGCACTGTGGGTATTGGCAAAAACAAAAGTGCATTTTAATAGACATCCAGAATGGAAAGAAAAAATAAAAGGCAGTACATTTACGAGTAAAATATCTCCAATTCGTGTAGAAACAGAAACGGAATTTACAGATGAATATAATAATATACTATTTTATGCAAAGCAGGAAACTTGCGCTATCGACATAGATACAAGGAAAATAAGAAAAATAAATACAGTAAATTATCCATTAGATATTGAAACTAAAAGTATATCAGATGATTTAACATATTCAAAACTGAATGATGAATTTACAGAAAAAGATAAAGCATATGAACAAATAGTATATTCAACAGATATTGATTATAGTGGACATACAAATAATGTTATTTATGTAAGACATGTTCTAAATTCATTATCTTGTGAATTTTTAGATAACTGTGAAATAACAGACTTTGAAATTCATTATATAAATGAAACTAGAGAAGGACAAAATATAAAAATATATAGAAAAATTAAAGAGAATGAAGTACTATTTCTTATTAAAGAAGGGGAAAGAGATATTATAAAAGCAAAACTAAATTATATAAAATTGGACAAGAAACAGGAGAAATAAAATGTTAAATCAATTTTCAAGAACAGAATTATTAATAGGAAAAGAAGGAATATCAAAATTACAAAATGCAAAAGTAGCTATATTTGGAATTGGAGGGGTAGGCTCTTTTGTTGTTGAAGGATTAGTAAGAGCAGGAATAGGAAACTTTATATTAATTGATGATGATAAAGTATGCTTAACAAATCTAAATAGACAGATTATAGCAACTAGAAAAACTGTAGGTAAGCCAAAAGTAGAAGTTGCAAAAGAAAGAATCTTAGAAATAAATCCAAATGCTAATGTAGAAATACGTCAAGAATTTTTTATGCCAGATAGTAAAGAATTTTTAGATAATACAGTATCTTATATAGTAGATGCAGTAGATACAGTTACTGCAAAAATAGAGTTGGTTGTAAGAGCCAATAAATTAAATATTCCAATTATATCTAGTATGGGTACAGGAAATAAATTAGATCCGACTAAATTTGAAGTAACAGATATTTACAAAACTAGTATATGTCCATTAGCAAAAGTAATGAGAAAAGAACTAAGAAACAGAGAAATAGATAAACTTAAGGTAGTATATTCAAAAGAAGAGCCTATAAAACCAGATGAGACATTAGAATGTAGCTGTAAAACTGGTTGTATATGCCCTCCAGGAACAGTAAGAAAATGTACTAATAGAAATCAAGTTCCAGGAAGCATATCATTTGTTCCATCAGTTGCTGGACTAATTATTGCAGGAGAAGTAATAAAAGATATTATAAATAATAATTTGTAAAAATATGGACAACCAATAAAACGAATGATATACTTTTAAAAAATGAAAAATAAGGAAGAGGGGAAATAGTAAGTGAGAATTGTAGAACCATGGATACAAGTAGAAAAATTTGATGGAAAGCAAATTATGAAAAGAATAGAGAGAGCATGTAGAACATGTTATCGTTCAGAGGGAAAAATAACAGAAGATAGTTATAAAAAATTATTAAAAAACTGTTTAACTAGAGGGCATGAATCAGTACTAGAGCATGAAAAAATCACTGTAAGAATATATAGTGATGTTGGATCATATAAAGATTTAACAAGACATAGATTTGCAAGCTTTTCTGTAGAATCAACTAGATATTGTAGTTATGATAAAGATAAATATGGTAATGAAATAGCATTTATGAATCCAGTATATTTAGAAAATGATGAAATGTACGAAATATGGAAAAAAACAATGCAAGAAATAGAAAAAGGCTATATTAAAATGAAGGAATTAGGTGCAACAACAGATATGTGCAGAGAATTATTACCTCATTCAACAGCAGCAGAATATACAATGACAGCTAATATTAGAGAATGGAAACATATACTTAGCCTAAGAGCTAATAATCATGTTCATCCATCTATTAGACAAGTTATGATACCATTATTAAAATATTTTAAACAAGAAATGCCAGATATATTTGATGAAGTACCATATGATGAAGAATTCAATCCAGATTACTATGCAAAACTAACAGTAGAAGAAGATTTCTAGGAGAAAAATAAAAGGAATAGGAAAAGGGAAACTAAATATATCTAAAAATAATATTGAAAATTGGATATATACGGCTAGAGAGGAGAATAACAAATGTTAAGTATAGTAGTAGCAAAAGCAAAAAATAATATAATAGGAAAAGATAATAAATTAATTTGGAATTTACCAGAAGATTTAAAAAGATTTAAAAAATTAACAACTGACCATACTATGATAATGGGAAGAAAAACATATGAATCTTTAGGAGAAATTTTACAAAATAGAAACTATATTGTATTTAGTAGAAACCCAGATTTTAAAGCTAAATATGATAATGTAAAAGTAGTACGTTCTATGTTAGAAGTTCAAGAATACATTGAAAACGAAGAAGAAACTTTTGTAATAGGCGGAGCAATGATTTATAACATTATGATGCCTTACGTAAAAAAAATGTATGTAACAGAAATAAATAAAGAATTTGATGGGGATGCATTCTTCCCTAGAATAGATGAAAATACTTGGAAAGAAGTAAGTAGAGAAAAAGGACTAAAAGATGATGAAAACAATCTTGATTATGACTTTATAGTTTATGAAAGAAAGTAATTAGGAGGAAATTATGATAGAAGTTTTATGTCATAGTTCAATTAGATTTACTTTAAATGATATTAAAAAAATATATATCGATCCTTATGCAATAGATGAAGATTTTAATGATGCAGATATAATATTTATAACTCATGATCATTATGACCATTTTTCAGAAGAAGACATAAATAAAGTTAGAAAAGATGACACAATAATAGTATTACCAAACTCTGCATATGTAAAAGCAATAGATATTAATTTTAATGAAGAAAATATTATAAAAGTAGAACCTAATAAAAAATATTCAGTTAAAAATATAAATTTTGAAACAATACCAGCATATAATACAAATAAAAAATTTCATCCAAAAGAAAATGAATGGGTAGGTTATATATTAAATATAGATAGTAAAAAATATTATATTGCAGGAGATACGGATATAACAGAAGAAAATAAAAAAGTAGTTTGTGATGTTGCTTTAGTACCAGTTGGAGGAACATACACTATGACTTCTATAGAAGCGGCTGACTTAATAAATGAAATTAAGCCAGAAGTTGCAATTCCAATACACTATGGAAAAATTATAGGAACAAAACAAGATGCAATAGATTTTAAAAACAGATTAGATAAAAATATAAGGTGCGAAATACTTTTAAATTAGGAGACTAACATATATGGAAGAAAAATTTGATGTACTAGATGAAAATGGATTACATACAAATCGAATTAAATCAAGACAATATTGTCACGAACATGGACTATACCATAAAGCGGTAGTATTATTTATTATTAATTCAAATAATGAAGTATTATTACAAAAAAGAAGTAGCAATAAAAAGTTATGGCCAAACATGTGGGATATATCTGCAGGAGGTCATGTACTTGCTGGAGAATATGGATTTGAAGCAGCAATTCGTGAAGCAGAGGAAGAACTAGGAATAGATAATATAAAAAGAGAAAATATGCTATTTCTAGAATCTTGTATAAGCCATATAAAAAAGGGAAACATCATCGATAATATGTTAAATGAATACTATATAATTCATAAAGATTTAGATATAAAAGAATTAACACTTCAGACAGAAGAAGTATCAGAAGTAAAATGGTTTAAAGTAGAAGAAATATCTAAAATGTTAAATGATGGGTATAAAGAAATAACATCAAAGATAGGAGTATGGGATACCTTAATTACATTTATGAACAAAAATATTGAAAATAGAATGTAAATATAGTATAATACAAAATATAATTTAATTATGTTGTAAAAAGAAATTAAAGTAGAATTTTATAGTTACAACTAACAGAGAGATAGTGGTTGGTGCGAACTATCAGAATATAAAATTTCGAATTACAATTCTTATAGTAATTAACGTACAAGCTACGAACAGCTTTAATGAGGCATACACAGTATGTAAATAAAGGTGGTACCACGAGTCAAATCGTCCTTTAACAAGGCAATTTGGCTCTTTTTGATTTTAAGAGGTAAAAGGAGGAATTAAGATGACATTAGTAGAAGAACTAAAATGGAGAGGACTAATAAAAGATATTTCAAGTCCAGAATTAGAAGAAAAATTAAATAAAGGTGGTTTAACATTTTATATAGGAACAGATCCAACAGCAGATAGCTTGCATGTAGGACATTTATCAAGTTTTTTAATATCAAAAAGATTAAAGGACGCAGGACATAACCCTATACTATTAGTAGGTGGAGGGACAGGAATGATAGGAGACCCAAGACCTACAACAGAAAGAGCAATGATATCAAAAGAAGAAGTAGCTCATAATTTTGAATGTTTAAAAGCTCAAGTTGAAAAGATATTTGGATTTAAAGTAGTAAATAATAACGATTGGTATAAAGACATAAATGTTATAGACTTCCTAAGAGATTATGGAAAATACTTTAATGTTAACTATATGTTAGATAAAGATATAATTAGAAGAAGATTAGATACAGGAATAACATATACAGAATTTTCTTATATGATACTACAAGCATTAGATTTTAAACATTTACATGAGCATGAAGGTGTAGACTTACAATGTGCAGGTTCTGATCAATGGGGCAATATAACAGCAGGAATAGACTTAATAAGAAGATCTACAGGAGATGAAGTATATGGATTTACAATGCCATTAGTAACTGATTCACAAGGTAAAAAATTTGGAAAAAGTGAAGGAAATGCATTATGGCTTGATAAAACTAAAACTTCTAGCTATAAATTATATCAATTCTTTATAAATGTTGAAGATTCTATGGTAATTGACTATTTAAAAATTTATACTTTCTTATCTAAAGAAGAAATTGAGGAATTGGAAAAGAAAAATAATGAACATCCAGAATTAAGGGAAGCACACAAAGCTTTAGCTAGAGAAATAATTACATTCTTACACGGAAAAGAAGAATATGATAAAGCTGTAAGTTTAGCAGAACATCTATTTAATAATGAATTTAAAGACCTATCAAAAGAAGATATAGCAGACTTATTTGATGCACAAGATATAAAACAAGTAGAATCAAATACAAACATATTAGATTTAATTGTAACTATGGGAGCTGCTTCTAGTAAAAGAGAAGCTAGAGAATTTTTAACAAGTGGTGCTATATCTATAAATGGAGAAAAAGTAAATAGTTTAGATTTAGAAGTTAATGATGATATGTTTATAGATAATACATATATAATTGTTAAAAGAGGAAAAAAGAACTATTATATCGGAAGGAAATAGACAAAATACATAAACAAAGTCGACATAAATCCAAAAATGTGGTATAATTATAAATGTAAAAATTACATTAGGAGGATATAAAATATGTCAAACACAGCAACAATGAAATGGGAGAGATACTATGGATTTGAATTGATTCAGGCAATATTTTCAGAAGAGAAATTCTTCGATGAGGTTTGGAGATATGAGAATGCAAAAGTACAAGCAACATGTCTAGTAGATAATCTACCCACTTATAACAACTTTGGAAAGATGCGGCATATGACCATAAAAAAGGTTGATAAGGCCAAGGTCGAACAACAGGGAATAACAGCATGGATTTTTTCAGACGAACCAAATTATGCAGAAAAATTAAGTGCACTTAAAAATGTAGGGCAATGGAAAAAGTTTGGATTAGAAGTATTTCCAACAGAAGAAAAACTTGTAGACCAGGCGAATCTGTATCATGTATGGGAAGTAGAAAACAGTAATGTGTTACCATTTGAACTTAATCCAATTTTTGATGTACCTGAAGAATTTGAAGAGGTTTCAGGAAAAGGATATGATGTTCAATATGCTCTACGTGTGTGCAACACGAGATACGGTAAAATAGCGTACATGTATTTAAAATCGAAGGATGGAAAAGAACTTCGGTGGAAGCAAAAACAGCATATCAAAAATGAGATAGTAGGTGACGAAACAGCACTTGAAGTAATCTTCGACAAAGCCAAAAAATTACCTTATACTTGTTTAGTATGCTTGCCAATGGGCTATAATTTGGAATTTAGCCTTTAATCTAACAGGGAATATCCAAAAAATCAAAGCAATAATTGCTTTAAAGAGAATGACAACCTTCAAAAGAGGTTGTCTTTTTCTTTTAGGTTGAGGATAATAAAATAATATGATAAAATAAAAAAAGTAATTATGAACATAATATATTATTAGATAATAATGTTGTAAATAGGTGTAATTTATGAATGAAGATATAGTAGCTATTGCTAATAAAATAAAAGAAAAAGGTGGCAATTTATATTTAGTGGGTCGGAGCTATAAGAGATAATTTATTAGGTAAAAAAGTAATAGATGAAGATTATTGTGTTACAGGAATAGATGAGAATACCTTTGAAACTCTATTTCCAGAAGCAATTAGCAGAGGTAAATCTTTTAAGGTATATGAGCTATATGGAAAAGAATTCGCTATGGCTAGAAAAGATAGAAAACAAGGGATAGGTCATAAAGGATTTGAAATTATAACAGGAAAAGATATTACGATAAAGGAAGATTTGCGGAAGAAGAGATATAACTATAAATTCTATAGCTAAAGATATTCTGACAGGAGAATATATAGATCCATTTAATCGGAATGGAAGATTTAAAAAATAAATTAATAAAAGCTACTACAGATGCTTTTTTAGAAGATCCACTAAGAGTATATAGAGTAGCAAGGTTTGCAAGTATATTAAATTTTAATGTTGATAAAAATACTATTGAAATGATGAAATCAATAAAAGGCGAATTAAATACTTTATCAAAAGAAAGAGTGTTTATAGAATTTAGTAAAGCTTTAAGTTCTAAAAATCCTTCAGTGTTCTTTAATATTCTAAAGGAAGCGGATTTGTTAGAAATTCATTTTAAAGAAATACATGACTTAATAGGTGCTCTGCAACCAATAGAACATCATCCAGAAGGTGATGCGTACAATCATACAATGCTTGTACTAGATAAAACAGCAGAGCAAACAAATGAACTAGAAATAAGATTTGCAAGTCTAGTACATGATTTAGGAAAAGGATTAACTCCAAAAGAAGAATATCCTCATCATTACAATCATGAAATAAACGGTGTTAAACTTGTAGTAGATTTTGGAAATAGAATAAATGCTCCAAAGAGATGGATAGAATGCGGTAAAGTAGCTTGCAGAGAACATATGAGAGGTGGAATCTTTTATAAGATGCGTCCATCAAAGAAAGTGGATTTTATAGAAAGAATTGCTAAATCAAAAATAGGATTAAAAGGATTGCAAATTGTTGTTAATTCAGATAAATTAAGTAGTAGAAATATAGATGAAGGAAATATAAATTTTGAAGAAATGGGTACAGAACTTTTGAATAAAATTAATGGTAAATATATAAAGGAAAAATACAATATAGAAGATGGAATAGCATTTAGAGAAAAACTACATGAAGAAAGAATAAAGTATATAAATTAAGTAAAGGAAAAAATAGAACTATAGTTGATAAAGAAGCGGAAATAACTAAATTATTTATAAGGAGGAAAAATGTTTAAATTACATTCAGAATATAAACCAACAGGGGATCAACCACAAGCAATAGAATATTTAAGTAACGGAATAAAAGAAGGTAAAAAATTTCAAACACTTTTAGGTGTTACAGGATCTGGAAAAACTTTTACAATGGCGAATATAATAGAAAAAGTGCAAAAACCAACATTAGTCTTAGCACATAATAAAACTTTAGCTGGACAATTATATTCCGAATTCAAAGAGTTTTTCCCAGAGAATGCAGTTGAGTATTTTGTTTCATACTATGATTATTATCAGCCAGAAGCATATATACCACAGTCAAACACATATATTGAAAAGGATGCTTCAATAAATGATGAAATTGATAAACTAAGACACTCAGCAACAGCAAGTTTATTTGAAAGAAAAGACGTTATAATTGTGGCTTCTGTTTCATGTATATATGGTTTAGGAGATCCTATAGATTATGAACATATGATAATTTCTTTAAGACCAGGAATGCAAAAGACTCGTGATGAAGTATTAAGAAAACTTATAAATATGCAATATTCAAGAAATGAAATAGACTTTAAAAGAGGCACATTTAGGGCAAAAGGTGATATAGTAGAAATATACCCGTCAAACCAAAATGAAAGTGCTATTCGCGTTGAATTTTGGGGAGATGAAATTGAAAAAATATCAGAAATAAATCCACTAACTGGTAAAGTAATTGCAACTAGAAATCATATTATGATATTTCCTAATTCTCACTATGTTACAACCAAAGATAAAATGGAAAGAGCCATTATAACAATAGAACAAGAATTACAAGAACGTATAAAATATTTTAAGGATAATGAGAAATTTATAGAAGCACAAAGAATAGAAGAACGTACAAATTTTGATATAGAAATGATGAAAGAAACTGGATTTTGCCAAGGAATAGAAAATTATTCAAGACATATAAGTGGTAGACCAGCAGGAAGTGCACCATTTACATTATTTGATTATTTTCCAAAAGATTTTTTACTTTTAGTAGATGAATCTCATGCAACAATACCACAAGTTAGAGCTATGTATAATGGTGATAGAGCAAGAAAAGAATCATTAGTAAATTATGGCTTTAGATTACCATCAGCTTTTGATAATAGACCTCTTAAATTCAATGAATTTGAAGAAAGACTAAATCAAGTTGTTTTTGTAAGTGCAACACCAGCAGATTATGAAAATGAACACTCAAAAGGAAATATTGTAGAGCAAATAATAAGACCTACTGGATTATTAGATCCAAAAATAGAAGTAAAACCTGTTGCAAATCAAATAGATGATTTGATTTCACAAATAAACGAGAGAGTTGAAAAAGGAGAGAGAGTATTAGTCACAACATTAACTAAAAAAATGGCTGAGGATTTAACCTCGTACCTAAAAAGCTTAGATATAAAAGTGAATTATATGCACTCAGATATTAAAGCATTAGAAAGAATGGAAATAATTCGTAATCTAAGATTAGGAGAATTTGATGTATTAGTTGGTATAAATCTTTTAAGAGAAGGTTTAGATATACCCGAAGTTTCATTAGTTGCAATATTAGATGCAGATAAAGAAGGATTTTTACGTTCTGAAAGATCATTAATTCAAACAATAGGACGTGCCGCTAGAAATACTGATGGAAAAGTAATTATGTATGCAGATGAATTAACTGATTCAATGGAAAAAGCTATAACAGAAACAAATAGAAGAAGAAAAATTCAAGAAGAATATAACATAAAAAATAATATAATCCCTCAGACAATTAAAAAATCTATAAGAGATACAATAAAGGCAACAGTGGTTGAAGATATTTCTTCAGAATATAACATTAAAAAGGATGAGGATATTAAAGACATAATAAATAAACTAACTGATGAAATGCTTAAATGTGCAGCAGACATGGAATTTGAAAAGGCTGCAGAATTAAGAGATAAGATAAAAGAATTGGAAGATTTAGTGTAAAAAATAATCAATATCAAAATAAAAAACATATTATATCATAGGTGATGTAATATGTTTTTTAAAAATCTATATGAAGATGCAAAGAATATAAAAGAAAAAGATCCTGCATGTAAAAATATTTTGGAAGTTGTTTTATTATATCAAGGATTTCACATAATAGTATTATATAGGATTTCGCATTTCTTTTACAATCATAAATTATTTTTTATAGCACGTCTAATATCACAATTAGCAAGATTCTTAACAGGTATAGAAATACATCCAGGTGCAAAAATAGGAAAAAGGCTTTTTATAGACCACGGAACGGGAATTGTTATAGGAGAAACTGCAAGTGTAGGAAATGACTGTACCATATACCATGGAGCAACATTAGGAGGAACTGGAAAAGATAAATATAAAAGGCATCCTGATATTGGAAACAATGTTATGGTAGGTTGTGGAGCTAAAATATTAGGACCAATTAGTATAGGTAACAACGTAAAAATAGGTGCAAGTGCAGTAATATTAAAGGATGTTCCAAGCAATTGTACAGTAGTAGGAGTTCCTGGAAAAATAATAAAAAATAGTTAATCAAACACTTGTTTTAAGAGCAATTTTATAGTATAATTACAAAAGTTATAATTTCAAAAGAGGGGGAAGTAATTATAATGAATGACAAAATAATAATAAAGGGAGCAAAAGAACATAATCTAAAAAATATAAATATAGAAATCCCAAGAGATAAGTTAGTTGTTATAACAGGACTTTCAGGTTCTGGTAAATCATCATTAGCATTCGATACTTTATATGCAGAAGGTCAAAGAAGATATGTAGAAAGTTTATCTTCATATGCAAGGCAATTCTTAGGGTTAATGGAAAAGCCAGACGCAGAATCTATAGAAGGATTATCGCCAGCAATATCAATAGATCAAAAAACCACCTCTAAGAATCCACGTTCTACAGTTGGTACAGTTACTGAGATATATGACTATATACGTCTTTTATATGCAAGAATTGGAGTACCATATTGTCCTAACTGCGGTAAAAAAATATCAAAACAAACAATAGATCAAATTATAGATAATATAATGTCATTTGAAGAAGGTACAAAGATACAAGTACTAGCGCCTATAGTCCATGGAAGAAAAGGTGAATTCATAAAACTTCTAGAAGATTATCAAAGGAATGGTTTTGTACGTGCCAGAATAGATGGACAAGTTGTAGATCTTTCCGATGAAGTTAAAATAGATAAAAAGAAAAAACATAATATAGATATAATTGTAGATAGGCTAGTAATAAAACCAGATATTAGAAGTAGACTAACAGAATCTGTTGAAATAGCTTTAAAAAATGCTAACAATCTTGTTGCTATAAATATAGCTGGAAAAGAAGAAGATATATTATTTAGTCAAAACTATGCCTGTCCAGATTGTGGTTTTAGTTTTCCAGAATTAACACCTGGTATGTTTTCATTTAATAATCCTAATGGTGCCTGCCCAGAATGTACTGGTATAGGATATTTAATGAAAATGGATGAAGATTTAATTATACCAGATAAAAATAAAACTTTATATGACGGTGTAAAAGCATTTGGCTCAAGTACTATGAAGAAAAATGAGACTATGGCAAAAATGTATTTTGAAGCAATAGGAAAATTTTATAATGTAGATATAAAAGTACCAATAAAAAAACTACCTAGATGGTTTTTAGAAAAAATATTATATGGTACTGGAGATGAAGAGATAGAGTTTGAACATTCTTCTCCATTTGGAACTAGAAGATTTAAAGCTCCATTTGAAGGAGTATTGCCAACTTTAGAGAGAAGACATTCAGAAACAAAATCTCAAGGAATGAGAGATTTTTATGAAATGTATATGAGCAACAGTGAATGTCCTACTTGTAACGGAGCAAGACTTAGAAAAGAAGTTTTAGCAATCAAAGTAGGAGATAAAAATATAAATGAGCTTACAGCAATGCCTATAAATAAAATAAAAGAGTATATAAATAATCTTGACTTAAATAACAAAGAAAAATTAATAGCAGATCAAATACTAAAAGAACTAAATAAAAGACTTCAATTCTTAATAGATGTTGGATTAGAATATCTTACATTATCACGTTCTGCTGGAACACTATCAGGAGGGGAAGCACAAAGAATTCGTTTAGCTACACAAATTGGTTCAGGACTTACAGGAGTATTATATATATTAGACGAACCAAGTATAGGACTTCATCAAAGAGACAACGATAAATTACTGGCTACATTAAAAAAGCTAAGAGATTTAGGAAATACATTAATTGTAGTCGAACATGATGAAGATACAATGTATGCCGCAGATCAAATTATAGATATTGGACCTGGAGCTGGTGTACATGGTGGAAACGTTATGGCACAAGGAACAGCTGAAGAAGTAAAATTAGTAGAAAATTCTGTAACAGGTCAATATTTAAGTGGAAGAAAGAAAATTGAAGTGCCAAAAACAAGGAGAAAATCAGTTAAAGGTAAATGTTTAGAAGTAGTTGGAGCTACAGAGCATAACTTAAAGAACATAAATGTAAAATTTCCTTTAGGCTTGTTTAATTGTGTTACGGGCGTATCTGGTTCAGGTAAAAGTACTCTTGTAAATGAGATACTATACAAAACTGTTGCAAAAGAAATAAATGGATCAACAGAAAAACCAGGAAAATGCAAAGAGATTAGAGGAATTGAAAATATAGATAAGATTATAAACATAGATCAATCTCCTATTGGAAGAACACCAAGATCAAATCCAGCAACATATACAGGAGTATTTGATGTTATTCGAGATATTTTTGCAGGAACAAATGAAGCAAAAATGAGAGGATATGAAAAAGGTAGATTTAGTTTTAATGTAGAAGGTGGAAGATGTGAAGCTTGTAAAGGTGATGGACTTATAAAAATAGAAATGCATTTCTTGCCAGATATATATGTACCTTGTGAAGTATGTAAAGGAAAAAGATATAATCACGAAACATTAGAAGTTAAATATAAAGGAAAAACTATATCAGATGTACTAGATATGACAGTAGAAGAAGCTTTAGAATTCTTCTCAAATATTCCAAAAATAAAACAAAAAATTCAAACTTTATATGATGTAGGTTTAGGCTACATTAAACTTGGACAACCTTCTACTACATTATCAGGAGGAGAAGCCCAAAGAGTAAAATTAGCTACAGAACTTTCTAAAAGACCAACAGGGAAAACTTTATACATCTTGGATGAACCTACTACAGGACTTCATATAGCTGATGTTCATAAATTAGTTAATATATTACAAAAATTAGTAGATACAGGAAATACTATTATTGTAATAGAGCATAATTTAGATTTAATAAAAACATGTGATCATATTATAGATTTGGGTCCAGAAGGTGGAGATGCAGGAGGAGAAATAATAGGCGTAGGTACTCCAGAGCAAATATGTAAAAATGATAAAAGCTATACAGGTAAATTCTTAAAAAAATATCTAGACAAAATGTAAAAAATACTTGCAATCTATAGTATATAACATATATAATATAGTTACGTTTTTATGCAAAATAGGAGGAAAAGATGGAAGAACTAGATTTAAAAGAAATTTTTAATATTTTCTGGAACAAAAAAGTACAAATAGCTATTATAACAATTATATTTATAATTATAGGATCAATATATTCGTTTGTTATAGTAAAACCTGACTACAGTTCTTTTACAACTTTAGTTTTAGCAAAAACTGATAGTAGTGCAAGTACAAATTCAACGACAGGTTCTATAACACAATCAGACTTAACATTAAATCAAAAACTAATATCTACTTATAGTGAATTAGTAAAAAGTAAATCTGTTCTAAGAACAGTTATAAGTAATTTATCATTAACAAATTTAACAGAAGAAAATTTAAAAAAATCAGTTAATGTAACAGCAGTAGAAGATACTGAATTAATAAAAATAACTGTAAAAAATAGTAATCCAAAAGATGCAGCTGTAATTGCAAATGAAATAGCAAAGGTTTTTACAGATCAAGTTACAAGTATATATAATATTAGTAATATACATGTTGTTGATCAAGCCGAAGTAGCTGAAGGACCATATAACATTAATCATGCTAAAGACTTGCTATTATTTGCATTTGCAGGTATAGTAGTTGCTTCTTTATATGTATTAATAGCAAATATGCTAGATACAACTATAAAAACAGCAGAGGATGTAGAAAAAAATACTGGTTTACTAGTTTTAGCACAAATACCAGAATATGATTTTGATGTTAGAATGAGAGGTAATAAATAATGATAAAAGAATTAATTACACATTTAGATCCAAAATCTCCTATATCAGAAGTTTTTAGATCATTAAGAACTAATATACAATTTATGAATTCAAAATTAGATACATTACTTATTACAAGTACAATGCAAGCAGAGGGTAAAAGTTGGACAACAGCCAATTTAGCAGCCACATTTGCTCAAGCAGGAAAAAAAGTAATTATAGTAGATGCTGATATGAGAAAAGGACGTCAATATGGAATATTTGGAGTAGCTCCAAGACCAGGACTTTCAAATTTTTTATCAGGAATTGATGAAAATGGTAGAGAAACTGATAAAGGAATACTAAATTATATAAGAGAAACTGATGTAGAAAATTTATTCGTAATACCAGCAGGAAATGTACCACCAAATCCATCAGAATTATTAGTATCAGATAAAATGCAAGAACTAATAACTTCTTTAAGAGAAATTTGTGATTTAGTAATTTTTGATGGAACACCAAGCTTACTAGTAACAGATTCTGTAATACTTTCTAGATTAGTTGACTCAACAATTATAGTAACATCTTATAAAGAAACAAAAATGGATAATTTACAAAAAATAAAGAAGGACATAGAAAATGTTGGTGGTAAAGTTTCTGGAGTTATAATAAATAGAGTTCCAATTTCTCAAAAGAAATATGAGAATACTTACTATTATGGTTCATCTTCATCAGGAGCACATAAACCTTTAAGAAAAGCAACAACAAACAATAATAAATCAAAAATATCAGACCTTCAAAAAAAAACAGTAAATAATACTCAAATTAAAACAAAATTATCTGAAAATGAAAATAATCTTGCAACATTAAGAGCTAAAGCAATAAAAGAAATTGATAAAAAAGAGACAGAACAAAAATCAGAAATAAGACTTGCAGACAATATAAAATTAGAAAACGGACAAGTTTCAGTTGAAAAAACAGCTGAACTATTGAATAAAATTAATACTTATTTAGAAGCTGAAAAAGGCAAATTAAATAATAAATAAGGAGAAAAATATGATAGATTTTCATTCACATATTTTACCAGAAATTGATGATGGTTCAAGAAGTATAGAAGAAACATATGATATGATAAAAGAGGCATATGAAGCAGGATTTACTGCAATAATTTCTACTTCACATTATATTGACGGTTCATATGATTGTGATAAAAAAACAAGAGAAGAGCTAATATCAAGCATAGAAGAAGGACTAAAAGAAAAAAATATCGATATCAGAATATACAATGGAGCCGAAGCTTATGTTTCTAGAGATTTAAATTTATTAGTTAAAGAGAATAAACTTCCAACAATGAATAATAGTAAATATTTACTATTTGAATTACCTATGAATACAAAAGTATTATTTTTAGAAGATGCTATATATAATTTATTATCTATCAATGTCGTACCAATAATAGCTCATCCAGAAAGATATTCATTCGTACAAGAAGATCCTAATATGTTATTGGATTTGATTGATAAAGGAGTCTTATTTCAGATGAACTATGGAAGTGTATCAGGGCTATATGGCAAAGAAGTAAAAAAGACAGCGATTAAATTATTAAAAGCTAATATGATTCATTTCTTAGGTTCTGATGCACATAGACATCATAGTATATATAGTAATATGAATGAACTAAAATCAAATATTATTAAAATAATAGGTGAAGATAAGTTTAAAGAGCTATCAGAAGAAAATCCAAACCATGTAATAAATAATGAAAATATAGAAATAGCTGAACCAGCCAAAATAAAGAGATTTTTCTTTTAAAATAATAAAGACTATAGTAAAAATACTATAGTCTTTATTTACTTCATTTTTTTGAATATATAAACGTATTCAAAGATATTTAAAATTTCTGAAATTAATAGACATATACCACAGAATGTTGTTAATATAGCAGCAGATATTGATGGATGCACTATAATAAATATTCCTAATAAAACTGTAAGAATAGATAATATAAGCATAACCATCCATCCGCCAGTAACAAAGCTCTTTAAATTTAGTGATAATTGAAAATTAATAATACTTTCAATTATTACCCAAATTCCTATTATGACTGGTAAGAATGAATGAACCCATTCTGGATGGCTAATAAGTATAATTCCGGCAACTATACCTAAGATACCTCTAACTAATTCAAAACTAAAAGCTCTAAATTCTACAGGGCTAGTAAAATACGTAATAATATGACTAATTCCACTAGCAACAACTATAAATCCTAAAGCCATTATAATAAAATTAATAGAAGCTAGTGGTCTAAATATTAAAAAGAAAGATAATAATATAAGTAAAATAGAAACTATTATAGATGTTTTTCCATATTGTTTGATATGTGAATCCAATTTTTACTCACCTCCTTTAACTATATTAGCTAATGGATTATCTTCCACAGCATTTCTAACTTGTTCATTTGCAACATGAGTATAAATTTCTGTTGTAGATATGCTTTCGTGTCCTAACAATTCTTGAAGAGCACGTATGTCAACATTTCCATATTGATACATTAAAGTAGCAGCAGTATGTCTTAATTTATGAACTGAATATTTTTTAGTATCTAAACCAGCTCTTCTTAATTCATTTTCAACAATATATTGAACAGTCCTTTTACTAATTCTTTCACGCCTATTGCTTAAAAATAGAGCTTTTTGAGAATCAGGTTTAATTCTTTCTTTAGGTCTAATTTCAAGATACGATTTGATAGCTCTCATACAAGCATTATTTAAATAAATTGTACGTTCTTTATTACCTTTACCAATAACAGTCATTTTAGATTCACTAAAATTTATATCAGGAATATTTATTCCAATTAATTCTGAAAGACGCATTCCACAATTTAAAAATAAAGTAATAATCGCATAATCTCTTTCTTTATTATTTTCTTCAGAGCTAACAACATCTAACAATTTCTTACTATCTTCTAAAGATAGATATTTAGGCATACGCCTATCTAATTTAGGGGATTCTAAATTTTGTGCTGGATTTTTATCAATTAAATTAGCTTTTTGAGATAAATAATTAAAGAAAACTCTTATACTACTAGCTTTTCGAGCCCTAGTAGCAGCTTTACTATTATTATTCACTGTAAGATAAGAAAGAAATGCATGTATATCATTTAATTCTATTTTTTTTATTGTATCTAAAGATAAATCATCTATACGTATAAGTTTTAAATCTTTCTCTGAAGTTAGTTTAAAATGCATTTTGATAAATTTTAAGAACATTGCTAAGTCGTAGTTATATTCTTTTACCGTATTAGGCGATTTATTTAATATAGTAATTGTATAATCTAAAAAAGAATTTAGATAATCAGGATTTAATTCTCTATCTATCATAATTTCATCTCCATTTATTTATTGTAAATATAATATCACTAAATTTCTATTTTTTAAAGGATTTTTCTATTTTAATGTAAAAGGATAAGAGATATTGAATATTTTATATGATTATGATATAAAAGTTATATAAATATCTAAGTACAGGAGTGGTAAAAGGAGGAATAGTATGTGTACAGCAGCAACATATAAAACAAAAGATTTTTATTTTGGACGTACATTGGATTACGAATTTTCTTATGGAGATGAAGTTACAATAACACCACGAAATTTTCCATTTCATTTTATAAAAAAAGGAAATATAAATACTCATTATGCAATGATTGGTATGGCATATGTAGTAGAAGAGTTCCCATTATATTATGATGCTATAAATGAGAAAGGACTTGGAATTGCAGGACTAAACTTTGTAGGAAATGCATACTACAACGATGAAGAAATTAATGGAAAAGATAACATAACACAATTCGAATTTATTCCTTGGATTCTTAGCCAATGTGCTACAGTAAAAGAAGCGCGTAATTTAGTTGAAAGAACAAATCTTTTAAATATTCCATTTAATGATAAATTGCCATTAGCACAATTACATTGGATTATTTCTGACAGTATGGAATCAATAACAGTAGAGTCATTAAAAGAAGGCATTAAAATATATGAGAATCCAGTAGGAGTCTTAACAAATAATCCAACTTTTGATAAGCAAATGTTTAACTTAAATAATTACATGAATTTGTCAACAAAATCGCCAGAAAATAATTTTGCAAAGAGCTTAAATCTAAAAGAATATAGTCGTGGAATGGGGGCTATAGGACTTCCAGGAGATTTATCATCTCAATCTAGATTTGTCAGAGTAGCATTTACAAAGATGAATTCAATTTCTGGAGAGGGAGAGAAGGAAAGTGTAAGCCAATTTTTTCACATTCTTAATTCAGTTGATCAACAAAGAGGCTGTTGCAATTTGGGTGATAATAAATATGAAATAACAATTTATACATCATGCTGTAATACAAATAAAGGAATTTATTATTATACAACTTATGATAATCATCAAATTACAGCAATAGATATGTATAAAGAAAATCTAGATGGAGATAAAATTATACGATATCCGTTAATAAAAGAAGAACAAATAAAAATACAAAATTAGATAGAAGTAAACAGGAGGATAAATATGAAAGATTTTGAAACGAAAAATTTAAAAATTAGAAAATTTAGAATGGAAGATGTAGAAGATGTTCATAGAAATTTAGCAACAGAAAGTGAGCTAGCAGAGTGTTTAGGATATAATATACATAAAACTATGAGTGAAACAGAGAAAATGGTAGCATCATATATAAGAGAATATGAAATGAATGAATTAATATGGGCTATTGAAGATAAATCTAATTCTGAAGTAATTGGATTTATTAATGCTTCTGAAAGATCTGATTTAAATAAAGTATGTAAGATTAATTTTGGAATTGCTTTAAATAAAGTATATTCAGGATATATGGAAGAGGCATTAAAAGTTACAATTGATTACATACTTAACGAAAAGAAATTTGATGTAATTTTTTCAGAATTTTATGATGGCTATAAAAAATTAGCACAAATAAAATCTAAAATTTTAGAAAATATAGGTATGTCTCAAGAAGCTATTTTACATAAGAGAAAAATAAATAGAAAAACAGGTCTTGCAGAAAATAAAGTTATATATTCAATCTTTAAATAATATATAGCTGATGGAGTTCCATTGCGGCTACAGCGGTTATTAACGAAATTCATGAAATAGAAATAGTAAAATCAAACTATTTCTATTTTTTTAAAAGATTTTATAGAAAGTATTGACTTGGAGTTAGCTCTAAGTGATATATATAATATACAAAAAAATAAGGAGGGAAAACAATGTATTTAGAAAAAATAAATGAACCTAAGGATATTAATAAATTAAGTAAGGATGAGCTAAAGATTTTAGCATCAGAAATTAGAGATGCCTTAATGAATAGGTTAAGTAAACATGGAGGTCATTTCGGACCAAATTTTGGTATGGTAGAAACGATTATAGCACTACATTATGTATTTAATTCTCCAGTGGACAAAATTGTATATGATGTATCACATCAAAGTTACCCACACAAAATGCTTACAGGAAGAAAAGATGCCTACCTTTATGAAGAACACTTTGAAGATGTTTCAGGCTATACAAATCCAGAAGAAAGTGAACATGACTTCTTTAATGTTGGACATACATCTACTTCTATCAGTTTAGCTTCAGGACTGGTAAAAGCAAGAGATTTAAAAGGCGATAAAGAAAATATAATAGCTGTTATCGGAGATGGTTCTTTAAGTGGTGGTGAGGCATTAGAAGGATTAAATTTTGCAAGTGAATTACAAAGTAATTTTATTATTATTGTAAATGATAATGATATGTCTATTGCAGAAAATCATGGAGGACTATATAAAAATTTAAAAGAATTAAGAGAAAGTAAAGGAACTTGTGCTTGTAACCTATTTAAAGCTATGAATTTAGATTATATTTATGTTGAAGATGGAAATAATTTAGATACATTAATTCATACATTTTATGATATAAAAGATATTAATCATCCAATAGTAGTTCATATCAATACACAAAAAGGAAAAGGTTATCAAATAGCAGAAGAAAATAAAGAAAATTGGCATTGGTGTATGCCTTTTTATGTAGAAACAGGAAGACCAAAAGTAACTTTTAAAGGAGAAAATTATTCAGATTTAACAGCAGACTATTTATTAGATAAGATGAAAAAAGATTCAAAAGTAGTAACATTAGTTGCAGGGGTACCAACCAATATTGGTTTTACAAAAGACAAGAGAGAACAAGCAGGAAAGCAATTTGTAGATGTAGGAATTGCAGAAGAACATGCAATAGCAATGGCATCAGGAATTGCAAAAAATGGAGGAAAGCCAGTATTTGCTACACATTCAAGTTTTATGCAAAGAACTTACGATCAGCTATCACAGGATTTATGTATAAATAATAATCCAGCTACTATTTTAGTAAATACAGCTTCTGTATATGGAATGAATGATGTAACGCATTTAGGATTATATGATATAGCAATGATGAGTAATATTCCAAATTTAGTATATTTAGCACCAACATCTAAAGAAGAATATTTTGCAATGTTAGATTGGAGTATAGAACAAGATAAATATCCAGTAGCAATTCGTATTCCATGCAATGGAGTTATTTCAGATAATAGAGAAGTACAAAAAGATTATAGTAATTTGAATAAGTATAAAATAGAAAAACAAGGAAGTAAAGTAGCAATTGTTGCATTAGGAGATTTTTATCAGTTAGGAGAGCAAATTGTAAGTGAGATAAAAGAAAAATTGGGATTTGTACCAACATTAATAAATCCAAGATATATTACAGGATTAGATAAAAATTTGCTTGAAGAATTAAAAAAAGAACATGAAATAGTAATTACATTAGAAGATGGTATAATAGATCGGTGGATTCGGAGAAAAAATTGCAAGTTTTTATGGAACAACTAATATGAAAGTTAAAAATTATGGAATTAGAAAAAGTTTTCCAGACAGATATGTAGTAGATGAGTTATTAAAAGAAAATGGAATTACAATAGAGAAAATTATTGAAGATATAAAAGAAATAATAAATATAAAATAATTTAAGAAGGTGAAAAAATGACAATTGCATAAGTTAGTAAAAAATACGATTTAACAGCAGATACGATAAGGTATTATGAAAAGATAGGTTTAATTCCAACAGTACCTAGGACAGAAAAAGGAATTAGAAATTTTGATGAAGAATCTTGCAATTGGATAGAATTTATTAAATGTATGAGAAATGCCGGGATGGAAATTGAAATTTTATTAGAATATTAGAGATTTTATTTACAGATAAAGAATATACAATAGTACAAAATACTCCTAATAGAGTAGGATTTAGTAAAACAGCAGATACATCAAATAAAGGTAGTGGACAATATTTAGATGAATATATGGAGAGTAGAGATTTCCATTTTGTACCTGAAGAACAAATGGGTGGAATGTTAGTATATAGCAATGGTAGTGCAAAAGAGTACATTTTATTTTCTGCAAACAAATATTATGCAAAATGGGAATGGCAATAATAACTTAGATAAGAATAATAAATAGAGCAGATAACTAATTATCTGCTCTTATAATTTATATAAATTTATTCTATTTCTGGTGGGGGGAAGAGCCCTATTTTCACGAATTATGTAATTTTGTTAAAATTAAAACTTATAAAATAAAAAAGAAATAAGTAGTAAAATATTTTGTGGAAAGTTATAAAATTACTTTTAGAATTAAAAAATAAAATATTTTATAAATAAACTTTAAAAATAAAAATTATAAAACTTTGTAAATTATAAAATTTCTAAATTTATAATTTTATTCGTAAACTTTATAAAACCGAACATTTGATTATTATAAATTTATTTACAGATTTTAATTATGATTTTAGATTTATAATTATATTAATAACTTACGAAAATCAATTTTAAGCAATTTAATTTATTAATTAATCAAATTATTCATTTAAAACTTTATAAACTGATTTTCAACGTTTTAAATTTAACATTAGTAATTATTTTTATAAATTATGATTAAATTAATATAGTTATCATTATATATAAAAATTTCTGAAATAAGCCAAAATAACGGCCTGCGAGAATCGATTTTAAGGTATTTTTATAAATTAGCCATATAGTTTGTTGTCTGATATTTAAGCAAAATACTGACAATTCTAGTGTTTAGCAATTTTTAGTAGCAAAATCATACATTTATATAGTAATATCAAAAAGTCTGAAAAAAGCCAAAAAAAGCGACGCACGAGAATCGATTTTAAGCCGTTTTTAAAATTAAGGCATATAGTTTATTGTCTGTAAAATACGGCAAATACGGAGATTCTGGGGTTTTGAAGATCTTTATAAAAATTCGAGATAGGATCAGAAATTATAAAAAATTATTAAAGTATAAAATTAAAATTTAAAGATTAAAAATAATTGAACATCAAATTATATAGATAAAATATTTAAGAAGCTTAAAATGGATTTTAAAGCGTTATAAAAATGAAGTAATATAAGTTGTTGAATAAAACAAAATAATAAATAATATGCAATGCAAAATAATTATATAATAAGTAAGTACATATAAAGCTAAAGGCTTGAAAGTGCTGAAATTACTGGGTAGGACTATAATCATAGTCTATATATTTTACTCCTATTTCTTTTTGCACAAAACTTTGATTTTGTGCAATAAGGCGATATTCTTTTTTTATTTTTATCCATATCTATTCTTGCCTCTCTTCTACTGTTCTTTAATATGTTAAATAGATTTATATTCATCACCATTTAATTTGTTCCAAATTTACTAATTTATTTTTCTTAAAAGTCATTTTTAATAAGCATGGAGAATTTATTACTAACTCTTTTCTTTTATATTCAAGATTTAATTTTTTATTTACTTTACAAAAACTTAACAAATAGAATTTAATTGCTCCGCCATGGCTTATAACTGCTATCCTTTTTCCAGTATACTTTTCAAGTATTTCACTAATAAATTCATTCATCCTTTTATTGCTATCATTTGCACTTTCACCATCACGAGTTTTAAATTCTGGAAAAGCTAATTGTTCACGAGAAGGATCTCTAGTTTCTTTGTTATCCATAAATTTTGATAAATCTTCTATATTACCAAGTTTCCTTTCACGCAATCTTTCATCTAAGTTATATTGTAAATTATTTTTATGTGCTATATATTTTGCGGTAGCTTTGGCCCTTGTATAATTGCTCGACCAGATAGCATCAAGATTTTGTAACTCACTATTTTCACTTAATTTTTTAGATTGCTCTTCACCCTGTACAGACAATATTTCTTTTTCATTAATCATCTGAGAATCCTCACTTGTATTTCTAATTCCATTTTCATCAAAAGTTTCAGCATGTCTAATTAAATAAATAATAGTATCCTCCATCTTAAATAACCTCTACCTCTCATTTTATATATTAGAAAAATTGTAATACGATAATATAACAAAAGATAAATAATTTCAACTGATTATCTATCCTAATTATCGTAATTTATATCTTTCTTGTTCTAATATACTGATAATATCTAATTTATCGGAATTAATAATTTTTGTCCAACATATATTTCACTTGAAGATAATTGATTTAAACTTTGTATATTGTATACTACTTCCCTAGTTGACTTATTTTTAAAAATTTCATTTTCTCGTATTTCTTCTTTTGCTATACTCCATATACTATCTCCACTTGATACATAAATTGTCTTATATTTTGTTTCTTGATGTGAAAATACATTTTTAGTTAATAATACTAACACTATTAAAGTAAATATTAATAATATGATGCTTCTTATAAATTTATTAAAATTAGTAATTTTTAGTTTCATAAATACCTCCTTAAACGAACAAGTATTTGTTTATTTAATTCATTATAATAGAACAACTGTTCAATGTCAAGAAGTTTCTAAAAATAAAATGTAGAATATTAATTCTACATTAAAATCATTTTATAATCGGTTGAATTTGTTCTCTTTCAAGAGCAGCTTCCAATGTTGGAATTATATAGTCAGGATCGAAAACTAATGAACGAGGTTTAGTTATAGGATTATCCTGTCTAAAAGGAACGAAAAAGTAATTTGTTCTATTCAGTAATGTTCCTATATTTGCAGCAGATCCAGATAATCCATCATTAGTAGAAATAGCTAGAACTACTGGATTTGAATTTCTTAAATGAGACTTTACAGACATAAGTACAGGCGTATCAGTAATTCCATTTGCAAGCTTTGCAATAGTATTTCCAGAACATGGAGCAACAATCATTATATCTGTTAGATTTTGTGGTCCAATAGGTTCTGCTCCTTGTATTGTATGAATAATCTTATTATTACTAATTTCTTCAATTTCTTTAATAAAGTCTTTTGAGTTTCCAAATTTAGTATCCATAGTATAAGTATTAAAAGACATTATTGGAATTATTTTGCCTCCTTCCTCTTCTACTATTTTTCTTAATTGAGGAATAGTTTTTTTAAATGTACAAAAAGAACCTGTAAAAGCAAATCCTATTTTTTTATCTTTTAATTTCAATTTTATCGCCTCCTTAGTAAAATGTTATATAGTATAATATGAAATTATGTAAATTATTGTACATCGCAAAATGAAAAAGTCAGCATATTTCTATGCTGACTCTACATTATTTTAATTTATAACTCTTTTGAGGATTATAGACTTAATTTTCTTTAAAGATTTTATTATATTTTTAAAAGGTTCTTTAGAATCCTTTAATTTTCCAAAAACAGTAGAAATACTAAATCCTAATATAACTAATATTATTGATATAATTGAATTTATATTAAAACTTAAAGTACAACTCTCATTTAATATATTAGGTATTATTGATAGGAATAAGCCGAATATAACTGAGAATGAAGCTGTGTAATATCTTTTAATCAATTTATTTACAAAGAAAGATATAATTAGTGCACCAATTATCAAACCAAATCCTGCTGGAATTAATACTGAAAAATTAAGCTCAGCTATTGAACTTACATAAAGTTCATATAATCCAAGTGAAGATAAGATAACAGCACTATCAACTCCAGGTATTATGGTAGAACCTGCAACTGCTATGCCTAATATAACAGATTGTACTAAATTTGGATTAGTAACTGTAGGAAATAGATTATTATTAAAGAAAAATAAACTAAATCCTAGTATAAAGGAAATAACCATAAATATATAATATTTATTTGAAAAGCCTTCTTTTTTTACTTCTTTATAAAATATTGGAATTGTACCTAAGACTAATCCTAAAAAAGTATATCTAGTATACATTTCATAGTTTGTAATAAAATAGTCAACTATCTTGCTAAATAAGAAGACTCCTACTCCAAATCCTAAAAATAAAGGGACTAAAAATTTTAGATTTTTCTTAATATCTTTAAATAATGTACCTATAGCTTCTATAGTTTTATTATATAATCCAAATATAACCAATAAAATACTTCCACTAAGTCCTGGAGCAATTCCTCCAATACCTACAATGATGCCCTTTAAAAAATCAATCATAAAATTTACCTTCCTTAAATAAATACAAATCTAATTCTAACAATAAATAGAATTAATTTCAATATATATTTAACTATTTAAAAAGAAAAAAGCTTCACAATTCTACAAAATGTGAAGCTTTTCCGGAGTACGTGCATTTTCATCATATGCCTAACCTTCTTTTTTCATCAATAACAAAATCTTCAATGTACGATATGATACTACTATCAGAGTAAATGCCTTTTAAAGAAAGCACTCCAATAATAACATCTTTTTCATCATTGCATCCTTGAACATTATTGCTAGAAGGAAGACTTATAACTGTTGGCAAATGGAAATAATATTGATCTAGATAGTCAGTATAGACATCATCTTCACAAGGAAAGTGAAAATATATTATAAAATCAGTTACCCTTTGTGAATGATCGATAGTTCCAATAATTAGATCCCCAGATAGAGAACCATAAAACTCATTGCCGTCAGTAACGATTATGCCGTCACTCCAATAAAACTCTGGAATCCGGAATTCTATTTTTATAGCAGTTTTTTCATTGAGCATATTTATGACCTCCCTTTCGAAATCTACTATAAATCAAAATCGTGCTACAAGTATTATTGTAACACGATTTTATGTAAATTGCAAATTATTTAGCTAATTTCATTGTTTCTCTAGCAATCATTAATTCTTCATTTGTTGGTATAACATATACTTTTATTTTTGAATTATCAGATGAAATTAATACTTCTTCTCCTCTTGTATTATTTCTTTCATCATCTACTTCAACACCTAAGAATTTTAAGTTTTCACATATACCTTTACGTATATTTATTTGGTTTTCACCTATTCCTGCTGTAAATACTAAAGTATCAAAACCACCCATAGCAACTGCACATTTTGCTATATGGCAAGCAATTAAGTAATTATGAACTTTTATTGCTAATTTAGCCCTTTCATTACCTTCAGCAGCAGCAGCTTCCATATCTCTACAATCTTGACTAACACCTGATATTCCAAGTATTCCAGATTGTTTATTTAAGATATGTTCTATTTTTTCTACAGATAAACCTTCTTTTTTCATTAAGAAAGTAACTATAGAAGGATCTAAATCTCCTGATCTTGTTCCCATAGGTATTCCAGCAAGAGGAGTAAGCCCCATACTTGTTTCTACAGATTTACCTCCATCAACAGCTGTTATACTTCCTCCTTGACCTAAATGACAAGTTATTATTTTCATATCTTCTATAGGTTTATTTTCTATCTCAGCTGCTCTTCTTGAAACATACATATGAGATGTACCATGAAAACCATATTTACGAACTCCGTATTTTTCATAATACTCATATGGTATTGGATATATATAATGTTCTTTTGGCATTGTTTGATGGAACGCAGTATCGAATACTCCTACCATAACTTTGCCTGGCATTACTTGTTTTGCAGCATTTATACCAATAATAGCTGCTGGATTGTGTAAAGGTGCTAAATCTGAACATTTTTCCATTTCTTTAACAACTTCATCTGTAATTATTACAGAACCGCTAAACTTTTCGCCTCCATGAACAACTCTATGACCAATAGCATTAATTTCATCTAGACTGTCTATTACTTTATAATCAGGATTTAATAATTGTTTTAAAGCAAATTCTATAGCTTCTGCGTGTGAATCTACTGGATTTTCTAATCTAATTTTTTGTTCTCCTACTTTATGAGTTAAAAAAGAGTTACCCTCTCCTATTCTTTCATATGTTCCTTTTGCCATTACAGATTCATCTTCCATATTGATTAATTGATATTTTAGTGATGAACTACCACAATTTAAAACTAAAACTTTCATTTTTAAAACCTCATTTAAAATATAATTTAGATTTTTTGGAAAATCTATAAACCTTAATCGTTTATTACTCTTAGAGTTTCTCTTGCAATCATTAATTCTTCATTTGTTGGTACTATATATAATTTAATTTTTGAATTTGGAGTAGAAATTTCTCTTTCCTCTCCTTTTACATTATTTTTTTCTAAATCTAATTCTGCACCAATAAATTTTAAATAATTACAAATAGCTTCTCTAGATTCGATGCCTTTTTCTCCAACACCTGCAGTAAATGTTATCACATCTACCCCGTTCATTGCAACAGCACATCTTAAAATATAACATGCAACTTGATAATTATAATTTGCTAAAGCTAAGATTGCTTGTTTATTGTTTATTGCAGCTTCTGCCTCAATATCTCTAAAATCTACAGAAATTTGTGATATTCCATAAGCCCCTGATTCTTTATTCAAAATTGTTTCCATTTCATCAGGATTTAAGTGTTCCTTTTTCATAAGATAAGTAACAATAGAAGGGTCTAAATCTCCTGATCTTGTTCCCATAGGTATTCCCCCCATAGGAGTAAGTCCCATACTTGTTTCTACGGATTTTCCATTCTCTATTGCACAAACACTTGCACCTTGTCCTAAATGGCAATTTATTATCTTCAATTCTTCAATTGGCTTATTTAATAACTCTGCTACACGATGAGCAACATACATATGAGATGTACCATGGAAACCATATTTGCGAACGCCATATTTTTCATAATATTCATATGGTATCGGATATATATAATGTTCTTTTGGTAATGTTTGATGAAATGCTGTATCAAATACTGCAACCATTTTCATATTAGGTAATGTTTTCATACAAGCTTTTATTCCTAATATGGCTGCTGGATTATGTAATGGTGCTAAATGAGAACATTTTTCAATTTCTTTTATAACATCTTCAGTAATAAGAACAGAACTGCTAAATTTTTCGCCACCATGAACAACTCTATGACCTATTCCAGCAAGCTCGCTTAAATCTGAAATAACTCCATACTCTGAACTTAAAAGTCTTTTTAAAACGAATTTAATAGCATCTTCATGATTTTTGGCAGGATGCTCAAAAACTCTTTTAATTCCTCTAACTTTATGTGTTAGAAAAGATTTTGTTTGTCCAATTCTTTCATAATTGCCTTTTACTAACATTTCTTCTGTATTCATATCAATTACTTGATATTTTAAAGACGAGCTCCCACTATTTAAAACTAAGATTTTCATATATAGCAACTCCTTTATTACATAATTTGAGCTTGAACCGCAGTTATTGCAACAACACCTTCTATATCTGTACTATTACATCCTCTTGATAAATCATTTACAGGTTTTGCAATTCCTTGACATAGTGGTCCATACGCTTCTGCTTTAGCTAATCTTTGTACTAATTTATATCCAATATTACCAGCATTTAAATCTGGAAAAATTAAAGTATTTGCTTTACCAGCTACAGGACTTCCATGTGCTTTAGATTCAGCTATTTCTGGTATAATTGCAGCGTCTAGTTGTAATTCTCCATCAACTACTAAATTTGGAGCTTTTTCTTTTACTAGTTCTGTAGCTTTTATTACTTTATCTGTTAATTCTGATTTTGCGCTACCATATGTAGAGTAAGATAACATAGCAACTTTTGCTTGTTTTCCAACTAATTGTTCAAAGCTTTTACTAGAAGAAATAGCAATCTCAGATAATGCCTCACTATCAGGATTTTCATTAAGTCCGCTATCTGAGAATATAAATGTACCATTTTCTCCATATTCACAATTTGGAACAACCATTAAGAAAAATGCTGATACTAATTTTGTATCTGGAGCTGTTTTTAATATTTGTAATGCTGGTCTTAAAGTATCTGAAGTTGAATGAGCTGCACCTGAGACTAATCCATCAGCATATCCAAGTTTAACCATCATCATTCCAAAATAAACAGGATCTAACATCATTTCTTTTGATTTTTCTATGCTTATTCCTTTTTTCTTTCTTAATTCAAAAAAGTTATTTACAAATTCATCATATTTTTCTGAATTAGCGGGGTCTACAATTTCCGCTTCTTCTATATTTAACTTATTCTCATTTGCTTTTTTTAATATACTTTCTTTATTTCCTACAAGAATTATACGAGCAAAACCTTGTTTTAAAATACTATCTGTTGCAGTTAAAACTCTTATATCAGTAGATTCTGGAAGCACAATAGTTTTAATGTCATTCTTTGCTCTTTGTTTTATATCGTCTATAAATGCCATATATATTCCTCCTTATTAATCATACTAATATATTATATATGTAAAAAGCAAAAAGTACAATCATTTTTTTGTTATATTTTATCAAAAAAAGATACCAACTAAGAAGAGTTGATATCTTTATCAATAAATTATTTTTTATGATTACTAATAGAAATAGTTTGTAACATGTTTGTATCAAAAGAATATAATATGCTATCCTCTTCCCTCTTTCTTTTTAATGTAATATCTATAAGGTTATTAAGAAGGTCTTTATATTGTAAATTACTTGCTTTCCATAGATGGAATGATAAACATCCAGGGATTGTATTTATTTCGTTTACATATATCTTATCAGTATCGTTATCTATCATAAAATCTATACGAACAACACCAGTGCATCCAATAGCTCTAAAAGTTTTTTGAGCTAAATCTTGAATAGTATCTTTTAAATCATCAGGAATATTTGCAGGTAGTTTAACACCAGAAACATTCATTCCTTTTTCTCCACCAATTTTTTTACCACCAGATATATATTTATCTTTATAGCTTAGTATTTCATCACTTTTTATTGGCTCTTCACACTCAGATGCCATACAATATTCATAATCTCCTAAAACAGAACAATTTATTTCTCTCATATTTGATATAGCATGTTCTGATAGAATTCTTTTTGAATATTTGAATGCATCGTCTATACTCTCTTCTAGTTCTTTTTCATTTTTAGCAATACTAATTCCAACGCTAGAACCTGAATCTACAGGTTTGACAATAACAGGAAAACCAAATTTATTTATTATTGATTTTTTTATTCCTTCTAAATTAGTTTTATATTCTTTTAAATCAAAACATAGACAATCTAGTACTGGTAAATTCTTTTCCTTTAAAATACATTTTGCCATATATTTATCCATAGATATACTAGAAGATAATATATCAGATCCAACACAAGGTACATTTAAAATTTTAAAGAAACCATATAATGCTCCTCCCTCAACATCTGTACCATGAACTATAGGAAATGCTATATCAAAATAGTCATATACATTAGGCTTAAAAGGAGATGTTTTATATCTTAGTATTTGAGCTCTTCCATTATCTCCTGACAATACAACTCTTTCACTTGAATTTAATAAATCAGGGATATTTTTATATTTTTCAATATTTCCTATATCTTTTCCTACATACATTTCATTTGCTTTTGTTATATATATAGGGATGATATCATATTTATTCTTGTCCATATTTTCTATTGCTTGTATACCAGTAATTACTGATACTTCATGTTCAACACTTTTTCCTCCAAATAATACACCTATCTTTATTTTCATAATAACACACCTTTCTTTATTTATAATTATCTGGCAAATCGTTTTCCAATAACACAATTTTTTCACCAGCAATATCTAATTTTCTAATCATTTGCATAGCATTTTCTGGCCTATCTGTAACAAAAATATTTTCTGGATTATAATTTTTACTAATAAGTCCATCGCGAATTGGTATAGAATGTTCTCCTATTAAAAAAACATAATCACATATGCTAGCAGCATATTCTCCAAGTTCAAAGTTATATTTGTATTCTTGATTATTAAGTTCTATTAAACCTGGAGTAACTAAAATTTTTATACCATTAAATTCATTTAATGTATTTAAGGCTGATTTCGAACTGACTGGATTAGAATTATATGCATCATCTATTATAGTTAAATCAGCTCTTTTAATTACATTTAATCTGTGCTCTACGTTTTCTAATCTTCTTATTTGCATCTGGATATCTTCATAAGATATTCCTAATATTCTAGCCATAGCAATACAACCAGCTAAATTTATAGCATTATGTCTTCCTATAATTTTTGTCCTAAATTCCATAGGCTCATTATTAACATAAAAGCTTATTCCTTCATAACTAGATTTTATATTATTTGCAGAATAATTTAGTTTAGAATTTTCTTCTCCATAAATTACTTTATTTTCTATGTTTTCAGAGTATCCTATTATAAATTCATTACTATAATTTAAGAAAATAGTTCCCTCATTTTCTTTAACACTTTCAGCTAATTCAAATTTTGTTGTTAATATATTTTCGATACTTCCAAATGACTCTAAATGTTGAGGTCCGATCGATGTAATTATTCCATATTTTGGTTTAACTATATCGCAGATTTCTTTAATATCGCCAATATTAGTTGCACCCATCTCACATATAAAGATTTGATGAGTAGCTTTTAGATTCTCTCTTATAGTTTTAACAACTCCTAAAGTTGTATTATAGTTTTGAGGAGTAACTAATACTTGATATTTACAAGATAATATCTTTGCTAGATAATTTTTTACACTTGTTTTTCCATATGTACCCGTAACACCTATTACAATAAGGTCTGGTGAAGAATCAATTATTCTTTTAGCTTCATTAATGTATTTATTATTTCTCATACTTTGAATTGGCTTATTAATATAATTAGCTAGTATTATTAATACTGGAACTAATATATTTATTATTGCTAAAGCAACTAGAATTGTATTTGTTATATAACTTATAATTAAAAATATACTAACCAATATAAGCAGAGTTATTATTAAAATAATAATTCTATTAGTATATTTTAAAGGTATTTTAGCTTTCTTCTTCTGAATATTTAGATATATTCCTAAAATCATAATTACAACTGAAGCAAAAATTCCACCTCTTATTAAAGTTAATACTATACTTATAAATACAATAAATATTTTTAATATACATTCAAATTTATTATTTTTAATCCAATTCCAATTTTTCTTTATTTTATAACTATTTAATTGGAACATATGCAAGTAAAATTTTGTGAGTAATATAAAATTTACTATATACTCAATTTTTAATATTAATCTTAAGTAATTTTCCATAACAACCTTCCACTTTATTTTAAAAATTCGCTTATCATTTGATTTACCAATAAAGGACTTTCCAAAAATGCATAATGAGTAGCACCTTCTATTTCAAGTAATTTTGAATTTTTGATAAGCTCTTTCATTTTTCTTCCATCTTCTATTGGAGTTGCTTCATCACAAGTTCCCCAAATTAGCAATGTATCACTTTTAATATTAGGAATTAAATTAGTTAAATCCTCATTAACAACTTGAACTAATGAGCCCCTCATTATATTACTTGCCTTTTTATAATCATCTGATCCAAATTTACTTTTTACTTTATCCATAAAATTGGGAAATCTTTTTTGAATAACTTTACAATTAATTATTTTTTTGCAAATTTTATAGATACGTACTTTAACTTTTTTATTAAACTTTAATTTGTGTTTTATACCAGCACTTCCAAGTAGCACAATTTTGTTTATTTTAAATTCTAAGCTATTTTTATTAGCTAACTTAATAATTATCCTACCTCCAAAAGAATGCCCAATTAAATTAATTTCTTTTAAATCTAATTTTTCTATAAACTTTTGCACTAAATCTACATATTTATCTACATTCCATATTTCATTAGGTTCATCACTTTTTCCAAATCCAGGTAAATCTAATGCATATACATTATTAGATTTAGCAATTTCATTTATTAAATTTTTATATAAATCTATGTTAACTCCCCATCCATGTAATAATAATACATTTTTACCTGTTCCTTTGTTTATATAATTAATCTTTTGTCCATCTATATAAATTTCCATATACCTTTATCCTTTTTCATTTTGTTCTTAAAATATTTTATTATTCTATCCACGCTAAATCAATTCACTACAATTCACGAGTATACATCTGCGTTCACGTATAATTCACGATAAAAATTGACTATTTACATAATATAGTGTATAATTATGGTCGGAGGAAAATTATGAGTAAAAAGAATTTTATAAGATTAAATATAAATGATAATTACCTTTCTCTTGGTAATTTTTTTAGAATAATAAAAGAAGAATCTAACTCTAAAAATACATTTTTACAATCAGATTTATTTTGTACTATATTTAATATAGATTATATTGCAGATAGTACAGTAAATAATTATTGTACAGGATTTAGAGCAATAAATTCTTCATATAAGTCATATTTTCTAGAATTAAAAAAGAAATATGAAATAGATGAATTAGCTTTAAAAAATACAATAGTTCAAATATTATCTTTACTAGAAAATGTAAATTTCAAAGATAATACTTCTATAGATACCATAAATGGTAACGAAAAACTACTTCATATATGTAATAGATTATATTCTATAAGTAAGAATGATTCAGATGTTAGCATTAATTTAACAGATAAACTACACAATTTACTAGATAATAAAGATTTATATAATTTTCTAGTTTTAGTTTTATTTTATATTATACTAGATAAAAAACAGCCTATATTGGTAGATGAATCATTTTCAAATATTGTAGAAAAAAATATTTATGATACAAATATTTCTTTAAATGATATAAAAGATTTTATTAATATACAATTAAATTCTGGTATTTGGTCTATACGTGGAATTAACCAGTTAGCTAAAACTAAAAATCCATTTGCTTGCTTTGAAATGGCCTCTTTAGAATTTTATGGACTAATTGCAGGATTTCCAAGATATGACAAAGCTTATGAATATTATAAAATAGCAGCAGATAATAAGCACCCTACTGCTAACTGGGCAATTGGATATATGTATTATACTGGTAAAATAGGAAGTTTAAGTAAGCACGACCAACTTTTAAGCTTTAAATATTTTAACAAAGCAAGAAAGCTAAATTGTTCAAATGCTTATAATAGTTTAGGTCTTATTATTTTAAATGGCAAATTTAGTCATATTAAGCCTAATAAAGAAAAGGCAATAGAATTTTTTAAGAAGTCTGCTACTTTAGGCAATGTATATGCATATAATAATCTTGGAAAAATATATGAAAATGAAAAAAATTATTCAAAAGCTTTCCATTATTATGAACAAGCTGCTATCCTTGGAGAAAGTTGGGCATCAAATAAGATTGGTGAATTTTATAGAACAGGTACATTTGTAAAAAAAGATTTTAAAAAAGCATTTGAATATTATAATCAAGCTTCAGAAGCCCCAATTTTTACATTGTGTGAATGGTCAAAATATAATTTAGCAAAATATTTTTATTTAAATGGAAATTTAGAAATCGGAATAAAACAAGATTTAAATAAAGCTCTTGAGTTACTGGAATCCATCTATTCAAAAGATATGGTAGAACTTTGTAGTAATTTAAAAAATGAAATAAATCTTAAAATTAAAAATACAGAAAAAAATATTCCAAATATAGGAATACATATATAAAAAAGCCTACGTAAGTAGGCTTTTATATTTCATCTCTTCTAGCTCCATTTAATTTAGCTGCTTTTGTTACATAGCGTTTTCCCATATCTATCATAGATGTACTGTAGTAATATGAATCTTCATATTTTTTATTTCCATTTGGTATTTGGTTTATTACTAAGCCTAATACATCTCCTCCAACTTTTTGAATATTATCTTTAATTCTTTCTATTGTTTCTAAATCGGTATAATTGTATTTTGTAATAATTAAATTAGTATCTACTAATCTTGATATTATTGTACCATCAGTTACTATAGAATTAGGAGTTGTATCTATTATAATCATATCATAATATTTATGTAGAATTTCCAAAGATTTTTCAAATATATTTGTTAATAGTAACTCTGAAGAATCTTGTGTAAGATTTCCACAAGTTAATATATGTAAATTATCGATAGCTGTTTTTTGAATATATTGTCCAATATTTTCTATATCACCAGATTTTAATAATTCTGATAATCCATCTCTTTGACGAACTCTAAAAATCATATGCTGTCTGCCCCTTCTCATATCAGCATCTATTAAAAGAACTCTTTCGCCATTTTTTGCAAATACAGTTGCTAGATTAGCTGATATCCAGCTTTTTCCTTCTTCAGGAACAGAGCTTGTAACAGCAATACTTTTAATTTTCTCTTTTTTATAGAACTTAATATTAGTTCTAAGACCTTTAAAAGCTTCTGTAATAGACGACCTTGTATCAACATAAGTTGTAAGTTCATCTGTATTAGACTTATCTTTACTTATTGTGGCCAAAACAGATATTTTAGCAGATTTTTCTACTTGTTTTGGAGTTCTCGCGGTATTTCTAATTAAGTTCATAAATAATACAAATATAACTGAAATTATAAATCCCACTCCTGCACCTATAATAGCATATTTTTCAGGCTCAATGTTATAAGCATTTTTGGATTCTACTGCACTATCTACAACTTTTATATTATCTATACTATATAAATCTTTTATTCTTTCAGAAAAAACAGTTGCTAGTTCATTTGCTATAATTGCAGCTTGCTTACCATTTGGGTTTGCAACTGTAACTTTTAAAATTTCTGTATTATCTACCTCTGATATTGTAATACTTTTTTTAATTTCATCTTCTGAAATTTTTAAATTTAAGTTGCTAATTACTTTGCTTAAAATTCCGCTACTTTTAGCAAGCTCACTATAAGTTGAAACTAATTTTTCGTTTAATGTTATATCTGTTTGAGTAATTGCTTGGTCTGTATTAATTTCGTTTTTAGTTGAAGTAGTTTCATTTGTAGTTTTTGCTAATAATAAAGTAGTAGATGATTTATATAATGGCTCGGTAAAATATGCATTGTATGTATATCCTAATATCATGCATATTATTGTTGTTATAATTATTAGCCATTTTTTTTCTAATAATATTTCAATAAATTCTTTTATATCTAATTCTTCCATTATTACTTCTTCCTTAGTTTTTATATAAATTTATCATAATATTTAGTGAAAATCAAGAACATATATATAACATTTATATTTCAAAAAAGGTAATAAGAAAAGGCTACCACAATACTCCATGTGATAGCTTTATCCTTTTCTTTTCTCTTCTCTTATATATATTACTTGATACTTAATAATTACATTTTCTAGCCTAAATAGCATCTAATATTGCAATAAATTCATAAATAGTAACTTTTGAAAAATCTTTATTCTGAAAAAGTGATTTAAATAGCTTAGGATATTTATCTTTAATGACTTGTAAAAAAGCAATAGCATCATCAAAGACTTGCCAAGCTTCCACATTTTCAGAAAGAATAAAAAAGATTAATATTGGAATATATTCCAACAAATCAATATCTTTATACGGCGATAAATTTAGATATTCTTTTTCAAGATAGTTACACTTTAACTGTTCTATATCAATTATAATTGGTGCAAAGACCTCTGTAATTAAATTAGTCTTAGCAGTTTCATCAGTTATGTCAAAGCTTTTAATAGCTTCTATGTTCGCGTCAATCTCGGAAATTATGTTCCGAAATGAACTTCTTGCCTGTTCATTCGTTAACATTTTTAAGACCTCTCTTTCACATATAGAATATAAATCAGTTGATTTATTGTAGAGAAGAGATTTTCAACCTGATTTATAATAATATTATAAGCTACTTTATGTAAAACGTCAACAAACTATTGTTCTTGCCTATCACTATCGTATAAATTATGTGTATTTAAATCCTTTTCATTTTTATAAATATCAAGTTGTTTTTTTAATTTTTTAGAACCATTACTAGGATATTTATTTCCAATTATTAAACCTTCCTCTTCTAATTTTATAACATTTTCATAAGGTGTAAGAATGTATCTATTATGAATTCTCGAAAACATATATACAGCTTGTGGGGCACTTCTATCATCTACATAAATACAATTAGTAAATTCTATTTCATCTTCACCATCACTATTAGAGGCCTGCCTTGAACAAGTTATTATATGAACTTTAGCCATAAATTCCTTTGTAGTAAAGTATCTAGGCAATAATCTTTTAGCATAGTACTTATAGCATTCTATATATCCGGTATCTTGAGAAATATCATTTACTTTTGTATCTGAAAGAATAATATTTAACTTTTGCCAAATTGTTGCATCTGAATTTTCAGCAATTTTCTTGTCAAGATTTTCTATATCTGAATCCCTATAATCTTCTGTACTGTTTACATATCCAATTGCTTGATCAATTTTAAACTGTTCCTCATTGTCAATGACATGAAGATTATATGCAAAATCATCTCCATCACTTGTTGCAAAAAATCTTGTTCTACAATGTGTTTGTATATTTTCTAAATCTTGTTGTAAGTCATATTTAATTTGAGTACCATCATCTAACACTACAATAGGAAAAACATGATCACCAATTTCAAAAGAAGGAGTTACAAAACATTTATAACCAAATTCAGCTAATAGATGTTCAATTTCATATGATAGTGAGCAACAAATTATTGTTCGTTTTTCTTTCCCTGCTACTCTACTATTTTTATTTTTTTGAGCTAGCTTATATATTTTTTTTATTGTTCCATTATTACCAAAATAATATTTTTCATCAAATGCTTTTTCATATGCAAGCTTTATATAAACAGCTTTTAAAAATTCAATATCACTTAGATTACTAGGTATTTCGCTTCTATATTTATTTGCTAATTCTTTTACATCCATACATATGCTTCCTTTTTATTTTGTCATATTTATAATTTCCTCTTTTAATACATCAACTATTTTTTCTTGAGGTATTTTTTTTATAATTTCTCCTTTTTTAAATAGCAGACCTTCTTTAATACCACCTGCAATTCCTATATCAGCATTACTGGCTTCTCCTGGTCCATTTACAGCACATCCCATAACGGCTACTGTAATATCTGCTTCTACTGTTTGTAAAAATTCTTCCACTTCTTTTGCTATTGGAATTAAATCTATTTGAGTTCTTCCGCAAGTTGGGCAAGAGACTAATGTAGGTGATTTATGATATAATTTACAATCTTTTAATATTTCTTTAACTACTTTGATTTCTTCAACAGGGTTATCTGAAAGTGAAACTCTCATTGTATCTCCTATTCCCTGTTTTAACATTATTCCTAATCCTATACTTGATTTTATCGCTCCGCTAAATGTTGTTCCTGATTCTGTAATTCCTAAGTGAAGCGGATATTTAAAGGTACTAGCAGCTTCTAAATAACTATCTATACATAAGTCTAAATCAGAAGCTTTAAGAGATATTGCTATATCATAAAAATCTAATTTTTCTAGTATTTCTACATGTTTTTTTGCACTTTCTACCATAGCTTTAGCAGTAGGTTTGCCACCGTATTTTGCAAGTAAATCTTTTTCTAAAGAACCAGCATTTACTCCTATTCTAATTGGGATATGATGATTCTTACAAGCATCTACTACTAATTTAACTCTTTCTTCATTTCCAATATTTCCTGGATTTATTCTAACTTTATCAACTCCAGAATTAATAGCTTCTAAAGCTATTCTATAATCAAAATGAATATCTGCTACGATTGGAATATGTATTTTAGATTTAATATCTTTTATTGCTTTTGCATCTTCTATATCTAGACATGCAACTCTTACAATTTCACAACCTGCCTTTTCTAATTCTAATATTTGATTAACAGTTGCAGTTATATCTTTAGTTTTAGTATTTGTCATTGATTGAATTACTACTTTATCTTGTCCACCTATTTGTACATTGCCTACAAATATTGGTCTTGTTTCATTTCTTTTAATCATTTATTATTCCTCCTAGAAGATAAATTCTATTTCAATTTTGCAATTAAAGCCTTTATCTTTATACCTTGCTCTGTAAACATTTTTTCATGTTCTGTTTCTATATTGTACCAACCATTTTCAGAATGTAAATCATAGGTCTTTCGCACTATTTCAAATCCTGATTCTTCAAAATATGTTAAACTTGAATTAAACAAATCGTCATCATCTGTCTTAAAATGAATTTCTCCATGTTCTTTATTTAGAAACTCTTTGTATTTTTCTAGCTGCCTTGTATGTGTTAATCGTTTCTTTCTATGCTTTCCCTTTGGCCAAGGATTACAAAAATTAATATAAATTCTATCAACACTATCCTCACTATTAAGAATTAATAAAATTCTCTCTATATCGAATCTCGTTAAAATTACGTTATCTATTTCCTTGTTGTTAGAACTATATACTTCCTCAATATTTCTTTTAGCGAGACCTAGCATGGCATCTACTAAGTCTATTGCTAAAAAATTGATATTAGGATTTTCTACAGCTAAATTAGAAATAAAAGTTCCTTTACCACATCCTAATTCTAAATAGAATGGATTATTTTGATTTTTAAATTGTTCTTTCCATTTACCTTTACATGCTTCTGGATTGTCTATATAAAAACTTGCTGCTTCTAGTTCTGGTCTTGCCCATGGCTTAAATCTTATTCTCATATTAATACTTCCTATTATTTATAATTTTTTAAGAAAACTTCCATTTTATCTAAAAATTCTTCATTATTTTTAGAATTTACCATTTGCGTAATAATTTGTTCTGTAACATCAGCAACTGGTAAGTTGTTTAAAGCTTTTCTTAAAGCATAAATTGTATCTTGTTCTTTTTTATTTAATAATAAATCTTCTCTTCTCGTACCAGATTTATTTACATCTATTGCTGGGAATATTCTCTTTTCAGATAGTTTTCTATCTAGGTGTACCTCCATATTTCCTGTACCTTTAAATTCTTCAAATATAACATCGTCCATTCTGCTTCCAGTTTCTATTAAAGCTGAAGCAAGTATAGTTAAACTTCCACCGTTTTCAATATTTCTAGCAGCACCGAAAAACTTCTTTGGTTTATGTAGTGCACTTGGATCTAAACCACCAGATAATGTTCTTCCTGAAGAAGGTATGACTAAGTTATACGCTCTTGCTAATCTTGTTATACTGTCTAATAATATTACAACGTCTTTACCTTGTTCTACAAGCCTTTTTGATCTTTCTAATACCATTTCTGCAACTTTAACATGATGTTCTGGTAATTCATCAAATGTAGAATAAATAACTTCTCCATTGATAGATCTTCTCATATCTGTAACTTCTTCTGGTCTTTCATCTATAAGTAATACTAATAATTCAACTTCTGGATTATTTGTTATTATGCTATTTGCTATTTTCTTGATTAAAGTTGTTTTTCCTACTTTTGGTTGTGCAACAATCATACCTCTTTGACCTTTTCCTATTGGACTTATAAGGTCTATCATTCTCATTGCATATTCATTTGTTTTTGTTTCTAAATGTAATCTTTCATTTGGATATATTGGAATTAGATCATCAAATTTCTTTCTTTTCAAAGCTTTTTCAGGATGCTCTCCGTTAACCTCTCCAACAAATATAAGTGAAGGGAATCTTTCTCCTTCTTTTGCCATTCTAGATATTCCTTTTAACTTGTCCCCTGTATCTAATCTAAAACGTCTTATTTGAATTGGAGAAATATAAACATCATTTGGAGTAGATAAATAATTTTCTCCTCTTAAAAATCCATATCCATCAGGAAGAACTTCTAAAATTCCTTCTACTATTTTATCTCCTTCATTTGTTAATTTATATGAAATATTGCCAAATGATACTTCTGTTTCTGAAATTTCGTTACTTTCATTTTCTATATAATCATTTGTCTCTTCTTTTTCGTTAGATTCCACTTCTTTCTCTGTATTTTCAAGAGTTCCATCATTTAAAAGAATTATTAACTCTTCCTTTTTGTATTTTGTAATACTTTTAATACCTTTTGTTTTTGCCAATTCTCTTAATTGCGCTAAAGTAAATTGTTCTAGATCCATTCTCTAGTCCCTCCTATTTTATTTTTTTAGTATTTGGAATTTTTTAGAATTAAAATTAAGAAATAAAAATTAATCGAAATTATACTTAAAGATAAGTTAAATCCTTAAATACAAAATATTTAAGGATTATTTATTGATTACTATATAAACTTTTTCGTTTGGTAAATACATATCTAACTTTTCTCTTGCTAATTCTTCAATATATTCAGGAGAATCTACATTTTCTTTTAATGAAGATAATTCTTGTTTATATTCAGTTTGCTTTTGGATTTTTTCTGCAATATATTTTTGTTCCTTATTATATGAATTAAGAACTTTTTGCTGATTAATAAAAATGCATAAAACATATATTGCAATTGCAGAACCTAAAATCAATTTAAATAATCTTTTAAACTTAAAATTTTTCATATGTAACTCTCTCCAGTATAATTATCTAAAAATTACTAACACTTTATACTTTCTACATTATATATTAAAATCCTTCTTTTGTACAGCATTTTTATTAGTTTTTTTGTAATTTTTTATCCTATTTTTAGTTTTTTGAATATTTCTGATAGGTTTCGACAAAATTTTCTTAATATTAATGCAAATAAAGTTGATTGGTCTTGAAAATATTTTCTTTATGACACTAAATAACAATTTAATTGGATATGTAATTATAAAAATTATTTTCTCTGTCATTTTTTTTATAAATGTTATTATAAATACACTAGATTTTATAATAAATTTACTTATAGTTAGTATGTATATTGAAATTCCCACTAATATAGCTATGAAAATATACAATCTAATTTCTCCAGCATTAAATACAGCTAATGTGTATAAAGTTAATATTCCAGATAATAACCAAAAAAGTATATCTTCAATATATGTAACAAAATCAGAAGTTTTAAAACTTCTTCTCAATATTCTAAAAATATCAAATATTATACCTATACCGCATCCATTTAACATAAAAATTAAAAAATTATATGCTTGATTTGCTGCACTTATTTCCAATATTACCACCCTAAGCTTTCAATTTATTATTTAAAAATTTTACTAAATAGTCCTGAACTTTTTTTATCTATTTCTGATTCACTATAGGCTAAATTATTTATTTCACCTTCTACAACTACTTCAGAAGAATCAATACTTAATTTATTAATTCTAAGATTTTCACCTTTAATTGTAAGTAATCCTAATTCTGTTTCTACTATTACAATCTGATCATCAAAACTTAATACATCTAGGACACCTGATATGCTAAGTTTTCCTCTATTTTCTAATACTAAATTTTGTATAACATTGTTTGAAACATTAAGATTTTTTCTTTCATCTAAATTCATCTTTATATACCTCCAAAATTTAAATCGTCTAAATTATATATATTCAGGTCTTGTACATTTTAGAACATAAATAAAAAATGACTGATATTTTTTTATTATCAGTCATTTAAATTTATTAATTTTCAATTAATTCATTATGCATTTGCTCTAGTATTGTAATTGGAAGTTTATCTTTAAACATAATTGATATTTTTGATTCATTAAATGTCATATTCAATATTTCTAATTTATTTAAATTAATAACCATCATAGTTTTTTCTATAATCTTATTATCACTCATTATTCCGTGACCAATTATAGAAATTTTTGATATGTTATTATATGTGTATTCTATCTCTTTAAATTCTTCTTTGAAAACTTTTTCTAACTTATTAAACATTGTAGCTTTTATTGTAAAAGTAATATCTAAATTATAATTACTATTATTGGTAATATTACTTATAAATACATTATTTTTTATTAATTCATTACATATCTTATTGAATAATTCAATAGAATATCTATCTTGTTTTGCATGTATAAAAATTATATCATCATTTTTCACTATACTTTTTACACTAGTTTCCTCTATCTTATTATTTACTATAGTACCAGGCTTATTGTTAAATGTAGATTTAGTAATTATTGGAATTTCAAATTTTTCTGCAATTTCTACGCATCTATTATGAAGTACTTTTGCTCCTTCATCTGCAATATCTAACATTTCTTCATAAGAAATATTTTTTAATTTTTTTGCACTAGGTACTTTATTAGGATCTGTTGTATAAACACCATCTACATCTGAAAAAATATAGCATTTATCAGCATTAAGTGCTGAAGCAACTGCAACAGCTGTTGTATCTGATCCTCCTCTTCCAAGTGTAGTTATATCACAATTTTCATTAATTCCTTGAAATCCAGCTATTATAACTATCTTTCTTTCTGATAATTCTTTTGTTATTCTCGTAGTATCGATACTTTCGATTATAGCATCTTGGTTAGTATTATTGGTATAAATGCCTGCTTGCCAGCCGGTAAGTGAAATTGCATCGTACCCCCTATTCTTTAGCAACATACCAAGTTTAGCTGTAGTTATTTGTTCTCCTGTACTTAATAAAACATCTAATTCTCTGTTGTCTGGTAATGATGTTATAGAATATGCTTCTTTTAATAAGTTGTCTGTGGTTTTACCTTGTGCTGAAACAATGACCACTACATTGTTATTTTCATATAAGTTAATTATTTTGTCTGCTACTATGTTTAATTTTATGTCGTCAGCGACCGAACTTCCTCCAAATTTTAATACGATTGTGTCCATTCTGGCACCTTCTTCATTATAATGTACTGCCTAAGTTTAATTATAAACCTAAACCTTATGATATATTATGTTTTAAATAATATATTTGTTATTATATTACATTAAATTGATAAAGGCAATAAAAAAATACTCTATCACTAGAGTATTTTAAATAATTTATCTTGGTTTATAGTCACTACAACTTTTATAATCTGAATATTCTTGAGATGTGCTACATTTTCCTGTATAGTACCAATAACAACCTTTACATTCACTACATGCCATAAAAGTCACCTCCTATTAACTATAAAAATATTATAACATATATTGTTTTTTTAATCAACCAACCTTATTTATTTTTAGTTATTTCTTTTAAATAAGCTTCCATAAATCCATCTAAATCTCCATCCATAACTTGTTCTACATTACCAACTTCAAAACCTGTTCTATGGTCCTTTACAAGTGTATATGGGCAAAATACATACGAACGAATTTGGCTTCCCCATGCTATATCTTTTTGTACACCTTTTAAATCTTCTATTTTATCTTTATGCTCTTTTTCTTTTAAATCAAGTAATTTAGATTTAAGCATTTTCATAGCAGTATCCTTATTCATAGCTTGAGATCTTTCAGATTGGCATGAAACTACAATGTTAGTAGGAATATGAGTTATTCTTACAGCAGAATCTGTCTTATTTATATGTTGACCTCCCGCACCTGAAGCTCTATATGTATCTATTCTTAAATCGTCAGGATTTAGATTTATTTCGATATCTTCAGTTATTTCTGGTAAAACTTCTAATGATGCAAAAGAAGTATGCCTTCTTCCGCCACTATCAAAAGGAGAAATTCTTACTAAACGATGTACACCCATTTCACATTTTAAATATCCATAAGCATATTGTCCCTCAATTAATGCAGTTACACTCTTTATACCAGCTTCATCGCCTTCTAAAAAATCTAATTCTTTAACAGCATAACCATTTTGATTGGCCCATCTTGTATACATTCTATAAAGCATTTGAACCCAGTCTTGTGATTCTGTTCCACCTGCTCCAGGATGCAATGTAATTATAGCATTATTAATATCATATTTTCCAGATAGAAGTGTTTTAACTTCTATCTTTTCTATTTCTTTTTCAATATATTTTATATCTTTTCTAATTTCATTATCTAAAGACTCATCATATTCTAAATTCAATAATTCTAGCATTTCTAGAAGGTTTTCTATTTGCTCAGAAACTCTTTCAAATTCTTCTTTTTTTGATTTTAAATTAGATATTTTTTGCAAAATCACACTAGAATTTTTACTATCATTCCAAAAATCTTGTTGTAATGTTAATTCTTCTAATTCACTTAATTCTTTGACTATTTTTGGTATGTCAAAGAGAACCTCCAATTTTATTTAATCTTTCTTTTAAATTAAGTAAATTAGCTTTTAAATCATCATAATCAATCATAATATCACCTTAAAATTTTACATTTTCTTCATCATCCATTAGTACATCCGTTTTAGATGTACTTATGTGATAGCTAGATAATCTTTTAATCCAAACAGCATCTAATCCTATAATTACAGCTACTAGTACAATTGGAATTATTTGTTTTAATGTAACAATAAACTTAAATACACTTGTGAAGTTTACAAATAAATCTGTAAATTCATTAGCTCTATCTATATTCGCCTTCGTAAATAACTCTATATTATTCATAATATTACTATTTACAAGTAAAAAAGCAATAATTAGCAATATAATTGCTAGAATGGAAATAATTAATATATGTCTTAAAAATTCTATTTCATCTGTAGATTCAGCATTATATATTAATTTATTATCTTCGTCTTCTTTCACATTAGCTTTTCTAAATATAAATAGTATATTTAATATAATAAGTATTGCTATCATAACTATTGAAATTAGATTATATGTTGTTTCTACACCTTTAAAAGGGTCATTAAAAGTATTTATTTCATGCATCGCAAAAAGAATAGCTGTTGCTATTATAGGAATAAAAATAATAGCTAAAAGTATTAATTCTGCTCCTGTAACATAAAACCAGGCATCCCACTTTAAAGATAATAGTTTTTGATAATACACAAATCTCTCACGCATTATTCCTTTAAAATCTGATAATAGTTCATAAGCATGTTTTAGTCTCATTATTATTTCTCCTCTTTATATATTTTAAGGAAGAATATAAAATTATTCTTCCTTAAATGTTATTATTTATTTCCACAACAGTTTTTGTATTTCTTTCCACTTCCACATGGGCAAGGATCATTTCTTCCTATCTTTGGACCTTCATTAACTATTGTTTTTGAAATTCCACCTTTATCTTGAGAAAGTTTACCATCTACTAAATTAATATCTGGCATTTTTTCAAAACCTTCTCCTGTTACTTTAGCAGCTTGTGTTCTTACAACATTTCCTGCTTTTTCTACATTTGATAAGATTTTTACAACATCTAATTTAATATTAGCTGTCATTTCTTCAAACATATCTGTTCCTTCAATTCTGTATTGAACAACTGGATCTTTTTGACCATATGCACGAAGACCTATACCATTTTTTAGTTCTTCCATATTGTCGATATGTTCCATCCATTTTTCATCAACTACTTTTAATAATACAACTCTTTCAAGTTCTCTCATTTCTTTTTCGCCAAATTCTGTTTCTTTTGCATTGTATTTATCAGTAGCTTTTTGTGTTAATTCATCTATTATTTCTTGTGAATTTAATTTTTCTGCTTTTATTGATTCTAAATTATCTATTCCGAAAGTAGCTAATATATCTTGTGCTAAAGCTTCTCTATTTACTGTTTCTCCTTCAGCTACATTACAGTGCATTAAAACTGTTTCTGCTGATATACTCTCTATCATATGAAGAATATATTCTTTTAAGTTTTCGCCATCAAGAACTTGTCTTCTTTGTCCGTAAATAATCTCTCTTTGTGCATTCATAACATCATCATATTTTAATACGTTCTTTCTGATGCTAAAGTTTCTTCCTTCAACTTTCTTTTGAGCTGTCTCAACAGCATTTGTTATTATTCTAGATTCGATAGGCATATCTTCTGATGCACCTAATTTATCATAAACTTTAGTTATAGCATTTCCACCAAAGATTTTCATTAAATCATCATCTAGACCTATATAGAATCTTGACTCACCTGGATCTCCTTGACGACCACTACGTCCACGTAATTGGTTATCAATTCTTCTAGATTCATGTCTTTCAGTACCAATTATTTTTAAACCACCTGCATTAATTACTTTTTCTTTTTCTTCTCTTATTTGATTTTCATATTTTTCTTGTAATTCTGAGAAAGTCTTTCTTGCATTTAATATATCTTGATCGTCTGTTTCATTAAATGTAGTAGATTGTTCAATTAATTCAGCTGGTATTTTTTTAGCTTTCATTTCTTGTTTTGCCAAATATTCACTGTTACCACCAAGCATAATATCAGTACCACGTCCTGCCATGTTAGTAGCAATAGTTACAGCACCAAATTTACCTGCTTGTGCAATTATCTCAGCTTCTTTTTCATGAGCTTTAGCATTTAATACTTGATGTCTTATTCCCTCTTTAGTTAAGATTTTACTTAATTTTTCAGATTTTTCTATTGAAACTGTACCAATTAAAACTGGTTGTCCTTTTTCATAACTTTCTTTAACATCTCTTACAACAGCTCTAAATTTAGCATCTTCATTTTTATATACTATATCAGAATTATCTTTTCTTATCATAGGTTTATTTGTAGGTATAGAAACAACGTCTAATTTGTATATTTCTTCGAATTCTGCTTCTTCTGTCATAGCAGTACCAGTCATACCTGATAATTTATCGTACATTCTGAAGTAGTTTTGGAATGTAATTGTTGCTAATGTTTTTGATTCATCAGCTATTTTTACTTTTTCTTTAGCTTCAATTGCTTGGTGAAGACCATTATTATATCTTCTTCCATACATAATACGTCCTGTAAATTCATCAACAATTAAAACTTCTCCATCTTTTACGATATAATCTATATCTTTTTTCATAACACCATGTGCTCTTAAAGCTTGGTTAACATTGTGAACTATTTCTGAATTTTCTAAATCATTAAAGTTTTCTAATTTAAAATACTCTTCAGCCTTTTTTATACCTTTTTGTGTAAGTGAAGCAGATTTAGCTTTTAAATCTACTATATAATCATAGTTTTCATTATCTTCTGCTTGATCAAAGTCTTTAACATCTTCTTCTATAATAATTTTTGCTTCTAATCCTCTTACAAATGTATCAGCTTTTTTATATAATTCTGATGATTTATTAGCTCTACCAGAAATAATTAAAGGTGTACGTGCTTCATCTATTAAAATACTATCAATTTCATCGACAATTGCATAATGTAATTTTCTTTGAACTAATTGATCTTTATATATAACCATATTATCTCTTAGATAATCAAATCCAAATTCATTGTTTGTACCATAAGTTACATCACAAGCATATGCATCTTTCTTAGCTGATGGATCCATACCATTTATAACTAAACCGACAGATAGTCCTAAGAATTTGTATAATTTTCCCATCCATTCACTATCTCTTTTTGCTAAGTAGTCGTTTACTGTTATAACGTGAACTCCTTCTCCTGAAAGAGCATTTAAGTATACTGGTAATGTTGCAACAAGTGTTTTTCCTTCACCAGTTTTCATTTCTGCAATTCTACCTTGGTGTAATATTATACCACCTATTAATTGAACATCGAAATGTCTTAATCCTAAAACTCTTTTTGATGCTTCTCTAACAACAGCAAAAGCTTCTGGTAATATATCGTCTAGAGTCTTTCCCTCGCTTAACTCCTTTTTAAAGTAATTTGTTTTTTCTCTTAATTCTTTGTCTGTTAATTTTGCCATAGATTCTTCTAAATCGTTTATTTTCTTTACTATTGGCATTACTCTTTTTACTTCTTTTTCACTGTAAGATTTAAAAATTCCCATTTATCTTTTGCCTCCTAAAATTATAAATAATTATACATGCGTATAATATCACTAAATAAGTTTTTGTGCAACAAATTTTTCAAAAAATACATATATATAATTTTAATTTCATATTATTAAATATCTATTATTTTTGAAAGAAGGTTTATTTCTATGTTTATATATAATTTAAAAGTTAGTGGTAGCAAAATTTTTAAAGTTTTTGCTATGACAGTTTCTATTATTGTTGTAATTCTTTTTATTATGTCAGTATATAGAATATTTTTCGGAGCAAAAAATGATTCTACATATGCCAATTATAATTCTTCATCTGTTAGTTCAATAGATCCTAAAAATTATACAAATATATTAAAAGCTGTACATGAAGATATCGATTCTTATGTTGGTACTAAATTTAAATTTACAGGTTATGTATATAGAGCTATGGATTTTAACGACAATCAATTTGTATTAGCAAGAAATATGGTAATAAGTTCAGATTATCAAACTTTAATTGTTGGTTTCTTATGTGAGTCTGAAAAAATAATAAATATAAAAGATAATACCTGGATAGAAATTACAGGAACAATTACAAAAGGTGATTATCATGGTGATATGCCAATTGTAAAAGTAACTGATTTAAAAGAAGTAGAAAAACCTCTAGATGAATATGTTTACCCTCCTGATGATACATATGTTCCTACTAATGGAATGATATAAATAGTATAATATAATCATAATATAAAATTATATTATGATTATATTTATTTTTATAAATAGCGAACATTTGTGTTGATTTATATTTTCTTTTATGCTATTATTATATTATTAACTATTAATATAAATTAGGAGGTTTCATCTTGGAAATCTATTCTCAAAATGTTTATGAAATAATTGAAAATAATACTAAAAAATATGTACTTATTATTTATAATATTTCTCAAAATCATTATGTTGGTATACCTGTTTATAATTCTGATTCTAATAATCTAACATATATACCATCCATAAGCAAATTTATTGATATTGATGATATACAAGAATATAGTAGAAAAAATATAAAACGGATTACTTTATGTTAAAGGAAAATTTTTAAAAGTATCTAAAGAAGATTTTAACAATTTACTATATATTTTAAAAGATTCTTTACTTAATAAATTAAATAATTATATTAATTTTAAGGATATAGAAAAAATTAAATATCTAAAGTGGTGTTATGATAAATTGTTGTTAGATACTCAAAAAATCAATACAACTAATCTTAAAAATGGATGTATTTGTTGGGTAAACTTCGGATATAATGTTGGTTCAGAAATAAGAAAATTACGACCAGCTATTTTATGGCGTTCCTCTTCTGATAAGAAAATGTGGACTATAATTCCATTAAGTAGTAAATGTTTTAATGATCAATATTATTTTCATTGTGATATTTCTAGTCTTCCTTGTAGTACTGCTAAAATAGAATCTATAGCTAATTTTAGTTATAAAAGAATTAAAGAGCCTTTCTTTTATAATAAAAAAATTGCACATATATCTATTAGAGATTATGAAAATATTTTATATGCACTAAAAAAATATTATACTTTTACTGATTTATAATTGAAATACCAAAATATTGACTAACTTATTATATTGTATTATAATATAGTTACATTTAATTGTTGCACATCTTTAAAATAGATGTGGAAGTTCTTTTTCAGAGATTAGGTAACCTAATCTCTGCTTTTTTGTTATATTTTATACTTTGTTGCATATAATATAATTACATTTAATTGTTGCACTTAAATGTGGGTAGTTCGTTTATAAACGCTAAAAGAACTCTCTTTATATAGAGAGTTCTTTTGTTATTTTTTAGTTTCAAATTCTTTTATATAATCATATATTTCCATCCAATTTTTCTTATTTATAATGTTTCCATGCACTTCTTCATAATTTGTTATTCTAATTACTTGTATTCCTGTTTTAGATACTTTTGTACAATTTGCTAATTGATCATCTATAAATATATCTACATTTTCGTTTTTACATATTATATCTTTTTCTTGAGCATTAACTATAATTCTGTCATATGGAATATTATTTTTATCTAGCCAAGTTTTACTTAATTCATAAGGATCATCATGCAATTTACTATCTCTTGCAGTTATTATAAGTATAGTATTTCCTGCCTCCTTAAGTTTTGTAATGATTTCTTTTGCTCCTTCTCTTGGTTCAACATTTCTAACAATTTCTTCTTGAACATCTTTAAAGAAACTTATTAATTCATCATCTGTAAAATTATATTTTACTTTATAAGTATTACCATTATTTTTATCTTCAATATAAGTATCTTCGTTATTAATTTTTTTACCTAATTTTTTAGCATAATTTAAAGCTGCTTCTTTTAGTTGATCTCTAATATCTGTTAGTGTATCGTCTATATCTATTCCTATTATCATTTTATATTCATCCCTTCTTTTGTTTATAATCCCATTAATATATTCATTAATAAATCAATTACTACATCCTTTTCTTTTGAACTTGATTGTGCAACAAATAATGTAACAGCAACTAGAGTTGCTGGTTCTACAATATTTTTACCATCTTTTCTTAGTATACCATAGAAATTTAAAAAGTAAAGAAATAAAGTTGCTCCAATTCTTTTATTTCCATCTACAAAAATATGGTCTTTTACTATAAGATATAAGAAATTACATGCTTTTTCTTCTATGCTTGGATATACTGATTGTCCTGCAAATTCTTGATATACGTTATGTATTACTGATTCTAATCCTTGGTCTCTTTCTAAACCGAATATACTACTGCTTTGTTTGAAGGGCATTTGATTAATTATTTTTATACATTCGTTATAATCAATCTTTTTACTATTATCTATATTTCCTTTTGGTTTTTCTATTTGATGATGATCATATTTATCTATTGTTTCTAGTGCTTTTGTATACTCAGAAATTACTTTAAGCATATTGTAGCTTTCATCACTTCGTAAATCTTCATCTAATCTAGTAGCTATATCTATTAGTTTTACAGTTTTCTCTAAGTAATCTAATCTTTTTTGATTAACTGCATAACCTTTTAACATATAGTCTTTTAAAATTTTGTTTGCCCAAATTCTAAATTTAGTACCTTCTTTAGATTTTACTCTATATCCTACAGATATAATTACATCAAGGTTATATAATTTTTTATTTCTTACAACTTCTCTTGTTCCTTCTTTTTGAACTTGGAAGAAATCCTTCCAAGTTGATTTTTCCTCTAATTCTTCTTCTAAGTAAATATTTTTTATGTGCATTTCAATATTTCGTTTTGTAGTTTTAAATAATTTTGACATTTGTTCTGTCGTTAGCCATACAGTTTCATCCTGCATATTAACTTCAAGCTTTACATCACCATCTTCAAATAAAATAATCTCATTTTTCTTATTATCCATAAGAATCACAATATTAAATATTTACCATTTTCATAATTAAATTATTTTTATCTATCAAAAATAGCTTTTAGAACTCCCCTATCTATTAAAGTTGCAAAAATATTTTTAAAAATAATTAAAACAATTGGACCAATAATCATTCCCATAATTCCAATAAATTTAAAACCTGTATACATAGCAATTAGTGTAAAAATTGGATGTATTCCTATTTGATGACTTACTATTCTTGGTTCTATTATTTGTCTTACAGCACTCATTATTCCCCATAAAATTAGTATAGCAAGTCCTAAATGCAAATCTCCATTTACAGCTGATATTATGGCCCAAGGAACCATTACAGTCCCTGAACCTAGAATTGGTAGAGCATCTACAAATCCTATTCCTAATGCCATTAATAATGGATATTCTACATTTAATCCTACAATCTTATAAATATAAAGTCCTATTATAGAAATTACAAAAGACACTATTATTAATATTGCTTGTGCTTTTAAATAACATCCTAATGTTTTAGTTATATCCTTTAGATGAATCCATATCTTTTTAACCCATTCTTTTGGTAAATGGTGTTCAAATTGATCTATCATATATATTTTATCGGTACATATAAAGTACAAAGAAAGTAAAGTAATTACAACATAAATTGCAATAGTTGGAATTTCTGTAACGATATTTAATAAAGCATTTAAAGTATTTTTAGCCCATGCAGATATATTATTTATTAAATCATTGGTAGAGTTCTGAACAATAGTACTAACCTGTTCTGATAATTGAATCTTAGATAGTTTTATATTACTTATTATTTCTTGCACTTGTATGTATGCTTTATCAAAATAGTCATTAAAACCCTGTAACAACTTTGTAGCTTCTGAAATAATTGTAGTTATTCCCCACACTAAAGTTCCAGTAACTAATGCAATTACTATTATAAAAATTATTATACTACTTGTCCTTCTTTTAAAATTTAGTTTCTTCATTAAAAATTTAATAGCAGGCTCCATTAATAGTGATATAATAAAAGCAATTAGAAAAGGCATATAAAAAACGGATAATTTAAATGCTAAATATATCCCTATAACCGAAAAAATTAATATTATTATTCTTCTTATAACCTTTGTCCAATATCCCATATCTATTATCATAATATCACCTATAGATATTATATGTACTTCTGGAAATAATTATGTACCTAAAAAATCATAAAAAGATGTACCTTTTAAGATACACCTTTCTATATAATTATAGCAATTTACTATTCAGCATTTTCTGTAGAATTTTTGCATATATTTTCTAATGTTAAATAAACTCCTTCTTTATCTAAATCAGAGTCTTTAAACAAATCTCCTATTGTTACCATACCTACTACTTTAGTACCTTCAACAACTGGTATTCTTCTTACATGTAGCTTTTGCATCTTACTTTCAACATTTTCAATATCATCTGAAGGAGTACAACAACAAATATCTCCTGTCATAACATCATTAATTTTAGTTGTTTTGGGATCTTTATCACAAGCTACGCATCTTAAAATTAAATCCCTATCTGTTACTATACCTAAAATTTCATTATTTTGATTACAAACAGGAATACAACCTGAATGACTGTCTCGCATTTGTTTAGCACAGTCAGCTATAGTTGTATCTGGTGTACAAGTACACACTTCATTACACATACATTCTTTAACTTTCATTATAAATACCTACCTTTCATAAAATTGCACAATAATATTTTGTCCATAATGGTAGATATATATTCTATTTTAAAACATTGAATAATTATTTCCAGAATCATTATACATTGGAGGCATTTCAGACATACGGTTCGGTCCTCCAAAATGTGGTCTTGGTCTTGAAAAATTTAATAGTCTGTTTAGTATTAATATTCTTAATAAATCCCTTAATAATCTACTTGGCCTTCTTTGTCGAGTTTCTTCTTTAACATTTGGATTTCTAACATCTCCATTTTTAAGTTTTGGCTCTTCTCTTACAAATTCCATATACTCATCTAAATTAACATTTGCAATAATAGCATCTATCATCTCATTTATTGTATCATCATTAATAGGCTTTGTATTCATGCTACAAACCCTAGAAACTATTGGATCTAATTTATTATATATCTCTGGATAAAATCTACTATAATCGGCATTGTAGTTATCATACGTATTATTATATATCTCTTGACTAGGTTTATAACCTAAAACTGTTCTCATATATTCTTCATAATCTTTATTATACATATAAAAACCTCCTTAAGGCATTATATGCGTGAATATAAAAAAAGTTACAAAAAAACGAATTAATTTTTTAATTCGTTTTTATTGTTTGTATATTTAATTAATTTATTCTTCTATACTATTTACTAAAGCTTTGAATTTTCTTCCTCTATCTGCAAAATCCTTAAACATATCGAAACTTGCACTTGCAGGTGAAAATAAAACTACTTGCCCTGGTTTTGCAAATTTATGTGCTATTGCTACAGTTTGAGGAAATTCATCGCACATATATATTGGTATCTCTTTTCCCTCTTTTTCCAATTCAGCTTTTACTACATCAAATATCTTTGGTGCCGTATTTCCCATTAAAATTAATATTTTAACTTTATCTGCAATTGGTTTTGCAATTGGTTCATAATCTAAATTTTTATCGTATCCTCCAGCAATTAAAATTATATCTTCATCATAAGCTTTTAAACCTGCTATAGTTCTTGAAGGACTTGAACTTGCTGAGTCGTTATACCATTTAACACCATTTATTTCTCTTACTAATTCTAATCTATGTTCTATACTTTCAAAATTACATATAGTTTTTACTGCATCTTCTGGTCTTACTAAAGTTCTTGTAGCAGCTAATGCAGCACAAATATTTTCGTAATTATGCTCTCCTCTTAGTTTTAAATCCTTTGTATTTAGAATATGCTTTCTAAGTTTATCTTCACATTCTTTTATAATTCCATCATCAACTATATATCCGTTATCTAATTTATTTTTTCTACTAAAATAAATATATTTTCCATTTGCAAATCTTCCTAGTCCATTTGTTATCTCATTATCATAGTTTAATACAACAATATCATCCTCTGATTGATGTTTCATAATAGTTTTTTTAGCATCTATATATTCTTCATATGAACTATGTATATTTAAATGATTTGGTGTAATATTAGTAATAACAGAAATATTAGGACTAATCTTCATATCCATTAATTGGAAACTACTTAATTCTAAAACTAAAATATCATCTGGCATAATTTCTGATAATTTAGTAAATAATGGTATTCCTATGTTTCCACCTAGGTAACAATTATATCCCGCTTCTTTTAGAATAGCATAAATTAAACTTGTAGTTGTAGTTTTACCTTCACTTCCTGTAATTCCTATTATTTTACAAGGAGCCATTTCCATAAGCATTTCTATTTCTGAAGTAACTATTGCTCCTCTTTGTGCTTCAGCATATAATTCTGGCGTAGTAGGTAAACAACTTGGTGATCTAAAAATTATATCAAAATTAATAAGTTTAGATAAACAATTTTGTCCAAAAGAAAATTCCATAGCATATGTAGTTATTTTATCCACTATTTCTTTTGGTATTCTATCTATTGGTCTATTATCAAAAATAGTTACTTGAGCTCCTACATCGTGCATATAATCTATTAAAGGAAGATTGCTTACTCCTAAACCTATAATAGCAACTCTTCTATTTCTTAAGTATCTATTAAATTCTTCTAGCTTTTCATTAACAAATTCCAAAATATATGACCTCCAATTTTATTTTTCCTCTTTATAAAGAGTATCATCATTATCTATCCATTCTTTTGTATATGATATTCTATAATCTGTTTTTGTGTCCCTCATTACTACTTTTTCTATTCCAGCATTTAATATCATTCTTTTACAAAATGTGCATGGTTCATTATCTGTTATATAATTTCCTGTTTCTTTTTTTATGCCTACTAAATATAATGTTGCATCTATCATATCGCTTCTTCTTGCACTGATAATTGCATTTTGCTCGCTATGTACAGATCTACAATATTCATATCCCATTCCGCTTGGTGTGTTCATCTTTTTTCTTTTACAATATCCAATATCTATACAATTTGTTCTTCCTCTTGGAGCACCTGTATATCCAGTAGAAATTATTTCATCATTTTTTACAATAACACTACCATAATTATTTCTTAAACAGGTTCCTCTTTCTGCTACTGCTTCGGCTATATCTAAATAATAATTTATTTTATCTACTCTATCCATTTTATTTTCTCCTATATACAAAATACGGCATACAAAGGTACTGATTTAATATCGTTCTCAAATCCAAAGTTTTTTTCTGAAATTCTAATAGCATATTTAGGATTATATGCTTTCATATACAAATCCAAACTTCTAGATTTAGTATGCGTACTCGTTTTTACTTCAATTGGTATAATATCTGCATCTTTTTGAATGATAAAGTCTAATTCTGCTTTTCCATCTGACTCCCAATAATATGTTTCATATCCTCTTATTCGTAGCTCATTTGCCACATAATGTTCTGTAAGTGGTCCCATAGAAATCATAGTTGGTTGCTCACTTAAATCTATTTGATATAATGGATATCTTGCTTTATTTACAAATAGTCCCACATCGCTCATATATAATTTAAATGATGCTAAGTCTTTGTGCATCTCTAATGGCATCTCTGATGTTGCTTTATATACTTGATTCACTATTCCGCTATTTTTTAGCCATAATATTGCTTCTCCAAATATACTTGATGTTCCACCTTTAGAAATAACTTTATATTGAAATTTTTGATTATCCTTTGCTAATTGTATAGGAATTGAATCAAACGCTGATATTATTCTGTTTGATAAGTTATTATCTGCATATTTTGTCATATCTCTTTCGTAAGATGCAAGTATTTCAGCTTGAACATCTATTGCTGCAATTGTTTTTTGCTCATCTAGATATGTTTGAACTACTTCTGGCATACCTCCTATTACTAGATATGTTCTATATAATGTTAAACATAACTCATGAATATCTTTATCCATTTTTGTATTACTTTCAAAATGTTTTTTAATTTCATCTATTAAGTTTTCTCTTCCTATAGCTATTAAAAATTCTTTAAATGATATTGGATACATATTTATCATTTGAACTTTCCCTACTGGAAATGAATAGTTTTCTCTATTAATTGCTATTCCAAGTAGTGATCCTGCTGCAATTATATGATATTCTGGAGCATCTTCACAAAAATATTTTAGTGATGTTAATGCTCTTTCATTTGCTTGAATCTCATCAAAAAATATTAATGTTTTTCCTGGTAGAATTTTTTCTCCATAAAATAGTTCTAGCTTGTTTATTACATATTTAGCATCTATGCTATCTACAATCTGAGAACTTAATTCTTGATTAGTTTCAAAATTTACATATATTAAATTATCGTAATATTCTTTTCCAAATTGTTTTACTATATATGTTTTTCCAACTTGCCTTGCTCCATGAATTATTAGTGGTTTTCTATTTTCTGATTCTTTCCATTTTATTAAATCATTTATAATTTCTCTTTTCATAGAAACTCCTCCTTGAGCAGATTATATCATATAAGTTCCAAAAAATCAATCAAGCAACCAACTTTTTAGAACTTATACAGTATTTTATACATTTTTAATAATTTTATACATTTCTTCAATAATTCCTACTAATTAAAATTATACTCTAATATACAACCATCTATATTTGAAAAATCTCCAAAATCTATAAAGTATGTTACAGCAATTTTAGTAAAATTATTTTTTACAAATTCTTTTATTTCCTCTTTGTTAAATTCTATATCGTATCCGTAATTTATGTTATTATACATATACTTATTTTCATCTACTTTATATTTTTTAATCTCTTCTTCTATCTCAGAATCTGTTAATTTTAGTAGTTGAATATCTACTTTATTAAATTTTACCTCGAGTCTATTTAATATAATTCTAGAATATGGTATTAATGTATGTATAAGTTTGTAATTTTTAAGTACATCATTATATTTCTCACCTATCATATAATTCTCTCTATATTCGTCCTTCTCATGCGTTAAATATATATAATCTTTATCACTATATTCTTCTAATGTATTAAGTAATTCTTCTCCTTTAAAATTATATTTTTTCTTTTTATCTATCTTTCTTGCAATCATCTTATAAATTCTGTCTTCAATTTCTAATTGCAATGCACTTGGGTCTTCTAAATAACCTTGTAAATATACTTGTATATAATTATTAGCAGTTATATTATTAAATTCCGATTTCAATCTGCCTTTTACTTTAAAATCACTATTATTAAATATTTCTGCTTTGCTTAATATAGTATTAGAACTCTCTACTACTGTTTTTAATAAATCTAACTGTTTTTTATATTCTTGATTAGATATTAAAGTTTCATTTTTATGTTTATTTGTAACATATTTTGTAATATTTTTAGCATATTGGTCTAGAATATTTTTTGTTATAGGAATATTTAACTTTTCTGATATATTTAGTATTTTTTCTTCTAATTGCTTTTCAAAATTACCATTTGGTATACAAAATCTAAAAATTTCTAATTCTTTTTCTGTTATTTTGCTATCTACTTCAAAAAATTTCATTTTTGAATAAATAACAAATATTTTATATAAAATATTATATGATGTCTCTACCGTAACATTTTTTACCACAAATGTTTTCATTCTCTCCCAGCTCAAATATGAAAATGAAAGTGCATAAAAAATGTCAAATATATTATTAGTAGAAATATTATCATATATTATGACATCCTTTAAATTCATATATTCTACTAATTTTGCTAGAATACCTTTATAATATTCTCTTTCCTCATCAGAAATATATCCATTAACTTCAAATTCTGTTAAGTATATTAGATATACATATATGCCTATAAATATAGGTAATAAATCTGTTTTTACTGTTTCCATACTTTCCATTAATTGATATAACTTATTTAGTTTTTCTTTTTCCTTAGAATCTATAATGTATTTTATAAATTCTATTTGGTTTCTATATCTAAATAATTCTTTGTTGTTAAAATTAGTTCCTCTAGTTCTTATTTTTATGTGTATTAATTCTGAAATATTATTAAGCCATTTTCTCTTTGTTTGAACTGTAAGAGTTGAATCATCGATAGCTAGCTGTGTAGTTTTTAAAAATGGTGTGTAATTATGTTTTTTAGCATCATATAACTCTAAATTGTTCTCATATATATTACGAAACATGTGAAATAATTTATTTTCGTTTACTTCAGTTATATTACTTCTTATAAATGTGTACCACTCGTAATCACTGACCACAAAATTTAATTTCTTACCTTTTTCTAATGTTTCTATTTTAGTAGAAATCAGTTCATATAATTTATATGTATTATCTTGATTGCTAGAATTTATTACAAAATAGTATATTTCATCAAATATTTGCTTTACATCTTCATTATCTAAATTATTTAAAAGAAAATTTATTGTCTTTTTAAAACTTTTAATATCATCATAACAATTCTTTTCTATACTATCTATTAGTTCATTTCTTTTTTCTTTTACATTATTTAAAAAATATTGTTCTACTTCACTATCATAACTATTTGTATTAGCTATAAAGTTTATATATTTAATTACTTTTTTACTTGTAACAATTATAAAAGCTATAAATAAAAGAAAAGCTAAAGTAAACCATCTATTTGGAATACAAATTATCTCTACAATTAAAGTAACTATATTAAATATCCAGTTAGTTACAAGATTATTTGATTTGTCACTAGCTCTTTTATATAATATCCAGTTTGAAATCTTATATCCTAAATAATATTCTTTACTATTCTCTAAAATCATAGGTAAAAATGAAAAAGCAACCAACATTAAGCCTGCTTGTACAGTTACTAATGCAATTGCAATATTTTCGTTTATTCCATATATAATAGCATCTAATATAGATACTCCAGTCATCACTACAGTAGATGTTATAAAACATATAACGTTATAAATTATATCTAATAAAATATGCATATATTTTTTCCTCTTTTCTTACTTTTTTTGCAAATATCTTATCACTTTTTTATGTAAATAGCAACAAAAAAGACTTCAAACTGAAGTCTAATTGTTTTAATCTATATCATTAATCCATATTTCCCATATATAGCCATATTGATTGTATTTAAATGAAATATTGTATTTATCATTTTCGCCTATATATGAAGAAATATCCTTTATGTTAGTTGGATATTTTAATCCGAAGGTTCTACCTGTTAATGCATATTTAACATCATAATTATTAGATACTTTTTTCAGTATTTTTTTAGAGTTACTTCTAATACATACACACAATTCAGTATATTTATCATCCTTATATAATTCTTTATTATTCGTGGCAGCAATGTTAAGCAGTTGTTTAACATTATTTCCTGTCTGAGTTCCCTCATATACTTCATACTGTTTATTAAATTGCATCAATTGCATTTCCATTTCTTTGCTTGCTACAGCTTTTTTAGTAGAATTTACACTATTATTATATATGTATATACCTATTGATATTATAAGTATTGATAATAATATTGCTCCAGCTATTATTAAAGCTTTTGATGCATTTTCCATAAATCCGACCTACCTTTCTTTTTATTAATTTAATTTTTTACTTTTTTTATTATGTTCTCAATAAACAATTTTAATATTTCTTTATTAATAATGATAATATATATCATAATAACTAGAATATTTAATATTTTAATTATTATATTTTTGTTAATATAATATAATAATAATGTCAATATTAGTATTAAAAGACCAATTTTAATATTAACTTTATCAAGAATTATATATTTTTTAACCTTACTTTTTCTATAATAATAAATAAATACACATGAGATTAATGTTGATATTGCAGCTGCATACACCCCAATAAACTTTATAAGCAATAAATCAACTATTATATTTATTATTGAGCCTATAACCGTTGTAGTTCCCATTATTTTTGTATTTTTATAAGCGCTAAAAATTCCTCCAAAATATCCTGCCATATTATTAAAATACATTGCTATTACTAAAATTGGAATATATACATATGCCTCTTTATATGTATTATTTATAAATATGTTAAATATTAAAGGCATACTTCCTATTAAACCAATAGAAACAGAAAACATTATTTTGCTTAGGTTTTTAAATATTTTGTTAAAAAACTCATTTTTATCATTATCTATTACAGCTTTTGCAGCACTTTCCTTCCATGCTGTATAAAAAAATCCATATACTGTATCTATAATGTTTGGAAATTTATATGCTATTGAATATATTCCATTCGCTGCTGTACCAATTACAGAAGAGATTACAAGCCTATCAGATAGATTTACTATTGTCCAAGATAAACTATTAGGTACAAGAGGAATTGAATATTTTATCATTTTTTTCATCAAATCATTATCATAACTTTTAAATGAAGTATATTTATATAATTTTAAATACAAAAATACAAATATTGAAGACAATATATTTGCAATAATAATTGGAACCAATAAACCATATACTCCAAACTTAAATACTGCAATAAATACTACTTTTAATATAATATCTATTACACTAGATATAAAATTAATAATAGTATAAAATTTTATCTTTCCTAATCCTCTTAACAATGAATTTCTTAATGCGGAAATTATACAGCTAATTATGTATATAATTCCAACAGTAAAGTATGAAATAGTTATTATTTTATTTAAAATAGTTGCTAAAAGCAAAAATATTATTAAACTAATTATTACATAAATAGTTGTTTGTGAAATTACTTTCTTTTTCTCATTATTATCCTTACAATCAATCAGAAATCTAAACATTGATTCTTCCATTAACAATGTTATTACGGGAAGTAAAAATGTTGAAATTGTAATAAGTAAGTCATAAACTCCATATTCTTCAGTTGATAAGATTGAAGTGTATAGTGGTAAAAGTAAAAACGACACTATTTGAGTGCTAAATTTTCCTATACCAATTATTATAGTATTTACAACTAAATCTTTACTTTTATTTTTTTGCATTATTTACCTCTTTTATATTTTAATAAATATTTAACTATATAAATTGATTTAATTTTTTCTTTAAGCAAATGTTTTTTGCAAGTTTTTCTGTAGGTCTCATAAAAAAAGTTATTCTTTTTATATATTAATTTAAATTTATCTACATATTTGCTTCTTTTAGAAGGTTGTCTTAGCTGTGTATTTCCATTAATAGCTTCATCAATTTCTCTTTCTTCTATATTTATTTGTGATTTTATCAAATCTATTAATTTATTTCCTCTATCTGTTATAATCAATACAACGGATACACCTTTTTCTCTATCATTATAAAATATAGAATCATACTTTAATCCCCAGAAATCTCCAATGGTAATATCTGAGACTCTTTCAGGCTTTGCATATAAACAATTATAACAATTTTCTCTATATGTAATTGAATCCATAAATGTATAAAAATATGGGTTTTCATTCCATGATTGTGAATAAATATTTTTTTTATTTTTTACTATAGAAAACGTATAGCAGTTAAATTCCTTATCTCTAAAATTGACTCTATCTATATTTAATGAATCATTATTTAATCTTTTTACTTCTTCCTTTAAAAATTTTTGTGATGGAACTCCATGACATATAATATCAACTGTATACAAATTATCATATTTCTTTACCAAATATTTTCTTAGCCCAGCCACTTGGCATGGAGTACCAATAAATAAAACATTTTTACTAGTAAGCAAATCTTTTTTTACAGATTGAAATGCATCTTTAATATAACTATGTACATATTTAGAGCCCTGCAATCTGTCAAGTTCATTTATATCATCTATTCTAATATGATTTACTTCACATTTGTCATTATAAGCTGCTCCATAAACTACTCCACCATTTTCAATTATCTTTTGTGCCAATAAAGTAGCAATCCCACCTGATGTTGATTTTTTTAAAATAGCTTCATCTTTTGTCCTTGCAGCATAACATTTGATAGGGTATTTTAAATTTATTTTATTTAAGGATGGACAACTTTTTTCACACAATTTACAATTAATACATTTATCATTATTTATAATTGGATATATGTATCCGTATTCGTCTTCTTCCATAGTTATTGCCTCTCTTGGGCAAATATTATAGCAAGCGAAACAACCTGTACAATTTTCTCTACTACATAACATTAAATTTATCTCTCCTCTTAATTAAGATCTAATGCCCTTATAAGATAATTTTTTGACTTCGTTCTTTCTTTATCTAATAACATTTCTGATTTTTCAAAATTTATATTAAAGGTATCTTTACATTTTTCTTTATAATCATTAATTTCAATACTTCTATTTTCTAATCCCATTTTTTCTAGTAATGTATGAATTCTAAAATCTTTCATTCCATTTATAGCAAAGAACGGTCTATTTAATAATATCGCAAATATTGTTCCATGAAACGATGATGATAAAACAACTTTAGCATTCATTATTAAATTTAAGAATTCAATTGGTCCAGAATCGTATTGCTTTTTAAATCCATACTTGGTTTCCCCATTGAAAGTAATATTTGAAATTACAACTGGTAGTTTTAATTCATCAGATACAAATTTAGCAATTTTTATAATCTCTTTATCTTTTTTTAAATTATATAAAAATATGTATTCACCTTTTTTATATTGCCTATCATTTGGTATTAATTTTTCCCATTCTTCTTTTGTTAAAAGCATTGTAGGATCAACATTTATATCTGGTTCGATTCCAGTTAAATTTTTTACATTATTTGAGCTTCCTTGTTCTCTTACAGATATACTTTTAAATTTTAATAAATCATTTTTCACTCTATTTTTTTCGTCTGTGTTCCATATTTGAGCCTTTGGTCCAAAGCTTGCTGCATAAGATATTTTATTATCACTTTCCACAAATTCTAAGTAATTTGCCCAATCAAAGTCTCCTGCTTGAAGATTCCATAATTGATCACTACCAGCAATATAATAATCATAATCCCAATTTTCATTTTTTAATGCTTCTAATTTTGAATATTCTTTTGTTATTTGCAATTTTTCTTGTATGAATTTTTCAAAATATTTTTCTTTTTTATTAATATTATCTTTTTGCCTAATTAAAAATATTCTTTTTATTAAACTTTTTATATCTTTTTTCTCAAAGACATTTTTATACATCTCTTTTTGTGTGTCTGTCCTTAAGTTAATTATTCTATATTCACAACTATTATCGAGTTTTTTTATATATTCTTGTAATGCATACGCCTGTAAGCAAGAACCATAATTGTATGATGAGTGAAAAGTTATTGTTGCAATTTTTTTCATATTCTACCTCTTTCTATTTTTAATCAAATAAGTTTTTCCCGCAAACGATATCTCTAAGTTTCTTTAAAAAAAATAATAATTTTGGAAATCTTGTTCCAATAAATATCATAATTTTAGTTTTAAAATTAACTTGATAAAATATTCTGTCTTTATATTCTCTTATGTTTTTCTTAGCAATTAAATAAATTTTTGACTTTTTTTTCGCTATTAATAAAATATTTATATTTATATTTATAAAACTTTCTAATAAATATATATCAAATTCAATATTATTCTTGTTGAGCAAAGCAAAGATGGATTCATATGCCAATAGCGCTGTTTCTATATTTTTCAGATTATTACTAAGGCTGCTTTTTCTCATTTTATAGAAATATCCTACCTCAGGAATATATCTTATTTCTTTACTATAGAATATATATTCATATACAAATAGTAAGTCTTCACACATACTTATATCGTTGTTAAAGCGTATTTTTTCTTTTACAATAATTTCTTTTTTAAAAAGTTTATTCCATAAAAAACCTTTATACATATTGCTAGAAAACATTAATTTTAAAGCCTCATCTCTGTTGTAGTCCTTTATATTTTCTCCAAATATTATATTTCGTTTTTTATTTTTAAATTCAATTGCATATGCACACGTTATTAAATCGCTATTTTCCATATGTTTCAACATATTTTCAATATAATTATTTTGTATATAATCATCACTATCAATAAAACATATATATTTTCCTGTTGATTCCTCTATTCCTTGATTTCTTGTGTATGAAACACCTCTATTCTCTCTATTAATAAATTTAATTCTACTGTCTAATTTACTAAATTCATAACAAATATTTTCAGATTTATCTGTTGAGCCATCATTTATCAATATAACTTCAATATTAGAATATGTTTGGTTTATTACGCTTGTAAGACATTTATATACATAATTTTCCGTATTAAATACAGGTACAATAATTGATACTTTGTCCATAATTTAAATCTCCTCAATTAAGCAAAAAATTTATATATAGTAACTCCCATAGCTGAAGCAGTAGAAGTATAATATACATAATAATATAATGCAAAGGCAACAAAACATATTAATTGTATTAATTGATTATTTTTCTTAGGAATTACATTTGGAATCAATAAAATAAATGAAGTAAAGAAGTATGTTGTTATTCTACCAAATATATATGTATTTATTGTTAATAACTGACTTATAACACATAGTATCGCCATATTGTAAAGACTTTTATATTGAACTTTTTTTTCTTTATTTCCAAGTATTAGTGTTGTTATTAGCAAGATTATTCTTACTAGTAAATTTACTATTGTTGATGTTTTACCTTCAACATCATAGTCGGTTCCAAAATAAATTTGACCATATGTAGTCATCAATAATAACTTTCTAATATAAATCATTCCTAAATATAGAATTATACTTAATAGAATATATTTCGTAATATTTTTTTTATTAACTTCTAATCTTCCAATAAAATAAAGAGGTAACATTATTATTGCTGATGTATGAATGCTAGCTGCCAATAAAACACCTATTAGATATTTTTTGAATTTTTTTTCGTCAATATATTTAATACTGTAAAAAATAATAGCTATTGCCAACATTTGTCTTGCTTGATTAAACGTTTGGAAATACAAACAAGTACTTATAAATATCCACATACTCAACCATGGAATATTACTATTTTCCCATATTGTTTTATAAAATAAATACATCGTCAAAAAACCTATTATAAAATTTAATATATAATATTTACTTCCAAATATTATACCAATTGTTTTACATATAATTCTATATCCTGGTCCAATCCATGATAAATCAACACTTGATGCTGTTCCGTTAACTATTCTTATAAAAACGTTTACATATGCCTGTGTATCTCTCCCAACTTCAACACCTCTAAAACAAACAAGAGAAGAAAGAAAAATAAATGATATTGTTAAAAAAATGGATGATTTTTTTATTTTCCACATTACCTTTGGGCAATTAGTTTTATTATCATACGCCAATTTCAAAAATATTAATGATATTATTTCAAATACTAAATATATTACATTTGTCATTTGTTATCCCCTTTTATATATATTTCTTCAAGATAATTTGCTACTTTTTTTATATTATATTTACTATTTTTAGCAATGTCATAACTTTCATTTCTATCTTTTGAACTAAAATTAAGAATTACATCTGCCCATATTTTTGGATCTTTAATTGGTATGAAAGAAACATCATCAATTATCTTTAATTCTTCACTTATAACATCTGAAAATACACATTTTAGTCCGCTGGTCTGCGCCTCTACTCCAACTAAAGGCAATCCTTCAAAAAATGAAGGTAATGCAAAGCAATCCATCGCTTGATAAATTTCATTTGTGTTTTCTCTCAATCCTAAAAATAAAACATTATTTTGTAAGTTCAATTTCACAACTTTTTCTTTAATTTTTTCTTCTAAATTTCCAATTCCTATTAGCACTAACTTAGAATTTGTTTGTTTTTTAGAAACTTCCTTAAATATATCAATTAGAAAATCATGGTTTTTTTGTAGTTGAAATCTTCCTACATGTCCAATAACAAATTCATCATCATTAATTTCTAATTGCTTTCTAATTTTCTTTCTTATTTCATAATTAAATTTAAATTTTTCGATGTCAATTCCATTTGGTACAATTTCAAATTTTTTATTTTTAAATAAATATTTTCCAGCTTTTTCTGAACAAGCAAAGTTAATAGTACTAACATATTTATATGGCTTTATAAGTATACTTTTAATAAATCCTTTTATAGTTTTCTCAGTATCTGAGTTATGACTATGTGCAATTCTTACCTGCACACCATTCAATTTTGCAATTAAAAATAGTAGAAAACCAATACTAGACATATGGCAATGTATGATTTTATATTCTTTATGGTTTTTAAAAAATTTATTTAATTCAATAATATATTTAAATATATTATTATCTTCTCTTAGAGAGAATCTATATATTTTTCCACCTCTATCTTCTATTTCTTTATCAAAATATTCTTTTCTTCTATAGTGGACTAAAAAATCAAACTGTATTTTTTCAGTATTGATATTTCTATACAAATTCATAATAAAGTTTTCTAATCCACCTTGTCCCATATTTGGTACAATATGCAGAATTCTAATTTTTTCTTGCATTTTTTCCTCCTCTTAGAATATTCTCATAAAAAGTTTTTCTAATAAAATTAGGCATTAAGCAAATTATTATATGTGGAATAGAACTTATTATAAAATCTTTTAAAGAATAAAATCCTATTTTATATTGTTCATATTTGAATTTTATAATTGATTTCAAATATTTAATTCCGCCTCTTCTTTTATATAGATCGTCACCAACTCTTACGTAACTTAAGACTTCTTGAATATTATAACATTGACATCCCAATTGTATCATCCTAGTCCACATATCGTAATCTTCGCATAAGTGATATTTTCTATAATTACCTGCTTGCAATACCTTACTTTTTTTAAACATTACTACTGAATGTGAAAAAGGATTTCTCTTTTTAGCATATTTTTTTATTTCTATATTAGTTTCTGGTAATATTTTCGTTGAAATTACATTACTTATATCATTCATAAATTCAGTATGATATGAACCAATTATATCCAATTCCGGCTTGTCCGTAAATAGTTTCAATTGTTTTTGGCATCTATTTTCTACAGAGATATCATCTGAATCCATTCTTGCAACTAATTCATTCTTGCAGTTTTCTAATCCAATTGCTAAAGCTGGTCCCAAACCTAAATTTTCTTCCAACTCAATAACGTGAAATATATCTGGATATTTTTTGCAATATTCAGATATAACTTCATCTAATTCTTTATTTAATTTGCCGTCTTTTACTATAACAAAATCATTAGTAAGAACAGTTTGATTTAATATACTGTTAATACTTTCCTTAAGCCAATCTGGATTTTCTTTGTAGTAAACACTCATCAATACACTATAATTCGGTAGTGTTTCTTTCATCTTTAGATTGCTCCTTTTCTTATTAATACAGTTAATGCAGTTTTTATTAAAATCTTTATATCCAATTTAAAAGACATATTATCTACATAGTATAATTCTAGGTCCATTCTTTCTTCATAAGAAGTACAGCTTCTTCCATTAGCAGCCCAATATCCTGTAAGTCCTGGTGTAACACTTAAGAATTTCTTTTTATTATCTCCATATTTTTCTAACTCTTCTTCAATGACTGGTCTTGGACCTATAATAGATAGTTCACCTTTAATTATATTTAATAATTGTGGTAATTCATCTAAGCTAGTTTTTCTTAAAACTTTACCTACTTTTGTTATTCTAGGATCATCTTTTAATTTATAGTTCTTTCTAAATTCCTTTGCTTGCTCTGGTGTAAAATCTTTTATCATATCTTCTGCATTTTTTACCATTGTTCTAAATTTATATATGTATATCTCTTTTCCGTTTTTGCCAATTCTCTTATGTTTAAAAAATACTGGACCTCTAGAATCTAATTTTACGCATAGCGCAATTATTCCAAATATTGGTAATAATACTATAAAACCAATAGTTGAAAATATTATATCTAATATTCTTTTTGTATATTTGTAGTAATTCTTTTTTACTACAACTTTATTTTCTTCATTTTCTAAAGTAAGTACACTCTCATTATACCCGTTATTCAAGTGTAATACCCCCTTTAAATACACTCTTCTATTTCTTTATTTTTCTTGTTTTTATTTCTTTTTCTATTTCCTATAGCTAAAACTATTAGGTAAATTATAATTCCTGTTAAAATGCCTGCTGTATCTATTAGTACATCTGTAAACCTTGCATCTCTTCCTGATACAAAATACTGATGTATCTCATCAGATGACGCATATATAAATCCCGTTAATAGTGTAGCTAGTATAGCTTTCCATTTATGATCTAATAAGCTATTTACAAACGAGATTATCGCTACACCACCCAAAAGATATATAGTATAATGTGCTAATTTTCTTATAACATGGTTATAGCTATTTATTAACTTAGTTCTCTCTTTAGAAGATAATTCTTCATTTTTATGTACTATGTCAACTAGTTTTGAGGCTATAGAGCCACTTAAATTGGTTGACGTTTTTCCTATTTGGCTTGAGAAAGTAAAAACTATTCCCATCCAACATAAAATTATTATAATATCTAAAAATACTTGTTTTTTCTTATTTAAATTCCACATAATAAAATTATACCTCTTTTTTATTGATATTGCAACATATTTAATCAATTTATTTATGAATTATGTATACTAAATATTACCTATTTCGTTTAATAATTCATCAATATATTTTTCTTCTGTAGCCCAGCTAGTACAAAATCTAACTATGCTACTTGTATCATCGTATTTCTCCCAATAATCATATGAATATTTTTTAGATAATCTTTCTAGCTCTTCATTTTTTATAATTGGAAATTGTTGATTAGTATTTGATTCATACCCAAATTTATATCCTTTATTTGTAAGTCCATATTTTAGTTTCATTGCCATATCTATAGCATGTTTTGATATTTCAAAATATAAGTTATCTGTAAATAATGTATCAAATTGTATTCCTAAAAATCTTCCTTTTGCAAGTAAACCACCATCTCTTTTTATCATATATCTAAAGTCTTTTTGTAACTTTTCATTTGATATAACTACTGCTTCCCCAAACATCGCACCTATCTTTGTTCCACCAATATAGAATATATCGCAACATCTCGCTATATCATCCATCATCAAGTTATTTTCTTCAGACATTAAACCATATCCCAGTCTTGCTCCATCCATATATAATGGTAAATTACATTCCTTACAAACTCTACTTATTTCTTCTAATTCTTCTTTTCTGTATATTGTACCTATCTCTGTAGGGTTTGTAATATATACCATTCCTGGTTGAACTGTATGTTCTCTTATTTCACTATTAAAATGTTCGTCATATACTTTTTTTATTTGCCCTGCAGTAATTTTACCATTATTACTTTGTATAGCTAGTACCTTATGTCCTGTAGATTCTACTGCTCCTGTTTCGTGCACATTTATATGTCCTATATCAGCACAAATAACACCTTGATATGGTTTAAGTATAGAGTCTATTACTATCATATTGGTTTGAGTACCACCTACTAAAAAATGTACATCAATATTTTGATTATTGCATATAGTTTTTATTTTATTAGCAGCTGAAACACAATATTCATCTTTTCCATATCCAGATGTTTGCATTAAATTTGTTTCTATTAACTTCTCTAATATTTTAGGATGCATTCCTTCTTCATAATCACATTCAAATCTTATCATTTGTATTTTTCTCCTTATTTTTCTATGTCATAGTATACTATATCTTCTAAAAAATTTCTATTTTCTTCAGTATTTTTTCTTATTTTCGTCGCAGATATTGGTACAATTTTTCTTTCTTGATCTACCCTAACATCTATTACATTCATATATTTTGCTACAAATTCGCCATATTTTTCACTACTATAAAAATGTGTTACAGGCATATCTTTTATAATACTTTTCAGATAATCTATTTGTATTTTTATGCTTTCTTCATCTAGTCCATACTTACTTGGTGGATTATATGCATACAATATTTTTGCCTTTGGATATAGCGTTTTTATCCAACTAGCTCTTTGTTTAATATTATTATTAATTAAATTTGTTTCATATACAATAATATAAAATTCATCCATTTCTTTTAATGCTTTTTCTATTAAAAATTGATGTCCTTTATGTAATGGAGCAAACTTTCCTATTGTAAACCCTATCTTCTTCAACTTTTATTCCTTCCCTAGTATTAATTCTATATTTTTTAGTTCTCCTAATGGATAGTAAGTATCATAATTTACATATATTACTTGTCTACCTTCTGAATCTTTAGTTACTTCTGCTACTGGTTCAAAAATATATTTGCAATCTGTATAAATATTAAAGTTTTCATCATATCTATTCAATCTTAATGTATAATAATTATTTTCTAATTCTACACCTGGTTTTAATGTAATTTCCATCACACTACTTGCTATTAAATATGAATCTATTTTATTATAGTTTTCTTCATCATCTTCTACCGGTATAAAATTAGTTAAGTCGTCATCTAGCTGAAAGCAAACCTTCATATATGATAGCACTTTCTCATCACTATGTAAATTTATATCATTTCTAAAAGTATAATTTGATGCACCTTTTTGTCTGTCGTTATATTTGTATGTATTTGTTATCCAATCCTCTCTTAATTTGCTATTAGGTGCAAATACAATATTTAAATTTCTTTGAGATTCGCTTATATGTGGATTGGAAATTGTATTCTCTTCAAATAATTCTTTGTCAGAAATTTTTCTTTCTTTTACAGAAAAAATTTCTTTAAAAGTATAATGTTTAATAGTATGTATTGTAGAAGTTGTAAGTGCATACGATAATATCCCCATAAAAAATTGTGTTACAACTACTACAGTTATTACAGTTATAGTTAGTATTATAGATTTAGTCTTAGCTTTCTTTCCATCATTCTTCTCTTTTTTATATTTTTTCCATATCTTTACTATATCCAATATACTTCTTATTACAGGCGCAATAGTTGCACCACTAACTAATAGGATTGTATAAGTTAGAGTAATAAAGGTTTCATTCATAAAACTTTCTTGGGTTTTGAATAAGGCAATTACACCTACTAATATGATTGCAAGTATTATACTTCTTACTCTTTTTTTATTTACGAATGATTCTAGAATGTATCTTATATATGTATATAGTGTTCTTACATCTATTGCAAGTATAAGTAATATAGATATTGCAAATAAAGAATAAGATATATTAAATATAGTTAAACTTCCTAATAGTGCAACAATTCCAACAGGTACGAGCACTAAATATTTCCAAAAAAATATTATTATAGTTAGAATTGTAAGCAAAATACTTGCTATTTGTCTATATGTGCTATAAATCTGTTTTTCTAATTTTTTATCTTCTATTTCTTCCATATATTACTCCTATTAATCTCCAAAAGCTTTTCCACCTATAACTTTTCCAGTATTAACATCTACATATATGCTTATACCATTTCCCATTTCATCTTCTCTTGTAAATACATAAGCTTGTATTTTTTTACTTCCATAATTTCTAGGTGAATCTGTATATTTTGCTGTAAAAAAGTTATTTGCATAAACATATTCTTTCTTCATAGTTTGGGTGGATTTATCATATTCTCCTGCAATTCTAGCAGCTTCTTCAAAAGCTTTATCTGCTATTTCTTTTGCTTTTGATTCTGAAACTAAAATATCTGTATTAACCGCTGATGTATATTCTTCAAAATCAGTTACAAAAACATCTGTATCTATATTCTCTACTTTATTATTATATTCTGCATTAAATTTTGCTCTAGCTTCTTCTTGTTTTTGTAGTACTAAATTAGTATTATATATACAATTTGTATTTACAATTTTGCTAACTTTTAAAAGATGTGCACGATAGCCACTATAAATGCTATTTTCATCAGAATCATATGTATATTTTAAATTTCCAATAGAAATTTTTACACTAACTTTGCTTGGCATCGACATAGTTAATACTAAAACATTATCATCAAAAATGTCTTCTGGTAATAGTTCATCAAATTCTAATTGACACATTGCTTTATATAGTTCATAATCTTCCCAGTTAGTGATAATTTTTTGATATACAGTATAATCTATTTCTTTAAATTCTTGCTTATATCTATAAGGAAATATTTCTACTACATTTTTTGAAACATATTCCTGATTCGTATTCATTGTATAGCTTTTTCTTTCATTTTCTTTTATATATTTATCTATATATCTTTTTAAGTATCTTGTGTGTTTTATACGTGAATTTAATACAGTTCCGCCTTCAGCTTTTAGTTTTATAACTCCAATATTTTCTGCATTAATTGGAATTATATAATTTTTACTTTCTCTATTATAATCAAATTCAAGATACGAATTATCTTTATGAATTTCATCTATTCTTTCTTGTGATATTTCTTCTTTTTTATTAAGTTCCCCTATATTTTCTGAAATTGTTTGTATTATTTGGTTATATAATTCTTCATTTGATAATATTTCATAATACCTATCTTCCTTTGATGGTTTATATATAATTCTATCAGGATTTTTAATATTTTCTGAGTATACATTTTTACTAATTTCTTTAAATTTCTCTTCTTTATTATTATAGTAAATTGTAAAAGCTAAAAGCATTATTAAAACAATTACTATAGGTATTATATATTTTAAATTTTTCATATTTTTCTCCTTTATACACGAATAATATCATAATAGCATAAAAAAAGGAACCGTATAAAAGAAAATATTTCTAATAATACGATTCCATTTTTTGGATTACTTATCAAAATTTTCGTGAAAATAATGGTTTCCTATTGGGTATACATGTATTCCTTCGCGAATCTCTTTTTGGTATCCTTCTACGCCCTTTGGTTCATAAAAGTATTTTGCTCCATTTGGGAATTCTATCCTAGTAGGATCCCATCCTTTAAGTGCTGCCTCTACTGCCTCTCTACAACTTGGGACAGAGTCTAATTGGCTTTGTGTTACAGAGCTTATATCTGCAAATTGATTTTTGTCTACAATTACAGCAATAATAGATGATGTATCAAATTCTTTACTTTTTGACGTATATCTATTTAATACTGTTGCTGCAACTGCAACTTGTCCTTTAAATGGTTCCCCCCGTGATTCTTGATACACAAGTTTTTCTAAGGCTTTTCTTTCCTCATTTGTTACTATGTAATAGTAGGTTTCACTTGGGCCATATGCAGATATTGTTGCCTTATCATCATCTTTAGTCATAATTTCTACACTCGTACAACTTGGCTGTGCAGAAGTATATACTGCAGATTTTGATACTGTTGCTGTTGCTGTTGCTGTTGTTGTTACTATAGGCATTGAATAGTCTACTATAACTGTAGAAATTATATGGTTACTGTCTTCTTCAAATTTCTGTTTTTGCTTAGCATTATAATTATGCATTATTGCTAATGCTACAATTGCTATAATAATTAGGACAAACAGAAATAAATAAGACCTTCCATACATTCTAGCAGCTTTCTTCATTCTCCGCTTAACCTTCTTTGCTACACAGTGCTTATAGTTTACGCATCCTTTGCATCTCCTCCGTCTGTCATGTGGACAGTTTCTAAAAAGTTTTTTTGTGTGTTGCATAAGTATTCCTCCTTAATGTTCTATAAAATAGAACACGTGATTTTTAAAGTGATGTAACGTTTACATAACTATATTTTACCATATTTTTCAATCTAGTGCAAATTAGTAGAAGTTATAATCACTTGATATTTAAGGCTTTTATCTCTCATAATTTAAATCGATATATGTATATTTACTTGTATTATAATTTAAATATTCATCTATTTCTTTTTTGGCATTTTCTGAAATTTCATTTATTCTTTTTACTACTCCATTATCGTATACTAAAGGAATTATATATCTTCTTTTAGCTTTTATCCCTATACAATATTTTTCCTCTACTATCGTTTCGCTATCATATACCTCAGTTATTTTTTGAAACTTTTTAAACTTTTCAGAAATATCTTTATCTTCACATTTTAATATTTTTTCTATAATTTCTTTTTCTGATAAAGTATATAAATCATTTTTTGTTATATATCCTCTATCATTCATTTTCTTTACTGTATCGGCAATAAATTGCATTACTATTTTATCTTCATTGCAATATAATAAGTACCATACATATTTTATTTTACTTATATATTTTTCTGCTATTTCTTTTGTTTTAAATCCTAACTCTATTATTCCTTCTTCATTTTTAAATATAGTTACATCTTGATATGCTTCTTTAATATCGTCTAAATTTTTCCAAACATCTTCTACTGCAAAACCACAAGAAAAATTATATTCAAATCTATCTGCAGATAATCTTGGAGTATCGTTGTCTGCTATTGGGTATATTTTATAGTCATTTACTTCTTCTAAGCTTATACCATCCCTTCTTAATAAAGCCATTATCTGCTTAGAGTTTTTTATAAGTTCTGTTGTTAATTCTTCTGTAGATTCTTGTTTTTCATAATCTCCGTTCATAAAATCTATGCAATGTTTAAATACAGGTGTTGCTATATCGTGAAATAGTCCTGCTAATGTTTGTTTTCTATCTTTAGTAAAGTTCCAAACTATTAATGCTACTCCTACACTATGATCTAAATTTGAATAAAAAAATTTATTATCAAATATATCACTGTAGTCTGTTCCACAACACATACTAATTTTAGATATTCTTTGCATTTCATCAGTCATTATGTATTCTTCTAAAAAATCTGGTATATCACCATTTGATAATATATTAAAATATTCTTTTACAAATGTATTTAATTTATTAAAGTATCCCATAGTTTACTCCTTTATTTTATACTTTTAGTTCATCGTATTTTCTTTCATTTTTACCATACTCATTTGGAGAAAGCCCTACCCTAGGTTTCATATACTTACATATTAAAATTACAAATAGTGAATATACTAAACTTACTATTATTATGCAATATACTGTATTAAATTTATCTAACAAAATAGAAGCACCTATTCCCATTAGTGCGCATACTGTACTTTTTAATAATTTATTTACTGCAAATATTTTTGTATCAATTTTTTCATTTGCAAAATTTCTTAAATATTTTTCTATTAGATTATAGTAAAGTCCAGAGCAAATATATTTTAATGCATATTGGATTGCTATAATTATCATTGCAACATAAATATTTTTTATAGATAAAGCAGTAATCCCTGTTATAAATACACTTACAACTGCTCCTGTTGCAATCGCTTGTAACGATTTATTTTTAAATCGTTTATGTACTCTTTCTTGGTTTTTACTAGCTATTCCTGATGTTAATCCTAATATTGCAAATAGAAAGCCAATAACTACTGATGATATATTAAGTTCTTCTAACAGATTTATTTCGTATGTTTGCATTATGCAAAATAAGCTACTCATAATCGCCGAATATAATAATAAGCTTTTTAATCTATCAGAGTTTAATATAAATTTAAATCCTTGTTTTAAATCTTTTAATATGTTTTCGTGTTCTATTTTTACTTTTTCTTTTTTTACTGGCTCTATAAACTTACAAGAAATTATTGTTGAAATTACTATTATTAAAAAAGATATAATTATTGGTATATATCCATTTATTTTATATAAAATTCCAGCAAGCATAGTTGATATTGCATTTAGTATATAATATCTTGATGCACCCTTTTCATTAATTTTTGCAAATATTCTACTTTTATTTTTAGCTTTCGGAATTGATTCATTTAATAAACTTGGATCTGCTACCTCTTTCATTGCAAATGCTGATGATGATATTATTTCAGCAATGATAAGATTTAGAAGATTTTTACTAAAAATTATTACAATCATATAAATTGCATTTAGAATATTTGCAAAAATCATACTATTTTTTCTACCTAAGCGCTCAACTATAAAGGTAGCTGGTATTTGTGTAATCATTCCAAATAAATAATAAAATGAATCTATTATTAAAACATCTGCTGGATCTATATTTTTAATTTGCGTTAAGAATAAGAAATTTATTGTATAGAAAAATAAATAATCCCAAGATAAGGTTTTATATATAGGAAATAATCTCATATTTCTTTTTCTCATTTGTATTTCATCTAAATTCTCCATATTTACTCCTATTTTTACTTCTGTTTTATAAGTTTTGCTACGAAAAATCCTTCCATTTCTTTTGATGGTAAGATTCTAATCGCTTTATTTATAGATTTATTGTTTACGTCTTCATTAAATGCTTGCATAGCATCTTTTATTTTTAAATCAATATCTACCATTTTTAAATCTAAATTATCTAATGCCCAGTCTAAAATATATTCGTTTTCTTCTTTATTTATTGTACAAGTAGAATATACCATTATTCCATTTGGTTTTAAAGCTTCATATGCACTTTTAAATAATTTTTTTTGTACTTTTGATAAATCTTTAACTTTCTTTAAAGACCAATCTCTATAGCTTTGTACATTATTTATTGTAAATCTTCCTTCCCCACTACAAGGTGTATCTAATAGTACTTTATCAAAAGTTTCTGAATAATTTTCTCCTATTCTCTCTCCTCTTCCATTTACAACTTCTATTATATTTGAGCCCTGACTTTCTACATTATATTTTAGCCTTTCACATCTAATTTTATCTAATTCATTTGCTAAAATATATCCTCTATTATTCATCATAGCAGACATTTGAGTTGTTTTACTTCCAGGTGCTGCTGTTAAATCTAATATATTTTCATTTTCCATTGGACTTAACACTAAAGGTGGTATCATACTAGATAAACTTTGAAGATATATATAGCCTTTTTCATAAATATCTAATTTTTGCATTTCCTTCTCTGTTGCATTTTTTATTACTAATGCATCATTATACCAAAGTACTCTTTCAAACTTAATATTTATTTCTTTAAAATATTTCATTAAATCTTGTACATTATATTTCATCGTATTCACTCTTAAAGTAGTATATCTTTTTGATAATATTCCTAGAAGTATATCATCTACTACATGTGGTGAATAGTTTTCATATATTTCATTCATAAAGTCTTGTGGCAATCTATGTTTTAATTCGTTTATTGATATCATATTTTTCTCCTTATTTTTATATGCACTCTAAGTATATCAGAAAGATATTTTTTTTGCTAGATGTAAATAAAAAAAGAAACAACAGGGCTCATTGAGTCCTGCTGTTTCCTATACTTTTTTTAGGTTGTCTTAGGAATTCTGCGATTTCGCATATTCTGCAAATCTTACCATGCTCACCTTGATGTCATACAGCGCCGCATGAATTGCATTCAGCTGTCGAACCGCTTTCGGAACGTTTAACGTAATACCATCTACTCCGTCGCTGCCAAGCTGGTATACAATCTTCTCCAGATAGTTGAATGACCGATCTGTAAATCTGTGATAGATGTGGTAGTCCGCCGTCTTAATATCCATATCAGGAATATAAGTAGCAATTTTATCAACAATATCGCCCAGACCTTTCTGCCTCATAACATAGGCAAAATCATCCATTCTGTTCTCCAGCAGATTGTACTCTTCCTGCAGATCCTTCAAGTACTTTTCCGGATCGTCTACTGCCCAGTCTGTCTTCTCTTTTGATAACGGAGAGCCGTAAAGCTTATCATCAAGTTCAAAGGAATGTTTAGCTAAATTCCGTGTAACGTGATAAATCTTGTAGTTTTTTTCCATGACAATTACCTCCTAATAAAATAAAGATTGTTTATAACAACAAATTTTATTTTACCACATTATGTGAATTTTTGCAATAGGTTGAAAGATTTTTTATTTAAATTTATATTAGTCCATGTACCATTGATATATCTGTTGGAACTATGTATTTTGCTCCTATTGTTTCAGCTACAACTAGTACAAATGCGCACATTCCTCTGGTTGCATACCACCAATTTGGATCATCAGATTTATTTCTTATTTCATCTAAAGATATTTCTTTATAATATCTTTCTGTTTCCTTTTTTCTTAATTCTATATCCATCATTATTGGTTGCATAGAATCTTCATACAAAGTATTATCTACATATTTTATTCCAGAATTTAAAGCAAAGAATTTATGTCCTCCACCAGCTAATATTAATATGTCAGCTTTTTCTTTAGGAAGATTTAGTCTTTTTCTTACTTCTTCTTTTACTGTTTCGATATCAGTTGTAGCAAAATCTTCTGCTAAATCTGGAAATAAATTCATTATATCTATAACTCCTACTTTTGAATTAACCGTTTCTTTTACTCCATCTTCATATACAGCAATTTCTGTAGAGCCTCCGCCTCCAACAAATACTGCTACTTTTTTATTTTCTACATATTTTGTAGCTCCTTTCATTGTAAGCTCATTTTCTTTTTCTGGAGATATAATATCAAAATCTAAATTTGTTTCTTTCTTAAACAATTTTAAAAATTCTTCTCTTTGAGTATTTGTAAGATTTCTAAACACACTTGTACCACACGCATATATATTATTTGAAAGTTCTTTTTGCTTGTTTGTTAATTCAATTAATCTTTTAACATCGTCATCATTTAATTTATTATCTTTTTTAAAGTTTTTCTTGAATTGAATTGTTTCTGTAGTTATATGATTAATATCTTCATTATTAATTTCATCAACTTTTGTACAAGTTGAACCTACTTCAATTATTATTTTACTCATTCTATTTCTCCTTATTTATGATATATTTTATATCTTCTATTGATTTATCTATATTAAATCTTCCATTACCTACTGGATAATATACTGAATAGCAATTATATTCTTTACCATTAATCTCTTTTTTAAATAATTCTTTTCTACATTGAGAAACTGATATTTTTTTATTTAAAACTATTGAGCTAACTTGATTTCCGAAAAGTATAACTACTTTTGGATTTATAATTTCTATTTCTTTTTCTAATAGTTCTAAATATTTATCATACACACTATTAGGTAATTCTCTTGCATCTACCTGAGTACATTTTCCAAGGTTAGTAATAAAGTATCTGTTATCACTAACATTTTTATATACCTCTTTTGCAAATTCTTCTGTCCATTCATTAGGTTTTATGGATTTAATTTCTCTATATATTTTTTCATCTAATAAATCTACTGCATAGAATAAATCCCAAATATTTTTTGTGCCTATCCAAGGAGATTTTATTCCTTTCCAGTCTTTAGATGATGCAATATTTCTACCTGTTGGATTCATAAATACAAAACAGATATCCGGATTTTTAGAACATCCACCATTATATATTGCATCTAGTTCTTTTGCTCCATATTCTTTTTGTAGTTTATCATATTCTATTTCTAAATCTTTTAATTTCATTTTTATTTCCTTTATTTATTATATTTTACTATTTCACTATATATTTCATCCCAGTTATATACTCTTCTTATATTGCCTTCATCAATATTTTCATTCATTTTTGTTGTCATTAATATGCTTGGAATATTAATCTCAGAGAGTTGCTTGCAAGTTTCATAACTATCTTCTATAAAGAAATCTATTTTGTTTTCTTTGCAAGCTAATATTTTATCACTTGCATTTATAATAAGCTTATCATATGGTATATTTCCCCTTTTTAATGTTTCTTTTGTTATTTCTTCTGTATTACATTCTGGTATATTATTTAATCTAGCAGTTATAAAGTATATTTCATGTCCATCTTCTTTTAGTTTTTTTATAACTTTATCTACATTTGGCATAGGAACACATTCTTCTAATACATTTTTATAGTACATATTAAAAAATCCAAATTTTTCTTCATCTGTCCATCCATATAATGCTTTTAAATAGTATCTATTTGTTATTAATCCTAAGTTATTATTAGTTCCTTGTCTTCCTAACACAAGCGTATCATACTTATCGGCATATTTTACCATTGAATTTACTGTTATGACTGTAGTATCATCTATATCTATTCCTATTCTCATTAATTTTCTCCCTTTTTTAGTTTAGATATTTCATTTTCCTTTATATAATCTAATATTTCTATAAATTCATCTTCTTTATATAATGGTCTATCATTTTCTATAAATAAGTCTGCTATCGATTTTGCTCCTTCTGATATTAATTTTTTAATTCTTATATCATCCAATAAATGAGCATTATTTATGTTATTTATATCCAATACTCCTTCTTCACAGTATAACTTACTTTGAATATCTGCTTCTAATTTATCACACATTTTTGCAAATATTGATTCTCTAGTTTCCATAATTTCGAATTCTTCTATTAAATCAATATACTCTTGCTTTTTAATTAATCCATCAAAAACGTATTCCACTGCTTTTTTTCCTATTTTTCTTTTTTCCTCTTGAGTAATATTATCAAATGGAGTTAAATCTCCTATTTGTATTTCTTCTACTTCGTGCAATGCAATCATTAAAATTGTTTTTTGTAAATCTATATTCATTTTATATTCTGAATCTATAGCTATTGCAAGCATACAAGTTCCATAAATATGTTCTGCTACACTTTCTACTCTTTCTCTTTCAATATTCCATATCTTCCATCCACTTCTTACTTTATCTTTCAAAGTAGATGTTAATAAATAAAAGTTTAATACATTTTCTACTTTATTCATGATTTCATGCCTCTCCTAAGAATTAATTTTTATTAGAACCACACTTATAATTATCAATATTGCTGATATAATTTTTCTTAGCATATTATCTCTTTCATTTTGAAATAAGTAACCTACTATTACATTTAAAATTACAGTTAAAGCACATAGTGGTGCTATTGTTGTTACATCTCCTAATTGATATGCTCTAAGTTGTGCAAGTATTGCTGTTCCCCAGCATACAGATGTAATTATAATTGCTTTTTTATTTCCATTTATAAATTCTTCTTTTATTTCTGATAGTTTTATTTTTTCAGTAATGCTTATTAGTATAGCAGGAACTATTAATGTTGTGCCTACATATATTGGTAGTGTAAAATTATTTGATATATTAACATCTAGGAATAAAGCAATAGTAAATGATATGTTAGCTAATATTCCAAATAATATATATTTATTAAATTCAAATTTTCCTTTTTTATAAAAGATTAAAATATTACTAAATATTATAATCATTGCACCAATAAATTTAGTTAGAATAAACTCTTCTTTAAAAAATAATAGACCAGCAAATATCATAAACGTAGTAGATAATTGTTTTAAAATACTAAACGTAGAAGCTTCTATTCCGCTTCTAACTGTTGTATTTATTCTATCAGATATTGCATAAAAAATTATTGCTAATCCAAGCATAATATATACATATGGATCTGCAGAAAATTTAATTTCGTAAAAAGGTATCAATAATAGTACTATTAATCCAGATATAACTTGTAATAATACTGTTAGAGCTCCAGGTTTTTTTAAAGTTTTTGTAGCAATCTTATAAAATTGTGTAAAAGCTGTTGCTAAAACTAAATATAGTGCTACGCATAAAATCCAATTATCCATCTTTTATCTCCTATTATTTTTATTTAATCGAATTCATTTTACTATAAGTATAAAAAAAAATAAAGTATTACAAATACTTTATTTTTCTAAAATTATTTTTTATTTTGTTTTAAAATTAGCTTAGCTGTAGCACTACTATACACTCCACATGGCTAGTGTAAGGGAAACAATCAATTGGTTGTATCTCATTTGTAGTATACGTTTCACTAAGTAAATTTATATCTCTAACTAATGTAGCAGGATTACAACTTATATACACTATTTTCTTAGGTTTTATTTTCAATAAATTATCTATCGTATTTTTATCTAAACCTTTTCTTGGTGGATCTACAAATACTATATCAGGATTTACTTTTCTATTCTCAATTAGTTCTGATAAAGCATATTCTACATCTCCAACCATAAATTCTATATTATCTATGTTATTCATTTTTGCATTCTCTTTAGCGTCTTCTATTGCTTCTGGAACTATTTCTATTCCATATACATAGTCTACATATTTTGATAGGAATATTCCAATTGTTCCTATTCCGCAGTATAAATCTAGAGCGGTATTCATTCTATTTTCAGGTAATCCAGACATTTCTATCGCTTTATTATATAATAACTCTGTTTGAATAGGATTTACTTGATAGAAAGACATAGGTGAAATTTTAAATTTATAATCTCCTAAAATATCGGTAATATATCCATTACCATATATACTAATATTTTCTTTCCCTAATATAACATTTGTATTTTTAGTATTTATATTCTTTACTATTGTTTTTATTTTTGGAAATTCTCTTATTAGCATTGTTACTAGCTCATCTTCTCTTGGAAAATCTTTTCCATTAATAACTAGGATGCACATTATCTCATCAGTTTGTACGCCTAGTTTTATTACAATATGTCTAAAAATTCCTTTACCTGTCTTTTCATCATATATTGGAATATTATTATCTTTTATAAAATAATATATAAATTTAGCAATTTGTTCTGATATTTTGTGTTGGATTGCACAGTTATCCATTGGTATAATTTCATGACTACGACTTGCATATACTCCTATTTCTGCTTGTCCTTTTTTATTTATTCCTAATGGGTATTGTGCCTTATTTCTATATTGATATGGTATTCCCATTCCAATTGTTTCTAATACTTTTATATCTTTATTATTTCCTTTATTTACTAAATTTTGTACATTTCGTTGCTTTATATTTAGTGTTTCTTGATAGTCTATATGTCTTAATGTACATCCTCCACATCTTTTATATGTAGAGCAATCACATTCTACTCTATGTTTAGATTTCTTTATTATCTCTATTAATTTTCCATAAGCATGTGAAGAAAGTACTTTTATAACTAGTATTTTTACTTTTTCTCCCTTTATAGCACCAGGAATAAAAATTGTAAAATTATCAATTTTGGCAATTCCTTCTCCTTCAAATCCATTATCAATGATATCTACAACATATTCTTTGTTCTTCATCACTGGTACGTTCATTTCTTATCCCCTTTTACATTTGTTTTTATTTTTATTATTCCATTTTTTATACTATATATTTATTATTTATACTACAAGCATCAAAAAATATCAACCTCATTTTGTATTTTTTGATTATTTATATAAATGAAAGAGCCCTACTTCTGTTCATTTGAACATTTGCAGGGCATTTGTCTTTGCTATTACTATAAAAAACTCTTAAAACAAAATTGCTGTTTCGGGATTTCAAAAAAATCCATTGCTTTCCAAAATTCCTGTGCACCTTCAAAAGGGCACCATAGGGTTACTTCTTTACATCCTTTTTCAGTAATAACTTCCTTGATTTGCTTATACAGCTCTGTACCTAATCCTTTTCCTTTTTCAAAAACTGCAAAATCATGAATATTGCATGTTCTTTTTGAAAAAGTTAAGATGGCGATACCGATATTCTCTTCAGCATCATTTTTGTATACATACATTGCTGTATTTGGCTTTTCTATTTCATCAAGAAAATCTCCTTTGCCAAGAATGCTACTTTGAGAAATTTGTGCAACCAAATGCGCATCTACCAAATTTTGTGAACCTCTTTTAGTAAAACTATACTCCACTTTTGTTAGACTACGTCTATAATCCCGATAGTTACTTGCTGTTAACCGTACTAGATGATTCATAGTAATACCTTCCTTTCAAGTTTAATATTTATATTATACCATAAATCTTAATTAAAATCAAAAATGACTACATAAGTAAAATTTAAAAGCAATAAAAAAACACAAAATTAAATATTTTGTGTTTTTTGGTGCGGATGAGAGGACTCGAACCTCCACGCCGTTGGCACTGGTTCCTAAGACCAGCGCGTCTGCCAGTTCCGCCACATCCGCATATCTACTGACAATCTTAATATTAGCATAATTTAATTATGATTGTCAATATATTTTTGTAATTTATTTTATATTTTTATACACCTGTTACATTAAATCCATTATCAGCATGTATAACTTCTCCTGTTACAGCTGAAGATAAATCACTAAATAAGAATGCTGTTACATCTCCAACTTGTTTTGTAGTAACATTTGCATGTAATGGTGCTCTTTGTTCAACAACATCTAATATAGAACCAAAGTCTTTAATTCCTTTAGCTGATAAAGTTTTTATAGGTCCAGCTGATACTGCATTTACTCTGCATCCATCTTTTCCTAAATCTTTTGCTAAGTATTTTATACTTGTCTCTAAAGCTGCTTTTGCAACTCCCATTACATTATATCCTTCCATTACTTTTTCTGAACCAAAATATGTAAATGTAACTAAACTTGCTCCTTCATTTAACATATCTAATTCTTTTGCTATTCTAGCTGTTGCTACAAAAGAATATGCACTTATATCACATGCATGAGCATATCCCTCTCTAGATGTGTATATAAAATCGTTTCTTAGGTCATCTGTGAAAGCATGAGCTATACTATGTAATATTCCATCTACTTTTCCATATTCTGCTTTAATTTTTTCTAAACATTCTTTTATGCTTTCATCTGATCCTGCATCGCAAGGGAAAGATTTTGAACCTGGTATTTCAGAAATTAAAGCTTGAACTTTATCTTCTGCTTCTGCTGCATTATGTGTAAAAATTACTTGTGCTCCTTGTTCATATGCTGATTTTGCTGCTCCCCAAGCTATACTCCATTTGTTTCTAATTCCCATTATAACTACTTTTTTACCTTCTAATATCATTTTAATTTTCCTCCTTAATTTGTACTTCTCCCATTTTTCTAAATTTTTCATATCTATTTTCAATTAATAGGTTAGTATCTATGTTTTGTAGTTCTTCTAAATATTTTAAAAGAGCTTTTTTAATACTGTTTGAAACCTTTTCTCTAGACTCGTGTGCACCCTCTCCAGGTTCTTTTATAATTTCATCTATTATATTTAATTCCTTTAGGTCTTTTGCTGTAATTCGCATTTTTTCTGCTGCTTCTTCATTTTTTGAAGAATCTTTATATAGGATACTTGCAAACCCTTCTGGTGATAATATTGAATATACAGAATTTTCTAGCATTAATATTTTATCTGATACGCATAAAGCAAGAGCACCACCACTAGAACCTTCTCCTATTACTATTGCAATAATAGGCACCTTTAATCTAGCCATTTCATACATATTTCTTGCAATTGCTTCTCCTTGACCTCTTTCTTCTGCTCCTATCCCTGGATAAGCTCCTGGAGTATCTATGAATGTTATTATGGGTCTATTAAATTTTTCTGCTTGTTTCATAAGTCTTAGTGCTTTTCTGTATCCTTCTGGATTTGTCATACCAAAGTTTCTTTCCATGTTTTCTTTGGTCGTTTTTCCCTTTTGTTGTCCAATTACTGTTACAACTTTTCCTTTTAGAGTTGCTATACCTCCAACAATAGATTTATCATCTCCGAATTCTCTATCTCCATGAAGCTCTATAAATTCATCAAATATATCGTTTATATAATCTAATGCTTTAGGTCTATCAGCTCTTCTCGCTAAAACAACTCTATCCCATGCAGATAATTTTTTAGTCACTTTATTTTCCTCCTTACTTGTGAAGTGAAATCAATTTTGCAATTGTATCTTTCATATTCTTTCTTTCTACAATCATATCTATAAAACCATGTTCTAATAGGAATTCTGATTTTTGGAAACCTTCTGGCAATTTTTGTTTTATAGTTTGCTCAATTACTCTTGGACCCGCAAATCCTATTAGTGCTTTAGGTTCTGCTATAATTATATCTCCAAGCATTGCAAAACTTGCTGTAACTCCACCTGTAGTTGGATCAGTTAACACTGATATATATAATAATCCTTCTTCATTTAGTTTAGAAAGTGCTGCTGATGTTTTAGCCATTTGCATTAATGATATAATTCCTTCTTGCATTCTAGCTCCTCCTGAAACACAGAAAGCTACAAATGGTAATCTATGTCTTATTGCCTCTTCTATTGCTAGAGTTATTTTTTCTCCAACAACACTTCCCATACTTCCCATCATAAAATTTCCATCCATTACTGCTAGTACTACTTTATTTCCATTAATCTCTCCAAATCCAGTTTTTACAGCCTCATTTATTTTTGTTTTTTCTTGTAAAGTTTCTAGTTTCTTGGTATATCCTTCAAAATTTAATGGATCTGTAGTTTGCATATTTTCATTTATTTCTTTAAAAGTACCTTCATCTACAATTTGACTAATTCTACGTCTAGCAGATATTCTAAAATGTTTACCACAATTTGGACATACACTTAAATTTTTATGTACCTCATCTTTATATAAAATTTCTTTGCAAGCGTCACATTTAACCCATTTTCCAACAAGGATGTCAGCTGTTCCAACTTTTATAGATTCTGGCTCATTTAATTTTTTTATTTTATCTATAATCATTTTTTTACTTCCTCCTATAATTATAGTCCAAACTCTTTTGCTATAAAGGATGTATCATAATTATTATTTTTAAAGTTTTCATTTTCTAATATTTTTAATAAGAAATCCCTGTTAGTATCTATCCCGTCTATTACTAATTCAGCTAAAGCACTTCTCATTTTAGCAATTGATTCTTTTCTATCTTTGCCATGTACAATTACTTTTGCTACCATCGAATCATAGTTTTGAGGCACTTTATATCCTGTATATGCTGCTGTATCTACTCTTATGCCGTTTCCTCCTGGTATATGAATTTCATTTATAACTCCTGGGCAAGGCATAAAGTTCTTATCTGGATTTTCAGCATTAATTCTAGCTTCTAAGCTGTGCCCTGTAAATTTTATGTCTTCTTGACTATATTCTAATCTTTCACCTGATGCAATTTTTATTTGCTCTTTTATTAAGTCCATACCTGTTACCATTTCAGTTACAGGATGTTCTACTTGAATTCTTGTATTCATTTCCATAAAATAGAAATCTTTATTTTTATCTACTAAAAATTCTATTGTTCCAGCATTTGCATATCCAATATCTTTAACTGCTTTAACTGCTACTTCTCCCATTTTTTGTCTTAATTTATCATCTATGGCTTCTGAAGGTGTTTCTTCCAGAATTTTTTGATTTTTTCTTTGAACAGAACAATCTCTTTCTCCTAAGTGAACTGCGTTTCCAAATTCATCTGCTAATATTTGAATCTCGACATGTCTTGGGTTTTCTATAAATTTTTCCATGTAAATACTGTCATCATTAAAAGATACTTTAGCTTCTTGTTTTACTATTTCATATGATTTTAGAAGTTCTTCTTCATTATATGCAATACGAATACCTCTTCCTCCACCACCTGCTGACGCTTTTAATATAACTGGATATTTAATTTTTTGTGCAATTTTAGCTGCTTCTAAAGATGAATGAATTAATCCATCTGACCCAGGTACTACTGGTACACCAGCTTTCTTCATTGTTTCTTTTGCTTTAGATTTATTTCCCATCAAATCTATTAATAGATAAGATGGCCCTATAAATTTTATTCCTGTTTCTTCACAAATTTTAGCAAAATGACTATTTTCTGATAAGAATCCAAATCCTGGATGAATACTATCACAACCAGTTAAGCATGCTGCTTCTATTATAGATTTTATATTTAAATAGCTTTTATTTGATGGAGCTGGTCCTATACACACAGCTTCATCAGCTAATTCTTTATGTAATGAATATTTATCTGCTTCTGAATATACAGCAACAGTTCTAATTCCCATTTCTCTGCATGCACGTATAATTCTAACAGCAATCTCGCCACGATTAGCTACTAATATTTTATTTAACATTTTTATCTCCTTATTATACAATAGCAAAAGTAAGTTCACCTTTTACTGCTACTTCTCCATTAACTGTAGCAATAGCTTCACCTACTCCTATTGGTCCTTTTCTCTTTATAATTTTAACCTCTAATTTTAATACATCACCTGGAATTACTTGTCTTTTAAAGCGTAATTTATCAACTCCTCCAAATAGTGCATTTCTTCCTTTATTTTCTTCTAAAGATAGAATGGCAACTGCACCTGTTTGGGCTAGTGCTTCAATTGTTAAAACTCCTGGCATTATTGGATTACCTGGAAAATGTCCTTGAAAATGTGGTTCGTTTATACAAACATTCTTATATGCAGTACAAGATTCTCCTGGTACTAATTCTTCTACCTTATCAATCATTAAAAATGGTGGTCTTTGAGGAATTATTTCCATAATTTGATTTATATCTAACATATTAAAAACTCCTTTTATTATTTAATCTTAAATAATGGTGTTCCAAAGTCAACCATATCTTCATTTGCTACGCAAACTTCTACTATTTCTCCATCAAATTCTGATTCAATTTCATTCATAAGTTTCATAGCTTCTACAACACAAAGTACATCACCTTTTCTTACTTTATCACCTTTTTTTACAAAAGGTGCGTCTTTAGGTGATGGACTAGAATAAAAAGTTCCAACCATTGGTGATTTTACTACTTTAAAATCTTCTTCTTTTTCCTTAGATTGTACTGCTGTGTTTTCATTGCTATTATTTATGCTAACTTGTGTAGCAGTTTCTCTTGGAGCATAAACTACATTATTATTTTGGTTTTTTTTCATACTAATTTTTGTTCCATCTGGAAATTCAATTTTAACACTATCTAATTTAAAATTTTCCATATCTTTAATAATCTTTTTTAATTCTTGATATTCCATTATTTTTTCTCCTTTATATTATCCTTCATATTTTTTAAATATTATTGAACTATTATGACCACCAAATCCTAATGAATTAGACATTGCATATTTTACTTCTACGTTTCTACCAACATTTGGTACAATGTCTAAATCGCATTCTTCATCTGGTACTTTATAGTTTATTGTAGGTGGTACAAAATTATCTTGAATTGCTTTGATACATGCGATTGCTTCTACTCCTCCAGCTGCTCCTAATAAATGTCCTGTATTTCCTTTTGTTGAACTAACCATAACCTTTTTACTTGCTTCTTCTCCAAATGCTTTTTTTATTGCCATTGTTTCGCAAGAATCATTTAAATGTGTTGAAGTTCCATGAGCATTTATATATGTTATATCTTCTGGTTTTATATTTGCATCTTTAATTGCTTTTGTTATAGCTTTTGCAGCTCCTTCTCCTTCTGGCGCTGGTGATGTTATATGATAAGAATCAGAAGAAGCTCCATATCCTACTACTTCTGCATATATTTTAGCTCCCCTATTTTTAGCATGTTCTAATTCTTCTAATATAATAACTCCAGAACCTTCTCCCATTACAAATCCACTTCTTTCTTTGTCGAATGGTATACTTGCTCTGTTTTTATCTGTAGCTTGTGTTAAAGCTTTCATATTCATAAATCCTGCTACACCTGTTGGTGTTATAGAGCTTTCTGTTCCTCCTGCTATTACGGCATCTTCATATCCATGTTTTATCATTCTATATGCATTTCCTATAGAATGTGTACCACTTGCACAAGCTGTTACCATAGATACTGATTCACCTTTTGCTCCTAAATCTATTGAAATATTTCCTGAAGCCATATTAACAATTCCCATTGGAATATACATTGGGGGTACCTTGTCTGCTCCTTTTTCTACATAAGCTTTATTTGCTGTTTCTATAGTAGCTAATCCTCCAATTCCTGAACTTACTACTATTCCTACTCTATCCATATCTGTGTTTTCGCTATTAATTCCGCTATCTTTCATAGCTTCTCTTGCAGCAATTATTGCTAAATGAGAATATTTATCCATTCTCTTTATTTCTTTTCTATCAAAATGTTCTTCTAAATTTAAATTTTTTACTTCTGCAGCTAGCTTTACTTTAAAATCTGTAGTATCAAATTCTGTAATTTCATCTATACCACATTTTCCTTCTTTAATACCTTTCCAAAATTCATCTGCTGTATTTCCTATTGGTGTAATAGCTCCTATACCTGTTACAACTACTCTTCTTTCCATTTGTTTTATTCATCCTTCCTTAAATTACATTATCATTCCGCCATCTACATTTAATACTTGGCCTGTTATATATGTATTATTCTTTCCGCCTAAAAAGTATACTACTTCTGCAACTTCTTCTGCAGATCCCATTCTTTTTAGTGGAATTTGATTATTAATATTTTCTTTAACAGAATCATTTAATACAGATGTCATATCTGTTGCAATAAATCCTGGTGCTATTGCATTTGACAATATGTTTCTTGATGCCAATTCTCTAGCCACACTTTTTGTAAATCCAATTATACCTGCTTTTGAAGCTGCATAATTTGATTGTCCAGCATTTCCTGAAACTCCTACTACTGATGATATATTTACAATTCTTCCTTCTCTTTTTTTCATCATATATGGTACTACTGCTTTTGTTACATTAAAAGTTCCTTTTAAATTTATTGAAATAACTTTATCGAATTCTTCTTCTTTCATTCTCATTAATAGATTATCTTTAGTTATTCCTGCATTATTTACTAATACATCTATTCTTCCAAATTCTTCAATAGCTACTTTAACCATATTTTCGCAATCTTCAAAATTTGTTACATCTGTTTTTATAAATAATGTTTTTGCACCTAAAGTTTCAAATTCGCTTTTAAGTGCCTCAGTATCTGTATTACTAGAAACATAATTAATGACTACATCATAACCTTCTTTTGCAAATTTCATTGCTATTGCTTTTCCGATTCCTCTTGAACCACCTGTTATAAGGGCAACTGGTTTATTATTTTCCATATTAAATAATCTCCTTTTATTTTTTAAGCTTTAAGCTCGTTTAATGTTTTTTCTAAAGTTTCACAATCAGATATATTAAGTACCTTAACATCTGATAATTCTTTTTTTACAAATCCTGATAATGCTTTACCAGGTCCAACTTCTATAAAAGTATCTATTCCTTTATCTTGCATTAGACTAATTGCTTTATCAAATCTTACTGGACTTATTATATGATTTGCTAATATTTCTTTGATATCATCTTCTTTACTATATACAGTTCCATCAATATTTTTTATTACATCAATTTTTCCTTGTTTAAATGATACTTTATCTAGTTCTTTTGAGTATTCTAATTTTGCATCATTTAGTTTTGATGTATGGAATGGTCCACTTGTTTGTAGCTTTATAACTTTTTTAGCTCCTGCTTCTTTTAGGATGTCCATTGCTTTATCTATTGCCATTAAAGTTCCAGATATTACAGTTTGATTAGAGTAATTATAGTTTGCAGGTACTACAAATAAGTTTTCTTCTTGTAGTTTTTTACAAATTTCTTCTATTTTATTGCTTTCTAGTCCTATTACTGCTGCCATTGAATAATCATCTTTTGGAACTTTATTTCCCATTAAATATCCTCTTTGCTTTAATAGTTTAATTCCATCTTCAAATTCTAAATATCCTGCATATATTAATGCTGGATATTCTCCTAAACTTAATCCAACAGCTAATTCTGCACTTATATTTTCTTTTTTTAATATTTCTAATATTGCTAAGCTCATAGTAGCTATAGCTATTTGAGTGTTTTCTGTTTTATTTAAATCCTCAGCTATTTGGTTAGAATCTAGTAATTCTTCATTTGGATTATATTCTCTCTTTATTCCGTTAAAACATAAAGTTGCTATATCAATATTTGTTATTTCTGATGCTTTATTAAAAATTTTTCTTACTTCTTCATAATTTTCATATAAATCTTTTCCCATTCCAATGCTTTGAGCCCCTTGACCTGGGAACATAAATGCTATTTTCATATTTAACCTCCAACAATACTAATATAGTATACAAGAAATCTGCCTATTTTTTCTATTAGTCCGACCGGTCAGATTTTCTTCTAAGTAATTTTATCAAATAACAAATATTTAGTCAAACCATTGAACTTACAGGTTTTTAAGAACTATATCTATTAATAAAATAAAAAAAGAATTTTTTAATCAAAAAATTCTTTTTTTAAATGTTATATTTCCTATATATCTCATAGATAAGCTTGATAATAACTTATCTGTTTTTGCTATTTGATTCCATTCTTTCTCAGTTGGTCGCCTATTATTTGTTATTATGTATTTTTCATATTCTGCCTTGCTCTTTTCAAAATATTCTTTCATTGTATTTTTCAAGTTTTAGAACTCCTTTATTTACCATACTACTCTATATAATTCTGTTATTTGTACGTCTAAAGCTCTCGACAACCTAACTAATACAGAAAGCCCTGGTTCTTTTAATCCGTTTTCAACATCATTTATATGTGTTACGGATATTCCTGTTCTTTCTGATAATTGCGCTAATGTTAAGTTTTTTCTTTTTCTAATATCTTTTACCCTCATTTCAATATGCATATTTCCACCAAAACTTATACGTACAAATTTATTTAATTTAACCATATTATTCATCCGCTTTGGCGGAATTAGTAAAATTAATTAATATTGCTGTTTTTATAATTTTATATGCATATTTTGCTATTTATATTATTTTGGGTTAAATGTTTAAAATATAATATTTATCTAAATTCTCTATTATATGTAATATAATTTCTTCTCTTGTAAATTCCTTTTTATACTCTCTTTTTAAAGAAGTTGCAATATCAGATGTTTCTTCATCAAAATTATCCTCGTTTACATTAAATCCCATACTTAATATTATATAGTTTAATTTATTTCCTATACTATTGCTTTCAGTTAAAATTCCTGATATTTTCTTACCATTTAGCATTAAATCATTTGGTTTTTTTATTGTTAATTCATAATTATAAAGTTCTTTTATTGTTTTGCGTACTATTTCTGCTGTATCAACTGTTAAAGTTGATATTTTATCGAGATCACAATTTGGTTTTAGAATAATCGTCATCGCTATATTTAAGCCTGCTCCTGTATACCATTTTCTTCCTTTCGTACCTTTACCAGCAGTTTGTTTATCAGCTAAAATAACTGTACCATCATTTAAATTATCTATATTTTCTTTTGCATATGTATGTGTAGAATTTATTTCCTCATAAAATTCTATTTTTTTGCCTATTTTTCTAGTTTTTACACTTTTCAAATATTCTACGTTCATCTGTTTCTCCTATAATATAATATCTCTTTTTAACTCACTATTTTTAGATATTCCTATTCCAATAAAATTATTATTAACATTATATATTCTATATATTCCATCTTTTAAATTATATTTTTTACTATTTTTAGAAAATGCTCCATTTAAAAATAGTCTTATTTCTTTATCATTTAGTACAATTTTTTCTTCTTTTTCAAAGAATTTTTCTAGTGATATTAGATAATCATTAATCTTATTTTTTTCTATTACTTCTTTTAGTTCATTTAATGTTATTGAATTTTCTATTTTAAAGTCTCCTACTTTTAATCTTTTCAATTCTTTCATATATCCTACTGTATTTAATTTATATGCTATATCTTCACATAAAGATCTTATATAAGTTCCTTTTGAACATTCTACTGTAAAAGTAATTAATTTATTTTCTTCATCTATATTTTCTAAGCTAATATTATAAATTTCTATTTCTCTTGATGGTAAATCAACCTTTATTCCTTTTCTTGCGTATTCATACATTTTTTTACCATCAATTTTTATAGCAGAATACATTGGAGGTACTTGCTTTTGTTTTCCTATAAAACTATCTAAAACCTCTATTACTTTTTCTTTTTTTATATTTGATAGTTCAACTTGTCTTTCTTCTATAATATTTCCCTCAGAATCTGCTGTATCTGTTTTTTCTCCTAATTTTAGTGTTGCAGTATAAATCTTATCATGGTTAATTAGATATTTTGATAAAAGTGTCCCTTTATTTAATAAAATAGGTAAAACTCCTGTAGCATTCGGATCTAAAGTTCCTGTGTGTCCAACTTTTGATACATTTAGTATTTTCTTTACCTTTGCAACCACATCATGTGATGTATAATTTTTTTCTTTATTTATTATAATTATTCCATCCATTATTTATTGTCTCCTATATAATAATAAAGATTTGATAAATTCAAATCTTTATTATAGTGTACTTAATTTAGTTCTTTTTTTATTTCATTTAATAGTTTATTTTTTATTTGTTCTGGCGTTCCTTGTATTTTGCATCCTGCTGCTCTAGGATGTCCACCGCCACCAAACATAAAGCATACATCTGAAACATTTATATATTCATTAGATCTTAAAGAAACTTTGTATCCATCTTCTGATTCTCTTAAGAATATAGAAACTTCTACACCTTCAATATCTCTTCCAGATTCAACTATTCCTTCATGTGAACCTTCTTCGTTGCCAAATCTAGCTTGTTCTTCTAATGTTATATATGTAAATGTTACTTTGTTATCTTCTAAAAATTCCATTCTATTCATAGCAATTTTTGTAAGTTCATAGTTAGCTCTTGTTTTTATTTGTAAAACTTTTTTATATATTTCTGAAACATTTACACCAGAAGTTAATAGCCATGCTGCAAATTCAAATGTTTCTGCAGATACACCTGAATATTTAAATCCGCCTGTATCTGTAATTATTCCTGTTAATAAGCATGTTCCAATATTTTTAGTTATTTGTACTTTTAAGTATTCTAATACTATAACTAATATTTGGCAACAAGCTGGTGAAGCAGGGTTAACATAGTTATAATCTGCAAACATAGGGTTCATACTATGGTGATCTATAGAAATTGTTGTTTTTGCATTTTCAAATACATTTGCAAAACCATTTAATCTTTTTAAATCACCACAGTCTAAAGCTATAGCTAAATCATATTCTTCTTCACTTGGTTTATCTATTATGCTCTCTGTACCTGGTAAAAATTCAAATATCTTAGGATATTCTGGAATTATAACATCAGGATTTTTCCCCATATCTCTTAATGCATTATACATTGCTAAACTGCTTCCCATAGCATCGCCATCTGGACTTTCGTGTGTTAGTATAGCAATCGTATTAGCTTTATTTATTTCTTCTACTATATTATCTAAGGTCATCCTATTCTTCCTCTCCTGGTTTAATATCTTTCATTACTTCTTTTAAAATTGAATCTATTCTAGCACCATATTCTATAGAATCATCTAATTCAAATATTAATTCTGGTGTATTTCTTAAGTTTACTCTTTTTGCAACTTCACTTCTTATAAATCCTGATGATTTTTTAAGTCCTGCTAAAGTTGTTTTTATATTTTTTGAATTTAATATACTTACATATACTTTAGCAAATTTAAGATCTGTAGTTGCTTTTACCTTTGTTACGCTTATCATTCCTGTAACATCTGGGTTTTTAAGATCATAATTTATAATATTGCTTATTTCTTTTTTTAATTCTTCATCGATTCTTCCAAATCTTTGATTATTTCTATTAGGCATAAATCTCACCAACCTTTAACGTTTTATTTCTTCCATAACATAAGCTTCAATGATGTCTCCTTCTTTTATGTCATTATAATTTTCTATTTGTACACCACATTCATAACCTTTTGCAACTTCTTTTGCATCATCCTTGAATCTCTTTAATGATGAAAGTTTTCCGTCATGTATTACAACTTCTTCACGAATTATTCTTACTCCAGCATTTCTTTCAAGTTTTCCTGTTAATACGTAAGCTCCTCCTATAGTTCCAACATTAGAAACCTTAAATGTTTGTCTGATTTCTGCTGTTCCTATAACTTTTTCTTCAAATTTTGGATCTAACATACCTTTCATAGCTGCTTCTACATCTTCAATTGCTTGATATATTACAGAATATTGTTTTATTTCAACTTCGTCTTTTTCTGCTTCATCTTTAGCGCTTGGTACTGGTCTTACATTAAATGCAATTATAATTGCATTAGATACTTTAGCTAAAGTTACATCTGTTTCTGTAACAGCTCCAGCTGCTGCATGTATTACGCTTACTTTAACTTCATCGTTAGTAAGTTTTTCTAATGATTGTTTTACAGCTTCTACTGAACCTTGAACATCTGCCTTTACTATTAAGTTTAATTGTTTTAATTTACCAGCCTCCATTTGGCTAAATAGATTGTCTAATGTTACTTTTGATCCTGCATTTATTGATTTTTCTCTTTCTTGACGTTTTCTTCTTTCAATTAAGTGTTTAGCCATTTTCTCATCTTTAACTTCATAGAAAGTTTCACCTGCAACTGGAACTTCTGTTAATCCCATTATTTCTACTGGTGTAGAAGGACCTGCTTTTTTAACTCTTTGTCCTTTATCATTTTTCATTGCCCTAATTCTACCTATTGAAGATCCAACTACTATTGTGTCACCAACATCTAAAGTTCCTCTTTGTACTAATAATGAAGCTATTGGACCTTTTGCTTTATCAAGTCTTGCTTCTATAACAGCACCTTTGGCTTGTTTATTTGGATTTGCTTTTAGTTCTTTCATATCAGCAACTAATAGAACCATTTCTAACAATTGATCTATATTTTGATGTTTCTTAGCTGATATTGGTACATAAATAGTATCTCCACCCCATTCTTCTGGAACTAATTCATATTTCATTAATTCTTCTTTAATTTTTTCTACATTAGCTCCTGGTAGATCTATTTTATTTACTGCTACTATTATTGGTATACCTGCAGATTTTGCGTGGTTAATTGCCTCTACAGTTTGTGGCATAACACCATCATCTGCTGCAACTACTAATATTGCTATATCAGTAATTTGTGCACCTCTAGCACGCATACTTGTAAATGCTTCGTGTCCAGGTGTATCTAAGAAAGTAATATCTCTATCATTAATATTTACTTGATATGCACCTATATGTTGTGTAATACCTCCAGCTTCACCTTCTATAACATTTGTTGACCTAATAGCATCTAAAAGTGATGTTTTACCATGGTCAACATGTCCCATAACAACTATAACTGGTGGTCTTTCTTCTAAGTCTTCTTCGTTGTCTTCAGAATCATCAAATAATACATCTTCTTCTTTAACTATTTCTTTCTTTTTAGCTGTTACTCCAAATTCTTCAGCTATTAAAAATGCTGTATCAAAATCGATGTCATTATTTATTGTTGCCATTATTCCATATCCTAATAGTTTTTTAATTATCTCACTACTTGTTTTCTTTAATTCTGCTGCTAGATCTTTAACAGATATTGTTTCTGGAATAGTAATTTCTGTTAGTTTGAATATTTTTTGTTTTGAAGGTTCATTTTCTTGTCTAGCTATTTTCTTTTTATTACGTTTTCCTCTAACTGTTGTTAAATCGTAATAATCTAGCATTCCACCTTCTTGATCTCCAAACATATTAGATAAACTACGTTCTTGTTTTAATCCTTTTAATTTCTTTTCATTAATATCAAAATCTTCATTTCTTCTATTTTTATTATTCTTTTTAGCCTTATTAGGATTATCATCAAATCTGTTATTTTTTTGTTTATCAATAGCTTTGTTATATTCTCTAACTGGTTCTTTTTCTATAATGTCTGCAGCCATTATGTTTTTAATATTTTTTTCAATTCCTTTTTCATCAAGAGGTCTTTGCCCTCTATTCTCATAATTTCCTTGATTATTATTTCTATAATTATTGTTTCTATAACCATTGTTGTTTTGATTGTTTCTAAAATTATTTTGACCATTTCTGTTGTTTTTATAATCGTTATTTTGATTATTGTTTCTATAACCATTATTTTGGTTATTATTTCTAAATCCGTTGTTGTTTTGGTTATTATTTCTATAATTATTTTGACTGCTTTTATTGTTTCTATAATCATTTGAATTATTTCTGTCATTTACTGTTTTTACTTCTTTATTTGAATTAGTTTGTATTTCTATCATAGTCTCACTTTCACTTTTCTTAATTTCTGGTTTTACTTCTTCTTTCTTTACTTCTTCCTCTTTTTTTACTTCTTCTTTAACTTCTTCCTTTGGTTCTTCTTTAGTTTTTTTCTTTAATCCAAATAATTCCTCTACAGTAAGTGGCTTAGTTGGCTTATCTCTATATACAATATTGTAATCTTTATTTTTATCTCTTTGTACAAATCCTACATTTGCCTTACGCTCTTGCATTTTTCTTTTCTTTTCTTCTTCTTCTTTTTTAGCAAGTTCCTCTTCTGAAATTATTACTTCTCTTCTAATAATTACTGGTACTTCTTTTTTTGGCTTATTTTCTTTTTTGTCTTCTTTTTTTTCTAGATTTTTATTTTCTGATTTAGTTTCCTTCTTTTTGAAACTATTTTCTAATTTTTGAGCTTCTTCTTCTGTAATAGCACTTAAATGACTTTTAGCTTCTATTTTTAGTTCTAGTGCTCTGTCTATTACTTCTTTGCTTGTTAGTCCTATTTTTTTTGCTATTTCATGAATTTTAACTTTACCCAATAATTTCACCCCCATTAATTATTTTTTGTATTTCATTTGATAAATTAATATCTTTTACACCTATTATTGCTCTATTTTTCTTTCCAATAGCTTTACTTAAATTATCTACTGTACTTGCTATAGCAACTGGAATATTATATTTATTACCGTAAAAAATATAATTTTTTTTAGTTTTATCTGAAGCATCTTCTGCTATAATTAATAATTTAACACTATTTGTTTTTATTTCTTCTAAGCAAGCATCTGCACCTGATACAATCTTTCCAGCTTTAGCACATATACCTAATAATCCTAATAATTTATTATTTATCAATAATCACACCTCTTAAATTTTCATATAATTCTTCTGTAATTTCTGTTTCAAAAGTTCTTTGTAAGCTTTTAGATTTTATAGCTTTTTCTAAGCAAGTAACATCATCACAAATATATGCTCCTCTACCATTTGCTTTTCCTGTTTTATCTACAGATATATTTCCTTCTTTATCTTTCACTATTCTTATTAAATCCTTTTTATCTTTCTTTTCTCTACAGCCAATACATGTTCTTTGTGGTATATTCTTCACTTGCTTTCACCCCTTTAATCTATTTTATATTTATAATTACCTTATTATTCCTCTTCTTGTGCTTTCATAAGCATTTCTCTAAATTGTGATTCTGATTTTATATCAATTTTCCAATTTGTTAATTTTGCTGCTAATCTAGCATTTTGTCCAGATTTTCCTATTGCTAAAGATAATTGATCATCTGGTACTATAACTTGTGCAAATTTTTCTTCTTCTTTAATATCTACTGCCATTACTTGTGCTGGTAATAATGCTGCTGATATAAAGATTGATGGATCTTCATTCCATTCGATTACATCAATTTTCTCACCATTTAATTCATTTATTATATTTTGAATTCTAACACCTTTTTGTCCAACACATGAACCAACAGGATCAATATTCTCATTTGGTGAATATACAGCAAGTTTACTTCTATATCCTGGGTCACGAGAAACACTTTTAATTTCTATAACTCCTTCATATATTTCTGGTATTTCAAACTCAAATAATTTTCTTACAAAATCTGCTGATGCTCTAGATATAACAACTTTTGGTGCTCCTTTTTGCCCTTTTTCTACATCTACTATACATCCTTTAATTTTATCATTTACTTTATAAGTTTCTGTAGGTATTTGTTCTTTTGCTGGCATAACTCCTTCAATTCTACCTAAGTCCATTACAACTACGCCTTTATCTGATTTTTGTACAATTCCAGATACTATTTCGCCTTTTCTTTCATTATATTCTGAGAATATAACTTCTCTTTCTGCTTCTCTTAGTTTTTGGATAATAACTTGTTTGGCTGTTTGTGCAGCAATTCTACCAAAGTTCTTTGGTACTAATTCTATATCAACACTGTCTCCTATTTCTAATGTTTTGTTTATTTTTTTTGCTTCTGCTAAGCTAATTTGTAAAGTTGAATCTTCTACATGTTCAACTATTTCTTTTACAGAATATAAATGTGATGCACCTGTTTCTTTATCCATTATTACTTTAACATTTTCTTCTGAATTGAAGTTTCTTTTATATGCTGTAACTAATGCTGATTCAATAGATTCCATTAAATAATCTTTTTTAATTCCTTTTTCCTTTTCTAGTTCATCTATTGCTAATACTAATTCTTTGTTATCAATAGCTTCTTTCATTTTTCCTATTCCTCCTTATTTATATTACCAGTCATATACTGTTTTTATTAATGATATATTTTTTCTTGGTATATTAATTAAATTATCTTTTTCTATAATAATTTCTTCATTATTAAATTCTTTTAATATACCTTGATATTGTTTTGAACCGTTTATTGGTTTAAATAAATTGACTTCTACATTTGTTCCAATATTTTCTTGCAGTTGAGTATCTTTTCTAATAACTCTTTCTACTCCAGGTGATGATACCTCTAAAAAATATTGTTCTTTAATATAGTCTGCTTCATCTAAAATATCTGTTATTGCATTATTTACTTTTTCACAATCTTCTAAATCTATAGAGCCATTATCTTTGTCTATAAATATTCTTAAAAAGTAATTCTTTGCTTCTTTTGCATATTCAACATCATATAGTTTATATCCCATATTTTCTATAATAGGTTTTAATAAACTTTCTACTCTTTCTTCTATATTTGCCAAATATATATCCTCCTTTATACTTAGAAAGAGTGGGATTTGTTCCCACTCTTCTAGTAATATATTTTGCTTTGACTATTATACAATATATTTTTTTAAAAATCAAGTTCTTTTCCTAAATAAACTGAATAAATGTAGGTTTTATCTACTTTTCTTTCTAATGAATTCTCCAAAGCTGTTTTATATAATTCTAATTGCTTTTTATATCTTTCTATTAACTGTTTTTCTTTTCCTTCTTCAACATAATCAGTTTTATAATCAACTAAAATTAATTCTCCGTTTTTATTTATGTAATATAAATCTATAATTCCTTGCACTAATATATTTTCTTCCAATTCCTCTTTAAAAATTTCTTTAGCTGGAATATTTATATAAAAAGGTTTTTCTCTTTCTATTTTTTTTGCTTCTATAAGTTCTTTATATATATTAGAATTAACAAAATTTAGTATTTTATACTTATTTATGCTATCTTTTTCTAATTTTGTAATTATATTTTTAGAATATAATTTTTCTATAAATTCATCTATTTGTGATAAATTATATCCTTCTTTTCTTATGTCGAGTTTTTGTAAAATAAGATGCATTACACTACCCTTTTCTGCAGCAGTTAATTTTTCTTCTTCATTTAAAAACTTAGGTTTTGGAAGTAAATTATTATCTACTTTATTTTTACTTTGTTCCTCTGCAACAAATAATACTTTTAGCTGTTCCTCATTTTCTAATTCTTTTAATTTTGTAACAGAAGCCTTACTTGGAATTGTTGTTGCTAGATAATTTTTATATTTCCATTCTATTATTTTTTTTACTTCATCAATTTCCTTAGTACTTTTTATTTTACTTAGTTTATCTTTTATCTTTTCATTTTTATCTTCTAGCGTTTCCGCTTCTTTATCTTTTTCTAAAATACTTTCTTTTTTTATAATATTAAGAGTAATATATTCTTCTGCATTTTCTTTATTTTTTAAATATACATATTCTATCCAATCTAAATAAGATTTTCCTTTAGCAATTAAACTACTATTAATGTTATCTGATTCATTGGAATATATTTGTAGTTGCATTTTTTTATTATCAAGATCTTTTTGTACATCTTTTGATAATCCTGTTATTATTAATTTTTCTTTACTACGTGTTAGCGCAACATATAAAACTCTTTCTTCTTCTGATAGTGTTTCTTTTTTAGCTTGTAACTTTATTGCTTCTTTGGCTAAAGTATCATATTCAATTTTTCTATCATAATTGATATATCTTGGACCTATTCCTAATTCTTGGTGTAATAATATTTTTTCGTTTAAATCTCTCATATTGAATTGTTTACCTGTTCCACATAAGAAAACAATAGGAAATTCTAAACCTTTACTTTTATGAATACTCATTATTCTAATTACATTTTCATTTTCGCTAATTACTTTAGCTGCACTCATATCTCCACTACTTAGCTTTACTTTATCTATAAAGTTTATAAAATTATATAAACCTTTAAAGCTAGATTTTTCATATTGTTTTGCTTTTTCGAATAATAGTTTTAGATTTGCTTGTCGTAATTTTCCATTTGGCATAAGTCCAACATAATTATAATATCCAGAATCTATATATATTTTCCATATCAATTCATCTAAGCTTAAATACTCTACTGCTTCTCTCCATTTAGCAATATCTTCTAAAAATCTTTCTATCTTTTCTTTTAAATCATTACCTACTTGTATTTTGGCTTTTTGAATCGCTTCATAAAAATTACAATGTTTATCTGCTAGTCTTATTTCTATTAAATCATTGTCTGTAAAGCCTCCAATTATAGATCTCATAACAGTAACCAGTGGTATATCTTGTATTGGATTATCTATAATTTTTAAAACGGACATTATAGTTTGTATTTCTATAGAATCTAAATATTCCGCACTAGAATCGCTTGTAACTGGTAGATTTAAATCTGTCAATTCTTTTTCGTAGATAGGTGCTTGTACTGATGTCGCTCTTAATAAAATCACAATATCTTTATATTCTACTTTTCTATATCCTTGTTTTTTGTCAAAAATATAATAATTACTATTTACTATTTCTTTTATTTTCCTTGCAACAAACTTTGCTTCTAATACCGAATCTTCTATATATGTAGTTTCATCTATATCTTCATTTTCTTCTTCGTAATTATTTTCTTCTTGTTTTAAATCTATTAAATATAATTCTGTTTTTCCTGCATAATCTATATCTTTATTTTTAGGTGTTTCATAATTTGCACCAAGATTTAAATATTCCTCTTTAGTATAATTTATATCCCCTAGTTTTTTACTCATTATATTTTTAAATATAAGATTAGTTACATCTAATACGTTTTCTCTACTTCTAAAGTTTTTAAATAACTGAATTTTTAGTCCCGATTCATTTGCCTCATTTTCTTTATAATTTGTATATTTATCTAGAAATAATTCAGGTCTTGCTTGCCTAAATTTATATATACTTTGCTTAACGTCTCCAACCATAAATATATTTTTTCCATTTGAAATAGAGTTTAATATATATTCTTGAACTAAGTTACTATCTTGATATTCATCTATTGCAATTTCTGAAAACTTTTCTCTATATTTTTTTGCAACTTCTGTTGAAATATAGTTTCCATCGTTATCTTTTTTTACTAATATTTTTAACGCTAGATGTTCTATATCGTTAAAATCTATAATATTCTTTTCTCTTTTTTCACGTGTATATTTATCTTGAAATTCTAATATCAAAGTTTTTAATGTTTTTAATGTTTTATACATAGAAGATATATCTTCTATAGCTTCTTTTGAAGAAAATATAAATAGTTTATCTTTTTCTGTTTTAAATCTTTTATTTATTTTATCTCTTTTTTCTTTTGCCTCATCTTTAATGTTTGACTCTATTTTTCTATCTATAGGCCATTTTGAAAAGCTGAAATTATTTACTTCTTTATATAATTCTTCCCAATTATTTAAGTCTAACATTTCTGTTAATTTTTCTATATCTTTTCTGATTGCCTGTGAAAATTTATCCAGCTCATAATTTTGGTCTAAAATTTCTTTTACATTTTTTAGTCCTAATATTGTTTCTTTAATAAGGTTTTTATTGTTTTCTAATAGAATTGTTCCCCATTTAGTTTCAGCAAAATCTATATCTTTATTTTCTATATTAAAATCCTCTACTTGTTTTTCCAGCCATTCTTCTGGAAATGGACTACTTTGTATATATTTATATATATTTAAAATCATTTCTTTTAAAGGCTCATCACCTCTATAACCTGTATATGTATTTATTAATTCTATAAAATCTTTTTCTGCATTATCATATTTTTCTTCAAATAAATTTTCTAATACCTCTTGTTTTAAAAGTTCTATTTCTGTAGTATCTCCTATTCTAAAATTAGGTGATACATCTATCTCATAAAAATTATTTTTTATAACCTCTAAACAGAATGCATGTATTGTACATATATCCGCTTTATTTAATAAGTTAATTTGTCTTTGTAAATTAGCATCATCGGGCATTTCTTCTATTTTCTTATAAATAGCATCTAGTATTCTTTCTCTCATTTCACTTGCTGCTGCATTAGTAAATGTAACTACTAATAAAGAATCTATATCTATTTTATCTTTTATTATTTTGTTTATTATTCTTTCTACAAGTACAGCTGTTTTTCCGCTTCCTGCTGCAGCTGCTACTAGTATGTTTGAACCTTTTTCTTTTATAGCCATTTCTTGTTCTTTAGTCCATTTAACTTCGCCCATATAGGAATGCCTCCATATAAATTATTTTTTAAGAATTATATCATAAATGATTTTATATAACAATTTATTATATGAAAAAAGGAATGCCCTAAAGCATCCCCTCTCTTCGTTTAATGTTTTGCTACTTATAGCGCAACATCTACATGTGGCTCCTGATTTTCATGGATGAGATCATCATCTTTAATAATCATTACCATAGAAGGTACAGAAGCCGATCCGCTATGTTTCTTAGCATATGCCTCCTGAAATTCTCTTGTTTTTTGGCAAGCTGCCATTTCCGCATAAGCGGCATACCGTTTAGCATACATGTTGTTTCATCTTCCTTTCTCCACACTGTGGAAATTGTAATAATTGTTTGTTTGCTACAAATTTTATTATAGCATATAAGTCATAAAAAGTCTAGTAAGTTCGTATTTCACAGTTCGACAAGATTTTTATTTATTGTTCAAAAGCTCTACTATTTTTTCCAATTCTTCTATATTTTCTTTATAAAAATCAAAAGCTTTTTGATATGGTTCTTTGCTTTCTAAATCTACTCCTACCATTTTTAATAAGTCTACAGATTTTTTTGTTCTACCTTGTTTTAGCATTTCAATATATTTTTCCAATATTCCTTCTTCTTTATCTAGTATTTTATTTGCTATTGCTATTGCAGCTGATATTCCTGTAGCATATTTATACACATAAAAACAGCTATAGAAATGTGGTATTCTTGCCCATTCATATTTTACTTTATCATCTAATATTACTTCATTTCCAAAATATTTTTTACATAGATTATAATATATTTCGCATAATTCTTTTGAAGTAATTATTTCTTTGTTTTCTACTCTTTCATGTACTATTTTTTCAAATTCTGCAAACATAGATTGCGTTATTAAAGTAGATCTTAAGTCATCTATTCTTTCATTTATTAAAGCTGCTTTTTTGTTTAAATCTTTTTCATTGTCTATTAGATATTGACTTAACAATATTTCATTTACTGTTGATGCTACTTCTGCTACCATTATTGTATAATTTGCCTCTAATGCATTTTGTGAACTATTAGAATAATATGAATGCATAGAATGTCCTAATTCATGTGCTATTGTACTTACGTCTCTGGTTGAGCCTTTAAAATTTGTTAATACAAATGGATGTACTCCATAAACTCCGCAACTATATGCTCCAGTTCTTTTATTTGGTTCTTCATAGACATCTATCCATCTATTTTCAAATGCTTCCTTTAATTTATTTGTATATTTTTCTCCTAGTATGCTTAATCCTTCTAAAACTGTCTTTTTAGCATCTTCATATTCTATATCTGTACTAGTATCTTTATATAAGTTTACAAACATATCATATTTATGAAATTCATCTGTTTTTAACATTTGTTTTTTTAGTTTAATATATTTGTAGTTCACATCTAAATTTTTATTTACAACATCAATTAAACTATTATACACTTTTATAGTTGCATCATCATTTTTTACTGCTTTTTCTAAAGAACTTTTATATTTTCTTATTTTACTTATAGTTGTATCAGCTTTAACTCTGGCTAAATATAATTCAGATATTGTATTTATATGTTTTTCATATAAAGAAAACATTGCATTGTATGCATCTTTTCTTACTTGTTTATTATGGCTCTCCATAAATTTTGAGTAAGAGCCTTCTGTTATTTCTACTTCATTTCCATTTTCATCTTTTATACTTGGAAATTCAAATTCTGTATTTGTAAAAATATCATATGTGTTTTCTGGAGCATTAAATATATCAGAAAAATTTGCTAAAATAGATTCTTCTTCTTTACTTAACACATGCTTTTTGTCTTCTATTATTTCATTTAAAAGTCTTTCATATCTTTTTAAATTATCGTTTTCTTTTATAAATGTTTTTATTTTACTTTCTTCAATATCTGTTATTTCAGGTACTATAAATGCAGTTTTTAAAGAAATGTCTGCATTTATAGTTTCTACTTTTTTAAATATTTCTATATTGCTATTATCTGCCATATTTTGATGATATTTAAGCATACCATATGCATATGCTTTATCGAATATTTCTACTATTTCTTCATATTTTTTATAACATTCATAAATATTTTGAGATGATTCTGCTATTTTTCCTTTATATAACTCTATTTCATTTAAAAGTTCATATATTTTATTAATATCTTTTTCAAACTGATTATTTGATTCATATAAGTCTTCAAAATTCCACTTATATTTACTATCCATATTAAAATTCCTCCCTTTATTAAGCTAAACTTTCATAATATGCATTATATAAATTTGCATAGTATCCACCTTTATTTACTAATTCTTTATGATTTCCTTCTTCTATAATTCTTCCATCCTGTATAACTAATATTTTATCTACATTTACAATTGTAGATAATCTATGTGCAATAAATATAGAAGTTTTATTCTTTGATATTTTTTCTATAGATTTTTGTATTAAATTTTCAGTATGTGTATCTATATTAGCTGTTGCTTCATCTAATATAAATATACTAGGATCTTGTGCAAATACCCTAGCAAAAGCTAGTAATTGTTTTTGTCCTTCTGAATATGTATTTCCTCTTTCATTAGCTACTTCATTTATTCCCATACTTAATGAATTTATAAATTCATCGGCTGATGATAGTTGTATTGCTTCTTCTATTTGTGAATCATCTAAATCTTTATTTAATACTATATTTTCTTTTATAGTTTTTGCAAATATAAAAGGATCTTGCAAAATAGTTCCTATATTACTTCTTAAATTTCTAATATTAATATTGTTTATATTTACTCCATCTAGAAGTATTTCACCTTTTTGTATTTTATAAAATCTATTTATTAAATTAGTTATTGTCGTTTTACCTGAACCTGTCTTTCCTACTAAAGCTACACTCTCTCCTGGATTTATTGTAAAGCTCACATCCTTTAGTATCCAATTTTCATCGTCGTCATATGAAAACCATACATTTTTGAATTCAATTTTTCCATTTATATTACTTAGTTCAACACCATCTTCAAAATCTTCTAGATATTGTTTTTGGTCTAGTAAATCATATATTTTATCTATAGAAACAAATGCTTCTTGTACAGTTTCAATATTTTCTACTATTCTTGTTATTGGCTCAAATAATCTGCTTATATATGTTGTAAAAGCATATATAAATCCTACTCCTATTGAAATATCAAACCAGTTGTTTATACATGCTGTTACAATTAGTGCTATTCCAAGATTTTCTAATATAGTCATGGTTCCTTGTAAAAGCGAATGTATAATTCCTTCTTTTGATCTTGTATCTCTAAAATTTTTGGTATACTCCTCATATTCTTTTTGTTTTTCACCTTGAATATTAAATATCTTTATTATTTTTGCACCATATATTGTTTCTGCAATAAATGTATTTAAATTAGTTCTTATAACTTTTGATTTATCATAAATCTTATTTAATAATTTTGAAAAGATATATGAGGCCATAATTACGAAAGGAATTACTATAAAAGATATTAAACTTAATTTAACACTAAAATATATCATTATACAAATTATTGAAATTATTAATACAATATCTTTTACGAAAGTGGCTATTACATCTTTAAATAATATAGATATATCTTCTACATCGTTAATAATTCTAACGAATAGCTTTCCTGCCGGCGTTTTATCGTGAAAGGAAATATTTGTATTCATTGTATATTTAAATAATTTATTACGCATCGTATATATAATTTCTTCGCCCATCATATTTGTTGTTGTAGTAGTGATAAAATCTATAATACCTGTAAGTACTACTATTCCTATATATATTGCTCCTAATATTCCAATTGTTATATTTCCTTTTTGATAAATACCCTGACTTAAAAAATCATCTATACCAATTTCTATAATATATGGTCTTGCTATTTCTCCTATACTTATTAATATTGAAAGTAACGATATAATAAATATTGTTTTTTTATGTGGTTTTGCCATATCAATTACTCTCTTTAATGTTTTATTTTTCATTTGTTTTATTTTCTCCCTTTTTGATAAATTTATTATGCTAAAAGTTCTAAATCTTTTGAAGATTGTTGTCTGTAAAATTCGTTATATAATCCATCTTGATTTATTAATGATTGGTGATTTCCAAATTGTACAATTTTTCCAGAGTCTAATACTATTATTTTGTCTGCTGACTTAATATCAGATATCCTATTTGATATTATTATACAAGTCTTTCCTTCTGTAAGTTCTTTAACATTTTCTAGTAGCTTTTCTTCTGTTTTATTATCTAGAGCTGAAAAAGTATCATCAAATATTACAAAATTACTTTTCTTTAAGAAAGCTCTCGAAATTGCAACTCTTTGTTTTTGTCCACCTGATAAATCTATACCTCTTTCTCCAATTATTGTATAAATATTATCTTGCATTGTTTCTATGTCATCATATATGATAGCATTTTTAGTACTATCTTTTATTTCATCTTCTTTATAAGTTTCATTAAATAAACTTATATTATCCTTTAATGTTGAAGAAAATAAAAAGTTATCTTGAGTTATATAACACATACTTCTTCTTAAATCAGTTGTTTCAATTTCATTTATATCCTTACCTCCAATAAGTATTTTTCCATTAGGTACAGGATATAATTTCATAAGTAAATTCATTAAAGTAGTTTTACCACTTCCTATTGTACCAATTATTCCTAGTGTTTCTCCTTTTCTTACTACTATATTTATATTACTTAAAGCTACCTCAATGTTTGAAGGATAATTGAAAGATAAATCATGAATTACTATATCTCCGTCTACTATATTTTCTTTGGTAATTTCACTTGTAATTTTTTCTTTTTCTAATTTAAATATCTTATCTAATCTTCTAAATGATATTTGTGCTCTTTTATATCTTGATATAATTGTTGGCATCCAAGATACTGGTCCATAAAATAGTGCGATATATCCATTAAATGCTGTAAAATCTCCAATAGTTATTTTCCCTTCTAATACTAGCTTAGAACCTAAAATTAATGAAATTCCATAACAAATTCCAAATCCTATATTTATACTAACAGATAATAATGTAGAAAAAACATCTACAGTATTATTACTTTGTTTTAATTGCCTATTTTTTCTTATAAAGTCTTTTAATTGTTTTGTTTCTCCTGTATATGCTTTAATTGTTCTTATACCATCTGTACTCTCTTGTACATACTGAGAAAGGTTTGTAAAATTAGTTTGACTCTTTCTAAAACTATTTTCAAGATGTTGCTTTAGTTTGATAACTATATACACTGTTACAAGTATTGGGCATAATGTAATTAAAGTAAGTTCTAAATCTATTCCTTGTGCCATTGTATATATTGCAATAATAGATATTATAACTACTCTTGTAGCGTATGAAATAACTCGATATAAAAACGCTTTTAGTTCTCCTATGTCTTTTGTAAAATAAGACATCCATTCTCCATTTTTTATATTCTGTATGTTATTCATTTTTACTCTCATAAAGTGATCAAATAGTTTATCTTTCATATCTTTTTCGAATGCTCTTGATATGTATGACGCTAAAGTTCTCCATGGTGTTCTTGTTAGTAATAATATAAATACAGTAATCATTAAATATATGATATACTGATTTATAAGAACTTTATTAGTTTCTATATCATACAATAAATCTATAATTTTACCTACCATTTTAGGTGGTAATGTTAAAATATACATATTTATAATCATAAATATAATTAAAATTATTATATGTCCTATATATTTTTTTAATATATCTTTTACTATCTTTTGCATTTTTTTCTCCTATGTATTTAAATTTTTTAACAGTTTTCTTACTTCTTTCATAGTATATAACAATATTATTGAAAGGAGCTTATTATGGCAAGAATAATTGTTTTTAATAATGATACCGATCGAATGGAAAATTATTACAGAGGCGAGTCTGAACCTATGCCATATAATGTAAATAATACTCTAAAAGTTCGTGAATTTAGAGGTTCTAGTAGAAGTAATATCCTTTGGACAACTAAAAGAACCATGCAAAGTTGGAATAGGCAAAGAAGCCTATATGGTGGTCCTATTCCAGTTGGATATGCATTCAAAAGACCATATGAAGGTGGTCATGGCAATATGAGCCAACATTATGCAGGTGTTGCATTTGACGTAGGTCAAAGATTAACTCAATCCCAAAGAACTAGAATATGGCAAGTTGCTAATAATAGCGGTGTATGGAGTTATGTTGAACCAATCTCTCTTACTCCTACTTGGGTTCATTTTGATAAAAGATTTGGAACTCCTGCTTGTTCTTCTGGTGGTTTTCCTTTATTAAGAAGAGGAAGTATAAGTAATTATGTACTAATTGCTCAAGACGATTTAAACACTTTAGGTTTTTCAACTGGTGGTCTTGATGGAATATTTGAATCTGCTACTTATAATGCTGTAAGATCATACCAGTCTTCTCGAGGGTTAGCTGTAGATGGAATTGTTGGTTGTAATACTTGGAGATCATTGCAGGAAGATGTAGTTGGTTCTGGTCCTACTTCGACTACAATTAACTAATTATTTAAATAAGATTTTGCCTTTAATTTAGCAAAATCTTATTTAATATTATTCTTCTCCATAACGTTCTTCTAAAGATTTTAGTTTTTCTTTTGGATCATATATTTTATAATAATATGGTTGTATTGTTTTTATTACACTATCGATATAAATCATATTTCCTTCTTTATCTAAAACTCTAAGGTTTGGAAATGTTCTTAATATTCTTTCGTCGCTTAAATATTTATCTACATATTTTCTTACATTTTCATTGTTTTCATATATTTCATTATATTTTTGTGCATATGCTCCTACACCTTGTAGTTCTAAATTATAATTATCTTGAAGTCTTACGTAAAACATTCTTAATGCTACCCAGGTATAAGCACAATCTAGAAACATAAAAATGATTAATCCTAATACAATACCTCTCATTAGTTTAATATTGTTTTTGAATTTGTCTTTCAATTTATCTATTACTTTATCAACTTTAACATTTACATGTGTCATTAAATAAATCGCTAAAATACCCCAAAACAATGAAAAGAATACACATATTCTTCCATTAAGATTTAAAGGCTCTGAAGAATAATCCCACCATTTAACATTTAGAACAACTTCCCCAAACCAGCTTACTATATATTCTACAATTGAACCTATCAAAAATCCTCCAAAAAATAATGAATAATTATTTTTCTTAAAATATTGTAATGGCAATATTATTGCAACTGCTCCAAGTCCATATATAGCACAAAATGGACCTATTAAAAAGCTTTTTCTACTTTCTAAAACTCCTTTAGTTAGTAATCCAAAAACTGTTTCAATGATATATCCTAATATACTATATAAAACAAAGTAGGCTAATATTCTCCATATTGTAATACCACATATTTTGAAAGTTTTATTATTTTTTTCTATACTATTATTTTTTATTTCTTTTTCCATTTAGTTCTCCTTACGAATAAAAACTATCAAAATTTTATCATAACACCTTTTTTTGTTCAACTAAATTCTACATTATTTTTCATAATTTTACATTATTTAATTTCTATGTTATAATATAGATATTATGTTATCCAAGGAGGATTAATATTATGAAGGATACTGCAAATTTTCGGCAACTTGTAAACCTAGCATTTGACTCCGATAACAAAACTAATGTAAAAATACCTCTGGAAATTCCATGTCATGCGTATGCTATGGGTATTATGTGTGATTATTGTATTGGTGATTTTTTAGGAACAACTGTAGATTCTTCTACTTCAGATACTGAATTTTTGAATATATTATCAGATGAACTTTGTCTTATGGGACTTAAATTAGTTGATATAAATTATTCAGACATTTCAAACATAGTGTTGAAGAAGAGAGTTATTCAGATAACTAGAATGGATACTCCTTGCAGGGATTATCACTTCTATTTGTTCCATCCAAATGGTATTTTTTCACAAAAATTTAGGCATTCGGAGCCACTATATTCTTCTAAACTTGAGTTAAACTATCGTGAGTATTCACTTGGTATTTACTCAGTAGAGCGGGCTTTGTAGCATACAAAGCTCGCACGTATATTTACAAAAAGTAAAATATATGTTATTATGTTACCTGGATAATAGGAGGATTTATGAAAAAAGATCTTAATAATGAATGTACTGCTTTAGTAGTTAGAAATTCTTTATCTAACAAACAAAGCTTAATATTATATTTTTATATATATTCTTTTTTAGGATGGACTTTAGAAACTATATATGCCTTATGCTTGCTGGGTAGATTTTCTAAACGTGGTTTTTTATATGGTCCATTATGTCCTATTTATGGTTTTGGAGCAATAATTATGCTCTTATTTATTAGTAAATATAAAGATAATTCACTCAAGAATTTCTTTGTATCTGCTGTAGTATTTTCTATATTTGAATACTTAGCTGGATTTGCTTTAGAAGCTGTCCTTAAAATACGTTTATGGGATTATACTAACGATTTCTTTAATATAAATGGTAGAATTAGTTTGCTGTATACTTTATTTTGGGGTATTGCTGGAATTATATTTATAAATAATATACATCCCTTTATAAAAAAGATTACAGAAAAATTATTAAATAGGTTATCTTCGATTATGCAAGTTAACATTATTACAATTTTTACTATCATTTTTATGTCGGATATTGTACTTTCTTGCATAAAATATGTCAAATTATTTTAGATTGTTTTTCTTGATATATGATCCTATATATAGTATAATAATTTTTGCGTTTTTAAAGGAGTGATTAAATGTCATCAAATAATATAAGGGATTTATATACTTTACCAGATAGTGAAAAATCTATAATAAGCAGAAAAAATAAATTATATCAAATGTATAAGCCATATATCGAAAAATATTTAAACAATTATAAATTTCATATGATGCAAGAATATTTAAGTTTAAAAAGAGAATTTCCAGATATTGATTTTAATATTGAAATTAGAGTTAAATCTGAATATAGTTATAGAGAAAAAATTGATAGAAAAATTGCAGAAGGAAATACTGGTAGAATTTATGATATATTTGGAAGCAAAATTATCGTAAATTCTGTTAATGGTAGTCAAGAAGAAGATAAATTAGTCGATGCATGTTATAAAATTGAAGATTTTTTAAATAACAAATGTAAAAACAGCATAACTATTCCAAATAAATCTAAAGATTATATAGAATGTCCTAAAGACAATGGATATAAAGCAATACACTTAAAAAGAATTCTGCAAGTTCCTAATGAACCAAATAATAATTTTCTTGCTGAAACTCAAATTAAAACTTTTAGAATGAAGGAGCATGAAGAAAACGGACCTGCAAGTCATTCTGCAAGTTACAAATCAAGGACACCTCTTTTAAATTCTATTCATAATAGACACCAAGCAGAATATTTCTTACCTCATTATTTACAATTGGTTCATAATACTAAAAATCATTATTTAACTGTAATTGAAAAAAGTTTTGAAGAGAGATTTAAATACTTTTTTGATATCGATTTCGATACTTATATGAATACTCTACAATTAAAATATTGTGAATAAAAAATAACACTATATATTTTATTATATAGTGTTATTTTAGTTTACTTATAGCTAATCCATCTCCTACTTCTAATATTTCTGTTTCAAAATTAGGATCTTCTGTTGTTAATTTTATATATTCTCTTAAATTTCTTACTGCTGTACGTTGTTTATGTTTATTATAATCACTTAATACATATCCTTTATATAGAATATTGTCTGCTAAAATAATTCCTTTTTCGTTTAACATTCTCTTTGCTTGTTCTAAGAAAAATGGATATTTCCCTTTTGCAGCATCTATGAAGACTACATCATATTTATCATCAAAAGTTGGAAGTATATCCACTGCGTCACCTTCGAATATATTTATTTTATCTTCTACATCAGCTTTTATAATATTTTCTCTTGCTTCGATAACTCTTTCGTGATCTCTTTCTATAGTATCTATTTTTCCACCTTCATTTAAATATTCTGAAAAACATATAGCAGAATATCCTACTGCTGCACCAATTTCTAATATTTTATTGGGTTTATTTTCTTTTAATAATTTGTCTATTACTTGTAAGGTATCATCCATTATTATTGGAATATGATTCTCTAAAGCTTTTTGTTTTATTTTCTCTAGTTCTTCTTTATTCATTTTATACTCCTTTATTAAAAAAGGGCTTATACTTTAATGTAAAGCCCCTCTTATATTATGATCTTCTTGCTTCTCTTTCTCTTGTTTTAGTATCTAATGTTTTCTTTCTTAATCTAATTGATTGTGGTGTTACTTCTACTAATTCGTCATCTTGTATAAATTCGATTGCCTTTTCAAGAGACATTTGAATTGGTGGAACTAATCTTAGTGCATCATCAGATCCTGAAGCTCTAGTATTAGTTAAATGTTTTTCTTTACATACATTTATAGATAAGTCTTCTCCTCTAGAGTTTAATCCTACTATCATTCCTTCATAAACTTCTACACCAGGTCCTATAAATAGTTCTCCTTTATCTTGAGCATTATATAATCCATATGTTACAGATTTTCCTGCTTCAAATGCAACTATAGTTCCTCTTACTCTAGAAATAACTTCTCCTTTAAATGGCTCGTATGAATCAAATATATGGTTCATAACACCTTCGCCTTTTGTATCTGTTAAGAATTCTGTTCTATATCCAATTAATCCTCTTGCAGGTATTTTGAATTCTATTTTTGTATGTCCTTCTTCTGCTGGTTCCATATTAACCATTTCAGCTTTTCTTTGTCCTAATTTTTCTATTACATTTCCTATACAATCATCTGGTACATTTACAACTAATCTTTCGATTGGTTCACATTTTACTCCATTAATTTCTTTTATAATAACCTTTGGACGAGATACTAATAATTCAAAACCTTCTCTTCTCATAGTTTCAATTAATACAGATAAGTGTAATTCACCACGTCCAGAAACTTCAAATGAATCTGGTGATTCTGTTTCCTTTACTCTTAAACTTACATTTCTTTCAAGTTCTTTAAATAATCTATCTCTTATGTGTCTAGAAGTAATAAATTGTCCTTCTCTACCTGCTAAAGGTCCATTGTTAACACTAAATGTCATAGATACAGTTGGTTCATCAATATCAATAAAATCTATCTTTTCTGGGTTATTCATATCACATATTGTTTCACCAATATTAATATCTGCTATACCTGATAATTCTATAATATCTCCTGCCTTTGCTTCGTCAACCTCAACTTTATTTAATCCAACATGTGTATATACTTTAACAACTCTTGCATTAACTACTTTATCATCCTTTTTACATACAACAACTGGTGAATTGGCTTTCATTATACCACGTTCTAGTCTACCTACTGCTATTCTTCCAACATAATCATCATAATCTATGTTAGATACTAACATTTGAACTGGTCCTTCTTCATCACATGCTGGTGGATTTATTTCTTTTATAATCGTTTCAAATATACAATTAATATTATCAGATTCTTCATCCATACTCATTTTAGCAATTCCATTTTTTGCAGATGCATATATAACTGGGAAATCTAGTTGTTCATCAGATGCATCTAATTCTATAAATAATTCTATAACTTGGTCTACAACTTTTTCTGGATTTGATCCTGGTCTATCAATTTTATTTATTACAACTATAGGTTTTAGATTTAGTGCTAATGATTTTTTTAGAACTTCTCTTGTTTGTGGCATAGGTCCTTCAAAAGCATCAACTAATAATAAAACACCATCTACAGTTTTTAAAACTCTTTCTACCTCTCCACCAAAGTCTGCGTGTCCTGGTGTATCTACAATATTTATTTTTACATCGTTATACATAACTGATGTATTTTTTGAAAGTATTGTTATTCCTCTTTCTTTTTCTAGATCATTTGAGTCCATTATTCTTTCTGCTACTTGTTCATTCTCTCTAAAAACATGACTTTGTTTTAAAAGAGCATCCACTAATGTTGTTTTTCCATGATCAACATGGGCAATAATTGCAATATTTCTTATTTTATCATTTATCATTTTTTTACTCCCTCACCTTTTAAATTTCTTCTTTATATTCATTACTTGTTCCTTCAAGTTCTTTTATTGTAAGTTCTATTTTTTTATTTTCTTCATCTATATTTAATATTTTTGCATTAACTTTTTGTCCTACTTTTAATTCTTCTTCAGGTTTTGTTATTCTTTTTTCACAAATTTGAGAAATATGAACTAATCCTTCTATTCCTGGCTCTAGCTCTACAAAAACTCCAAAAGGCATTAATTTTACAACTTTTACAGTTAAAATATCATTCACATTGTATTTTTCTTTTACCTTTTCCCAAGGATTAGGTCCTTTTTCTAAATAAGATAGTTTTATTCTTTTATTTTCTTTATCTACTTCTATTGCTTTTACTTTAATCATCTGTCCTACTTTTAATATATCATTTGGATTTTTATTTTTCTCCCAAGTCATTTCGGATATATGTAATAATCCTTGAACAACTCCTAAATCTACAAAAGCTCCATAAGCACTCAAGCTTGTTACTTTACCTTCACATTCTTTTCCAACTTCAATATCGTTCCAAAATTTTTCAGACTTTTTTCTATCTTCTTCATCTTTAAGAATTTTAATTGAGCCTATTATTCTCCTATTTTTTAAATCACATTCTATTATTTTAAATTTTACTTTTTTGTTCTTATATTCTTCTATATCTTCATTTCTTGTAATTCCAGATAAAGATAGTGGTATAAATATACGCATTCCAGCATAATTAACTATAAATCCCTTATCTGTAACTTCTGATATTTTTTCTTCAAATATTTCTTCATTTTTGAATTTATTTTCTAATTTTGCCCTTGAATTTCTTGCTTTATATCTTTTATAAGACAATAGTACATTTCCTACACCGTCATTCATTTTTAATACATCTGCTGTTATACTATCTCCTATTTTAATTTCATCTCTTGGGTTCTCATCCTCATCAAATGAATATTCTTGTTTAGGTATTATTCCATCTGCTTTGTATCCTAAATCTACTATTATCTCATCCTTTGATGTTATATTTATTACTTTACCTGTAACTGTCTTTCCTAAATTAATTTCTTTCATTGAATTGTTTAATAATTCCTCAAAATTGTCTTCTGACATATTTTCACCTTCCTAATTTTTATCTCTTTTGTATGAAAAATTATATATATTCTTAATAAATGACGTTTTCTTTTGAAAACGTCTTTAGATGTACAATATTATATATTAATGCTCTGATTTTGTCAACTTAATTATGTTATCCATTATTTCTTCGCTTACCTTTGCCAAGGTCTCTTTATCAGGATTTTTTGATACATATTCACTATAATCTAATGGGTCACCATAATTAACATAAACTTTCTCAAAAGGTTTGCTTCCTCCAACTATTCCTACTGGTTGTACTTTAGCTCCAGTTTTTAACGCAAAGAATGCTGCTCCTTCTTTTACATCTTCTCCTTTTGCTAATCCGTTTCTTGTTCCTTCTGGGAACATTGCAAATGCCTCATCTGCTTTTAAACCTTTTAATGTAGTTTTTAGTGCAGCTATATCTTTATTATCTCTTTTAACTGCAACCGCATCAAATGCCCATCCTAAAAATGCTAAAAATTTATTTTTATATAACTCTTCTTTTGCTAAAAATCTTACATGCCTTCCAGCTGTTACAACTATTAATGGTGGATCTAAATAAGTTCTATGATTTCCACAAAAAATTACTGGTCCTTCTTTTACTCTTTTTTCTTTTCCTGTTACTTTTAGTCTATATACTATTTTACAATAAAATATGATTCCTGCTCTTACTATAACTCTTACAATACTTTTAAAAACTTTTTTCATAATTTTCTCCTATTTAATTTTACTTTTTATAATTTCACAAACTTTTTCTGTAACTTGTTCTATTGTCATATTACTGGTATCTATCTCGATTGCATCTTCTGCTTTTACTAAAGGTGAGATTTCTCTTTCTGTTTCTAATTTATGTCTTTCTATAATTCCTCTTAATATTTCTTCATAAGTTACATTCATACCTTTTTCTATATCTTGTTTATATCTTCTTTTTGCTCTTTCTTCTACTGAAGCATTTAAATATATTTTTACATCTGCATTTGGAAATACTGTTGTTCCTATATCTCTACCTTCCATAATAATATTTCCAAGTTCAGACATTTTTCTTTGCATTGGGGTTACGCTATCTCTAACACATTTTAAGGCAGCATATTTAGCAACACAATTATCTACTTCTATTGTTCTTATTTTTTTAGAAACATCTTCTCCATTTAAGAAAACTTTTTGTTCATTATTTTCTCTCTTTAGTTCAATTAAAATATTACTATTTACCATTTCTTCTATTTTTGATATTTCTGAACTACTTATATTTTCTTGTAATGCTTTTAATGCTATACATCTATACATTGCTCCTGTATCAATATTAATTAAGTTTAATCTTTCTGCAACATTTTTTGTTATTGTACCTTTTCCACTTCCTGCAGGTCCATCTATCGCAACTACAAATGACATATTATTTCTCCACCTTTTCATTATTATCTGGCATATGAATACCTTTTACAACTATTTCTATAGATTTTACATCCATAGTAGTCATTTTACTAATTTCTTTTATAACTTTGGTTTTAAAATGTTCTACGGACTCTACAACATTATATCCATATTCTACCATTACTTCTAGGTAAATATATGGACCTTCTTCATAACTCTCTGCTCTAGTCCTTAAAACTTTATAAATAGTTTTTTCTTTTTTTGCTAAATGTTCTGTAATTTGTCTAAAAACTGCATCTGAAATAGTAAAATTTCCTAAATAACTAAAAGTAGGTCTTATTATTGATTTTTCTGATATATATGGTTTACTCCCCCTACCTTTAGATTTAAATATTTGTAAAGGATCTAATATATATCCTGAAAAATCTTTTTTAATTTCAAAAGTAGGTACTGGAATAACATGTTTTCCTTCTGTTACTCTACTTCTTCTAGCTTCCTGCATTTCTTCTGGTGTAGCTATTTCAGATATATATATAATTTTTTCTATTTTAGGTAGTTCTAGGTTTTCTGCAATTTTTTCTACCATTCCATCAGATGTACCTAATATCAAAATTGATTCTGGTTTATATTTTTTTATTGCATTTATTATTTCTTCTTTTTGTTCTTTATTTAAAAATAATGCTTTTTTTACTGTTTCAACTTTTGTTGGTGCTTTTTTTGCAGATTGTCCAGCAACAATTTCATTATCTTTAATAAAAAGTCCATCATCTATTATATAATTTATATTATTTTCATTTGCAACCATTTGAGCTCTATAGCTTTTACCTGTTCCCGATGGTCCAACAAATGCATATACTCTAATAGTACTCATGTAATCTCTCCTTTTTTCATCTTTCATATTATACATCATATATAATATGTTTTCAAGAAAACCTAGAAAATAAGAATTAATTGTCAACAATAAAAGCGACTCTGTACACGCAAAGTCGCTTTTAAAAAGTTAGTTATTTTTCATATCCTGGTTTTCCTAATAAAGTAAACATATTCTTTTTATATGCTTCTACTCCTGGTTGATTAAAAGGATTTACTCCTAATATTTTACCTGACATTGCACATGCAAGTTCAAAGAAATATATTAGCTGTCCTAAGTTTTCTTCATCTAATTTTTCCATAGAGATTAATATGTTTGGCACATCTCCATCGACATGAGCTGCTATAGTAGCTTCCATTGCCTTTTTATTTACATAGTCTAATGATTTTCCAACTAAATAATTTAAACCATCTAAGTTATCTTCATCATTTTTTATTTCTATATCTGTTTTAGATTTTTCAACATTTAAAACTGTTTCAAATAGATTTCTTCTACCTTCTTGAATATATTGTCCCATTGAGTGTAAATCTGTTGTAAATTCTACTCCTGCTGGGAATATTCCTTTATTATCTTTTCCTTCACTTTCTCCATATAATTGTTTCCACCATTCTATGAAGTAATGTAATTTTGGTTCATAATCTACTAGTAATTCTATATCTTTTTTATTTTTATATAATATATTTCTAGTTACCGCATATTTATAACAATCATTATATTTTAGATTTTCATCAGCGTATTTATTTTGAGCATATAGAGCACCAGTCATTAATTTATCTATATCTATTCCTGCTACAGCTATAGGTAATAATCCAACAGCAGTTAGTACAGAATATCTACCTCCTACATTATCTGGTATAACAAAAGTTTGATATCCTTCTGATTCTGATAATTTCTTTAATGCCCCTTTTTCTTTATCTGTTGTTACATATATTCTACTTCTCGCTTCTGCTAATCCATATTTATTTTCTAAAAATTCTCTAAAAATTCTAAATGCAATAGCAGGCTCTGTTGTTGTTCCTGATTTTGATATAACATTTATAGATAAATCTCTATCTCCAATAAAGTTTATTATATCATTTATATAATCTGGATTTAGGTTGTTTCCTACAAATATTACTTTTGGATTTTTTGCTTTATCATCTGGTATGGCATTTTCAAATTGACTAGACATTGCTTCTATAACTGCTCTAGCTCCTAAATATGATCCTCCAATTCCTATTACAAGGAGTATATCTGAATCTTTTTTTACCTTTTTTGCAACTTCTTTAATTCTTGCAAATTCTTCTTTATCATATTCTGTTGGCAATTTTAGCCATCCTAAAAATTCTTTTTCATCATCTGCCTTTAGGTATAATTCCTTATGAATTTTAGATACCTCATCTTTATAACTCATAAGTTCCTTTTCTTCTACTTTTGTGTTTTTTAATTCAATTTTTAAATCTGACATATTTATTACCTCTTTTCTTTCATGAAATGGATAACATTATTTTGTTATCCATTTCACTAAATTTAAATCACTATTATCTAGTATCATTTCATGCTTTGGCATTACTCTGAATGTATAGCCATATTCTCCGCCTGTAGATAATCCTATTTTAGCTTGGAAAGTATATCTTCTTTCTTCATTATTAGAAGCTACTAATTCCATAGGAATTACATTCACTTCTTCAACTGTACCATTATTTGAAATTTTTCCATAATATACTTCTACAACTATATTGTTGACAGATATATTAGGTAGTTCAACTTCACAATGAACTTCAATGTTATTTCCTGCATCTATTGTTATATTATCTGAATTATTTACTTGTTTTATATTTATTTTATTCCAACTATTATATAAGTTTTCTTTCCAAGTATTAAATTCAGTTACTTTTTCTAAATCAGAATAATATTTATTTGTTAAATTACATAATGGCATATATAAATTGTTTGTATAGTCAACTACCATTCTTGATGTACTATATTTCCCACCTGTTGAGATAATAGAATTTTTCATCATTTCCATCCATTTAGGTGATACACCATCTATCTTTGATTTATCATCATAATATAATGGAATAATTTTATTTTCTAAAGTGTTATATAAACTTTGGCTATCTGCAATATCTTGCTCTTCATATGATATAAATTCTTTGTTTGTACCTATTGTCCATCCATTTTTTTGGTTATACCCTTCAGCCCACCATCCATCTAGTACACTAAAATTTATAACTCCATTTACTGAAGCTTTTTGTCCACTTGTTCCTGAAGCTTCCATTGGTCTTCTTGGATTATTAAGCCATACATCTACACCACTTATTAAATATCTTGATAATCCTATATTATAATTTTCAAGTACAAATAATTTACCTTTAAATTGTGGTTTCATAGATAATTCATGAATATATTTTATTAAATCTTGACCTTCTTTATCTGCTGGATGTGCTTTACCTGCAAATATTATTTGAACTGGTCTTTTTTCATCATTTAATATTTGTGTTATTCTTTCTAAGTCTTTAAATATTAATGTAGCTCTTTTATATGTTGCAAATCTTCTTGCAAATCCTATTGTTAAAACATTCGGATCTAGTTTAGAAGTAATTTCTTTTATTTCTTCGTAACTTACATTTCCAGCTCTTAATCTATTAGTAACATTTTCTTTTACTAATTTTAATAATTTTTCTTTTCTTACCATATGTTCAGCCCATAGCTTTTCATTTGGTATATCTTTTATTTTATCCCATGTAGAATCTTGATGTATGTTATCTTGCCAATATGGCATTAAGTATTGATTGTAAAGATTTTTTAAATTTGGTGCAAGCCATGAACATGTATGAATACCATTTGTTACATATGTAATTGGTGATTCATTTGCTGCTATATTAGGCCATACATCTGCGAATAATTCTCTAGATACTGCGCCATGTAATTTACTAACTCCATTTTTCTTTCCTGCAATTTTTAAAGCTAGTATTCCCATATTAAATCCTGTTTCTAGTTCTTTTGTTGGTTTCATACCTAATTTTAGGAATTCTTCTTTATTTAAACCTAATTTTGGCCAGAACTCAGAAAAATATTTTTCTACTAAATCTAGTGGGAATATATCATTTCCAGCTGGGACTGGTGTATGTGTTGTAAATACTGTTTTAGCAGATGCTATTTCTTTTGCAATGTTGAAAGACACTTGTTTATCTTGCATTATATTTTTTATTAATTCTAATGTTAAGAATGATGAATGTCCTTCATTCATATGATAAACAGTTGGATCATAGTTTAATGCTTTTAACAATTTAACTCCTGCCATACCAAGAACGATTTCTTGTCTAATTCTCATTTCTTGGTCTCCACCATATAATCTTAAAGTAATTACTCTATCTTCTGCTATATTTTTATCTATATCTGAATCTAATAAATATAAGTTTATTCTTCCTACACTTATTTTCCATACTTTTAAAAACACTTCTCTATCTGCAAGTTTAACACTTATCATTAAATCTTCATCGTTTTCATTTTTTACAGAACTTATTGGCAAATTATTTAAATCTATATTATGATATTCTGTTTCTTGATCTCCATATGCATTTATTTTTTGATGGAAATATCCATTTTTATATAATAAACCTATTGCTACAAATGGTAATCCTAAATCACTTGCTGATTTCAAATGATCTCCTGATAATATTCCAAGTCCTCCTGAATATATAGGTAATATCTCATCTAATCCATATTCTGCTGAAAAATATGCAATTAAATTTTTTGAGTTATTTGGATAGTTTTTTGAAAACCAAGTATTCTTGCTATTCATATAATTTTCGAAATTTTGTGCTATCTTATCATATTCTTTTATAAATTCATCATTATTAATTGCTTCTTCTAATTTTTCTTGTGAAACTTGTTTTAAAAACTTTACTGGATTTTTTTCTACAGATTCCCATAAATCTAAATCAATTTTTTTAAATAATCTTAGAAATTCTGTATTCCAAGACCACCATAAATTATTTGCAATATCCATTAATTTATTGATTCTTTTTGGTAATTGTGGATTTACAGTAATTTTATTAAAAACATACATTTCTATGTTTCCTCCTTTGTAATTTCCTCTTTTTTCCTTTTGTAAAAAAATATATTTTAACAAGTCTATTATCTATTAACATATATAATTTGTCAAATGATTTTAATAAAATTTTATTTATTTTTTTCTTTTGGTTAAACTACTTTTATAGGAGGTAATTTTATGGATGATTATGAAAATATAAAAGTATTAAATGAATTGCACAAAGGAGCTAAAATGGGTATGGATTCTATATCTTATGTAGCTGAAAAAATTGAAGATTCTGAGTTTAAGGATAACTTAAGTTTTCAATATACAGAATATAGTCAATTTTTAGATAGGATTAATAAACTATTTGAGAATTATGGTGAAATTCCCGAAGAAAATCATATGAAGGAATCAGTTATGAGTTGGACTGGAATACAAATGAATACACTAAATGATAAAACAATTTCTCATTTAGCAGAACTTTTAATTCAAGGCACAGATATGGGAATTATTAAAGGTAGAAAGTTATTAAACTCAAACCCTAATGTTAGTGAAGATATAAAAAGCCTTTTAAATAATTTTGTTACAACTCAAGAAAACAGCATAAATCAATTAAAAAAATTTTTATAAAATATTTAATTTTGTCGCTTTTTGGTATTGAATTTATTCTTTTTTTGATATAGTATATTGTATAGTATGATTTAATATTTACTAAGGAGGAAAATAAATGCCAAAAGTTACAAAAGAAGCAAAATCAGAAGATGAAAAAATTGTAAAAAAGAAAACTACATCGACTGCTAAAACTACAAAAAGTACGAAAGTCAGTGATTCTAAAAAATCAACTACTAAGAAACAACCTTCAAAATTGGAAAAAACAAAAAAAGAAACTACAAAAAACACTACTACAACCAAAAAGACTACTACAACAAAAAACACTACTAAAAAAACTACAAAAAGTACTAAAGCTACCACAACAGTCAAAACTGCTACAGGTAAAAAAACTACTTCTACTAAAAAATCTGTTAAAAAGGTTAAAACTGCATTTCCAGAGGATTTCTCTATTGCAGAATATTATGATTTACCAGGAAATTACAATAAAACAGTAGTTAAATTACTTGCTCAAACTCCAAATACTTTATTTGTATATTGGGAAATTTCTGATGATGATAGAAAAAAATACGTTGAACAATATGGAGAAAATTTCTTTGAAGTTACGAAGCCTGTACTAATAGTTCACAATGATTCTATGAATTATAGTTTTGAAGTTGATATAAATGATTTTGCAAATTGTTGGTATTTAAATGTAAATGATAGTAAATGTGATTATAGAATTGAATTAGGTAGAAGACCTATTAAGAATAATACTTACATTGATTCTAGCAAAATTAATGTAGATTATATATATATTTCCTCTTCTAATGAAATTGAATCACCTAATGACCATATCTTATTTGACCAAAATCAACAGATGGTATATTTTAAGAATGTAAAAACAAATAATGTCAATTCAAAATCTATCAATTTCTCTTATATGAAAAATATTGGTAAGATTTATAATATTTACGACATTTATAAGCAAATTTATAAAGACGAAAATATAGAAGATTATGATTTATCAAACCCTTCTAGTAAAGGAAATCCTTCTTCTACTTTTAAATAAAATTTACATGGGTTGCATGTTTACTTTAGCGTTGCAACCCATAATTATTATAAACAAAGGAGAAAAAAATGAATAATACACCACAAGGATATGTAAGTTTTGTTCTACATGCACATTTACCTTTTGTGCATCACCCTGAAAGTGATAACTATTTAGAGGAGCAATGGCTATTTGAAGCAATCTCAGAAACATATATTCCTCTTCTTACAAATTTTAAAAAATTAGTTGACGAACATGTTGATTTTAGAATAACAATGTCTATGACTCCCCCTCTTTTATGGATGTTAGATAATAAATTATTACAACAAAAATATATTAATTATTTATTAGACCATATAGAACTTGCTAAAAAAGAAGTTAAGAGAACTTCTTATGATGCTAGACTAAATGAGCTATCTAAATATTATGTAGATAAATATTCTGAAGATTTACATATTTTTAAAGACATATATGATTGTAATCTTATTAATGGATTTAAACATTTTCAGGATATCGGAGTTTTAGAAATTATTACTTGCGGCGCAACGCATGGATATTTTCCTATTCTATATGTTAATGAAAAAACAGTTAGAGCTCAAATTGCTGTTGGAGTTCAAACTTACAAAAAGTATTTTGGCAAACAACCTCGTGGTATTTGGCTTCCAGAATGCGGATATGTTCCTGAGGCTGATAAATATTTAAAAGAGTTTGGAATTGAATACGTAATTACAGAATCACATGGAATTTTATATGCTAACCCAACTCCTGTATATGGTACTTTCTCTCCTATAGTTTCTCCAGAAGGGGTTATTGCTTTTGGTAGAGATATAGAATCTTCAAGACAAGTTTGGAGCTCAATAAATGGATATCCAGGAGATTATAATTATAGAGAATTTTATAGAGATATTGGTTATGAAGCTGATTACGATTATATAAAACCTTATATTGCTCACGATGGTGTTAGGGTTAATACTGGAATAAAATATTATAGAATTACAGGAAAAACTGAAAATAAAGATTATTATAATTTACAATGGGCTAAAGACTCTGCTGAAAAACAAGCTGGACATTTTTTTGATAGTAGAGAAAAACAAATTGGTCATCTTTCTTCTTTTATGGATAAACCTCCAATTATTTTATGTCCTTATGATGCTGAACTTTATGGTCATTGGTGGTATGAAGGTCCATATTGGTTATATGTACTATTTAAGAAAATATATTATGATAAATGTAATTTTAAACTTATAACTCCTGGAGAATATATCGATAAATATCCAGAAATGCAAATATCTTCTCCTTGTCGATCAAGTTGGGGAGCTAATGGTTATAGTGAAGTATGGTTAAATCCTACAAATGATTATGCTCATAAACATCTACATGTTGCCGGAGATAGAATGGTTGAGCTTGCCCACCTTTACCCTAATACAGAGGATGATACTTTACGTTTTGCATTAAATCAATGTGCTCGTGAACTATTACTTGCTCAAAGTAGTGATTGGTTATTCATTATAACTAATGGTACTATGGTAGACTATGCTAAAAAAAGAATTAAAGATCATATTGGAAGATTTACAAAACTTTATTACCAAATTAAAAATAATAAAATAGATAAGCAATTCTTAGAAGAAGTTTATAAAAAAGATAAAATATTCGATGAAATTGATTATATGATTTATTATTAATACAAGTTTCAAAAGAAAATCTCTTTTCATATTATATGTATAATGAACTGGTTTTCAGTAGATAATACATATATGATGAAGGGAGATTTTTTATTTATGAAATCATTATGCATCAAAATAAATAACAATAAGATACTAACTTATCTACTTGAAGCATTAAAAAATAATTGTATCAATACTGTATACCTTTCTAAAAAAAGTTTTAAATACTATGAAAATATAATTATTCATTATAGTGGTAATAATTTATCTCAATTTTATAATTATTTATGTGATGTATTATTAGATACTATAATCAATTTTTATGAAATTTATAAATTAAAAGAATTAATAAATATAAATTATTTTTATTTTTCTGATTTTGAAAAACAATCTATATTAAATAATTGTAATGAACTTTTAAATTCGGATTCTTCTAAGAGAGAAGATTGTAATCAGCTTATATATGTAGAGTTATTAAAATATGTTATTGAAAATAAATCTATATACTTAGATGGTTTTGTTAATTTTAGATTATATAAATATATAAGTCTTTTAGATGAAATTGTAGATTTATCGGTAAATAACTTTATTATAGAACGTGAGTATAATGAATTTATTAATCTTTTAAAAATATACATTAATAGTAAAGAATCTAATTTTGATTTAATACATCTTATTTACATGAATAATGAATCTATATTAATTGATGATAATAAAAATATAATTTCTGTAGATGAAAATATTCTAAATGCTGCATATTTATCGGACATTTCATTTTCCTCAAATGATTTTACTTTAAACACTCTACTTTCTATATTACCACAAAAGATTATAATTCATATTATTGATTGTGAGGATGAATTTATAAATACTCTTAAACTTATATTTGGAAACAGAGTATCAATTTGTTCTGACTGTTCTATCTGCAGTATATATAAAACTTTATCTGATAAATGTTTACCTAAAATACCAAAATAAAAACGAGATTAGTCTCGTTTTTATTCAGTTTATAGCAAAATTTATTCCTCTTGCAACAATATCTTTCATATTCTCAATTAATCCATCAATTTCTTTTGGAGTAACTATCATATTATAATCATTTGGAATTAAAGCTTCTTTTATTTCTTCATAATTATCATTTTCTTTTAGTTCATTTAAATACTGATTAGATTTTGCATCATCTTGTAATTTTTGTATAAACATATCTAAACAATCATTTACTAAAACTGCGCTTTCTACTACCATTGGCACACCTATCGCTATTACCTTTACTCCTAAATTTTCTTCATTTAAGGCTTTTCTTGTGTTTCCAACTCCTGCTCCTGGTACTATTCCAGTATCTGCAATTTGTATTGTACTACTAATCCTTTCTATACTTCTTGAAGCTAGGCTATCAATAGCTATTATCATTTTTGGCTTTATATTATCTACTATTCCTTTTAAAATTTCTAATGTTTCTATACCTGTAGTTCCAAGTACACCTGGTGCTACTGCACTAACTGGTCTTGTGTTTTTATCAACATATTGTGGTAAATATTTAACTAAATGTCTTGTTACATCAATTTCATTTATAACTTTTGGTCCAAGTGCATCTGGAGTTACATATATATTTCCTAGACCCACAATTAAAATATCATCCATATTATTTATATGATTATTAATTAATGGTTTTAACTGATTAGATACAGTTTCGCTGGCTTTCTGTATTTCTTCTTCTCCTGCTATTTTTATATTTTTTATATCTATAGTAATATATGTTCCAACTGGTTTACCTATTGCTTTTTCTCCGTTTTGATTTAATATTTTTACTCTAGATATTTTTATATTAGAATCTATTATTTCATTCTTCGTTTCTATTCCATCTATTTCGTTTTCAATATGATTAGCTTTTACATATATATCTCTTCTTTCATCTGCCATATCTGTTCTAAAACTTAAAGATGAATTTTGAAAATTACGCATAAAAAAACCTCCTCTTCAATTATCTTTTGAAAAAAAGGCTTTTTTATTCATACTTATTTTGAGCAATATTTGCATAATATTGTTTCTAGTCCTATATTTATATCTATTAATCCTAATTTGTAATTTGTATCTAGCTCTATCATATCTTCTATTAAATTTTTCAGTTCATCTTCTTTAAAATATCTCGCTTGAGCTTTATATTTATTTACTAAAAACATTTGATTAGGTTTTAAATTTAAAGAAATTGCTATGTCTTTATTATTTTTCATTGCTATATGTACAAAATATAATTTTTTAAAATGGTTATATAATGTTATCATAATTTTTTGTATTGGCTCTTTATTAAAAATAAGCCCATTTAATATTTCTAAAGCTTTAGCAATGTTTTTATTTCCTAAATTATCTGTTAAATCAAATATAACTGATTGCATCTGTTTTATACAAAGCTTATCTACTTCTTGATTTGTTATCGTTCCATTTTCGCCAGCATATTCTATAAGTTTGCGTACTTCATTTATTAGGTTCTGCATATTTTGTCCACATTGTTCTATTAAATACATTAAAGTTTGATCTGATACATTTACTTTATATGCATTGCAAATTCCTTTTAATCTTTTACCTATTTGCACTGGTTTTTGTATTTCAAAGTTACATACTATTCCATTTTTTTCTATAGTTTTATATAATTTTTGCTTTTCTACATCTTCTTCTATAAAAACAAGACAAACATATTCATTTATCATTCCAATATTTTCTTCTATGTAGTTTGATACTTTTGTTTTCAGTTCTGATAACTCTGCGTTTTTTCTTTTTCCCTCTTTTTTTAGTAATCCTGAATTTTTTATAATTATCACTTTTTTTTCATATCCAAATGCTGGAGTTTCTATGTCTGAAATTAATTCTTTAACATTATTTTCATCAATTACAATATAATTAATTCCATTAATTAATTCTCCAAATTGTTTTTTTATTTTTTTAACAGAATTATCTAGTAAAAACAATTCTTCACCATAAAAAAGGTATATACTATCTAATTGTTTATTATTTAATCTCTTTTCTAAATCTTCAATTGTCATTATATATACCTCCTTTTATTATAATTTTTGCGCAAACTTTGATGAGTGTGCATGACATATTGCAGCTGCCATACTGTCTGTAGTATCATCTAACTTTGGTAGCTTGTCTACATTTAAAATAGATTTTACCATTTTTTGTACTTGTATTTTATCTGCTCTACCATAACCTACAACAGATTGCTTTATTTGTAGCGGAGTATATTCAAAAGTATCTATATTCATTTTTCTTCCTACTACTAAAATAACTCCTCTTGCTTGTGCAACATTTATAGCTGTCTTTGCATTGTTGTTAAAAAATAATTCTTCTACTGATATCGCATCTGGTTTATATTCTGTAATAATCGCTGTTAAATCATCAAATATCTTTTCTAGTCTTATTGGAAATGATACTCCAGCATCAGTTGTTATAGCTCCAGATGTAACAAGTTTAAACTTATTTCCTATATAATCTATTACGCTATATCCTGTTATTGCAAAACCTGGATCTATTCCTAATATTCTCATTTGTTACCTACCTTACTATAAAATAATTCTTAAAATTTCTGAAACACTCCATGCTTGTGATATAGCTCCTTTAGGTAAATAAGGTGATTTTGAATCATATAACTCAGATATACTTCCTAAGCATCCTACATCATTTACATCTTTTTTGAATGTTTTATATACTTCATCTTTAAATTTGTTATATTCTTTTTGAATTCTTTCTTTTCTTGTTTGTGTTTTACTTGAATTTATCATATTTAAATATGCATCATTGTATAGACCAAAAAGCCATGGCCATGTTATTCCTTGATGATAGCTTATATCTCTTCTAAAACTATCTCCTTCATATACTTCAACATAATTTTGCCATCCTTTTTCTAAAGTTTTTAAACCATGTTTCGTATATAGCTTTTTAGTTACTGTTTGCATTATTTCTTCTGATTTTTTTGAGTTTGGATCTATAACAGGATGTGATAATGATAAACTAAATAATTGGTTTGGTCTTATTTTTTCATCACCTAAAACATCATACAAACATTTCTTTTCTTTATTATAGAATTTTTTATTAAATGCTTTCTTAGTAGTTTCAGCCATGTCGTAATAATACTTAGCTTTTTCTTCTGATTTAAATTTTTCTGTAAATTCTCCCATTATCATTAAGCTATTATACCACATACTATTTATTTCTACTGCTTTTCCGTTTCTAGGAGTAACTGCAAAATCATTAACTTTTGCATCCATCCATGTATTTTGTGTATTTTCTGTTCCTGAATGAATTAATCCATCTTTATCCATATAAATATTGTTATCGTCTACATCTATTCCAGATTTATATGCTTCTATGACTTTTACAAGTTCTCTATAAAAATTTTTTTCTATAAAATCATAATCTTTTGTATATTTTATATATTTATTTAATTGTTCAAATAATAATAATGAACTATCTACACTATTATATAAAGGTCTATTATCATATCCTGAATATCCATTTGGAACTAATCCAAATTTTATATCTTTAGTAAAGGTTAGTAATACTTCTCTTGCAATATCATATCTTTTTGTTTTTAAAAGTAATCCTTCAAAAGATATTAAACTATCCCTTCCCCAATCTAAAAACCATGGATATCCTGCTAATATCGTATGTAATCCAAACGATGGTCTATATGCAATAAAACTATCTGTTGCTACTATAAGTGATTTTATTATCTCATTTTTTTCTTCAATTTCATTTTGTTTTTTCTTAATTGTAGTATCACTCTCTAATAGCAAGTCAGATTTTTTTATTATTTTATTTAATCTAACTTTTTCATTTAATATCATTCTTTTAACATTTAATTCTTCTATATTTTCTTCAAATGAGAATATAAATGAAATTTCTTTTGTTTCTTTAGGAGCTATTTCTATTTCGTAACTACCAACTACTGCTTGGTCTTCTTTTGGATAAAAACCTCTTTTCTGTTCTTCAATATAGAACATATTTTTAAAATTATTATTTTCATAATTTAGATATTTTCCATCTGAGCAGTACATATATAATGGATATCTAGATTCTCCATCAACTACAAGTTTAACTTTATTATTATTAATTGTTTGTTTTATATTATATTTATGGTCTGTACTCATGGTATGAAAATCTCTAAAATTAACTAAAGGACTTAGTTTTAATTTAGATTTATAATTTCCATTTTTAATTTTATATAATATTCCTACTGTGTTTTTTCCATATTGCAAACATATAGTTTTTTCTATTGTTGTATTTTCTACTTTATATGTGAACTTTGGTACAAATTCTTTTTCAAAAGATTCTAATTTTTTATATCCCTCTGAAATATAATTTTCACATACATTGGTATATAATATATTTTCTTTTCCTTCAATTTCTATACTTTCGTCTACCTTTGAAAGTACTAAAAACCTTCTTGCTGGCGGAGTAAGTGGTGCTATTAATAATCCATGATATTTTCTTGTATTAGCGCCAATTATTGTAGATGATGCAAATCCACCTATTCCATTTGATATTATCCATTCTTTTGTTAAACCATCCTCTAAAGAAATTTTTTCTTTTGTTATTTTCATTTATATTCCTCCGATTATTCTATAGATTATTTATTATCATCCATGTTAAAGCTTTTTAAAAATTCTTCTCTTTCGCCTTCTTCTAGTTTATCTGCTTCTTTCATAATTCTCATATTTTCTTTTTTGATTCTATCAGTATTTTTTATTGATTCAATTCTATTTCCATATTTTGAAGCAAATTTACTTTGTTTTACTTTTTCATTTTTATTTTTTTCAGGTTTCTTTTTAGAATTTGCTTTTCGTTCTTTATTTATCTTCTTTTCATAATCATTTTTAGCTTTTAGCATTACATATTGAGGATCATCTTGTTTGTCTTTATATTTTAAATCATCACAAATTAATTCAATAATTGATGATGCAACAGCATCTGGATTATGTCTTATTCTATCTCCATCTCCAATTGTTGATAAATTTCTTTGTAATAATTGAATCCCTTTATTTTTAACTTTTTGAATATCTTGTTCTACTAAGTCAGAACCTTCTAAATTATATTTTTTTATGTATTCTGGAATAACTTCCCCTGTATCATATACACAATAATCTATTATACCTTGTCCTACATGATCTATGATTGCATTAACATGATCAGAAACTCCATAGTTATCTGTTTGTCCTGGTTCTGTCATTATATTACATATATATGTTTTTATAGCCTTACTCTCTTTTATTGCTTTTGCAACACCATTAACTAAAAGGTTTGGTATTACATTAGTATATAAACTTCCTGGTCCTATTACTATACAATCAGCATTTTTTATAGCCTCTACTACTTCTGGAGTAGTTCTACAATTTGTTGGAGAAATATATACTCTATTTATTTTTGTAACTTTTTCATAAACAACTTCTGGTATTTTGTCTTTATCTTCGATTACCATTCCATTATCTAATTCTGCACATATTTTCATTTCGTCTAATGTTACAGGTAAAACTTTACCAACTATATTAAATATTTTATTAGAATTTTCTATTGAATCAGAAAAGTTATTTGATATTTTTTTCATTGCACTAAAGTATATATCTGAGAAAGATAAATCTCTTAATTTTCCACTCTTAAATTCTGTATTAAGTAATTTTTCAACTATTTCATCATTATTTGATAATGCAATTATACTTTCTTTTATATCATCTAATGGTAGTACATTTAAATCTTTTCTTGAAGTTGATGGTAATTTTCCGTATGCAGATACAGTTACTACTGCTGTTATATTATTTGTATATTTTCTTAATCCTTTAATAACAGTATTTAGTCCTGCTCCTCCACCTATTACTACAATATTTGGTCCTTCAGAATAAATTTTTTTATTGAAAATTAATGATTTTAAATTAACTTTATTTTTGCTTTGTATTCTATCGTCACTAGCTTCAATTAATATTTCTAATGTTCTTTTTTGCATACAAACTATTCCAATAACTATAAGAGTAAATCCTATTACAAATAAAATAGTTACTTTTGCTACTTCAGAAAAAAGTAACTCTTTCATTACTAATACTTCAGCTAGTCCATAACAAGATAAAATTACACCTAACAATAATGTAAAAATCCATCTTTTCATTTTAGCACTTGGTTTAAACCAATCAAAAAATCCTTTCATTTTAATAACATCCTTTCATTATTCACCAATTATTTGTACTTCTAATTCTACATCTTTTTCGAACTTTTCTTTAATCTTTCGTTTTATTATATTAGTAAGTTCTATAACATCTTTTGCTGTTGCTTTACCTTTGTTTACTATAAATCCTGCATGTTTTGTTGAAACTTCTGCATCTCCAACGCTATATCCTTTTAAGCCACATTCATCTATCAGTTTTGCTGTTATAAAGTCGCTTCCTCTTTTAAATGTACTTCCGGCATTTGGGAACTCTATAGGTTGTGTACTTTTTCTATAACTTAAATATTCGGTCATTCTGTTTTTTATCGTTTCATAATTTCCTTTTTCAAGTTTTAATTTTGTTTCTAATATAATACAATTGCAATTATCAAAAATGCTATTTCTATATTTAAATTTATGCCTTTCATTATCTATTTCTTTTATTTCTCCATCTGCTGACAGATATTTTGTAGATATAACTATATCTTTCATTTCTCTTCCATGGGCACCAGCATTCATTCTAACTGCTCCACCTATTGTTCCAGGTATACCAGAAGCAAATTCAAATCCTTCATATTCTTTTTTTAATAATATTTGAGATAAAAATGATAATAAAACACCACTTCCTACAGTTACAATATTATTCTCTTCATCTATTTCAATTTTATCTAAATCTGCTCTTAATGTAATACCTCTTATTCCACTATCCTTTACTAATAAGTTACTTCCATTTCCTACAATAGTTATTTTAATATTTTTTTTATTTGCATAATTTACAATTTTAATTATATCTTCTATGCTTTTTGATTTTATGTATATATCTGCTGGTCCACCAATTTTAAATGATGTGTGTTTAGACATTAATTCATCTTTTAATACTGTAGTTTCTTTCGAAACTATATTTATTATACTATTATATATTTCTTCTTTTTCCAATTAATCACGCCCTAACATAATTAAACTTTTAATTGCTTATATATTTTACTACTTCATCTATACTAGCTTTTGGAGTTGAAGCTCCTGCCATAATTCCTATCTTTTTAAATCTCTTTATAAACTCTTTATCTATTTCCTTGTATGTTTCTACTACAATAGCATTTTGACAATATTTATTTGATATCTCATATAGTTTATTAGTATTTGAACTATTTTTTCCCCCGATTATTATCATTAAGTCCACTTGTTTAGATAATTCTATAGTTTCATTTTGTCTTAACATTGTTGCATTACATATTGTTTTATTTATTTCTAATTCTATAGAGTTATCTAACTTTTCCTTTATTTTTTCTACTATCTCGTCAAATTTAAGACCATTAAATGTAGTTTGAGCTACTACTAAGACCTTATTTATATTAGATTTTTTTATGTTATTTATTACTTCATCTATATCTTCAATCTTATTTACTTTACTTTTATATTCTCCACAAAAGCTATATGTACCAATAACTTCCGGATGATTACTTTCTCCTATTAATATAATGTAATATCCTTTTTTTGCATATTCTTCTACTAAATTATGAATTAATAATACTTTTTTACAAGTATAATCTAATAATTTAATATTCATTTCTTTTGCTTTTTCATAAATATCTTTTTCAACACCATGTGCTCTAATAATTATTCTATCTTTAGCCTCTGATATATTATTAACAATTATAAGTCCTTTTTTCTCTAGATTATTTATAACTTCTTTATTATGTACTAATTCTCCTAAACAATATACTTTATTATATTTATCTAAATCTTGTTCTGAACTTTGTACTGCAAAGCTAACTCCTCCACAAAATCCAGCTGTTTTACCTAATAATATTTCCATATATTTCTCCCTAATATAATAATTATTTTTATTTAGTATTTTTCTAGTGCATTATATCATATAGAACCTAAAAATACAATTAAAAGTATCCCTATCTAATTTATTTTGCTATAAACATTTGTACATACATTTTTCCATATTTTGGACTACTTACAACGCCTATTCCTGTATAATTAAAACTACTATTTAAAATATTAGCTTTATGTCCTGAAGAATTCATCCAAGCATTTACTGCTGCGCTATTACTGGAATTTCCTGCAATATTTTCTCCTGCCGTTTTATATGAAACTTTAAAACTTTTTAGCATATCAAATGGTGAACCATATGTTGGAGAATTATGTGAAAAATAATTATTTGCCACCATATCTTCTGCTTTTATTCTTGCCACTCTTTGTACTTCGCTATCTACTTTTAAAGCCGATAATCCATTATTAGTTCTTTGCTTATTTATTAAATTAAATACTTCTTGTTCATCTTCATTCATTGTAGAAATTTGCGTATTTTGATTTGTCGAATTATTTTGATTATTTCCTGTATTTGAGCTAGGATAAATTGCTTTAACATACTTCTTACTAACTGCTCCAATATAATCTCCTTCTACTTGAACAACATACCAATCTCCTACTCCTGCAAAAACTCTAATATACTCATTTTTATTTACAGTAGCAATTACTCTATACTGTGTACCTGGTCCACTTCTTACATTTAAAGTTGTCGCTGTTACTAATCCTGTAGAAAAATCTACTTTATAATAATGTTGCATACCAAAAGAAGTTGATACTCTAGAAATTACTAGTACAAATGCTATTATTATTGTAACTTTAAATATATTTTTCTTTTTTATTGTTAAAACTTTCATAAACATCACCCTATCTATAGATATTATTTTATGAATGTCCAATATGCATTTATAAATAAAAAAGAAGGTAAATAGCGATATTTACCTTCTTATAAACTTTTATCCAAATATACCTCTTTTTTTAATTGGTGGTTGTTCATTCATCGTTTTTGCTAACTGCATTAATAAATCTCTTTGCTCTTTAGTTAGTCTTTTTGGTGTTTGAACAATAACATTAAATATAAAATCTCCTTGCCAGCTTGAATTTATACTTTTAAATCCTTTATTTTTAATAACAAATTTTGTTCCTGTTTGCGTTCCCTCTGGTATTTTATACTTTTCTTTACTTCCATCTACTAATGGAATTTCTAATTCTGCCCCTAAAGTTGCTTGAGTTATTGTTATTGGCACTTCACAAACAACATTATCTCCCTTTCTTGTATATATACTATGTCTTTTAATATGTACAGTAATATATACATCTCCTTTAGGTCCGCCTTTTTCTCCAGGTTCACCTTCTCCTCTTAGTACTATAGTTTGATTATCGTTTATTCCAGCTGGTATTGAAATGCTTATTTTAGCTTGTTTTCTAACACTACCTTTTCCCCTACAATCAATACAAGGTTCTTGAATTATTTTTCCTGTACCACCACATGCTGAACATGTTCTAGTAGTTTGCATTTGACCTAGTATTGTATTTTGTACTTGTTTTATTTGTCCTGTTCCATGACAAGTAGAACAAGTTACTGTATTAGTACCAGGTTTTGCTCCAGTACCGTGGCATGTATTACATTCTTCATTTCTGCTTATAGCTATTTCTTTATTGGCACCTAAGAATGATTCTTCAAAAGTAATTTCTATATTATGTTTGATATCTGCACCTTTTCTTGGTCCATTTGATTGTCTTGAAGTTCTTCCTCCAAAACCACCACCAAATATTGAAGAAAAAATATCTCCTATATCTCCCATATCAAATCCATCAAATCCTGATGTAGAATATGAATAATATCCTCCCTGGCCTCCACCGCCAAATCCTTGTGGTCCATCGTGTCCAAATTGATCATACATTCTTCTTTTTTGTGGATCTGATAAATTTTCATAAGCTTCATTTACTTCTTTAAATTTTGCTTCTGCTTCTTCTTTATTATTTGGATTAGCATCAGGGTGGTATTGTTTGGCAAGCTTTCTATATGCTTTTTTAAGTTCTTCATCAGTAGCTGTTTTGCTAACTCCTAACACTTCATAATAGTCTCTTTTATTTGCCATTTTTTCCTCCACAAAAGTATAAAGTAATACCAAAGAGTTGTTTAAAACTCTTTGGATTTATTTACTTTTATCTTACTTATTTATTATCTCCATCATCTTCTACTTTATAATCAGCATCATATACATTTCCATCATTGTTTGCTTCTGTTCCTTCAGCACCTGCTGTAGCATTTGGATCTACACCTGCATTTGGATTTGCTGTTTTATATAATTTTTCTGTTAATTCATAGAATACTGATGTTAATTTTTCTGTAGCTGTTTTAATAGTTTCTGTATCAGAACCTTCTAATGCTTTTTTAACATTTTCGATTTCTGTCTCTACTTTTGCTTTTTCTTCGCTACTTACTTTGTCGCCTAAATCTTTCATAGTTTTTTCACTATTGTATATTAAGCTTTCTGCATTATTTCTAACTTCGATTTCTTCTTTTCTCTTTTTATCTTCTGCTGCATGTGCTTCAGCATCCTTAACAGCTTTATCTATATCTTCATCTGTTAAGTTTGTTGATGCAGTAATAGATACTTGTTGTTGATTTCCTGTAGCCATATCTTTAGCAGATACGTGAACTATACCGTTAGCATCAATATCGAAAGTAACTTCAATTTGAGGTACTCCTCTTGGTGCAGCTGGTATTCCTGTTAATTGGAATCTTCCTAAAGTTTTATTATATGCTGCCATTTCTCTTTCACCTTGTAGAACATGAACTTCTACGCTTGTTTGTCCGTCAGCAGCTGTAGAGAATATTTGAGATTTTTTTGTTGGTATTGTTGTATTTCTTTCAATTAATTTTGTGAATACTCCACCATATGTTTCAATACCTAGTGATAATGGTGTTACATCAAGTAATACTAAATCTTTAACATCTCCTGAAAGTACTCCACCTTGAATAGCTGCTCCTATAGCAACACATTCATCTGGGTTAATTCCTTTATCTGGCTCTTTTCCTGTTATTTTTTTAACCATTTCTTGAACACAAGGAACTCTTGTAGAACCACCAACTAATAATACTTTGTGAATATCATTTGCTGTAACTCCAGCATCTTTCATAGCTTGTTCTACTGGTTTTCTTGTAGCTTCTACTAAATCATGAATTAATTCTTCAAATTTAGCTCTTGTTAATGTTATATCTAAATGTTTTGGTCCTGTGCTGTCAGCTGTAATAAATGGTAAGTTTATTTGTGTTTGTTGCATACCTGATAATTCTATTTTAGCTTTTTCTGCTGCTTCTTTTAATCTTTGCATTGCCATTTTATCTGTTTTTAAATCAATACCATTTGATTTTTTAAATTCATCTATTAAGTAGTCGATAATTTTTTGATCAAAATCGTCTCCACCTAAGTGTGTATTACCATTTGTTGATAAAACTTCGAAAACTCCATCACCAATATCTAGTATAGAAACATCGAATGTTCCTCCACCTAAGTCATATATCATTATTTTTTGATCTTGGTCTTCTTTATCCATACCATAAGCAAGTGAAGCTGCTGTTGGTTCATTTATAATTCTTAATACTTCTAGTCCAGCTATTTTACCAGCATCTTTTGTTGCTTGTCTTTGGCTATCACTGAAATATGCAGGAACTGTAATAACAGCTTGTGTTACTTTTTGTCCTAAATAATTTTCTGCATCAGCTTTTAATTTTTGTAATATCATTGCTGAAATTTCTTGTGGTGAGAATTCATCACCATCAATATTTACTTTTTCTGCTGTTCCCATTTTTCTTTTTATTGATATAACTGTATTGTCTGGGTTTGTAACAGCTTGACGTTTTGCTATTTGTCCTACTAGTCTTTCTCCGTTTTTTGAGAATGCTACTACTGATGGAGTAGTTCTATTACCTTCTGCATTTGGTATTACAACTGGCTCTCCACCTTCCATAACTGAAACACATGAATTTGTTGTTCCTAAGTCTATACCTATAATTTTTCCCATTTTAAAATTCCTCCTAATTTTTCTAAAATTTATTTATATTTTTTAAAATTAATAACTTTGTTATTTTCCAACTCATTTATGATTTTTCTGTTGTTATTCATAAATTCTTCTGTAACTATACTTTCAAATTCTTCTTTTGACATTTCTGATAACTTTCTATTTGATAATACTTTATAGCCTAATTCTTCTCCAAACCAATCGGGTTTTACAAAATTATTTGCTTCCTCTTCACTTTCAAATTCTACTTCTAATGTAAGTAATCCTTCTAAATATCCATAGTATATGTCAATTTCAGCTTTTAAATTATCTTCGATTGGTACAACAATTCTTGTCTTATCGATACTATTGCTAATTTTTCTTTCTAAAAGTTTAGAATATTCTCTTTCTGTTATGTTATTTTCTATTTCATATTTCTTACCTAATTCATCACCTTTTTTATATTCTATATCACCTTTAGTTTTAACTGTATAAATATATTCTATCTTCGGACTTAAATCATTATTTAGAGTAGCTATCTTTCTTAATCTTACTAATGTTATTTTATCATTGTATATAAAACATTGCTTGATATTAGTAACTTTTTCTATTTTCAAATCTTCGGGTAAATATTTTACCTGATACTTTCTTTCTATTTCTTGTTTCATTATAATCCTACCTTTAGTTAGCAACTACAACCATTGAATGTCTTATTACTTTATTTCCAATTTTATAGCCTTTTCTATAATCTTGTTTTATTTCTTTTTCTCCAAGGTTTTCATCTATAACTGAACTTACTGCTTCATGTAATTCTGGATCAAATGTTTCTCCAACTGCTTTAATTTCTTCTACCCCTTGTGCTGTTAAAACATCTTTGAATTGTTTTAATACAAGTTCTACACCTTGCTTATAGTTTTCATCTTCTGTTTTTGCTTCTACAGCTTTTTCCAAATTATCTATTACAGGAAGCATTGCTGTTACTATATCTGCTAAAATTGAACCATATAGATTTTCTCTTTCTTTTGAGCTTCTTTTTTTATAGTTTTCAAATTCAGCAAACACTCTTTTATATCTATCTGTGATATCATCTAGTTCTTCTTGCTTTTTCTTTAATAATTCATTTTCTTCATTTTGTTCTTCTATTTCTTGATTTTCTAAGTTATCCTTTTCTAATTCTTCATTATTTATTTTTTCTTCTGACAAAACTATATCCTCCTTTAATTTTTATTTTCTTCATTTAGTTTTTTATTTATGTATTTCATTACTGAAATAACTTTTGAATAGTCCATTCTTTTTGGTCCTATAATTCCTATTGTTCCTAAGTCTTTATTTCCTACTGTATGTTTAAATGTAACTATACTAAAATCTTTTAATTGCTCATTATCTCCTTCATCTCCGATATATACGTTTATATCATCTGCAACTCCAGAATTTAATAGTTCTATCATTTCTTCTTTGGTATCTATAAGATCCATAAAATTTTTAGCTACCTTAATACTTTTAAATTCAGGAAAGTCAAAAGCTTTATTTGTTCCTTCTAGATACATTTTACTATCTTCTTCAAGTATTTTATTTATTTGATCTATTATAGTTTTTATTACATCTACACTATAATTTAATTCCGATGTAATATATTCTTCCATTGGCTTATCTATTTTACTTAATGGTTTTCCTTTTAGTCTATTATTAAATAAATTATTTAAAGTTTCTATTTGATTTTCTGTTACATCCTCATCAAATTTAATAATTGTTTCTTTTACTAAACCACTGTCTGTTACAATAACTACCATCATCATTCTAGAACCTAAAAGAACGAACTTTAATTCTTCGATTGTTTGAACATCGTTTTTAGGTCCAACAGCAACAGTAGTATAATGTGTTATTTCTGAAAGAGTTTCTGTTGTAATTCTAGTTAAGTCTTCAATTTCATTTACCTTAGTTTTCAGTTTTGATTGAATATATTTAATTTCTTCAATACTAATATCATCTTCTTTTATAAGTTCATTAACATAGTATCTGTATCCTTTAGCTGATGGAACTCTTCCACTTGAAGTATGTGGTTTATCTAAAAGCCCTATACTCTCTAAATGTGCCATATCATTTCTTATTGTTGCACTGCTATAATCTAAACCATGATTTTTTGTTAAACTTCCTGAACTAACAGGTTCTGCAGTATTTATATATTCTTCTACAATTGCCTGTAGGATTTTCTTTTTTCTCTCATCTAACAATTTTTTCACCTCTTTTAGCAATCATTATTCTTGTTTGCTAAATCTTTATATATATTATATCCTATTTTAGCACTTGTCAATACATTCTGCTAAAAATAATTGTAAATTTTTTGTGAATAATTTATACAAATTCCTCCCATACTAAATTTGCTAAATCTATCCCCTTTTTAGTAAGTTTTATATAGTCTAAGTCTACCTCTATTAATTCTTCTTTTACTAGCTTGTCTATTTCATTTCTATACAGATAAATCGGATTATCTATAAATTTTCGCTTAAATTCTGATATATTTATTCCTTCAATCTTTCTTAAACCTAATAACATATATTCTTTTTCTTTATCTTCTAATGTTTGAATCTCATTAACTGTTCTTATTCTATATATTTCTTCTTCATTAATATATTCTTCTAAAGAATCTGTATTTGAATATCTCTGATTATCAAAATATGAATGAGCAGCAACTCCAAATCCTAAATATTTCTCCTGATTCCAGCAATTTACATTATGTTTTGATTCTTTTCCTACTTTAGAAAAATTTGAGATTTCATAATGCTTATATCCATTATTTTGTAATTCATTTTTTGTATACCAGTACATTTCTCTTTCTAATTCTTCTTCTGGTAAAGCAAGTTCACCTTTAGATATTTTTTCTTCTAACGGTGTATTTTCTTCAACTATTAATGAATATACTGAAACATGTTCAGGATTTAAATTTAATATTTTTGATATTGAATCTTTGACTTCTTCTATTGTTTGTGTAGGAACTCCAATAATCAAATCTATATTTATATTTTTAAACCCAGCATTTCTCGCTTCATAATATACATTAGTAAATTCTTCGTAATTATGAATTCTTCCTAATAATTTTAGTATGCTATCATTTGTACTTTGTAATCCTATACTTAATCTGTTTACTCCTATTTTTTTATAATATTCTAGTTTTTCTTTATTAGCTGTGCCAGGGTTTACTTCTAGAGTAACTTCCACATTTTCTTCAATAATAAATTTAGTTTTAAGTTTTTCTAATATCTCTGATATATATTTTTCATTAATATAAGATGGCGTACCTCCACCTATATAAATTGTGTTTACTATATTGCTATTTACATCTATTTTGCTTGATACATCGTCTATTTCTTTTTTTAATCTTTCTATATACTTTTCAACACAATTTAGTTTATTGCTATATGATATAAAATCACAATATAAACATTTCTGCTTGCAAAATGGTATATGTACATATATTCCTATTTTATTCATTGTAACCTCTTTATTTTCTATATTCTTCTGCTATTTCTATAATCTTATTTAATCTATAATTTACTCCTGATTTTCCTATAGGTTCTCTTAAAAGTTTCCCTAATTCAATAAGGCTAATATCTGGATTTTCTAATCTTAATTCTGCTATTTCTTTTAGTGAATCACTTAAATCTGCAAATTTATTTTCTTTTTTTAAAAATTTTATAGCTTCAATTTGTTTTACTGCCGCACTAACAGTTTTATTAAGATTTGCTGTTTCGCAATTTACAAGTCTGTTAACATTATTTCTTGTATCTTTTATAACTCTTATTTCTTCAAATTTTAATACAGCAGATGATGCTCCTATGAAAGCAAGTATTTTTGATATTTCTTCTCCATCTTTTATATATAAAGAATATCCACTTTTTCTATCTAATTTTTTAACATTTATTCCAAATACGTTTAAGATTATATCTATTTTATTTGCATTTTCTTTATTATTAAATATTATTTCAAAATGATATTTTTTGTTTGGATCATTAATTGATCCTCCTCCTAAAAAGCTTCCTCTTACAATAGCTTTTATTTCTTGTTCATCTTCAATCTTTTCAATACTTGTTAATTGTATACTTGAATCATTAATTTCTATTATATCTTTAAAATTATTTATATAATCTTTTTTAAAAGAAATAACATATAAATTTCCTTGCATTTTAATATCATAATCTATAGATAAAGTTTTTAATAACTTATTTAATCTGTTTATGTTATATTCATTTTCTGTAGAGTATTTAATCTTATTTTTTACTATTGCTATATTATTTGTTATTAAATATCCTATAAGCTCATATATAATAACATTTCTATCTTTAAAAGTATTTAATTTACTTACTTCTTCTTTAACATCTGATGAAAAAGACATTTTTTACACCCTCTTTGCTACTATAATTCTATCATTTCCTGATAAGTCTTTTTTAGAATATATCTCCTTATATTCTCCTATTTTGTATAATAATTCTATTACATTTTCTTTTTGGTCATATCCTATTTCTAAACATAAATATCCATCCTCTTTTAGATATTTATATGCATTATTGGCAATCTCCTTATAAAAATTCAGTCCATCTTCTCCTCCATCCAATGCTATTCTTGGTTCTTTTCTTACTTCTTCACTTAATTCTTCTATTACTTTAGTTTCTATATATGGTGGATTAGATACTATAAAATCAAATTTATATTGTTCTTCTATATTTTTAAACATATCTGATTCTATAAATTTAATATTTTTATGTACAAGATTTTTTTCTGCATTTAGTTTTGCTATCTGTATTGCCTTGTTACTAATATCTATAGCTGTTACTCTAGATTTTTCTATATATTTCGCTAAACTAATTCCAATACAGCCACTACCTGTACATAAGTCTAATATTTCTAAATTTCCTTTTTCTTCAGAAAGGCTTATTACTTCTTCAACCAATATTTCTGTATCGGGCTGTGGAATTAAGACATTTTCATCTACATAAAAATTTAGTTTCATAAATTCCTGATTATTTATTATATATTGAATTGGAGTTTTATTTATTAACATTTTTATTTGTAAAAAAAATTCTGTTTCATCTATATCTTCATTATCATGTGTAATAAAATATTCTTTTGGTTTTCCTAATATATTAGCTAATAGCATTCTTGCTTTCAAATTAGAAGCTTCTATATTATTTTGTTTTAATTGTGTGATTCCTTTACTTAAAACTTCTTTTATTTTCATTTATTTTCTCCTTTTTACGCTTCTATTTTAACATCTTATCAATTTTAACTCAAGTAATTTTAAACATCAAAAAAGCAGAACTTCAAAATAAAATTCTGCTTTCTATAATAATTTACAAAATAAAGCCCCGCCTTAGCCGTAAGAAGTTTAGAAATTTTAAGAGCCTGCCATTGCAGGTGGGTGTCTTGTTGATTGCTCCTGGGTTCCTTATATAAATATAAGTATACACGCCACAATCAAAGACGGACTCCCAATTAAAATTTGTTGGTTCTAAAATTCCTGTCTACACGCACTATGCAGGGAAAATTGATTACTTAATTCTTAATGTAACTATATATTAACATATAGATTTTTAGATTTCAAGTTTTAAATTTTTCGTTTAACTTGATTTAAAGTAATAACAAATTATTATCTCTATTTTTCATAAATTATTATATAAAATCTATTATTATTCATTAATTGTTTTTTATTCATTTTTGTGTTATAATTATTTTTATATATGGGCAATTTTGTCCATATCTTTTTTATTTTCGGTCATGCACTTTTTATTTTTTTAAAACATATACTTTGGTATAGTTTAAATTTTGGAGGTGCATTTAATGTTTTTGGCCCTTTCGCTTTCAGGTTTTTTTGCTTTTTTAAAATCTACTGTATTTGTAGTGGGTTATATTCAAAGTAGCAATCTTTTTCCCGAACCATTAACTATGGAAGAAGAAGCTATTTATCTTGAAAAATTTAAGAATGGCGATAATGAAGCAAAAAATATTTTAATAGAACATAACTTAAGGCTTGTAGCTCATATTAGTAAAAAATATACCTATAGTAATATAGATCAAGATGATTTAATTTCGATTGGTACCATCGGTCTCATTAAAGGAATAAATAGTTTTGATAATTCTAAAGGTGTTAGACTTGCTACATATGTTTCTAGATGTATAGATAACGAAATATTAATGTATCTAAGAAGTACAAAAAAATTACAGTCTGAAGTATATCTAAATGATCCTATTGGAAAGGATAAAGATGACAATGTTGTTACTCTTCAAGAAGTATTAGAAAATGATGCTAGAAGTGTTGAAGATGAAATAGATTTAAAATTTAAAATAAAGAAACTTTATCATACAATTTTTGAAGTCCTTAAAGAACGTGAAAGAAATATCATTGAACTTCGTTTTGGATTAAATGGCAAAGAACCTAAAACACAAAATGAAATAGCTAAATCTATGGGAATAAGTAGAAGTTATGTGTCACGTATTGAAACTAAGGCTATTCGGAAAATTAGCAAAAGAAATAAATGAATAAATAATTTTAAAAGAGGCAATATTTTATATTGCCTCTTTTTTACTTTTTAATTCATATACAATATCTGCTCTGTCACAAACGTTTTGAGAGTGCGTTACTATTATTACGCATTTATTTTCATCTTTAGCTAAATGTTCAAAAATTTTTAAAATTTCACTTTCTGTGTCTTTATCTAAATTTCCAGTTGGTTCGTCTGCTATTATTATTTTAGGATTGTATGATAAACTTCTTGCTATTGCAATTCTTTGTTGTTCACCACCTGATAGTTTCAAAATTTTTCTATTTGCATGTTCTTCTGATAATCCAACACTTTTCATTAATTCTAAAGCTTTTTCTTTTTTATTTTTTACCTTTATTTTACTGATATCCATAGAAAGAATTATATTTTCTATTGCTGTAAGTCCTGGTAATAGATTATAACTTTGAAAAACTATTCCTATATCTGTATTTCGATATTTGTCTAAATTCATCTTCAATTATTAAAACTTTCATATGATATCACCTAATTTTATTATAAATATAAAAGATTGAAATTTTATTGAAAACTTTTTTATTGTGCTTCTCTTACATCATATCTTCTACTATTAATTGTTACAATTAGTGTATCTTTAACATGATTAGTAAATTCTTGCATATCCTCTAATTTAACTTCATTTAAGAATGATTTCGCAACATCTCTTATCGAAAAATCTCCCCTTCTAAAGGTTAATGTTTTTGGTGCAAATGAATCATATATTTGTTCTTCCTTCACAGTATTCCATCTTCTTCTATATACGTCTTTTTCTGATTCATTTTCAAATAAAATATCTAATAAGGCTTCTTCTTTTTCTGCTTCTGATATATCCCTATTTTTTAAGTTTATAACTTTTTTCTCATACTTTTCTGGACATATTGCCATATCTTTTGAAACAACCATAAGTCTTCCAAATAAATATATATTTTGCTTTACTTCTTCTGGATCTATTGTACCATTGGATAATCTAAATTCTATAGTATTTTTTCCACCTGGTTTTAAATTACAAAAATTTACACCTCTACGTCTTGATTCTTGTAATCTTTGCATTACCTCATTTTCGTCATCTAAAATATCTGCTATTCCTGAAGCATACATCGAAGCTCCACTTCTTGTTACTTTTCCTTCTCCGTTGCTCATCTTATAGAATAGTTCTTCTCCCTCTTTCCAAATCATTCTTAAATTCTTTAGAGCTTTTTCTGGTCCTTGTCCATCTCCTATATCTAAAAAGTCTGCTCCAAAATGTATATGCCCTCCACAAGTATCTGTTTCTTGGAATCCAACATTTTGCATTATTTTACTCACATATTCTATTTGATGAACTGTTTCTTTTCTATCTGTTAAAATAGGAGAAACTATTTCTGTCCCATTTTCTAATGATCCATCTTTTTTAACTATCCAATCTTTTATATTAGGATTTTTTTCTTTTATATAATCAAATACTCTTTTAGCTTTATCAGCTATAAGTCCTTCTGCTTCTAATTCTATTCCAAATGTTAAATTTTCTGGCAATCCTAATCTTGCACTTGGTACAGAATCTATATCTAATAATTCATCTTCTATATTCGTTTTTTCTCTTAGTAATCTTGAAATTTCTTTTATATCTTCGCTATTTGCTATTAATTTTATCTTTTCTTTTTCTGTTAAATTATTTTCTTCTATTATGTTTTCTATTGTCTTTGGACTTTTTGCTATATTTTTTATATTGTAAAATTCATATAATCCAGATTCTTTTAAATAACTAATTGCTAATGCGTCATCTTCTACCGTTTCTAATACTTCTATTATAAATTCAGGTTCCATTTCCAAAATTTCAGATGTTATGCCTAAAGTATTTTTATTATCTCTAATATCTTGAAGTATTTGTATTTTAAGTTTATCATCTGAAAGAGATTTAATTATTTGTAATCTATCAATATAATCTAAACTAGATAACACATTCATCATATCTATTTTGTTTTTATCTTCGTCAAATGATTTTAGAATAGTAACTAGCATATATACATCATCAAATGTTTGTGTTTGTATATATACTTCATTAATATAATCTATTTTCTTCTGATCATCACTAAGAGATATTAGTATACTTTCTTTTATTGAATTATAGTTTATATCTCTATTTTCTTCATCACATATATTTTGATATAAAAATTCTCTTTTATCATTTGGTAAATTCTTAAGAATATTTACATTAGATGTAGTTCCATCTAAAAATACTGATGCTTTTGTAAGAATTATATTTGTATCATTTGCTAAATCTGAGGAATTAATAAGTAACTCAGCAAATGCATCTTCAAAAACCTTATAAACTTCTTTTTCTCCCTCTTGATCAATTAAATACTCCATATAACTTGTAACTGTTGATATTTTTTCTATCATTACATCAAGAGTTTTATCTAGTCCATAGTTTTCGTTACCATAGCTTATAAAACTTTTAACATTATATTGTAATTCCTCTATACTTGAAGAATCTTTAATTTCTTGCAATAATAAATTTAATTTTTCCATTATTTTTTAAATATCCTTCTTATTTTTTCAATAATTTTATCTATCGTCCTTTTTATAAAATTATCATTTTCCTTTGTTATAACTAAATTTTTATTTTCTATTTCTTGTGTGTTCTTTTTAAATAAATCTCCATAATCAAACTCTTTATTTTTTTCTTTTTCTATTTCTTCTAGTCTAATATTAGTTTTAGATACAATTTCCTTTCTCTCTTCTTCCGTTGCCCAATAATCTCTATATATTGTTGCTAATATTACTTTAGTTTCATATAAAAGATTCTGTTCTTGTAAACATTTATTAGAATCTATTTCTACTTTATAATCTTTTGACTTATTCTTTTTTATAAATTTTAAAAACTCTTTTGATATTTTATTTACTGATTCCTCATCAGATAATTTTAGTATTTCATCTACTTCCGCTAATGCACATCTATAACTTTCTTTCATAGATTTATCTCCACTTAAAATATATTATAAAACTATATTATCATAAATTTATATTTATTGTAAATCATATACAAATTATTTATATATTTTATATTTATCTACTTCTATCTTCTCTCCAAGCAATTCTTGTAACAAATTGCTATTCTTTATTAATTCTTCTTTCTGCAATTTTGATAGTTTTTTTATATGGTATTCTAATTTTGATGCTAAAACTCTATTTTCAGTTTCCCACACTTTTTCTAATTTTTTTGCATTATGTCTTAATGTATATATATAATACATTTCTTTTCCCTCTTAAAACTTTTTCTTATCAAAATAGACACATTTAAAATGTGCCTATTTACGAGTTATTCTTTTATTTCTTCTTGCTTGATTTCTTTTTTGTCTAGTACATTTTTAAGAATTTGTAATAAAACTATTATAACTGCACCAATTATAAAAAATGGAATACTAAATGTACTAAAGTTCATTGCAGGTAGTGGTGTAGATAATGTTTCCGGTCCTTTTACTATTGAAAATAATGAACCTACCATCATTCCTATTATTGTATATATTGATTGCGCTCTATAATTATTTAAGCATTTCTTTATTAATCCTACAAAAATAAGAACTCCTGTAATTACACCTAATCCAAATATTACTAAAATTGGAAAATATGAAAAATTCATATGTAAAAATTCTTTTACAGCTGACATTATTGGTATATATAATCCAAATATTAATAAAAGTGTAGAACCTGATATTCCAGGTAAAACCATAGCAGATATTGCAATCATTGCAGATATAAATACATATATTGCTATTCCAATATTTAAATTAGAAATATCTACATTTGCTGGATTTAATAAAGTTATTGCTACTACTGCAGCTATTCCTACTAATACAAATATTATATTTTTATAATTTTTCTTTAAAAGTTCTTTTTCTTCACGTATTACAATTGGAATGGCAAATATTATAAATCCCATAAATAATGAGCTCATAGCATATATTTGAGTATTAAATAGATTTGCTAATACTGTAGCCGCTATACAAAATCCAATTACCCACCCAATTCCAATCTTTAATAAGAAAATAAGTGCTTCCTTCTTTTTATCTATACTACCTCTAAATATATCATCTAATGAACCTATAAATTTATCATAAAATCCTAGTATAAATGCAACTGTACCTCCAGATACACCTGGAACGCTATCTGCAAGAGCCATACATAATCCTCTTATTGCATTAACTATTATATCCTTAATCTTCTTCACTTTTTTCTTCCTCCGTTTCAACTTTTTTTGTTCTACAAGCTTTAACTAATTCAATTTTTCTATTCTCGTATTTTTCTACCTTAAATACAGCTTCTTCTGTTTCAACTATAGGCATTTCGCCCTCTTCAGGTATTCTATCAATTTGATTTAATATAAAACCTGATAATGTATCATAATCTCCTTCTGGAATATCTATTTTCATAATTTTATTTACATCATATACTGGTGTTGTTCCATCAAATTTAAAAGTATTATCATCGATTTGTTCATACTCAAATTCCACTTCATCATATTCATCATATATATTTCCTACAATTTCTTCTAGAACATCTTCCATTGTAATTATGCCTGCTGTTCCACCATATTCATCTAGTACTATAGCCATTTGAATTTTTTTAGATTGCATTTCCCTAAATACTTCATCTATCATTTTAGTTTCTAGCACAAATAATGTATCTCTTAGTATTTTACCAACTTTCGAATTAGCATTCTTATGCTCTTTTAATATATCTTTAATGTATATAACACCTTGTATGTTATCTATTGTTTCATCATATACAGGAATTCTACTATATTTATATCCTTCTTTTAATAATAGTTTATCTAACTCTGATATTGTTGTATTCATATCTACAGCAAATACTTCTGTTCTATTAACCATTATTTCTGATACTGCTCTGTCATTAAATTCAAATACATTATTTATCATTTCTTTTTCTATGTCGTTTATTGTTCCTTTTTCTTCCCCTGCATCTATCATCATTCTTATTTCTTCTTCAGTAACTGTTTCTTCTTCATTTTCTCCAATACCAAATATTTTAGAAACTAAGTTTGTTACATGAGTTAAAAAGCTTACTAATGGTGATGTTATTACAGATATAAAATTAATTGCACCTACTCCTATAAATGCTACTTTTTCTGAATATTTCATAGCAATTCTTTTTGGAACTAACTCTCCAAATATTAAAGTAAAGAAAGATAAAATTAATGTAATTATAACTAATGAAATGGTTTTCCAAATATTCAAACTAAAAAATGGCATTAAATTGTATAATGCTGGTCCCATTATTTCTACATAATTATCTGCTGCAAATGCACTAGATAAAAATCCAGCAAAAGTTATTCCTATTTGTATTGTAGCTAAAAATCTGCTTGGCTTTTTTAACATTTTTTCTATTTTAATTGCTTTTTTATTTCCTTCTTTTGCCATTAAACCTATCTTCGCATCATTTAAAGAAACAAAGGCCATTTCTAATGCAGCAAAAAAAGCATTTACAAATATTAATAATATTAAAACTAAAATTTGCATAATCTATTTATCACTCTTCCAATCATATTTATTTTTTCAATTTTGTATTTATATAATTTAATGCACAATTTTTTATTTCTTCCATTTTTAATATTGTATCATTGTCTATATATTTTATTCTATTAACTAGCGCCATTATATAGTCCTTTTCCTTTATGTACTGAAAACTTGGTATAAAGTTAATATCAAAAATAAAAGCTATATATGAAACCCAATTATCCATAGAAGTTTTCCTCTCAGAAGATATTATTGTTTTATGTTGCATAAAATCATTAAATATTTTATCTGTTATTTTTGTTTTTCCAATATTTTCTTCTTTTTCATCACAAAGAAGTTCCAAATTTTGAAATTGTTTTACCCTGAAATTATCTAACTTATCAGCATCTCTAATTAATTTTGCATGTAATGCTTCAATCTCATTAAGATTTTCTTCTATCTCATATTTATTATGATTTATTATAGCTTTATATATTATATCATCATACTTATCATTTTCTATAAATTCTCTAATTAAGTTATTATTGAATAAGACATCTATACCAATTTGTGCATGATCTTCTGTTTTGTAATCCTCAAAATTATTAAATTTTTTTGCTTGATCAAATCTTCCTATATCATGTAATAAAGCAATTAACATAGCAAGCTTTATATTTTCTTCATCAAGTTTTAATTCTCTTGCTATATACTCACTTGCAGCTACTACACCATATGTATGATTAATTTTTAAAGATACTCTTCCATTTTCTTTATCATAATTATCTGTATATTTTTTAAATTGTTCTTTTGCTTTTTCTAAATCTATCATATTTTACCTCTAATTATCTTTTAGAATTTTATCATATGATTATATTTTAATCAACGATAATTTTATACAATTTGTATGAAACTAATAAATATGATATAATTTATTATAGTAACAATTTGTTCTTTCATATTAAGGAGGTATTTATATGGCAATTTATAACCATTCTTCAAATTCTTCCTCTCATTTTCGGGAGAGAATGTCTGAAATTTTAGACCGTATGTATCCGAATACAGTTCCTGCAAGTCGTAGACCCAAAGGTTCTAGAATTAACTCTAATGTATATCAGCACATTGAGGATGAACGTAAACGTAAAGCACAAGCCATCCAAGAAAAGCAGCGTAAAGAGGCTAGCGAAAGTATTCAGAAATTAGCTAAAGGTGTTCATATGAGTAAAAATGCGACTCAGGTAAAATCTCAAAACAAGAAATAGAAGAAGGAGAAGTAGTTTTAAACTTCCGAAAAGGTGTGGTTTCTGTTACCACACCTTTTTATTTTGCTTTTTTTATTATTGTATGTTATAATATTTTATGTAAATTGAAAATTGTAGTGATTAAGGAGCAATGAATATGATGACAACTATTGAGACTTTAACGCGTGACCAAAATCTAAAGCGGTTAAAAGTCGCTGTTCATTCTACTCTCGACTATAACGAATATAACTCTACAAATGTTATAAATCATACCAACTGTTTTTCACATGCTATTGGTAGTACATTAAGTTGTTTGGAGTTATACCGGGTTGGTGCAATTTGTGGCAGAAAAGATATCGAAGCAGACTATTTCTCAGTCGAAGAAATAGTAGATCTATTATTTGCAGATCTTTCTGCTCTTGATTTAAAAATTGAGCCCTCTTTTATTGGTGATATTATGAATTCAAATCAGTATCAAATTGCACTTTTTGTAAAAATTTATGCTGATCATAAAATTCACGATTATCATTTTTTCCGGAACGACAGTTATGGTTGGAGCGAAAAATGGCGTACATATAAACCGCGTATGATGGATGGTTTCCAGATGCTGAATTATTTTCCTTGGAATTTTGTAGGCATCTTCAAAATCACAAAATAAGAGGGCTTTCTGCCCTCTTTCTTTTTATTTTTTTCTTCTTATTATCCAACCATTTTTACATTCTATTGGTAATTTCATTTTTACTTGTTGTCCTAATTTTCCTGGATTTACAAATTGTATACTTTCATTTGTTTCTATATCCCATAATTCTTCTATTTCAAATGGAATAGCCTCTATTTTTCCAGGTACTATTACTTCTAGTTTGTCTCCTACTTGTAGTTTATTTTTTATTTCTATTATAGATTTATCTTGAGAATATTCTATAACTTTTCCTCCAAATTCATAATCTGGATTATATTGTTTTCCTTCATACTCTTGAATGTCTTTATTATTTCTATCATTAAAATAAAATGTTGTTAAACCTCTTGTTTTTGTTTTTTCTAATTCTTTTAGGTATTTATCTGCATTATATGTTTCTGGATTTGCAATATAATCATCTATTGCATTTCTATAGGCATTTACAACTGATGCTAAATAATATTCTGTTTTTAATCTTCCTTCTATTTTTAAGCTATCTATTCCCATATCTACAATTTCAGGTATTTCTCTTATTAAGCATAAATCTTTTGATGATAAAATATATGTCCCCTTATCATCTGATTCTATTGGCATTAAATTTCCTGGATTGTTCTTTTCTTCTAAATAAACATTATATGCCCATCTACAACTTTGTGCACAATCTCCTAAGTTTGCACTTCTTCCTGATAAGAAATCACTTAAAAAGCATCTACCAGAATAGCTAAAACAAATAGCACCATGTATAAACATTTCTACTTCTAAATCTTTTGGTTTATTTTCCATTAATTCTTTTAGTTGTAATTTATTCATTTCTCTTCCAACTATTACTCTACTTGCACCATTTTTATACCAGAAGTTACTTGTATGATAGCTAATTACATTTGCTTGTGTGCTTATATGTATATCTACATTTGGTGCATACTCTTTTAAAATATCTATTACACCCCCATCTGAAGCTATAATAGCGTCTGGACGTATTTCATTTAGCTCTTTAGCCACTTTTATTATTTCATCATATCTTTCGTCCCAAGCAAATATGTTTATTGCTACATACACCTTTTTTCCTATGCTATGTGCATATTCTATCGTTTTCTTTAAATCATCATCTTCTACATCTACTCTAGTTCTTAAAGATAATGTTTTTGTCCCCATATATATTGCATCTGCACCATACATAAATGCTACTTTAGCTTTTTCAAATGATCCTGCTGGCGCTAATAATTCTGGTTTTTTCATATTTTATTCCTCTTTTCTATTTATTCTAATTCAAAAAATGTTTTTAAAATTCCTTTTTCAAATAAATCACTAAATACTGATTTTAATATAAGTAATATTATCGGCCCTATCATTAATCCTATAACACCAATTAACTTAAATCCTGTATACATTCCTATTAAAGTAAATATTGGATGCATTCCTATTTGCTGACTTACAAATTTTGGTTCAATGATTTGTTTTACAACAGCCCATACAATCCATAAAATTAATATAGCTATTGCAAGTGGATGATTGCCAGTAAAATATAGGTACACTGCCCATGGAAGCATAACTGCTCCTGCACCAAATAATGGTAATAAGTCTATAAATCCTATAAGTACTGCCATTAATACTGTATATTTAACATTTAGTCCCAAAATATCAAATATAATTAATCCGATTAACACTAATATAAAACATATTCCTGATAATTTAGCTTCTGCTTTGATATAATTCCATGTTATACTACATGTTTTACTAAATATATCTTTTATCTTTTCTATCCATTTTTTTGGTACATGCTTCTTAGCTAAATTTATTACATAATCTCTATCTAAACATATAAATATAATAGCTAAAATAGTTATTATTATATATGTAATAGTAGTTGGTATTGATGATACTAAATTAACTATTCCAGTTAGTATGTTATAAATAATATTTTTTATGTTTCCTAATAAGCTTTCTAAGGAACCTTGTATTGTTTCTAATGTTTCAGTAGGTATTGTTATATTACCATTTTTTATATCATTTATAATTCCTAAGGACCAGTTATATATATTGTTTGCAGGTTTATCTAATTCTACTAATAACGCTTTTGATTCTGCAATAATGTTTGAAATTAAAACAGTTAAAATTATACCTATTATTATTGTAAATATTATAAGTGCGATTGTGCTTGCAGTTTTTCTTTTTAATTTACATTTATTTATAAAAAACTTTATAAGTGGCTCTATAATTGATGCAATAAGTAAGGCAATAATAAAAGGAATATAAAACGCTGCTATTTTAAACGCTAAAAAAATTCCGAATGCAATAAATAGAACTACCAATACTTTAAACATTATTTTTGAATAATAATTTGTATCAAATTTTTCCATATAAAAATCGTATCTGTACTTGAGATACTCTCCTTTCAGAACATAATTTTACTACATTAGTATATAATATTTTATGTTAATAGTAAAGAGTTTTGTACATAATACGACTTTAATTTTATTTAATATCTTATTAAAATCTTCTGTCCTACATAAATAATATTCGGATTTCTGATATTATTTAGTTTTACTAAGTTACTTACTGTTGTTCCATATCTTCTTGCTATAGAACTTAAAGTATCTCCCCATTTAACTCTATATCTAAAATTTACTTTATAATTATTTAAATTTTGTATTGAATTTTCTACATTTACTAATATATTAGTTCCTGCATATATTAAATTCGGATTTTTAATATTATTCAACCTTACTAAATTATTTACGGTCGTTCCGTATCTTCTTGCTATAGAGCTTAAGGTATCTCCTCTTTGAATTCTATACACTATTTTCTTTCCCATTATATTAGAATATTGCTTATTAATTGTATTTATTATTAATCTTTGCCCTACGAATATTAAATTTGGATTTTGTATATTATTTAATGCAACAATTTCTTCTACTGTTGTATCGTATTTTTTAGCTATAGTGCTTAAAGTATCTCCTTTTTTTACTACATATATAAATGTATCTCCCGCATTTTCTCCTGTTTTTGTGTTATCTCTTTCCGGTATCTGTTTTGATGAACTATTCTCAAATATTTGCTCTGTGAATTTATTTCTATCTACATATCCTTCTATTCCATTTATTCTACCGTCATCTGTATATTGAAATCCTATCCAATTATTCCATTTTCCATTATCTTGAGGAATTTCTACACCATATTCTGCAACCCATAGTGGATACTGCGATGCTAACTCATAACTAAACACATTTCTTGCATTATACGTATCACTATATATTACCATTTCTCTTCCTGTTAATTCTTGAACTTTTTTTAAAAATATAAATGCTAGATTGTTTATTTCTTCATTGCTTAAGTTTCCAAAAGATTCAAAATCCATAGCTAATTTGCAATCTGGTTTAGTTCCAGCAATTACATTTGTAAAATGTTCCGCTTCTAGCGCTGCTTCTTCTTCATTCCTTGCAGTTAAATAATGATAAAATCCTATACTTAATCCATTTTCTTTTGCTCCTTCATAATTTCTTCTAAAATACGGATCTACATATCCTGTTCCCTCACTTGCTTTTATGTAGACAATTTGTATTCCAGATTGTCTAACCTGACTAAAATCTATGTATCCTTGCCACTTACTTACGTCTATTCCTTCATATATTAAATTGCTTGAAGGATTAATTGCATATTTATAATTTGGCATAATCATAAAGGTAACTATTATTGTTATTAGTAATTTTATTAATTTTCTTTTCATAAAAAATCACCTCATAATATTTTTTATATTATATGAGATGATTTTTATTTATGTTAAATTATATATGGAATCTTCTAATAATATCTTTATATAAATCTCTTCCACATAATATTAAAGTTAAACATAATGTTGCGCCAGCTATTGATGATGATATTATAGTTGGCAAATTATAATTCTGTATACTATATTTCATAAGAATTAGTGGAATCATACTTAATATAAATATAATAATTTGATATATTGCATATTTTATATATTTTTTCCTACTTACTATAGTTAAAATTAGTAATGTAACATTTCCTATCATAATAATAATAGGAATAGCTAAAGTTATGCTCCATCCTTCATAACCTAAGATATAATCTATTGCTAAAGTAAGAGCTGTAATACAAATCATTTGTATCATTACATGTGATGCTATATTTACATTCCTTTTTAATGAGTATAGTGTAGTAAGCCATACATATATTATTCCAACTATACAAAGTAAAGACCACTTATTAGTACTATCTATACAAAAATTTATCAATACTAATATTATTGAAATTATTACTGATACCAGTAATAATATTTTTTTTATTATTTTTCCCTTTTCTATATTTAATATCTTTGGATATAACATTTTAAACACCATTACTTTCTAGGTCTACATTAATACCTTGTGACTTTAAAAATTCATAAAATCCATTTTCTATATATTTATTATTTAATATTGAAGTAAAAGTAAAAATCATTTTATCTTCGTATGAGCATGCAGAACACTTTATTTTTTCTACTGTTTCTGGAGCTATTAAAAATAAAAACTTATCTATATATTCACTATACTTAGATATTATACCAACTCTTCCTATATTTGAAAAAGTCGTTGTTGTATATTTTCTAATTTCAATATAACTTAGTTTTACAAATACTTTCTTTAAGAATAAAGGTATCAATTTTATAAACGGATTATTACCTAATTTTACATTTGCAGACATTGTTTTCATTATTTCCTGCTCTTGTAATTTTGTTTCAAAGCTTTGTTTTGCAAAGTTTAAAATATTATTAAATTCTTGCATTTTTTTATCTTTGAAATTTGTTTCAACTGTTATATATGAAAAGAAGTTATTTACTGTTTGTGATTTAAAATACTTCTTTAAATTGACTGGCACACATATTTTTATAGGTTTCTTACTTCTAGAAGATTTATAATTTTCATTGTATATTGCATAAATAAGTACTGCAGTCAAATATTGAGTTATTGTAGAATCGTTATTTTTAGCTACTTCTTTTAGTTTATTTAAATCAATTATTTCATGAGTAACAGCAATTGCATTAAAAGGTAATTTTTGACCTCTAAGAATATAAGCTTTTTTTGAACCTTTATTATTTTTAATTTTTTTATCATAATTTTTTAAATAGCTATCTTCTGTATCAAAACTTATCTTTCTATCTGTTCTACATTCTTCTGCAAATTTATCTGGGTTCATAAGTTCTATATATGTGTATACTATCTCTTTAAAAAATTGAACTGCTGTATTTCCATCTGTTAAAGAATGAAATATATCTATATTAATTTTTCTTTCAAAATATGTAATTTTAAATAAATAACTATTATTTACACTTGGATCTATATATTTACAAGGATAATCTATTTCCTCTTCTATTTTTATCTTCTTTGGATTATCTTCAAAATAATACCAAAAGAAACCTTGTTTTAATCTTACTTTAAAAAATATATATTTATTTATTGCAATATTTACTGCTTCTTCTAGTACTTTGGGATTTATATTTTCTTTCATAACAGCAGATAATCTAAATACACTACTATATTTTTTACTTGATGATAAAGGAAATATTTTTGCAGAATTATCTAGTCTTCTCCAATTAACATCTTTTTTATTTTTATTTAACATATTAATCTCCTAAATTTCTTTTAGTAATGTTATTACATCTTGGTATGCCTCTTCAGCTTTATATACTATTTTCTTATTATGCCTACTTAACATCCATATATGAATTGCTTTTTCATATTCTCTTATATCTATATTTATATTAATTTTATTTGCTTTTTCTACTAATAATCTAGCATCTGCATTTAATATATCATATGTTCCTGTAAAGATTACAATATTCCTTAATCCATTTAGTGGACCATTAATTGGATTAACTAAATATGAGTTTTTTCCATCTTTTCCTGAATAGTGTTCTCCTGAAATAATTAAAGCTAATTTATTTAATATTGGATCATTTTCTTCTATTTTAGCAATATCTGGGTTTTTCATAGTAACATCTAACCATGGAGATAATAATATAGTTTTATCTGGAATTTCTATATTTTCCTCCTGCATTTTTTGAACTAAGGCTAATGCCATTCCCCCTCCAGCAGAGTCACCCATAATTATAAACTTTTTATTTTCTTTATTTTTTAGTATTTCTTTATATATAGGCTCTACCATATTAAAAGCATCTTTATAGCTATATTTTGGTGTAAGTGGATAATCTGGAATAACTATTGCTATTCCAGTATCATCAACTATATCTGATAAAAAATCCCAATGCTCATTATTTAGTGCTCCTACATATGAACCACCATGCAAATATAATATAATTTTTTCTATTTTTTTATCGTCTCTAGGTAATAAAGTAAATACTCTTCTCTTATTTACTTTTTTTATTTGTAATTTATATTTCTTTTTTATTTTTCTAGGTACAATAGATTGTACTTCTCCTTTAAATAAGAATATAATAATCAGAATAATTATTATAAATATAACTAACAAAATCTTTTTTAGTATATCTAAAATTAGTATAATCATAATTCATTTCTCCGTTTTGTTTATTGAAATTTAGTTATATCATTTATTCTAGCGGCAAAATATGGTAATTCTCTTCCATTTTCTCTTAAGAAAAGTGTAAATGTATCATCTACATAGAATTCTCTATTTTCTTCTTGATTAGTAGGTAATGCCATTTTAGCTACTCCCATTCCTGCTTCGCTTTTAACTTCTCCACCTTTTTTGTCTAACTTAAATTCTACAGTTTGAATCGCTTCTTCAATTGTATAAATTTCTCCTGTACTAAATGTAAATTCTTTGTCTTGTAAATTTGTAAATTCTTTTTTCTCTTTAAATTCTAGGTTTGGAATTTTTAAGCTTTCAGTATTTGACAAGCTTATACTTCCATCATAAGTTGTGTTTTTTACTTTATCATATATTTCTTTAAAAGTTTTTCCTTCATTTCCTTTACAAATAATCACTTCATCATTTTGCTTTGTGTTTATTTGTATTGCAAAATCATCTTTTGAATTATAGTAAATTACTTCTACTTGACTTCTTACTTCATTTTTTGTTTTTTCATCTATTCCGAAATAACTTACATTTTTATAATTTTTTCCAAAATTTGATTTTTCTAAATCATCAAATTCATAATAAAATTCGAATTTTCTTTTAAGCATTGCATATAAAAAGTATTTATCGCTATCTTCTGATGACCAATCGAAATCATTTAATATATTACTTGTTTCTCCAAATTTTTCTTTTATTCCATCTTCTATCTCTTTTTTTAGTTCAGAATTCATAATTCCATACTTTTTATAATAATAATCATCTGAAATCATATTAGAATTAAATTCTGATTTATTTAAGTTTTCTGCTTCTACTACTTGTTCATTAAATACTATATCTTTTTTCGCAATTTCGTCTTTTAAATCATTCCAAACTAATTGGAAAGTACAGCACCATACAGTATCTGAAGATATTTCATCTTGCATAGTTGGTACTATATCTATCCCCTCTGTTGTTTTAAAACTAGATTGGGTAATCATTTCTTGAATTTCTTTTGCTTTTTCTGCTATTTCTTCATTATATCTTCCTATTAATGTAACTATAGAAATAATAATCAAAACTAGAATAATGAATAATATTATTTTAACCTTTTTATTTTCCATAACCTATTCACTCCTTTGCTCAAATTATATATTAACCAATAAATTTTTACAATAGTAATTATATTTTATTAATCTTTTTATTGTATCTTATTTTTTATTGTGCTAAAATAGATTTACTTTTACATAAGAGGAGTGATACAAATTGTATAAAAAAGATTGGTTAGTAGATCAAATAGAAGGAATTATTAATCTAGTTGCAAAAGTTTTTTTACATAAAGAAGATGCTAGTTATCAAGTTTCTGATACAAATTTGTCTGACGAAGATTTACTATATATTACTTTGAATAATATGGTAGAAAAAAGAGAAATTAATGAAGCAGAAAATTTATTATTTAATGAAGTAACTACTTTAAATGAAAAAAATTTAGCAATAGCTGTTAATTTTTATTCTAAATTAAATCAGCTAAATGATGAAACATTGCAAGAAGCAAATTATTCTCGCGAAGAAATAACTCAGGGGCTTCACGATATAATGCAAAGATTTGGAATACAATTAGAATTATCTTAAAACATAAAAGAGAAGATTTTTTAAATCTTCTCTTTTTATCTATTCTTTATTTATATTTTTTTCTATTTCTACTACACCATCATATTTTTCTAACATTTTTTTAGGTACTAAGCTGAAAATTAGTAAATTTATAATTAATGATAAAATATTTTCAGTTACTATAATTAAATATGATTGTTTTTTAGATTCTGCCGCATCTTTATTATTTTGCTCTGCACGTGCTTGAAGTTCTTCTGGAGTAAACGCAGATTGGACATCTTTATCTTCTAAGAATGTATTTGAATATTGTTCTTCTATATGAACTTTTGCACTATATATATCATATCCTCCAGATATTATAGTCATTACAATTAAAAATATTACAAGACCTCTTGTTATTTTTTTAATTTCTAATCCTGAACACTCTTTATTTTTAAAAGTTATTAATACGCTAAGTTTCCATGCAAAATACATCATTAATATTGATATTGCAACAGCTAATATTATATTTAACATATTAGGTAAAAATCTTGATATTAATGACATTATTAGTGAAAATGTAGTACCAAATATCATTGTAAAAGCAATGTATAATAATATTATTGATACTAATGCGTTAGTTAAAGTTAATTCTTTTTTTTCTTTCATTTTTTCCTCCTTTAGGTTTCAATATTATCTTTTGTTATAATATAAGGGGCTCTATAAAAGCAGCCCCCATTTGCTACATGTCAGTTGTCTTTGTTTTCGCATTTTTGATTTCCTACTGTGCAGGAAGTCTTGCATGCTGACTGACATGATGTCTGACATTCGCCGCATCCACCCTTACAAATTGTGTCTTTAAAAGTTTTTGCAGTTAATGTCTTTACGTGCTTCGTTTCTTTCATGGTATTCCTCCTTCAGAAACTAAAAACAAATTGTTTACGACTACATAAATATTATACAACTATTTCTTTTTTTAGTAAATATTATAAATTAATTACTTTTTCCCAAGGTAGATTTTCTTTTCCAAAATGTCCATAATTTGTAGTTAATGTATATATAGGTTTTTGTAATTCTAAATAGTTTATTATTCCTCTTGGTGTTAAATCAAATTTTTCCTCTATTTTGTTTACTATTTCATCTTCTGGAATAGTATTTGTTCCAAAAGTGTCAACATATATAGAAACTGGTTTTGCTACTCCTATTGCATATGAAAATTGTATTTCACACTTTTTAGCATATCCATTTGCTACAATATTTTTAGCAATGAATCTTGCCATATATGCAGCAGATCTATCAACTTTTGTAGGATCTTTTCCGGAAAATGCTCCTCCACCATGTCTTGCATATCCACCATATGTATCTACTATAATTTTTCTTCCTGTTAATCCGCTATCTCCTAGTGGACCTCCTATAACAAATCTTCCTGTAGGATTTATAAAATATTTTGTTTTATCATCTAATAATTCTTTTGGAACTATTTCATTTATAACTTTTTCTTTTATATCTTTTTTTAGTATTTCTAAATCTATATCTGCTCTATGTTGTGTAGATATAACTATAGTATCTATTCTTATTGGTTTTTCATCTTCATATTCAACTGTAACTTGTACTTTTCCATCTGGTCTTAAATAATCTATTATATTTTTCTTTCTAACCTCTGTTAATCTTTTAGCTAGTTTATGTGCTAACGAAATTGGAAGTGGCATCAATTCTTTTGTTTCATCACAAGCAAATCCAAACATTAGTCCTTGATCTCCAGCCCCTTCTGATTCTAATTTTTCTCCTTCTTTAGTTTCTAAAGATTTATCAACTCCTAGAGCTATGTCTGGCGATTGTTTTGAAACATTAACAGTAATTTTGCAAGTTCTATAATCTATGTCTAAATTACTGTTATCATAGCCTATTTCAAATATTGCTTTTCTTGCAATATCTTCAATATTAATTTCTTCTGCTATAGAACTAATTTCTCCTGTTATATATATTTCTCCTTTTCCTGCTACTGTTTCACATGCTACTCTTGCATGCGGATCTTTACTTAAATATGCATCTAATACACTATCTGATATATAATCACATAATTTATCTGGATGTCCTTCTGTTACACTTTCTGATGTAAATAATTTTCTCATTTTTTCTTCATTCCTTTCTATATTTAATTTTACATATGTCTATCATTCAAAAAACCTTTGTGCAATTTAAGCACAAAGGTTAATAATTTCGATTTAAAATCATCATCCAAAGCACTCTTATCGCTTTGTCGGTATTAGCACCTTATTTTTAACAGGTTGCTGTGGAGTCATAAAGCCGATTCTCTCGTCCACTCTTGATAACATATATAATTTGCTTTTTTATTATACTATTTAGTTTATATTATGTCAATATATTACATAATTTTTCCTCCACCAAGTACAATATCTCCAACATAAAATACTGCTGATTGTCCTGGTGTAATTGCTCTTTGAGGTTCATCAAATATAACTCGTATATTATTTTCTTCCTGTATTATTTTTGCTTTTGCCACTTTAGAAGAATATCTTGTTTTCACTTCTACTTCCATCCATTCATTAATTTCATCCACTAATAACAGATTTATATCCTTAACTAAAATTTCTTTACTATATAATTCTTTTTCTTCTCCGACAATCACTTCGTTTTTTTCTTTATTAAATCCTAGTACAAATAAAGGTACTGGGTTTGATATTCCAAGTCCCTTTCTTTGTCCTATTGTATAGTTATATAGTCCTGTATGCTTTCCTAATATTTCACCTTTAGAGTTTACTATATTTCCATTCTTTGGTTTTATATCTGAATTATTCTCTAAAAACTTTTTATAGTTTCCATCAGGTACGAAACAAATATCTTCACTATCTGGCTTATTAGCTACTCTTAAATTATTTTTTCTTGCAATTTCTCTTATTTCATCTTTACTTTCAAATTCAGCTAAAGGAAACAAAACATGTTCTACTAAATCTTTTGGTATATTCCACAAAACATAACTTTGATCTTTTTTTCCTGCATTTGATTTTTTTAAAACCCATCTTTTATATTCTTCACTATATTCTGTTTTCGCATAATGACCTGTTGCTATATAATTGCATCCTAATTCTTTTGCTTTTTCATACATAAAGCCAAATTTCATAAATTTATTACATTCAATACATGGATTTGGTGTTCTACAATTTGCATAACAACAAATAAAATCGTCTATAATATATTTTTTAAAATCTTCTTTGCAGTCATATGTAAAATGCGGAATCCCAATAGAATTGCATACATTCTTTGCATCTAAATATGTGTTTATATTACAGCAACTACTACCAGCATATAATTCTAATGTTGTACCTACTACTTCATATCCTTTTTCTTTTAATAGTAGTGCTGATACACTACTATCAACTCCACCACTCATTCCTATTAAAACTCTTTTATTTTCCATTTTTTTTACCTCTTAATGACAACAATTTCCGTTTGCAGGTTCCATTATTTTCATTTTTATCTAACATGTCCTCTATAGTATGCCAAGCTAGAAGAGCACATTTAACTCTAGCTGGCATATTAGATACATTTCTAAAAGCAATAGCATCTTCTAATTTTTCTAATTCTTCTTCATCTGTTATTTCTCTTTTTATCATTTCTATAAAAGTTTTTATAATATCTTTTGCTTCTTCTATGGTTTTTCCTCTTAAAGTATCTATCATTATTGAAGTAGATGCTTGAGAAATTGCACACCCATGTCCTGAAAAAGCCATATCTTCTATATTGTTGCCATCCATCTTAAGTTGTAATGTTATCTCATCTCCACAATTTGGATTATGTCCTATTTCTGAATAATCAGCATTTTCTAATTCTCTTTTATTATATGAATTCATACTATGTTCCATAATAAGTTCATTATAAACATCATTTAAATCTTCCATATTAAAACCTTCCTACTACTATTGTTTAATATATTTCTTAAACATTTCATATGCTTTATTTAAAGCTTTAACTAATTTATCTACATCCTCTTTTGTATTATAGAAATAAAAACTTGCTCTACATGTAGAATCTATACCTAAAAATCTCATAAGAGGTTGCGCACAATGATTTCCTGATCTGACACATACTCCTTCTGAATCTAATATACTTGCAACATCATGTGGATGAACTCCATTTATATTAAATGAAATTACTCCTGAATGATTTTCTTCATTTGGTGTTAAATATAATGTTAAATAATCTAATTTAGCTAGCTCTTCTCTTGCATATTTAACAACTTCTCTTTCTATTTCTTGAATCTTTTCATATCCTAATTCTTCAATATAATCGATAGCTGCACCTAAGCCTATTACACCCTCAACATTTTGTGTTCCTGCCTCAAATTTATTTGGAAGTGGTGCAAATGTAGTATCTTGTTCATATACGTATTCGATCATATCTCCACCCATTAAAAATGGACTCATTTTGTTTAATAATTCTCTTTTCCCGTATAGTACTCCAATTCCAAGTGGTGCTAACATTTTGTGTCCAGAAAAGACAGCAAAATCACAATCTAAATCTTGTACATCTAATTTCATATGTGGAATACTTTGTGATGCATCTAATATAACTACTGCACCTTTTTTGTGTGCATATTTAATAATTTTCTTTACATTATTTACTGTTCCTAAAACGTTAGAAACATATGTAATTCCTACTACTTTTGTTTTATCAGTAATTTTATTTTCTATTTCTTCATCAGATATTTCATACTCATCATTTATATACATATAATTTAAGTTACTACCTGTTGCTTTAGTAACTTTTTGCCATGGTACTAAATTTGAATGATGCTCCATAATTGATATTACTACTTCGTCATCTTTTTTTAGATTATCCATACCATAAGAATATGCTAATAGGTTTAAACTCTCTGTTGCATTTTTTGAAAATATAATTTCTTCTCTATGCTTACTATTTATAAATTTCGCAATTTTAGTTCTTGTATCTTCATAAATTTGAGTTGCTTCCATACTTAATGAATATGCCCCTCTATGTGGGTTTGCATTATATTTTTCATAAAATTCCTCTACAGCTCTTATTACTTGAATTGGCTTTTGAGTTGTAGCTCCACTATCTAGATATGATATATTTCTATTTTCTAAAATTGGAAAATCTTTTTTTATATTATTTATATTCATAATATTTTCCTTTCGTATTAATCTAATCTTTTATCTATTTCACCAATAATTTCATTTTTCAACTCTTCATTTTTTATATTTTCTAATATTTTATTAAATCTCGCTCTTACCATTAATTTCATTGCTTCCTTTAGTTCAAATCCTCTGCTCATAATATAGAATAATTCTTTTTCTCCTATTTTACCAGCAGAGCTACTATGATTTCCCTCTACCTCTTCTTCAGAACATAAAAGCATTGGTAATGCTAAGGATCTTGCAGTATCTGATAATAACATACAAGATTCGTTTTCATTTCCTGTTGATTTTTTACAACCTTTTTTAAAATCTATAGTTCCTTTAAAATGTTTTTTACTATTATCTTTTAAAGCACCTTGAACTTCTATGTCTATATTGGATTTTTTACCTCTTAATTCAGCTATATAATTTAAATCAAATAATTGATTCCCTTTTCCTAAATAAATTGTATTAATTGAATTATCTGATAAATCACCTAATAGATTTGAATAATAATTTGTAATACTGTTTTTAGCTCCAAAATCGATTACTGTATATTTTACTTTTGCATTTGAATCAATTACATTTTCTATTGCTAAAAAGTTATTAGAAAACTCATTCATTAAATTTAGAACAATTACATTTAATTCAGATTCATTTTTAGCTGATACTCTTAAAATACCATTATGAAAACCTTCTATGTTATTATCTGAAGTATATTTAAGTATAAGTGTTCCTTTGCACTTTTCATTTACAGTAACATCAATATTATCTACTAAAACTAAATTTTCTTTATTGAATTTAAATTCTATTCCTATTTCTTTACTTGTTTTATTATCAACTTTTATTTTTAAATTCTGATTTGCTTTTTCTCTTACTTGCTTTGTAAGTAATTCTCCTAAACCATAACTTAGGTCAAAATTGTTATTAGATGAATTTATATTTACTTTAGATGTTTCTCCTGTTATTTTTATGTTACTAAAAGATTCTATATCTTCAGGAATATTAACATCTTCTAATTTTATATTGTTTATATTAAAATTTCTAGATGTTCTTACAGGTGTTTCATTTAATTTAACCATTATCCTATTGTTCCCTCCAATTCTAAGTTTATTAAATTATTCATTTCTACTGCATATTCTACAGGTAACTCTTTAGATATTGGATATGCAAATCCTCTAACTATCATTGCTTTTGCATCTTCTTCTGATAAGCCTCTACTCATTAAATAGAATATTGTTTTATCACTAATTTTTCCTATTTTTGCTTCATGTGAAAATTCTACTTCATCAGTTCTTATATCATTTACTGGTATTGTATCTGATATTGAGATATCATCTAGCATAAGTGATTCACATGACACTGAAGATTTAGAGTTTTTAGCATTTTCATTTACTCTGACTAAAGATCTATATGTGCATTTTCCACCATTTTTTGATATTGATTTTGCATTAACTAAACTAGAAGTATTTGGAGCATTATGAACAACTTTAAAACCATTATCTAAATTTTGTCCTTCTCCCGCAAATGAAATTCCAGTATATTCAGTTTTTGCTCCTTCTCCATTTAATATACTCATTGGATAAAGCATAGATATTTTAGATCCAAATGAACCTGTTACCCAATCAACTTGTGCATTTTTTCCTACAATAGCTTTTTTAGTATTTAAGTTAAGCATATTCTTTGACCAGTTTTCTATTGTAGAATATCTTAAATATGCATTATCTTTTACATATAATTCAACACAACCTGCATGTAAATTTACTTTATTATATTTAGGTGCACTACATCCTTCAATAAAATGAAGACTTGCACCTTCATCTACTATAATTAATGTATGTTCAAATTGTCCTGATTCTGGTGAATTTAGTCTAAAATATGATTGAAGTGGAATATCTACCTTGACACCTTTTGGAACATATACAAAAGATCCTCCAGACCATACTGCACCATGTAATGCTACAAATTTATGATCATATACTGGAACACATTTCATAAAATGTTCTTTTACAAGTTCTGGATATTCTCTTACTGCTGTTTCCATATCTGTGTATATAACACCTTGTTTTATAAGTTCTTCCTTCATGCTGTGGTAAACTACCTCTGAATCGTATTGTGCTCCAACGCCAGCAAGTGATGTTTTTTCTGCTTCTGGAATTCCAAGTTTATCAAATGTATCTTTTATTTCTTCTGGTACATCTTCCCAAGAATTATTTAACTTTGTTTTTGGTCTTACATAAGTCGCTATTTCATCCATATTAAGTTCTGAAATGTCTGGTCCCCATGTAGGAAGTTCTAATTTATTATATACTTCTAGAGCTTTTAGTCTAAATTCTTTCATCCATTCTGGATCACCTTTTTGATTCGATAATTCTTCAATAATTTCTGGTGTTAAACCTTTTTTTATTTTAAAATCGTAATCATCTTTATTTCTTATGTCATAAATATTTCTATTTATTTCATCTATTTTACTTTTTCCCATTATTCTTGTACTCCTGATTTATATTTTTCGTAACCTTCTTCTTCAATTTCTTTTGCTAATTCCTGTGTTCCTGTTTTTACTATTTTTCCATTAACTAAAACATGTACATAATCTACTTTTAAGCTATGTAATATTTTTGTATTGTGAGTAATTATAAGAACTGCATTATCATTATTTTTAAACATTTCTATTCCTTTAGAAACTGTTTTTATTGCATCAACATCTAATCCTGAATCTGTTTCATCTAATATTGCAAGTTTTGGATTTAGTACAAGCATTTGTAATATTTCGTTTTTCTTTTTTTCTCCACCTGAGAACCCAACATTTAAACTTCTTTCCATATTTTTAGGATTCATATTTAGTTCATTCATATATTTTTTTAGTTCATCCCTAAATTCAAATACTTTAACAGGCTTTCCAGTTACTTTATTTTTAGCAAATTTTAAAAAGTTTGTAACAGATACACCAGGAATTTCTTCTGGTAATTGAAAAGACATAAATATACCTTTTCTTGCAATCTCATCTGTTTTCATATTTGTTATATTCTCTCCATCAAATATAATTTCACCTTGATTTTTTGTATAAATAGGATTATTTAAAATTGCATTTGCTGTTGTTGTTTTTCCTGAGCCATTTGGTCCCATTATTACATGTATTTCACCTTTATTTACATTTAAGTTTATTCCTTTTAAAATTTCTTTTTCTTCTGCTTTTACATATAAATCCTTTATTTCTAATAATTTATTACTCATATTATAATTTCCTTTCTATTTGCTTATCATATCTTTTTTAGATGTTCTTCTTACACAACATCTACATTTTTCTTTATTAACATCATAATCACAATCTAAACTATTTAAATCTAAAACCTCATGAACATATTTTGCTAATTTGTTTATAGTATCATCCGTCATATTTAATTTTATCTTTTCTGCTTCTTTTTTTGCATCTTCTTCATCTAAATTTAGCACATCTTTTAAGAACACATAAACAATATCATATGCTTCTAATATTTTTTTTGCTAAATTTTCTCCTTCTTCTGTTAATTCAATAGTTCCATATGATTCATAATTTAGCAAGCCATTATCTTTTAAATTATATATTGCTTTATTTACACTTGGTTTTGTACAATTCATCTTATTTGCAATATCAGTAACACGTATATTTCCACTTTGTTTTTTTAGTATATACATTGTTTTTATATATTCTTCTAAAGATTTTGATATCATATTTATTTCTCCTTTTGTTAACTGCAACTAACATTATATTATTATATAGAATGTTTGTCAAGGTTAACACTTGATTTTTCCTAATATTTATCAGTTTTTATGTTTTATTACAAGCAAAATGGAGGCCTCCTAAAAGTGCCTCCATTTTGCTTAGTTTTTAATAGACAATTGCCTACTTTGTACTTCTTCTCCCAAATAGTAAGTTGTCAATATCAGTTCTACTTCATCTCCAACTTCCACTGATTCGTACAATGATTCACTGCTATCTGTAAGCTCCAAATCTTCATATACCACCTTGGTTTCCCATTCCTCAGGAAAGTTTTTAAATTTCCAACGAAACTTTCCTCTCCAAGCATCATAGTAGTAGCCATATTTCGTCTCCTCTTCTGTGTAATTCTTTTCAGACACTACTCCTATTACTTCTTCCTCGGATTGATATCTTTTTGTCTGATAGTTCTCACATCCCGTTAAAGAAATTGAAAGAATTGGAACTAATAATGCTGTTGCTATCCGCAGATGTTTTTTCATTTTTGTATCCTCCTATATCTGGTTAAAGAATTTCAAACTTCATAAATCAGTTTGAATAAAACATTATGCTTCTAAATTATATTATATAATTTTTGCTATATTATGTCAATTTAGTATGGTTTCCATAAAATTGCAAAATGACTTGAAATATGCTATAATTATGTGCAGTAATGTAATTTATATCAGGCTATATCTAAGCAGATTTTAATGTTTATGATTTATAAGCCTATTATAATTACGTTAACACAATAATATTACAAGGAGGATTTTCTATGAAAATCAGAGAAGCAATTTATCGGTTGGTTCACATGCATGGTGTTTCTCACACAACACTTAATCCCTACGGTCCAGGAGTCGTAAGGATACATATGATACCACCCAAATTCGACATCCGGCGTCATACACCAAGCATTATCATTTTAAATGGAATGGACATAATTCCTATTAACTTATCCTGGTCAATCTTACTTAATGTATTTATCACAGAAGTAAATCGGTATGATGGCAGAGAAATTACAGATGATGATCTGGAAAGAATTGTAAACAGAACGCTTGTTAAAGTTCGGCGAGTTTATCCGAAGACAAAGAATAATAGACTAAAAGATGATTTAAACAGAATCGTTGAAAGTCTTTGTGCAATTGCATATGGCAAAGAAGTTAATGAAGACATTGGCTATATGTCTATCGGTGATTACGCTCCTTTTATGACAGCACCTCATCGTATCGATTTGATGGTTAGTGCAATGACTAAAAATGGAGCTTGGCATTGTAATCAGAAATGTTTGCATTGCTATGCAGCAGGTCAACCTCAGGCAGAAGTGAAAGAACTCTCTACCTCAGAATGGAAACAAATTATTGATAAATGCAGAAAAGTCGGTATTCCACAGATAACCTTTACTGGCGGAGAACCTACTATGAGAAATGATCTCGTAGAACTTGTAGAGCATGCTCAGTGGTTTGTTACTAGAGTGAACACAAATGGTGTAAATTTAACCAAAGAGCTGTGTAAAGCACTCTATGATGCAAGTCTTGACAGTATTCAAATAACTCTCTATTCTTCTGTTGAGGAAGAACATAATGCACTTGTAGGTGCTAATAATTTTCAGAAGACTGTTCAAGGAATTAAAAATGCACTGGAGGCAGGTTTAAATGTTAGTATCAACACTCCTATCTGTAAAGGAAATGCTGATTATGTAAAAACATTGACTTTCTTACATGAGCTTGGCATTGAGTATGTATCATGCTCTGGACTAATTGTTACAGGTAATGCTTGTAGAGAGGCATCAAAGTGTACTCAACTTACAGAGGATGAACTTTTTGATATCCTTAAAAATGCAACTGAATACTGTACTAAAGAGCATATGGAAATTAGTTTTACATCACCTGGCTGGGTTTCTGAGGAAAAGTTGGTTACTTTAAACCTTACTGTCCCTACTTGTGGAGCTTGCCTTAGCAATATGGCAATTAGCCCTGATGGTAGTGTAGTACCTTGTCAGAGCTGGCTTTCTAAAGATGCAGTTTTAGGAAATATGCTTCAGGACAACTGGAAAAAAATATGGAATGCAGAATCTTGCAAAAAGATTAGAGATTTTTCAAGTTCAATGAAACAAATTTGCCCACTTAGGAATAAGGAGGAACAGTAGAATGAAGAGATTTCGTTTTTTATCAATTGTTTTCGTTTTATTCCTGTGTTTATCTTTTACACAAAAAGTAAGTGCAAAAGCACCATTAGATGAGATACAGGACTACACAATAACCATTAATATGAGACCCGATGGCACAATGGATATTCGGTACCATGTAGAATGGAAAGTTTTGGACAGCACAAGCGAAGGTCCTCTAAGTTGGGTAAAGATTGGCAATCCTAACAAACATGTTGATGAGATTACTGCTCTTTCGGACAATATCAAGAAAATTAGTTACTTAAGTGATAACGGTTCATATATTAGAATCGATTTTGACAGAAACTATTATAAGGATGAAATAGTTGTTTTTGATTATACTATTCACCAATCGTATATGTATGTCATTGAGAAAGATGAACATCTTTGTCGTTATTCGTTTACCCCAGGCTGGTTTGATGAAATTGAAGTTAAAAACATCACAATTAAATGGAGCGATACAAATGTGATTGAAAGTACTGCTCAAGAGCATAAAGACGGCTATCTTATCTGGAGCTCTTCATTAGGAATGGGAGAACGTTTAAATGCATCTGTTAAATACAATTTGGATACATTTACAACAAATGAGAATGAGCAATATACTGAAGATTCTGAATATGATTATTCTGGATTAGTAATTGCAGTCTTAGTAATTATTGTAATCATCATATTCATTGCTATTATTGCTGCAGTCCTTAGTGATGATCATTATGATTCTCACAGTGGATATGGCGGAAGTCATCATTCAACTTATATACATACTCATTCTTCATGCGTAAGAAGCTCTTGTGCATGTGTAAGCTGTGCGTGTGCATGTGCATGTGCTGGTAGTGGTAGAGCTGGATGCTCTAAAAAAGACTTCTATGGTACAAATCTCAAATCTGAAAATCTAAAGAAAATTCTAAAGAAATAATGAATTTGTGTTAATCTAATTAAAAACGGGAAAAGCTTACTAAGCTATTCCCGTTTTTTCTCTATTTATATTTAAAATTGGTGCCGATGGTGGGACTCGAACCCACATGGTTTCCCGCACGATTTTGAGTCGTGTGCGTCTGCCAGTTCCGCCACATCGGCATAAATATTACCTTATTATATTAACATATATAAAAATTATTGTCTAGACATAAAATTAAAAGTTTAATTAAAACGAGATAACATTTTTTGTTATCTCGTTTGTCTTAAAGTTACTTTAACTTACTAAATCCATATAAATAATAATTTCCTGCTACATCTGAACCGTCTAATTTAAAAGTGTATACATATGAATTTAAGTTATTTGTTATCTCTTCATTATTGTTTAATGTAATACTTATATATCCATCTGTTGAATTTTTGTTATAAAAATCTGTTGATATTATATCTGTTACTTTATCTGAAAATTCAGACTTTTCATTATCAAAATTTTTATATATTGTATACGTATATTCATATTGGGCTTCATTAAAACTTGTTATATCTACAAAAGCTGTTTTTACATATATTTTTATTTCATCTTTATTCTTTATAGCTTTATCTATATATTGATATATAAATGGAGTATCTCCTCCTCCACCTTCTACATAATTTGCTATATATTTATTATCAGCATAAGTAATGTCTCCTATATTTTCATCATACCCACTAAATTTAAGAACATCTATATTTGTAAAAGTATTATCAGAATACTTAGTCTTTGTTCCAAATATATTTTTTACACTATTATTTAATGTTTCTTTTGTGGCTATTTGCTTATCGTCTTCTATTACTTTATCATTTTCATCTATATTTGCCCAAGCTAATCTTAATATTAAGTCATTTGGTATTGTGTCTAAATTAAAGTCTTTTACTTTATATATACTTGCTATTGCATAAGTCTTAAAATCTAATTTCTTTGCTAATTCTTTTACAATATCATCATTTTTATTTAATTCAATTGATAAATCCTCTGAATTTGTGCTTTCACTTTCCTTCATTATTGCTATTTCTTCTATATTTGTATTTTCGTTTGTGTCTACCTCTTTACTCTTTGTAGATATTTTGTATATAACTAAAGCAATAATAAGTAAGATCAATGTTAAAATTATCACATATATAATTTTCTTAGATTTTCCATTTTCTTTCATCTTTTGTTCCTCCATACAATAAATTTTTACTTTAATATATCAGCTTTAAAACTTTCACCATCTGGTAATTTGTCTAATCCCATTATATCCAGTATTGTAGCTGATATATCTGCATAAGTATTTCTTATACCTATATTTATATTCTCTTTTATTTGTTTTCCATATATTAATATAGGAATATATTCTCTTGAATGGTCTGTACTAGGTGTATATGGATCATTTCCATGGTCTGCTGTTATTATTAGCATATCATCATCTTTTAAATTTTCAAATATTTCGCCTAATCTATAGTCAAAATATTTAAGTGCTTGTGCATATCCTTCTAGATTATTTCTATGTCCATATAACATATCAAAATCTACTAAATTAGTAAAAATTAAATCTGATTTTCCATTTTTTATTTCTTCAATTGTTTTCTCAATTCCATCTTTATTTCCTTGTGTATGAATTGCTTTATCTATGCTTCTTCCTACAAATAAGTCTTCAATTTTTCCTATTGCTGTAACACTTTTTCCATTTTCTTTCATTACATCAAGCATTGTTTTTCCAAATGTTTCTGATTCATAGTCTTTTCTATTATATGTTCTTGTAAAATCATCTTTGTTTGTTCCAACAAATGGTCTTGCAATAACTGTTCCTATATTATATTTTGGATTATCTAACATCTTTCTTGCAATTTTACATATTTCATATAACTTATTTACAGGTATAATATCTTCATGTGCTGCAATTTGGAAAACACTATCTGCAGATGTATATATAATAGGATATCCTGTTTTTATATGTTCTTCTCCATATTTTTTTAATAAATCTGTACCAGATCCAACACCATTGTATAGAGTTCCTTCTAAGCCTGTCTTTTTCTTAAATTCTTCCATCATTTCATTTGGAAATCCATTTGGATAAGTTGCAAAAGGTTTTCTTGTAATATATCCAGATATCTCCCAATGTCCTACCGGACTATTCTTACCTGCTGACTGTTCTTGTGCTTTTCCAAATGCTCCTATAGTTCTTACTTTTTCTTCTTTTATTCCTAAGCCATCTATATTAAATAATCCTATTTTTTTCATATTAGGCACATCTAATTTAGCATTTTCATAAATATGTCTTAATGTATTACTCCCTAAATCATTATATTTATTAGCGTCTGGAAGTTCTCCAACTCCAAACCCATCTAGCACTATTATGATTGCTCTATTAATCATTATTCATTCTCCTCTTCTTCAATTTCGTCTTCTGTATCTTCTTTTAAAGTTAAATCATATTCATTCATTTCAATTGATTGAACTAACATTTTACCATCAATTTCTTTATTCACTTTAAATTCTGTTGTATTTACTAGTTCAAATTTATATCTTTCATTGTCTAATAGTACTAAATCCTCTACCTCCATTCCTCTTGGTAAAGTATTATTATTATTATCGAAATAAATTATATTTGATAAATATATTGCTGGCATATCTTCTTTTATATTTACTCTTATTATTGATTCAGATTTTTTAGTTAGACTGTTTATTGTATTTTCTGGTACTATATTATATAAGCTATATTCACCCTTAGGAATATTTTTACTTGGTAAATATAATGACATTGCAATTATACTATTTGATTTATTCATTGCATTTTCTAATCTAGTATTTATTGTTTCTAAAGTATCTTTAAATTGATCTATATCAGTATTTTTAGTGATATCTAATATTTTATACTTACTTTTTTCTATTTCTCTATGTCTCTTTCCATCTAATGATTTTATTTTTGTATTATCATCTGTAAGTCCTCCAAAAATATCAAAATCTTCTTTTAGGAAGAACTCTTTTTCTTCTTCTGCTTCTTTTTGTAAAGATTTAAGTATTGAATCTAATTGGGTTAATTTAGTTTTAGGTATTTTCTTTCCAGAATATTTTTTTATTAAGTTAATAGCTGAAATAGCATCTGTTGTTGTTGAGAAAATACTATCACATTCTTCCTTATTTAAGTATTTTCTTTGCTCTTTATCTACTTTTTTACCTAAATCTTCAAAATCTTCTTCATAATCAAATGTCTTTTCTAGTTCTACTTCTGCTACTTCATCTTCTTTTCCTTCATTTAGTGCTAATGCATTATCTTTGTTAGTAAATTTCCAGAAATCAAATATACTCTTATTGTGTTTATCTATTTCATCTATATATATTTTGGCATTTTTTATTTTTAAAGTCATAATTTCTATTTTGTTCTTCATTGCTTTTATATCTAAAGTAGTATTTTTATTTCGTGTAATTTCTTCTTTATATATTCCACATAATTTCACTAAATCTTCTATTGTATAGAATTTTTTATTTTCCTTTAGTAGTTTATTTATTACATCTATTCTCTCTTTATTTTCTGTTTCTTCTTTTTCTTTCTTTTCTTGAATTTCTTCTGGTTTAAATCTTTTTCCTTTTTTTGAACTTAAACCTGATTCTTTATTTTTCTTTTTATTTTTAAAGAAAAACTTAATTTTACCAAAAAAAGTTTTTTTACATTCTAAGTATGTAGCAATTTCTTTTTCCTTACTGAAATATTCTAAATCTTTTTCTGTAGCTTCTTCTTTTAATTTATTTAAATATTCGTCTAATTCTGCTTTATCTTTTAATGCAATCTCTAAGTTCTTTTTTGTATAATCATATTCTGTTTTTACAAATTTAGATAAATTATCATAAGTTATTTGAATTTCTTTATAGAAAAAGTCTAACCCACCCTCATCATTTATTTTGCAGTTAAATTCATACATTCCTTTAACTTCTGTTTGCAATATAAATAAAGCCTTTAATAATTTAAAGAATTCCATAGCTTCTTCTTTATTATTTAATATAATCTTATAGTAACTTTTTACTTTTTCGTATACTACAGTTTCTCCGACTATTTGAATTGTTAATTTATTGTCTTTATCATATACTTCATAAATTGTTGGCCAATCTTTTGTAAATAGCCATAAATAATTTTCTATATCTGATAATTCTGATTTTTTTAGATATTTTCCAGAATAATCTAAATGACAAATTGGCACAAAAATTTTATATTCTTTATTCTTTTTAAAGCATTCAATTTGTTTTTTTAGTAAGTAGAAGAAACATGCATATTCTGAATCTATTACTGGCTCTAACATGAAATATTGGTTACTAACTTCCGAATAATATATTTGCCATAAATAGTTTTCACTATATCTTACTTTAAATGGTAATTCTTTATTAAGCTCTTTTTGTTCCTCCTCTACTTTCTTTATTTCTTCTAATTTAACTTTTTTAAGCATATTTAAAAACATTGTATGTTTTACTATATTTTCTTCGTCGTCTGATATCATATATTGGTTTAATGGACTTGCTTTGTCATATTTATCAATTAATAAATCCATTCTATTAGTAGGTGTAAGTAATATTTGTATATCCCTTACATCTATAAATTTATATATATTATATTTATTCTCATCATAACCTCTAGAAGGCTTATAATTTATACTTGTACGATTTTTTATAAACTCTGGTATATTTTCTAAATCTAATCCTATGTACTTTAATTTGTCTTTTATATTATCTTTTTCAATAGCATTTCTAGGCATTATTAGAGACCTCCTAAATTTTTACTTGATACATAGTATATCACACTTTATATGATTTTAAAATATAAAAAATGATAGATTTATCAATATATTTAATAAATCTATCATCTTTTGTTAATTATCTTGCTTTTGTATCAATTTCTTGTTTAATTTTACATACAAAATCTTCAAGTTTCATTTGTCCTGCATCTCCGTCTTTTCTTGAACGTACTGCTACTGCATTAGCTTCTATTTCTTTATCACCAATCACTAACATATATGGAACTTTTTCTAATTGTGCTTCACGAATTTTATATCCAATTTTTTCGTTTCTATCATCAACTTTTACACGAACTCCAATTGCTTTTAGTTGTTTTTCAACTTCTTTACTATATTCTACTTGTGAATCTGATATTGGTAATACTTTTACTTGTAATGGTGAAAGCCATGTTGGGAAAGCGCCTTTTGTTTCTTCAATTAAGAATGACATAAATCTATCAAATGTTCCTAATATTGCTCTATGAATAACTACTGGTCTATGAGCTTTTCCATCTTCACCTATATATTCTAGTTCAAATCTTTGTGGTAATAAGAAATCTAATTGACATGTTGAAATTGTAACATCATGTCCTAAAGCCGTTTTTATTTGAACATCTAATTTAGGGCCGTAGAATGCTGCTTCTCCCTTTGCTTCATAGAAGTTTAGTCCTAATTCTGTTAATATCTCACGTAATTGACTTTCTGCTGTTTCCCACATTTGATCATCATCAAAATATTTTTCTTTATTATCTTTATCTCTTAAAGATAATCTAAATGTATAATCTTTAAATCCAAAATCTTCATATACAGAAAGAATTAATTTTACAACTTGAGCAAATTCAGATTTTATTTGTTCAGGAGTTACAAAAAGGTGGGCATCATTTTGACACATTTCTCTAACTCTTTCTAGTCCACAAACGCTTCCGCTTGATTCATATCTAAAGTCATGTGCAAGTTCCCCTATTCTTATTGGTAAATCTCTGTAAGAACGCATTTTACTTCTGTATATAAGCATATGATGTGGGCAGTTCATTGGTCTTAATACTAATTCTTCATTATCAAATTTCATTACTGGGAACATATCATCTTTATAATGATCCCAATGACCACTTGTTTTATATAAATCAACATTTGCAAGAGATGGTGTATATACATGGCTATATCCCATTTCTATTTCTTTATCTTGAATATATCTTTCTAATAATCTTCTTACTGTTGCACCATTAGGTAAGTACATTGGTAATCCAGATCCAACAAGTTCATGGGTCATGAATAACTCTAAGTCTTTTCCTATCTTTCTATGATCTCTTTGTTTAGCTTCTTCTAATAATTGTAAATATTCTTCTAATTGACTTGCTTTTGGATATGATATTGCATAAATTCTTTGTAGCATTTTATTATGCTCATTTCCTCTCCAGTAAGCGCCTGATGAAGTTAATAGTTTTATATATTTTACTTTTCCAGTACTTTCTAAATGAGGTCCAGCACATAAATCTGTAAAATCTCCTTGTTTATAGAAAGAAATTTCTTCACCTTCTGGTAATTCATTTATTAATTCTTGTTTATATGGTTGATCTTTCATTAACTCTAAAGCTTCTGATTTTGGTAATGAAAATCTTTCTATAGCTATATCTTCTTTTATAATTTTTTTCATTTCATTTTCTATTTTTTCTTTATCTTCATCTGTGAATGGTCTTTCTATATCAAAATCATAATAGAATCCTTCGTCAATACTTGGTCCTATAGCAAATTTAACATCTGGGAACAATCTTTTTACAGCTTGTGCCATTATATGTGATGTTGTATGCCAATATGCTTTTTTACCATCTAAACTACTATCAAATGTATGAATTGTTAAAGAACAATCTTTATTTAATATATATCTTAAATCTTTTATTTCTCCATCTACTTCTCCGCAAGTTGCCACTCTAGCTAATCCTTCACTTATTTTTTTTGCAACATCTAATATAGAACTTCCCTCTTCTATATCTATACTAGATCCATCTTTTAACATAACTTTAATCATAATTTTTTCCCCCTTAATATATTATTTCTATAAAAACAACACTCCCGTAAGCAAATAATATTGCTTACAGGAGTGTTTATATTACACGGTTCCATCCTTGTTTTATCTTAATTAGATTATATCGTAATCAACGCCTAATTTATTAGACTAGGTGCCAAGAGTTAGTTTTTTCAAATAATTACATTAAGATTAGTTTTCAGCCTATGACTAATCCTCTCTTTTAATAAACATTATTTTACTTTTTCTCTTCATTGCATTTTATATTTTTTCAACAACTTCCACTGTTTGATCATCTTTAACATCTTGTATTTTTATATCTCTAACGTGATCAATTTTCTCCCAACTTGTATCTCTTTTAAATAAACATTTAAAGTTTATTAATAGCCAAGATCCTAAGAATAGTGGATAACAAAGTAATCCTTTTATCATAGGTTTTATTGGTCTATTATCCAATTTCATAGTAAAAATACCTGTCAAAATTGGTAGTAAGAATGTTGGTATAAGATATCTTGCATAATTTACTAATAATTCAGCAGATGTCATTCCATCTCCTAAATATATTACCATATTTAGTGCTAATAACACAAGTGTTATTACAAACATTGGTATACTTCCTAATATATATAATAAACCATCAAAGTTCATTAATGTTTTATGTTCTTTTACTGCTACTGCTAATTGTTTTGTATATTTTTCTATACATTGTATATGTCCTACAGACCATCTTGTTCTTTGAATCCAAGATTGTCTGAATCCTACTGGTTGTTCATCATATACTATAGCATCTGTAGCCCATCCAAGTTTTTTACCTTTAATAATTCTTTTTAAAGAAAACTCTATATCTTCTGTTAATGTTTCTGTATCCCATCCATCAGGTTTTATAACATCAAATCTAACCATAAAACCTGTTCCATTTAATAGTGGTGATAAACCTAAGTTGTATCTTGCTAAGTGATAAAATCTATGCATCATCCAATAAAATATTGCATATCCTGCTGTTACCCAACTATCTGATGGATTTTTAATATCTCTATATCCTTGTACTACATCTTCTCCTTGACATAGTTTTTTATTCATTGCTTTAATAAAGTTTTTATCTACAATATTATCTGAATCAAAAACAAAGAAAGCATCATAATCAGCATTTTCTTTTATTTTTTGATCTAAAAACCATTGTAATGCATATCCTTTAGTTTTATTTGTGCTATCGAATCTTTCATATACTATTGCACCTGCATCTCTTGCAATTTTTGCTGTATTATCTGTACAGTTATCTGCAATAACATATATATCATATAAATCTTTAGGATATTCTTGATTTTTTAAACTTTCTAATAAGTTTCCAATTACTGCTTCTTCATTATGGGCTGGTATAATTGCCATAAATTTGTGATTTTTATTTACTAATAATGGTTTATCTTTTAATTTTACTAAAGAACATATACTAACCATTATTTGGTATAGCCAAAATATTGTTAGAATCCAAACTAGTGCTTGTTGAATTACATATAAATATTCCATTTTTTACCTCTCTTTATTTTAAATAATACTTTTTATTATATTATTCGCTATCTTTTATATTATACTATATATACTATACTTTTTGCAACTTTTTTACAACCTATTTATGGCAATTTTAACAATATTAATAAAATTTTAATATTTGTCATTATTTCTATATTATTCGTTATCTTCTTTGCTTTCTTCAATTTTTTCTTCTTGTAAATCCTTCATACTTAAATTAATTCTGTTTTGGTCATCTATTTCTATTACTTTTACAGTAACTTCGTCACCAATATGAAGTACATCTTCTACTTTGTTTACTCTTTCTTTAGATATTTTAGAAATATGAAGTAATCCTTCTCTTCCTCCTCCAATATCAACAAAAGCTCCAAAGTTCATAATTCTTGTTACTTTTCCTTCATAGATTGCATTTACTTCTATATCTTTTGCTATGTCTTCTATCATTTTTAAAGCTCTTTTTGCAGAATCTGTATCTGTAGAATAAATAAATACTTTTCCATCTTCTTCTATGTCTATTTTTACACCTGTTTCATCAATAATTTTGTTTATCATTTTTCCTCCAGGTCCTATTACGTCTTTTATTTTATCTACATTAATTTGTGTATTTATTATTCTTGGAGCATATTTTGATACTTCTTTTCTAGGTTCTGCTATTTGTTTTAACATAATTTCATCTAATATATAATTTCTTGCAACTCTTGTTCTTTCAAAAGCTTCTTTTATAATGTCGTAACTTAAACCATCTACTTTAATATCAACTTGTATAGCTGTAATACCATTTTTAGTTCCACCTACTTTAAAGTCCATGTCTCCAAAGAAATCTTCTATTCCTTGTATATCTGTTAACATTACATATTTATCTGAACCATCTGGATCTGTTACTAAACCTGTAGAAATACCAGCAACTGGTCTCTTAATTGGTACACCTGCATCCATTAGTGCTAATGTACTACCACATATACTAGCTTGAGATGTAGATCCATTTGAAGATAATACTTCAGAAACAACTCTTATTGCATAAGGAAATTCTTCTACTGGTGGTATTACTGGAACTAATGCTTTTTCTGCTAAAGCTCCATGTCCTATCTCTCTTCTTCCTGGTCCTCTAGAAGGTCTTGCTTCTCCAACACTATATGAAGGGAAATTATAGTGATGCATATATCTTTTGCTTGCTTCTTCATCTATTCCATCTAATGTTTGTTCTTCTGATACCATTCCTAATGTTGCTATTGATAATACTTGAGTTTGTCCTCTTGTAAATAATGCACTACCATGAACTCTTGGTAATAAACCAACTTCGCATGATAATGGTCTTATTTCATCAATTTTTCTTCCATCAGGTCTTTTGTGCTCTTTGTATATCATTTCTCTAACACATTTTTTCTCTAAGTCGTGAATGCTTGTTGCTATATCGTACATTTTTTCTTCTGTTACTTCTTCACCGTATTTTTCTGTATAATAAGCAATAATATCTTCTGATATTTTATCCATATTTGCATCTCTAACTTCTTTGTCTTGTGCTTGTACATCTATATACATTCTATCTTTAAATTCTTTTTCTATTTCTTCATATACTTCTTTATCTACTGCAAATGATTTATATTCAAATTTTGGTTTTCCTATTTCTGCTTTTACTGTTTCTATAAAATCACATACTTTTTTTATTTCTACATGTGCTTCTTTTATTGCTTCAAGCATAATATCATCTGGTATTTCATCTGCTCCTGCTTCTATCATAGCTATTTTTTCTTTTGTTCCTGCAACAGTTAATGTTAATTTACTTTTTTCTCTTTCTTCTGAATTTGGATTTATTACTATTTTTCCATCAACATATCCAACATTTACAGCTGCTGTTGGTCCTCCAAATGGTATATCAGAAATTGATAAAGCTGCTGAAGCACCAATCATTGCACATACTTCTGGTGAGTTATCTTGATCAACTGATAATGCTGTTGCTACAACACATACATCATTTCTGAAATCTTTTGGAAATAAAGGTCTTAAAGGTCTATCTATTGCTCTTGATGTTAGAATTGCCTTGTCACTAGGTTTTCCTTCTCTTTTTAAGAAACTTCCTGGTATTTTTCCTACTGCATATAATTTTTCTTCATAATCAACTGATAATGGGAAAAAGTCTACCCCATCTTTTGGTTCTTTAGAAGCTGTAACATTTACTATAACTGCTGTATCTCCATATCTTACTAATACACTTCCATTTGCTAAACCTGCCATTTTTCCTGTTTCAAATGTTAATGTTCTTCCTGCTAATTCCATTGAATAAGTTTTAAACATAATTTTTTCTCCTTTTTATTTAATATAAATTTCACACCTTGTTTAAATATAATGTAACTATTTATATTAGATGTAACCTCTATGATATTTTATCCATATAATAAAACATCATACAAGCTACTTTCTAATTATTAAATAATTACATTATTATACAACTATAGGACGTTTGTATGTTCAAACGTCCTACTGCATTTTTTATTTTCTTAGTCCTAATTTTTCAACAATATCTCTATATCTTTGAACATCTTTTTTAGATAAGTAATTTAATAAATTTCTTCTAGCACCTACCATTTTTAAAAGACCTCTTCTTGAGTGATTGTCTTTTTTATGAACTCTTAAGTGTTCTGTTAATTCATTAATTCTTTCTGTTAAAAGAGCTACTTGAACTTCTGGAGAACCAGTATCTTTTTCATCTCTTTTATAAGTATTAATAATTTCTTGTTTTCTTTCCTTTGTCATTTAATACACCTCCCATATTTTTTCTTCCTTAAACTGAGCTAGGTATAGGTGTGATTTTACCCCGTAGCTAAGTATAAGGTTTATAACACAAATATTTTACTACATATTCGACTAAAAATCAAGTCTTTTTACGTTTTTTATAGATATATTTACTTGAACTTATATACATTATTTTATATAATGTTTCATATTTTGAAAGGATTGTTTATGTATGAATATTTCTTATACTATAAATGAAAATGATAATTTTGAAAATGTAAAAGATGTTCTAAAAAGATATTTTCAAATATCTGATAGACTTTTACTCAAATTAAAAACTAATAATAAAATATTTTTAAACAATAATATTGTCAATGTAAGAACATCTGTCAAAGTAAATGATATTATTTCTTTTTCACTTGATTTTGAAGAAGATAATTCTAATATAGTTGCTACTAAAATGAATTTAAATATAATTTATGAAGATGAATACTATTTGGTAATAGATAAGCCTGCAAATATGGCTATTCATCCATCTATCCTGCACTATGAAAATAGCTTATCAAATGGAATAAAATATTATTTTGATTCAATTAATTTAAAAAAGAAGATTCGTCCAGTAAATAGATTAGATAGAGATACTTCTGGTTTAGTTATATTTGCTAAAAATGAATATGTACAAGAATGTTTAATAAAGCAAATGAATAGTCATCATTTTCATAAAGAATATATTGGAATTGTATGTGGCTGTTTTGATAATAACTTTGGAACAATAAATTTGCCTATAGCTAGAAAAGATAATAGCATTATTGAAAGATGTATTGATTTTGAAAAAGGTGATAATTCTATAACACATTATGAAGTTATAAAATCAAATTCTGACTATTCTGTTGTTAAATTTACTTTAGAAACTGGAAGGACTCATCAAATTAGAGTCCATTGTGCTAATTTAGGTCATCCGATTGTAGGTGACACACTATATGGTACTAGTTCTACATTCATTGATAGACAAGCTCTTCATAGTTATAAAATTAGTTTTATTCATCCAATAACTCATTCTAGAGTAGAATATACTTCTGATTCTTATAAAATTCATTTTATAAATTTATTAAATATAATAGAAAAAAATAGATAGCTTTAGGCTATCTATTTTTATATATAAGTAAATCTGTAAGCCGGGTTCTGTCTAGAATAGTCATTTATCTAGTATATATGTTGCCATATATCTCATGCCACCAATAAGAGGACGGCGAGCAGCCTTAACCCTCAAGCTCGGTGTTGCTCCAGATGGGGTTTACATTGACCCGGTATGTCACCATACCAGCGGTAAGCTCTTACCTCACCTTTTCACCCTTACCTATAAATAGGCGGTTGTTTTCTGTTGCACTTTCCTTAAGGTTACCCTCACTGGACGTTATCCAGCATCATTGCTCTATGGAGCCCGGACTTTCCTCGTACGCTACCTTTCGGCCTTGCTATACGCGACTATTCAACTTACTCATATTTTATTGTAATATTTTTATTTATAAAAGTCAAGTTATATACTTATCATATTTAATTCATCTAATAAATTTTTATACTTTATATATAAAATATCCATATTTTGATTATCTATAGATTTTTCAAATTCTTTTAGTATTATATATGCCTTATTTATATTATATTGATTCTTATTATTTTGGTTATTTATTACATTTATATATTCATCCTCTGCTTTATTTATATATGATTTCATTTCATTCCAATTTTGTTTTTCGATTAATTTATATGCATTTAATATATTAGATTTTGTTGCAATTATGTTATTATTTAAACTATTGTTAAATACTGATGCTCCAAATATAGGTAAATAATCATATAGTTTTGATATATACATTAATGTACTACTCTTATCTTCTATTTTTATACTATTTGTTAAATTATCTAAATCTTTACTAAATTTTTCTACTGTCTCATTATTTATATTTAGTTTATATAAATCTATTACTATTGTTGGCCATGTTGAATACAATCTTTCCGTTGCAATCTTTAAACTTTCCCAATCAGGATTTCTCTCATTTACTAAAATATCGCTTGGTTCTAATACATAAGAATTAGCTTTACTTTTTTCTTCAGATGAATTATTACTAGATGAGTTTTTTGATGATTCTCCCTCTTCTTTGCTCTCTCCTGTAGAATTTGAATTGTTATTTTCCTTATTACTTTGCCCTGTAATAGTTTCTGCTTTTATTATATAGTTTTCCAAATTAATATTATTTACACTATTGGCCATACTAATAAGATAGTCATCTAAAAAATATATTTCTTGAATAATTTTATCTTTTAATTCAGCTGTTTCGTCCGTTTTTTTGTATTTTTGGGATTTTACAAAATATACTATTATTAATGCAATTACTATAAAAATAATAATTGTAATAATTGTTTTTACTGATTTTTTTATATTCACTATTATATTTCCTTTCAATCAACTTATATTTCTAGTATTTCCATAAATTAACCTTTTATTCTATTGTATATATATTTTTTATAATGCAATAATAAATATAAAGGAGTAAAAAAATGAAATATAAGGTTCAGTTATATAGTACAGAAAAAGAACAAATCAATGAATTTTTAAGAGAATTTTTCAATAGGGATTTTCATATAGAAGAAAAATTAAAATGGGAAAAAGAATATGATAATCCTATAGAATTAGTAGAAATAATTGGTAGTTTTATAGATAACAACGATAAATTCAATATTAATATGTGGATTAGCATTGATGAAGGAATTCTTATAAATGTTACAGATTATAATGCTGATGATTTAATAAAATATTTATATGAACGATTTCCATACTAAAAAGAGTATTAAATAATATAATTTAATACTCTTTTAATTTATTTTTCTAAAATTATAGTAACTGGTCCATCATTAAGTAATGAAACTTTCATATCTGCTCCAAATTTTCCATGTTCTACTCTCTTAATTTTGTTTCTTTTACATTCTTCTATAAAATATTTATATAATTCTTCTGCTTTTTCAGGTTTAGCAGCATCTACAAAACTTGGTCTATTTCCTTTTTTTGTATCTGCATATAAAGTAAATTGAGAAACAATAAGTAATTCTCCATCGATATCTTCAATAGATAAATTCATTTTATCATTTTCATCTGTAAATACTCTTAAATTGCATAATTTTTTCACTAAGAAATCTGCAGTTTCTTTAGTGTCTTCATGAGTAACTCCTAATAGAACTAGAAATCCTTTATTTATTTTTCCTATTAGTTCTCCGTCAACTTCTACTTTAGCTTCGCTTACTCTTTGTACTACTAATTTCATAAAATGCCTCCATTAAATTATTCTGCTTTTTTATCACGTGTCATTAACATTGTTACTGCTTCTTTTGGATCTAAATTGTTATATAAAACATTATAAACAGCTGTTACTATTGGCATTTCTACATTATGTATTTTTCCTAATTCATATGCAGCTTCTATATTATCTATACTTTCTATTACCATACCAACTTCTTTTTTAGTTTCTTCTAGTGACTTTCCCTCTCCTATTAGTTTTCCAGCTTTTCTATTTCTACTGTGTTCACTAAGGCAAGTTACTATTAAATCTCCTAAACCTGTTAAACCATAGAAAGTATTTGTTTCTCCACCTAATGCAACTCCTAAATTTACAATTTCTTTTAGTCCCCTAGTTATAAGTGCTGCAAATGTATTATCTCCTAAACCTATTCCAGCTGCTATTCCAGCACAAAAAGCAATTATGTTTTTAAATGCTCCACCAAGTTCTACACCTTTTACATCTGTTGAAGTATATACTCTAAGTTCTGGAGACATAAATGTATCTTGTATCATGTTTAATATCTCTTCATCTTTAGAAGCTATAACCATTACTGTTGGTAATCCAATAGAAACTTCTTCAGCATGGCTTGGACCTGAAAATACTCCTATTTTTGTATTTGGTAGTTCTTCTGATATAACACTATCTAATGTTGATAAAGTTTCTTTTTCAAATCCTTTTCCACAAATAATTATTGGCTGATTCGTTACATATTCTTTATATTCTTTTACTGTACTTCTTGTAAATTTAGATGGTGTAACATGTATAATAAAATCTGATTCATCTATAACTTCTTTATAATCGTTACTGCAATAGATATTATCAGGTAACTTTAATCCTGGTAAAAATTTGCATGCCTTTTGATTATTTATAATATCTTTTTCTTCTTCTGAAAAAGACCATATTTTCACTCTGTTTCCTAATTTTGCCAAATGAGTAGCTAAAGCTACTCCCCAACTTCCACTTCCTATTATAGCTATATTTTTCATTTGAATCCTCCTATAATTTAAATTAGAGATCAATCTTTTTGATTGACCTCTATTTATTTTATTGATCAATATTATTTTTTAAAACTTAATTTATTTTCTTTTCCTTCTAGTATTCTTTTAATATTACTTCTATGATTAAATAAAACTATTACTGCTAATATTATACTATATATAAAATATTTTCTTCCATCATTGCCATCTGTTAGTACAGTATAATGTGGATTATTCATTAATATTATAGTTAAAACTGGATATAGTACAGCAGCAGTAACAGATCCAAATGAAACCATTCTAGTTAATGCCATAAGCACTATTGCAAATGTTAAACATATTAATCCAATTTGCCAGTTTGTCATTAATAATACTCCTAATGATGTTGCAACACCTTTTCCTCCCTTAAATCCAAAAAATATAGGGAATGTGTGTCCTAATATAACTGCTATACCTGCTATTTGTACTAATAATTCTTTATCTGAACCTTCTACAATATTTCCAATAAACATTGCAATAAGTATAGAAATTACACCTTTTAATATATCACATAATAATGTAATTGCTGCAGCCTTTTTTCCAACAGTTCTTAACATATTCGTTGTTCCAGCATTTCCGCTTCCCTTTTCTCTTACATCAAAACCTGCAAACTTTTTACTAAAGATTACAGAAAAATTTACACTTCCTATTGCATATGCAATTATTGCCATAATAATGTATGCTGCCATAATAATTCCTCCTTTTTATTATTCTTCATTTCCTTTTTCTCTTACTATTATTCTTATTGGAGTTCCCTGTAATCCAAATTCTTTTCTGATTTGATTTACCAAATATCTTTCATAAGAAAAATGAAATAACTTTTTACTATTAACAAAAATAACAAATGTTGGTGGCTTTGTAGTTGCTTGAGTAATATATAATATTTTTAATCTTCTACCTTTATCAGTAGGTGGTTGTACTAATGCTATAGCCTCATTTATTACTTGATTTAGCATTGCTGTAGATATTCTTCTAGCATTTTGACTTGCCACTGCATTTATCATTTCAAATAATTTATTAACTCTTTGTCCAGTCTTTGCTGATATAAATATTATTGGAGCATAAGATAAATAAGCTAATTTTTCGTATACTTCTTTTGTATATTTTTCTAAAGTTCCTGTTTCTTTTTCATATGCATCCCATTTATTTACTACTATTATTACACCTTTTCCCGCTTCATGTGCTTCTCCTGCTATTTTGGTATCCTGCTCAGTAACTCCTTCTGTTGCATCTATCATAAGTAAACACACATCTGCTCTTTCAATAGCTAATGAAGTACGCATAACACTAAATTTTTCTATTCTTTCGTTAACTTTACTTTTCTTTCTAACTCCAGCTGTATCTATTAAAATATATTTTCCAAATTCATTTTCAAATTCTGAATCTATTGCATCACGTGTAGTTCCTGCAATATTGCTTACAATTACTCTATTTTCTCCAAGGATTTTATTTACTAATGACGATTTTCCTACATTTGGTTTTCCTATAATTGCAACTTTTATTTCATCTCTTTCATCTTCATTTGGATCCTTTTCTGGAAATTTTTCGTATATTGCATCTAGTACGTCTCCTATTCCTTTAGCATTTGCTGCAGAAATTGCATAAGGGTCTCCTATTCCTAGATTATAGAATTCATATATATTGTTATCTGTTTCGCCAAAACTATCAGCTTTATTACATACTAAAACTATTGGCTTTTTAGATTTTTTAAGCATCATAGCAATATCCATATCCGCTGCTGTAACACCTTGTTTTATATCTGTTAAAAATATTATTACATCAGCAATTTCTATTGCAATATTAGCTTGTTCTCTCATTTGAGATATTATAATATCTTCTGATTCTGGCTCTATTCCTCCAGTATCTATTAATGTAAAATTTCTACCTCTCCAATTTGCTTCTGCATATATTCTATCTCTTGTAACTCCTGGTACATCTTCTACAATAGATATACGTTGTCCAACTATATAGTTAAAAAATGTTGACTTTCCTACATTTGGTTTTCCTACTATTGCTACTACTGGTTTTGACAAAACTTTCACCTCACTTTTATTCTTTAACATTTTATATCAATTTATATATTTAGTCAAACTAAATATATAATTACTTTACTATTTTAATTTTGTTCCATTTCTCCAGAAGTTTCTGTTTGACTACCTTCACTAGAAGTTTGATCTTTATTTTCATCTGGTTTTGTACTTGGTTTTTCTTCTGTTCCATCATTTGTATCTGTATTTTCTTTATCTGGGTCTTCTTTATCTGGATTTTGTTCTGGTTCTTTGTCTGGTTGTTGCTCAGTTTCTTTATCTTGCTCTCCTTTTGAGTCTGAGCCTGCACCTTGATTTTCTCCTGGTTTTTCTTGTGTTCCTTGATTATTATTAGAATCTGTATTTGAGCTATTATTACTTTCTGCTGGTTGTTCTACTGGTGTTTCATAATTCCATGGATTATTAGGATCTGAATCTGTTGGATCCCAATTTCTTAGGTTTGTATATTGAGAAATTTTCTTACTTGATGGCTTTCCTAGTGGACCTGGGTTAGATGACGAATAAAATTCTACCATTGTACCAGCAGCGCAGTTGCTATATATCCATTTTGCATCAGCTACTGTTAGTCTAACACATCCTGCTGAAGCTTTAGTTCCTAATTTATCATATTCCCAATATTCTAAAGAATCTTTTGTATTTGTAGTATATGGTACAGAATGGAATAAGATACTTCCCACTATTCTTGTTGCATATTGTCCATATACTCCACCTACTAATTTCCTCCAAACGTATTTATTGGTTGTTTTATAAACTCCACTAGTTGGTGTAGCTATTCCACATGAACAAACCATAGACTTAATAGGTATTGTATATTCGTTATTTTCATCTTTTTGATATATAGTTACAACATTAGCACCATAATTCACTTTTATATAATAAGGATGTTTATTGTCTTTCTGTTCTTCTTTATTTACTTGCGCCTCTTTTAATTCCTCTTCAGTAATAGTTTCTTCCTCCTCATTTTCATTTGATGATATTATGTTTTTTATTTCAATTTTATATGGTATACTGCTATATTTTTCTTCACTTTTATATTTAAGGAATATATAAGAATTTCTTTCTATTACTATTTCCTTTTCATATAAGCAATAATCTTCATCTTCTATTTCTTCTATGTTTCCGTTTTCGTCCATCTCCAATATTGCATAATATATAGGATAGTCTTTTTCTTTTGAAATTATAGAAAATATTACATTCTCGGTTGTTTCTTCAGTTGTAGAAATATTATATGTAAAATCTTGTTCTAATATATCTGGTAATAATATATCTGAATCTATTGGTTTTACCGTTTCTACTGCTTCATTCTTACTATTTAAATAAAATACTACAATTCCAACTATAACTAAAACTATTAATAAAACTACACTTATTATAATACCTTGTTTTTTCATATGTTTCCTCCATATTTTACTCCATTTTTTAAACCTAAAAAAGCACCTTGAAAAAGGTACTTTTTGTGAATATTTATTAGTTTGCTTGTTCTGCAGTTTCTTTAACTACTATTTCTTTTCCATCATAATATCCACAATTGTTACATATTCTATGTGGCATTACTGGTTCATGACAGTGTGGACAAGTAGCAAAATTTGGTTTTTCTAATTTCCATGTAGATCTCTTTGTATGAGTTCTTTGTTTTGACCATCTTCTTTTTGGTTGTGCCATTTTTATTCCCTCCTTCGCTATTTAAAGATATCTATATATCTATTCATTTTTTACGATTTATTAGTCACTATAAAAGTATACTAGTATTTTCATATTTTGTCAATAGCTAGAAGAATAATTCGATTAAATTTATTTTAAATATGCATTTGGATCAACCTGATTATTATCTTTTAATATTTCGAAATGAAGATGGCTTTCATCTGCTATTTCAAATACACCTGTATTTCCTACTGTTCCTATTGTTTGTCCTTTTTCAACTTTTTCTCCTTCTACTACAAATTCAGAGGTTAATAAATTAGAATATACAGTAGTATAACCATCACTGTGTTCTATTACTATACTCAAACCATATCTTGGATCATTTTTTATATACTTAACAGTTCCTTTTTCAGCTGCTTTTACTACTGTTGTTTTTTCAGCTTTAATATCTATTCCTAAATGTGTAGTCCATTCATTTAAAGTAGCTGAATATATTAACGTATCTTTTGCAAATTCTTTTGTTATCTCTCCATCAACAGGCATGCAAAAAGACACTTCTTCATTCTCTTCTACTACTTCTTCTTTATCTTCCTTTATTTCATTTTCTACTGTAGTATTATTTTTTATTGTATCTTTCTCAACTATACTTGTATTAATTGCTATTTTTTCACTTGTATTAGCAGAATTAGTTTCATTTTCTACTTCTTCTACACTTTTACCTATTTGTACACTTGCTTGTTCTGTAGTATCATTTATATTTGTATTGTCTTCTAATTGATTACTAATTTTAGAGAATTGATCTGCATCTACTTTATAACTGCTTGTCTTATTTAAATTATAATATAATATTCCTATACCTAATATAACTGCTATACTAATTAAACCTATAGCATATGTTTTTAAATTTCTTTTCTTAATATTTGTTTCTTTTCTCATAAACTTTCCTCCTAATTTTTTACTTTAGTAAAATTATTCCCTTTTTTGAGAAATCTATACAAATTAAGAAAATTACATATCTTTTATTTCTACACCAGTATAGAAATGTTTTATTATTTCTTCATAAGACTTTCCTTCTTTAGCCATACTATCTGCACCTGTTTGACTCATACCAACTCCATGTCCATATCCTTTTACTTCAAATTTTATATTATCTCCTTCTATGCTCACTTCAAAATTTGCTGATTTTAATCCTAATATAGTTCTTACTTCTACACCTGATAAATTCTGATTTCCTATTTTTATTGTTTTTACCCTATTTCCATTAGTATATTCTAAGACTTCTATGCTATTTTTCTGGTTCCAATCTATTTCGAAATCTTTATGCTTTTCTCTTATCTTACTTTCAAATTCATTTTTATTTAATGTTATTTCTGAACTATATTGTGAATAATTTTCTTCTCCAGCTGTTGAAACAGACTGCAAATATGGATATCCACTTCCTCCCCATACATTTATTGGTACTTCTGTTGTTCCTCCACTATTTGCATGAAAGAATGCATTTATAGGTTCATTATTATAGGTAATTATTTTTCCTTTTGTTTCGTTAACCGCTTCTATAATTTTGTTCCAATTTGATTCTCTTATGTCTTCATTCCATCTATTTAGTCTATCTTCTTTACTTATCCAAGCTTGACAACATTTTGAGTTATCACATATATCCGCATTTTCATGTTTATTTCCATGTTGTATTTTATATATTGTATATGTTCTTGCAACTACTGCTTGTGCCTTTAATGCCTCTTTTTCAAAATCAGCTGGCATTTCGCTAGAAACAACTCCGTATAAATATTCATCTAATTTTAATTCTTCTACATTTCCTGTTGATGCATGCAACAGTTTTATTACATTATAATCTTTATAATCATATTCGCCTGTGCTTATATTTTGATTTAACATATTTGAATCTAAAGTTACTGATGATGAAACATCTTTATTTTCAAACTTGTATACTCCTATTAAAGGAATTAAAAAGCACATGAAAATAACAAACAATGTATATATAAATATTTTTTTCATAAACTTCCCTTTTTATAAATTATTTTTGAACTAATTTCATTTTCATAGAATTTAATATCCTTTTTTCTATTCTTGAAACTTGAACTTGTGAAATACCTAGTATTTTAGCAACCTGCATTTGAGTTTTCTCTTTATAATATCTTAATAAAATAATTTCCTGTTCTTGCTCATTTAGACTATTTATTAGTTCTTTTAATGATAACTTATTTACTATTTGCTCCGCCTCATCTATATTATTAGTTAATTGATCTAAAATTGTTAATTGATTTTTTTCTTGTAATGTATCTTTATATATAGACTCTATTGGATTTAATGAATCTAATGCTACTGCTACATCTTCTTTTGGAATTTTTAATTGTTTAGCTATTTCATTTATTCCTATTTCTTCTCCTGTTCTATTTAAATATTCTTTTTGAATATCTTTTATTTTTATGCTTAATTCTTTTATACTTCTGCTTATTTTTATTGGTCCATCATCTCTTATAAATCTTTTTACTTCTCCTAAAATATAGGGTACAGCATATGTAGATAATTTAACATCAAAGTTTGTATCAAATCTTTTTATAGATTTGATTAATCCTATAACTCCTATTTGATATAAATCATCTAATTCAAATCCCCTACCCGAAAATCTTTTTATAATACTCCATACTAGTCCTGAATTTGATTCAACTAATTGTGTCATTTTCTCGTGATTGCCATTTTGTGCTTCAAGAATATCTTTTGCTTCATTTTTATACATACGTCTCCACCTTTTCTTTAGCTATTAATTGAATCACTATTTACCAATAAATTATTAATACTTGTTTTAATTTTCTTTTTCATAGTTATTTTTGTACCTAAACCTACTATAGATTCTACTTTTACTTCATCCATAAAACTTTCCATAATTGTAAATCCCATACCAGATCTTTCTAAATCCGGTTTTGAAGTATATAATGGTTGTTTTGCCATTTCAACATCTTCTATTCCCTTACCTGAATCTGATATTTCTATTTGTATCGTATTCTCATATAATTTTGCTACAATTGTTATTTTTCCTTCAGTATTTTCATATCCGTGGATTATAGAGTTTGTAACTGCTTCAGATACTGCAGTTTTTATATCAGCAATTTCTTCTATTGTTGGATCAAGCTGTGCTGCAAAAGCTGCTACTGTTATTCTTGCAAATGCCTCATTGTTTGATTTACTCATTATTTCTAATTTCATTTCATTTTCATTTTTACCCACCAATTTTCGCCTCCTTTATATAGTTTTATATATTGGTACTAATTTTAATATTCCGCACATTTCTAAAACTTTTTCTATACTATTTTTTACATTTATTATTCCTAATTCTCCCCCAATTCTTTTTACCATTTTGTACCTTCCAAGTAGCATTCCTATTCCTGCACTGTCCATGAAGTTAACACTATTAAAATTAAATATAACTCTTTTAGGCATATATCTTTCAATTTCATAGTCTGCTTTCCTCCTTATTTCTTCTGTAGTATGATGATCAATTTCCTCTGTTAAATCAAAATATAACAGCTTGTCCTTTTCTATGTATCTAACATTCACATTACTACCTCCTTATTTTTTATCTTATAAAATTATAGGATAAATGGAAGTTTTTTCCAATAGCGAAACATAGGAAGTTTTGCCGAATTATGGGAAGTTTCTGACTTTTTTCGACATGTATACAACTATAAAAAGCACTTAAAGTTTTTATACTTTAAGTGCTTTATTAATTATTTTGATAATTTTTCTAATCTTTCAATTGTATTTTTTAATAGTTCTTTATAATTAGCTAATTTTTCTTTTTCTTCATTTATTTTACTTTCTGGAGCTTTGCTAATAAATCCTTGATTTGATAACATTTTTTCTCCTCTTAGTACCTCTTGTTCAAGTCTTTGCTTTTCCTTATTTAATCTCTCAATTTCTTCATTAATATCTACTAATTCTTCGAATGGTATATATACTTCTATTCCATTTGATAATATTGAGATTGCATTTTCAGGAATATTATCTTTTTCTTCTTTAATTTCTATTTCATTAGCAAATCCTAATTTTTCTATAAACAACTTTGATTTTTCAATTTCCTCTTTATAATCTTTAGTTACAAATATTAATTTAGATTTTTTACTTGGATGTACATTCATATTTGCTCTAACGTTACGTATTTGTATAATAATATCTTTTATACTTCCTATAAAATCTTTACTTTCATCATAATTAACTCTTTCTCTAGAAGTTGGCCATTTTGATACCATTAAATCTTTATCATTATAATTTACCAATTCTTTATATATTTCTGATGTTATAAATGGCATAAATGGATGTAATAATTTTAACGAAATCCCAAACACATAATCTAATACAAAAGATACTTGAATTTTTTCTTCTTCATTTTCACTATATAATCTTGTTTTTGCCATTTCTATATACCAATCACAGAACTCATTCCATATAAAATTGTATATATTATCTAATGCAATTCCTAAATCATAATTTTCTATATTTTTTGTTACATCAGATATTAATTTATCCAATTCATGTATTATCCATTTATCTTCTATTTTTAAGCTATTATCTTTAAAATTATGTTTCTCTTTTACATAGTTATCTTCCCAGAATTTCAATATGCTTTCATCTGATGCTCTGTTCATAGTTATAAATCTTGCTGCATTCCAGATTTTATTTGCAAAATTAGAAGCTTGCTCTAATTTTTCTTCCATAAATCTAATATCATTTCCCATAGTAGTTCCTGAAAGAAGTGAAAATCTTAAACTATCTGTTCCATATTTTTCTATAACATCTAATGGATCGATTCCATTTCCTAATGTTTTAGACATCTTTCTTCCTTGGCTATCTCTTACAATGCCATGGATTAATACATCTTTAAAAGGTGCTTTATCTGTAAATTCTAATCCTTGTGTCATCATTCTAGATACCCAGAAAGTAATAATATCAAATCCTGTAACTAGAACATTTGTAGGATAGAATGTTTTATAATCTTCATTTTCTTTATTTGGCCAGCCTAAAGTTGAGAATGGCCATAAAGCAGAGCTAAACCATGTATCTAATGTGTCTGGGTCTTGTTTTAAATTTGTACTTCCACATTTTTCGCATTTATCTGGCATTACTTTTGAAACATTTATATGTCCACATTCTTCACAATAATATGCTGGTATTCTATGTCCCCACCATAATTGACGTGAAATACACCAATCTTGAATATTATCTAACCAATTAAAGTATTGTTTTTCATATCTTTTAGGAACAAATCTAACCTCTCCATTTCTAACGCTATCTGCTGCTCTTTTTGCTAAATCTTTCATATTTACAAACCATTGAACTGAAATTTTTGGTTCTATAGTATTTTTACATCTTTCACATTTTGCAACATTATGTGTATATTCTTCTTCTTTTACTAAAGCTCCTATTTCTTTTAACTTTTCTACGATTTTCTTTCTTGCTTCTGGCAGATCCATTCCTGCATATTCTGGCACTAAATTTCCCATTTTAAAATGTTCATCAAATACTTCTATAATTTCTAAATTATGACGTAACCCTGCTGCATAGTCATTCATATCATGTGCAGGTGTTATTTTTACACATCCTGTTCCAAATTCTTTTTCTACAAAACTATCTGCAATTATTGGAATTTCTTTATTCATAATTGGTAATATACAAGTTTTTCCTACTAAATCAGTATATCTTTCATCTTCTGGGTGTACTGCTACAGCTGTATCTCCTAGCATAGTTTCTGGTCTTGTTGTTGCAACAATTATATATCTATCTTCATCTTTAATTTTATATCTTATATGCCATAAGTGTGAAGGCTCTTCTTTATATTCAACTTCTGCATCTGATATTGATGTATTACAATGTGTACACCAGTTTACCATTCTTTTACCTTTATATATAAGTCCTTTATTATATAAATCTACAAATTGTTCTAAAACGGCGTCTGACATGCCTTCATCTAGTGTAAATCTTTTTCGAGACCAATCACAAGAACAACCTAATTTACGTTGTTGTTTTTGTATAGTTCCTCCATATAAATGAGTCCAGTCCCATGCTTCTTCTAAGAATTTTTCTCTTCCTAAATCTTGCTTTGTTTTACCTTCATTTCTTAATTTTTCAACAACTTTCATTTCTGTTGATATAGCAGCATGGTCTGTTCCTGGAAGCCATAATGTATTATATCCTTGCATTCTTTTAAATCTTATTAATATATCTTGTATTGTTCCATCTAAAGCATGTCCCATATGTAATTTACCTGTTACATTTGGTGGTGGCATCATTATACAATATGCCTCTTTGTTTTTGTCCATACTTGGTTTAAAATATCCTTTTTCTTCCCATTCTTGATATAACTTATCTTCAAAATCTTTTGGATTATATTTATCGTTCATATCCATTCACTCTCCTTTTCATTTAAATAAAAAGACCTCACCCAAATATAAGGGCGAGGTCTTCTCACGGTACCACCTTAATTTATCATTATTTAAATAATAATATCTTAATTAACTTTAACGCAGTTCCTACGAATATATCTACTTTAAATTTTCAATATATCAACTTAAAAGCTACCTTCAGTTTATCTTACTATAAGAAGTTTTCAGCCTAGACTTCTTTTCTCTAAATAGTAGTTTTAAACTTACTCCTCTTTTTCATAGTATTTAATATTTATTAGTCTTCATCAATGAAATTAAATTCATCTTTAAATTTTTCTTTGAATATTTCGAAAACTTGATTTAATGTATCTTCATCATCTACACTTACATAGTTTTCCATTTCTTCATCATCTTCTGAATCTTCAACTTTTAATATAACTACTTCATCGCTATCTTCTTCGATTGGTAATAATACTACGTATTCTTCTCCATCTAATTCTATTAAATCTAAAAATTCAAATTTTACTTCGTTTCCTTCTTCATCATTTAATATTATAATGTTGTCTAATTCTTCACCCATATCTGGTGTATTTAAATCTTCGCTCATTAATATTCTCCTTTCAAAATATATATTAAAATTAAATTTTAATACCACTATTAAATTATATTGTTTTCATTTTACAGTATCATATACTATTTTTTATAATTTTGCAATTATTTTTTTCTATTTATATAATTTTCTAGTATATATACTGCTGATATTGTATCTACAATATCTCTTTTTTTATACTTGTCTATATTTAAGTAATTCATTGTTTTATGAGCTTGTACAGTTGTTAATCTTTCATCGACTGGCAGAATATTCATTTTATTGAATTTACATTTTAACTTATGAATAAAGTTTTCTGTCTTTTCTGCTCTAACAGTTTTTTCACCTTTTAAGTTTATAGGCATTCCTACAACTATTGTATCTACCTCATACTGATTAAATATTTCTTCTAATCTTTTTAATATAACTTTATCATTATTATCATGATGTATTGTTTCCAAACCTTGCGCAGTTATTCCTAATGGATCTGTTATTGCTATTCCTACTCTTGCTTCTCCATAATCTATACTCAAAGTTCTCATATTAATCATCTAATCCTATATAATTTTTTACCATTTTTTCTAATAATTCATCTCTTTCGATTAATCTAATTTTGTTTCTGGCATCATTATGACTAGTGATGTATGTTGGATCCCCTGATAATATATATCCAACTATTTGGTTTATAGGATTATATCCTTTTTCTGCTAAAGCTTCATAAACATCTTTTAATATTTCTCTAGCTTTAATATTTTTATCTCTCTCCACTTCAAAGCTCATTGTTTCATCCATATTCATAATAATTCCTCCTCTTTTCTATTAAATATAATTTATATCATTTTCTTTTTTATCGGCATTATCTAAATATTCTTCTAGTTTTTTAGTAACACCATCTATTGAAGTTCCTTTGTAATAAGAAGTTAAAACAAAATTTAATCTTGGATTAACAGATACATCTTTCTTTAATTTCATTCTTTTCTTATCTTCTTCTTCTAAAAAGATTTCAGAGTTTTCAATTTGATTCTTCATATCTTCTAAGAAATTTGCAACATCCTCTGGTCTTATTCCAGAAAATACTATTACAAATTTTGGTCCCATATATCTTACAAAAATATATTCTTTTGATATATTTTCTGATATGATTTTACATGTTTCTGTTATTACTTTATTTCCTAAATGTCTATTTATATTTTCGTTTATATCTACTAAATTTGTAATTTTAAACATACATACTGTAGATATTGTATATTTATCTGCAATTTGTTTTCCTTCACCATATAAATATTCAGCTGATTTCAAATTAGAATATAAATCTTCTCTTACAATATTTTCTACTGTATTTTGATATTCAACTGTTTTTAATATACTTACAATATTATCTCTTACTACTTCTAGTATTGCAGTATCTACATTGTCAAAAGCATGTATAGCTCCACTTTCTATTAGCCAATATCCTATGTATACGTTATCTATATATAGTGGGAAGAACATTGATGATTTTGCTCTACCTAGTTCTAGTTTTTGATATGGTAATTTTTCTGATTCTTTGTCGACTGTTATATATTTAGGTGTTGCTGTTGATATACTGTCTTTAAATATTTCTTCAGTATACAAGTTTCTTAATGTTTCCCAATGTTTTTCATCTACGTTTGATGCTTTAATAGTATATTCTGCGCCATCAAATACAACTATTGTAGAATATTTAATTGTACCATACTTTTCTAATATTATTTCGTTTATTTTTTTTATTTTCTTTTCTACTGAAGAATATTCTCCTATAGTTTCCATGAAACTTTGTAGTACATTTAAACCTGTTATTTTTTCATTTATTTTACTAAATTTAGCTATTTTTTTATGAATATTAACATTATATACCACTAATCCAAGAATTATGAAAACTAATAATACGATTGTTATTAAAATAACAGTTGTCAAAAAACTCACCTCTATATCTTTTAATATTTATTTTTCATTTGGTTTAACGTATTATTCATATCACTTGAAAATGTATTATTATAATTATTAACTGGTCTATATTCTTGTCTTGATCCTATTAATGGATACACCATATTTTCTAATGTTTTTAATGATTGCATAAATTCTTTTGAATATCCACTTAATGAAATTTTGCAATTAACAAGTCCTTCTAAATATTTAGAATATGTTTGTTCTTCAAAAGGTATCGTACAATATTTTACTTTTTCCCTATTGAATAATTCTGTCATAAATGACATAGCAGGATCATTGTAGAATGACATTCCACCTATTATTGTTTTAGGTGTAAGACTTCTTACTCTTGTTTCTTTATTAATTACTATTCTAATTTTTTCTGGATCTAATATATTTTTAGTTTTTAATTCTCTTAAAAATGCTGTTAAAGGTTGAATTGTTAAGACATCCATACTTTGTACCAAGTATAATTCTTGTACACTAGCAAGATATCCAAAATTTGTATTAAAATCACAATCTATTAATACTACTGAATGATTATTTACTAATGTTGATAATATTTCTTCATATCTGTTCATTCCAACATCTTCTTCTGGAATAGCTGTATAAACAGTTAAGTTTTTATTTACTTTGATTCCATCTGCATTTCCATTAATTAATTGTTGTATACTATTTGCTGCTTTTTGTCTTAAATCTTCTTCATTTTTTGTATAAATATAAAATGCATTTCTATTTTTTGTTGCATCTAATATTGCTACATTTATTCCTGAAGCAGATAAACTTTCTGCAACATTATTTACTAAGAATGATGTTCCATTTTTACTTGTTCCTAAGAATGCAACTAATTTTTTATCCCTAGTTAATAAATTACTTATATTATTTGATGTATAGTCTACGTTTGTATTCATCATTTCTCTTGAAGAATTATTTTGTGAATATGATGAGTTCATTGAAGAGTAACTATTTGGAACATATGATGTATTTGTAGAATAATTTTGTGGTACTTGTTGTTTTGGTTCATCTCTAAAAATTGGTGTTTCTTCTAATTCTTCCTCTTCATCATCATCATCAAATCCTGGTAAAGTTCCAGTTGTTTTTTGATTTATATTACTTGGTTTTTCTATATAGTCTACATCTTCTATATCATCAAATCCTGGTAACATTCCTGAATTATTTTGTACTGAATTTGAAGTAATTGGTTCATCATCGTCATCATCAGCCATATCAAAAAGATTTGCTGGTTCTTGAACTTCCGGTAATGGATTTTTTCTTGGTCTTCCTCTTCTTTTTGGTTGTGCCACAATATCATCTACTGTAGGTATATCATCTTCTTTTATTGGATTTTTTCTTGGTCTTCCTCTTCTTCTTGGTTGTTCTACAGCTACTGGTTCATCATCTAAGTCTTCTATTTGTGGTACTGGTTGATCTATTTGCTCTATTTCTGGTTCTTCTTGAGTTGTTTTTTTGTTTAGTTTCCTTACATTTTTTGTATCTACTGCTGAAGGAATTACTACTGGTCTTCCTAATGTAGCATTTCCTTTTTTGCTTTCGATATAATTTACTTTTATATTATTTTCCGGCTTATTTTCATTGCTTGGATTATTGTATGACATTCTATTTGCTGTATTTGGCATACTAGTTACTATTTGTTGATATTTAGGTGAAGACGCTTCTAATATTGCTTTAACATTTAATGGTAAAAAATTAATAATTATTTTAAGTTGTTCATCTGTATATTGAGAAGCAATAGTATTAAAACTTTCAACATATTTCTCTTCATTTTTTCCCAATTTTTTATAATGTGCTAATATATTTTGAATTTCTGCCTCACTAACATCATTTTCATTTTCTGATTGATAGTTAGCATCATCTGCATCTATTCTATAATAAGTTTTTGCTTCTTTTTTTGTTCTTGGTACTCTTATTAATTTACATATTTCTTCAACATTTCTATCATTTCCTAGTATTGCACTGTATATACCTATGCTAAATAATTTTATTAATATATCATCTGATTTATTTCTTCTATCAGTACATATTAATATTATTGGTGTATCTTCTCTATCTGTATTTGTAGCTTCATCACTTATACTATCCAATTTATCAAATATAAATTTATCTATTTGGTCATAGTTGTTGTTTGCAAAAGGTTCTAAGTCTTCACTGATTATTATTCTATCATAACTCTTATCCTTTTGTATTTCTTTTAGTATCGCATTAAAGTAATATACATTTTTATAAGAAATTATTTCTTTATAATCTTTTTGATATTTTCTTACTATTGATTCAGAAATATTTTCATTACTTACTGCAAATAAAACTTTCATCCGTTTAACCCCTCCAACCTTTTACAACTATCGCAAATACAAGTGGTAATACTTGTGCTATAACAAGTATGGTTACAAAACCTATTATCATAGCAAAACCTTTATCTCTTTCATCTAATTTACGGATACCTATAACATATTGGTATACAGCTCCTACAGCTATTCCTATAAAACAGAAAGGAATACTGTAAACTCTAACCGCATTTAAAATATATGCAGCTAATCCATAAGCATCTGAGCCATATTCTTCTTTATAATCTTCTAATTTCTTTTTTGCATTTTCCTTTATTTCTACTAATTGTTCTGTTCCTTGTTTTTTTTCTTCAGTTATTGTTGCATTAGTAGCATATACGTTTGCATTTGTGCATATTATTGCTGTAAACATAGCAAAAACACATAACATACTCACTAATATTTTTTTCATAAGGATTAATACCCCTTTCTTATAGTTATTTACCTTATAATCATACAATAATATGGTCAAAATATCAAGAATTTATGGGAATTTTTTTGTAAATTTTACCATAAAAAAAGATTAAGTAGAATATGCTTAATCTTTTATTTCATAAAATATAATACTAACACAATAATTCCCAAAATCACTCTATATATTGCAAACCCTTTAAAGCTACCTTTTTTCAAATAATTTAATAGGAATTTTATAACTAATATACCAACTATAAAACTAGATAAAACTCCTGTTAAAAATGCTGGTGTAAATTTGAAATCCATAATACTTACTAAAACTGCTGCTAATATTATTGGTGTTGATAGTAAAAAAGAATATTTTGCAGCACTTTCTCTATCTACTTTTAGAGCTCTTGCTACTGTCATTGTTATTCCTGATCTTGACGTTCCTGGAAATGCTGCAGCTATAGCTTGTGATATTCCTATTAAAAAAGATTGTTTAAAAGTCATTTCTTCATATTTTACTTCTGAAGGTGATTTCTTATCTACAACATATAATACTATTCCTAAAACTATAAGTGCTATAGCTATTAATATCATTTCAATTCCGAATTTCTCACAAATAATTCCAGAAAATTTATCTAATACTAAACTTAATATTCCTGTTGGTATAGTTACAGCAACTATATACCAAAATATTTTTCCTTCTGTTGTTTTTTCTTTTTTTACAACTTGTTTATATCCTCCTTTAATTAGATTTATCCAATCTTTAAAGAAAAATATAGTTATTGCAAGTAATGTTCCTAAATGTAATGCAACATCAAAACTTTCTGGCATTTCCCAGCTAAATATCCATGGTATTAAATTCAAATGTGCTGAACTAGATACCGGTAATAATTCTGTTAATCCTTGTACTATTCCTAATATTAATGCTTGAATTACTGTCATTTTTATCTCCTCTTAACTATTAATTTCTAATTCTTTTAATACATTGTATAATGTATCTTTTATATATTCGGCTGAAGTTGTAGGTGCTACTTTTCCTGGTAGTGATAGGGCCCAAATTAATTTTATTCCTCGTGTTTTTGCAGCATTTTTATCTACTCCTCCTGGATTAGATGCTACATCTATAATTACACAATCTTTTTTTAATAAATCTAAATTCGTATCATCTAAAATAATATGTGGTACTGTATTTATGATAATATCAAATTTACCTAGGTTATCATTTAATTCATTAAATAATACTGGTGTATATCCATATGCTTTTATCCATGAAGTATTTACTACTTTTGTTGTTTCACAATATACATTAGCTCCTATTCCTTTTAGCATATTAGATAATACCTTACTTATTCTTCCAAACCCCATAATTAGTATATTGCTTCCATGTAACGTTCTGGTAGTTTCCTCCATAGCAACTTGTATAGTACCTTCAGCTGTTGCAATAGTATTTAATACTGTTAGTTCTTCTCTTTTTAATAAATCTATAATTTTAGTATTTGGCAATTTATCATATAAATCTTCTTTTATTCTTCCTGCAATAAATATCTTACCATCTAAAACCTTTTCTAACTGCACAACTTCTAGTTTCTCATCGCTAAATGGCATATTAATATTTATTCCATTACTTGATAGTGGTATAGAACTTATAATAATATTTGCTTTATCTGCTATTTCATTTAGCGAATTACATTTTACTATTTTTTCATTTTTATTTATTAATTCTGATTGTTCTAGTCCATATGTATATACTTTAAAATCTTCATTAGCTAGCATTTCTGCTAATTGTGCAATTCTTAAGTCTCCACCAATAATTGATATTTTCATCATTTTAAAATATCCCCCTACAAATTTATTTAGAGATTAGTCATTTTCATGTTCTCTTTCTTCTACTTCTATTTCTATGTTAGGTTCTTTAAAAGTATTCATTTTTTTATATTCATTTCTACTTATTTTTCCCGCAATCTGATAAGTTTGTTCAAGATGTTCTTTGGCTTTTAGTTCTTTTTCGTCCATATGAATTTCTTCTATTTCTTGTATATTTAGGTTTTGTGGTATAAATCTTTGTATTGGTATAAAAACAGGATCTGCCATTGCTCTTTTTGATAATTCTGCTTTCAATTCAACTGCTAAACTTAAATAGTTTATAGCTTTTTCTTTTTCTCCTTTTATTGCATAAATTCTAGATAAATTATAATAACTATCTGCTTCAACATCTTTTCCTTCTACTGCCTGGTGGAAGAATTTTTCTGCTTCATCTAAATCATCATAAAGCATAGAAATAAGTCCTAGGTTGTAGTAGCCATTATATATCATACTATTTATCTCTGCTGCCTTTTCATAACATATTTTTGCATTTCCAAAATCGTTTAATCTTGTATATGCTATTCCTAAATTATAATAAATTTCATAGCTATTTGGATTATATTTTAAAGCATTCATATAAACATTAATTGCTTCTTTAAAATTTTCTTGATCACATAATAATTTACCTAATAGTTCAGAAGCTTCATAGTAATCTGGTTTCTTTTTTATTAAGTTGTTTAACATTTCTATTGATTCATCTTTTTTTCCTAATTTTTCTAATAAAAATGCTATTCTATAATATGAATCATAATCTTGTTTATTTATATCTATTGCTTTAACATATTCATCTATTGCTTTTCTCATTCCGCCTTCTTTTTCATAAATTTCTGCCAAAAATCTATGTGCTTTTTCACTTTCTACATTTAATTCTGTTGCTTTTAATAATAAAGTTTTTGCTGTTTTACTATTATTGAAAAACATACATACCTTTGCTCCTAAAATATATATGCTTTCAGAAAATTCAAAATTATACTTTTCCATTATAATTATAGCTAATGGTAATACAACAGAAATTGTATATGTTAATAATCTTATAAATAATCCAAAATATTCTCCAACTAATAATTCTATAAAACTTATTGCTATTCCTAATGCCTCTAATACTAATATTGCTACATAATTAGTATCATTTTTTCTGATCATTATAAAAAATATAATTACAAATAGTGAAAAGGCTAATATATTAAAAATTATCCTTTCTAACATTTTTTACTCCTCTCTTATTTTCCAAATTTTTCGTTATATCTTTGTATACATCTTTCTATTATTTCTTCTGCTTCTTCTCTTCCCATTATTTGTTGTACTGTAGTTTGTTTGTGTTCTAATTGCTTATAAACTTCAAAAAAATGTTTCATTTCTGATAAAATTTGACTTGGAAGTGTTGATACATCTCTATATCCGTTTAAATATGGATCTGATTTTGCTATTGCAATTATCTTTTCATCTGCTGAGTCTTGATCTACCATTTTTAGTACACCTATTGGGTATGCTTCTACTAATGTTAGTGGTATTATGTTTTCTTGGCATAATACTAATACATCAAGTGGATCATTATCTTCAGCATAGGTTCTTGGAATAAATCCATAGTTTGCTGGATAATGTGTTGCTGTATATAATACCCTATCTAATTTTAACATTCCTGTTTCTTTATCTAATTCATATTTATTTCTACCATTTTTAGAGATTTCTATTACAGCTGTAAAATCTTCTTTTTTTATTCTTTCTTTATCTATGTCATGCCATATATTCATAATAAATTACCTCTTTTCTTTTTTCTAGTGTCTTTATTTTATGCTAATTTACCTAAAATGTCTAGACTTATAAAATATTTTTTACATTTAATAAAATTTTTCATATTTCTAGCAATAAAAAATAAAGAAACAAACTAAAAATAGTTTGTTTCTTTATCTCCGCTCATTTTTTATTATTTTATTCCATTATAATCATTAGCTTTTTTATAAGCATATACTGCTGATGCTATACATACTCCTAAAATTATAAATACAGCTGTATAATCTTCAGCACCTGTTTTTGGTAAATTATTTGTATTGTTTGAATATGAATTTGTATTTATTTTATTTGATGTATTTACTACTGGTGCTGCAGTATTGTTTACTGTATTGTTCATAGTATTATTTGTAGTATTATTTACTGTGTTATTAGTTGTATTGTTTGATGTTAATAATAAGAAGTTTCCATCTGTATCATCTGCTCTAACATCTACTGCTATACTTAAAACTAATAATATCATTATTACAGATAAAATAATTTTACTAACTTTCATATTTTTCATATCTCTACCTACTTTCTCTCTTGTTATTCTTATAACACATTCTCTTTTATTTATAACATATTTTTTACATAATTGCAAGCTTTTTTACATATTTATATAAAATTTTACACATTAAACCTAAATAGTACAATATCTCCATCTTGCATTATATATTCTTTTCCTTCTGATCTAACTAGCCCTTTTTCTTTTGCAGCAAGCATTGATCCTTCTCTTATAAGGTCATTATATGAAACTATTTCTGCTCTTATGAATCCTCTTTGAATATCTGAATGAATTTTTCCTGCTGCTTCTGGAGCTTTAGTTCCTTTTTTTATTGTCCAAGCTCTTACTTCTGGTTCTCCTGCTGTTAAGAAAGACATTAATCCTAGTAAATCATAACTAGCTTTTATTACCTTATTTAGTCCTGATTCTTCTAATCCAATAGCTTCTAGCATTTCTTTTTGGTCTTCTTTTTCTAAACTTGCTAATTCTTCTTCTATTTTAACACATAAATGAATAACTCCCGCTTTCTCTTTCATAGCATATTCCTTTACTTTTTGTACATTTGCATCATTTTCCGCATCTGCTAATTGTTCCTCTGATACATTTGCAATATATAAAATTGGTTTTAATGTTAATAGAAAACTATCTTTTATTATTTCTTGTTCTTCTTCATTTAGTTCTAATGTTCTTGCAGATTTTCCTTCTTCTAATGTTTTCTTTATCTTTTCTAATAAATCAATTTCTGCTTGAAACTTTTTATCTGCTTTTAGAGATTTTCTTGCTCTATCTAATCTTTTATCAACTGTTTCTATATCTGCAAATATTAACTCTAAGTTTATAGTTTCTATATCTCTTATAGGATCTATTGAACCATCAACATGTACAACATTTGGATCTTCAAAACATCTTACTACCTCACAGATAGCATCTACTTCTCTTATATGAGATAAGAACTTGTTTCCTAATCCTTCTCCTTTGCTTGCACCTTTAACTAAACCTGCTATATCAACAAATTCTATAACTGCATGTGTAGTTTTTTCTGGATTATACATTTCTGTTAATTTATCTAATCTTTCATCAGGTACTGGAACTACTCCTACATTTGGTTCTATCGTACAGAATGGATAGTTAGCACATTCAGCTCCTGCGTTTGTTATTGCATTAAACATTGTACTTTTTCCTACATTTGGTAATCCTACTATTCCTATTTTCATTTTATTTTTCTCTCTCCTTAAATTTTATATATTTATATATATCATAATTCTAAAATAATTTCTACATTAAATCATTAAAAAAGTATTTCTTAATAGAAATACTTTTCTTTTTATTGTTTGATTGGAGCTTCCAGCCAGAATCGAACTGGCGACCCCTGCCTTACCATGGCAGTGCTCTACCTACTGAGCTATAGAAGCATAACTTATAAATTACGTCTTCTATTAGTCATTATTATTAATATTTTTTATTGCTTTTTTTCTTATTCTTTGTATTGCATTATCTATAGATTTAACTGGTGCATCTAGTTTATTCGCTATATCTACGTAACTTTCTCCTTGAATATATTTTTCTAGGACTTGTTTTTCAAATTTACTTAATGACTTATCTATAGTATCTTCTACTGTTTTATAATATTCCTTTTTAGTTATAGTATCTAAAGGATCTTCAGTAGTATTACTATCAAAAATATCTATTAGTTCTGTATCTTCTTCATTTTCATATGCTGATGTATTTAATGATAAATATGAATTTAATGGAATGTGTTTTTGTCTATTGGATGACTTTATTGCTGTTATTAACTGTCTTTCTATACACATATTAGCAAAAGATTTAAAAGAAGCTTGTTTGTCTGGTTCAAAATTCTTAATTGCTTTATATAAGCCAATCATACCTTCTTGTACTATATCTTCTTTTTCTGCACCTACTATATAGTATTTTCCAACTTTCATATTTACTAATTCTTTATATTTTTCTAATAAGTAGTCTAGCGCATATTTATCCCCAGATTTAATATAAGATATTAAATCTTCATCACTTATGTTTTCATATTGTTTCCCAAAGACATAAAATACGCTCTCTGATTTCATAAGTCTTTAACCTCCTGCATTGCTACTTCTTGAACGTATTATAATTCAGTGTTTCTCTTAATGTCAATACTATTTAAGCTATTTTTTTATTTATTTTCTAACTATTTTAATTTTCCCGTCTTTATGTAAATTTAATTTGATATATTCTCATTTTTGTAATATAATTAAGCAAATTTTTTTATAGGAGATTTTCTTATGGCATTTGATGGTATTGTTACAAAATCTATAATTAATGAATTAAATCAAAATTTAATAGATGGAAAAATTAATAAAATATTTGAACCTAATAAAAATGAAATATTATTAGGTATTTATGCTAATGGAAAAAACTTTGCACTTAATATTTGTATAGATTCTAATAATTATAGACTTCATATAACAACAAATACAAAACCTAATCCTCTTAATGCACCTAATTTTTGTATGTTGCTTAGAAAGCACATATTAGGGTATAAAATTAAAAATATTAGTAATTATGATTTAGAAAGAATCGTTATAATAGAATTAGAAGGATACAATGAGCTTAATGATTTAACTAATAAGAAATTAGTGATAGAACTTATGGGTAAACATAGTAACATTATCTTATTAAATGATAAAAACTTCATTATTGATAGTTTAAGGCATTTAGATATAAGTTCAAATTCAAGTAGAGATATTTTACCTGCTCATTTGTATGTATTTCCAGAAAATAATAAACATAGTTTTATAAAGTTAAACGATTTTCGTGAATTTAAAAATATTTTATCTAGTAATGCATCTCTTTCAATAAATGCGAATATTGTAAACAATTTTATAGGATTTAGTGTTCCATTTGTAAACAACATTTTAAATAATTTAAAAATAAATAAAGAAGATACTCTAGATAAAATATCAGATAATTCTTTGTATGAACTTTATAATTATATTAAATCTGTACTAAACGGAATAGAAACTAATAATTCTACTGTAATTAGTATTATAAATGAAAAAAATAAAAAAGATTATACTATAGATTTAAAAGATAAATCGGAAAATCTGGAAATCAACTTTTTTTTAGATGATTTCTATTTTTCAAAAGAAACTTCTGACTCTTTTTTGTCTTATAGAAATAGCATATTAAAACTTATTCTCAATACTTTATCAAAATATAGTAATAGAATTAAAAGTATTGATAAAAAATTATTAGAATGTTCTAATCGAGATACTTATAAATTATATGGTGAACTTATAACAGCTAACTTATATAAATATAGAAATGAAAAATTAGAAAGTATTACTTTAGAAAACTATTATGATAATAATAACTTAATAACCATTCCCTTAGATTCTAAAATTTCTGTTCATAATAATGCAACAAAGTATTTTAAAAAATACAATAAACTAAAGAATGCGTTAGCAATTATAACCGTTCAAAAAAATGATGCAAAAAGAGATATAGATTATTTAGAAAGTATTATTTATGAATTAGAAAATAGTAAAAGTATTTCTGATATTAACGAAATATATAATGAAATATCTGAAAGTAGTATTTTTTCTGATTCTCTAAAAGGCAAAAAAGATAAAAATAAGAAAAATAAAGAAAATTCTATTTCTTCTCCTAGAGAATTTAAAATTGATGATTATACTATTTTAGTTGGTAAAAATAACTTTCAAAACGACTATCTTACAACTAAATTGGCTGATAAAAATGATATTTGGTTTCATACTAAAGATATTCATGGAAGTCATGTAGTACTAAGAACTAATAATACCTTAGAAATTGATGATGATATTGATGATATTTTAGTAAAATGTGCTGAAATTGCAGCTTTTTATAGTAAAGCCAAATTTTCATCTAATGTTCCTGTTGACTATTGTTTTGTAAGATATGTAAAAAAGCCTTCTGGAAGTAAGCCTGGAATGGTTATATATACTAATAATAAAACATTAAATGTTACACCTAAAGATCCTAACATTTAATACCAATTATTGACTTTTATTCCATATAATGATATAATGGTTTATGTAAAGCGAATTTTAAAGGAGGAACTCATATGACAAATAAAACATTTGTCTTTGGACATAAAAACCCAGATACAGACTCTATAGTCTCATCTATTGCATTTTCTTATTTAAGAAATAAATTAGGAGATACAACTGAGGCTTGTCGATTAGGAAATACAAATAAAGAAACAGATTATGCATTAAAAACATTTAATTTTGATGCACCTACATTAATCACTTCTGTTAATGAAGGTGATAATGTTATATTAGTGGATCATAATGAAGCAACTCAATCTGTTGATAATATAGAAAAAGCCCATGTTCGTATGGTAGTAGATCATCATACAATGAATTTTAAATGTCCTGAAACTTTATATTATCATGCTGAACCATTAGGTTGTACAGCTACAATTTTATATAAATTATATAAACAAAATGATGTTGAAGTTGAACCTAATATGGCTGGTTTATTACTTAGTGCTATTATATCTGATACATTATTATTTAAATCTCCAACATGTACTGAAGAAGATAGAACTATAGCTCAAAAACTTGCAGAAATAGCTAATGTTGATATAAATACTTATGGATTAAATTTATTAAAAGCAGGTACAGATTTAAGTGATTATACACCTGAACAAGTTATTAATATAGATAGCAAACTATTTGAACAAAATGGTAAAAAATTTAAAATTGCTCAAGTAAATACGGCAGATGTTAATGATATATTTAAAAATCAAGCATATTTTGAAGCTGCTATAGATAAAGAAATTAAAAATGATAACTTAGACCTATATGTTTTCGCTGCAACAGATATTTTAAATGCTAACTCAAAAATAATTACAATGGGAACAAAATCAAATGTTGTAGAAAAAGCATTCGGTGTTTCATTAGATCATAATACTGCAACATTAGAAAATGTTGTTTCAAGAAAGAAACAAATATTACCTAATATATTAAATAATTTAGATTAATATAAAATGAAAATGGGGTACTCTACAAAAGAGTACCCTTTTTTATTGCCTTTTTATTGCTGGATGCAATTCATTTCAGTCAAGAATCTGATTTAATAGTGTTTCTCCTACTATAATTGGTGCCAATGGATTAAAAGATATCATTTCTATCTTTTCTGAATCTGCTTCGATTTCTGAGTATTCAACTTCTTGAATCTTTCCCATATCAGATATTCTTTTTACAATTCCATCAATAACTTCAATAAACCTATCTCTGTCATTTTCAACTGTGAAAAGTAGTTTTGTAAGATACTCTCCATCTTCATTTACCCAGCCTTCAAGTACAAATATTTCATACTGATTTCCTAACGTTATCAATACTCCCTCAGGTTTGGTAATACAGTCCAGAGTTACAATTCCACTCTTTTTTAAGTGTTCTAAGCACCGAAAATAATAAACATCTCTTCCACTTGTCATCATCTTGTCCTCCTGTAGTGTAAATTATTTACCGCAAAATATATTAGCACTTTTAAGACTTTATGTCAATATATTTTTTACATTCCTTGCTTATATAATTCTATAAATTGTTCTTTAGTAACTTCTCTTGGATTACCTGGCTTACAAGGATCTTCCATTGCTTTTTCTGCAAGCATTTCTAAATCTTCTTCCTTACATCCTACATCTCTTACATTTTGAGTAATTCCCACTGCTTTTGATAATTCTGTTATTTTCCATACAAATGTATTTATAACATCTTGATCATTTAGATGTGCAGCATCTGGTCTTCCTATATTTACTAATATTTCTCTAAATCTATCTGCACATACTTCTCCGTTAAATCTCATAACTATTGGTAATAAAATTGCATTTGCTATACCATGAGGTGTATCATATACAGCTCCTAATTGATGTGCCATTGAATGAACAATTCCTAAACCAACATTTGAAAATCCCATTCCTGCAATATATTGAGCAAGTCCCATATTATCTATTGCTTCTTGATTTTTATCATTAACTGCTGCTGGTAGGTTTTCGAATATTAATTGTATAGCTTTCATATGGAACATATCAGACATTGTATTATGTCCTTTTGTTATATATCCTTCTATTGCATGTGTTAAAGCATCCATACCTGTTGAAGCAGCTATAGATTTTGGCATTGAAGCCATTAATTCTGTATCTACAATTGCTACTATTGGAATATCATGTGGATCAACACAAACCATTTTTACTGCTCTTTCCTCATCTGTTATTACATAATTAATTGTAACTTCTGCTGCTGTTCCTGCTGTTGTTGGTAATGCTATTAAAGGCATTCCCTTATTTAAAGTATTAGATAATCCATTTAAAGATACTATGTCATATCTATCTGGGTTAGTCATAACAATAGAAATTCCTTTAGCAGTATCTATACTTGATCCTCCACCAACTGCAACTATAACATCAGCACCGCACTCTTTGCACTTTGCAATACCTTCATGTACATTTGTTATTGTTGGATTTGGTTTTACATCATGATATATATCATATTCTATACCTTCATTTTTTAGTATTTCTGTTACTTTATCTGTAACACCCACTTCATAAAGTGATTTGTCTGTTACTACTAATACTTTTTTAAATCCTCTGTTTTTAATTTCTTCTGGTAGTACCTCTCTTGCCCCTTTTCCAAAATAAGATGTTTCGTTTAAAACAAATTTTGTGATTGACATTTCTTTTTCCTCCTTTGTTATTTAAAAAAATCTATATCAATATAAATTTGATATCATAATATTAATTAATAAATTTATTAGCCCAAGGTTTTATCATTTCTTTTTCTATTTTTAGATTTCCCTTGCCTATAGCCATTTCTATATTAGGTTTATTTTTTCCATGATAGTCGCTTCCACCACTCATCAAATATCCTCTTTCTTTACAAAGATTAGTTAGATATTCTATTTGTTCATCTGTAAATGTACTGTGCATACATTCAATGCCATCTACATCATATTTTTCTAATATTTCATCTATTAACTTTTCTTTTTCATCTGTCCACTTATATATAAATAGGTGTGGTAAAAAAGCTAGTCCACCACAGTCTTTTACTACTTGAACTATATATTCTGTAGTTGGATAATCTAATGACTTATCAATATATAATGGACAATTTGGATCAGCACAGTATTTTTTAGAAAATGTATCAAATTCCTCCCACATATCAGCAGGTACTCTAGATTCATTCTCTGGATGAGCTTTTATTTCATGATAGATTGTTCCACTTGCCCAACCTTTTACTGGATTCCATTCTATATCTTCTTTATTTTTCATTTCTAATCCCATTTTTATACATGCATCATATAGTAAATCAAAATATTTCATTTGCAATTTAGCTCTTGATTTGTCTTTATAATATTCATCAGCCCATTTTTTCATTTTATCTGTATCTATATTATATCCTAATACTTCTATTAAATGCTTTCCATGACTACATTTTATTTCTATTCCAGGTATTATTTTTCCACTATAATATTTTGAAATATCAATATTTTTTAATTCTTCATATCCATTACAATTATCATGATCTGTAATAGATATATAATCTAGTTTCATGCTTTCTGCTTTTTTTAATAAATCAATTACTGAATCTGTTCCATCTGAATTTGTTGAATGCATATGTAAATCTATCATTATTCATCTTCTCCTATTCCATTTATACTCCAATTTTATATTCTATGTCTTCCATAAAAGGGAACATTTCTTCTACTCTTTTATGTGTTATAACAATCTGTTTTGGTTGAGGATTTTTCTCATAGTCTGAAATTAAAATTTGTGTATAACAATTTTCTGAAGTTTTAAATAACAAATATCTATTTCTAACATAAGTATAATACATTTGATATCCATCATCTAATTCTTTTTCAAATCTTTCAAATGTGTAAGTTCCGTCCATATATTCTCCCTTAAATTATTTAATCATATTTTCAAACTCTTCTTCTGTTATTATAGTTATGCCTAAAGTTTGAGCTTTTGTTAATTTACTCCCAGCATCTTCACCTGCTAGTACATAATCTGTTTTTTTAGATACTGAACTTGAAGTTTTTCCTCCAAATTTTTCTATTATATCGCTTGCCTCATTTCTTGAGAACTTTTCTAGTGAACCTGTTAAAACAAATGTCTTTCCACTAAACCTACTATCGATACCTTCTTCTTTTATTTTAGACATATTTACTCCAGCTTTTCTTAATCTTTCTATTAAATCTATTGTTTGTTCTTGATGTAAAAATTCATATATACTTTTAGCTGTTATATCTCCTATATCTTCAGTTTCTGCTAATTCTTCTATGCTTGCTTTCATAATATTTTCTATATTTTCATATTTATTAGCAAGATTCTTAGCTCCTTTAACTCCTATATGTCTTATACCTAATGCTGTAACTAATCTGAACAAATCATTTTGCTTGCTTTCTTCTATTGCATCAATTAAATTTTGTGCAAATTTTTTACCATTCTTTTTTAAAGAAGCAATATCTTCTAGAGATAACGAATATATATCTGCAATATTGTTTATTAATTTTCTATCTAGTAATTGTTGTATTATAGATTCTCCTAGTCCATCTATATCCATTGCTTCCCTAGATACAAAATGTATAATATTTCTTAAAAGTTTTGCAGGACATTCAATTCCAATGCATCTGATTACAGCCTCTCCCTCTTCTCTTACAGCTGGAGCACCACAAACTGGACATACTGTTGGCATATTAAATACTTTTTCTTTTCCTGTTCTTTTTTCCTTTTTTACAGATACAACTTCAGGAATTACATCTCCTGCTTTTTGTATAACAACTGTATCTCCTACTCTTAAATCTTTTTCTTTTATAAAATCTTCATTATGAAGAGTTGTTTTTGAAATCTTTGAACCAGCAACATTAACAGGCTCTAATATAGCCATAGGTGTTATTGCGCCTGTTCTTCCTACTTGACAAACTATATCTTTTAATATAGTTTCTTTTTGTTCTGGAGGATACTTATATGCTATTGCCCATTTTGGAGTTTTAGCAGTAGTGCCTAAATCTTCCCTTAAACTTAGATTATCTACTTTTATAACTGCTCCATCAATGCCAAATGTTAAATTTCCTCTATCTTGTCCAATTTTCTTTACTGCTTCTATCGCTTCTTCAATATTTTTGCAAAGTATTTTTACAGGGTTTACATTAAATCCTAACTTTTCAAGGTATAATAACTCCTCATAATGTGAATTAAATTCTTTTCCTTCAATTTTTTGTACATTAAATATATATATATCAAGTGGTCTTGAAGCCGTTACCTTACTATCTAACTGTCGTAATGAACCTGCTGCTGCATTTCTAGCATTAGCAAATAATGATTCTTCTTCTAAACTTCTTGCTTCATTCATTTTTTCGAAGTCATCTTTGCTTATAAAAACCTCTCCTCTAACTGTTATAGTTACATTTTCTTTAAGTTTTTTTGGAATAGATTTTATAGTTTTCAAATTTTCTGTAACATCTTCTCCTATTAGTCCATTACCCCTTGTAGCACCTCTTACAAATTCTCCATTTACATACTCTAATGCTGAAGATAATCCATCAATTTTAGTTTCTACAACATAATTAGTTGTTTTTCCTAGCTCATTTGCTTGTTTTTTTACTCTATTATCAAATTCTACTAATTCTTCAAAAGAAAAAACATCTTGCAAACTTTGTAGAGGCACTTCATGTACAACTTCTTTGAATCCTTTTTTTACGTTTCCTCCAACTTTTTGAGTATTAGAGTCTTTAGTAACTAATTCTGGATACTCTTTTTCTAGATTCTTTAATTCATTGTTTAACATATCATACTCAAAATCGCTAATTTCTGGTGCATCATCATCATAGTATTTTTTATTATGATATTCTATTGTACTACGTAACTCTTCTACTCTTTTTTTAGCCTGTGTGAAATTCATAATTATTTCCTTCCATTAATTATTTTCTTTAAATAAATCTTTACCACTTTTTATGTAATCATATCCTGAGAATATTGTAGCTATTACAGATATTGTCATTAACACTGTTGAAGCTAAATTTATTCCAAATTGAACTCCTGTTAGATTTCCTGAAAAACATTGCCAATATGAATTAGTATCTACTAGTGCTATCGTTAATGCTAACATTTGTGTAACTGTTTTTAATTTTCCCCATATAGATGCCGCTATAACTTTTCCACCCTTTTCTACTGCAACTAATCTATATCCTGATACTATAAATTCTCTAAATAATACTATTATTGGTATCCATGCATATAATCTACCTTCTTGCACAAGCATAATCATTGCTGCTAATACAACTATTTTATCTGCAATTGGATCTAAAAATTTTCCAAATGTTGTTATTTGATTTCTTGATCTTGCTATATATCCATCTAATTTATCTGTAATTGCGGCTATAATAAAAATTAAATCTACCAATATCCATGTTAGTGGTACACCTAATACTTCTCCTTGTATTCCTATTAAAGGAATTATTACCATTATTGGTACTAAAATTATTCTCATTATTGTAAGTTTATTTGCTAAATTCATTTTGTATTTCCTCCTACTTTTTCTATTTATACATTATATACAATATAAAGTAAAAAATAAAGAATTTCTATCTATTTTTTTCAACTATTTCTACTATATCTGAAACATATTCTCCAATAATTGGAATATTTAATTTCACTATTTTTTGTAGCATAATTACAATAACTGATGTAACTATTGTAACTCCTATTCCAATACCAATACCTTTAAATATTCCTGCTATTAAATTTCTTTTTAATAGCTCATATCTGCTACCTAAAACTTCTGAAATATCTATTAAATTATTTTTTAGCAATTTACTGTTTACTCTATCTACTGTTCTATTTATTTTATCTCTCATAAAAAATCACACCTCTATTATTTTAGGGTGTGATTTTTATAAAATTTATATACTATTATTTACTAAATTATTTTCTATACCATTATTTAATGTATTATCCACAATATTGTTTGTAACAGTATTGTTCTTCATTTCATTTTCTTTTAATAATTCTTCTAACTTCTTAATTAAATTTTGAAGTGTTGACATATCTTTACCTATTTGTTCCCAATTATTACTTTGATTAGATTTTTCTAGATTTTGATTTGCCTTAACTATTGCTTCTACTAAATCATCTAAATCATCTGTATTTGATACTTCTATATCAATTGCATTTTGTGATGTTAGATTACTTAGTGCTTCTTTTAAGTTATTTCCAATTGCAACCTTGTTTCCTGAGGCTACAATAACTTTTTTCAAAATTGGTACATCTGATTCATCATTTAATGTTACTTGATATATTGGTTCTACATATAATAAAGAATTATTTATAGGCACTAATATCATATTTCTTATTAATCTTGTTCCTGTTACATTAAGAGCTTGAATTTCTTTTGAAATTTCTTCATCTTGCTCTATTTGTGTATCTAATTGCATTGGTCCTAAAATATTACTATCTGCTGAATATTTGTATAGTGTTAACTTACTATTTCCATTTTCATCACATGTTCCTACTAAATATGCAATTAAACTTTGTTTTTCATACATTGTATATGGTAATACTAATCCTAATTCTGCTGAATCACTATCTACTGTTTTTACCATTGTATAAACTGGTTCTATTTCTGTTCCTGTAGTTTTTAATGTTTTGCTAATTGTATGTGTAGCTCTATCCCATACATCGCTACTTCTATATAATACATCTGTTTTTACATTATGATATCTTTCTAACATATTAGATTGTATATTATATAAATATTCTGAATATACTAAGTGTTTTGCAATATCTTCTGGTATAGATGTATCTTTTGATTCAAATAATGATGGATATATTGAATTATATGCCATTATTATTGGATCTGTTCTATCTGTTATATAGAATTTAACTGTTCCATCATAACTGTCTACTAAAACTTTTACAGAATTCCTTATATAATTTATTCTTTGTTTTACTCCATTTACTTCTATTGTTGTTTCTTGAGAATATGGATATTCATTTGCTGTTGTATAGCCATCTATTACCCATACAATTCTTCCATCATCTGTTATAACCTGATATGGATCTTCATCATAAATTATATATGGCATTATTTTTTGTACTCTTTTAAGAATATTTCTATTTATTAAGATTTTGCTATCATCTGTAACATCTCCTGAAATAGCTAATTTTATATTTTTTTGTTTAATTCCTAAAATTAATCTATCAATAAAAGATGCTTTTAAACCTGCTTGTCCATCATATACATTAACTGCATTTTCTGATTCTGATTTTGGATAATCAAATTCTGATTTATTTTTAGAATTCACAACAACTGGTTCATTTGTTTCTGTCCCAAAATATATTCTTGGTTGTTCTATATTTATTTTATTATCGCTACCATCAAATGATTTTTGAATGTATTCCATATTTCCTGATTTATCTGTTGAAGTAGCTGAAGTTATAACTGTACCATATCCATGAGTATATTCATATGTTTTATTGTTGTATGTTACATTACTTCCACTTGCTATTTCTCTTGCAGATAAATATACAAGATTTACTTCTCCATCTATAGTATATTTTCCTATTTTTGAATTTCTATATGTATAATATTTTGAACTAGTTTGTTTATCTTGTAATGTAGATAATGTAACATCGTCGTTTACTATTGCTACATTATTTATAACATCATTATTTGTTGCAACTTGTTCTGCCGTTATTGTACCTTCATCTGTAATATCTTTTTCATCTATATTTATGTTATATGCTTTTTTTGTATATTCTATATTACTTGCTATATAATTTTTCTCTTTATCTAACTCGTTTGGATTTACAAATATAGCTTGGAATAATACCATAACAATAAATAAAGCTACTAAGTATTCTGGAACTATTGCTAAAGATAAAATAACTTTCTTTGTTGATTTTTCTTGTAAATGTTTAAGTGCTTTAAATATTGCAATTACTATAACTACAGCTAATATATTATATCCCCAGAATTTTATTGTTGCATCTGTAAGTCCTGCTCCATAAATTGTTGTAGATAGTTTATCGTTTAATGTAAGCATTTTATCAAAAACAACATCTTGAGATTTAAATATAAGTAAAATTGCCCCTAGTATTGATAATATTTTTGCACTTGTTATTAGTTTCTTCATTAATTTGCTTTGTTTTAATGTTTGTCTGTCTATACCATCAAAACACACATTAAATACTATTATATAATAAGCTGCTGAATAAATTGTTACTCCTATAACAACACATATTAAATAGAATAGCATTAATTCTATAAATGGTTTTTGGAACATAAAATAGCTTATATCTAGTCCAAACATCGGATCATTTATTCCAAATTTTGCATTAGACATCATAAGTAATGCTTTGCTTTTAAATAGCTCTGCAGTAAATGAACTTACTAATATTGATATTACAAGTGAAATTGACTTATTAGGTAACTTTGGCATTTCTTTCTTTTCTTGGTCGAAGAAAGGTTTTAATCCTTTTCTTATTCCATTATTTGTATTATATAAAATAATAAATAAGAAAATAAAATTAATAGCTATTGTTATCCCATTATATTGTAAGTTTTGCCAAAATATATCAGTATATTTTTCACTAATTTCTAATATTTCTAAATAGTTTCCTCTAAAACTGATATATCCTATAATTGCTATTAAAACTATAAATAAAATAACTAATTTCATCCTACGTTTTCCGTTTTTCTTTTGAGTTTTAGTTTCTTTATTTGTATTGTTTTGAGATTCCATTTTTTACCTCCATTATATTATTGCTTTTACAAATTCTTCTGAGTTAAATTCTTCCATATCATCTATTTGTTCACCAATTCCTATGAATTTAATTGGTATTTTATTTTCCTCTACAATTCCTACTACAACTCCACCTTTTGCTGTTCCATCTAATTTTGTAAGTACAATTCCTGTAATATCTACAGTTTCACTAAAAGCTTTTACTTGAGAAATTGCATTTTGCCCTGTAGTACCATCTATAACTAATAATGTTTCTTTTGAACATTCTGATAATTCTCTATCTATAATTTTATTAATTTTTGCAAGTTCATCCATTAAATATTTTTTGTTGTGAAGTCTTCCTGCTGTATCACATATTAGAACATCTGCATTTTGCTCTTTTGCTCTTTTTATTGCATCGAATACAACTGATGCAGGGTCTGAACCTTCATCTCTTCTTACCATTTCGCATCCTACTCTATCAGACCAAATTTGTAATTGTTCAACTGCTGCTGCTCTAAATGTATCTGCTGCTGCAATAACTACTTTTTTACCATCCTTTTTTAATTTATTTGCTATTTTTCCTATTGAAGTAGTTTTTCCTACACCATTTACTCCTACAACTAATATTACTGATAAAGGAGTATCCAATTTTAGTTTGTTATCCTCTACATCTAACATTTTTTGCATTTCTTCTCTTAGTGCTTGTCTTACTGCTTCTTCATCTTCTATTTTTTCTTTTTTTATTCTATCTCTTAAGTTTGATATTATTTTTACTGATGTATTCATTCCTATATCTGACATTACTAATGCTTCTTCTAGTTCGTCTAATAAATCTTCATCTACTTTTCTGAAATTACTAAATACACTATTTATCTTATCATCAAAAGATTGCTTAGTTTTACTTAAGCCATTCTTTAATTTTTCAAAAAATCCCATTACTTCCTCCAAATGTTGTTTTTAAGTTGTGGCGCTCTCGGGCAGAATCGAACTGCCGACCTACAGGTTACGAATCTGTTGCTCTACCAACTAAGCTACAAGAGCAGATTGTATTTTATCAAAATGAATTATAACATAATAGCTTAAAAATAGCAATAATAAAAGAGGTTACTTGAACCTCTTTTATATGAACTTTTATATACTCTTTTCATTACATCGTATATTGTTTTTCCGCTATAGCTGATATAATATTCCCCAAACTTGTCATATTCATAGTTTGTACTGTTTCCATTTTTTCTGTATATTCTGCTTTTGTTTCGATGTATTTTCTATTATCATTTGATTCAACTTTTATTAATTCATATCTATTTTGTATCTTTTAGACATATATAATATTTTTTCTTTTTTATCTCTTTTCATATGAACTTTGGATAAAATTTACTAATTTAAATAAAAGTAATTGATAAACATAATGTCTGTCAGTTACTTTTCTTTTATTCACTTTTTATTTTTAAATACATTTACCTCAATTTAATAAACATTAACAAAATAATATAATTTTCCGGTTTTATAATCTAATATTAACAAAATCCAACTTGCTTCATTACTTTTATCTGTATTAAAAGCAAAATAATTTTCTTCTACTACTAAACATTCAACATCGATATTCTCGTCAAATAATTTCTCTTCTTCTGGTCTTGCTCCATCATAATATGAATTTATTTTTTGCAATACAAATTCTTTATTTTGTTCATCTATTTTTTTAAAACTACTATTATTTATAATATCTTTAATTTCTTCTTCGTTATACTGCCATATTTCTAAATCTTCCCCTTCAGCAGATCCTCGCCCATATATTATCTCCATTTTATCTGGTTTAGGTAAATCTATTTCCCACGCGATACTAACATACGTTATTGGACTCGGATTTATATATCTGATAAATTTAATATTTAATATAGTCATTCCTATTATATATATAACTAATATTATGGACATAATTGTAAGCATAAAAATATTTTTCTTTTTTTTCATTATCATCACTCCTCGTAGTATGTAAAATTATAGCTGATATCCCATTCATATGAGTGTAGTATTCCTATATCTTCCATTTTGCTTGCAATATTATTTATTGTTTCAACTATTCCCTGCTCTTTTTTTATATCAAAATCATATTTGTCATACAATTTGATTGATATATTCCAACTATTATCTTGATTTTTGATTCCAGATATTGTTGTTTCAGTAACTCTACCTATTGATAGGTGTAAGTCATCTTTAGCTGCAAAATTTAATTCTTTAGATTTATAGTTACTAAAATTATTTCCATTATTAGCATCTATAACTCTTTTTATTTCTTTCTTTACTTCTTTCGAATTTTTTGTCTTATTTATTAAACTATTCTTTGTTTTTTCTGATAATTCTGACTTATTAGTTAGTGAATTTACAAACATATTCGTGGTATTATTGTATCCAAATATGTCTAAAGTACTTTTAGCACTAATCGCACTTAAGAATGCTATAAATAATATAAATCTTCCACTCGGATCCATATTATTTATAGGATTATTAGAACAATATATATACATATTTGTTCCTATTAAACCTGCTCCAGTATCGCATACTGTTCCATCCGCATTTATAAATCTTCCCCATTCTGGATTGTAGTATCTGCTGTTTAGATAATATAGTTTTGTTTCACTATCATATCTATAACTTCTGTATCTATATGGGTTTATTATTCCTATATTTGTTCCATCTGTTATATTGTTTCCGTTATTATCTTTTATTGATATAACTTGTCCCCAGCTGTCATATTCGTAGCTTACTATTTGCTCTAAATTGCTATTTAGTATTCCTATTATATCATTTTGTATGTTTTTTATAAAGTAGTATTGTTCCCCTTTATATTTTAATCCTGATATATCTACATTTTCATCATAGAAATAATATATTATATCTTGTCCTTCTGTTTTCTCATATATTACTTTACTTCCATCTAAATAATATTTTGTTTCTACTCCATTTACTGTTTTTGATGTTCGTATTCCTGCATCATTATACTTATACTCTATTGTTGTATTTCCTTTTGTTATACTTGCTAGCTCTCTTCCGTTTTGCCATGTATATGTGTTTCCATCATATGTTAATGGATTTCCTATTGCATCATATGTTATTGCTTTTCCGCTATAACTTGTTAATTGGTCTTTCCAGTTTGTGTTTCCATATGTATAGTTTATTGTGTTTGTTACTCTTTTTCCACTTAAGTTCTCTTTTGTATATTCATATTCTTTTTTACTTTGGATATTTCCTCCTACATCATATGTATATACTATTGTTTTATTTAAAGTCTTATTATCTTCTCTTATCAACTGATTTATCTCATCATAATAGTATCTATTAGTTTCTTCTTTTTCCTGTCCTTCTCCTTTTGATATTGTCTCTATGTTTCCATTTGCATCATATGTGTATGATATTTCATCGTTATTTCCATTCTTTATACTCTGTACTTTTTCTGTTGTTTTGTTTTCTGTATCTGTATCTACATATGTGTATTCTGTTGTGTATATTTTATCATTTCTTTTTATCTTTTTATTTACTATTCTTGATAATCTATCATAATTTGTTACTGTTATGTCGTCTTCTGTTACTACACTATTTATTCTGTTATCTCTGTCATAATTATATCTTATTTCTTTACTATCTGTTACTAATGTATATTTTATCTTGTTTACATTACTATTATTATCATAAAAATACTCTGCTTTATATCCATTTGTATTTTCTTTTACACTTTCTTTTTAATCTCTATCTGCTATATATGACTCTGCTATCTTCTTTATTGTTTCAATATTTACTAAATTATCCCATGCATATAAATGTAACTTGTTATCAATTCCAGCTGAAAGTGTAATATGAAATTTTTTTTCTTCTTGATTATTTATTTCAAATATAATTTCTTCATAAGATGCACTATTTGATAATATTTTCCCGTTTTCATTCTCTTTTTCTTTATAATTAGGATATATATCTGTTATTTTTATATATTTTTCATTTCTAATAAACTGTGTTCCTATTAAATATATCTTATATTCTTCTTCTGTTATAGGTTTATCTGTAAAATATACAATTGTTCCCTCCTTAGTATATATCCAATCTTCTGGTACATAAAAACTACCTATATCTGTTATTTCTATTTTTTTCCAACCAGTATAATCCGGAAATATTTTTCTGTATATCTTATAACCTACTATAGCTATTATCATTAAGATTAATATCAGTATAACTATAACTATCAAAATAATTTTCCTTTTTGACATATTAAAATCCTCCTATTAATAATTAACAAACATTGATATATATTCAAAATATCTTGCATTATCATCCGTACTATATCCTCCCATATTTGCCTCTACTATATGTAAATATATCTTCTCATCAATAAATTTTGAAATCGGATCTGTCTTGTCATGAAATGCTTTTGTAAGAATATATGCTCCATAATGTATATCAAGTTCTGCGTTTATTCCTCTTAGCGTTCTATTATCTAAACTATTTATATTAACTTGTTTAGAATTTTCAATCATTGCCTTGGATAAAGTCTTTCCTTCTATTATGCTATATGATGGATTCTTTGTATAATCAATTGCAATATCTCCATTGGTATTTATTTCATAAATATATTTTTTTTCATTGACTTTTGTATTTGCACTATAACCTCCATCTTCATTTTTCGTTACAGAATTTGTATATGTTTTCGTACTAGCTATTGAAGATACAGCTTTTTTCACATCTACTATGACTTTTACAATAGTTACTGCTGTTGCTACTGTTGCTTTAAAAAATGCACTTACCCATCCTTTTCCTGTTTTATCAACTCTATTCACAGGATTATTTCCACAGTAAGCATATAAGTTTGTTCCTAAAATATCTTTTGTATCTACAATAGCATCCGCATTTATAAATCTTCCCCATTTTGGATTGTAGTATCTGCTGTTTAGGTAATATAGCTTCGTGTCACTATCATATCTATAACTTCTGTATCTATATGGATTTATTATTCCTATATTTGTTCCACCTGTTATATTGTTTCCGTTATTATCTTTTATTGATATAACTTGTCCCCAACTGTCATACTCGTAGCTTACTATTTGCTCTAAATTACTATTTAGTATTCCTATTATATCATTTTGTATGTTTTTTATAAAGTAGTATTGTTCCCCATTGTATTTTATCCCTGTTACTTCTCCATTTTCATCATAGAAATAATATATTATATCTTGTCCTTCTGTTTTCTCATATATTACTTTACTTCCATCTAAATAATATTTTGTTTCTACTCCATTTACTGTTTTTGATGTTCGTATTCCTGCATCATTATACTTATACTCTATTGTTGTATTTCCTTTTGTTATACTTGCTAGCTCTCTTCCGTTTTGCCATGTATATGTGTTTCCATCATATGTTAATGGATTTCCTATTGCATCATATGTTATTGCTTTTCCGCTATAGCTTGTTAATTGATCTACTGTATTTAAATTTCATATTGTATACAAAAAAGGATTTTACTTTCTAGTTACTATAATCTATTCCTTTCCATTTATTATAAACACTTATAATATATTCCTCGAATCTATTTATAGAACATAGATATTCTTCGCCTCTTTTATATTCATTCTTAGGAAATGAATATTTCTCAATATTTCCAATGTATATATATTCTTCTATTTTTTTCTTTGTAGAGTTTTCTATTCCTATTAAACATCTATATAGTACATCTTTATATTCTCCTCTATATACACTTGGTTTATAAAACTGTGGTAAATATTTTATATCCTTTACTGCTTCTATTGTAGGTATTTCATCAAACATTTTATTATATACATATACAACTGGACATATATTGTGTGGCCAATAATCTCCTTCTTCTATTTTTATTAAAGCAATATATTTTCCTTTATATTCTTCATTGTCCTTTATTTTATATGCATATACATCTCCTATATTCCAAGGACATTTATATATTCTATATTTTCTTATTTTCTTTGGATTCTCATTTTGAGTTTTTAATTTTTTAGCTACCTCATTTAGTATTTCTTTTCTTTTATCATATAGCTCTTTATCTTCTTTCCATCTTTCTAGTTCTACTTCACTTTCTATATAATATATTGCTTTTTCTCTAACTATATCTATTAATTTTCCATACTCCCATTGTGTATTTGCTAACGTTATCCAAAATATTGGTCCTTCCTCTACATCGTCTGTATCCCATCTTTCAATCATTCGTTTCGTTGCTTCTTCATTTTCTATTCCTTGTCTTAATAAATCTACGTATTCATCTTTCACATCTTGTGCTGTATCATCATCATATAAGTTTACTCCCCATGTTCCCATTTTTTCTCCTCCTTTTTAATTTTCTACATATGTTTCACTTTCTGGTAATACTAATTGTGCAGCCCAAATATAGAGTTCAAATTTTGGATTATTTTTTCTTATCCCATTTATTTGATTATTAGTAGAATTTCCTTTATTTAGTGTTGCATATTTTTCTATTAATATTTGTTCTATGCCTCTTGCTTCAATTTTTGTGTATTTCCCTGGTATTGCTTCAAAAGTTAAATGTGCTCTAGCTGGATTTTTTCATGGTTCTTTTTCCTTGTTTCTAGATTTTTAGTTCTTCCAACATATTGAACTTTTTTATCATCATCTGTTAATTTGTATACAGTAGTGTCTCTTTATATAAATTCTTCTTTAACTTTTTCTTTAGCTGCTGTTACTATTTTATCTGTTACATATATTGTTCCCGCTGCAAGTGCAATTACTCCAACTGTTATAACTGTTTTTACCAATATTTCTCCTACTACTGCTAAACATGTAGCTATAGCTGATATCGCAAAATTGCCTGTTATGTCTTTCATATTAATTGGGTTATTATTACAATATATGTATAAATTATGTCCTAACAAATCATTTCCACTGTTTAAAGTTGCATCCGCATTTATAAATCTTCCCCATTCTGGATTGTAGTATCTGCTGTCTAGTTAGTATAGTTTTGTATCTCTATCATAACGATAACTTCTGTATCTGTATGGGCTTATTAGTCCTATGTTTGTTTCATCTGTTACTTTACTTAATGTTCCTATACTTTGGTTATATTCATATGTTGTTTCATTACTAGTAACTGAAATATATAGAAGTAATTGACAAATATATAAATAATCAACTACTTCTATATTACTATTATACTTAATTTATAAAAGTTATTTTGTTACAGGTAATACCTATTTTATCACCATTATCAATTAAAATTTCTATACTAAATAATTTGTCTACGTTTTGAATGACATTCTTAATTTGATTTTTATTACATTTTTGATTGATATATTGCATTATATCGAAATCATCTAAATACATATCTAATATTTGATTATTTGTTTTTCCCCATAATGATAACTTAAATAAATCAAATCGTACTACATTTTCAAATATTAGTTTATAACATCTTTTTGTATCATCCTCTAAAACCATAATATCAAGTACTTTATTATTATAATCTATGTTTATCTCTTTAAAAAAAATATCATGTATATATATTTCTTCTAATTCATTCTTGTTAATATAATTTATTTCTTTAATCAATTTTTCCCTCCATGCTAAAAAAACATCATCATCAATTACTTTCTTTTATTTAATAGTAGGTATGTATAAAATATACTTTTCCTGTTTCATTCTCTAATATTAGTAAAAGCCAGCTCGCATCATTATCATTTTTTTTAAAATAGTAATAATTTTCTTCTGACATTAAGCTATTTTTATTAGGAACATTACATTTAAATAATTGTTTTTTCTCTTCTTCCAACGGGCTATAGTGTTCATCTATTTTATTAAGTATAAACTCTTTATTTTGCTCATCAATCTTTCTTAAATTATTATCATTTATAATTTCTTTTATTTTTCCTTCATCATAATACCATATTTTTAGTTCTGGTTCATCTTTAAATTCAAATGCATATATTCTTTCTCTTCTATATGGCTCTGGCAGATTGACTCCCCATTCTTTATTATAATAAACAACTGGAGTAGGAATTATATTTTCAATAAATTTAATACGAATTATAGACATCCCTATTACATATATTGTAAATATGATACTTATACTTATGTATAAGTGTATTTTTTTCTTTCTTTGCATTTTATCACTCCTCATAATATGTAAAATTATAACTTATATCCCATTCATATGGATGTAGTAATCCCATATCTTCCATTTTACTTGCTATATTATTTATTAAATCCACAATTCCTCTAGATTCTTCTACTTTTTCAAAATTGTATTCATCATACAATTTAATTGATATATTCCAACTATTATCTTGATTTTTTATTCCAGAGATTGTAGTCTCAGTAACCCTTCCTATTGATAAGTGTAAATCATCTTTAGCTGAAAAAGCTAATTTATCTGATTTATAATTGATAAAATCCTTTCCATTATTAGCATTTATAACTCTTTTCACTTCTTTTTTTACTTCTTTTGATTTTTGTGTCTTATTTATTAAACTATTTTTTGTTTTTTCTGATAACTCTGACTTATTAGTTAGTGAATTTACAAACATGTTTGATATATTCCTGCTCCAATTGCTAAAAATTTAGGAGTATATCTTATAGCCCTACCAATATATCCGAAATGAAAGTTTCCTAATACGCTTACAAATTACCTTAGATTTTTTTATTACTATAATTGAACTGCCTAGAAGAACAGAACTAATAATTATTATAATAATATTAAACATTATACTATACCTACTATTAGTATTAATATGCATATGATGGCGGTTGCGCCGGTTGTTCTATTATTAATAATATAAGTTTATATTACCTATTTTTGCGCCAATCGTAATTATCTTCATTTATATTTAATTTTATTTCATTTATCTCTATAATTTCATTATCAATCCATTTAATTTTTATTTGTTCTTCTAAATTCGTATAATAAACTGGATAATCAACATATATATCCCTAGCTTTATTAGTTTTATTATTAACCAATTTTACTTTTAGACTGTCACCTGTTATAGCTCCATTATTTATATAATATACTTTTAGCGTATGTTCATCATCTGGAGACACTATCTCTTCTACTAAAACCTCTTTTGATGAAAAATTATTAATAAAAGATAAAATATTATAACTAATTTTATATATAATTGTTCCGGTAATTAAAATAAGTACTATAATCCCTATAATTAATATACCTACTGAACTTCGTTTATAATTTTTTTTAATTTTCGCTTTCATAAGCAATTACTCCTTGCATTATATAATATGTATCTCTGGGATCATCACCAAAAGATGAGGTGAAAATCCATGGTATATATCTAGTATTTCCTAATGTTTGATATATTCCTGCTCCAATCACTAAAAATTTAGGAGTATATCCCATAGCCCTACCAATATACCCAAAATGAAAGTTTCCTATATCTTGTGGCTCCATTATAACGTTCTTATATGATATCGTCTCTTGCCATTCGGATTGTTCTTTCAAATCATATTTACTTCCAGACTTAACCGCATTCGCAAATGTCGATAATTTCTGAATAGAATTTTGTCCTAATGATTCTTTTTTTATTTCACTTGCACTTTGTTTTAATTTTTTATTTAATTCATTAGTTCTATCAGGAACGTTTATCTTATTTTGAACTTCTTTTATTTGTTTTTGTGCTACACTATTTTGAAAAACAGTATTTAATATAATTAAATTCCTTACAGTTTCTTTTAATTTTAAAAATACTTTAATAAATAAATCTCCATCTGGATCCATATTATTAACTGGATTGTTCTCACAATATGCATACATATTATGACATAATATTCCCTGTCCTGTACTTAGTAACCCATCCGCATTTATAAATCTTCCCCATTCTGGATTGTAGTATCTGCTGTTTAGATAATATAGTTTTGTTTCACTATCATATCTATAACTTCTGTATCTATATGGGTTTATTATTCCTATATTTGTTCCATCTGTTATATTGTTTCCGTTATTATCTTTTATTGATATAACTTGTCCCCAGCTGTCATATTCGTAGCTTACTATTTGCTCTAAATTGCTATTTAGTATTCCTATTATATCATTTTGTATGTTTTTTATAAAGTAGTATTGTTCCCCTTTATATTTTAATCCTGATATATCTACATTTTCATCATAGAAATAATATATTATATCTTGTCCTTCTGTTTTCTCATATATTACTTTACTTCCATCTAAATAATATTTTGTTTCTACTCCATTTACTGTTTTTGATGTTCGTATTCCTGCATCATTATACTTATACTCTATTGTTGTATTTCCTTTTGTTATACTTGCTAGCTCTCTTCCGTTTTGCCATGTATATGTGTTTCCATCATATGTTAATGGATTTCCTATTGCATCATATGTTATTGTTTTTCCACTATAGCTTGTTAATTGGTCTTTCCAGTTTGTATTTCCATATGTATAGTTTATTGTGTTTATTGGCACTTTGTTTGTTAACATTTCTTGTGTATATGCATATTCTTTTTTGCTTTGGATATTTCCTCCTACATCATATGTATATACTATTGTTTTATTTAAAGTCTTATTATTTTCCTCCCCATACAGCAATTATTTTTCCGTCTTCTTGTGTTATTAAGATGTATAAAATAAAATTTTGCGAATATGCCCTTACAGACCATATCTTTGATTTTTTATCAAAACCAACCTTATAACGTTTACACTTTTTTACCATTTCTTCATTAAATACTTCTCTCCATATTAGTTTTGCTTTTTCTTTTGCTTCGTTTGAATTATTTACTGTTCCAACTACTCTATCTTCACTGAACACCTCGCTGACAGGAAATGTTTCTATAAATTCTTCAAATTCTTGTATATTAAATTGTTCTACTTCATTTGATTTTATTATTAACATCAAATATATACCAAAAATTATTAAAACAATTAAATTTACTATTATTATAGCTTTCTTTTTCTTTTTTATTTTCATACTATACCCCCAACACATGATATAAAAAATTATCTCCTTCTTTTAATTTTCTTATTTTTTGTTTGGATGATTTGCGTCCCATGGCATATCATATGAAATTATATTATCTTCTTTAGTATTTGGATCGTATTTTCTTAGTGTTCCTAAAGGAGTAGCCACATAATTCAAAATTTTTAATCTATCTGCAGTTTTTTTATCATCAGGCGAAAATATATCATTTCCGTATTCCAAACTCAGAATCATATGCTGCATGTGTATGTAATATAGCTTCTCTCTTAGTTCCAATTGGTGAAAATTGTCCTCTTCCTCCGCTTTTACTCTGTTTTTTAGGTTCTGTATATGAATATACCATAGTTTTCTTTATTTTCATTTTTGGAACTGTATATGTATTTTTGCCTATAGTATAATTTTTTAAACCTACTATTCTTAATCTTCTTATTACTTTTGAATAAAGACATGAAGAATATTCTCTGTTTTGTGCAATAGACTTAGCATTAATATAATTACCAAAATCTATTGCTACTGCATCCATATTAGTAAATAAATTGCCTGGTTTATTTCCATCTTCATCCGTTTTATTTATTAAATTATTCCAACAATAACTATATAAATTATGTCCTAATAAATCATTTCCTGAATTTAATAATCCATCCGCATTTATAAATCTTCCCCATTCTGGGTTGTAGTATCTGCTGTTTAGGTAGTATAGCTTCGTTTCACTATCATATCTATAACTTCTGTATCTATATGGGTTTATTATTCCTATATTTGTTCCATCTGTTATATTGTTTCCGTTATTATCTTTTATTGATATAACTTGTCCCCAGCTGTCATATTCGTAGCTTACTATTTGCTCTAAATTGCTATTTAGTATTCCTATTATATCATTTTGTATGTTTTTTATAAAGTAGTATTGTTCCCCTTTATATTTTAATCCTGATATATCTACATTTTCATCATAGAAATAATATATTATATCTTGTCCTTCTGTTTTCTCATATATTACTTTACTTCCATCTAAATAATATTTTGTTTCTACTCCATTTACTGTTTTTGATGTTCGTATTCCTGCATCATTATACTTATACTCTATTGTTGTATTTCCTTTTGTTATACTTGCTAGCTCTCTTCCGTTTTGCCATGTATATGTGTTTCTATCATATGTTAATGGATTTCCTATTGCATCATATGTTATTGTTTTTCCGCTATAGCTTGTTAATTGGTCTTTCCAGTTTGTGTTTCCATATGTATAATTTATTGTGTTTGTTGGTGCTTTATTTGTTAACATTTCTTGTGTATATTCATATTCTTTTTTACTTTGGATATTTCCTCCTACATCATATGTATATACTATTGTTTTATTTAAAACCTTATTATCTTCTCTTATTAACTGATTTATCTCATCATAATAGTACTTATTAGTTTCTTCTTTTTCCTGTCCTTCTCCTTTTGATATTGTCTCTATATTTCCATTTGCATCATATGTATATGATATTTCATCGTTATTTCCATTCTTTATACTCTTTACTTTTTCTGTTGTTTTGTTTTCTGTATCTGTATCTACATATGTGTATTCTGTTGTGTATACTGTATTTCTTCTTATCTCTTTACTTAATAGTCTTGATAATCTATCATAATTATTTACTACTAAATCTGTTCCTGTTCCAGTACTACTTACTCTATTGTCTCTATCATGATTATACCATACTTCTCCTTGTTCTTCTCCATAATTATATGTTACTTTACTTAAATTACTATTTCCATCATACCAATATTGTGCTTTATATCCATTTGTATTTTCTTTTTTAACTAATCTATCTGCTAAATCATATGTATAACTTTCTGTATCTCCATTTACATTATCTTTTACACTACTTACATTTCCTTTTGCATCATATGTATATTCTGTGCTTCCATTTGTTCCTGTTTTCTTTATTAATCTTTCAAACCTATCATAATTATATGATATTACTTGTGCATTTCCATATGTAAAGCTATTTAATAGTCCGTTATTTGATTCATAATTATTTGTTCCTAATACTTGATTCCCTATTTTAGTTTGTTTTATATTTCCAAATGTATCATATTCAAAGTAGTAGTTTGTTCCATTATGCGTTATGCTTTTTATCCTATCGTTTTCATATGTATATTTATTTTCATAAGTTTGGCTATTTGTCTGTTTACTTACCTTTATTACTCTATCTAGTCCATCATATTCATAGTTTGTACTGTTTTCTTTTGCATCTGTTACTTTGCTTAATGTTCCTGTATTTTGATTGTATTCATATGCTACTTCATTTCCACTTGTATCTATTAGTTTTGTTTGATAGTTTCCATTTTCTGTGTATTCTGCTTTTGTTTCTATGTATTTTCTATTATCATTTGATTCAACTTTTATTAGTTCAAATTTTTGAGCTCCTAATTCATTGGTATCCCATTCATATACTATCGTTCCTACGTCTGTATATCCTCCACATACATCTAAAGTCTTCTTTCCTTTTCCTATTTTAGGTTTTATATAATATGTTTTATTGCTTCCATTTTCTCCATCTATTCTTCCTACTATTTCAAATTTTTGTGCATCATTTTCTGTATCTTCATATACTTGTACACGTGTTCCACTTGTTGTATCTGCTCCGCACACATCTAGTACTTTATTTTCAGAACCTTTTAATTTGAATTTGTAGTATCCATCATTTCTGTTTTCTATTATCCATTCTGCATTTTCATCGTTTTCATTTTGAAGTTCTAACATATTATTATTATCTAATCCTACTATTAGTCCACTTTGTTGTGCCTTTATTTTATATGTTGCTCCTGATTCTATATCTAAAAGATTTGCTTTCTCAAAATAGAACTGTTGATTATCTCCTCCATATGGTGTAAATAATACCATTCTTGTTCCTGCATCTTTACTGTTCCCATAAACTGTTAGTCTTCTTTCTGCTCCTGATATTCCAGATAGTGTTGTTCCTATCTCATACACTCCTGTGTGATCTTCTCTTATTACCCATTCTTGTGCTGGATTTGGTATCGTATTATCATACATTTGTACATCTTGTTCGTTTTGATCTTGTCCATATAGCACATCCATTACATTACCATTTAAGCTTCCAAGGTTTACTAATTTATAATAGTAGTCGTCTAATCTTACTACTCTCCATAATTGATTTTTATCGTTTGGTTTATATGTATTTTGTATAACTTTTGCTCCTACTCCATCATATGCTTGTTCTAAGTATAAATTACTGCTTTTTACTTTTATATGATAAACTTCATTTGATTCTAATTTATCATCATCTATCGGATTATAGTCTGAATCTGCTTTATACAATACTACTTTTTGGCTTTGTTTTCCTTCCCAGCTTTCTGTTTTTATTTGTGTTCCATTTTCTTTTCCATCATCTTTTAATGCCATACAGTAATTCTCGCCTTTATATTTATTAACTACTCTATATGTTCCATCTGAGTTTTCTATAAATTTCCATGCTTGGTATGGTGTATCATATGATTCCCATTGTTGAATTTCATTATCTGTAGTATTGGTATCTAATGATTTTGTTAAATCATGTGATGGATGTATTTTGTAGTATCCTTCTCCTATATCTTCTAAAACAAATTTCTGATTATCAAAGCTTATATTATCTAATTGAATTAATTTCGTTCCATTTTCTGTTGATCCACCTGTTATATCAAAATATTTATTGCTACTTGCAATTTTCATATAATACTTTGTATTGTTTTCTGGTACATCTGGCTTTCTATATTCTGTAACTTTTGCTGATGTTACATTTCCATAGTTATCATATTCAAATGAGTATTCTATTCCTGTACTATTTATAGCTTTTATTAATCTGTTTTTATGGTTATAGTCATATTCATATACATATTTTCCGCCTTTTGGACTAATTGAACTTAATAAGTTATTTGCTCCTGTATATGTAAATTCACTTTGTTTTTTTGCTTCATCTTGAGTTGATACTACATTTCCATTATCGTCATATGTATAGCTTTGTCCAAAATCTTCTTTAAAAAGCCCTATATTATCAAAGTATGTAGTATTTGCATTTAAATAAAATATTAAGTATATATCTATTCTATAGTAGTCATAATTTGTTATAAATTGGTCTGATAAAAATTGCCAACTTGAACTATCTGTATTTGCCCAAACATCAACCCATTGTGAAGAATTGTCATTTCCTATTATATTTAAAGTTACTTTTGTACATTTTCCATCTTCATTTGGAACACCTTCTGTTTTTATCCAAGAACTTATATTAAATATATCTCCTTTATTTCCACTTACATATACTTCTTGTTTTATATTTTTATATCTATCTGATTCTCCTAAAATCCTTAATGCTTTATTATCTGTATTATCTACATTTTCTACCCAATCCCAATTTTGACATGCATCATTTTTACTCCAATTATTTAGTCCATTATCAAAGTATGGGTTTTGTACTAAGTTATTTGGCATATCTTTTACTGAAATCATTTTACTTTCTAATGTTAATTTATTCTTATTTCCTCCTGAATTTCCATAAGAATACATTTTTCCATATGCACCATTTACGTTATTTTCTTTTCCGAAATCTGCTATACTTACTGCATTTCCATAGTTATTAAATATTATTGTATTTGAATATCCTTCTTCATCTGTAAATATTGTACTATTGTCTCCATAACTAATTTGCAATGAGTTTCCTATTTCATTATTACTTCCATATTCTTGTATTTTCTTTACTCTACTTGTTCTTTCTTCATAATATTCATATCCTATTTTACTTCCATCTATATTTATTACGTTTGTTAGTTTGTTGTTCCAATATTCATATCTAGATGTTTTGCCATCTGAATATTGTATACTTATTAAGTTAGAGCCATTATATTCATATCTTGTTACTCTTCCATTTGTATCTGTAAGTGTTTCTACTCTTCCTGGGTAATCGTATGCTAAATACATTCTTTGGTTTGCTCCATCTTCTACTTGAGTGACTTTTCCATTTCTTAAGTCTACACTTATATTTATGCTATTTCCTTCTGTATCTTCTACTTTAGTTAAATACCATATTTCTATTCCTTCTGAATTTTTAGTAAATGTGCTTTTATTTCTATTCTTGTCTTCCATCGTACAGGTTGAACCATTTCTGTATATGGTTAATCCCAGTCCATCTTCATCTTTATATCTGTCTCCATCTTGATTAAAATAGTGTGCTGTTCCATCTTCATCTATATATTTTGCATATTCTACATTATCTATCGTCTTGAATTCTATTGATTGACTTAAATTTAGTCTGAATCCTTTTCCATATCCTATATCTATATCTTTATCATTCATATTAAATACATGATTTATTGATACTGGGAACCTACTTCCTGGTGTAGATGCGTCTTGATGAGTTAACACTAAGTTTCCGTTATAGTCGTTTGTATATACTGTTCCTGCTCTTCCTACATTTTGTGTATGATAGCTTAAATAATTTTCTATTCCTGTTTGATTTCTATATACTATTGTTACTACTGGTCTTCCTTCATAATATGCTGTATTTGTATTTGCTGATATAAAGTAGGCATCTGACTCTGGATAGTTATATTGTTCATAATGCTCTTTTAACATTAGTCCATAGTTGTTTCCTGTTGTATACCATTCTTTTGCTATACTCGTTATATTAAATCCATAAAATTTGCATTGGTTATTATAGTCAAATGTATATTTTTCGTAATCCTCTATTATATTATTATATAAATTACTTAAATTACTCCAATGTGCGCTTTCTTCCTCCCAATTTGATGTCATTTTATGTACATCTATTTGCATTTCTCTTCCTGGTGGTGCCCATTCATTTGTATCTGGATAACTACATATATTTAAACTAGCATATATTACTTGATCTCCTGCATTTAGTTCTGGTAATGTAAATTTTATTAATCCTCTTGTTGGATTTTTATGTGGGCCAGATTTGTTATTGCTTCCTATTCTTATAATATGTGCTCTATGCCTAGTGTTACTACTTTCATCTCCTTCAAATATATAGGTATCTTTTATGTCATCATAATATCTACTTGTACTTACTGTTGGATCTATTGTTATTGGATATACTCTTTCTTCTGATTCTATCCATTCTTTATTTGGTATAATCGTTAATATATATTCTTTTGTATTCTCGTCTTTATCTAAAGTTATTTCTATATCTGAACTATATTCTAAACTGCTATCAAACATATATGGTGCTTCTATCTTAAATACATAGTTTTCCTTATTTTCTTTATATATTATAACTTCTTTGTTTTCTTGTAATTCTGCTTTTAGTTCTCCTATATTAAACTTAAATACAAATTCATCTTGCAGTCCTTCTTTATCGTTTATTACTATGCTTTCTTTTATACTTTCTGCTTTTACTTCATATTGTAAGTCTATCTTATTTAATATGTTTTCGTAAGTTATTCCTGAGGCTATATTTTCTAAATTTGTTTTTTCTTCTATTGATTTATTAGTTGCATTTGTTGCTTTAGCTTTTTGTTCTTTTTCTATTACTTTTGCTTCTACTTTATTTATTTTTTCTTTTGTTTTCTCTGTTTTTTTATTTTCTTCAGATTTAATTTTCTTACTTTCTTTAGTTTGTTTGTTACTCTCTTCTATTTCAATTATTTCTTCTGCTATTTCTTCAGTTTGTATTATTTCTGTCTCCTTTTGTGCACTTTGCATTAACCAGTTTATTTTATATCCATCCGATTCAATAGTTACTAATTCATTGTCCTCTTTACTAGTTTTTGCAAAGTTTGCTTTGTATGAGTTACTTTTGTTTTTATATACTGTTTCGTTTTCTAATTGTACTTCTTCTAATGAATTGTCGATATCTACCATTTTGCCATCTTTTTCATAATGTACATTTTCTGAATACATTGCAACTAGAGTACTTCCGTTGCTTAATGTAAAGTGTTTTTCATTTAGTTTTCTTTTGTCTATTTGTTCTCCAACTATTTCTAGTTCTTCCTCTTCTGTATTGCTGTTTGTAATAACTGGTTCCTCTAAACTGTCTTCTTTTCCTTGAGCAAGTTTTAATCCTTCTGCTAACGATACTGATCCAAAGTTAAAAATCATTACAAACATAAGTATAAATGCAATAATTTTCTCCGTAACATTTTTCATAAAAACTCCCCCCTTAAATATATATATATCATATTTTGATACAAAAAAACCGAAAAGTTGAAAATGTTGAAAAAGTTGAAAAAGTTGAAATTTTTGTCTAATATGGTATAATGATGTAGAAAATAGAGGGGTTTATTTATGTATAATTTATTAATTGCTGATGATAATATAGATTTTTCTAAAAGCTTAATAAATGTTCTTATGAAACAGCTACCTAATGTGCGATTATTAAGTTTATCTACTGATGGTAAAGAAACTTTAGATTTATTATTTAATAATTCTATCGATTTATTAATATTAGATTTAGATATGCCAAAATTAAATGGAATTGAAATTTTAGAGAATTTAGAAAAATCATCTAACATTCCTAATATTATTGTTATTTCTGGAAATTTGGATATGTTAAATAGTGTTAAATCAAATACTATTATAAATAAATGTATTTATAAAGGAACTGATTTTAATTATATAGTCTCTATTATAGTTGACACTGTAAATGAATTAGATTTAACTACTCATTATAAACTTATTAAGAATAAAATTATAGATGAATTAAAATTTTTAGGGTTTAATTTTAAACATAAAGGAACTATTTATTTATTAGATACTATATATTTTATTATGACTAATGAATATTCTTATAATGTATCAAATCTTGAGAAAAATATTTATTCAAAAATTGCTATGCAACATAGTACCAATTCATTAAATATAAAGCATAATATTTTTAAAGCTATTCAATCTATGTACATAGAAAATAATTCTGAAAAGATACAAAAATATTTTTCATTTGGAACTGATATAAAACCAAATGCAAAATTATTAATAAATACAATTATAAAAAAAATAGAAGCTGGTTTATAAATCAGCTTCTATTTTATTACTTTAACATTTCAATCGCTTTTTGTAATTGTGTGTCATTTTCTTTTGGTATTTCTAATTTATTTTGATACTCTTCTGGTAATTCTACTTGTTCATCTGGAGTTATTCCTACTTTATTTATTTTCGTTCTATTTGGTGTATAATATTCATTTGTTGTAATTTTTATACCGCTACCGTCTGTAAGAGTTAATAAGTTTTGAATTACTCCTTTTCCATAACTTGTTGTTCCTACAACTTTAGCAACTTTATTGTCCTTTAGAGCTCCTGTTAATATTTCTGAAGCACTAGCAGTATTTGAATTTGTTAATACTATTACAGGCACATCTATATATTTTTCTGTTTTAGACTTTGTAATTTCTTCATTATTATTTTTATCTACTGTTATTAGTAAACTTGAATCTTTATCTGTAAATAAGTCTGCAATGTTAGTAGCCTCATCTACTATTCCTCCACCATTATTTCTTAAATCTATAATTAAAGATTGTATATTCTTTGCTTTAATTTCATCATATTTTTCTTTAAATTCTTTAGCACATCCTTCATCAAAAGTTGATATTTTTAAATATCCTATATTATCTGATAGTACTTCTGATTCTACATGGTTAACTTTAATTGTGGCTCTTTCTATTTCTAAAGATATTGTTTCTGTATCTCTTATTAGTTCTAGCTTAACTTTTGTTCCTATATCTCCTTTAATATTTTTTGCCGCTTCTGACATTTGGTCTCCAGTATAAGTTACTCCATCTATTTTATATATAATATCTCCTGGTAGTATTCCTGCGTTATATGCTGGTGTATCCTTAATTAGAGTTAAAACTCTAATTACATTTTTTTCTTCGTCTTTAACCATATATATTCCTATTCCAACAAAATTACCTAAAGTTTCTTCTTTATATTCTTCTAGTTCCTCAGGTGTATAATATTCTGAATACTGGTCTCCAAGCCCGCTAATATATCCTTTTATTGCTCCTTCTAATAGAGCTTCTTCATCTACTTCTCCTAAATAATATTTATCTATAATCTTTCTAAAATTAGATAATGTATATGCTATATTTGAGCTAGTTATTTGTTTATTTTCCGTTGTAACTGATGATGTAGCTTCCTTTTTTAATGTTGTTCTATAAATCACTGTTGTCGTAATAATAGCTGTTATTATAGCTGTTACAATTACTAACATAATTGATTTATATATTTTTTGTCCTTTACTTTCTCCCATTTTTTCCTCCTATGCATTTATATATTTTATTTGTTTACTTTGTCTATTATACCTATTTTTTTATTATACGTACAGTATTTTCATTGAAAATTCATAAAAAGACGAAGTTTTTTTACTTCGTCTTTTTATACGTTTATTATCCGTTTATTTGTTTTGCTACTTCTTCAGCAAAGTTTTCTTCTTTTTTCTCGATTCCTTCACCTTTTTCGAATCTTGCAAATCTAACTATTTCTGCATTTTTTGTTTCTAATAATTTTGATACTTTCATATCTGGATCTTTTACAAATTCTTGATCTACTAAACATATTTCTGAATAGAATTTTCCTATTCTTCCTTGTACCATTTTTTCTGCTATTTCTGCTGGTTTTCCTTCATTCATAGCTTGAGCTTTTAATATTTCCATTTCTTTTTCTACTCTTTCTTGTGGTACTTCTTCTCTTTTTACATATTCTGGTCTAGCTGCAGCTATTTGCATACATACATCTTTAGCAACTTCTTTATCACCTTTAACAAAATCTACTAAAACTGCGATTTTTCCATCACCGTGTATATATTTTTCTACTAATCCTGTAGATTCAAATCTTTCAAATCTACGAATATTCATATTTTCTCCAATTGTTGCTATTTTTTCTGTTAATACTTCTTTAACTGTTTTTCCTGAATTATCTATAAATGCTTGTCCTAATAAATCTTCAACATCTGTTGGATTTTTTTCAGCTACTTGTTTTGCAACATTCATAACAAAAGTTTTGAATTCTTCATTTTTTGCAACAAAGTCTGTTTCTGAGTTTATTTCTACAATTGATCCAACTTTTCCATCTTCTGAAATGTAGCATTCAACTAATCCTTCTGCTGCTATTCTGTCAGATTTTTTAGCTGCTTTAGCAATTCCTCTTTCACGTAAAAGCTCCATAGCTTTTTCCATATCTCCATCAGTTTCTGTTAAAACTTTTTTGCAGTCCATCATACCTGCACCTGTTTTTTCTCTTAAATCTTTAACTTGAGCTGCTGTTACCATTTTATTTCCTCCTATAAATTTAATTTTTATTCTAATATAGAGGTACGGCACACCCGTACCTCTATATTTTAGAGACTTATTTTAATTATTCTTCAACATTTTCTACAACTTCTTCTATACTTGTTTCTTCTTCAGAACCTTCAAATGTAGAATCAGCTTCTTCAAATGTTTCTCCTTGTTTTCCTTCTATAACTGCATTAGCCATAACATCTGTTATTAATTTTACAGCACGAATTGCATCGTCATTTCCTGGGATTGCATAATCAACATCTTCAGGATTGCAGTTTGTATCTATTAAACCTACAACTGGTATATTTAATTTTCTAGCTTCTAATATAGCTGTTCTTTCTTTTTTAGGATCTACTACAAATAATACTCCTGGAAGTTCATTCATTTCTTTAATTCCACCAAGATTTTTTTGTAATTTTTCCATTTCTTTCTTTAATAATGTAACTTCTTTTTTAGGTAAAACACTAAATGTTCCATCTTGTTCCATTGTTTCTAAGTCTTTTAATCTTTGTACTCTTGTTTTAATAGTAGAAAAGTTTGTTAACATTCCTCCTAACCATCTTTGGTCTACATAGTACATTCCACTTTTTTCAGCTGCTTCTTTAACACATTCTTGAGCTTGTTTCTTTGTTCCTACAAAAAGAATTGTTTTTCCTTCTTCAGCTTGTTCTTTTACAAAGCTATATGCTTCGTCTAATTTTTTTGATGTTTTTTGTAAATCGATTATATGGATTCCATTTCTAGCTTGGAATATATATTCAGCCATTTTAGGATCCCATCTTCTAGTTTGATGTCCAAAGTGAACACCTGCTTCTAGTAATTGTTTCATTGCAACTACTGCCATTTTAAATTCCTCCTCTTAGTTTTAATCTTCCATAAAGTATCTTCATTTAAGAAAGCTTATTTCTAAGCACTTTTCTTAAACTAGCTTTATGTGTTTTTTATACAACGTTAGTATTATATCAGATTTTTCCATATTCTGCAATACTTTTTTAAAGTTTTTCTACTTGCATTCCATCTTTACTGTCTTTTACTATATATCCTTTTTCTTTTATTTCATCTCTTAATGTATCTGATAAGTTCCAATCTTTATTTTCTCTAGCTACTTTTCTCTTTTCTAAAAGTTCTTTTATTTCATCTGGTATTTCTTCTTTTTCATTTTCTTTATCTATTTCTAATCCTAATACTGTATCAAACTTTAATAGTAGTTTTGCAAATTTTTTAGATTTTATAGGATTTTTTATTACATCCCATACAACACTCATTGCTACTGGCATATTTAAATCATCATTTATTGCTTCATGGAATTTTTCTTCATATTCATTTATTATAGAATCTTCAACATCTTCTATTCCTTCATTATGTTTTTTATATCCCTCTTTTAATCTTGCCAATGCAACCTTTGCTGCATTCATAGCTTCCCAAGTAAAATTAATTTTATTTCTATAATTAGAACCAAAATTAAACATTCTATAAACTAATGGATCATATCCTTTTTCTTTTAAATCACTTAGAGTATATAAATTATTTAAGCTTTTTGACATTTTTCCACCATCTACTGTTAAGAAGTCTACATGCATCCAATAATTTGCTGGAATCTTTCCTGAAAAACCTTTACTTTGTGCAATTTCATTTTCATGGTGAATTGGAATATGATCTATTCCACCTGTATGTATGTCAAAGTGATCTCCTAAATATTTATATCCCATTGCTGAACACTCTAAATGCCAACCTGGATAACATTTTCCAAAGAATGAATCCCATTTCATAATATGGTTTTCTGGTGCTTTTATCCATAAGGCAAAGTCTGAAATATTTTTTTTATTTTCATCAAATTCTACTCTTGCACCAGCTTTTTGTTCTTCAATATTTCTATTAGAAAGTACTCCATATTTATCTAGTTTTGATGTATCAAAATAAATTGTATCTTCACTTTGATAAGTATAACCATTCTCTATAATTTTTTTAACATATTCTTCCATAATATCTATATGTTCTGTTGCTCTTGCTATTATTTCTGGTCTTTGAATATTTAATTTATCAATATCTTTTAGAAACGCATTCATATAAAATTCTGCTATTTGAAATGGATCTTTATTTTCTCTTTTGGCAGCTTTAAGCATTTTATCTTCGCCTTCATCTGCATCTGATACTAAATGTCCAACATCTGTTATGTTCATAACATGTTTTAATTTATATCCATTATATTCTAAAACTCTTCTTAAATTATCCATAAAAAGATAAGCTCTTAAGTTACCTATATGAGCAAAATAATATACTGTTGGTCCGCAAGAATAAATTCTTACTTCTTTTGAATCTATTGGTATAAATTCTTCTTTTTCTCTTGTAAGTGTATTAAAAAAATGCAATTTCATATTGTTTCTCCTTTATACAATATAATACATATGGGCAAGATTAATTTTCTCGCCCATATAAACTTAATTATTCTTCCGTTTCTGAGCCTTCTCCCTCTGAAGGTGTACCTGGGTTTTCTGTTCCTGAGCCTTCTCCTTCTGATGGTGTACTTGGTTCTTCTGGTTCTTCTTCGTCCACTACTTTTACTGTTCTAGTTTTTGTTGTTGTATTTCCAGCTGAATCAGTTACTGTATATGTTACTGTATATGTTCCAACTTTCTTAACATCTACTTTTGAAATATCTATTACTATTTTTGATGTTATATCTCCATCTGTATCATCAGTTGCTGTTGCTCCTGGATCTACATATTTTTCATTTAATTTTAATGTAATTGTTTCCTTACCTTTTAATTTTATTTCTGGTTTTACAGTATCTGCTGGTTTTGTATGAGTTGTACATGATTCTGTTGGTGGATAACTATATCTATCACCATAATTAGATGTCCATTTTGCATTTTGCTCTTTTGGTGGTTTTATAGTATAAGTTCTATCTTCAGTAGATGTACAATACTCATTTGCTAACATTCCTGTTTCTGTACAAACTTTTACTGTTACAGAACCCGTACATGATTCTGTTGGTTCTGTACCTTTAACAAATATTTCTGTATATTTATTAGTACATGTATCTGTAGCTAATAGTCCTGTATCTTTACATATTGTAGCTCTCACAATTCCATCTGGTTGTATAAATTTTTTACTATCTAATCCTTTATGAATATTCTTCATAATTGCTGACCATAAAGCACCTGCTGGATTTGATGGTTTTCCTGAATATTTTACTTCTTTTGGATCATCATATCCATACCAAGTTGCAGCTGCATAGTATGGGGTAAATCCACAAAGCCATCTATCTTTATCTTCATTGGTTGTTCCTGTTTTTGCAGCAACATCTATTCCACTAATTTTACAATATGATGCTGTACCACTACTTCCTACTACTGGTTCTGTTAATAATGATTTTAAAATATATGCATTTTGTTCGCTTAAAACCCTATGTCTTTCTTGGGTTGGCTCTATAATAGTTTTTCCGTTTTTATCTTCTACTTTTGTATAGAATATTGGTGTTATATATTCACCATCATTTGCAATAGTTGCATATGCTGCTGCCATTTCTAATGGTGAAACTCCATTTGTAATACCTCCAAGTGCTAATGATAAGTTTTCATCATTTAGCTTTGCGTTTTCGCTTGATGTAACTAATTTTGTTAATCCTATTTGTCTTAAAAATTTAATTGAATTTATTGGTTCTATTTCAAACATAGCCTTTAATTGTGGAATATTTTGTGATGTTTCTAAGGCATCTCTTATTGTTATAGGTCCCATATATTTGTTGTAGTTCTTTGGATCATATCCTCCTGGAAATACTGTATAGCTATCATCGTATACTGTTCCAGCCGTTAATACTCCTTTTTCTAATCCTGGAGCAACAACTGCTATTGGTTTCATAGATGAACCTGTTTGTCTATATGATTGTGTAGCTCTGTTTAAACCTGAAGCATTTGAAGATGAGCCAAGTCCTCCCATAACTCCTACAACTTTTCCTGTTGAATGATCTATTATTGCCATTCCTGCTTGTGTATATTCAGTTTCTCCACTTTTTGTCTTTGTGCTTCTTACATATTTATCGTCTCTAAATACAGTTTCCATTTGAGATTGTATATTAGAATCTTGTGTAGAATAAATTACATATCCATTATTTCTTAAATTGAAATCAGCAAATTCTTCGTTCCATCCATTCTTTTCCATTAAGTCTTTTTTTACTTGACTTATCGTTGCTGCTGTATGGTATGAATATGCAGAACTTCCAGTTGTTATCGTTCCTTTATTAAATGCTAAACCATTGTTTACTTCTTCAACTGCTGTATTGTATTCTTCATCCTTTATATATCCTAATTCTTTCATTTTAGATAGAACTGTTTTTGTTCTTTTGTTTATTTTTTCTTTCATATTAGTCTTTAATTCTTCTGCATTATCTTTATTTGAATATTCTTCAAAAGGTTTATATCCGTTTGGTATATGATTTATTCCAGCTAAGAAAGCTGATTCTGCTAGACTTAAATCTTTTGCTGATTTAGAAAAATAGTATTGTGATGCAACTTCTACACCATAGGCCTTATCCCCTAAGAAAATTAAATTTAAGTATAGTTCTAATACTTGATCTTTAGATATTAATCTTTCTACTTGATAAGCTTTAGACATTTCTTTTACTTTTCTTGTAATACCTGCTAATCCTGAATCGTCTTTTTCGTTAGTTAAGTTTTTTACTAACTGTTGAGTAATTGTACTTCCTCCAAATGAAGAACTTCCTCTATTAAAAACATATGTAACTGTTGCTGCTGCTGTTCTTTTTATATCTACTCCTTGATGTTTATAGAATCGTTCGTCTTCTATAGAAATAAAAGCTTTTGGTAAATAATCTGGCATTTCATCCATTGATATGATTTTTCTGTTTTCATCACCTGCAAGATTTGCAATAACATTACCACTTGAATCTTTTACTATAGAATTATTCTTGTTTATTAGAAGGTCGTCTTTCGTTATCTTAAAATCTCCTCCAAATAATCCAAAGAATATTCCTGCAAATACGCCTGCACCAATAATTAATAAAATTATTGTTAATATAATAATTGTTTTAATTATTTTTCTTAAGATTGGATGTTTTTTTGCTTTCTTTTTAGATTTACCATTTTTACTTGTTTTAGTTTTTATTGTATACTTTCTTGTTTTATCTATTTCTGTGTCAACCTTTTCATGTTTACTTCTACTACTTCTTTTGTTACCCATTTTTCATCCTCCTTAGAATTTAAAAGTTAACACAGTTATTATATTATAAAAATTGAAAAAGATAAAGCTTTTTAATTAATTTTTAATATTTATATCAATATAATAAATCTTCATAATTTGTAAGTATATTAGCTCCTTCTTTTATTAATTCATTTGACCCTTCTGATAGTTTACTATTAATATTTCCTGGAACTGCATATATTTCCTTTCCTTGATCTAATGCATAATCTGCTGTAATAATACTTCCACTATTTTTTCTAGCTTCTATTACAACTATCTTGTTACTTAATGCACTTATTATTCTATTTCTTGCAGGAAAATTTAACTTACTAGGTTTTACTCCTAAACCATATTCAGATATTATTATACCTCCACTATATATAATTTCTTGTGCAAGTTTAGTATTCTCTTTTGGATATAATTCATTTAATCCGCTTCCAAGAACTGCAATAGCTTTTCCTACTCCTTTTAAACAACCAATATGTGAATATGTATCTATTCCTCTTGCTAATCCACTTACTATATTTATTGTTCTTTTTGATAAAAATTCTGACAATTCTAAGGCAATTTTCTTTCCGTATTCACTGCAATTTCTTCCACCAACCATGGCTATAGAATTTATGTCTTTTAAAACTTCTATATTTCCTCTCGCAAATATCATTAATGGTGGGTCATAAATTTGTTTCAGTCCTTTTGGATATTTTTCGTTGTTTATTCCTATTAATTCTATTTTATTTTTTATTATATATTCTAAATATTTATTTAAACCAATTCTATATCTTTCATCTAATAATTCTGATATAGTTTTTTCTCCAATTCCTTTGTTTCTTTCTAAATCTTCTTTTTTTAGTTTCCATATATTATCAATACTTTTATATTTATTTATTAGAATATTAAATTTTTTTATCCCTATATTTGGTATTCTACTAAGCCATATCCAATAAATTCTTTCGTCCATAACATAAACCTCCAATTTATTTTTATAAAAAAATAAGAGGGATATCAAATCCCCCTTCATTTATATACTATTTTAATTTTTGTTGTTTTGTTGCTTTAACCACATTTTCCATAAGCATTGCTATAGTCATTGGTCCAACTCCCCCTGGAACTGGTGTTATGTATGATGCTTTTTTTGATACATTCTCAAAATCAACATCTCCTACAATCTTACCATTGTCCATTCTATTTATTCCAACATCAATAACAACAGCATTATCCTTTACCATATCTTCTGTAACAAATTTTGCTTTTCCAAGTGCAGCTATTAATATATCTGCATTTTTTGTTATTTCTTTTATATTTTGAGTTTTAGAATGACATACAGTAACTGTTGCATTTTTAGATAATAAACATTGGATAAGTGGTTTTCCCACAATATTACTTCTTCCTATTATTACGGCATTTTTTCCTTGTATATCTATTCCATATGAATCTAACATTCTCATAACTCCGTATGGTGTGCATGCTACAAAAGTATCTTGTCCAAGTGTTAATTTTCCAATATTTATAGGATGGAAACCATCAACATCTTTTTCAGGAGTAATTTCTCTAAATGCTACATTAATATCTAAATGTCTTGGTAATGGACTTTGTAATAATATTCCATTTACATCTTCTCTAGCATTTAGTTTATGTATTATCTCTAATAGTTCTTCCATTGTAGTTTCTTCTTTTAAAACATATTCTTCAAATTCAACACCTGTTGCTTCGCAGGCTTTATTTTTATTTTTTACATATACTTGTGATGCTGGATCATTTCCTACTAAAATTACAGCAAGTTTTGGATTTATTCCTTTTTCTTTTAATAAATCAACTTCCTCTTTTAAATTACTTTTGATAGTTTTGGCTAATTGTTTTCCATCTATTATTTCAGTCATATTTATTCTCCATCTCTTATTTTTTATTTATCTTATAATATATACTATTTTTTTGCAACACTATTCTTTTAAATTTATCATTTTATCTATATTCATTTTTCCTGCTCTGGTTATAGCTTCATTTCCATATTTTTCTTTTAATAAATCTAATGTTTTATCTAATTTTTCCTGTTTTTTATTATCATCTGAACTAAAAAGGCTAAGTTGTACTTCATTCTCATTAGATAATTTTTCTACTCTAACTCCAATAAGTCTTATTGATTCTCCTTTATACAGTTCTCTTAATAAGTCTTTTGCTATATTATATATCCCTTTTGTGGTATTTTCAGGATAATCTATTTTCCTTTGATGTGAATATACTTTAAATTCACTGTTTTTTATTTGAACACTAACAACTTGCGCAAATAAATGATATTTTCTTAATCTGTATGCAACTTGTTCTGTTAGAGCTAATAATATTTCATCTAATTTTTCTAGGTTCGTTATATCTTGTGATAATGTTATAGAATTTCCTATTCCTTTTGGCTCTTGCTTTATATACTCAACTTTTGAATTATCTATTCCATTAGCATATTCCCACATTTGTTTTCCATATTTTCCAAATTTCTTAATTAATATACTTTTATCATATTTTGCTAAATTTCCAATTGTTTTTATTCCTAAATTATATAATTTTGGAATCGTTCTTTTACCTACCATAAAAAGCTCTGATATTGGTAGTACCCACATTTTTTCATGTATTTCATTATCATTTAATAAAGTATGTACTTTATTTGGTTTTTGAAAGTCTGATGCCATTTTTGCTAAAAGTTTATTATGTGCTACTCCTATATTTACAGTGAATTTTAATTCTTCTCTTACTCTTTTACTTATTTCATATGCTACTTCTAATAAATCTCTTCCATTTAGATATTGGGTTACATCAAGAAAACATTCATCTATAGAAAATCTTTCTATTTTGTCAGTATATTCTAGTAATAAATTATATAAATCATTTGAATACTTTTTATATACATTAAAATCACTTTTATATATTTGAATATTTGGACATTTTTTTCTTGCAAAATAAATTGGCTCTCCAGTTTTTATTTCAAACTGCTTAGCTATAGGGCTTTTGGCTAAAACTATTCCATGTCGACTATTTTCATCTCCACCTATTATAGATGGAATAGTTCTAATATCTACTTTAGCACCTTTTTTTAACATATCTACTGCTGTCCATGATAAAAAAGCATTATTTACATCTACATGTAATATTTTTCTTTCCATAAAAAAATCACCTATCCTTATTATAGAACAGGTGTTTTATAATGTCAATATTAATCATACCATTCTAGTTGCCAATCAACTATTACTACAGTATCTCCTTCTTTTACTCCAGCTTTCTTTAATGCTTCGTTTACTCCTAAACTATCTAAACATTTTTGGAAGTAATAGAAAGATTCATTATCTTCTAGATTTACTCTAGACATTAGTCTTTGTACTGCTGGTCCATCTACTACGTACATTCCATCTTCCCTTTTTATTTCAAATCCATCTTTGTCTTCGTCTAATGTATATACTTTTCTTTCTGAAATATCTATTAAATCTTCTTTTGGTAATTCTTTAAGTAATTCTGATACTCTTTTCATAAGTTCTTTTATTCCTTGTCCAGTAGCAGATGATATCTTATAAAATTCCATATCTTTCTCTTTTGCTAAATTTTCTAAATCATTACATAATGTTTCATCTTGAACTAAGTCCATTTTAGTTGCAACAATTATCTGTTTTCTTTTACTTAATTTTTCACTATATTTTTCAAGTTCTTTATTTATTGCATAAAAATCGTCTACAGGATTTCTTCCTTCGAATCCAGAAACATCTATTAAGTGTAATAATAATCTAGTTCTTTCAACATGTCTTAAAAATTGAATTCCAAGACCTACTCCTTCACTTGCACCTTCAATAATTCCTGGTATATCAGCAATTACAAAACTATCGCCAAATTCATTCTTTGCAACTCCTAAGTTTGGATTTATTGTTGTAAATTGATAATTTGCTATCTTAGGTTTTGCAGATGTTACTACTGATAGAAAAGTTGATTTTCCTGCATTAGGAAACCCTAATAAACCTACATCTGCTAGTGATTTAAGTTCTAGAATTAGTTCTTTTTCTATTCCTTTTTCGCCTCCACCAGCAAATCTAGGTGCTTGTCTAGTAGCTGTAGCAAAGTGAGAGTTTCCTTTTCCTCCTCTACCACCTGGCAAAACAAGTTCTTTTTGTCCTGGTGTGGATAAATCTGCTACAACATATCCTGTTTCAGCATCTTTAATAATAGTACCTAATGGTACTTTTATATATAAATCAGCTCCACTTTTTCCATAGCAATGTGAACCGCTTCCATCTTGACCATTTTCAGCGTGGAATTTTCTTTTATATCTAAAATCTACCAAAGTATTTACATCTTGGTCAACTATAAAATATATATCTCCACCTTTTCCGCCATCTCCACCATCTGGTCCACCAGATGCTACATATTTTTCTCTTCTAAAAGTTACTGCTCCTTTTCCTCCATCTCCGGATTTAACAGTAATTTTTGCATAATCTGTATACATACTTTATCTCCTAATTTTATTTATAATCTTCGAAATAATCTAATTTCATTGCTTCTTTAACTTTTTTCATTGTCTCTTTTGCAACTTTTCTTGCTTTTTCAGTTCCTTCTATTAGTATTTTGTCTACAATTTCTGGATGTGCTTCATAATATGATCTTTTTTCTCTAATTGGTCTTAATGTTTCTATTATATTTGCTGCCAATTGCTTTTTACAAGCAACACATCCTCTTGCACCTGCTCTACATTCTTCACATACAGTTTTATAATCTTCCTTATTTGTAAATAAATCATGGTAATATGCTACCATACATTTATCAGGATTTCCTAAATCATCTTTTCTTATTCTATTAGGATCTGTAACTGCACTCATTACCTTTTTTGTAATTTCTTCTTCTGAATCTGATAAATAGATTGCATTTCCTAAAGATTTTCCCATTTTTTCATTACCATCTAGTCCTTTAATTCTTTTACCACTAGAAAGTACTGCTTCGGGTTCTATTAGAACATCTCCATAAATGCTATTAAATTTTCTTACTATTTCTCTACATTGTTCAATTAATGGTAATTGGTCTTCACCTACTGGAACTAATTCTCCTCCAAATGTTGTAATATCTGCTGCTTGACTTACAGGATATCCTAAAAATCCATAAGTTACGCTTTCTCCAAATAGTTCTTTCTTTTGAGCTATTTCTGTTTTTACAGTAGGATTTCTTTGTAGTCTTGCTATTGTTACTAGATTTGAATAATACACGGTAAGTTCTGCAGTTTCTGGTATCATAGATTGTATATAAATAGTTGTTTTATTTGGATCAATTCCAACTGATAAATAATCCATAGCAACTTCTTTAACATTTTTTCTAACTTTTTCTGGATTATTAAAGTTATCTGTTAAAGCTTGAACATCTGCAATTAATATATATGGATCATACTCCCCACTTTCTTGCATTTCTACTCTCTTTTTTAGAGAACCAAAATAATGTCCTATGTGTAATCTTCCTGTTGGTCTATCACCAGTTAAAATTCTCTTTTTTCCCACTATTAATCTCTCCTTTTGTTTTTTACTACACTTACTAGATTATACAATATTTATATACTTTTTACAATATAAAAAAGAACAAGAATCAAATCTTGTTCTTAATAGACTAAGCGTTAGCTTCTTCCTTTACTTCTACTTCTGGATAAACACTAACTTTCTTTTTATCTCTTCCTAATCTTTCAAATTTAACTATACCATTAACTAATGCATATAATGTATCATCGCTTCCTATACCTACATTAGTTCCTGGATGGAATTTTGTTCCTCTTTGTCTTATTAGGATATTTCCTGCTAAAACAAATTGTCCATCAGCTCTTTTTACTCCAAGACGTTTTGATTCACTATCTCTACCATTCTTAACACTACCTTGACCTTTTTTATGAGCCATGTTTTCTCACTCCTTTCGTCATTATTTTTATATATATGACCTTTATTTATATTTCTTATAAATTAAGCTTCTACTGCTTCTTCTGTTTTTGCAGCTTTCTTAGCAGCTTTTTTGATTGATGTTATTTCAACTTTTGTATAAGGTTGTCTATGTCCTTGTTTTCTTCTATAATTCTTTTTAGCTTTATATTTGAAAACTACTATTTTCTTACCTTTACCATGTGAAACAACTTTTCCTTCAACTTTTACACCTTTAACATAAGGATTTCCTATTTCTACTGTTCCTTCTTCTGATACTAATATTACTTTATCAAAAGTAACTTTTTTACCTTCTTCAGTATCTAATTTTTCGAAAAATACTACATCTCCTTCTGCTACTTTGTATTGTTTTCCACAGCTTTCGATTATTGCGTACATTTAAAATGCACCTCCTCTAATTTGTATACTCGCTAAGCATAAATTCAAGGTAATTAGCCAGTTGCTAATATTTAGTTACCCGACCCAGGCGGCTTACAGATTAATATTTTAACATTTTTTCAATTTTTTGTCAATTTTTTATTTAATTTTTTTCATTTTTATATATAAATATCATTATTCAGCTCTAGTTACAGTATATTTTTCATAGTCTATATAATATACATAGTTATAATTATATCCACTATCTATTAATATTCTTCCATTTTCTTCATCTGATTTTGCATCTATTCCAAATTCAACCAGCCTTTTTACTAATCTTTCCTCTTTTACTCTTTGTTTTTCTTCTGCTGTTGTTGCTTTTTCTAGTTTTTGTATATATTCAGAATCAACTGTTGCATCCTGTTTTATATAATTTAATGATCTCTGAACTTGCTTTTCAAATTCATCTCTATTAAATTGTTCTTTCATGTTTTTTATAGCTAATTGTATTTCTCCTGTAAGTATATTTGAATCTAGTCCTACACTAGATGCTCTTTCTACATATATTAATTGTAATCTTTCTTTAATTGCTTGTATAATACTTTTATTATATTCTATTGTCATATTGTTTAGTGTCACTGTATCGTCCGATAAACTATCTATTTCTGATGATACATTAAATTGTTTTTTATTGTTATAACTTATTGTACTTTTTCCATAATCCTCATCTATATTGATATTAATAGTTGTTTCTATATTATTTGAATTAACATTTCCATCATTCTTTATTTCAATAACGTATTCTGATGCTTGTCTTCCATTTTCTACAGTATCTAGTTTAAATGATAAAGAATTACTACTTTCAGAAGTATTTCTTACTAGATTATATGTTGTAACAATCACACCCTTATCAGTTTGTGTATTTGTTATAGTTACATTTTGTTTATTTTCGCTATTTATATTTTCTATTGTAGTGTTACTTGTATCTGTTATACATTCTGTCTTTAATAAGTTTCCATCTAATTCATATACATTTATTTCTAAGGCTGTATTTTGATTTGAAGGTTGTCTTTTTATATCTTTTATCTCTTCTTGTATATTTCCTTTAATTATTTTAATGTACTCGTCATTTTTTTGTTCTATTTTTATAATTTCCTTTAGTGTTTCATCGTCGTTTAATAATGCTTCTAGTAGTTTAATCTTTAAATTTATTAATTGATCTCCTGTTAGCTTAACAGAATATTTATTTGAAACATATACTTCATTGTTCACTGTTACTCTAGCTTTTTTCTCTTTACTAAAATTAGAAGATGGTATTTGTGTATTTAATACATTCATATATCTTTGTTGTATTGAATTTTTACGTTCTTCAGACATATTTAATAATTCATTAAAGTCATATTCCTCTATTTTATTTGCAATATTATTTGTATTTTCTAAACCCAATTTGTTATATAGTTGATAAATATTGCTATTCTCAACAGAAACATATTTTGTTACTATCTCATCTGTTTTTAATCCATATATTTCGTTTTCTCTTAAATATTTTACATCAAATAATTCTTTATTTTCATCAGAATATAGCAGTTTTATATCTTGATATGCTTTTTTATTTTGTCTATCTGTAGTTCCTTCAAATTTTATTTTTATATTATTTATTGCTTTACTTAATTGTGTTTCTTCATTTTCATTATCAGAAGTGGTACTAAAATTAATCTCTCCGGAATTATCGTAAACACTATTATTTATTTTATTTTTATATTCATTATAATATTGTTTATCGATAATATTTATAATATCTGAATTTTTTGAAATATATTTATAAAATAATTCTTGATCAGTTTTTAAATTATCTGTTGCAAAATATAAAAATGCATATATACCACTAGAAATTGCTAATAGTATAAAAATAAGTACTAATACTATTATAAGTATTCTCTTTTTTCTTGCAATCATCTATATTCCCTCCTCTTTGGTATAGGTAAACTTTTATATACGTTGTTTTACAACTTCATATATTACTATTCCTGCTGAAACAGAAGCATTTAATGATGTTATCTTGCCTTTCATAGGTATTTTTACTAAAAAATCACAATTTTCTTTTACTAATCTACTCATTCCATATCCTTCGCTACCTATTACTATTCCTATAGGACCTTTTAGATCTTGTTCATAATAATATGTTTTTGTATCCATATCAGTTCCACAAATCCATAAACCATTGTCTTTTAAATAACTTATTGTTTCATTTATATTATTTACTCTAGCTATTTTCATATGGCTTACTGCCCCAGCTGAAACTTTATTTACCGTACTATTTACACTTGCAGCTCTTCTTTTTGGAATTATTATTCCGTGTACTCCAGCTGTTTCTGCAGTTCTTATTATTGAACCTAGGTTATGAACATCCTCTATACCATCTAATATTACTACAAAAGGATCTTCTTTCTTTAATTTTGCTTCTTCTAATATATCTTCTATTTCACAATAATTAAATGGTGGAACTATTGCAATTACTCCTTGATGGTTCATATTTGGTGCTAAAGCATTTATTTTTTGCTTATCCACTTCTGTTATTATTATCTTTTTCTTTTTAGCTATAGAAATTATTTTGTTTATAGAACCATGCTTTTCTCCAGTTTGAACATATATTTTATTTATATCTTTATCAGACTCTAGTAGTTCTAGCACTGAATTTCTTCCTACTATAATATCATCATTTTCATTATTTTCTTTTTTATTAAATTCTTTCATATTATTCCTCTTTCTAAACTTACTCATCATCTAATTTTAGTACTGATAGGAATGCTTCTTGAGGTATTTCTACATTTCCTATTTGTCTCATTTTCTTTTTACCTCTTTTTTGCTTTTCTAATAATTTTTTCTTTCTTGTTATATCTCCACCATAACATTTAGCAAGTACATCTTTTCTCATAGCTGAAATTGTTTCTCTTGCAATTATTTTTCCTCCTATAACTGCTTGAAGTGGAATTACAAATAATTGTCTTGGTATTACTTCTTTTAGTTTTTCTACCATTTTCTTTCCTCTTTCATAAGCTGAATCCTTATGAACTATAAATGATAAAGCGTCTACACTTTCTTCTTTAACACGTATATCTAATTTAACTAATTCTGACCTTCTATATTCTTTAAACTCATAATCAAAAGAAGCATACCCTTTTGTTTTAGATTTTAAGTTATCAAAGAAATCATATATTATCTCATTTAATGGAAGTTCATATATTACTGTTACTCTATTTTCATCTAAGTATTTCATATCAATATATATGCCTCTTCTATCTTGACATATCTTCATTATATTTCCAACAAATTCTTTTGGTGTCAATATTTCTGCTGTTACAAAAGGCTCTTCCATATATGATATTTCTTGTGAAGATGGTAAGTCAGAAGGATTATATAGTTCTATAACTTCTCCATTAGTTTTATGCACTTTGTATATAACTGATGGTGATGTTGTAATTAAACTTAAATCAAACTCTCTATCTAATCTTTCTTCTATAATTTCTAAATGTAAAAGTCCTAAAAATCCACATCTAAATCCAAATCCTAAAGCTGTTGATGTTTCTGGCTCATATTGAAGAGATGCATCATTTAGTTTTAATTTTTCTAGAGCAACTTTTAAATTCTCATAATCACTTCCATCTACTGGATATAGCCCACAATATACCATTGGATTTACAGCCTTATATCCGGGTAATGGTTCTTGAGCCTTATTATTATTTAAAGTTATTGTATCTCCAACTCTAATATCTGATAAATTCTTTATACTTGCTGCTATATATCCAACTTCTCCTGCTTTTAGTTCTTTTGCTGGAAGATACTCTCCTGGTTCAAAATATCCTACTTCTGTTACTGTAAACACTTTTTTAGCTGCCATTAAGTATATTTCATCTCCTGGTTTTACAGTTCCATCTTTTACTCTTACATAGCTTACTGCACCTTTGTAGTTATCATAGAAAGAATCAAATATAAGACATTTTAAAGGTGCATTTTCGTCTCCAATTGGTGCTGGTATATTTTCTACTATTTTTTCCAATACTTCTTCAACATTTAAACCTGATTTTGCTGATATGCAAGGAGCATCTTGTGCTGGAATACCTATTATATCTTCTATCTCTTTTTTTACTTCTTCTGGTCTTGCATTTGGTAAATCTATTTTATTTATAACTGGCAAAATTTCTAAATCGTTATCTATTGCTAAATAAACATTTGCTAATGTTTGTGCTTCTACTCCTTGACTGCTATCTACTACCAATATTGCCCCATCACAAGCTGCTAAACTTCTTGATACTTCATAATTGAAGTCTACATGTCCTGGTGTATCTATTAAATTTAATATATATTCATTTCCGTCTTTAGCTTTATATGTCATTCTTACAGCTTGAGACTTTATTGTAATCCCTCTTTCTCTTTCAATATCCATATTATCTAGAACTTGTGATTCCATTTCTCTTTTTGAAAGAACTCCTGTAATTTCAATTAATCTATCTGCTAAAGTAGATTTTCCATGATCTATATGTGCAATTATACTAAAATTTCTAATATATTTTTGTCTATCTGCCATTATTTCCTCCATTTTATAAAAAATGTTTTCCTATCGCTTGAAAACTAGACTTTTTTCATATATGATATTTTATCATAGAGAGTATTCAAACGCAATAATCTACATAATAAAATGTTTTACAATATGTATAAAACGTGATATACTCTTTTTGTAATTTTTTACTTAAGAAAGGATGAAATACTCATGGAAATAATCTTAGCTTCTTCATCACCTAGAAGACAACAATTGTTAGGAAAAATAGTTAATGATTTCGCTGTTATTCCTAGTAATTTTGATGAGAACAAAATAAAAGAAATAGAAAATGACCCAGAAAAATTAGTAAAAAAGCTTGCAGAGTCTAAAGCTTTCGATGTTTTTAATAAATTATATAAAAAGGATGATAAAGAATTTACTGTTATAGGTGCAGATACAGTTGTTTTTTATAACAATAAAATTCTTGGTAAACCTTCTGATAGAAATGATGCAATTAGAATGTTAAAACTGTTAGAAAACAATCCAAATGATGTATATACTGGTACATCAGTAATTATGAAAAAAGAAAATTCTATTATCATAGAAACTTTTATGGTAAAATCAACCGTTTACTTCAAACATATGGAGTATTATGATATATTAAACTATGTAAATTCAGGTGAACCTTTAGATAAAGCAGGCGCATATGCTATCCAAGGTATGGGTAAAAACTATCTAAAAGGTTATGATGGTGACTATGATTCTATTATCGGTTTAAGTACTAATAATATAAAAAATATTTTTGACAAGTATGATATACTTGGTAAAAGGAGCTTAACTAATGAATGTGAAATACTTGAATAAATTAGAGTATAATAAAATATTAGATATTTTATCTTCTTTTTGTAAAACATATATCGGGAAAGATATATGTTTTAATTTACTACCTTCTATTGATAAAATTAAAGTTCAAAAATCTTTAGATGAAACTAACGAAGCTATTAGTTTAAGATATAGAAAAGGTACTCCCCCTATATCTTCTATAGAAAATATAGATGTTTGGATAAAATCATTAGATGGAAACAATATTTTATCTTCAAAAGCTTTATTGGAACTTGCTAGAATATTGAAGATGTCTAGAGAATTATATGAATACTTTTATTCAAACGATAATATCAATTCAGAAGATTTTTCTATATTAAAAAATTATTTTTCTTCTTTATATACAAATTCATCTATAGAACAAAAAGTATTTAATACAATCCTAGATGAAAGTACTATATCTGATAATGCTTCTGTAAAGTTAGGTAGTATTAGAAGAAATAAAAGAAAGTTAGAACAAGATATCAAGGACAAGTTAAATAAGCTTATACACTCTAATACATATTCAAAATATTTACAAGATCCTGTAGTAACAATTAGAAATGATAGATATGTAGTTCCTGTAAAAGAAGAATATCGCTCATATATAAAAGGATTTACTCATGATATGTCTAGTAGTGGTTCTACTCTATTTATTGAACCATTATCTGTTTTTGAATTAAATAATGAGATAAATAATCTTAAAATTGAAGAGAATATAGAAATAGAAAAAATATTAGCTGAGCTTACAAATTTATTTGTACCTTTATCTAGTAGCTTAGAAAATAATAATAGACTTATTGGTCGATTAGATTTCATATTTGCAAAAGCTAGCTATTCTATAGAAATAGATGCTATTAAACCAATTTTAAATACCAATAAAGTTATAAATTTAATTAAAGCTAGACATCCTTTAATAGATAGGGATACAGTTGTTCCTGTTTCTTTAACACTTGGCGAAAAATATAATACTCTAGTAATTACTGGTCCAAATACTGGTGGTAAAACTGTAACTTTAAAAACTGTAGGTCTTCTTACTTTAATGGCTATGAGTGGATTAAATATACCTGCTAGTGAAAATAGTAGTATATATGTTTTTGATAATGTATTTGCTGATATTGGAGATGAACAAAGTATACAAGATTCTTTAAGTACTTTTTCTTCTCATATGATAAATATAATTGATATTTTAAACATATCAACATCAGAAAGTTTATTCTTAGTAGATGAATTAGGTTCTGGAACAGATCCTATTGAAGGAAGTAGTTTGGCTATAAGTATTTTAGAAAATCTATATAATAAAGGAACTTTAACAATAGCTACAACTCACTATCCTGAAATTAAAAATTATGCCTTATCAACTGATGGTTTTGAAAATGCAAGTCAAGAATTTGATGTAGAGAATCTAAAACCTACATATCACCTATTAATTGGTGTACCTGGTAAGAGTAATGCATTTGCCATTAGTAAAAGGCTTGGATTAAATGAATCTATTTTGAATAGAGCTTCTAAATTTTTAGATACAAATACTGTTCAAATTGAAGATGTGTTAAAAGGAATTTATGATAATAAATTAAAAATTGAACAAGAAAAACAAGAAATAGATAAATCTTTAGAAGAAATTAAAAAATTAAAAAGTGAATTAGAAAAAGATAACTCAGATGTAAAACAAAAAGAAAAAGAACTTATAGAAAATGCTAAACTAGAAGCTAGAGAAATTTTATCAGAAGCTAAAGAAACTGCTACTAAAATTATTAGAGAAATGAATTCAATATATGAAAATAGTAGCTCCGTAAAGAAATTAAATAATCTTAGAAATTCACTAAATGATTCTTTAAAAAAGACTACATCTCATAATATTAATACTGTAATACCAGAAGGTTCATTATCTAGAGATGATATAAAAGTTGGTATGGATGTATATGTAAATACTCTTATGCAAGATGCTAAAGTTCTTACTATACCTGACAATTCTAACAATGTACAAATACAAGTTGGAAATATTAAAACTAAAGTTAATATAAATGTTTTATCAAAGTCTATTATAAAACCTAAAAAAGAAGTTCCTATTAATACAAATAGACAATTTAATTTAAAGTCTAAAGAAACTTCAACAGAAATAAATGTTATTGGACAAACTGTTGATGAGGCTGTACCTATTGTAGATAAATTTTTAGATGATTGCTTTTTAGCTAAAATAGAAACAGTAAGAATCGTACATGGTAAAGGTACAGGAAAATTAAGACAAGGCATACATAATTTCTTAAAATCCAATTCTCATGTTAAAACTTTTAGGGTTGGTACTTTTGGTGAAGGTGAAATGGGAGTTACAATAGTAACATTAAAAAAATAAAGGCTATACACTAGCCTTTATTTTTTCCTCTTGTTTTCGGATTACCATACAATCTGTTTGCTGCTTTCCATCCTTTTGAAGCCCAAGTATTTTTATTGTTTTCCAATATTTTTTCTACTTCTTCCTTAAGCTTTTCGTCCTCTTTAGATGTTTTTGCAAGGATTGGCAGTCTTTGTGTTAAATCTATCCAGACTGTTTTTTGGTGTATTCCTTCGATAGCAGCTACTTCATGAGTTGAAGCATTATGTTCTATTATATATCTAGCCTCTCTTCTCGTCCGTTCTGCTGTCTTTTCAGTGCATGATTTAATCTCTCTGTCTTTCATACTATGTGCCTTCCTTCCTAAAATAAATATATTTTTGGTTACCTTCAAAGTGATATTAAATCATATATATTATATCACATTTTATTTTTTATGTAAATTTATATAAAAATAACCTAGCTTTTGCTAGGTTATTTGCTTAGAAGTGCTTACCTTTTCCTCTTTTTCTTCTTGGTTTTTCTGCAACATCTGTATCTGCTTCTATTTCTACTGTATATCCTTCTGGAGTTTCTTCATTAGAATTATTCAAATCATCTTCAAATATATTTTTTCTTGTTTCTTTTTCTCCTGACCCTTTGTTTTCCATTTCTTTAATTAAGTCTACTTTTTCACTTTCTTCTGGATAATCGTTATAATAATCATAGTAAGAAGAGTATAGTCTCTTTTTATCTTTTTTGCGTTTTAGAATTAATATTATAATTATTGCTATTATTATAAATGTTGCAACTGCTAATATTATTATAATTTTCATTGTAGCTCTTGAATTATCTAAATCTACTGGATCTACTAATTCTAATGCTTGTTCTTCTTGTTTTTCTTCTGCTTTTTTTATTACTTTTATTTTATATATAACGTCTTCATATCCATCTGCTTTTACAGTTATAGTAATTATATTTTCTTCACTATCTAGTTGGTCATTTCCTTCTATTATAACTTTAGCACCATTTACATTTGGTATTCCACTTAGTTCTAATTTTTCCAAATCGTTTGCTACTTCAACAGTATATTCAAATGTCTCACTATTAAAAGCTGGTAATAATGTTAAATTCAAATCATTTTGTAAAGAAATAGCTGTTAATCTTAAACTTTCTGGTTTATTTGCTTCTTCATTATTTTCATCTATAACATTAGGTGTCATTTCTTCCGCATCTGATGTTCTTACTACATTTATTGTATATGTCTTTTTATTTCCATCTTCTGCAGTTACTACAACTTGTAAACTATTGCTTCCTTCCTTTAATTTTTTCTTACCTGTACCTGATACAGATGCTTTTGAATCTTGTGCTTGAGCATATACAGTTACGGCTTCAACATCGTATGGAACTGTAACATTATATGTTGTTGTATTCGCCTTAAATCCTTTAAAATCGTTTGGTGTTATTCCTAAATTTTTTAAGTTCGCATTACTTGATACTGCTGATGAAGAACTTGGATTTTTAGCAGTTATAGTTACACTATCATTAACTGATGTTGCTTTACTATCTGCTGCTCCTGTTACAGTACCAGATAAATTAATTTTATATGTCCCTTCTTCTGTTGGTGTAAATGTAGTAGTATATATTTTTGTATCATCTTCAGCATCATCTGTTGTATCTGAATATCCTCCTGAAACCGCTCCTGATAAATTTACTCCCCAACTAGCTCCTTTTATAGTTATTGTTAATGTTACTGATTGCCCTACATTAACAGATGTATTTCCAGCACTAAGACTGGCCGATGCTGCATATACTTGATAGCTATGTATAAATCCTAATAATATTAATGTTGCTAAAATTGATATTATTAATTTAATTCTTTTCATATATATTATTTCCTTTCTTATTAATTAAAAGATGTTATTTTTCCTAATAAATATTGTTTCATTTTTAGTAAATCGAAAGAATCTATTATTCCATCTTTGTTAAGATCTGCTTGTTCAAATTGCTTAGTCGTTAATTCTACCTTTCCCAATAGGTATTGCTTTATTCTTAGTAAATCTAATGAATCTATTATATTATCTCCATTAATGTCTCCAAGCTCTACTGTACAATTATCTATTTCATTATTTGGTACACTGTATGTATCTACAATATTATTTACTTTTGTTAAATATTCAGAAGTCATATATCCTTCTGTTCCATCTTCTAATCTTATTCTATGCCATGGTGTTCCATAACTATCTGTTCCTGCATTATATTGTACCATTGTTACTAAAGTATCTTTTCTAACTGTACATATTGCTGATGCACCTGAACCAATACCTGTTCTTAAGTTTGGTGCAATCCAATTTGGTGAAACATAATATAACTCAGAACCCGTTAAGTTTGATGGTAATTTATTGTATGTTGGCATATTTTTATATACTGGAATTATAAATGTTAAATCATTATTTAGCCAACCATTATTTGCATATTTATCAAATAATATTTTAGCTTGGTTTGTTGGGTCTTGTAAATTCGTCATATATTGATGTGAATATAACTGATTATATTCGCTACCAACAACATCAAATTTAAATGTATATTTTGTATTTTGTCCTGCCTTTGTATAATTGTTTGCAATAAGTTTTGCTCCCTCTACTAATGCTGTACGTGGATCATGCCACCCTGCACTATCTGCATAAGATAAACCTCTTTTTTGTGCACCTGTTCCATCTGTTGCTCCATAATTAAAGAAATTATATGTATTTGGATATGTTGTATCATTTCCTGCTACCATATGTGGTGGATTTCCAGGTGAATTCTTTCCAATTTCTTGATAAATTCTTGTAATTATACTTAATGCACTTTCCCCTGAAGCTTGTGATGCATCATATATAATATTTGCATATCTTTCACCATTTGCTGCTGTTCCTTCCATAAAGCTTCCATTTAGTGCTTGTTGAATTAGTTCTATACTTTCAGAACTATCATATCCTAAATTTAAAAATTGAAATATTGTTGTTTCTGTTAAAAAATTTCTTGGGTCTAAATAATAGTTTACTATTTTAGGTGATGCACAATAGTATCCATCTCCACATTTTCCAGCATCCAAATGTTTTTGGTTTGCTGAACAAAACCAATTACTTGCATTTGTTTTATAAACCGTATTTCTTAAACACTTATTTTCATTTTTACTTAATTCTGTCCAATCTATATCTGTATAAAAAGCTTTAAATTTCCAGTTAGTATGTCCTGTTTCTTGAACTAATTTATTTAATAATACTTTATAACTTTCTGGAAAAGCATCTATACCATTTTTATTGTTACTATTCGCATTTATTATTGTTTGATTATATGTTGCTGCATTAATCTTGTTTATTGGGACAATAAGAGAATAGATAGCTAATATTACTATTACTATCATTGTTGAAAAAATTTTACTTGATACAATCTTAAATTTTTTTCTACTGTTTCTCATTTTTTTCTCCTCTTTTGTTCAGCATAATTATCATTAATAGCATATCATTAAGGCAAATATAAGTCAATAAAAAAAGTAACAATTTGTATTAAATTGTTACTTTTTGAAGTATTCCTTTTCTATTAAATTTAAAATTTCTTTTAGCCTATCGAAACGCTTATTTAGATATAAATATCCAATTAGTCCTTCGAAGGCTGTAGCATACATATAATCAGATGGATCTGCATTTTTAGGTATATGATGGTTTTGTGTATTTCTTGTTCTTCTTACTATATTTTTTTCCTCTTCATTTAATATATTTTCTATTGTTTTTAATATTTCTGCTTGTGCTCTAGCTTTTACATACTTTATAGCATTCACATGTAGTTCATGTACTTTTGCATTTGAATTATTTATTAGATAATTTCTTACATATAGTTCATATACACTATCACCTATATAAGCCCATACTAGTGGATTCATCATATTTACTTGTGCTTCGTCTTTTTGTGGTAATATTAATTCTTCCATTCATTATTCCTTCCTATTTTCTTACTTTTTCTAATGTAATCTTTCCAAATTTTCCGCTTCTATAGTCATCTATTATTATATTTGCTACTTTTATATCATCAATTCTTCCACCTGAAACTATAGCTCCTCTTTTTTTACCTATTAATTGCATTATTTCATATATATTTTCATTTTCAGGATAATCTTCTCTGTTTAATATCTCTTCAATTTCTTTGTTGTCTAAAGAATATCTATCAAGTACATTACTTCTATAGTTTTCTAGTAAATATTTTAAAAGATTAAATGCTACTTCTACTTTTTCTATAACATCGTCTTTTATTGTTCCTGTATAAGCTAAATTTAATGCTACTTCTTCGCTTTCAAATTTTGGCCATAGCACACCTGGTGTATCTAACAATTCTATTTTATCACTTACACGTATCCATTGTTTACTTCTTGTAACTCCTGGTCTGTTTCCTACTTCTAAAGATGTTTTTTTAGCAATTCTATTTATAAATGATGATTTGCCTACATTAGGTATTCCAAGAACCATTATTCTTATAGTTCTGCCAACTCTACCTTTATTAGCAAGCTGTTCTAATTCTGTTTGCATTATATCTTCAATTGATTTTATTACCTCTTGTATACCCTTTCCAGAATTTGAATCTGTAATAACTGCAGGAATTCCTTGATTTTTAAAATAATTAACCCATTTATTTGTTTCATTCATATCTGCTAAATCACTTTTATTTAAAACAATAACTTTCTTCTTGTTTTTTGTTATATTTTTTATATCTGGATTTCTGCTAGATATTGGTATTCTACTATCTATTAATTCAACTACTATATCTATTAGTTTTAAATCTTCTATTATTTGTCTTCTTGTTTTTGCCATATGTCCTGGATACCAGTTAATGTTAGTTTTTTTCGAATTTTCATTATTCATTATTATCACTTCCTTATTAAAATAAATACTTGTTCCTCTTTTTTTGGTACAAATTCAGATTGTGAATAGTTATATTTCATTCCATATTCTTTTAATCGGTTATCATAAAAGTGCCACCATTCATCATTATTCACAATCAATCCATGTTTTCTTGCAGTATAAATTAATAAATCTCTATTTTCTTTTGCTTTATCTGAACAATCATCAAAATAGATATTTGCTTTTCCAGTGAAATCATCAAATTCACAAGGTAGTTCAACATTACTACCATCTAAATTAACTATGAATATATCAACAGCATTAATTGTTATATTATGAGTACCATATTTATTTGGATTTGCAACTAAAGTTTCATCATAATATCCATGATTATTATAAAAATCTTCCCAAAATATTTTTTGTATTTCAATAGGTCTATAAGCATCATATATTTTTAAACAAAGTCCATGTTCTTTTAATTCTTCATTAATTTTAATTAATTTTTCCCATATTATTTTGTTTATTATTAATGGCATATCTTTAGGATAAACACTTTCTCCAACGAAATTATTATCTGTTGCATAAATTAATTCTTTATACATATTATTTTCTATTAACATATCATCAGTTACAATTATAAAATTATTAATTTTACAAAACTCCTCTAATAAATCATAATTAATAATTAATTCAAATTTTTTTTCGACTTTTTTCATACACTTAACTCCTTTATTTAGTTTAAATAAAAAGACCCAATTATTCTTTTGTAATTGAAATAATTTGGTCTTTTTTGTATTCTATAAAGTTCTATAATTATTTTTATCTGCCCTTTCATCTAATTGTCTATCATATTGTTCGCCCTTATAAAACCAATCTGTTTTCTTATCTTTTGGATTATTAACTCTATTTTTATCTAATAGCATATCAAATAATATTGCTATAGCTAATACAAGTGCAATAAATCCTTCTAACGCAGCATCAATAGTATATATATCTACAGCTTCACTTGATGATATTGTAGTTATTGCATTTAATAATTTTGGACCAAAATACCATATATTTACTAATAAAAATCCTAAAGATCCTATTATTTTTCTTTTAATTACTAATAATATTAATACTATATCTACAAAAAGTAATATGATTTCTGTAGTCATATTTTCTATTGGAAAGCCCATATTATTTCCTGTAGAATTTCCAAGTGCTACTACTACCCTAAATACCCAAAACATAACCATAAACATAGTTAATAAATAAGTAGATAACTTTTTCATTTGTTTTCCTCCTCTATTTTATATTATAAAAAACTATTATAGCTCCTATTATTCCTATAATAAAACCAATTATTTTTAGTCCTGCTGAACCTTCATTTTGATCTCCAAAACTAAATACCTTTTTTGTAATTATTCTTGCATCGAAAATCAAAGTTACACCAGCTAAAGATATTATAGCGCCAATAATTGATAAAATAATTTTTATATCCATCTTTTTCTACATCCTTTTCCTATTCTATTTATATCTTAGTGTTTTTTTTGTAAAAAGTCAATATAAATAGTTGTAAAAAAGGAAGAAGGCCACCAGCATATATGCTAATGGCCAGTTTTTTTGTCTTGCAAACTTAGAACATAAGATTATCTTTTCCGTCGATCAATGCATCTACCGCATATAAAATTTCTTTCATAATATGATCTTCGATGCCTTTAATTTTCTTTTTATGATCTTCTGAAAAGTTCTTGCTCTTCACTGCAGCAAGTAGTTCAAAAACATCATCTGAATCAAAATCCTCGTTAGGAAATAATTCCTTCAACTTCTTGGCAGTTCTCTTATAATTTATTCTGCACATTGCAATTGCATTTAAATCTGCCATCAGTTCAGTTAAACCTTCATAGCCAAATTTGCCAGCTATCCAGTTTAATACTTCCTTAAATTTCTCATCTGGTTTCCTCAGTCTTCTGATAGCTGTTTGGATAAACACTTCTGTCTGCTCTGAATTTGCATTGATGTCATACGAGATTACTCTCATATATACCATCTCTGCTATTCTCACTTCCTCTGCAATCGTCTTTATAAATTTTTCGACTGCTTTTGTGTTATCTTCATCCACTTTTTTGTTAACTGTTTCTAGTGCTTCTCTCATTAATGCAATTGCCTCTTCCGGTTCTTCCTTACTTATTCCATGAATACCTGATGAAGCATTTTCTATAGACTCTACTGCTAATTCATGAATACCTAATGCAGGATTATGTAAGTATGCTAATATTGCATATTTGAGAAACTCACTGCCAATTACATCTGTTGCTACCTTAGAAGTTCTGAGCCGCATTACTACTTCTGAGTAAATACGTTTTGTTTGCATCTTCTTATACATTTCTGTACACATGTTGATCTCCTCCTACGCCCTTATAATTGTTCGGGCATTTGTATTGTGTTTACTTGGTACAACTTATATTATAGCACACTTTACATAATAATTCAAATTGTATCGTCCTACATAATTTATTACATATTTACAAATTTCGACTTTTTTATATTTCTATCCTTTTATTAAATTTATCTTCTATTAATTTATTCAAACTACGATTTTCAGGTTTTTCTAAGTTTGGATCTTTATCTATTATACTTATTGCTAAATTTTGAACTACTTTTAATATTTGTATATCTTCAAATAAATTAGCTATTTTAAACTCTGGTATTCCATGTTGTTTTGTTCCAAAAAATTCTCCAGATCCCCTTAGTTCTAAATCTTTTTCTGAAATTATGAATCCATCATTTGTTTCTGTCATTACTTTCATTCTTTTCCTTATAACATCATTATTTCCTTGGTATTTTAATATACAATATGATTGGTATTCTCCTCTTCCTACTCTACCTCTTAATTGATGAAGTTGAGCTAACCCAAATCTTTCAGCATTTTCTACTACCATTATACTTGCATTTGGTACATTTACTCCTACTTCTATAACTGTTGTAGAAATTAAAATATCTATATCTCCTTTTTTAAATTTTTCCATAATTTCATCTTTTTCTTTATTTTTCATTTTTCCATGTAGATACTCTACTCTATATTCTTTAAATGTTTCATTTTTATATCGTTCAGCTAACTCTATTACTGATTGTAAATTCATTTCTTCATTGTCTTCTACTAAGGGACATACTATATATGCTTGTCTTCCTTCATCTATTTGTTTCTTTACAAAATTGTTTATTCTTTCTTCCATAGATTTTGTAACGGCAAATGTGTCTATTTTCTTTCTATTTGGTGGTAACTCGTCAATTATTGATATATCCAAATCACCATATAATATTAGTGCTAATGTTCTTGGTATAGGTGTTGCTGTCATTACTAGTACATCTGGATTCTTTCCTTTTGATGCAATCGTTGCACGTTGATTTACTCCAAACCTATGTTGCTCATCTGTTACTACAAATCCTAAATTTTTAAACATTACATTTTCTTCTAACAATGCATGTGTTCCAATAATTATATCTATTTTTCCATTTGCTAAATTATCTAATATCTCTTCTTTTTTCTTTTTAGTTACACTTGAGATTAGTAGCTCGCATCTTATATTAAATCTATCTAATATCTGTCTAAAGCTTTCTAAATGTTGTGTTGCAAGAATTGCTGTAGGAGCCATAATAGCAACTTGATATCCGCTTTTTACAGCTTTATATGCCGCAATTATTGATACTGCTGTTTTTCCAGATCCAACATCTCCTTGTAATAATCTATTCATTGCATTACTACTTTCCATATCATTATCTATTTCTTCTAATACTCTTAATTGAGCTTTTGTTAATTTAAATGGCAATTCATTTATTACATCAGACATTTTAACTTGCTTATCAAACATTATACCTTTATCTTTTTTTGAATATCTATTTTTAAACATAAGAAGAGCAAGTTGCATACTTAATAACTCTTCAAATACTAATCTTTTTCTTGCTATTTTAAATTCTTCAAAATTATCTGGGAAATGTATTTTATGTATAGCAGAATTAATGTCCATTAATTTATATTCATTTAATATATAATCTGGTAAAGTTTCTTTTAATTTTTCATTAACTAAGCCTAAACCATTTTCTATAATCTGCCTTATAGCATTTTGTGATAAATTGTATGTTAACGGATATATTGGTATTATTTTTCCTGTATTTTTATTGTTTTCTTCCATATCAAATACTGGTGAAAACATTTCAAATCTATTTTGTACTTTTTTTACTTTTCCATAAAATTTATATATATTTCCTGGAATAATCTTATTTTTTAAATATTTTTGATTATACCATGTTATAGTACAACTTCCTGTTTCATCTCTTACAATTAATTTATATAAAACTACTCTTTTATTTTTTGTTCTAATTTCTGATATTCTAGAAGTTGCAATAGCTTCTATTAATGCTTCTTGTCCATCTTCCAAATAAGCAATTTTAGTAGGCTTACTTCTATCTTCGTATGTTCGTGGATAATATGTGATTAAATCTTTAAGAGTAAAAATTCCAAGTTTATTTAATAATAATTTTTTACTAGGTCCTACACCTTTTATATATTGTACTTCTTTTGTTAATTCTTCCATATATTATTCTCCTAATTTTATTATCTACTTTCACCACCTAGAGTAGTTGGAGCTGTCGGAGTAGTTTTATTTTGTGTTTTAGCTTTTAATAAATTTGTTACCCCTTCTCCTATATTCTTTAATGGATTTTTCCTTTGTTTTCTATTTTCTAATTCATTATCTCTACCCATTCTAAATACATCTTTCACATTATTTTTTGTATCTTCTAAATATTCATATACTCTAGATTTATAAATCTTTTCAAAGTCTTCCTTACTTAAGCCAAATAAAATATATGCTGAATCAGATTTTTGTGCTACATCAATTATTGGTTTGTGAACACTATTTTCAATTAATCCATTTGCTTTTTGATTAGTTGCTTTATACATTTCATCATATTTCATATATATTAAAGTTGCTCTTATTCTTTCTTGTTCAGCTTTGCTGTTAAATTTATATTCTCCATTTTCCAATTTTTCTATTATGTCAGATAATTTTCTTGCCGCCTTTTTATACATAATATTATCTGATAAATCTTCTATAATATCAGATATTGGAGTAAATCCTAAATCTTCAATTTTTTCTGTATCTATTTCTGCTCGATTTTCAAGAGATGCTATATTGCTTGCATAAGTTTCATATTCTGTTTGTCTAATAATTTCTTCTTTTGTTCCATCATAAATTGAAATTACATCACATTCAACATCTGAAGTAAAATTGATATCTAAATATGAACTTTTTATATATTCTAATATATTTTCTCTAATATCTACAATTATATTATCTTCTACCTTGTTTGGCTCTTGTTTAACTGCAATATTAAAATTTTCATACCAATTTCTTGTTCTTTCCATTCCACTTTCTTGCATTTCTGCACCTAATTGTAAATATAGTTTTCTAATACTTTCCATTTTAGTATTTACTGCTATTGGTAAAAGTTTATCTTCTGGTTTTCTTAATATTTCCATTTCTGCCATTTTTATATAATAACCAGCTACTTCATGATTTAATTTCATTATCTGATCTAATATTTTATTCATTTCATCCATTATCTATAATCTCCTAAAACTTTTTTTACAATTTTACTATATATTATGTAAATTTTCAATACCTTTATTTTATAGAAATAATTTAATAGTGTATTCTTTTTTCATAAAAACACTTGTATTTTTTTTGTTTATATGTTATATTATTAAATAGTCAATTTATTTACTTTAATTAGGAGGTGCAATAATCATGGCAAAATGTGCAGTTTGTGAAAAATCTTTAAGCCACGGAAATAAACTTAGTATAACACGTTCTCACATCAGTAAAAGATCTACAAGAACTTGGAAACCAAACTTAAGAACTGTAAAAGCAATAGTTGATGGTCAACCAAAAAGAATTACTGTATGTGCTAAATGTTTACGTTCAGGAAAAGTTAACAGAGCTTAATTTAAAATATTTTTATATATCGGAATAAATATAAGGTTTATTCCTTTATTAATTTAAGGCTACACATAAGTGTAGCCTTTTTACTTTTTATATGTAAAACTAATCTTTTATTCCAAATATTAATTTTACAAAGCCTCTTAAAAATTTAGGAACCTTTTTTACAACAATTGTCATTATAAACCACACTCCTTTTCTATCAACATGAAAGCCAAATAAATCCAATGGAAATAATTGCTACTCCTATTACAAATAACCATCCTGTTATTGGAAGTAATAATACTAACAATATTCCTAATCCTAATCCTATTAGACATACCGCTAATGTCTTTTTAAAAGCTCTTAATATCATTATTATTACCTCCCTTCTAATTATATTATATTTCGAATAATTATTTTTGTGACTACTTTATGTTTATTATACTTTTATGATATAATTTATACTATCGGAGGTTATTTATGAAAAAAGAAGATTTGATAAATATGATTGAAACTTTAAAAGTTACATATCCTGAGGCAAAATGTAGTTTAGATTTTAATACTCCATTTGAATTAGTAGTAGCTGTAATGTTATCTGCCCAATGTACAGATGAAAGAGTAAATAAAACCACTCCATCTATATTTAATAAATACTCTACACCTTATGATTTTGCAAATATTAATTTAGAAGAATTAGAAAAGTTAATACATCCTTGTGGTTTTTATAAAAATAAAGCTAAAAACATTAAAGCCTGTGCTCAAAAAATAATTACAGATTTTAATGGACAAGTTCCCAAAACAATGGAAGAACTTTTAAGTCTTCCTGGTGTTGGCAGAAAAAGTGCAAATGTTATTTTGTTAGAAGTTTTTGGAATTGCTACTGGTATAGCTGTTGATACACATGCCAAAAGATTATCAAACAGAATTGGACTTTCTTCTAGTTCAGACCCTATCGTAATAGAACAAGATTTATTAAAAGTTATTCCTAAAGAGTATATTAAAGATGTAAATCATTTATTTATGTGGCTTGGAAGAAATGCATGTACAGCAAGAAATCCACAATGCCAAAATTGTAGTATACAAAAATATTGTAAAAAGAATATATAAAAAGTAAATTCTAGTATTATTTTCTTGACAAAAAAACAATTAAGATATATAGTTTTTTTGATTAGATTTAGATGATAATCAAAATAAATTTTATATTTAACACAAATTTTAGGAGGGAAAAAAATGTCAAAAAACAAAACAAGACTAATTGTAGTTATTACAGCCATAGTAACTATAATTTCTACATTTTGTTATGCTGAAACAGAAGCAAATCAAACAAATAACACAAATGTAGAACCTAGATCACAAGCTGTTACTACTTCTACTGAAAATGAAGTAACTGTAACAGATACAGAATCAGAAGAATATACTTCTGAAAATGAAGAAAACTATTCTTCTAATTTAGAACAAGAAGTTTATGAAGGTGATTTATTCTTATTTGATTCAGATGTAACAATGGATAAACTAGTAGATGGTAACGTATTTATATTTGGTAATAATGTTACTATAACAGGACAAGCTTCTGGAAATATGTTTATCTTTGGTAACAATATTACATTTGATAAAGCTTATGTACAAGCTTCTGTATTTATATGTGGTAATAATGTAAAATTTAATGCAGTTTCAAGCTCATTATATTGTGCATCTCAAAAATTATCAATTGATAGTCAATTTGGAGTTTATTTAGATTTATACTCAGCATGCTCAACTTTTGATTTTTCTGGAATAGTTGGAAGAAATTCTTTCATAGGAGCTAATTCTATTAATCTAGGAAATAATGCTACATTCTATGGAGATTTAAATTATAGTTCTAGTTCTGAAATTGAAATTCCTGAAAATGTAGTTGAAGGTAAAGTTAATTATTCAAAATTTGAAGAAAAATCTGAACCTACTATCGCTTCTTACATTTCTAGTTTAATTCAGCTATTAATACTAGTAATAGTAACTTTCTTTATTGTAAAATTATTTACTAAAGCTCCTGGATGTAAAGAATGTGCTGTTTTAAGTCATCCATTTAAAACATTTGGAATTGGTTTATTATCAATAGTAACAATTTTTGTAGCAATAATGGTATTATTATTCTCAATGGTTGGTGCAGAAACTGCTTTAGTTGGATTAGGAATATATCTATTATTATTTGCTATAGCAAAATTAATATTTGCAATTTCTTTATCTAGATACTTATGCATAGGTAAATCTAATAAAGGAATTAAAGAATTTTTATTAACTATATTAATATCTGTTATATTATGGGCATTATCTTTAGTTCCATTTATCGGTACTATTTTTAATATGATAGTTACAGTCTTTGGATTTGGTATAATTATTTATACCCCTTTAAAGAAAAAAGCTCATTGTTCTAACAAAAAAATAGAAAGTACAAAAGATGAATCTCCTGTAAAAGATTCAGAAAAGTCTGACAAAAAAGTTTCTGAAGAACAAGAATCAGAAACTGATACAAAATCAGATGATAAATAATTAATTGTTAAAATATAAAATTTATAATATGTCATAAGAAAAGAGAAGAATTTAATTCTTCTCTTTTTTATTGTTTTAATAAATTTACAGTTTCTTTATAATTATCTGACTTTAATATCGTACTTCCAGCAACTAATATATCTATTCCAGCTTCTTGCAATTGTTTAGCATTATCTATAGTAATTCCTCCATCTGCTTCTATATCAATATCTATATTATTTTCTTCTATATACTTTTTAAGTTCTTTTATTTTGTCTACTGTTGATTCTATTAACTTTTGTCCACCCTTTCCTGGCTCTACGGTCATTATTAAAACTAAATGTATATATGGTAAAAACTCATATAATTCTTCTATTTTAGTATCAGGTTTAATTGATATTCCAACTTTACAATTTTCTTCTTTAATATATTTTATAAGATCTATAACTTCTTTTTTATCTTTTACCGCTTCTAGATGAAAAGTTATTATTCTAGGAGATACTCCTAAATATTCATCTACATATTTTTTTACATCATTTACCATAAGATGTACATCTATTGGTAATGTAGAAATTTGTTTTATATAATTTGAGAATTTATGCATCCTTTCTAGTGTATTATTTTCAACAAATTCTCCATCCATTACATCAATATGAAAATAATCTATATTTGCTGTTTCCAAGTTATATAAAGTTTTTATTGCCTCTTCTTCTTCTAAATTTAATAATGATGCTGAAACTTCTACCATTTGTGATCCTCCCTATCTTTTAAATCATTATATATTTTAATAAATCTATCATATCTATCTTTTGAAATCTCATTTCTTGCCAATGCTTCTTTAATACCACATTTTTCTTCTTTAATATGTCTACAACCTACATATTCACATTTTGATATATACTTTTTAAACTCAACAAAATAATTGGCTAAGGCTTCTGATTCTATTTCATAAATATCAAATGTTGAAAAACCTGGTGTATCTGCTATATATGAGTTTTTTTCTAGTTCATATAAACTTATATTAGTTGTTGTATTTTTTCCTTTTTTATTCTTATTACTAATTAATCCTTCATCTGATATATTTGCATTAAATAACCCATTTATTAGTGTTGATTTCCCTACACCAGAATTACCCGAAAAAGCGCTTATATTATTTTTTAATACTTCTTTTAATTCTTCAATTCCCTGTTTTTCTTTTGCAATTGTTAGAATCACTTTATAGCCTATTTTACTATATGTATCTTTTATTTCTTTTATTTCTGTATCTAAATCTAGTTTATTTATTAATATTATTGGCTTTATTCCTATATATTCCGCATAAGCTAATTGCTTATCTAGCATAAGTAAATCAGGTTTTGGATTTTTGCTAGATATAACACATATAATTTGTGTTATATTAGCTATTTTAGGTCTTTTTAAATATATTTTTCTTTCTAAAATTTTTTCTATTACAGCTTCGTTTTTTCCTTCATCTGTAACTAATATTTCTACATTATCTCCAACGGCAGGTGAAATTTCTTCATTTTTAAATTTTCCTCTAGCATTGCATTTGTAGATTCTATCATTTATTTTTACATTATATATATTAGAAATATTACTAACTATTAGACCTTGCATTATTCCTCCTATTTATAAATATTAGGACAGATATATTATCCGTCCTAATAAAATTTTTATTTAAATGTGTATGATGTTTCTGAATCTAAATTCATTGGATGACTTTCTGACCATATTACTGTTCCATTACTATCTGTAATTATTGCTTCTATTGTAATTCTTCCTTTTCCTGTTACTGTTCCTGAAGCTGTTCCATTTTTACTAACTTTTCCTCTTGTGAAACCTTTACCATTTCCTGAAACTACATTTACATTTACTGTAACTGTTTCTTTTTCCTCAGATGTCATATTTTCTGTTTCAACATATCCTCCTGTAATAGATTTCACATCTACAGTTATATTAGCTGTTTTTGTATCAGAAACTTTATTTATCGTTATTGTTATTGTTGTTCCTTCTTCTACTGTTGTTCCTGCATCTTTGCTTTGTTTTAATACAATTCCAGTTTCTTTACTTGAATCTTCTTCATTTACAACTTCCACTTTTAAGTTAGCTGATGTTAATATGTTTTTTGCTTCATCTTCTTTTTTACCTATTACTGATGGAACTGAAGTTTCTTTTATTCCTGTACCTAAGCTTATAACAATCTTTACTGTCTCTCCTGCATTTAATTTTGAATTTGCTGCTGGCTCTTGGCTAATTACATATCCTTGCTCTACTTTTTTACTTGTTTCTTCTGTAATTTCAGCTTTTAAATTAGCTTTTTCTATTTCTTCTATAGCTTCCTCTTTTGTAAGTCCTGTTACTTTAGGCATCGTTGTTGTTTCTTGTCCCTTACTTACAACCAATGTTATAATACTTTTTTCTTTTATCTTATAATTTTCAATATATTTAGGATCTTGTGAAATAACTTTTCCTTCTTCTACAGTTGGACTATATTCATCATCCTTAAACTCTAATTCTATTTTTAGTTCTTTTGCTTTTGCCTCTGCTTCTTCTCTTGTCATATTAACTAAATTAGGAATTTGTACCTCTTTTACTTCCATCAAATTACTTATTAGAGCTAATCCTCCAATTGTTAAGAAAAATAATAATATTGCACCTATTAAATAAGATAATTTCTTATGTTCTCTAATAAATTTTTTCAATTTATTTTCTTTTTTATTATTATTTGCATTTTTTGATTTTGATGTACTTGTTTCATCTACATTGTTATAGATTGGAATTTTTTGTGTAGCAAAATCATTTTCATCTTGCATAAATACAAAATTTCCATTTGGATCTTTAAGTGCTTTGTTTAAATCTCTTAACATTTCTGTTGCAGTTTGATATCTTAAATTTGTGTCCTTTTTCATTGCTTTTATAATAATTTTATTAACCGCTGTTGGTATTTCTGGATTTAATTTTATTGGTTCAACTGGTTCTTCTTGCATATGTTTTAGTGCTATTGATACTGGTGTATCTGCATCAAATGGAACCTTGCCTGTTAGCATTTCATACATTACTACACCTAAAGAATATAAATCTGATTTTGCATCTGTAAATCCACCTCTTGCATGTTCTGGTGAAAAATAGTGTACAGATCCTATTGTAGTTCCAAAAGCTGTAATTGTCGAATTAGACACAGCCTTTGCTATTCCAAAATCTGTTACCTTTGCTATTCCATCTTCTGTTATTATAATATTATGTGGCTTTATATCTCTGTGTATAATATTATTTTTATGAGCTGTTTCTAATGCTGATGCAATTTGTATTGCAATATTTACAGACCATTTCCAAGGAAGAACACCATCTTCATTAATTATTTCTTTTAATGTCTTTCCTTTTATTAATTCCATTACAATATAATATAAGCTACCTTCATTTCCAACATCATATATTGAAACAATATTTGGATGCGCTAAACTTGCAGCTGATTGTGCTTCTGCTGCAAATCTTTTTATAAATTCTTCATCAGTAGTAAATTCATCTTTCAATACTTTTACTGCTACATATCTATTTAATACATGGCACTTAGCTTTATAAACTGTTGCCATTCCCCCATTACCTATTTTTTCAATTATCTCGTATCTGTTTCCCAATAATTTACCTTCTAGGTTCATATTTTCATCTCTCCTTAATAATTGTATACAATAACAACTGTAATATTATCGTATCCCCCTAAATCATTTGCTTTTTCTATCAATTCTTTTGTTGGATTTTCTCTATTTTTTGTAACTATATCATATATCTCTTGATCAGTTATCATATTGGTTAATCCGTCTGATGTCATTAATAGAATATCGTCTTTTAGAAATCCTTTAGTTGTAACATCTGGTTCTACATATGGTGTACATCCTAAAGCTTTCATTAACATATTTTTTTTAGGATGATTTTGTGCTTCTTCTCTTGTAATTGTTCCTTCTTTTACTAATTTTTCCACATAACTATGGTCTGTTGTAATCTTTCTAATTATATTTTTTCTTATTCTATATATTCTGCTATCACCTATATGTCCTATATACATTTTATTTCCATATATTAAACAAATTTCAAGAGTTGTTCCCATTCCCTCAAGCTCTTCATTTTCTTTGGATTTTTCATATACCACCATATTAGCATATTCCATACTACTTCTAATTAACTCTTCTATATTAACTCTATCATGTAATATATCTTTAAAATTGCTTTCTATGTACCTTTTTGCTGATTCAATTGCTAATTTACTTGCAATTTCTCCGCCTTTATATCCACCCATTCCGTCAGCAAGTAGATATATTTTTAGTTCATCATCAGAATTAGGTATAGAATAGCTATCTTCATTTTTATCCCTTGCTTTTCCTAAGTCTGATTTTGCATAAACTATCATTATTCCACCTCTACTTTATCTACATTTTTACGTCTTAATTGACCACATGCTGCATCTATATCTGAACCTAATTCTCTTCTTATAGTTGCAACTATACCATGTTCATTTAAATAGTCTCTAAATTTTATAATATTTTCATTTGATGACTTTACAAAAGCTCCATTTTCTATTTTATTTATAGGAATTAAATTAACATGTGCAATCATTCCTTTTAATAACTTAACTAATCTTTTTGCATCTTCTAAATTATCATTATTATCTTTAGCTAATGCATATTCAAAAGATATTCTTTTATTTGTTTTTTCTATATAATACTTACAAGCTTTTAATAGTTCTTCTATATTATATGCATCATTAACAGGCATCATTTTACTTCTTTGTTCATCTGTTGTTGCATGTAATGATATTGATAATGTACATTGTAACTTTTCATCAGCTAACTGATATATTTTTGGAACTAATCCACTTGTTGATATACTTATATGTCTTGCACCTATATTTAATCCTTTAGGATTATTAAGTATTTTAACTGCATTTAATACATTATCATAATTATCTAATGGTTCTCCTATTCCCATAAATACCACATTAGATATTTTTATATTTTCATCTCTTTGTACTGCTAATATTTGCTCTACTATTTCTCCTGAAGTTAAACTTCTTATAAATTTTATACCAGTTGATGCACAAAACTTGCAACCCATTTTACATCCAACTTGTGATGAAACACATAAAGTTTTTCCATGATGATATTCCATTAATACAGTTTCAATCATATTTCCATCTAAAATATCAAACAAGTATTTTTTTGTGCCATCTGATGAAACTTGTTTCTTTACAATTTTATATACACATAGAGAAAAATTTTCTTTTAACTTTTCTCTTAATTCTATAGATATATTTGTCATTTCATCAAAACTTGTTACATCAGCTTCATATAGCCATTTAAATACCTGTTCTGCTCTATAAGGTTTTTCACCCATATTTATAAATTCTTTTTTTAATTCTTCTAAATCATAATCTTTTATATTTTTCATAATTTCTTTTTATAATCCTCTTTTTATAAGTTATATATATCACATATATCCTCTTTTTTCAATTGTTTTACGGCATAAATTTAATAATATTTTTAATGATACAAGTAACTATTAATAGCACTATTCCAACATAAATATAATTCTTATTATATTTTAAAGCATAGATATTTTTATTCTTAAATATTCTTGAAATAGTTTGTGTTATCACATAAATACCTATCATTATAACTGAATATAAAACTGTTGGATTATATTTGATTGAACTTATAACATCAAGTTTTACTAAGCTCACTAATGCTCTGGTACAACCGCAACCTGGACAATATATTCCGAAATTTATTATAAATTATACATTCTGGAATTTGAAAATATTTTATTATAAAAGTCTTATATATTATTGCAGAAATAATTATTAAAATAATAGCTATTATAACAGATTCGTATATTATATCTTCTTTTTTATTATCATTCATTTTGAACTTCTCTCCTAGTATATTACAATAAACAAGACTGTTATACAAATAACAGCCTTATTTTTAAAAAATATCAATTATTTTATTATTCTGATTTTTCCAATTAAAGGAACTTCGTTTTCTTCTTGTTTTATAGCTGCTACAAGTCCCATTATCCAGCATACTACCATGAATATTCCCCATATCCATCCAACACATGGAATAACAGATAATAAAGAGAATAAGAATACAACTAAAGCTTGATTTAAGTGGAATTTTGCTCCTTCTTTATCTCCTGCAAGATATGCTATTAGTAATCCTATCCATGAAATATATGCTACTATACTAGTTGTTTTTGCGTTCATTATGAATCCCCCTTTCCTTTATACTCCAAAACTATAATTCTACAAATTACGACATCATATTATCATATATTACATTTATTTACAATAAAAAAATAAAAAATAACAGAGATTTTCTCTCTGTTATTATGCTGATTCATATTTTTCTCTATTACTTACTTTCTTTTTGCTGACTTGCTTTTTTATTTCTTTATTTTCATTTATAACTACTTCTGGTTTTGATATTCCCATTACTGTTTCTTTAGTTACAATGCATTTTTCTATCTTTGGATTTGATGGTATTTCATACATTATATCTCTCATTATTTCTTCAATAATAGATCTTAAACCTCTTGCGCCAGTTTTTCTTTCAATGGCTTTATCTACAATTAACTCTAAGGCATCTTCTTTAAATTCTAATTCTACACCATCAATTTCAAAAAGCTTTTTATATTGTTTTACTAAAGCATTTTTTGGTTTTGTTACTATTTCTATTAAAGCCTTTCTATCTAAATCTTTAAGAGTTGCTATAATAGGTAATCTTCCTACAAATTCTGGAATTAATCCGAATTTTAATAAATCTTGTGGTAATAGTTCTTTAAATATTTCTGATTTATCTTTTTGATTTATATTTTCTTGTAACTTTGTTCCAAATCCAATAGTTTTCTTACCTGTTCTATCTTCTATTATTTTTTCTAGTCCTTCAAAAGCTCCTCCACAAATGAATAGTATATTTTCTGTATTTATTTGTAATAATTCTTGATGAGGATGTTTTCTACCTCCTTGTGGTGGCACAGATGCTGTAGTTCCTTCTACAATTTTTAGTAGCGCTTGTTGAACACCTTCTCCACTAACATCTCTTGTTATTGATGGATTTTCTGACTTTCTTGATATTTTATCAATTTCATCTATATAGATAATACCTTTTTCTGCTTTTTCTATATCGTAATCTGCAGCTTGTATTAATTTTAATAAAATATTTTCAACATCTTCTCCAACATATCCTGCTTCTGTTAAGGTAGTAGCATCAGCTATAGCAAATGGTACATTTAATATTTTGGCTAATGTTTGAGCAAGTAGTGTTTTTCCACATCCTGTTGGTCCCAATAATAATATATTACTTTTTTGTATTTCTATATCATCATTCTTTTCTGTTAGTTCTATATTATTAATACGTTTATAATGATTATAAACTGCAACTGCTAAAGTTTTTTTGGCTTCTTCTTGACCTATAACATATTGGTCTAATATGTTATTTATTTCTTCTGGTGTTGGTACATCATTTGCTTCAGTAGTTGTATATGTTTCTTCTTCATTTTCATAGTAATCATTTTCTATTATATTTGAGCAAACTTGAACACATTCATTACAAATATAAACTCCAGGACCTGCTACTATTCTATCTACACTATCTTGTGTTTTTCCACAAAAGGAACATTTTACACTTCCTTTATTATCGTTTTTTGCCATTTCTAAGAACACTCCTTTTACATTCTTTTATCCATAATTCCATCTATAAGTCCATATTTTAATGCTTCCTCAGCTGTCATATAATTATCTCTTTCAGTATCTCTTTCTATTGTTTCTATACTTTGACCTGTTCTGTCACTCAATAATTTGTTTAATTTTTCTCTTGTTTTAACCATATGATCTGCATGGATTTTTATTTCTGTTGCTTGACCTGATAGTCCTCCACCTTGACCTCCAATTAAAGGTTGATGAATTAATATTTCTGCATTAGGTGTAGCAAATCTTTTTCCTTTTTCTCCTGATGCTAATAAAACAGCTCCCATACTTGCTGCCATTCCTATACATATTGTAGAAACTGGACATTTGATATAGTTCATTGTGTCTACAATTCCCATTCCATCTGTTATTGAACCTCCTGGGCTGTTTATATATAAACTAATTTCTTTTTCTGGATCTTCTGACTCTAGGAATAGTAATTGAGCAATAACTAAGCTTGCTGTTGTTGCATCTACTTGTTCTCCTAAGAATATTATTCTATCTTTTAGTAATCTAGAGAATATATCATATGATCTTTCTCCTCTACTTGTTTGTTCTATAACATAAGGTACTAAACTATTTTTTTCTAACATACTTTTTCCTCCTTGAATATGTATTAAAAAAGGCGTAGGAATCGATTGCATTCATAGTTACTATTTTGCAACTTCTTTTACTACCACTCCCTACGCTTTTATTTATCTTATTTTATTTTTGCATTTTTTACAATGAATTCTATTGTTTTTTCTGTTTCTATGCTTCCTTTTAAGTAATTTCTTAAAGCTTCATTTCCTTTTAATTCATCTTCTGTTTTTCCGTAGTTTGCAGCCATTTCTTTAATTTTCTCATCTATTTCTTCGTCGCTTGCTTCTACCTTTTCTTGTTTAGATATTGCTTCTAATACTAATCTTGATTTTACTGAATTTTTAGCTTGTTCTTCATATTCTTTTCTAAAATCTTCTTTAGTTTTTCCAAGCATTTTTAAATAACTATCTAATGTTAATCCTTGATATTGAAGTCTTCCTTCCATATCTCTTTCCATATTATTTAATTCTGTTTCAACCATTCCAGATGGTATATCTATTTCTGTTTTATCGCAAACTGCTTTTATTGCTGCATCTTCTAGTTCATATTTAGCTCTAGTTTCATTTTCTTTTTGTATTTTTTCTTTTATACTTGCTTTTAACTCTTTTAAAGTATCAAATTCGCTAACATCTTTAGCAAATTCATCATCTATTGTTGGTAATTCTTTTTTCTTTATTTCATGTAATTTTACTTTGAAAGTAGCATCTTTTCCAGCTAAGTCTTTAGAGAAGTATTCTTCTGGGAATTTTACTTTAATTTCTTTTTCTGTTTCTTTTTCCATTCCTATTATTTGTTCTTCAAATCCAGGAATAAAAGTATTACTTCCTATTGTTAATTCATGACCTTCTGCTTTTCCACCTTCAAAAGCAACTCCATCAACAAATCCTTCGAAATCTATAACTGTTATATCTCCATTTTCAACTGGTCTATCTTCTATTGTAACAATTCTAGAATTTCTTTCTGCCATATGTCCTAATTCATGATCGATATCTTCGTCAGTTACATTATACTCTATTTTAGCAAGTTCTATACCTTTATATTTTTCTACTTTAACTTCTGGTTTTGTTTGAACTATTGCTGTAAATATTAAATCTTTTCCTTTTCCAATTTGTTTAATATCTATATCTGGATAACTTACAGCTGTTATTTTATTTTCTTCTAGTTCTTTTTCATATACTTCTTGTAATATGTCGTTAAATGTATCTTCGTAGAATATTTCTTCTCCATAGTGTTTTTCTACTATATTCATTGGTGCTTTACCTTTTCTAAATCCTGGTACATTAAAATATTTTGCTGTTCTAAAATAAATTTTCTTCATTGTTTCATCAAATTTTGCAGCTTCTACTGTAAATTCTAATTTTAATTCGTTTTTGTTATCTGTTTTTTCAACTTTAATACTCATTAATTTTCAATCCTTTCATTCTCGTCAATAAATTTGCCTATTTATTATACCACAAATTATGTATATTGCAAGTGTTTTCATATAAATTACACTTATTTATGTAATCTTTATAAGTTCAAAATTTGTATAATCACAACTTACCATTTTGTAATCTATATTATTTATTTTTCCTTCTATTAATCCCACTTGTGATGTTCCATGCAAGTGACCATAAATACATTGTTTTACATTATATTTTTCCATAAGTTCTGCAAACTCTACTCTAGTATAGTTATTTCCCTTAACAATAGGTGGATAATGCATACATACTATTATTGGCTTTTCTTTTCCATATTTTTTTATTCCATCTTGAATTGACAATTCTAGTCTTATTAATTCTCTTTTTACTAATCTCTTATCTTCATTATCATCTGATTGTGTCCATCCTCTAGTTCCTGCAATAATATTTCCATCATATTCATAACTATTGTTATATATAAAATCAATATTTTCAAAGTTATTATCTTTCAAAAATGTTCTCATAGATGTTAATGTTGTCCACCAATAATCATGGTTTCCTTTTAGTAGTAGTTTTTTACCTGGAAGATTATTTAAATACTCAAAATCTTTTACAGTATCTTTTAAATACATTGCCCATGAAAAATCACCTGGTAGTAAAACCAAGTCATCTTCTTGTATTTTATTTATCCAATTTTCTTTTATCTTTTCTTCATAGTTCTCCCATAGTGTTCCGAATATATTCATGGGTTTATCAGTACTAAAAGATAAATGTAAATCTGATATTGCATAAATTGCCATTATTTCCTCCGATTATTCTCCTAATTTTAAGTTTGGAATTGCATTTAAGTCTAATTTATCTCGTTTTCCACTTATATAGTTATAATATCCTGCTGAAGCAATCATTGCTGCATTATCTGTACATAATATCATTTCAGGATAATATACTTCTACATGTTCTTTTTTTAGATTTTCAAACTTATTTCTTATACAGCTATTAGCAGATACACCTCCTGCTAATACTACTTTTCTTATACCAGTTTTTTTAATTGCTGCATTTGTAGCTTCTATTAGTATATCTGAAACATCTTCTTCAAAACTTGCAGCCAAATTTGCTTTATCTATATTTGGATTTTTATGATGCATATTAATAATTGCTGTTTTAATTCCACTAAAACTAAAATCTAAATTATCAAAATGAGTTTTTGGTAACTCTATATTTGGTTTTCCTTCTTTCGCAAGTTTATCTATTTTAGGGCCTCCTGGATAACCTAATCCAATAACTCTAGCAACCTTATCAAAAGCCTCTCCAATTGCGTCATCTCTTGTTTTTCCTAATATTTCAAACTCATTATAATCTTTTATATGTACTAAATGTGTATGCCCTCCGGAAATAATTAATGCTATAAAAGGAGGTTTTAAATCTTTATGTGTTATATAATTTGCTGCAATATGTCCTTCAATATGGTTAACACCAACTAATGGTTTATTTATTGCATAGCTTAAAGCTTTTGCATAAGACACACCAACTAATAATGCACCCACCAGCCCCGGTCCATATGTGCAAGTAACTGCATCTATATCATCATATGTTATATTGGCTTCTTTAAGTGCTTGTTTAGTTACATTTGAAATTGCTTCTATATGATTTCTTGAGGCTATTTCAGGTACAACTCCTCCAAACTTTTCATGTATCGATATTTGTGAGTTTATTATATTAGATAATACTTCTCTTCCATTTTTTACTACTGCAACTGATGTTTCATCACAGCTTGATTCTATCCCTAATGTTATTATATCTTTCATAACTAAAAGTTTACTATAGCTCCTTTCTCTATTAAGATTAATAGAGTAGACTTTTAGCCTACCCTATTACTTTAAATAAAACTAAATATCTTTGAAACTATCCAGAATATTCCATCTGAAATAGTATTTATCACAGGACTAATTATATATGATGATATTCCTGTAAGCCAAATTACTAAAAATATTATATAAAATATTTGTTGTTTTTCAATAAACCAATTTTTAACTTTATATGGCATAAAATTTATAAATATTTTAGAACCATCTAATGGTGGAAATGGTAATAAATTAAATACTCCTAGTCCTATATTTGTATACACTGTTAATTGTAATATTAATCCCACTATATAACCTACTGTAGTTGTAAATAGCCAAATGTATGCAAATTTATATAGTAAAACATAAATTATAGTGAATATAATGGCTAATACAATATTCATTATTGGTCCAGCAGCTGATACTATAGCTTCTCCTGCAGACATAGAAACTTTTTTGTCAAAATTTCTAGGATTTATTTGAACAGGTTTTCCCCATCCAAATCCCGCAAATAGTAATAGTATTGAGCCTACTGGGTCTAAATGACTTAGTGGATTTAAATTTAATCTATTCTGATTTCTTGGTGTACTATCTCCAAGTTTGTCTGCAGCTAAAGCATGTGCATATTCATGAAATGTAATTGCTATTAATAGACCAGGTAATGTTAGTAATAAACTAATAATTTCTCCTGTTCTTATCATACTAGATACTCCTGTTAATAATAAAACCCCCATTATTATATATATCATTCTTTTATCTATATACATAATTTTATCCTTTCTTTAGCAATTTTTCTTATTGGTTTAGTGGTTTCATAGTTGGGAATAATAGTACATCTCTTATTGAAGCAGAATCTGTAAGTAACATTATCATTCTGTCTATACCAATTCCTAATCCTCCTGTTGGTGGCATTCCATATTCTAGTGCATTTATGAAATCATCATCCATCATATTAGCTTCTTCATCGCCAGCTTCTCTAGCTTCCATTTGCTTTTTAAATCTTTCATATTGATCTATTGGATCATTTAATTCAGAATATGCATTTCCATATTCTCTACCATCAATAAATACTTCAAATCTTTCTGTTAATCTTTTATCTGATGGTTTTCTCTTTGTAAGTGGTGATACTTCTACTGGATAGTCATATATAAATGTTGGTTGTATCAATGTTTCTTCAACAAATTCTTCAAAGAAAGTATTTATAATATCTCCTCTAGTCTTCTTTAATTCGTCTATTTCTACTTTCTTTTCTTTTGCTATATTTATAGCCTCTTCATCTGTTTCTATTTGATTAAAATCTACTCCAGTTACTTCTTTTATTGAATCTATCATTGAAATTCTTTTCCATTTTGAGCCTAAATCTATTTCAGTTCCTTGATAATTAATAGTTGTTTTTCCTAATACATTTGTAGCAACTGTTCTGAATAAATCTTCTGTTATATCCATCATATCATTATAATCTTCATATGCTGAATATAATTCTATGTTTGTAAATTCAGGATTATGTTTTATATCCATTCCTTCATTTCTAAACATTCTTCCCATTTCATATACTTTATCAAAACCGCCTACGATTAATCTTTTAAGATATAATTCGTTTGCTATTCTTAAGTACATATCTATATCTAATGTATTATGATGTGTAATAAATGGTCTTGCTGCTGCTCCACCTGCTATTGTATTTAATATTGGTGTATCTACTTCTAAATATCCTTTATTATCTAAATATTTTTTTACTTCTTTGATTATTTTGCTTCTTAAAACAAATGTATTTTTAACTTCAGGATTTACTATTAAGTCTACATATCTTTGTCTGTAACGTAGATCTACATCTTTTAATCCATGGAATTTTTCTGGTAATGGTCTTAAAGATTTTGAAAGCAAGGTTACTTCTTTTGCATGTACAGATATTTCCTCTGTTCTAGTCTTAAATACAAAACCTTTAATTCCAATAATATCTCCTATATCGAATGTCTTAAAAGCTTTATAACTTTCTTCTCCTAAATCATTTATACTTACATAGCTTTGTATTTTTTCATCGCTATCTTGAATTGTACAGAATGATGCTTTACCCATTATTCTCTTTGCTATTATTCTTCCTGCAACAGATACATCTTTTTGTTCATATTTTTCATAATTATTTTTTATTTCTCCTGCTGTTTGAGTTCTATCATATTTAGTAATTTCAAATGGATCTTTATTTTGTGATTGTAATTCTTCTAATTTTTCTCTTCTTATTTTCATTAAATGATTTATATCTAATTCTTCTTCGTTTACATTATTATTTTCTTGCATAATACTCGACTCCTTCTTTTTTGATGTTACTATTATATCTCAGTTTTTCAATATTGTAAACCATAATTATATAGCTTTTCTTAATTCCATTGCATGTTTTAAAGATATTTCTGTAATATCTCCACTAGAAATTCTAGCAATTTCTTTTATAACTTCTTCATCATTTAATAATTTTACTTTTGTATTGGTTGTATTATTATTTGACTCTTTATATATATAGTAATTATATTTTCCTTTTGCAGCAATACTTGCTTGATGAGTTACTACTAATACTTGATGACTGTCAGATATTTTTTTCAATTTTTCTCCTACTGCTTTTGCTGCTTTTCCACTTATTCCTGTATCTATTTCATCAAATACTAAAGTTGATACATAATCTACATTCGATAATACCGTTTTTATAGCTAACATTATTCTAGACATTTCTCCTCCTGATGCAATCTTTGTTAGAGGTTTCATATCTTCTCCTATATTGGTAGATATCATAAATTCAATATTATCCAATCCATTTTTATTAAATTCTTTATTTTCAATTTTTAATACTGATACAAAGAATTTTGCATTAGGCATTTCTAAATCTGCCAACTCTAAATTTATTTTTTCAGATAAGTCTTTTGCATATTTGTTTCTAATTATAGTCATTTTATCACATAATTCAAACATTGAATCTTCTATTAATTTTAATTCATTTTTTAATTTATTATTATGTTCTTCAATATTTTGAATTTTGTTTATTTCTTCTTCTATGTTATTTCTATAACTTAAAATTTCTTCTATAGTATTTCCATATTTTCTTTTAAGAGAAAATATTAAATCTAGTCTTTCTTCTATTTGTGTTCTTTCTTCCTCGTCAAATAGTATATCGTCTTTATATAAATTTATATCTCGAGATATTTCTTGTAAGTCATAATACAAGCTTTTTAAGTTACTTAAAGTGGTCGCATACTTTTCGTTTATATTCTCTATCTTTTCTAAATTTTTTATACCAGAAGATATAGAGTCTAGAGCATCTTCTCCTATTTTCAAGTCAGCTTCAGTTAAATTTTCAGATAACTTTTCAGAATTATTTATTATCTTTCTTTGTTCTTCTAGTTCTTCATCTTCACCAAGCTTTAATTTTGCTTCATCTATTTCATTAAATTGATATTGCAATAAATCTAGTTTTCTTTGTTTTTCTTTTTCATCTCCATAATTGTTTTTTAATTCATTTTTTATTAAGTTATATTTTGTAAAAAGTTCCCTATATTTAATTTTTAATTGTTGTAGCTTTTCTCCTGCAAAACTATCCAAATATTTTATATGCATATCTTTATTTAATAAATTTTGATTGTCTAATTGTCCGTGGATATTAAGTACGTTATTCATATAATTTTTTAATTCTGCTACTGTAACTAATCTTCCATTTATTTTACATGAGTTTCTACCATTATCATATATTTCTCTTGATACAACAACATTTCCATCTATAGCCATTTCATTATTTGGTAAGTACATTCCTATTTCTACAAAAGAATGATTTTGTCCTTTTCTTATCATTTCTTTTGAGAATCTTCCACCTGCAATAATTGATAAAGAATCAATTATTAATGTTTTTCCTGCTCCTGTTTCTCCTGTTAAAATATTTAAACCATCATTCAAATCTATTGTAATGTCGTCTATTATACCAATATTTTTTATATGTAAGGTTGTTATCATAAAAAATCTCCTTTATTTCAAATTTTTAAAAGCTTCTGATGTTACAAAATCTATTTTATTTTTAATACTATATGTATCTAATAAATTATTTTCATTTTTTTCTATATATAATAAGTATTCTATATTTCCTGCTGGTCCTTTAATTGGTGAATAATCTAAATCTAATATATTAAATCCTAATTTATTAGCTAATAGTATAATATTTAATATTATTTTTTTGTGTATTTTTATATCTTTTACTACTCCATTTTTATTTATATTTTTGGGTCCCGCTTCAAATTGGGGTTTTATTAGTATTACTGCTTTTCCTTTTATTTTTAATAACTCATATATTTTAGGTAATACATGTGTTATAGATATAAAAGATACATCTGTTCCTATAAAATCGATTTGTTCGATGCAGTTTGAATTTAAATCTTTTATATTAGTTTGTTCCATATTAATTATTTTTTCATTATTTTTTAACTTTTCGTCTAGTTGATCTGTTCCAACATCAACTGCATAAATTTTCTTAGCTTTATTTTGCAACATACAATCTGTAAATCCACCCGTTGATGCTCCTATATCCATGCAAACTTTATCTGCTAATGCAATATTAAATTTATTTATAGCTTTATCTAGTTTTAGTCCTCCTCTGCTTACAAATGGTAAAGTTTCTCCTTTAACTTCTATTTTATCTTCACTAGAAACTGTTTTACTAGATTTTTTTTCTTGAATTCCATTAACATATATATTTCCATTATCTATAGCATACTTTGCCTTTTGCCTACTAGCAAATAATTTATTTTTTACTAAAAAACTATCTAATCTTTCTTTATTTTCCATCGTTTTATAATGTCCTCTCAGTTATTATTTTGCAAATTTTTGTTTGGTACTATTATATATCAAAATTTTGTTTTGTCAATATATTTTTTACTTTTTAATTGACTTATATAGGCATAATATGTTATAAATATATATGTTAATTACATTATTTGGCCCGTTGGTCAAGCGGCTAAGACGCAGCCCTCTCAAGGCTGAATCATGGGTTCGATTCCCGTACGGGTCACCAATTCTTTTACGAGTATTAAGCACAAAAAGCTTAGTACTCTTTTAATTTGTTATTTTATGTCAAGTATGCTATAATATTATTAGATGCAACAATTCATATCGCAGTTTGTTTTATTTAAACTGCAGTACAAATAGGAGGATATACTTTATGAGTAACGTTAGTAATTTAGAGACAGAACGGTTAATTCGCTCACGTGTGGCTGAAATAACAGATTTACAGCCTGAAATACTTTTCCGTAATGGTACAGCTGATATTTTATTTTCATTTTGGGAAAAAATTCCTGATGAAAAACAAACTATGGAGATTGAAAAAGTACTTCAGGAGTTTGGAAAACCCATTTCCAATTCTTGTCGTGAAGCACAGTTCGTCTCGTATCTAATTTTACGTTCTTGTTCTTAATTTAAGACTCCATCAAGGCAAGAGGTCTATTTTTCGAAATAGACCTCTTTAATTTTTGGTATATTTTTCTAATAATTGGATATATTATTAGTACAAGTTTATTTTTTAGGAGGTTTTGTTATGAATTTAAATAGAGTTCACGAACTGATAAATAATAGAGAAAAAATAGATGTTTTTTATGATGAACGACCTGTATGGATTCAAGAAGTTAATAATAATATTGCTAAGGTAGGTTTTATTGATAATTTTGAAGAAAAAGATGTATTTATAGAAGATTTATATGAAAAAAATCTATATAACTAAGAAAAGAGAATATTTTAAAATATTCTCTTTTTATTTACTATTATGGTAAATATGGGAATGGATTTACCGGTCTACCTCCCACTCTTACTTCAAAGTGTAAGTGTGTTCCAGTTGAATTTCCTGTAGAGCCAACTGTCATTAAAGCTTGTCCTTGTGTAACTTTTTGTCCTGGAGAAACCTTTCTACTTCCTGCTAATCCATGTGCATATAATGTCATTGTACCATCATGATGATCTATAATTATATATTCTCCATAACTTCTATATGTACCATTTGGATTTTTTAGTGCTGTTGATGTTACAACTGTTCCTGATTTTACTGCAACTACTGTTTTTCCTACTACATTTATATTTACATCAACTCCAGTATGTCCTGAGTATGATGGATATGTTTTCACTCTTATATTTGCTCTTGTAAGTCCTGCTACTGGAAATATGTATCCACATGCGCTTGGCTCTGTAACATTTGTATATTTTCTAGATAATTCTTCTAATTGCTTTTGAATCGCTTTTTTATCTTCTTCAAATTGGTCTAATTGCTCTTGTATAGATTTTTCTTCTTCTGAAAGTTTGTTTACTAAATTTGATTTTTCTGCTTTAGAGTTTTTAAGCTCATTACTTTTAGTTACTTTTTCTGTTTTTGCATTTTCAATACTTGCTTTGCTTTCTTCTAATTCAGCTTTTGCATTCTCTATTTCTGTCTTTTGCTTTTGAATTTTTTCTAATAAAGATGTATCGCTTTCTGTTAATATTGATATTAAGTGATAATTAGATATTAATTCAGATATATCTTTAGAACATAATATAACATCTAAATAAGAAGTTTGACCTGCTTGATACATTGTTAGCAATCTAGCATCTAATAAATCTGATTGTCTATTATATTCTTTTGTTGCTTCCTCAATCTTTTTTTCTGATTCATTTATAGATTTATTTAGTTCATCTATTTTAGTATTTAAACTATCTATTTGACTTTCATATTCATTTATTTTAGTTGTTAAACTGCTTATAGATTTTAATGCTTCAGTTTTGCTAGCTGTTATTTCACTTTTTTCATCCTCTAGTTCATCTATTTTATCTTCTATTACACTTTGTTGATTTTTTAAAGATGATTCTGATGTTGCCATACTAAAAAAATTATAATTAAATAACACTAGCATTATTATCATTGCCATTGATATTATTTTTATTAATAATATTTTTGTTTTCATTTTATACCTCACTACCCTAAAATATACTATATTTCCTTTTTTATTTCAATATATTTTTAAAAATGGGTTAAATTGGAAATTAATTTTCTTCTGTAGAATTTTTTTCTATATTTTCTGGATTTGTATTTGTTATATATGGAATTGGATTTACTGGTGAACCATTTATTCTTACTTCAAAATGTGCATGTGCTCCAGTTGAATATCCTGTACTTCCAACTTTCAAAACAGTATCTCCTTTATGCACAGTTTGACCTACCTGTACTAATATTTCACTTCCGTGTGCATATAGTGTGGATACGCCTCCACCATGATCTATCATAACCATTTTACCATATGCTCCGTCTTCACTTACTTTAACAACTATCCCTGAATTAGCAGCAATAAAATTTGCTCCAATAGGTGCTCTTAAATCAACTCCTGTATGAAGCTTATATACACCTGTTATAGGATGTGTTCTCATTCCATACTGTGATGTAATAACTGTATATCCTGGAACTGGCCAAGCCATTATTCCTCCTATATACTCTGATCCTAAATTTGCTAAAGTTATTTGCATAATTTCAGACTCTATTTCATTTAACTGAGCTTGGTATAAATCTATCGTTTCTTGTACTTGCTTTTCTTCTTCAGAAAGTTGACTCATATAAATATTTTTCATTGTTATTGTATTTTGAAGAATTATTGACGTAGTTTCTTTTTCTTCTTTCTTAGAAGTTATTTCTTTTTTGTTGTTTTCTAAAGTTTCCTTGTTTTTTATAATATTCTTTTTTTGTTCATCAATTTCTCTTAAAAAATTAGTATCATAATCAGTTAATACAGATAATAGATAGTAATTTGATAATAAATCTGACAAACTTTTAGAATTTAATAAAACATCTAAATATTTTGTTTCTCCTGATTCATACATTGCTACTAATCTAATATCCATTGTTTTCTTTTTAAGATCATATTCTTGTTGAGCTTTTTCTAGTCTTTCTTCCATATCTGTTATAGAACTTTGTAAATCTATTATACTTTTATCTAATTCATTAATTTGATTTTGATAAGTATTTATATTTTCACTTAGTCCTTGCACTTGTTGTAGTGTTTGTGATAATTCACTTTGAACCATTTCAAGTTTTGTTGTTGCTTCATTCTTTTGTTCTTGTATCTCATTTTGCTTAGTATATAATTCACCTAAGTCTTCAGCAAAAGTTTTAGTTACAAAACTATTCAATAGTATTATGATTAGAACTAAACTCACAACTAACTTTTTCTTCATTACACACTCCTATCTATACTTTTAAATATTTACGCATAGAAATACTACTTCCTAGGACACCTATTCCTGTTCCTAGTAATAAATAAACTAATCCTATTAGATTAAACATATCTGCAAAACTTACTAATGTTAAATTCATAGCAGTAACAACTGTTGACTCTAATATCTTTTGAATGATTATATTATAAGCACTTCCTACGATTAACATAGAAATAGCTCCAGCAATTACACCTAATATAATTCCTTCCACTATAAATGGCCATCTAATAAAACTATTAGTAGCTCCAACATATTTCATTATAGAAATTTCTTTTCTTCTTGCGTGTACAGTAAGTTTTATTGTATTTGCTATAATAAATATTGAAATAATAATTAAAAATATTAAAATAACACCAGTTATAATTTTTACTCCATTTGCTAAACTGATTAACGTAGATATAGTTTGATCACTACTTGTTATTCTACTTATTATTTTGTCTTCTTCATTTTCTACATTTTTATCAATATCTGATATTTTTTCTTGTACTTCACTACTTTTGGTTAAATCTGTAAGTGTTACAATATATGAAGCTGGAAAGATATTTTCCTCATCATAACCATTTAATAAATATGCATTTTCTCCGAATTGACTTTTTAACTGGTTTAGGGCTTGCTCTTTTGTTTTATATTTTATTGTACTAACTCCATCAATGTTTCTAATATAATCTCCAACTTCTTTTGTTTTATCTTCAGAAATATCATTTAAAAATACTTCTATTCCTTGTGCACTTTCAACTTGAAGCATAACACTGTTTATGTTTTGACCAATTATAAAAAACACACCAAATATAAGCATTGTTAAACACATTATAATAAGTGATGCACTGGTAGACTTTTTATTTTTTAATATATTTTTAAAACCTTCTCCTATTAAGTAAACTATCGTATTATATCTCACAGTCATAACCACCTTTTTTATCATCTTTTACTATTATACCTTTTTTAATATGTATAACTCTTTTTTTCATTTCATCTACTATATCTTTAGCATGCGTTGCAACTACTACAGTTGTACCTCTTAAATTTATTTCGTTCAAAAGATTCATAATATCCCAGGCTGTGTCTGGATCTAAGTTACCTGTAGGTTCGTCTGCTATAAGCATTGATGGATTGTTTACTAAAGCTCTTGCTAATGCTACTCTTTGTTGTTCTCCTCCTGATAGTTCGTTTGGATACATTTTTGCCTTTCCACTTAAACCTACTAAAGATAATACCATAGGCACTTGTCTTCTTATATGTCTTGGTGTAGCTTTTACTATATACATAGCAAATGCTACATTTTCATACACTGTTTTATCTGGTAAAAGTCTAAAGTCTTGAAAAACAACTCCCATACTTCTACGAAGATATGGTATTTTGTTAGGTTTTATAAAAGTTGTATCTTTTCCATTTATAATTATATTCCCTGATGTTGGCTCTTCCTCTTTTAGTATTAATTTTATTAATGTTGATTTTCCTGATCCAGAAGATCCAACCAAAAATGCAAATTCACCTTTTTCTATTATAAAATTTGCATTTTTTACTGCTTCTGTACCAGTATCATATGTTTTATTAACATTTCTAAATTCTATCATATTAAAATGCTCCTTATTGTGCAAAATATTTTCAATATATACAATTTTATCATAACAATAAAAGTCGTTTTATGCAAGACTTTTAGACATAAATATTAAACTAATTCTTTTATTTTATTGTAAATTGCTTCGCTATCAATTCTAAAATATTTTAATAATTCCTCTGCTTTTCCAGATTTTCCAAAAGTATCATTTATTCCCATTCTATATACTTTTGTAGGATATTCTTCTGAAAGCACTTCACATACACTTGAACCTAACCCTCCAATAATACTATGATCTTCTACTGTGATTATATTTTTCGTTTCCCTTGCTGCTTTTATAATAATTTCTTTATCTATTGGTTTTATAGTATGAATATCTATTACCCTAATATTTATACCTTCTTGTTCTAATATTTCTTGTGCTTTTATTGCCTCAGCAACAGTTACTCCTGTTGCAATTACAGTTGCTTCTTTTCCATCTCCAATTTGGATTCCTTTTCCTATTTCAAATTTTTGATTTTCTTCATATATTATCGGTGTTGCAAGTCTTGCTAATCTTAAGTATACTGGTCCTTTAACTTTATATATTTCATTTACCGCCCATTTTGCTTGTATATCATCTGATACAGAGATAACTGTCATATTTGGTAGTGTTCTCATAAGGCTTAAATCTTCTAACATTTGATGAGTTGCTCCGTCTTCTCCTACTGTTACCCCACTATGTGTTGCGCATAGTTTTACATTAAGATTTGGATAGCATATACTATTCCTTATTTGATCATATGCTCTACCTGCTTCAAATACTGCAAATGTACTTGCATAAGGAATCTTACCGCAAGTTGATAGTCCTGCTGCAGTTCCTATCATATCTTGTTCTGAAATTCCTATATCAAAAAATCTATCTGGATATTCTTTAGCAAATAGATCTGTTTTTGTTGCACATGATAAGTCGGCATCTAAAACTACAACATCCTTATGAATATTTCCTAATTCTTGTAAGGCTTCACCATAACTTTGTCTTGTCGCTTTTTTATTTTCATAATTTAATTTCATCTTCTTTATCTCCTATTTGTTTTACTTTTCTAATTCTTTCATTGCTAATTTATATTGCTCTTCATTTGGAGCTTTTCCATGCCATCCAACTTGATTTTCCATAAAAGAAACTCCTTTACCTTTTATAGTTTTTGCAATTATTGCTGTTGGCTTTCCTTTTATATTTCTTGCTTGTTCTAATGCCTTAGTTATCTGACTTATCTCATTACCATTTATATTTATTACTTCAAATCCAAAACTCTCGAATTTTTTATCAATTGGATATGAACTCTTTACTTGTTCTATTGTTCCATCAATTTGTAGGTTATTATTATCTACTATTACACATAAATTATCTAATTTGTATTTACTTGAAGTCATCGCAGCTTCCCAAACTTGTCCTTCTTCTATTTCTCCATCTCCTAGAATTGTGTACACTCTATATTCTTTATTATCTAATTTACCTGCAATAGCTATTCCATTTGCTACAGATAATCCTTGTCCTAATGAACCTGTAGTCATATCTACTCCCGGAATTTTATTCATATCTGGATGTCCTTGCAGTTTACTTTCTATATTTCTAAAAGTTGCTAAATCGTTATAATCAAAAAATCCTCTTAGTGCAAGAGCGCTATATAATGCTGGGGAACAATGTCCTTTAGATAATATTAGTCTATCTCTATCTTCCCATTTTGGATTGTTTGGATTTATTTTCATCTCATTAAAATATAATACAGCTAATATATCTGCTATTGAAAGTGAGCCTCCTGGATGTCCTGATTTTCCTTTATATACAGCTTCTATAATCCCTTTTCTTATTTCATTTGCTTTATTTGCTAATTCTTTTTCATTAGTCATATATTTCACGCTCCTTATAAAATATACTATAGCATATATTTTCTTTTATATCTATACTTTAAAATAAAAAATGAATCTATTGCAGATTCATTTTTTACTCTATTTTACTATTTTATATTTTTTAGTTTTATATGCTGAGATTATTAATGTTGTTCCTACTATTAATATTATTATTCCAAATTTTATTGCTCCTGCGTTCGGTATATTTATTTTTGCAATAGTATTATCATTATTACTATTTTGATTTGTACTTTGATTATTATTAGTTGATTGATTACTATTTGAACTATTATCCACTTGATTATTACTTGCAGTTTTTGTTGTCGCAATACCTTTTATACAAATATTCGTATCTTTATATACTGTATTTAAATCTATCCATTTATTTGAATCTAAGGATAGGAAACTTTCACCTGCGCTTGCAGTAATACAATCAAACATTGTAGACTGTCCTAATACTGTTTTATAATTAACTTCCATCCCTATAGATGCTTCCCCTTCTGTTACATTATATTTTACTATAATAGCAAATTTATCTCCTGTTAATTCTATTGGATTAGTCAATTTAACTGTATTATACGTTTCAGTAATTGTTGTTTTTTCTAAAGAAGCTTTCACTAATTTTCCTGTTTCTAATGAATCATCACTTGGATTTACATATACTTCAATATTTGTAGAAACTGGTACGCATATAACAACTTCATCTAATTTTTCTACTTTATCCGTATTTCTTGTAAATACATTAGCTCCATATATTGTTTTTTGTCCTGGTAATGAGTACTCATTTGTATATCCATAAAAATCATTTTGATAAATATTAGAGTATTCTATATTTTCTGAATCTGATATTCCAACAATACTAGATTCTATTAGAGCATCTTCATAAGATATATAATAGTACCCTCCATCCATAATACTATCTCCATATGAATTTAGTACTATATATGCTCCTGGATTATTTGGTCTATGTGCTGAATTAAAATTTGTTACTTCATAATTATCATCCCAACCTACTATGGTTACAGCATGATCTGGCATTGCAGTTTTGCTATCACAATAGTATGCTGTTGATTTAAGTATATCAGTATTATTGTAATATTCACTTGCGTTTGCATATGTAAATGCAAATAATGCTCCATTTTTCATAATATATTGTTTTATATGATTTCTAACTGCAGTTACTTGCTCATCTGTATATTCTGTACTTGCACCATCATATACTATTGTTTTTGATGTTGCTTTATCTTTATACTTATATAAAGATGTAAAAATTTTCGCATCATTAACTTTAACTGCTGGTGTTTTATTTATAGAAGATAATTTTATTTTATTTTCATTATTTTCAAATGGCATATCTGAGCTTTTTACTATTCCTGTACCATTTGTTGCATATCCTAATCCAACAAATGCATTCCCTCCACTTCCAACTTCTCTTGAAAATGCTATTTTATTTGTACCATCTGAAAATGTTTTAGATGTTGCATAATCCATATGTCTTTCTGAAAATCTCTCTGATATTTTTCCTGTCCTTTTTGCAATATTAGACTCTAACACACTTATCATTGAAAAAGCCCAACATTCATTTGTAGTACCTTGATTTTTTACAGTTATATTTATTTCATCATTTAAGTTGTATTTAGAGGGCAATGTAGTTCCAACTCTTGACATGGCTGCACTACTATTGTTATCTAAATATGTAGGGTCAAATTTTATTGGATATGCAAGTGGTTGCATATATTTAGATTTTTCTTCATCTGATAACGAATACCATATTTTATATTGTTGCGTATATTCATTATTTTTTACTCCATCAAAATTTTCTGCATATATACATTTACTTGCCATAACTATCATTATTAGTATTATGGTTGATATAGCATATTTAATATTACTTTTATTCTTCATAAGTATTTCTCCTCATTTTTCTTCTAATTATAATATAACATATTTTCTTTATATATTTTATTACATTTTCTTTACATTTATATTTTTCAGAATTAATATAAAAAGCGTCATAATACGTATGACGTTTTTTTGGAGTGGGTAGCGGGAATTGAACCCGCCTCTTCGGGTCGGAAGCACGAAATTTTACCACTAAACTATACCCACAAATTATCTTAATTAATTATAACTTAATTAAGACATTTTTTCAATTATTATTCTTCTATATATTCTTCAAATTTTCCAGGAAATATCATTTTTTCTATTAATATTGCAGAATCTATAACACATCCTCTACAACTTCTTAGTTTTTCTGTTCCTTTATCTCCTCTAAGTTCACTACAAATTATAGAAGAATTCATCTTTTTAAATTCTTCTGCAAGATTTTTTCCTAATTTATAAGTATTTATTCTACTTCTAGACTCTTCTAAATTTCCGTCACTACTTTTTAGGCTAGCAATAATTAGCATTGCACTTACACTTCCACATGTTTGTGCCATTCCAGCAATACCTGTTCCAAAAATTTCAGATATTTTAAATGCTGTTTTTTCATCTATTCCAACTAGATCTGCATATGCACATACTACTGCTTGACAGCAATTATAACCTTTTTTATGATTTTCTATTGCAATATTAACTCTTGATTTTTCCATAGTATTCTCCCTTTATCAATATATTTATATTATATAGTATCATTATATATTTGTCCACAGTATAGCAAATACGTTTAATTTTATTAATAAATACTTTACATCTAAAAAATTGTTATTCTAAATAAAAAATGCGTATCAAACCGATACGTATTTTTTATTTTATTATTCTACAACTCCTTCTTTTGCAGTTTCAACTACTACATCTTTTACATATTCAATCAAAGAGATGCTTCTCATTAATTCATTTTTATTGAATATTTTTTTATTATATTGACCTATAATAGTTAATGTTTGAAGTCTATCATCTAAATCATTTTCTTTTCTATCAATCTTTTTTATATCTACTTCATATTTTGTTAAAATTCTTTCTATTGGTTGTAAAGCTTCTTCACTAACTATATTAATATGAAATTCTAAAATATCAAAATGATCTAATTTATCTGATATCTTATATGGAAATGATAAAACGATATACGCTATAGCTGTACCAATAATTCCTCCTAAATAATATCCTGCACCAATTGCTAATCCAACACAAGTAACTGCTAAAAGTCCAGCTGCTGTTGTAAGTCCTTTTACATTAAATCCATCTCTTAATATTGTTCCCGCACCAATAAATCCTATACCAGATAATAGTTGTGCTGAAATTCTTGTAGGATCCGCGCCATACTTTTCTGCCATATATTCCCCACAAAGCATTACTAAAACAGCACTTATTCCAACTAAAGAATGAGTTCTAAAACCTGCTGGTTTATTCCAAGAAGACCTTTCTAGGCCTATAATACCTGCCAATATTGCTCCTAATGCTAATTTAAAAATTGTTTGAAACCAAAATGATGACACTATATTTGTTATAATATCCATTTCTATACCTCCTATTACATATATATCTATTTCTTTTTTTTTAATAATATAACTTCCTTTTACGTCTTTAAATTATATCAGATTCATTAAAATATTTCTATTTAAAAACATCAAATCACTTAATGTTACTACTTGCCTTTGCTCCTTCTCTTTTTCTTTTGCATTCAAACTCTTTTCTAATAATTCTGGTAATTTTATTATTATTACTCAAGCTTTGCCATGTTAAATGTTTTAATGTCTTCCCTTAGTTGTTTCATACACATTTTCTCCGTTATAAAATTATTTGCCCATATATTAATGAGATTTTCTTATTTTAACATAAAAATCTCGATATTGCAATTCTATGCTAAATACTGTATTATATTATTTAACTCGTAAATTAGCAATTCCTTGCTTCTACAGAAGGATTCTACATCACACTAGATTAAGGAGGAATTAAAATGAAAATTGCTAACAAATTATTTGAAGCACATCGGTTTCCAGTATTTTGGTGTCTACTAATTTCGGTTCAATTTGCTATTATGATTACAGCAGCTATGGATAATATTTTCTTTTTATCCTTTGGCTTTATATCACTTCTGGCGTTTGGAACCTGGGTTGAAGATATCGAAGCTGGAAGGCACAATTCTCTGAAAAAAAATATTATCACTTTATTAATTGCCTTATCTTGCATTCTTATATTATTTGGTTTTATTCATTCAACTGATGCAAGATCAATCGTTTATGTTTTTTCTTTTATTATGTTAGTAATTAATGTGTTGTTTTTACTTGCCACTATTTGTGAAAGCAAAATACACCATTAGGAAAACCATCCCCAGAGTATTGGTAAAGCTATCAAAACTTTGGGGATTTTTCCTTTATACTATTATTTTTTTAAAAAATAAAAAATCGTTGCATTAAATTTATACAACGATTTTACGATTTGGAGCAGGTAGCGGGAATCGAACCCGCATAGCCAGCTTGGAAGGCTGGAATTC